>NZ_SDMJ01000001.1:0-1052617 GCF_004153645.1 Rhodococcus sp. Q1 | reverse complement strand
CCCGAGGCCCACTGCCCCACCCAGGCCCGCTGCCCCACCCAGGCCCGCTGCGGCGGTACCGGCGATCGATGCTCCGACGTTCGCCGCGCCGTTCAGCGCTGCGGTCAGTTCCGCCGCGGTTCCGGCGAACAGACCGCTGTCGGCGACCAGCGGTGCGACGGCCACGATGTCGGCGTGGCACACGTCGTCCAGGCCGGCCTCGGCGAGGACGGCGGCGGGATTGCTGCAGTACCGGGCGAGTTCGTTCTCGTCGCGGAACAGGCTGAGAATGAAGTCGAGTACGGCGTTGGTGGCCATCGCGTGTCTCCTGAGTCGTCGGGATCTACGAACGAAGCTACGAAACCGACGGTCACGGGCACAGGGGGTGCAGCCCCCTGTCTGTCGCCGGCCGTTAGGGGATCCGGGTCCGGGGGTACCGGGGGCGTTAGGGGATCATCCCCCCGATCGGTCGGCGGACGGCGTGGGAGCTAACGGGTCCCGCGGTGGGAACGACAGGCTCATCGAGACCGAACGGTGGAACGAGATCGCGGACCGACGTCCGCCCTGAACCCTGGAGCGTGCATGTACACAGGACTCGGCGTCATGATCGGGACGGCCAATTCGGTGGCTGTCACCGTGGTCGACCAGCCGGGAGCCGGTGATCCCGGTGTCCTGTCGACCCCCACCGAACTCCATCTCCCCGCCGAGGGTGCCCCCGTCCTCGGTGCCGGAGCCCCTGCTCCCGGTACTCAGGTGTTCTCCGGCTACGCCTCGCGGGTCGGCGATCCGGTCGGCATCCTCGCCGAGGACGGCTCCACCTACCTGGGTGAAGATCTCGTCGCGACGACCGTGGGCTGCCTGCAGCACCGCACGGGCACTACCGAGGTGCCGACGATGCTGGCGCATCCCGCCACGTGGTCGGCTCACACCGTCGAGGCCCTGTGCGCCGCGCTCGTCCGGGCGGGCGTCACTGCACGGACGATCCCCGAACCGATCGCGGCCGTGCGCTGGCTCGACGCGACCCACGGACCGCTCGGCGACGACGTGACGGTGGTCTACGACCTCGGTGCGCGCAGCCTCGACGTCGCCGTCGTGCAGGGCGGGGCGCAGCCGAGGCTGTTGGGCCGTCCCCTGAGCAGCGACGACGTCTCCGGCGACCACTTCGATCATCTCGTCACGACCTATCTGCTGGGAACCCTCGGCGAGGACGCTGCCGGTCTCGACCCGTTCGATTCCGCGACCGTCACGGCACTGGCGGACTTCCGTGCCCGGTGCCGTACGGCGAAGGAGGCCCTGTCCAGCGACACCGAGACGGTGGTGCCGCTCGCGCTGCCCGGCCTGCACCGCGATCTGCGTCTGGTGCGCAGCGAGTTCGAGGAGTTCGCCCGGGAACCGCTCGAGGCGTCGCTCGCCGTGGTGCACGATGCGATCCGCGGGGCCGGCCTCGATCCCTCGGACATCGGGCGCGTGCTCCTGACCGGCGGCGGCTCGTCCACCCCGCTCGTCGCCGAACTGATCTCGTCGCAGCTGGGTCTGCCGATCGTCTCGTCGCCGCGACCCGCCTGCACCGCAGCCCACGGGGCGGCGCTCGCAGCCGCCGCGGCCGGTGCCGCAACTGCCGTTGTTCCGGCGCCTCCTGCGCCCACCACCGACGACGAACCCGAGACGGTTGCACTGCCGGTGGTGGCTGCCGCCGAGACTTCGCAGGTCACCGCCGCACACCGGCCGGCGGTCGTCGATGCCGCGACCGGTGCGCCCGCGCGCACCCGTGCCCGCTCCCTCGCCCTGGTGGGCGCCGCCGTCGCGGCCGTCGTCGTCCTGGCCGGGGGCGGGCTCGCGATCGGCACCCTGTCGTCGGAGGCCGAGACCACCGGCTCGGACACGCGCCCGTCGAGCGAAGCCGTCGCCGGGAATCCGACCACCGAGACGACGACCGGTTCGGCCGTCCCCGGCACGACCGGTACGCCGGCGACCGAGGCGGGATCGGTCGTCCCGATCCGGGTGCAGGGACCGGACGGTTCCGTGACCGTTGTCCCGGCCGCCGCGACGCCTGCTGCCGGCACCGCATCCACCGGGGCCGTGCCCGCACCGGATCCGGCCGCCCCCGCCCCGGCGGCACCCGGGGGGACCCCGCAGGTTTCCCAGCCGGCGCCGCAACCCGCGCCCGCACCCGCCCCGGCACCTGCTCCCCAGCCCGCGCCGCAGCCGACCGCCCCGAGCACGGGCGGCAGCGGCGCCGGCGACGCCCTCTCCGGCGCCGGTCAGGGTGCGGGCGCGGTCGTCGAGGGTGTCGGCAACGGTGTCGGCCAGGTGCTCGACGGCACCGGCAACGTGGTCGGCGGTGTCCTCGACGGCACCGGACAGGTCGTCGGCGGGTTGCTCGGAACCGGACGCTGACCGATCGCGATGACGTCCGTCCCCGCTCCTCCGCGACGACCGGTGCCCCGGGAGGTCACGCGCGCCCTGGCCACCTCCGCTCCCCCGCGGCTGCTGTTCGTCGGCGGCACCGGAACCGGGAAGTCCGCCGTACTCGCTTCGCTCCGGGACGATCTCGGTGACGTGCGCATCGTCGACGACGCGCACCGCATGACCGCCGCAGAACTGCAGGATCTGGCCGACCACGTTCGCGATGCGCCGACGGGGATCGTCGTGTCCACCGAACCGCGTCCACATCGCGCCGAGATGCGTTCGCTGACAGCAGCATTCGCGGGGAGCGGCACGGTGGTGGAACTGGGCCGGTGGACAGCTCGCGAAACCGCCGGTCGTGCGGCGTCGTTCGAACTCCGGCTCGCACCGCCCCAGGTGCGCGCACTGCACCGCCTGACGGGTGGAGTACCGAACCTCGTCGACACCGCTCTCGAGGCCCTGCGGACGGACGGCGACGTCCGGCACGCCGTCGGAGAGTCGATCCGCCGGCAGCTCCTCGCCGACCTCGATCTCACCGCAGCTCTGGCTCTCGTCGATCTCGGCGCGGCGCTCGATCCCGGCGAACTCGCCGCCGTACTCGAGGTACCCGCCGCGCGGGCCCTCGATCTCGTCGACGCGGCCCGCGCGAGCGGTCTGCTCGGGGCCGATGCAGCGAGTCTCACTGCGGGAGCGAGCGGCGTGCCCGCCGCGGTCCTCGGGAGACACAACCTGTTCGCCGTCGCCCGCCGCCTCCTCGCGACACGCATCGACGCCGGAACACTCACGCCGCACCTCGCCCGGGGGCTCGCCACGATCGGCCTCACCGATCCGCATCTCGCCCGACGGCTCGTGGAGTTCGCGGTCGACGCAACGCCGCGCGAGGCCGCCGATCTTCTCGACGCCGCGGTACCGGCGGGAGCCGATCCCGATGCCCTCGCAGTGCGGCGCGCCGAAGTCGCTTTTGCGGCAGGGGATCTCGAGAAGGCCGAACAGATCACCGACCGGCTGCTCGACCGCGCCGACACGACCGACGTCGACGAGGTGCGCGCCGCCACCCGGATCTCCGCGAGTATCGCCGCGCATCGCGGCATGCTCGACCGCAGCGCGGACCTGTTCGAATGGCTCGGACCCGAACGGGTCGGCACGGACGCCCCTCTCGCCGCCACCGTGCTGCTCGCCGCCGGACGGCCGTCGGCCGCAGAACATCTGCGCGGTGCCGCCGCCTCGGGTGCCCCGACCTCGTCGGCCTCCGCCGCACGGCTGCTCGAGGAAGGCCTGCGCGAATCCGTCGGCGGCGACGGCCGTATCGCGATGAACCGCCTCGCCCGCGCACTGACGAGCCTGGGATCCGACGGTTCGCTGCGTGCCTGGCCCGACACGGTCGACGCCGTCGCCGCACTGCTCTGCCTGCACTCGGGCGAACTCGGGCACGCGCGCGCCATCCTGGACCGGCCGGAGATGCCCACCGTGCGCAATCGGGTACTGGTGGCGTGGACCGAGATGCTCGGCGGTGATCTCGCCGCCGCAGCCGCGATCGCCGAGGCCGTCGCCTCCGAGGTGACCGGGCAGCGCGACCTCCTGTTCTTCCATGCTCTGCAGGTCGGGCTGGCGCGACGCAACGCAGACCTCGGGGCGTTGACGATGCGGTGGCAGGCCGCGCAGTCGGTGGTGGCCGAGTACTCCGTCGACCTGTTCGGCCTGCTCCCGCTGGGTGAGCTGTGGCTGGGCGCCGTCCGGCTCGGGGAATCCGCGCGTGTCGCCCATCTCGTCGCCGGCGCCCGCGCGCTGCTGACCACCCTCGGCGAGCCACCGCTGTGGGGCGCGGCACTGCACTGGTACGGAGTGCAGGCCGCGATCGCCGCGGACCGGCCGTCCGACCTCGTCCCCCACGCACGCGCCCTGGCGTTGGCCGCGGAGACCACCGCGTACGCCGCGGTGCTCGCGCGGGCCGGTCATGCATGGCTCGGGGTGCTGCGCGGCGAGGTCGACGCGACACGCATCCGGGAGGCGGCGGAGACCCTCGCCTCCGTGGGTCTTCCGTGGGACGGCGCGAAGCTCGCGGGCGAAGCCGCGCTGCGCGCCGCCGACACCACCGTGGCCACCGGATTACTGCAGGTCGCGCGGACGATCAGGCAGGACGGCCCGGGTGGTCGAGCACCGGTCGACGCCGCCCCCGACACTCCACCGAACGAGCCGGACGACGCGCCCCTCCGCGCCCGCGAGAAGCCGGGTGCACTGTCCGAACGCGAAGCGCAGGTGGCCGACCTGGTGGTTTCGGGCCTCACCTATCGGGAAGTCGGAAACCACCTGTACATTTCCGCGAAGACCGTGGAACATCATGTCGCCCGTATCCGGCGCCGACTCGGTGCCGGTTCCCGCTCGGAGCTCCTGTCGCTGCTCCGCGCCATGGGGCACGGCGCAGATGTATCCCGTCGCACACACTCCGACCGGAATGGAGGCAAGCCGGCATGTCCGTAGGCGTAGGCCTGAGGGTGGGGACCACCGTGTCGTCGGTTGCGGTCACCTCACCGACGCCGGGACGGCCGGACCCCGCACCGATCGAGCGGTTCACCGCCGTCCACCTGCATTCCGACGGCACCGCGACGCTGGGCGACCACGACGTCGTCGACGGGCTCACCAGCTCCTTCACCGGTTTCGTCGACCGCCTCGGCCACTCGGGCGGGGTCCGCGCCAACGACGGTTCGCTCTCCCGCGCCGAAGACCTGGTCGCCACGGCCATGGAATGCCTCCTCGCCGACGCGGCCACTGTCATCGGCGACACCCCGTACACCGCGGTGGCGACGCACCCCACCGACTGGCCGAATTCGACGGTCGCGGTGCTGCGCAACGCCCTCGACTACGTCGGATTGCGCCACGTCTCGCTCGTCTCCGACGCCGAGGCCGCCGCGGCCTGGTTCGAATCGCAGGTCGCGCACCAGACCGGACGACTCGTCGCGGTCTACCACATCGACCCGCAGGGCTCGACCGTCACGCTCGTGCGCTCGGGAGTCGCGGCAGGCAAGGCGTTCCGCTTCGCCGAGGGCAACGCCCCGTCGGTCGCGGCGCAGCTCTCGTCCGCGCTCGGTGCGTTCGGCTGGCTCGTGAGCAACCTCGACGCCATCGTGGTCACGGTCGACGAAGCCGTCGACCCGAGCGCCGCGCAGCTCGTGGCGCAGTCGGTGAAGACCGGTCTCGGCGTGCGGTGCGCTCTCGCTCCCGAGCCGCACCAGACGATGGTGCGCGGCGCCGCGCTCGCGGCCGCTGCCGGCTCGGTGGATCTTCTCGGTTCGACGCAGATCCTGCCCACCGCCAAACTCGCCGAACCCCGCCGCAGCGAACTCGATCCCGAGATCACCGCGGTGATCGCGAAGATCACGACGACTCCCCCTCCGGGTGCGACGCCCGCCGCTGCCGGCGCAGCACCCGCCGCGAACACGTCGAAGGCGACCGTCGCTGCCGTCTCGGCTGCCGGCGATTCCCCCGACGACAAACCCTCCGGACGCTCGTCGAAGGTCACCGCGATCGCGGCGGCCGCGGCGATCGCGCTGCTCGTCGGTGTCGGCGCGCTGGTGTTCGGCCTGCGGGACTCCCCCACGGCCACCGCGGGCACGCAGGTCGCCGAGACACCGACAGCACCCGCGACCACCACCCCCTCGAAGTCGAGTCCTCCTCCGGCTCCCCGCAGCACCGAGGAGACCACCACTACGGAGCCGAGCGAGTCGGCCACCGCCGAGGAGATGAGCCCGGCCGCCCCGCCGGTCGTACAGCAGACCTGGGTCGATCCCACCACCGGCACGAGCGAGCAGTCCTCTTCTTCCTCGTCGCGGTCGAGCACCTCGGGCACGTCCTCGACCACGACGAGCACCGGCTGGTCGCGGCGGAGCCAGCCCGACGAGTCGTCCGGTGGCGGCAGCAGCGACAGTGGTGGCGGAGACAGCAGTGGCGGAAGTACACCGACGACCACGACTACGACCACGACCACTTCCGTCCCGGATCCTGGCCCCGGGGACGGTGGCACCACTCCCGGAGACGGCAGCGGAAATGGGGACGGCACCAATCCCGAAGGCCAGAATCCGTGATGCGTAACTAATCAGCGGGCGCAGTCCCAGTGGTGACCTACGGCACTATCGGCGGTCGCCGGGCCGTCCCGTAGGCTGTCCCGCGGGTCGGCTCGCCGACTCCTCGAAGCACCTGTTCACGAGCACATCGAGCACACGAAAGGCTTCCATGCGTCTCTCGTCGGCGTCGCGCGCCGCAGTCCGTTCCACCACCCGCCGCGTCGCAGTCGCAGCGGCATCCGCGGTTCTGCTGGCAGTGCCCCTGAGCTCCACAGCGAGCGCGGCGCCCGCCGAACAGTTGCCTGCTCCCGAGCTTCCCGCCGAGCTCGTCGAAGCGATCCAGCGCGACCTGGGTCTGACGCCCGAGGAATACCTCGATCGCGCCGCGCGGGCGCAGGAACTCGGTGACTACGCCCGCGACTTCCGCTCCGAGCGTCCCTCCGAGTTCGCAGGCGCCTGGCTCGGCGAGGACGGCAAGCCCGTCATCGCCGTCACGAACCCCGAGGCCGCAGAGAAGGCAGCCCAGGACGGCTACCGGGCGACGGTCGCGCCGGTCTCGGCCGACGGACTCGAGCAGGCCCTCGCCGAGCTGAACCGCTGGGTGGCGGGACTCCCGCGTGAGGTGTCGTCGCAGATCAACTCCGCGTCGATCGATGTGCTCAACAACCAGATCGTCCTCGACATCGTGAACTCGCCGATCGGGCGCGCGCTGAACCTTCCGTCCCTCGTGGCGAACGTGCAGGTCCAGTTGTCGCCGGGCATGCCGCCGAACGATCCGGCCCCGATGGGTGGCGACACCTACATCACCGCCGACGGCGACGTCCGCAATACGCCCATCGAACGGATCGGCATCTGCTCGTTCGGTTTCAACGGTGTCGGCGCCGACGGCGACGCCGTCAACCTCACCGCCGGACACTGCGACGCGGTGGCCCGCGCCGACGGCGGTTCGACCGTCTACCTCCCCAACCGCGCGAACATCGACGACAGCGTCCGCATCGGCAAGTTCACCGACTCCACGGTGGGCACCGACAGCACCCTCGACTACGGCATCGTCACCCTCGACAAGGCAGGTGTCGAAGCCGGCCTCGACCGCCCGGCGGTCCGCGGCGGCAACGGCTCCACCCTCACGGTCACCGGCACGGCCGTTCCGGTCGTCGGCGCGCCCGTCTGCAAGTCGGGACAGTCGTCGTCGTTCACGTGCGGTCTCGTCGTCGCCGATCGCATCGAAACCCAGCTGACCTACGACTCGGGCTTCTCGAGCACCATCCGCGGCTTCGCGACCTCGGCGTGCACCCTCGCGGGTGACAGCGGCGGCGCGATCGTCACCGGCACCCTCGCGCTCGGTGTGATCAGTGGATCGAACAGCGCGGGCGCCCCGAACTGCGTCGAGGCCAACCTGGTGCTCGCGCCCAACGGCGGCACCTCCAGCCTCGGTATTCCGATCCAGGACATCGAGAACGCCACCGGCTCGCGAGTCCGTACCGCGTCGAACCCGGCGTAACACCCGGAACATCCGGGCCGTTCGTCACAAAAGTCACACGAGTCTCATACGTAACCGAGAAGTACCTATGTACTTCCTCGATCACCCCTTAGGATCGGACGGACGCCGATCCGCGGGGGACGGCGCCTTCGCGCGCGCAGGCCGCGAAGGAACGAGAAAGGTATCCATGCGACGCACCTTCGCACGTCGGACGGCTGTCATCGGCTCGACCGCACTGCTGCTCCTCGGTCCTGCCGTTGCCATCGCGCAAGCCGAACCCGAGACCGAACCCGCGCAGACATCGTCTCTGCCGGCCGAGCTCGTCGAGGCGTTGCAGCGCGACCTGAAGATCGATGCCGAGCGCTTCCTCGCCGATGCGCAGCGCAGCCAGGAGCTTGCGGCGTTCGCCGAGAAGGCACGGGAGCAGTTCGACGCCGTCTTCGCCGGTGTGTGGCTGGACGACCGGGGCACCCCCACCGTCGGACTCACCGAAGGTGACGGCTTCGACGAGGCCCGCACGGCCGCCGAGGACGCCGGATTCACCGTTGCCGAGACGCAGCGCAGCGAGGACGCCCTCGAAGAGCAGCTCGGCGCACTGGGCGACTGGCTCGAGACCCAGCCGCCCGCCGTCGCCGATGTCATCCGCGGCATCGCCGTCGACGTGGTCAACAACGACGTCGTCGTGCGCACCGACAACGTCTCCGGCGTCGAGCTCCCCGACTTCCTCGACGGCGTGCGCGTGCTGTTCGCTCCCGCCGAACTGACCCCGGAGGGCGCAACCGACCTGCAGCCCATCGCCGGTGGTCTCGGCGCGCCCGACGCGCTCTTCGGCGGCGACGCCTATGCCGCGCTCGGTGCCGGCGAAGGGCTCCGTTGCTCGCTCGGCTTCAACGCCGAGGACGGCAGCGGACGTCCTGTGAACATCACCGCCGGTCACTGCGACCCCAACCGCGCCCAGGCCGGTACGCGATGGGCGTCCCAGGTCCACCAGCTCGTCGGCGACAACCTCGGTCAGCACCTCGGCTCGTTCGAGAAGACCGTGCTCGACCGCAGCGACTACGCGCTGATCCGTCCCTCCGCCGAGGCCGCAGCCCGCTTCGAGAACAACGGTGTGCGCGTTCCGTTCGCCGCTCCGCTGACCATCACGGGCGTCGCGGATCCCGTCGTCGGCACCCCGGTCTGCAAGTCGGGCCTGCGCACCGGCTACAGCTGCGGCGTCGTGACGGCCGCCAATCAGAACGTCGAGATCGGCCACCGCGTGCTCGAGAACGGCTTCTCCACCAACCTGTGCGCCCTGCAGGGCGACAGCGGCGGCACCCTCGTCACCGGCACGCTCGCCCTCGGCATTTCCAGCGCCTCGAACGTCGGCCAGTACGGCATGTGCGAGATCGCCGGGTTCGTCAGCGGCCTGCTCGGTGAGACGCCCGAACTGTTCGCCACGCCGATCAAGACGGTCCTGGCGGAGAACCCGGGCCTGAAGGTCCGCACCTGGTAGCGCGAGTCCACACGACGACGAGGCCCGGCTTCCGCACCGCGGAGGCCGGGCCTCGTCTCGTCTCATCTCCGCAGATTGCACTCTTCTCGGAGCGCCGTTCGGGCACCAAGATCGAATCGGGATAGGCTCGCCCGATCGGTCGGACCGGACGAGTGGACCGCAGGGACAGAGGGAGATCGAAGTGCTGGGATCATCGATCGTGGGCAGCATTGCGGTGCTGCTCACGGATCAGCAGGTGCTGTGGAATCTGATCAGGCTTTTCCTGGCCGGTTGATCTGCATACGAAACGGCCCCGTCACCCTGCAGGGTGACGGGGCCGTTTCGTACTACTGCTTACTTACCTTCGGCCCACTGCGTGGTTCCCGGAGCCGCCAGCAGATCCTGCACCACCGCAATACCCGCGATGACAGCCGTCGGGCCGCCGGCCGTGAACGCGCCGATGGTGCCACCGACGCCCGCGCCGGCACCACAGCCGAGGATGGTCCCTGCGCCCGGCACGATCGTGCCGGGAATCGCTCCGACGATGCAACCGATGATCGCGCCGGTAACGGTTCCGATGGCCGTTGCCATGCCCAACTGCGACACGAAGTTCTGCTGCGACTTCAGGTTCTCTTCGGGCGATGCGACATCGGTGAGCTTCAGCGCGACAGGCGTGAGAGCCGGCCCGACCTTGTCCTCGGGAGCAACCGGGACAGCCTTGGAGAAGTCGGTGACCGGGGTCAGCGTCAGGGTCTTGCCGTCCTCGCTCACCTCACGCTCGAAGGGCAGCTGCAGATCGCCGAGCTGGATCGCGAGCGGCAGGCTGAGGACGGTGTCGCCCTCGTCGTCCTGCAGTTCGACGCTCTTTCCGTCTCCGGAGACCTGGAAGGAACCTGCGTCGATGACGGTCACGACGGACTCGCCCTCGGGCCGGACCTCGTAGTTGATGGCGTCTTCGTCGGCTGCGGCCGGAGCGGCGTACGAAGTTCCGGCGGTGATGCCCATGGCGGCGATCGTCATCGTCGCCACAGCGGCAAGCTTCTTGAGCTTCATCTGTTTCCGTTCTGTGACATGGCGCACGCCCGGCGGGACGCCCCCCATTTATGTGACCGACATGGAGTTCTACGGCCCCCGACACTGACCTCCGCAGCAGAACTCCACATACGCGGCAGATCATATCCGACATCACAGTTCGCGCGTTATACCCTATCCGCCCAAAAGTGACCCGATTGTGGCACGACACCCTGAGGCGAGACTTTTTCGCGATCTTCCCCGGTCGACTTAGGACATCCTGACGAGGAGAGCTGTCACGTTTGACCGTTAACGTGTCCGGGCACACCCTCTCCGATCCGATCTCGGATTTTATTACTCGTCGGTAACTCAGCCCAGCCCAAGCTACTGGTGGGTAACTTATCGTGCGTTACGATGCGGAGACTTGTACCAGGCGGCACGACGCCGCCCCCGACACGAAAGGCCACGTATGAATGCCCTGACGATTACGTTGGGCACGATCGGCGTGCTGCTGAGCCTCGTGTGTTGGTTCGCGTTCATCAGCGGCGCGCTGAAGATGGTCAACACGATCCGGGTCGGCCAGCCGGCCCCGGACCGCTGGCGGCCGTTCTTCCCGCGCTTCAAGCAGATGGTCGTCGAATTCCTCGCGCACACGAAGATGGTCAAATTCCGTACCGTCGGCTGGGCGCACTGGCTGGTGATGGTCGGCTTCATGCTCGGCGCGATCGTCTGGTTCGAGGCCTACGGCCAGACGTTCGACCCGAACTTCCATTGGCCCCTCATCGGCGACACTGTCGTCTACCACTTCATCGACGAGATTCTCGGCCTCGGCACCGTGATCGGCATCCTGACGCTGATCTACATCCGCCAGCGCAACCATCCGCGTCAGCCCGGCCGGATGTCGCGCTTCAGCGGCTCGAACTTCAAGGCCGCCTACTTCGTCGAAGCGGTCGTGCTGCTCGAGGGTCTGGGCATGATCCTGGTGAAGGCCGGCAAGATCGCCACCTACCACCATCACAACGCCTACACCGACTTCTTCACGATGCAGGTCGCCCGGATCCTTCCGGAGAGCCCCGAACTCGTGTCGGTGTTCGCATTCATCAAGCTCATGTCGGGCATGGTGTGGCTCTACATCGTCGGCCGCAACATCACCTGGGGTGTCGCGTGGCACCGCTTCTCGGCCTTCTTCAACATCTACTTCAAGCGTGAGGACGACGGCGGTCCCGCCCTCGGCGCCGCACGCCAGATGATGTCCGGCGGCAAGCCCGTCGACATGGAAGACGCCGATCCGGACAAGGACACCTTCGGTGCCGGTCGCATCGAGGACTTCACGTGGAAGGGCTGGCTCGACTTCACGACCTGCACCGAGTGCGGTCGTTGCCAGTCGCAGTGCCCTGCCTGGAACACCGGCAAGCCGCTGTCCCCGAAGCTGCTCATCACGTCGCTGCGCGACCACGGTTACGCCAAGGCGCCGTACCTGCTCGCCGGTGGTCGCACCGACATCGGGGGCGACGAGGTCGGCCTGGTCGACGCCGACGGCAATCCGAACGAAGCCAAGCTCGCGAAGATCCCGGCATCGGCACGGGAGGAAGCGGGCCGCAAGCTGGTCGGCGAGACCGAGGCACTGGTCGAGGGCGGCGAACTCGCTCCCGTCATCGACACCGAGACCCTGTGGTCGTGCACCAACTGTGGTGCGTGCGTCGAGCAGTGCCCGGTGGACATCGAGCACGTCGACCACATCATCGACATGCGTCGCTACCAGGTGCTCATCGAGTCGGACTTCCCGTCCGAGCTCGCAGGTCTGTTCAAGAACCTCGAGAACAAGGGCAACCCCTGGGGCCAGAACGCCAAGGACCGTCTCAACTGGATCAACGAGATGGAGTTCGACATCCCGGTCTTCGGCCAGGATGCCGACAGCTTCGACGGCTACGAGTACCTCTTCTGGGTCGGCTGTGCCGGTGCCTACGAGGACCGCGCCAAGAAGACCACGAAGGCCGTCGCCGAGCTCCTCGCGACCGCCGGCGTGAAGTTCATGGTTCTCGGCGCCGACGAGACCTGCACCGGCGACTCCGCTCGCCGCGCGGGCAACGAGTTCCTGTTCCAGCAGCTGGCACAGCAGAACATCGAGGTCCTCAACGGTGTGTTCGAGGGCGTCGAGCAGAGCAAGCGCAAGATCGTCGTGACCTGTGCGCACTGCTTCAACGCGCTGAACAACGAGTACCCGCAGGTGGGTGGCAGCTACGAGGTCGTCCACCACACGCAGCTGCTCAACCGTCTGGTGCGGGCGAAGAAGCTGGTCCAGGTCAAGGCCGTCGGCCAGGACGTCACCTATCACGACCCGTGCTTCCTCGGACGGCACAACAAGGTCTACAACGCTCCGCGTGAGCTGATGGCGGCGTCGGGCGCGAAGCTCGTCGAGATGCCGCGTCACGGCGAGCGGTCCATGTGCTGTGGTGCCGGTGGTGCCCGCATGTGGATGGAGGAGAAGATCGGTAAGCGCATCAACATCGACCGTGTCGACGAAGCGCTCACCACCAATCCCGCCAAGATCGCGACGGGCTGCCCGTTCTGCCGCGTCATGCTCACCGACGGTGTGACGGCGCGTCAGGAAGAGGGCAAGGGCGAGGGCGTCGAGGTCATCGACGTCGCGCAGCTCATGCTCGAATCCATCTCGCGTGTCGAGGCAGCGAAGCTCAGCGACAACATCAAGGTCGTCCAGCAGCCGAAGACTCCGGTCGAGGTCGAGGAGACCGCGGAAGAGGTCGAGAAGGAGCGCGTCGAGGAGGTCGAGGCGGCAGCGGCAGCGCCGGCTGCTCCGAAGACCACCGGTGTCCCGAAGGCCGGCGGCCTGCAGATGAAGGGCGGTCTCAAGGCTCCGGGCGGACCGAAGGCTCCCGGGGGCGCGAAGACTCCTGCTGCCGAGGCAGCCGAGGCTGCCGAGGCGCCGGCAGCTCCGAAGGCGAAGCCGGGCGGCCTGCAGATGAAGGGCGGCCTGAAGGGGCCGGGCGCCAAGAAGGCTGCGGCTCCGGCCGCACCGGCCGCGTCGTCCGAGGCTTCTTCTGCTCCTGAGGCCGAGGCACCGGCAGTGCCGAAGGCGAAGCCGGGTGGGCTGCAGATGAAGGGCGGTCTCAAGGCACCGGGCGCGAAGGCCCCGGGCGCTGCGAAGCCGGCCGCACCTGCTGCTCCTGCCGCTCCTGCCGAGTCGTCGGACGCTCCCGCTGCCGAAGCACCTGCGGTGCCGAAGGCGAAGCCGGGCGGACTGCAGCTCAAGAGCGGCCTGAAGGGACCGGGCGCCAAGAAGGCGGCTCCGGCGGCGTCCGCGGCTCCGGCGGCACCTGCCGAGGAGGCACCTGTTGCCGAGGCTCCCGCGGTGGAGTCGTCTACGGCCGAGGCGCCTGCGGAGCAACCCAAGGAGTCGGTGATCCCCCAGGCGAAGCCGGGCGGACTGCAGCTCAAGAGCGGTCTGAAGGGTCCGGGCGCGAAGAAGGCTGCGGCTCCGGCCGCACCGGCGAAGGCGGAGCCGACGCCGGAACCCGAGCCGGTCGCGGAGGCTCCGGCTGAACCCGAGCCGGTCGCGGAGGCTCCGGCTGAGCCCGAGGCGGTCAAGGCCGCGGCGAAGCCGGAGGTCGAGGCACCGAAGGCGAAGCCGGGCGCGCTCGGCCTCAAGCCCGGCGCCAAGGCACCTGGCCGCAAGTAAGCAGGGTTGAAACAAAGCTCGCAGCCCCAGTGACCAGTCACTGGGGCTGCGAGCTTTTCTGCTACCTTGCGAGCTTCCGCACTACCCAGTCTCCTGTCGGCTCAGCCGACCGTGCCGCCAAGTCGATCGCCTCGCGGATCCGACTCACCACCTCCCCCGGCGTCTGCAGATCTGCCCACGTCCATCGGACGACGACCCAGCCGGCACGACGAAGCGCGTCCTCGCGCAACTTCTCCCGGAACACCACGTCTTCGGCGTCCGTCGACGCGACCCCGTCGCGTCGGTATTCGACCCGCCCGTCGAACTCCCCGATCACGCCGTGGTCGGGCAGGAGGAAGTCCACTCGCGCGAGCCACTTGCCGGTTGCGTCGAACACGTCGACCTGCGTTCGGGGTATCGGCAACTGTTCGCGCACCATCAGCACGCGGCTGCGCGACTCGCCGACACTGTCGCTGCGATCGTTCATGAAGCAGACCGCGCGGGTCGCGCGGGCACGTCCCGGATGGCGCCCCATCCGTTCGAGGGCAACACACAACTCCTCGGCGGTCACCAGACCGTTGCGTAGCGCGTGGTCGCCGACGATCACAGCGTGCTCGAACGGCACGGTGGCGGCCGGATCGACGACCGTCCGCGCGACATTCAGTACCCGTACACCGCCGATTTCGACGACTTCGTCTTCACCGAATCGCGAGGAGTGCAGCACGCGTGCGGTGCTCGTCGTCGCCCCGGGGTAAGTCCCGTGGAGTGGTGGGGTTTCGGGGCCGGGGTTTTGACTGACGAGGGCGTGGCGGTCCGCTGAAGAGGGCGGGCCATCGCGTAGTGGTCAATGAGTTACCGCCAAGTAGCTCACAGCAAAGGACACACCACGCGATGACCCATTCCCATTCTGGCGTACACGCCCAGCTCGATGCACTGCTGGCCGCTGATCCGCAGGCGATGTTCGCCGAGCTGGTGCGGGCCGGCCTGCAGGCGTTGATCGAGGCCGAAGCCGCTGCGAAGATCGGCGCTGACCGCTACGAGCGCACCGAGGGCCGCACAACCCACCGAAACGGCCACCGCCCGAAGACGGTCTCGACCCCGGTTGGGGACATCGAGGCGCAGATCCCGAAGCTGCGATCGGGGTCGTTCTTCCCGGCGTTGCTCGAGCGTCGCCGGCGGATTGATCGGGCCCTGTACGCGGTGATCATGCAGGCCTACGTGCACGGCGTTTCCACCCGAGCGGTAGACGACTTGGTCCGCGCTCTCGGGGTCGACACCGGCATCTCCAAGTCGGAGGTCTCCCGCATCTGCGCCGAATTGGACGCCGAGGTCGAAGAATTCCGTACCCGGACTCTGACCCACACCGAGTTTCCGTACGTGTTCGCCGACGCCACCTTCTGCAAGGTCCGGATCGGTGCGCATGTGGTCTCTCACGCCATGGTCGTGGCCACCGGGGTCTCCATCGATGGCACCCGTGAGGTGCTCGGCACCTCCGTCGGGGACAGTGAATCGTTCGAGTTCTGGTCGGACTTCCTGCGCTCGCTCAAGGCCCGTGGTCTGACCGGGGTGCACCTGGTCATCTCGGATGCCCACGCTGGCCTCAAAGCCGCTGTGGCGCAGCAGTTCGTTGGCGCCTCCTGGCAGCGGTGCCGAGTGCACTTCATGCGCAATCTGCACGGCGCGGTCGCCCCCAAGCACGCTCCGGCGGTGACGGCGGCGGTCAAGACGATCTTCGCCCACACCGACCCCGCCGACGTGGCCGAGCAGTGGGACCAGGTCACCGCCACGTTCGCCGACTCGTTTCCCAAGGTCACCGCGATGATGCGCGAGGCCAAGACCGACGTGCTGGCGTTCACCGCGTTCCCTCAGGGGCACTGGCAGAAGATCTGGTCCAACAACCCGATCGAGCGCCTGAACAAGGAGATCAAGCGCCGCGCAGACGTCGTGGAGATCTTCCCCAACCCGGCTGCGTTCCTGCGCCTGGCGACCTCGGTGGTGATCGACCAGCACGACGAATGGCAGGTCTCCCGCCGGTATCTGTCAGAGACCTCGATGGCACAACTCCGACGAGTCATCGCCGCGAAGCAACACGCCCTCCACGCCGGTGGCGACTACGATCAATCACGACTCGGTGATCACTGCGCCTGACTTGAAGCCGATCCGAATCCGACCACCCCACGGGCATTATCCGTGCCAACGCTCGAACATTCAGTTCAAGCGTCTCAGCCGAGACGTGTCGTGTGCACGGTCGGCATGACCGTCGCGTGCGGCGTCAGTCTCGGCGTGCGACGAGCGCGACGCGGGGTCGATGTCCAGGATCGCGGCGTCGTTTGCGAATGGGTGACGATGAATCCAGCCTGTTGGACGGTATCGATATCTCGTGGCCAGGCCCCTGTCCCATCACACGGATTCGGCGCTCGAAAGCCACTCGATGATCGGAGTCGCCACCACTGAGGTGAATGCCTCCCAGCCGCCGGAGTCGGGGTGTGCACCATCGGAGGCGGCGACCGAGGAGGCCCAGACGCCGTCGCTGGCCAGCCCCTCGAAGGTCGGGACGAACGGGATGCCCAGTTCTGCGCACTCGCGCCCGATCGCTTCAGATCGTGCCGCGATGCGATCGTTGATCTCCGGCCATGCCAACGGCGGCGGGCCTACGATGAGCAGTCTCCCTGCGGGGGCTCGATCCGCCATCGTCCGCAGGGCCGACAGGGTCCCAGCCTCGTCGACTCGCTGGGTACCGTCGCGTTCCATGACATCGTTGGCGCCGAACTCACTCACCACGGCCGTCCCGGTCCACGCAGCGAGCCTCCGGTCCACCTCATCCCAGCGGTCCACGATCATCAGCGAGGTGTCTCCCCGGACGCCCAGGTTGCTGACATGCACCGACAGTCCGCGACGGGCGGCGGACTCCACCAAGCGTGCCGTCCACCCTCTACCCGTGCTGTCGCCGAGACCGGCGACCATAGAATCCCCAATGACGCACACGGGCATGTGATTCAGTTCGTCGAACTCGGGCATGATCGCCATCCTCCCTCGACGAGCGAGCGCGCACTCGCGAAGCTGTGAGCGACTACACCATCGCATCGCGGGTATAGCGTAGTGAGCACGACGCACTCGCCGCATGTCGGCATGGAACCTCCCCAACCCGGCCGCGTTCCTACGGCTGGCGACCTCGGTGGTGATCGACCAACACGACGAATGGTAGGTCGGCCGCCGCTACCTGTCGGAGATCTTATTGGCCGCCCTCCGACGCATCATCGCCGCCAAAAAGCAGGTTCTCGAGAGCGGTAGCGGCTACGCTCAATCACGACTCGTTGATCACTGCGCCTAACCAGACGCCGATCCGAATCCCACCATCCCACGGGGCACTATCTCGCCCCGCCGGTCCGGTTCCGTGTCAGATGCACGGCATCGAGCGGCAACTGCCATGTCTGGAGGCCGTGCAGGACCGCTGCCGAGACGTGGCTGAGCGCGCTTTCCTTCACAGCATTCGCCGACGCGGCACGCGCCCGGTAGGCATGCCGGGTTCGGTCGTCCGATCTCTCGTAGGAGGCGGTGGGCACGTAGATCCCTTGTGACAGGCGCGTCCATGTACCGATGCGCACGAAGCGTCGAATCTCGGAGGGCGTCACGCCCCGTCGGATCGCTTCGCTGCGGCGAATGATCTCCCCCATGCCGCACAGCGTCGCCCACTCGAGCGGAGCAATCGGGCTCGCGTGGCCCGCTGCCGCCGATCTGGGGATGAGCGGGCGGCCTGTGGACTACTGCGATCCACGCTGCGCGCGCGCATAACGCGCGAGCACGGACTTGCGTGTGGACGGGTGTACGTTGATCCGCGAGAAATCGTGGCCGTAGTGCTCGAGCAGTCGCGGGTCCATCACCCGTCGCCACAGCGGCGGAAAGAGGGCCAGGATGATCATCACCGCGTAACCGGCGGGTAGCTGCGGCGCCTGCGGCATCGACCGCAGAGTCTGGTAGCGGCGCAGCGGGTTGGCGTGGTGGTCGCTGTGCCGCTGCAGGTTGTAGAGGAACAGGTTGGAACACACATGGTTGCTGTTCCAGCTGTGCTGGGGCTGCACGCGTTCGTAGCCACCGTCGGGTCGCTTGTCGCGCAGCAGCCCGTAGTGCTCGAGATAGTTGGCGCCCTCGAGGAACATGATCGCCATGACGGCCTGTACGGCCAGCCACGGGGCGATCGACCAGCCGAACACTGCGATGAGCACGGCAAAGAGGACGACGCTGAGCGCCCACGCGTTCAGGATGTCGTTGTGCCGCAGATTCCAGAACGACGTGCCGCGACGTTCGAGCCGGCCCTTCTCGTAGCGGATCGCGGAGCGGAGGCTGCCGAACACCGAGCGGGGAAGGAAACGCCAGTAGCTCTCCCCCATGCGGGCGGTGGCCGGGTCCTCGGGAGTCGCGACGCGCGCGTGGTGCCCCCGATTGTGTTCGACGTAGAAGTGGCCGTAGAACGACTGGGCGAGGGCGATCTTCGCGAGGCGCCGCTCGATCGTGGTGCGTTTGTGCCCGAGTTCGTGCGCCGCGTTGATGCCGACGCCGCCGACGATGCCGAGCGTGGCGGCCATCGCGAATCGTTCGGCGCCGCCCATGGGTTGCGACACCCACATCCAGCATCCGAAGGCCAGGCCCGCATATTGCAGCGGGAGGTAGAGATAGGTGCAGTAGCGGTAGTACCGGTCGTTCTCGAGCGTCCGCATCATGCTGTCGGGTGGATTGCTCGTGTCCGGTCTCACGAAGGCGTCCACCAGCGGGCACAGGACGGCGATGACCAACGCACCCGTGGCCCAGAAGACGCCGAACTTCAGGTGTTCGACGAGCAGGTAGGCGAGGAACGGGCTCAGGGGGACGACGAGTCCGTACAACCAGAGGCGTTTCTTGGGGTCGGTCCACCGATCGGGCTTCGTACCGCGAGGAGTCGCCGAATCCACAAACACTTGTCCCCCAAGAAGAAAAACCTGTCCGGTACGAATCCCCCCGCACCGGAGAAAACAAACTGCAACCCCACGACCCGGCTACACAATACAAGCCGTACTTACCGGCCGGTAGATCCAGCTGCGATGTATGTGGCGCACAGCACACGACGACGGCGCCGCACGAAAGTGCGGCGCCGTCGTACGCGGAATTCTCGAAGGGATGCGACCTAGATGGCGCGCACACCCTGAGCCTGCGGGCCCTTCTGGCCCTGGCCGATCTCGAACTCGACTCGTGCTCCCTCGTCCAGGGTCTTGAAGCCCGATCCCTGGATCTCGGAGTAATGGACGAAAACGTCTGCTCCCCCACCATCCTGCTCGATGAAGCCGAAGCCCTTTTCCGCGTTGAACCACTTGACGGTGCCCTGCGCCATACCACTTGCTCCTTGCATTCCCCCACGTCACCCCGACGTGGAGCCTAGATGGACCTCGATCATCGCACTGATCCGGACATTCGTCGCGCCTTGTTTCCCAACTCGTTACCGCAACCGGCAAAACGCGGATGAAATCGTGTTGCGGCGCGGTGGCACGATGTAACCCGTGACTACCGAGGAGCAAGGCCAACTTCACCATCACATCAGCCGTCGGCTCGAGCAGTCGTCGAAGCTCCAGAACGTGCTCTACGAGATCCGCGGGCCGGTGCACGCCCACGCCGCGCGGCTCGAGGCCGAGGGGCATCGCATCCTCAAGCTCAACATCGGCAACCCCGCGCCGTTCGGGTTCGAGGCGCCCGACACGATCGTGCAGGACATGATCGCGGCGCTGCCCCACGCGCAGGGCTACTCGGAGTCCAAGGGCATCGCCTCCGCCCGGCGCGCGATCGTCACGCGCTACGAGCTCGTGCCACGTTTTCCCAAGTTCGACATCAACGACGTCTATCTGGGCAACGGCGTCTCCGAGCTCATCACCATCACCATGCAGGCCCTGCTCGACGACGGCGACGAGGTGCTCATCCCGGCACCCGACTACCCGTTGTGGACGGCGATGACCTCGCTGGCCGGTGGTACCCCGGTGCATTACCTGTGCGACGAGACCAACGGCTGGAACCCGGACATCGAGGACATCGAGTCCAAGATCACCGAACGCACCAAGGCGATCGTGGTGATCAACCCGAACAACCCGACGGGCGCCGTGTACTCGCACGAGGTGCTCGAGCAGATCGTGCATCTCGCCCGTAAGCATCAGCTGTTGCTGCTCGCCGACGAGATCTACGACAAGATCCTGTACGACGATTCGAAGCACACTTCCCTCGCCTCGCTGGCTCCCGATCTGCTCTGCCTGACCTACAACGGGCTGTCGAAGGCCTACCGTGTCGCCGGTTACCGGTCGGGGTGGATGGTCATCACCGGTCCGAAGGAGCACGCGGCCGGCTTCCTCGAGGGCGTCGACCTGCTGGCGTCGACCCGGTTGTGCCCCAACGTGCCGGCCCAGCACGCCATCCAGGTGGCCCTGGGCGGTTATCAGAGCATCGAGGACCTCGTACTGCCCGGTGGGCGCCTGCTCGAGCAGCGCGACGTGGCGTGGGAGCGGCTCAATGCGATCCCGGGCGTGAGCTGCGTGAAGCCGCGCGGTGCGCTGTACGCCTTCCCGCGGCTCGATCCGGAGGTCTACGACATCCACGACGACGAGAAGCTCGTGCAGGATCTGCTGCTGCAGGAGCGCATCCTCGTCACGCAGGGCACGGGCTTCAACTGGCCGAACCACGACCATCTGCGCATCGTGACGCTGCCCTGGGCCCGCGATCTCGCAGTGGCGATCGAGCGGATCGGCAACTTCCTGTCCTCCTACAAGCAGTAGGAGGAGGCCTCCGGCTCGCCGTGGCGGGGAATTGTTGCCAAATGGTGACCTTGCCGTTTTCGGGACCAAAGTCCCTGCTTGACGGCATGCGCGACCTGCCCGATCGGACAGTTTGCCGGTTTCGTGACCATGGACACACGCCAATCCCTCCCAAGTCGGGGCCGAAACCAGTAATTTGTCTTACGGCACTATGTACTACGCACGGTGCCGGGCTCCCTGATCGATCGCCATCCCCCCTGTGCGAGATCAGGTGACGGTGGCGGGGACACCCCCCCTGCTCCCCGCCACCACCAGCCCATCTTTCCCCGCCCCCTTGGCTAGCCTGTTCGAGTGAGTCACGGACATGGGCATTTCGGCCACAGCCACGGACACGGACATGGACAGGCCGAAAGTCCTACACCCCTCGGCCCCATCGCCGCGAAGATCGTCGTCGGCCTGCTGACCGGGATCGGCCTGCTGGTGCTCTTCGGCACCGCTCTGCTGTGGCCGAGCAGCCGCTCCGTGGACATCCCCGCCCCCTTCCGCACCACCGCCGGCGACGCAGTCGTCACCGAGGCCGGGACGGTCGTGGAACAGAACACCGGGCCGTGCGGAAGCCCGTCCTTCGGTCGCGTCTTCACCGGCGAACCGTCCCCGCCCGCGGTCGACACCTTCGCCTGCGAACGCAGCATCGTCGCCATCGAATCCGGGCCCGACGACGGCGCCCGCACGCTCCTCGAGGTGATCCCGGGCCCGGGCCAACCGGAACTGCAGGCCGATGACGAGATCCGCCTCGTCCGCCAGACCGACCCGTCGGGCACCACCCAGTACTCCTTCTACGACTACGCCCGCGGCTTACCGCTCGCGTTGGTGGTCGCGGCCTTCGCGATCGTCGTCGTCGCGATCGCCCGGTGGCGCGGTCTGCGCGCCCTGATCGGCCTCGGTGTCGCGTTCGGCGTGCTGGTGGTGTTCATGCTTCCGGCGCTCCTGGACGGCAAACCCGCGGTGCCGGTCGCGCTCGTCGGCGGTGCGCTCATCCTCTACGCGGTGCTGTATCTGGCGCACGGCGTGAATCTGCGGACGAGTTCGGCGTTGCTCGGCACCCTCGCCTCGATGGTCGTCGCGGCCGTGCTGTCCTATGCCGCGATCCGGTTGACGCACCTGACCGGTCTGTCGGAGGAACAGAACACCGACGTGCAGCTGTACATCGGGCACGTGTCGATCTCGGGCCTGCTGCTGGCCGGATTCATCATCGGCTCGCTCGGTGTGCTCAACGACGTCACCATCACGCAGGCGTCGTCGGCGTTCGAACTCGCCGGGCTCGATCCCGACTCGTCGCGCCGGGACATCTTCTCGGCGGCGATGCGCGTGGGCCGCGACCACATCGCGAGCACCGTCTACACGCTCGTCCTCGCCTATGCGGGCGGCGCGTTGCCGTTGCTGCTGTTGTTCTCGGTGGCCGGGCGGTCGATCACCGACGTGATCACCGGTGACGCCGTGGCCATCGAGGTGGTCCGCGCATGCGTGGGCGGCATCGCGCTCACCTTGTCGGTGCCGCTCACCACGGCGATCGCCGCCGTGCTCGCGCGCACCGATGCACCCGGACGACAGACGAGTGGCCGGCACGCGCGACGCGCGTGAGCCGGGGACTCGGCGACCTCAGGGCAGGCGGATCTGCGGCAGCGGCGGCAGCTCGATCGTCGGCAGCGGCGGCAACGGCACACCGAGACCCGGAATGGTCGGCGGCGGCGGCGCGGGTTCCGGCTCGGGTGCCGGCGGGACGGGGCGCGGTGTGTAGGTCGTCGGGACCGGTTCCGGAGTGGCCGAGGTGGTCGTGGTGACCTCCGTGGGAGCTACAGCCGGTGCCGGGTTCGGACGCGGCGCGCTGGTGGTGGGCGGGACGTACGACTGGGTCGGGCTCGTCTCGTCGGCGGAGGCACCGGTGAATCCGGTACTCAGCGCCACGCCGATGACCGCGACCACCGCGAGGGCCGTGCCCGCGATCCCGGCGCCGGAGATCTGCCTGCCGCTGACCGACGGACCCCGACCGGCCAGCGACGACCACCACGGCTTCTTCGCGTCGGCGGACTCCGCGCCGGTGGCGGCAGCCGTGGGCACAGCGGCCGCGGTGGCGACGACCGGGATCTGCTCGGTGTCGGCGCTCGTCGACGGGGGCCGGCCCGGCACGATGCGCGTGAGGGTGCTCACCGGTTGCGAGGTGGCCGGTTGCGCGGCGGCCATGGCCCCGCCCTTGGCGAGGACGAGTTCGGGCTCGTGCGGCACCACCAGGGGCAGGCCGAGCCAGGAGCGCAGCACCTCCTGTACGAGCGGGATGTGCGCACCACCGCCGATCAGGACCACTGCCTCCGGGTTGCGACCGGCACGGGAGATCACCTGGTGCACGAACTGGGCCGACGACTCGACGCACTGACCGATGAGCGGATCGAACGTTTCGCGCGACATGAGTACGACCCCGGCAGCGCCCGGCACCGCCACGGTGTCGCTCTGCGAGAGCTTCTCCTTGGCCTCGCGGCACTGCGCCGACAGTTCGTCGTCGGTGGCGGGGTCGTCGGGTCGCCACACGCCGTTGGTGTCGAGCTGGTGGTCGCGGATGACGTTGTCGAAGACCCGGCCGCCGATGCTGTCGGTGCGTTCGGCGAGCACTTCCCGGGAGACGAGGTCGACGACGGTGACGGTGAGTCCGGCGTCGCCGAGGTCGTAGAAGACTGCGGTGTTGCTCCCGAGTTCTCCGGTGGCCTGCAGATAGGTGACCGCGGCCTCGGGTTCGGAGACGAGCAGGTACCGGTCGATGTGTTCGACGGCCATCGCCGCGCGCAGCCGATCGGCCTGGGCCTGGTCGCGGTAGACCAACCCCACACGCTCGATCGGGTCGCCCGCGACACCCGTCTGGAAGAGCACCCCGAGGGTGCCCGCAGCCAGACGCGCCGGATCGTCCTTACCCGTCTCGACCACCTGGAACTGGAATCCTGCGGTCGGGGATGTTCGATCCACCGGCCGCACCACCCGAACGGCGCTCTCCCCCACGGTTACACCGAGAATAGAACTCATCAGCCGCCTTCGACGTTGGTTGCGCCAGCTGCGTCAGCTTCCCCCGGCGCCCGAAATCACCGACGATGGTACAGAACGTTACCGGCGAGTCACCAGGGCCGTTCGGGTGACGTACACCGGGACCGAGCACCCCGAAGGCGTCTCCCATAGGATCGCCGGATGCGGATTCTCTATGTGTGTACCGGAAACATCTGCCGCTCACCGACCGCAGAGAGGCTGACCACCGCGTACGCGTCCGAGGTCGGCCGCGACGATCTCTCGGCGCACAGCGCCGGCACCCGGGCCATGGTCGGCTACGGCATGGAACCCACCGCAGCACTCGTGTTGCAGCAGCTCGGAGGCGATCCGGACGGTTTCGCCGCGCGTCGGATCACACCGCAGATCGCGGAGGACTCCGACATGATCATCACGATGAGCGAGCGGCACCGGGCCAAGGTGATCCAGCTCGCGCCGCGCAGGATGCGCGCGACGTTCACTCTGCGTGAGGCGGCCCGGCTGCACGAGGCCACCGGAGCACAGACCGTCGCAGAATTGGCGACGGCCCGGGCGCAGATGTCTGCGCCCGGGCCGGAGGACATCGTCGACCCGATCGGCCGCGACGAGGAGACGTTCGTCGCGGTCGGATCCGAGATCGCCGACCTGCTGCTACCTCTCCTCGCCGGTCTCCGTTCCTGAATCGTTCACCGGGCGCCGCGGTGCGTGCACCACGGGTCGCGACAGCGGCTCGGCGGAGGAGTACGCCTGCGGCGCCTGGTAGGGCTCGCTGCCGTAGCGCTCCGAGGCGGGCTGCGGCGCGGGCGGGAACTGCTCCGCGGCGCGGTAGTGGTAGGCGTCGTTGCTCGGCGCCGGGTAGGCCTGCGTGGCCGGCGGCTCGACGTGACGGTGCCCGTTCTGCGGCCGGGCCGTTTCCTGGGCGGGCGCCGACGGGGTCGGCTGCGACGGCTGTGCCGAGTGTGCCGGCTGTGCCTCTCGCGCCGGCTCGGCCGGCCGAGGTGCCGGGGCCGTCCGAGATGCCGGTGCGGTCTGCCCCGACGGATCGACGCGCTGCGCCGCCGGCGTGCTCGTCCGGGCGGCCGGAGCGGCTCCGTCCTTGTCGGAGCTGTAGTAGTACCGATACTCGTAGGCCGTGCCGCGACCCTTGGTGGGGGTCATCGCGAGGATCGTGCCCAGCACGGGGGCGTTGACCGCACGCAGGTTGCCGACGGCCCGCGCGAACTGCTCGCGGGTGGTCTTGCCGTAGCGCGCGATGAGCAGCGCGCCGTCGGCGATGTTCGTCAGGATCGCCGCGTCGGTGACGGGCAGCAGCGGCGGCGCGTCGATGATGACGTAGTCGAAGCGCGACCGCAGGTCTTCGATGACCTCGCGGGCGTGCGCGGACCCGAGAAGCTCGGACGGGTTGGGCGGCAGTCCGCCGGCGGCGAGCACCCACATGCCGTCGAAGCGGGTCGGCTGGAGCACGTCCTCGAGGGTGGCCTGGTTCGCCAGCACGGTCGACAGGCCGGCGTCGCCGAGCGTGCCGAGGTACTTCGTCACGCGCGGACGGCGCAGGTCGGCCTCGACGAGCACCACGGAGTGGCCGGCCTCGGCGAGCACGAGAGCCGTGTTGACGGCCGTGGTGGTCTTGCCCTCACCGGGCAGCGAGCTGGTGATGACGATCGCGCGCGGCGGGTTGTCTACCTCGAGGAACTGCAGGTTGGTCCGCATCTCGCGGTAGGCCTCGGCGTCGCCGCTGTTGGCGTCGGCGAACACGATCGCCGGGTCCTCGTGCCGGGCCTTGTCGAGCGGGATCACACCCACCACACCGGTGCCGGCGAGTTCCTCGACGGCACTGCGGTCCTTGATGGTGTTGTCGAGGCGGTCGCGCAGCACCGCGAGGGCGATACCGAGCAGCAGACCGACGGCCAGGCCCAGAGCGACGTTCCGCGTGGTCTTCGGCGTCACCGGCGACGACGGAGTGGCCGCGTACTGCTCGACCACCACGCGGGCGGTGGGCGGGCCGCCGTCCTCGGGGGTCTCCAGTTCACGTGCCATGACGACGAATTCGTCCGACAGTGCGTTGGCGAGGTCGCGGGCACGCTCCGGCGACTCGTCGGTGACGGCGGTGTCGATGAGCACCGTGTCGGGGGTCGACGAGGCGGTGACCTTGCCGGCGAGGTCGACGGCCGACAGGTCGCCCAGACCGAGCGTGTCGAGGGTGCGCTGCGCGAGGGTGGTGCCTTCGAGCAGTTGGGTGTAGGAGGTGACGCGCTGCTGCGAGAACAGGTTGCCCTGGTAGATCTCCTGCACCGACGCGCCCGACGAGGTCGACACGAACAGCCGTGTCTTGGCTTCGTATTGCGGCGTGGTCAGCAGGGAGGCGCCGAGTGCGGCAAGAACCGCCACCACCGTCGTGACGGCGACGATCTTCCACCTCGCCTGCAGAATTCGCAGGTAATCATGTACTTCCATCAGGGCGTCTCCCTCGTTGCGGTAACACTGCGTGCGCACCCGGTGGGCGCGGTGTGGGGGTCGTCGTGGCGCTCGAGCACGCTGTCGAGCACCGGGCCGATCGCACGCACCGCGTCCGGATCGGCCAGTTCCGAGTGCGTGAACGGCACCGGATGTTCGACGACGAGACCGCGCACATATCGCTGCCAGGTGGCAACGAGATCTGGGTGCCGGTCGAGATCGGGTGCGGCGACCACCAGGTCGATATCGCCGTCGTATTCACTGAGGGTGTGCCTGCGCACCGCGGTTTCGACGGCCTGCGCGGCGGCGTCGGTGCGACGGCGGACTTCGGCGACGAGTTCTTCGGGCAGCCCGGCGATGTCGGGCACGTTCTCTGCCGCGGGGTGGGACTCGGCAGGCAAGGTCTCGGGTGTGAGGGTGTCGAGCAGCACTACCGCACCGACCTGCTCACCGCGCTCGCGTATTTGCACAGCCATCTCGTGTGCGATGGTGCCGCCCACCGACCAGCCCAGCAGGTGGTAGGGACCATCGGCGCTCACCTTACGGATCTCGGCCACATACCGCGCGGCGAGTTCGCCGATGCTGTCCGGAATGTCGTCGAAGCCCGTTGCCTGCAGACCGTAGACGGTGCGGCCGCCCAGATGAGGCGCCAATCCTGCGTACATCCAGGCGAGTCCGCTGATGGGGTGCACGCAGAACAGCGGGGGCCGTTCGTCGCCGCGACCGGCGATCTCGACGATGCTGCCGAGCGGGTCGCGCTCGTCGTTACTGCGGCCGTATTCGATGCGGTCGGCGAGAGCGGCGAGATCCGGACTGGTGAACAGCCATTCGACGGGGACGTCGGTGTCGAGGGCATCGCGCAGCTCACCGGCCACACCGACGGCGCCGATGGAACTGCCTCCGAGGTCGAAGAATCCGCGGTCGGCGGAGATCTCGTCGACGGGCAGGTCGAGGTGGGCGGCGAACACTGCGGCGACGGTCTGCGCGATGCGTCCCTGCGGCGCCACGAGCGGTTCGTCGGTCGTGCCGTCGGGTTCGGGCAGCGACGCACGGTCGACCTTGCCGGACGGCAACAGCGGCAACGCGTCGACGACGGTGATGCTCGCCGGCCGCAGGTGCCGGGGCAGCTCGGCGACGAGCGCGCGGCGCAGTGCGGCGAGGTCGGGTGCGGTGCCGGTCTCGGGCTGAATGTAGGAGACGAGCACGGTGTCTCCGGCCCGTCCGGGATGCGGCACGGTGACGGCCGCGGCGATGCCGGGGCGGGTCAGCAGCGCGGCGTCGACCTCGGCGGGTTCGATGCGGATCCCGTGGATCTTCACCTGATCGTCGATGCGGGCCACGTGATCCAGTACCCCGTTCGGCAGGATCCGAACCAGGTCGCCCGTGCGGTACAGCCGCGACCCGCCGCCGCCGAACGGGTCGGCGACGAATCGCGTTGCGGTGAGACCGGATTCGTAGCGGTACCCGCGGGCGGTGCTGTCGCCGGTCACGTAGAGTTCGCCGACGGTGCCGCGCGGCACGGGGTGCAGGCGCGAGTCGAGCACGTAGGCGCCGGCACCGGCGACGGGCGTGCCGATGCCCGGCTTCTCGTCGCCGCTCAGCGGAGCGGAATACGAGACGGCGACGGTGAACTCGGTGGGCCCGTAACCGTTGACGATCCGGTGCCGCGACCAGCGGCCCACCAGCGCACCGGGCAGCGATTCACCTGCGGCGACGATCGTCGTGGGCTCGAACGCCTCGGGGTCGAGTGTGCCGAGCACGGTGGGCGTGAGGTTGAGGTGTGTGACGCGCTCGTCGACGATCAACTCCTGCAAGGGTTCCCCGGCGAAGGTGTGATCGGGGGCGATGACGAGGGCGCCGCCGTGCGCGTGGGCGGAGAGCAGTTCGAAGATCGCGGCGTCGAAGGTGTGCGAGGCGACCTGCAGTACACGCGATTCCGGTCCGAGATCGAGCAGAGTGCTCTGGACGTCGAGCAGCGCCGCGAGTCCGCGATGGGTGACGTCGACGCCCTTGGGGGTGCCCGTGGTGCCGGATGTGTAGATCGTGTAGGCGAGATCGCCGGATGTCACTGCGGGGCGCGGTGGTTCGACGGCGTCGAAGTCGATGCTGCGGTCGGCGGTGAGGTCGATCCACGTCACGTGGCCGAGTTCGCGGTCGCCGACGGTCAGGCCGATGCGGGCACCGGAGCCGGCGAGGATCGCGGCGCTGCGCGCGTGGGGCTGGGTGAGGTCGACCGACACCCAGGCCGCACCGAGTTTCGTGATCGCCCAGACGGCGAGCGGCCAGTACTCGCTGCGCGGCACCGCGATCGCCACGAGGTCTCCGCGTCGCACGCCGTGCGAGGCGAGCACGGAGGCGATCTCGTCGGCGCGGGCGTCGAGTCCGCCGTAGGTCCACGCGACGGTGCCGGAACGCACCGCGATGCGTCCGCGATGCCGGTCGACGCTGGTCGCGAGGATCTCGGGCAGGGTGCGCGGCTCGACGGCGGGCGCCGACAGCGGCGCGGGCACCGGCACGGCGAGATCGCCGACGGCACGCTCGGGTTCGGCGAGCGCGGCGGCGAGCATCGCGACGAGGTCGGTGAGCATCGCGTCGCCGGTGGTGGCGTCGAACAGATCCGTCGCGTAAACGAAGCGCAGGTCCAGTCCGGCCTCGCGTTCGACGAGTTCGAGGACCACATCGAACTGCGCGGCCGGTTCCCCGGCATCGGTGTCGGCGACCTGCACTTCCGGCAACTGCGGCAGCGTCTCCCCGACCTCGACGCGGTGCGTGAGCAGCACCTGGAAGAGCGGGCTGTACGACGGATCGCGGCGCGGCGCGAGCCGGGCGACGACCTCGTCGAACGGCACGTCGGCGTGCGCGAGTGCCCCGAGATCGGTGGCCCGCACCTCGCGCAGCAGTTCGGTGAACGGCCGGGACGGGTCGACGGCGGTGCGCAGCACCACGGTGCCGACGAACATGCCGACGAGCCGGTCGAGGCGCGCATCCGTGCGACCCGCGATCGCTGTGCCGACGGCGATGTCGGTACGTCCGCTGCGACGCGCGAGCATCGCGGCGAAGACGGCGTGGACGAGCATGAACACCGTCACGTCGTGGCTGCGCGCCACCTCCCGCAGGCGACGATGGGTCTCGGCGTCGAGGGTCGAGACGATCTGCGCGCCACGGTGGCTCGGCTGCGCGGGGCGCGGCCGGTCGGCGGGCAGTGGCAGCGGGCTGTCGGGCAGGCCGGCGAGTGTGGTTGTCCAGTAGCCGAGTTGGCGGGCCGCGAGCGAGCCCGGATCGGTGGCGTCGCCGAGCAGTTCGTGCTGCCAGCGGGCGTAGTCGCCGTAGGTGACGGGCAGCGGCTCGAAGACCGGTGCCGCTCCCCCGCGACGCGCGGCGTAGGCGACGGCCAGATCGGTGAGCAGCGGTGCGACGGACGCGCCGTCGAACGCGATGTGGTGCACGGCGGCGGCGAGCACCCGTCGGCCGGGTTCGGCGTCGAACAACCGGATCCGCAGCGGCGCCTGCGCGGTGATGTCGAAGGGGGTCGTGATCGTGGCGGTCACGGCCGCGGCGACATCGTCCGGCGCGGAGTGTTCGAGCACCGGCGGGTCGACGGGCACCTGCACGTCGCCGATGAAGGCGGTGCGCAGCACGCGGTGCCGGTCGACGACGTCGCTCACCGCGGCGGTGAGGGCGTCGACGTCGAGGTCGCCGGTCAGCGACAGCACGACCGGCACGAGATAGCCGGCGGTGCCGGTCTCGGCGCGCGCGACGATGCCGAGGCGGCGCTGCGCGGGGGCGATGGGCGGCGGGGTGTCGTCGTCGTAGCGGCGCAGCGCGATGCGGTGGTCGTCGCCGGATTCGATGCGGGCGGCGAGCGCAGCGAGGGTGGGGGCGGCCAGCACCTCGCGCACCGGCACGTCGGTGCCGAACACCTCGCTCAGCCGCGCGGCGAAGACGACGGCCGAGAGCGAGTCGCCGCCGGCGGTGAAGAACCCGCGGTGCGCGGCCGGACGGGCACCGAGCACGTCCTCGGCGACGGTGACCACGAGGTCCTCGGCGTCGGTGAGGGGCCGGTCGAGGGCGGCATCGTCGTCGAGTGCGGCGGCGTCGTGCAGTTCGAGGGCAGCGACGTCGAGTTTGCCGTTGGGTGTGAGTGGCAGCTGGTCGAGCACGTGCACGCGGGTGGGCATGCGGTGCGGCGGCACGACGAGCGCGACGCGCGCGGTGATGTCGTCGGCCGACAGGTCCGGGCCGGCCGCAAAGGCGACGAGCGTGCCCGCCACCGCGACCACCGCGGCCTGCCGGATGCCGGGCTGGGCGAGCAGCGTCGCCTCGAGTTCGCCGGGTTCGATGCGCACGCCGCGCACCTTGAGCTGGCGGTCGGTGCGGCCGAGATAGCCGAGGGTGTCGTCGACGCGACGGTGGACGCGGTCGCCCGTGCGGTACATGCGTGCACCGCCGGGGGCGGCGACGAAGCGTTCGGCGGTGCGGGCCGGGTCGTCGAGGTAACCGGCGGCGAGGCCGTCACCGGCGAGGTACAGCTCGCCGACGGCGCCGGCCGGGACGGGACGCAGTCGCGCGTCGAGCACGTGGGCGACGGTGCCGGGCACGGGCTTACCGATGCTCGGGCGGGTGCCGGGTTCGATGTCGACGAGGGTCGCGACGATCGTGGCCTCGGTCGGCCCGTACGCGTCGAGCATCACGCGGCCGTCGGCCCAGCGTGCCGCGAGCGACGGCGACAGCGATTCGCCTCCGGAGGCGACGACCTTCAGGTCGGGCAGACCCTCGGGGTCGAGGGTGCCGAGCACGGTGGGGGTCGACAGGTAGTGGGTGATGCGCTGCTCGGCGAGGTAGCGGTGCAGGTCCTGGCCCGCATACACGTCCGGGGGTGCGATGACGAGGGTCGCGCCGGTGGTGTGGGCGAGCAGCAGTTCTAGCAGTGCCGCGTCGAACTCGGGTGAATAGCCGTGCAGCACGCGGTCGCCGGGCTCCACCCGGTAGCGCTCGGCCGCTTCGGCGGCGAGCGGGGCGAGTCCGCGGTGCGTCACCGCGACCCGCTTCGGGGTGCCGGTGGAGCCGGAGGTGGACACGACGTAGGCGGTGCCGGGCAGGCACGTCTCCCCCGCCTGCCGCGAATGCGTGAAGGCCGCACCGGTCTTGGTGATGGCCCACAGGGTGCGGATGTAGTCGACGCTGCGCGGGGCGTCGATGCGCACGATCCGGCCGTCCCGCGCGCCCTCGGCCCGCAACTGGGCGGCGAGGGTGTCGGACTGCTCGTCGAGTTCGCGGTAGGTGAGCGATTCGCCGTCGCCGCGCAGGGCCTCGCGATCGGGATGTGCGGCGGCGGTGGCACGCAGCATCTCGGCGAGCGTGCGTGCCGGGGCGGGTTCGCCGCCGTCGAGGGCGGGCGCCGGGATGTCGACCGCCACTTCACCGATGGTGCTGCCGGGTGCGCCGGCCACGGCCTCGAGGAGCGCGACGAATCGGGTGGCGAGCAGTTCGGCGGTGCAGCCGGTGAAGCGGGCGGCGTCGAACACGAGCGTGCCGGTGTAGCCGCCGGGGCGCGGGGCGAGGGTGAACTGCAGGTCGAACTTCGGTGTGTCGTCGAGGATTTCGCGGGCCTCGACGGTGAGCTCCCCGAGGGTGATCGGGCCGGTACCGAAGTCCTGCAACGCCAGCGCGACCTGCGGTGCTCCGCTCTGCCGCTCCGACAGCAGCTGCTCGTAGGGCACGGTCACGTGGTCGAAGGCGGCGACGTCGAAATCGCGGACCTGGCCGAGCAACCCGGTGAACGACATGTCGGGGGCCACGCGGGCGCGCAGCACGAGCGTGTCGAGGAACGGTCCGACGAGCTCTTCGAGCTGCGCCCAGCGGCGTCCGCCCACCACGGCGGCGACGGCGATGTCGTCGCTGCCGCCGAGTCGCGCGAGCAGCACGGACAGCGCGGCGTGCAGCACCATGAACTCGGTGGCGCCGTGCGCTCGGGCGAGTTCGGCGAGCGCGTCGCGCACCTCGGCGGGCACGGTGAAGTCGACGCTGCGCGCCCCGGTGTCGGTTCCGGGGGCGTCGGCGGGCAGTTCGGTGACGGTCAGTCCGTCGAGGGCGCGGCGCCAGTGCTCGAGGTCGCGTTCGGGGATGCCGCGTTCGGCTTCCCACAGGGCGTAGTCGGCGTACTGCAGCGGCAGCGGCTCCCACTGCGGGGCCGTGCCGTTCACGCGGGCGAGGTAGGCGATGGTGAGGTCGCGCAGCAACGGTCGCAGCGACGTGCCGTCGGCGATCGAATGGTCGACGTCGAGGTGCAGCACGTGCTGGTCGGGGCCGGTGCGTTCGAGTCGCACGCGCCACCGGTCGCTGCGCGGCGCCTCGTGGATCTGCTGGTACACCCCGTCGCCGTCGACGATGTAGTCGGTGCGCAGGATCTCGTGGCGCAGCGCGATGTCGCCGAGCGCGGCCTGCAGGGCACCGAGGTCGAGCGGTCCGCTCAGGTTCACCTCGCTGCGCAACCGGTATGCATCGGGGGCAAGGGAGCTCAGACCCCACAGGCGGCGCTGCGCGCGGCCGAGTGGGATCCGTGCCGGGCGTGGCGAGACCGCGACGGGCCCGGCACCGGTGTCGAAACCACCGGCGTCGAGGGCGGCCGCGAGTGCGTCGACGGTGGGGTTCGCGAAGACGGTGCGCAGCGGCACCTCGGTGCCGGTCTCGTCGCGCAGGCGTCCGACGAGGACGGTGGCGAGCAGCGAGTTGCCGCCGACGGCGAAGAAGTCGTCGGTGCGTCCCACCGTCGCACCGTCGCCGAGGACGTCGCCGATGATCCGGGCGACGAGTGCCTCGGTCTCCGTGCGCGGTTCGCTGCCGTCACCGGCGACGGGTTCGGGCAGCGCGGCGGCGTCGACCTTGCCGTGGGAGGTGAGCGGGATCGCGGCGAGCGGCACGATCGCGGTGGGCACGAGGTGTGCGGGCAGGACGCTGCGCAGCTGCGCCTGCAGGTCGGAGCCGTCGAGGTTCTCGCCGGTGACGTACGAGACGAGGCGACCTCCGCGCACGCGGGTCACCGCCCGTTCGACGCCGTCGAGTGCGGCGAGGGCGGTGTCGATCTCGCCGGTTTCGATGCGCACGCCGCGCAGCTTGATCTGGTTGTCGCTGCGGCCCACGAACTCGAGCGCACCGGCGCGGGTCCAGCGCACGAGGTCGCCGGTGCGGTAGCGGCGGCCGTCGGGTCCGGCGACGAACCGCGCTGCCGTGCGCGCGGCGGCGTCGCGGTAACCCGACGCGAGTCGCGGTCCCGAGACGTACAGTTCGCCGACCACACCGGCGGGCACGGGACGCAGCCGCTCGTCGAGCACCTCGACGGTGACGCCGCGGACGGGGGTGCCGATGACGATGTCGTCGCCGGGGCGCAGGGGCTGCGAGTTGGTGACGAACATCGTGGCCTCGGCCGGGCCGTAGCTGTTGATCAGAGTGCGCCCGCCGCCCCAGCGGTCGACGATCTCGCGGGTCAGGCGGTCGCCGCCGAGCACGAGGGTGCGCAGGGCGGGCAGGTCGCACACCGGCACGGTGGCGAGGGTGGAGGGCGTCATCATCGCGTGGGTGATGGCGGCGCTGTCGAGCAGATCACCGAGGGCGGCGCCGCCGTAGCTGTCGGGGTCGGCCACCACGAGCGTCGCGCCGGCGATGCCGGCGGTGAGCATCTCGAGCATCGCGGCGTCGAACGACGGTGCCGCGACGTGCAGTACGCGATCGCCCGGGACGGCCGCGATGTATTCGCCGATGTCCTCGGCGAACACGCTCGCGGCGCGCTGGGTGACGGTGACGGCCTTGGGATTTCCGGTGGTGCCGGAGGTGAAGACGAAGTAGGCGGGGGCGTCGGGTGCGGGGTCGACGACGTCGGCGAGCGGATGCTCGTCGTCGGAGGTCACCTCGAGCCACCGCACGTTCGCCGGAAGTGCCGGTGCTTCACCGACCCCCACGCGCACATCGGCGAGCATCTCGGCCAGGCGCGCGGTGGGGGCGGTGGGGTCGACGAGCATCGGTGCGGCACCGGCGCCGATGATGGCCCACACGGCGAGCACCGATTCGAGTGAGCGCGGGTAGGCGCACGCCACCGGATCGCCCGGACGCACACCGGAGAGTTGCAGGCGTGCAGCGAGAGCGTCGGAGTAGTGGAGCAGTTCGGGATACGACAGTTCGCGGTCGCCGTCGACGATCGCGAGTTCCTCGCCACCGGCGGCCGCACCCTGCGCCAGCCACTGCCGCAGCGACCGCGGCGCACCCGGTGTGGCACCGACGGCGGGCAGAGCAGTGTCGCCGTGCAGGTCGATCTCCCCGACCCGCACATCCGGATCCGCGACGGCCGCGCTGAGGATCGCGCGCAGACGATCGGCGTAGGCGGCGACGGTGTCGGCGTCGTACAGGTCTGTGCTGTAGAAGAATTCGAGGTCGATACCGTTCTGCTGCTCGGTGACGGTGACCTGCACGTCGACGTTGACGTGTTCGGTGTCGACCGGCTCGGCCGTGACGGTCAGGCCGGGCAGCGCGAAGGTCGAGGCGACGGGCCGCGCCTGCGACAGCGCCACCTGGAACAGCGGGTGCCGCGCTTCGCTGCGGGCGGGCTGCAGCTTCTCGACGAGCGTCTCGAACGGCGCGTCGGGGTTCGTGTAGGCCGCGAGGTCGCGGCGGTGCACCTGCGCGAGCAGGTCGGCGAAGGTGACGCCGGGATCGACGTCGGTGCGCAGCACGAGGGTGCCGGCAAACATACCGACGACGTCGTCGAGCTGCGGGTCGCCGCGACCGGAGACGGCGGTGCCGATGGGGATGTCGCGACCGGCACCGTGCCGCGCGAGCAGCGCCGCGAGTGCGGCGTGCAGCACCATGAACACCGTCGCGCGACCCTCACGGGCCAGTGCGTGCAGACCGCGGACGAGATCGGCGTCGAGCGAGACGGTGTGGGCGGCACCGTGTCCGGTGGGTTGTGCGGGTCGCGGCCGGTCGCCGGGCAGGGTCACCTCGTCGGGCAGGCCGGCGAGTTCGTCCAGCCAGTACGGGATCTGTTCGTCGGCGATGCTGCGCTGCCGGCGCGCGTAGTCGGTGTACTGCACGGGTAGCACCGGCAGCTCGGGGGCCGCGCCGGTGAGGCGGGCTTCGTAGGCGACGGCGATGTCGCGCAGCAGCGGTGTGAGCGACCAGCCGTCGGCCGCGATGTGGTGCAGGACGACGAGCAGCACGTGCCGGTCGGGTGCCGTCCGGTACAGCCGCAGGCGGGCCGGGGGTTCGACGGTGAGATCGAAACCGGTGGTGGCGTATTCGCGGACGAACTCGTCGAGGGCGTCTTCGGGCACGGCCACCGGCTCGAGATCGGGGCGTGCCGCGGGCAGCACGGTGTACTCGTCGGCGGCGGGGTAGACGGTGCGCAGCGTGCGGTGCCGTTCGAGCACGTCGCCCACGGCGGCGGTGAGAGCACCGATGTCGAGGTTCCCTTCGAGCCGCACCGCGAACGGCAGGTTGTAGCTCGGGGATTGCGGGTCGAGGCGGTTGATGAACCACAGGCGTTGCTGCGCCGCCGACAGCGGAGCCGGGGCGTCCGGGTCGGCGACGAGAGGCACACGGCGAGTGGGCGTATCGCGTCCAGTGGTTATATATGAGGTCAAGGCCGCAATGGTCCGGTTCTCGAAGATGTCTCTCACGGTGACATCGGTGTCCAGCACATCCGACAGGCGGCCCGCGAGACGCGTGGCGAGCAGCGAGTTGCCACCGAGGTGGAAGAAGTCGTCGTCGGCGCCGAGGGTGCCGGGGGCGATGCCGAGCAGTTCGGCGCACAGGTCCGCGACCAGCTCCTCGACCGGCCCGTGCGGTGCCGCTCCCCCACCGGCGGTGATGTCGGGGGTGGGCAGCGCGGCGCGGTCGAGTTTGCCGTTCGCGGTGAGCGGCAGCGCGTCGAGGACCACGGCGGCCGACGGCACGAGATAGTCGGGCAGGCTGCGGCGCAGGTCGCGCAGGACGGCGGGAGCGTCGCCGCCGACGAGATAGGCGACGAGCCGGTCGTCGCGCAGCAGCACCACCGCCTGGCGCACACCCTCGCTGCGCAGCAGGGCGGCTTCGATCTCGCCGGGTTCGATGCGGTAGCCACGCAGTTCGATCTGCTGGTCGGCGCGCCCGAGATAGTGCAGGGCACCGCTGCTGTCGCGGCGTCCGAGGTCGCCGGTGCGGTAGCGGCGGGCGCCACCCGGGGCGGCGACGAACCGCGTCGCGGTCCGGCCGGGGTGTGCGCGGTAGCCGCACGCGAGTTGGTCTCCGCGCACGTACAATTCGCCGATCGCGCCGGGAAGTGCGGGTCGCAGCGACGAGTCGAGCACGTCCACGGCGAGACCGGGCAGCGGCGCGCCGATGCCGGTCGCGGTGGCATCGCCGAAGGTGACGTGCACAGTGGTCTCGGTGATGCCGAACATGTTGACCGCCCGCACGTGCGGGTGGCGCTCGACCCACGGGCGTACGCGCGCGGGGTCGAGGGCTTCGCCGCCGAAGATCAGCAACCGCAGGTCGTCGAGCGGCGCGTGGTCGGTGGCGGCGAGCTGGTAGAACGCCGTGGGGGTCTGGTTGAGCACCGTCACGCGGTGGCGGGTGAGCACGTCGACGAAGGCGGCCGGGTCGCGCACCGTGAGGTGGTCGACCACGACGACGCGGGCACCGGTGCCCAGCGGCGCCCACATCTCCCACACGGAGAAATCGAAGGCCGGCGAATGGAACAGCGTCCACACGTCGTCGGCGCGCAACCCGAATTCGCCGACGGTCGCGGCGAGCAGCGACAGCACGTTGCGGTGCGTCACCTGCACGCCCTTGGGGGTGCCGGTGGATCCTGAGGTGTAGACGATGTAGGCGCCGAGATCCGCGACGAGCGGGAAATCGAAGAGGGCACCGTCGTCGAGGCGGGCGGCCACCTGCGGATCGTCGAGTCGCACTGCGGGAAAACGGATGTCGGTGAGGTCGCTGTCGGTGACCACCAGGGTGGGTTGCGCGTCGTCGAGCAGGGCCTGCAGGCGCGTGGCGGGATGCGTGACGTCGACGGGCAGGTAGATGCCGCCGACGCGGGAGACGGCGAGGATCGCGACGACCAGTTCGGGGGTCCGCGGCAGTGCGACCGCGACGACGTCCTCGGCGGTGACGCCGTGTTCACGAAGGAGTGTGGCGAGCGCGCCCGAGCGCGACCACAGGGCGCCGTAGCTGAGGGAGTACCCGTCCCCCACCACGGCGACGGCCTCGGGATCGTCGGCCACGCGTTGCGCGACCAGCTCGGGCAGCGACTCGGCCGGAAGTTGCTGTGCGGCGCCGACGGGGGTGAAGTCGGCGCCGCACAACTCGATACCGCCGACCGGCACTGCCGGATCGGCGGTAACAGAGTCGAGGATACGCACAAACCACGACTGCCACTGCACAATCGTGTGCGAATCCAAAAGTTCGTCCGAGTACGTCAGGATCGTGTCCAAGCCGGCCGGTACACCGGTCTCCGAACGACGTTCCCGGACGGTCATCTCCAGGTCGACGCGGGCGGTGCCCACCGGGATCTCGCGGATCGTCGTGGAACTGCCGGGCAGCGTGAACTCGTCGAGTGAGAACGACTCGTACGCCAGGATGACCTGGAACAACGGGTGGTGGGCGTCGGTGCCGGCGCCCACCGCGTCGACGATGCGGTCGAACGGCACGTCGGCGTGGGCGAAGGCGTCGAGGTCGGCGCGGCGGGTATCGGCGAGCAGGTCGGCGAAGGTGCGGCGCGGATGCACCCGCAGCCGCAGCGGCACGGTGCCGACGAACATGCCCACCACGTCGTCGACCGCGGCGTCGCTGCGTCCGGAGACCGGGGTGCCGACGGTGACGTCGTCGGTGGCGGCGAGCGCCGAGAGCAGCGTCGCGAGCGCGGCGTGCAGCACCATGAACGGTGTGACGTCGTGGGCGCGGGCGAGCTTGTCGATCGCGGCGTGCAGTTCGGCGGGGATCGTGAAGCTCGCGCGACCCGCGGTGCCCGTCGACGCCGCGGTGCGGGGACGGTCGGTGGGCAGCGCGAGCAGCGGCGGCGCGTCGTCGAGGGTCTGTTTCCAGAAGGCGAGCTGCCGGGCCGCGAGACTGTCGGGGTCGTTCTCGTCGCCGAGCACGGCCCGGTGCCAGCGCGCGTAGTCGCGGTAGGTGACCGCCGGAGCCGGCAGGTCCGGCGATTCCCCGTCGCGGTGGGCGCGATAGGCGGTGACGGCGTCGCGTCCGAGCGGCAGCAGCGACAGGCCGTCGGCGGCGATGTGGTCGATCACCACGGCGAGCACGTAACCGGAGTCCGTCCGGTACAGGCGGGTGCGGATCGGCGCGTCGACGGTGAGATCGAAAAGCACACGGGCGAATTCGGCCAGTTCCGCATCGAGGGCGGTGCCGGGGTCGACGGGCTCGAGGTCGAGTGTCACCGTCGGCAGCACGTGCCGGCGCGGGCCGGACGGGCTGTCGGGGAAGACCGTGCGCAGCGAGTCGTGGCGTGCGACCACCGTGGCGGCGGCCGCGCGCACCGCGTCGAGATCGGTGTCGGCGTCGAGGTCGAGCGCGAAGGCGATGTGATCGCCGCCGTCGGCGCGGTCGGCCAGGTCGAACCGGTTGAGCAGCCACATGCGCTGCTGCGCGGGGGCGAGCGGTGCGTCGCTGTCGTCGTCGACGTGCACGAGCGGCAGGTGCTCGCCCGCAGGTTCCTCGGCGAGCAGGTTCGCGAGTTCGGTGACGGTGGGGTGCTCGAAGATGTCGCGCACACCCACCCGGCGACCGGCGACGCCCCGCAGACGCGCCGCGAGCTGGGTCGCGAGCAGCGAGTTGCCGCCGACAGCGAAGAAGTCGTCGGATCCGGCGACGTTCGGCAGATCGAGCAGGTCGGCGACGACACCGGCGACGAGTTCTTCGGTGGCGCTGCGATATCCGTCGGTGCGGGTCGCGGCGAGCACCGGCTCGGGCAGGGCCGCGCGGTCGATCTTGCCGGTGCTGGTGAGCGGCAGCGCGTCGAGCACGGTGACGGTCGCGGGCACCATGTGCCGGGGCAGCCGCTCGGCGGCCCATTCGCGGATCTCGTGTGGGTCGAGGCGGTCGTTGCGGCTGTGCACGTAGGTGGCGAGGGTGTCGCCGCGCACCACGGTCACGGCGGTGCCGATGCCCGGGTGGTTCTGCAGGGTCGCGTCGATCTCGCCGAGTTCGATGCGGAAACCGCGGATCTTGACCTGATGGTCGCTGCGGCCGACGAATTCGAGGGCGCGGTCGTCGTCGTGTCCCGTCCAGCGGACGAGATCGCCTGTGCGGTAGAGGCGCCCGGCGCCGAACGGGTTCGCGACGAACCGGTCGGCGGTGAGTGCCGGTGCGTCGAGATACCCACGGGCTACGCCCTGCCCCCCGAGATACAGCTCGCCCGTCACCCCTTCGGGCACGGGCCGCAGGCGTTCGCCGAGCACCACCGCGGTGACGCCGACGAGGCCGGTACCGATGGTGAGCCGGTCGCCCGGTGCGAAGGGTTCGCTCGAGGTGGCGAGCACCGTCGTCTCGGTGGGTCCGTAGACGTTGAGCAGGGTGCGGCCGGGTGCCCAGCGTTCGGCGGTCTCGACCGGCCACGCCTCGCCACCGATCGCGATCGTGCGGAGAGCGTCGAGTGCGGCGGGGTCGAGCTGGGTGGGCACCGAGGGCGTCGAGAACCAGTGGGTGATGCCTTCGGCGCGAAGCAGTTCCACCAGTTCGTCGCCACCGAACAGGTCGGCGGGCGCCGCCACCAGCGTGCCGCCGGCGGTGAGCGCCAGGACGTATTCGAGCACTGCGCCGTCGAAGGCGGGGGTCGCGAAGTGCAGCACCCGCGCGTCGGTGACGGTGCCGGAGGCAGCAGGCAGGTCGAAGCGCTCGATGAACGATTGCGCGAGCGGGCCGAGTCCGCGGTGCGAGACCACCACGCCCTTGGGCCGGCCGGTGGATCCCGAGGTGTAGACGACGTAGGCGGTGTTGTCGAGGCGCAGCGGTCGCACCCGATCGGCATCGGTGATCGGGCGGATGTCGCCCTCGACGGTGAAGGCGATCGGCTCGACCCCGTCGGGCAACGCGACCTCGCCGTCGACGATCGCGTACCGCGCGCCGGATGCGCCGAGCAACTGGGCGATCCGCGCGGCGGGCTGGCCGGGATCGACGGGCACGAAGGCCGCGCCGCTCAGCGCGACGGCCGCGGCGGCGAGCACCGAACGCGTCGACCGCGGGAGCACGACGGCCACACGATCTTCCGTCCCGATACCCCGCTCGACGAGCGTCCACGCGAGCGGTCGTGCCGCCGTGCGGATCTCGACAGCCTGCCCCCCGGGTTCGGTCACGCAGGCCGGGGACCGGTCGATGATCTCGGCGAAGGTCGATTCCGGGCCGGGTTCGGCAGCCTCGACAGCCGGGGCGCCGAGGTCGAGGTCGCCCACGGGCAGCGACGGATGCTGCGCGACCTGCGCGAGCACTCCGCTGAGGCGGGTCACCCAGCGGGCGATGGTGTCGTCGTCGAACAGCTTCGTGTCGTAGACGAGGCGGCCGGTGAGCGATCCGTCGCGCAGTTCGCGCAGCGAGATCTCGACGTCGAATCGTGCCTGCGCCGAGGCGATCTCCTGCGGCCGTACCGTGAGCCCGGGCAGTTCGAGGTCGGGCACGTCCACGTTGTCGTAGGCGAGCATCACGTGGAAGGGCGAGAAGCCCAGGGCATCGACGACGTAGTCGAACGGCACGGTGGCGTGTGCGAAGGCGTCGAGGTCGGTGTCGCGGGCCTGCGCGAGCAGCGACGTGAACGGCTCGGCCGGGTCGACATTCGTCCGCAGGGTGACGGTGCCGACGAACATGCCGACGAGCGCGTCGAGGTCGGGGTGGTCGCGACCTGCCGTTCCGGTGCCGATGGCGATGTCGTGCCCGGAGGTCCAGGCGGCGAGCCACACGGCGACGGCGGCGTGCACGGCCATGAAGGTGGTGGCGTCGTGTGCGGCGGCGACGGCCCGCAGTGCCGCGACCTGTTCGGCCGGCACCGTGAAGTCCACGGCCGCAGCGGGACCGAAGCCGCCGTTGCGGGGACGGTCGGTGGGCAGCGGCGCCGCGTCGGCGAGCCCGTCGAGTGTGCGTGTCCAGTAGCCGATCTCGCGACCGGCACGGGTGTCGGATGCCGCCGGATCGCCGAGGCGATCGAGATGCCACCGCGCGTAGTGCCGGTAGTGCAGCGGCAGCGGCGTCCACGCGGGCGCCTCCCCCGCCGTGCGGGCGAGATAGGCGGTGGCGACGTCGAGGGTGAGCGGCACGAACGACGCACCGTCGAGCGCGATGTGGTGGGCGACGACGGCGAGCACGTGCTTGTCGTCGGCGAGTCGCAGCAGACGGATGCGGAACGGGATCTGCGCGGTGAGATCGAACGGTTCGGCGGCCCACTCGGTGATGAGCGCTTCGACATCGCCCTCGGCGGCTTCGGGTTCGAGGGCGAGTCCGGCGACGGCACGATCGAGCGGCAGCACGTCCTGTACCGGGCCGTCGGCGTCGAGGCGGAACAGCGTGCGGAGGGTTTCGTGCCGGTCGAGGACGTCCACCACCGCGGCCTGCAGCGCCGGCAGATCGAGGACGCCGTCGAGGTGCAATGCGAACGGCAGGTGGTAGGCAGCCGGGTCGCCGTGCGCCCGGGCGAGCAGGAACAGTCGGCGCTGCGCTGGGGCCAGCGGCGACGGCCCGGCATCGGGAGTGGCGACGGGTCGCGATTCCGATTCGGGTCGCGTCGCTGCGGCTGCTGCCAGACGAGCGACGGTGGGGTGGGCGAACACGTCGCGCAACTGCACGTCGCGGCCCAGTGCGGTACCGAGGCGTGCGGCGAGCTGGGCGGCGCCGAGCGAATGACCGCCGAGCGCGAAGAAGTCGTCGTCGGCCCCGATGTCGTCGACGCCGGTGAGCTCGGCGAACAGCTCGGCGACGATCTTCTCGGCCGGGCCGCTGGGCGGCCGCGACCCGGCGGCCACGGCACGTTCGGGTGCGGGCAGCGCGCGCCGGTCGACCTTGCCGCCCGGCGTGAGCGGCAGCGCGTCGATCACGGTGATCGACGACGGCCGCAGATAGGTGGGCAGTTCGTCGGCGAGGCGGACGGTGAGGTCGGCGGGCGCGACGTCGCCCACGACGTAGGCCGCGATGTGGTCGCCGTGGACGGTGACGGTCGCGGCCTGCACCTCGTCGACGGTGACGAGGGCGGATTCGATCTCACCGAGTTCGATGCGGTAGCCCCGGATCTTCACCTGCTGGTCGGCACGGCCCAGGAATTCGAGGTGCCCGTCGGTGGTCCAGCGGACGCGGTCGCCGGTGCGGTACATGCGACCGCCGAACGGCGAGGCGACGAAGCGTTCGGCGGTGAGGGCCGGTGCGCCGAGGTAGCCGCGCGTCACGCCCGGTCCCCCGAGATACAGTTCGCCGATCACGCCGGCGGGCACGGGATGCAGGCGGGCGTCGAGGACCACGGCGGTGGTGCCGTCGATCGGCCGGCCGATGGGCACGCCCGCGCCGGGCTGCAGGGGGTCGCTGAGGGTCGCGAGGATCGTGGTCTCGGTGGGCCCGTAGGCATTGAGCATGGTGCGGCCGGTGGACCAGCGATCGACCACGGCCTGCGGCAATGCCTCGCCACCGGCGTCGAGAACCTGCAGGTCGGGCAGGCCGACATCGGGAGTGACGGCGAGGATCGCCGGTGCGGTGATCGCGTGGGTGACGGCTTCGCTGCGCAGCAGAGTGGCAAGGGCCGGTCCGCCGACGGCGTCGCGCGGGCAGATCACCACGGTGGCGCCCGCATCGAACGCGAGGAGCAGTTCCTGCAACGACGCGTCGAAGGACGGTGCGGCGAGGTGCAGCACGCGCGACGCCTCGTCGGCGCGGTAGCGATCGCGCAGCGTCGACACGAGTGCCGATACACCGCGATGACCCACCGCGACGGCCTTCGGGGTGCCGGTGGAGCCGGAGGTGTGGATGATCCACGCCGCATTGTCGATGTGCAGCGGAAGCAGGCGATGCTCGGCCGTGAAGGTCTCGCCGGATACGTCGGCGGGCGGCGCGATGCGGGTGACGTGCTCGGGCAGCGGCGGGCGGTCGTGGGCGACGGCGATCCGCACGTCGCGCAGCACCTGGTCGAGGCGGCGGGCGGGAAGTTCGGGGTCGAGCGGGGTGTAGGCGGCGCCGGTCTTGGCGACGGCCCACAGTGCGACCACCGAGTCGATCGAGCGCGGCAGCAGCACGGCGACGCGTTCTTCGGGGGCGGCACCCGCCGCGACCAGCGCATGAGCGAGCGTGTGGGAGTGAGCGTCGAGTTCGCGGTAGGTGATGCTCTCGCTCCCGTCCACGACGGCGACGGCGTCGCTCGCGGCATGGCGGGTGAGGACGTCGGGCAGCAGTTCCGGCTCGGGCGCGGTACGGCCACGGGCGGGCGCCAGGCCGTCGAGTTCGGCCGGGCCGGCGAGGGCGAGATCGCCCACCGCGACGCCCGCGTTCTGCACGAACTGCTTCAGGAATCCGAGGAAACGGCTGTGTAGCGACGAGAGGTGTTCGCCGCTGTAGAGAGTGGGGTTGGCCTCGAAATCGACGCGCATCGTGCGGCCGGCGACGCCCGGGTAGACGTTGACCGACAGGTCGTCGACCGGTCCGGTGGACTGCACGTGGTAATCACCGATGACATCGCCGAACGCGATCTGCGGGTGGAACATCATCAGGTTGACGACGGGACCGAACGCGTTGCGCGTCTCGCTGTGCTCGCGACCCATCTCGCGCAGGTCGGCCAGCATGTCTTCGTAGCGGTAGCGCTGGTGGCGCAGGGCGCCGGTGAGCTCGACCTGCACGTCGCGGATCAGATCGGTGGCCGGCGCCGCCTGATCGACGCGCACCCGCAGCGGAACGACGTTGGAGATGGCTCCGGCGGAGCGACGCAGCGGCGCGGTGGTGCGCGCCGAGACCGGGAGCGTGAGCACCACATCGTCGGTGCCGCATGCGCGCGACAGAAATGCGGCGAAGGCGGCGACGACGATGGGGACGTCGGTCGAGTTCGCGTGGTGGGCCAGAGCCGTCACGGCGTCGGCGACCTCGGACAGCAGCTCGGCACCGGCATGGCGTGCCGGCGCCTTCGGCGGAGCGACGCCCTCGGCGAGCGAAATCGGCTCGGGCAGGCCGGAGAGCCGCTCGAGCCAATGGGCGCGATCGACGGTCTGACGTTTCGACCCCGTGTATGCAGCCTCGAACTCGACGATCTTCTCGACGGGCATCGACGTGACGGGCGGTGTCTCCTCCCCCGCAATCCACGCCGAGTACAGCTCGGCGGAGCGGCTGAGCATGATCATCGCGCCGTGCCCGTCCAGAGCGATGTGGTGGACGTAGCTGGACAGGAAGTAACGACCGTCGGCGATATGGAGCAACGCCGTCGCGATCAATCGGTCGCGCAGCGGATCGATGGGCCGCGAGAATCGCTCGCTCATCCACCGATGGGCCGCAGCTTCCGGATCCTCGCACGTGCGGAAATCCACGTACGGGACGTCGTCGTCGAACTCGACATCGACAACCTGCTCCGGAAGCCCTTCCTTCTCGACGAGGAACAGGAAACCCGACTCCACATCGCGCGCACCCTGCACACATGCCTGACGAACGAGGTCGTGATCGAGCTCGCCCCGAAGTTCTACGTACTGGGCAATCGTGAAGGGCACATCGGGATGGAGAGCTTGCGCGTACCAGAGCCCCCGCTGACTAGGGGACAGCGGAAGTAGATGCACCACGCTCCCCTCGCCCTCGCCCGACACAATTCAGGACAGGGGACGTGCAGAATCCTCCCCTATCGTGCGATCGTGGACGGAGCCTCCCAACTCCACTGTCACGATCACCGTGCAGAAGTTTACTTACAGTCACGGTTACCCACCACTTGAACGGTCGGCCAGTTCGGAATCGGGTTATCGTCTCGAACGGAAACCACGAAGGGGGCACAAGCGGCGTGAACGATGTTACCGGTGAGTCACATTCGCCCGAACGGCGTCGACGCAAGGTACGGAGGCGTCTGTCCGACGAGGAGATCGCAGCCCAGCGCGCGAAGCGCCGTCGCGTGCAGATCGGCTGCGGTATAGGCGCACTCGTGGTCGTCGGATTCGCCGGTTGGCTGGGTTACGAAGGCCTGCAGGCGAAGTCGAATCTGGAGAAGGCGCAGAACTTCGCCACACAGGCGAAAGATGCTCTGCTCGCAGGCGATACCGACAAGGCCCGCGTCGCCGCAGCCGACGCCGATCATTACGCCCAGGACGCCCAGGGTTCGGTCGATTCGGTGCCGTGGCGCATCGCAGGCGCCGTCCCATTCCTCGGCAGCCCGTTCGACTCCACTCGCCAGATGACCACCATTGTGAGCGGTCTCACAGAGCAGGTCCTCCTGCCGGCGGTCGATGCAGGCAGTGCAGTCTCTCCCGATCAGTTGATTTTGGACGGCGCACGCATCAATCTCGCCGCCCTCCGGGACGCCGCACCCGTCCTCGAGACGACCTCCGCGGCCATCAGCAATCTCGACCAGCAGGCTCAGAATGTCGACAGCACGTGGTTCGGCGTGATCGACGATGCACGAGTAGACCTGCAGGAGCAGGTGTCCGAGTTGTCCGGTCTGCTGAACAACACGTCGCTCGCGGCGCAGATCGCGCCCGCAATGCTCGGAGCGGACGGTCCGCGTAGTTACTTCGTCGGTTTCCAGACGAACGCAGAAGCACGTGGCACAGGTGGACTGCTCGGCGGTTTCGCTGTTATCCGCGCAAACGATGGTGCAATCTCCGTCGATGACGTCACGAGCAATCGGGAATTCCGGTTCGACTACGACCCGATCGACCTCGGCCCCGACTATCAGCGTGCATATGGCCACAGCCGCCCTACACAGGATTTTCGTAACAGCAATGTAAGCCCGCACTTCCCATATGCGGGCCAGATCTGGCAGTCGATGTGGCAGCAGGAGACAGGCCAGCGTGTGGACGGTGCGATCGCGACCGATCCCGTCGCACTGAGTTACGTCCTCGACGTGGTTGGGGATGTAACCCTCCCCGGCGGTGAGAAGATCACCGCGGAGAACGTGGTGGAGCTGACCGAATCCACGGCCTACGCACGTTTCGGCGACGACCAGAAAGCGCGTAAGACATACCTGGAAACGGTTGCGCAAACGGTGGTGAAGAAGCTGACCGGCAGCATTTCCAGGCCGCAAGCACTCCTCGAGGCTCTGGGACGCGCGGCAGGCGAAGGCCGCCTTGCGGTGTGGAGTTCCGTCCCGGAGGAGCAAGACGTCCTCGCCACTACACCTCTTGGTCATGTCGTGCCCGATGACCCCGCGCCTTATGCCCACGTGGTGATCAACAACCTCGGTGGAAACAAGCTGGACTACTACTTGGAGCGCGAGATCGAGTACACAGCGGGATCGTGTGACGGAGACACTCGCGAATCGAAGGTAACTGTGCGGCTGACCAACGGCCTTCCTCCGGGCGATTACACCGACTACGTCGCCGGAATGTTCGATAACCCGGTAGGCGCTCCTATAGGTACAAATCTCACCGACGTCGGGCTCCTTGCGACACAGGGCGCCAAGTTGAAGAAGGTGACCGTAAACGGCACCACCGCATTCGGCTTCACCGGAATGGAGCGTGGTCACCCTCTGTTCAACATCCAGGCTCCGGTACCGCAGGGCGAAACCGTTGAGATTGTCTACGAACTCGAAGAACCCGTCGCCGAAGGCACCGTACGCGTTCCGATCCAGCCACTTATCGACGCGCCGACGATAAAGGCAGACGTACCGGCATGTGGCTGACCCGGCTCAGCTTGTCGTCCTCTAGGTAGAGACTCTGCCGAGACGAGCAATCGGCGTCACCAGCGCTCGATTCCCGGTCTCGGTATAGGCATGCTCATACGCGTTTGAGTCGTCGCAGTCCCGGGTAGTTGGAGATGTACACCGAAAGTTCTCCTTTGACGATGGACAGGTACGCGGAATGCTCACTCGGGAACAGTATGAAATGCCCATGCGTTGTACTGTTTTCGGAACCGGATACCTCGGCGCTACTCATGCGGCCTGCATGGCTGAACTTGGACATCAGGTTCTCGGCGTCGATATCGATGCAGACAAGATCGCGAAACTCGAAGCGGGAGAGGTTCCATTCTTCGAACCTGGACTGCTCGACGTTCTCCGTCGGAATATCGAATCAGGACGTCTGTCATTCACTACGTCGTACGAAGAGGCGGCATCGTTTGCGGATCTACACTTCATTGCTGTAGGTACCCCACAGCGGCACGGCGACTATGCGGCTGACCTTACCCAGCTCCACTCCGTAATTGACCGGCTAGCGCCCAATTTGACCCAAGCGGCGGTCGTTGTCGGCAAGTCGACCGTTCCTGTAGGAACTGCAACGGCGTTGAGCGAACGAGTGCGCTCGCTCGCTCCGGCCAGGGACGCCGTCGAAGTAGCATGGAACCCCGAATTCCTTCGCGAAGGATTTGCTGTCCAGGACACTCTGACGCCCGACAGACTTGTCTTCGGGATCGAACATGACCGCGCAGGACACGCAGAGAGCGTGCTACGAGAAGTCTACCGATCCCTGATCAGTGCAGGCGTTCCCCTGGTCGTGACTGACCTTGCAACCGCTGAACTCGCGAAGTCCGCAGCCAACGCTTTCCTAGCTACCAAGCTCTCCTTCATTAACGCTATCTCAGAGGTATGTGAGGTCGCGGGAGCAGACTCCTCCGAGCTCGCTGACATTCTCGGATATGACCCCAGAATTGGTCGCCGCTTTCTCAATGGCGGCCTCGGATTCGGCGGTGGCTGTCTACCCAAGGACATAAGGGCTCTGATGGCCAGGGCGGGAGAACTCGGGGCGAACCAGGCACTACATTTCCTCCGCGAAGTCGACAGTATCAATATGCGTTGCCGTTCACGAATGGTCGAAATGACACGAAAGGCATGCGGAGGATCCGTTCTTGGAGCACGCATTACCGTGCTAGGTGCCGCGTTCAAGCCCGAATCGGATGACGTCCGAGACTCTCCCGCGCTGAATGTTGCGGGGCAGCTTCAGCTAGGCGGGGCGGAAGTCACTGTCTTCGATCCGCAGGCCATGGACAACGCGAGGAAAGTCTTCCCGACCCTCAACTACGCCACGAGCGCTCATGAAGCCTGCCGAGGGGCAGATGCAGTTCTCGTTCTCACCGAGTGGTCTGAATTTTGTCGGCTCGACCCCGCGACCGTCGCACACCTCGTCCGGTCTCATAACGTCCTTGACGGTCGAAACTGCCTCGACGGGCCTCTATGGCGGTCCCAGGGATGGCATTACTGGAAGCTCGGCTCCGGGGCGGCCTCAACAGAGCGCTCCCCCTAATTCCCCGATACGCCATTTCAAAATAACGGATCTACCCAGTGCAGGAAACTAGCGCCCCTCAGCAGCGTCTTCCCGCAGTACAGTTGACGTCACCTCAGACGCGGACCCGCGAACTCAGAGGTAACCGGACGCGTCCTTTCGGGCGGGACCGTTATTGTGCACTTCCCGTGCAATAAAACCCTGTTCTGCGTATGCACCAAGGGAGGGTAGTCCCGAACAACAAAGGAGATCGTGACGCTTCAAAATCTGGCCGAAAGCTACCCCAATATGGGTAAATGAATGTACAGGTTCGCCACTTCGGGACAAAACTACGCCGATTGAACTAATGCAGCTCTGCGAGCACCACTCGACGACCCACCTCACCTCTCCCAGACCCGATCTGACCACGGAATCGCGCTATTGCGGTCTGCGCTATCCAAGCGGCACAGCGCGACACCAAACCTGTCACGCTACTTCCCGCGCCTCGACACCATCGTGCCGCCCGGGGGCACTGCTCCGCTTTTTTCGCACCGTGCGTCTTTCGCGGGACTCGTCGTACATCTTCCGAGCAGGGACCTCTACGAGTTTGTAGATCAAGATGCCGACTACAGTTGACAAAACCGTAAGGGCCACGACGCGCGCAGCCAGCGGCCAAGCATCTAAATAATCCTTGAAAACCATAATAAGACTTAGATGAACCAAGTATATGCTGTAGCTGGATAGTCCGATGAGCTGGACCGACTTGATTCTCGACAATCGCGTAAAAATTGCCGACACAAAACCGACATTTGCATTGAAACCATAAATTATTACGGTGCAGGTAGTGATACTTTGCAACGTGTATCGAATTGTTTGCCGAAACCAATCATCACGAATCAACAGACTGATGAGAAAAACGGCGACCGCAGCGACTAATACCCACCCACTCCCACTCCAGCGCTCAATCAGCCCGCGAGTCGGCTTAGGTTTCTGCCACCGACGCAGGAGCAGAGCAGCGAGAATCCCCCAGGCAAGACTGTCTGCGCGCGTGTCCGATCCATAGTAAATTCGATCGGCGATATGCTCATTTCCAGGAGTGGCCAGCAACACGCGCAGGACCGTACTCGCAGCTATAGCGAAAATCGAGGCGAGTCCTAGCCACCGGATAGCGTGCGGACTTTTCACTAGCCACAACCACAACAGCGCGAAGACTATATAGAACTGCTCCTCGATGGACAAGCTCCATACGACCGCCGAACCCGGAAGCACGTCTGGGTGGTCAAGTTTTATCCAGTTAAAGTAAAATAGAACCTGACCTGCGAATGCACTCCAGTTAATCAACCCGCCCACTGCAGCATAAACAACTGTTGGAATTACCAACACAACAACGAGCGGAGGGGCCAGTTTGACGAGACGGCGAGTATAGAACCCTCCTACGTCGAATCCTCCTGTCCGGTCCCATTCTTTCAGTAGAAGAGTAGTGATAATAAAGCCCGATATTGCGAAGAATATCGTTACACCTGCGCCACCCGGCACTATATGACCGATTCCGGCGTGACCGACGACAACGAGCATGACTGCGACTGCTCGCATCGCATCGATATGCGCGTATCTAATCGCTGACGAGGTTGCGGGCAAGACAGCGTTCACAACATCTCCGTTGGGGGTCACAAGACGTTTCCTATCTGAGAAGATGCGTTGCGCCGCAGCACCTCTACAATGCCCCTCCGCACACTGGCTGGAACCACATCGCTCGCCTCAAGATGACCGAATGAAATTCCTACGGCCGCTCGTTCGTACTCCGGTATTCCCAATCCTCGAATTAGGACACGCTCTTCCGCTGCCGTATTGCCAAATTGCAATAAGCATGCACCTACACCCTTCCAATGCAGCGCGTATACGAGAGTCATTGCAAACAAACCAGCGTTGAGATAACCCTGGTTTCTTTCGCCATAGAATTCCAGACTACGAGAATCATACGTAATTAAACCCATTTGGCACGTATCGTAGTCCACCCCGCCTGTGCCATGCAGAGTGTCATAAAGCAAGCGCTTGCCCTCCGGGTCGTCGATGACGTGCAGTCGGACCATCTGTCGGTTACAGGCCGAAGGGGACAACATTGCGAGTTGCACCGCCTCGTCGAGAACTTCGTCCGCAACTTTCTCGCTGGAATAGCGCCGTGTCGAATGACGCGACGCAACGAACTCATCGAATGGGAGCTTCGCCCAAGCTTTCGGGTCTCGTTCCGAAATAGTTCGCACGCCGGCTTCGCACGCCTCGACGTCTGGTTCCTCTGCTCTGGCCAGGAACCGTCTTATCGTTTCGTATGCATCCTGATTTTTGTCATCCCGGTCGGCATGAAACTCTAGCCATGCTCGCAGAACTGACTTTCCCATCTGATGAGCGGTCGACATTCGGGTCTCGATGCTTGCGTTCTCAAGCATCTGGGCCAGCGCAACTGCCTTCGCGGCACCAAAAGACCTAGGCGAGCGATACGCCATCCCCTTCTCAAGTGAATGGACCCGCAACATGATCCGGTACTGCTCGTGGCTCGATTCGCGGCCACCGTCCAAGAGATGACTCGACATGAACCGCGCATCGTAGAAGTATTCCCGGTGGATCTTTATCCGCTTTACGAACTGCCGTAGCGAGTCAACGGACTTTAGTTTTTTCTTGAGACTCACGACGAATCACACTCCTTGCTGCCTTGACGAGATTGGGATCGCAAACGAGTAGGTATGCGACAAGAACTATCCAAACGAACAATTTGGCGGACAGTACGGGCCAGAAGTCCAGGCCCCACCAGGATTGATGGTCGCCCACCAACACAAAGCACACCGCAGCGAGACCGCCGGCTTGCAGCCTTACCACGCGTACCCAGGGGATGCCGGGTATGTCTAGGCGTCGGGACGAGCGGACTGCCATTCCACTCATGATGATGCGTTGCACCAACTGAGCCGCGGCCACACCCATCAAGCCGAATTGAGCTGCCCCTAATACGGCCAAGGGTATTGAAATGACGCTCGACGTTCCGGATATCAACAACACCGCACGGGTGCCCTTCTCGTGATAGAGCAGAGCTGACAATGAGGGGTAGTAAATCGCCTTCACCATCATGCTGAGCGCAAGTAGAGGAACGATTCCGGCAGCTGCATGGAAACTCTCCGGCGTCATCAACATCAAAAGCTCGGACGCGAACAGTGCGACCGAGGATGAGATGATGACCGAGGCGCCCACGAACGTCGCAATCACACCGCGTACGCGATCCCGCCAGCCGGATGGGCGCTCATCAACCTGCGTGAAGTACCACGACAAAAATGCGCGATGAAAAGCCGTCTGGATTGCGTCGATGAAATTGACCGCGTACATAGCGATATTGAATAAACCGGCGGCCGCGACGCTAATTACGTGCGAAATGATGACCCGAGTCGCCAGCGAAGTCGCCTGCAAGGTAAGCGTGTGGGGGAGCATAGGCACGGCGTATGCAAGCAGACGACGAGCCTCTTTCCGCTCGAAGCGTACCCACAGCATCCCCATCTTCATAGCTCGCGTTGTTCCGATCAACGCAAACAACCCGTTGGCCATGACCAATGCGAGCGCTACACCAAGAAGTCCGAGATCCAGCGGTCCAAGGAATAGTACGGTCAACCCACCGTTACACACGAAGAGGGCAAGCGAGTAAACACCGTAGAACTTGGCCATTGATCGCGCTTGAAGCAGCGCTAGAAAAACCGAAGTCAACGGCTGGAAAAACAACGATACCAACGCCACCAAGATAACCGGATAGAAATCAAAATCGGGAAATATCAAGGGGGAATACAACGGTCCAGTCAGGATTAGAACAGCAGTAAGAATCACCGCAGCGGATAACACCGTTGTATAGGCCGCAGTATAGAACTTGGCCTGACTTGGAGGATCACCCGCACTTACGTTTCCGTTTCCATCTCTGCCCTCGAAAGATGGGTGGCAGAATCGCACCACCGCGTATTCCATACCCAGCGATGCAATTGCACCGCCGAGCAGCAGGAGAGTGACGATCAGATTGAAGTATCCGTACTCCTCCGGTGTCAGCAGCCTTGTGTAAACCGGAAGTAGGATTAGCGAGGAGAGTTTTTGCAGGATGGAAGCGACGGCATATACGAGGGAGCGCCCAGCTACTCCCGCAGAGTTACCCGACTTCCGCAAGACCTTCTCCGACTGCTTGCTTGATTCGGTCCAAGACCGTCAGGGCATGTTGTCGTTCGCGTTCTACAGCAGACTGCGCAGTCCACGCTGGCGGCTCTGCGATCGCCCGTTCTACTTTTGCGAGCAACGTGCGGTATTTACCGGGATCGCCCGACTCTGCCAAGTTGACATAGCGCTCCTCCAGACCAAGCTTGGTTAGGAGATTCTTGATCTTGCTCTCGTACTTCGAATAGAGGGGCTCGCTGTCAAAACTGACGAATGGCACCTGGCTCAGTGTGCTCATACACGTTCCATGGAAGAAGTCCGTAACCACGCAATCGTACTGACCGAAGACGCCCGCAAATTGAATGGGATCCAATTGTAGGAATCGGGCGCCGGGATATCGGATAAACACTGTGTCTATATTCGCCGAATCGCGCAGATGCGAAATCAAGACTTCACCGATTTTGCGATCACGCACCATCAGCAAGACTTTCTTTCGTCCGAATTGAGCGCTCGCAGAGTAGGGCACGACGAACTCCGGTAAACCATGGATCAACGTAGGATCCACGATCTCGTCGATATCTGCAGAATCCTCGAGCAACTCGCGAACGAAGGAAGATGTGTTTGCATCACGCACGGAGATGTAGGCGTACGAGGAAAGTGAACGTCGAAGAATCTCCCGGGTATCCTTCGATAATTTCGAGATATCGAGGCGGTTAGCCGACGTCGCGAAACTTGCTCGAACACGACCGAGGAATTCAGGCGCGTAATAGATACTCTTGTCGCCAACGAATGCGAGATTCCAGACCTCATCTGATCCTGTTATAAAGCCATCGAAATGGGCGTTGAGATAATCGACAGCATCATTCCGGTCGTTTATGTCAATCCACCGCTTTCCGGCAGTACTGTGGGTATATGGCGACACAAATCGGCGCATGGCTGCGAAGTTCTGAACTCGGGTGAGGCCAAAGCTGGGGTTCTTGGGATTGAGCACCGAAGCGAAGCGCCGTCTCCTGACATGCGCGACGTCTGTCGGAACTAGGGAGTACTCGCCCTCCCCACCTGCCGTATTGAATAGTTGATGGGTCGCATAGGCCTGTAGAACAGTGCCGTAGTTCTCCGATTGCGTGAGAGTCAGAATTCCGATTCTCTGAGAATTAATACTCACTTCGAGTCCTTATCAATTCTTCGGCTTTGCACGGCACCAATTTTTGAACCACCCTCATCCGAACCATGCGAACGTGTGGTGGAGTAATGCAGATCCAGTAAAGCGATTACGATGAAAAGCACAATCCAGTAGCTCATATGTGTGATCAGCCTCGACGTGATCAGCACGAAGAAGGTGTAGGTTATTAGAATAAAAGCAGGTCGACTCGTCCTCCCCACAAAAACGAGAGCACCGAGATACACTGCAACCCCAATAATTCCAACCTCCATGTACACGCGTAAAGTGTCATTATGTAGGAGCGAATTCCAGGTTGTCCCGCCAACTCGATAGGCGACGTTGCCTAAACATTCATTCAGTGATCCAAAGGCCTGGGACGTATCAGCACAGTGAACGGCCAAACGGTAGATAGAGACGCGCCCGCTGGCGAAGTCATCGAAGCTCACACCGAAGTAATTGTAAAAAAGCCGCGAAAACCCGGAGGAATAGGTGGCCTGCACGACGAAGGGACTTACGACGCCGGCAAGTAGCAGCACGATTAGAGAGCTGCGCTTCGGAAGTATAGGCTTTCGAATCCATCGGCGAAATATCAGGAACAACGGGGCGGACACAAAAGCGGCACGTTTCAACGAAATCATAGTGAAAAATGTCGCAACTCCGCTACGCACCGACTGTTGCCTGACAACGAAGTACATTACAAGTACCAGCATATCGTGCGAGAACGACGATTCAAACGGCGACGTAGAACTCGACCAACTAATTGCGCTCAGCGCAGCCAAACTGAAATCGCCCGAGGTGAGAATATAGATTACGTACCGTGCCAGGAGAATCGTCACGTACACGTCGGCCATACGGAGCGAAACTGTATTAGCAATGCACAGTGCAATTACTGCTGGCACCAGGATGAATCCTACAGCACCGAAACTGGTGTATGTAAAGTCGCCATGTACGACCACTTCATTGATAATCGACAGCAGGACAAGAACACCAGATGCGATCGCGAGCGCAACAGCTGATCTGCCGAAGATGAGCCTACTGCCCGGGCGTAACTTCAGGATCAGCCCGATGTTCCTCAATGCCGCAAATGCAACGAGCGCCGCGAGGCATGCATAGTACGCGGCTCTCGGAATAATCTCCGCCATATAGAAGGTATAACTAAATGCGTATGCGATAAAGAATGTCAACTGAGCGTAGTCGACGAATTGCATAGAGCTGGAGCGCGGAGGCTGGAACGTATGCAACTTGAGTACCTGACTCACGGACGCTCCTCCGTCCCCAGTAGTGATCGAAGATGTGACCACGAAGCGGCGGCTCGCGTATGCAACTTCTCCGCCACCTCATCGGCGTCGTAGTGCGGGTCTTCCACCGGCGGTTCGTCCAGCGACGACGCCAACCGAGTTAAGCCAACGGATGCGAGAAGATCTTCATTTCGCGTCGAGTTACTCTGCGGAAGAAGTGCATAGACCGGCCTTCCAAACGCTAACGAGAATGCCGTCCCGTGAAAAGAGTCTGTTACGACATATGAAGCGTCTCGAAAAAGAGCGACGAACTTCGCCGGATCCACCAGATACTCTGATGCGCGATGCTCTACTAGCATCTTGGCATCGGGCGTAACCCGACGCACTGGGAGATTGTGTCGGCGTTGAACCGCGGCCAGCCTCTCCGTAAATCCCGGAGTATTGTGGAGCTGATACACAAGGATGTATCGATCGCTTGCAGAAGGGTACGAACGCGAGAATTCAGTCCAGTATTCTCTCCCATGTAGGAGCACCGGATCTACATCAACGCGGGAAGAGATTCCCATCTCTTCAAGGGCGCTTTGCGCGGTGGGTTCACGAACGGATACAGACTCGAAGTCCTCAAGCCATGCAGCCACGCGCTCAACGTCCGCTGCGGACGGCGCACTTGATCCGAAACTCGCTGCATAGCTGTGCTTCTTGTCAGGCTTCTGCCCGTCCAAGAAATAAACAGGATCCAGTCGCCCATGGATCGAGTTCCAAACCTGATCACTCCCCGTAATCACAAGATCTAGATCGTCGGCAACATCCAGAACGCTCTCGCCATCTGCACAGGTACGCGTGAGCGTCAAGTACTGGCGCTGGAACTTACGGAATCGCAAGCTCATCGTTGCCATGTTCGGGGTCTGGATCACCAAGTAAGCAGCGCTTTTTACGACGGAGTCCCTTACTCGTGAATCTTTGAGGCGTGATCCTGCCAGCCTGAGCGGACGATCGGTTGTAGGAAAATAGTCGATGATGCGGGGTGCAGCACCCAGAGACACCAGGGCAGTTTCGAGCGCCCGAGACTGGAGTAACGATCCGTAGTTTGGATAGACGTGACGCGTCAAGATACCGACTTTTTTCACTGGCCCTCCGTTGCCTGGGTGGTCCCGTTCCGCAAAGGAGTTACCGGAACTTCTGTAGTTTTGGCTCTCCGCCAAAGAGTTGAACTGCGGACTCCACCGGCTCGCTTATTCACAACACGGTCGTACGCTTCGTCCAACTGTGCAGTCACCACTTCGGTGGAAAATGTTCTTCTCGCCCAAGCGGTCAACTCAGTGCTGTAATCGTGGCGATCGGACGCACAGTCGATCATCGCCTCGGCCAACGAGGCCGCGATCTCCTCTTCGGTCTTTGCATCGGTATCAACCAGCCGCATCGCCGGCGCACCGTCAAAGACCTGCCATTCACCGACCTTGGTATAGACGGTAGGAGTCCCTTGAGCATGAGATTCGATCAGCGCCATAGGAAGGACCTCGGCGCGACTTGGGAGTACAACGGCTGTAGCCGTCGCAATCTTCTCCCGTAATCTCGCTCTGGTCAGATTGCCGAGATAAGAGACACCCGATTGGGGAGTTACCGAATATCCGGCTGCCAACGGGCCAGCAATAAGCAGGTTTGCATCCGGAAACCGGGCATGGACAGCAGGCCAAGCGTCGATCAACCGATCGTGTCCTTTTCTCGTCCCGACCTCCCCCGCGAACAAGAACGTCGGGGACGCCTCTCGCTGAGGCGTTGTGCCGGCACAGCAGTGGAACGCGTCAGAACTAAGCGGGTTGGCAATGACTTGCGTCGACGTTCGGGCAACCGCGCTTACTACCTCCGCGTGGTTCTTACCCAGGCATAGAACAAGATCGGCCCGATTCAGGACAAACGTTGTAAGTGACGGATACTTAGCGACGTGCTTTGTGAGGTCCGCACCGTGGAGTGTTACAACCGTGGGTTTCCGCAAAGCCTTGGCGAGAAGGAGCAGAAAGCCCTCTCGTATGAAGCTGCCGTACTCACTCAGATGAACGTGAGCGATTGTCCACCTATTAACACTTCCGCACATCTTGATGGCGGCCCGAGCCGCAGTCGAGAAGGACGCGAACCTGCTGTTCGGATCCCAGGACGGGCAGGCCTGTTGTTCAAAAAAAGGCGACTCGAACTTCAGCGTTTCTTCTATTACTGCTGCGATACCCCCGGAGGTACCTGGGGCGGGACCGACCTGCAGAACGATCTTGCGATTGCGTCCCACCTCCGGCGAATCCAGTGAATCCATTGCAGTGAGAGAACCTTCGTGATCGGTCATTACGCAGCACTCTGCCACTCAGCGACGCTTTCAGACGTCCAGTGGGCAACAAGTCCAGGAATGTCAACACCGTTCGGTAGAAGCGATGGGACGAAATGTCGCTGATGAGTGATAGAACCTGGAGCAGAGCATTTCACCTTTTCAACCCTCCATTCTCAACGAAGGTTGGGACGAATGCCATGGCATCGCGCGCGTATCGAGGCAGCAGTCGACGCGGTTCAGTAGCGATTCGGTGGACCCATTCCAGGCCGGCCCGCTGCATCCATAGCGGAGACCGCCGGTATCTGCCGGCGCTGAAGTTGATTGCCATTCCGAGGCAAAGGATCTGCCCGGAACCGTCTTCTTCGCGAATCTCATGTGCGATACGCTCCTGCTTCGGTGCGCCCAAGCCGAGGACAACGAGTCCACCGGTGCCGTTCGAAGCCACGCGCGCAACTAATGCCTTTCTCGAGTCGGGGTCATCAACTTCAGATCGCGGTGCCGGTTCCTCGTAAACCTTCCAGGACGAGCGGCGCGCCCTCTCCGCCACAGCTGTCAGGGCATCGCGATCCTCTCCGCCGACCAGTACAAGCGGCCTGCCCGCTCCGTGAGTGTCAAGAACGAGCTCCAACAGATCCGATCCGGCGATGCGGCCGACATCCGTTCCCGACGCTCGGGAAAGCATCCAAGCCACTGGCCAGCCATCAGGAAGAAGCAGGTCAGCCGACGTATAGAGATCGACAAGGGACTTGTCCTGCCGCATCAAGTAGATGTGATGCAGGTTCGGGGTGATGACAATTCGCCATCTATCGGAGTCGCTCTGAGTGATCTCCTCGACAACTTCCTGCAGTGTCTTGCGCGCAAACGACATCTGCTCGCCTCGAATGCGTATGAAGACTGAATCGGTTACACTCCGCAGCATTTCCTGCCCTTTCACGATCTATGCCTTGAACGAATCGATGGCGCGCGGACGTTGGGTCCGGCTTGTGCTCGATTTCCGAGTTGGCTAGTACGCAGCTTGCTCTCCGCGAATCTCTCAGCAAGGATTCGCCGAACGCCATCCCGGCAACTAACACGTGGTTGTCAGTAGGCGCCGTCGCTGGCGAGCACCGCCTTGACGGTCTTACCGATGATCAACACATCCGAGACCATCGACCAGTTCTCCACATACGACAGATCCAGCCGCACCGACTCGTCCCACGACAGATCCGACCGACCCGACACCTGCCACAGACCCGTCACCCCCGGACGCACAAGTAGCCGCCGCTGGACCCGGCCGTCGTAGGCCTCCACCTCACGCCGCAACGGCGGACGCGGACCCACCACACTCATCTCCCCACGAATGACGTTGAGGAACTGCGGCAACTCGTCGATACTGAACCGCCGCATCACCTTCCCCACACGCGTGACCCGCGGATCGTCCTTCATCTTGAACAGCGGTCCGGCACCCTCGTTCTGCGCCAGCAGAGTGTCGACCAACCTGTCGGCGTCGGTGACCATCGACCGGAACTTCACCATCCCGAACGGCTCACCATCGAGACCGATCCGCTCGGCCCGGTAGAAGACCGGACCCCGATCCTCGAGCTTGATCAACAACGCGACCACCGCGAACACCGGCGCCAACACCACCAACGCCGCACTCGCGAACGCGAGATCGAAAATCCGCTTCCCCGACCGCTTCGCCCCGTGATAACTCGGCTTCTCCACATGGATCAGCGGCAGACCGGCCACCGGACGCATCTCGATCCGCGGACCCGCCACATCGACCACGCCCGTCGCGACCACCAGATCCGTCTCGAGCGGTTCGAGCTGCCAGACCAGATCGTGCAGACCCTCGCTGCCCAGAGTCTCCGTCGCGGTGACCACCACCGTGTCCGCCCCCGACAACTTCAATGCGTCGACCACCGAATGCTCGTCGCCGTAGACGGTGATCTCCCGGCCGTCGACATCGATCACCTCACCCGGCGCCCCCGAATACCGCGGCACGCACACCCCGACCACGCGGTAACCCTCCCCGTCCTTACGGGAGAAGGTGCGCGTCATATGCCGCACCGCCCGCGCACCACCGACCACCAGCACCGACGTCTGGAACTCACCCCGAGCCCGCTTGCGCGCGATCACCTTCCGCCACAACCACCGCGTGAGCAACAAACCGACGAGACCCACCGGCAGGGCAATGGCCAAATATCCACGTGCCAGTTCCAGGCGGAACACGAGTGCGATGATCGCGATGAACCCGAATAGTCGAGCGGTACTCGATACGACACGTTGATACTCGCTATGACCTGCGCCGATGACACGCCGTGACCGAGTACGGAACAAGGAGAGAGTGATCAGCCAGAGACCAACGAGACCCGCCGAGATCAGCGCGTAACTGAGTTCGGAGACCGGCTCTGTTGTCGATAGGTCGCCCTGCCCGAATCGGAGGGTGTGTGCCACAACGACGGCCAGCACAACGACAATCACGTCGGACCAGATCAATCGGCTGATGTAGGACTGCTGCCAGTTTCTACGGTTCGCCGAACCCGGCGGTTGACGCTGTCCACGAATGGAATTGGCGTAGTCCCCCACGAGGGCATCGGGTACGCCGTGACTCGCCTCCCCGACGGCGGTCATAGCCCAACCACCCACATCGTTGTCTCCTCCCCGAGACACCTACTGCTCGCACGAACAAGCAACGCCGGACCCGATCCGCGTACCCTCCCCGGTCGCGTGACCTGCCCGTTGCGTGCCCAGCCGGGCGCAGTTCTTCCAGTTGTATGCGTGTCGCTCCTATGCGAAAACGCTCGTTGAGACTGTAACGTTACTTACGAGATCTGGCAGCTTGAACAGTCGTCCAGATGGAACCTTCTCTTTGAATGTGCCGCACGGTTACATTTGGCGATGCGATCCGCGTTTACAGGTCCCGGCGAAGGCAATCCTCCCTGCTATCTTGCACTTTCGGTGCACTCTCCGATTCGCGAACCCGCAGGGCGGCCCCTAGACTGCGCTTACCGACCCCCACGTGATGCGGGATTGACGGTCGGAATATTGAAGGTGAGATGTATCTCACCATTGTTCAACGTTTTGATCGTGCATTCGCGGGTATTCCGGCGCGGTCATGCGCTCGACAGGGGAGGCGAGGGTAGAACCATGCAAGAAGTAGGAGTGCGCAAAGCTTTCCGCACAGCAGTGGTACCGGCGGCAGGGATGGGCACCAGATTCCTGCCGGCCACAAAGACTGTGCCGAAGGAGCTGTTGCCGGTGGTCGACACCCCGGGCATCGAACTCGTCGCGACGGAAGCCGCCCAGTCGGGAGCTCAACGACTTCTCATCGTGACGGCTCCCGGAAAGGACGGAGTGGTCGCGCATTTCGTCGACGACTTCGACCTCGAGAAGCACCTCGAGGCGAAGGGCAAGCTCGAGCTGCTCGAGAAGGTACGCCGCGCACCGAATCTGCTCACGGTCGGATCGGTTGTCCAGGAGAAGCCGCTCGGTCTGGGGCACGCTGTCGGCTGCGCCGAAGCCGCTCTGGAGCCTGACGAAGATGCGATCGCCGTTCTTCTCCCGGACGACCTCGTGCGACCGAGCGGCATCCTGGAAACGATGGCTCGTGTCCGCGCCAAGCGTGGAGGAAGCGTGCTGTGCGCCATCGACGTTCCGAAGAGCCAGGTGAGCTCGTACGGCGTATTCGAGGTCGAGGAAGTACCCGACGTCGCAAATCCGGATGTTCTGCGAGTTCGCGGCATGGTGGAGAAGCCCGCTCTTGCCGACGCTCCCTCCACGCTTGCTGCCGCCGGTCGTTACCTCCTCGATCGTGAGATCTTCGACGCCCTTCGCCGGATCAAGCCGGGCGCCGGCGGAGAACTTCAATTGACCGACGCGATTGCGCTGCTGATCGAAGAAGGTCACCCGGTCCACGTCGTCGTGCATCGCGGGACCCGCCATGACCTGGGCAACCCTGGTGGATATCTCCGTGCAGCCGTCGACGCGGCACTCGACAGTGACGAATACGGCGACGGGCTCCGCAAGTGGCTCCACGAGCGGCTTGATCTTGGCGCCTCTAACGCCGACTGAGCGAAGTGCGATCGAATCACATCGATGGGACTTAGGTCCTTGTTTCGCTGTGCCGTATGGCACCGATTCTGGTTAAATTCTCAAGTGTGTTGCCTCCCTGCAACATGCCCCTTCCCCTCCCCGGGAATTGGCAGCACCTGAGCCCCGCTGGCTCCTCCCCCCTACCAGCGGGGCTCGTGCTACTTGGGAACCCCTATAGGCGTTGACGACCCTCCGCGTGGGTGCCAAGATGATCAACCACGCGCTCGAATGCGTGTGCGAAAACTGAAAACAGATGGCCCGCCGCGACTGGCATCGCGACGGGCCGGATGTCCGACTATGAAGGAGTCGAACATGCGTCAGCATACCTATGCGCAGGTGACATCGTGAGCATCGAAGCGATCACCTGGGCGCTCGAACGCGCCGAAATTCCGTCCCCAACTCCGCCCGGGATGCCCTCGGCACCAGCACTGACGGTGGTCCTGCTCGGCTTGGCCAATCACGCGTCCCGTCACGGCGCGGACACATATCCATCCGTGCGGACGCTCGCCGGGTACGCCCGCATCAGCGAACGCCAAGTGCAGCGTTGTTTGAAGGCGCTCGCAACCCTCGGCCTCATTTCCCGGGGTGATCAAGAACGGATTGCAGCGACAATTTCTCGCGAAGACCGCCGGCCCGTCCTCTACAACTTGTCGATGAAGCGGGGTGACACGTCGTCACCCCGCAGCTCCGAACGAGGTGACAAGACGAAGCGCCACGGGGTGACAGGAACGACCGAGCGGGGCGACATCCCGGTCACCCGAACCGTCCTTGAACCAAAAGATGAACCTGCCGCACTCCCCCACGCGTCGAAACGCACCGGCGCCGTCGAACCCGAAGAGCAGCAGCCCCCTTCCCTCGATCAACTGGCCACGGCGTGCCGCCGGGCCGGCCTCACTGCCCGGTTCGATTTTCTGTCAGCCGCGAAGCGCGCACTCGTCGAACAATCCATCGACACCCATGGAGTAGAGGCTCTTGTCCGTGCCGCGCTCGAACGTCATCGACCATGGGATCCAGCTCGTTCCGCGGCGGCGTGGATCCCGGTCTGGCAGTCACTGCAACCACCCCGACCGAAACTCCCACCGCGGTGCGGTGGGTGCGATGAGTACGGCTGGCTACCCGACGACGAGCTCGGGCGCGCGGTACGGTGCCCGTGCCGTCAGGTGACATCGCACAGGATGCCCGCTCCGTTCCGAGAAGCGATGCCGTTGGCTGCGTGAACGCACTCGCCGCCGTCGACAACGCGCTGCCTCCCTATTCGACGTGATAGCAACATATTCCGATCATCGGACGGTGTCCCGCGAGACACGGTGACGTCGTGAGTCGGACATCGTGGACCTCTTCCCTCGGTACCATGAGCCCGTAGTCACGAATACGAGCGGCGGTATACCGCAGAGGATGTGAGGCAACTGGCACCCGAAGGAATCGAGCGTCGACCGATCGCAGTGTGCGTCGTCGGAGCCGGCACGATCGGACAGACCGTGATCGACGCTCTGCGCGACGACACGGTGCCGGGTGTGAGCCTCGCGGCCGTGCTCACCTCACGAAGCAGTACAGAGGAAACCGACGCTGCGTTCGACACCGCCGACATCGTGGTGGAAGCAGCCACCGTCGACGCAGCCCGCACCCTGCTGCCCGACGCGGTGCAACGCGGTAAGGACATCGTCGTCTGCTCATGCGGTGTCTTCGCCGAGCGCGGCTTCGATGTGGAATCGTTCGGGGCGGGGCCAGGACGTGTGCTGCTCCCGACGGGCGCGATCGGTGGCTTCGACATTCTGGCCTCGGCGGCACGAGCAGGCACACGCGACGCCCGCCTGACTCACACCACGATCAAACGACCCAGTGCTCTCGGCATCGAAGAAGGTCTGGACGCGGAACGTGAGGTGTTCCGAGGATCCGCCAGAGAAGCAGCACTGACCTTCCCTCGAACTTCGAACTCGTCGGTGGCTCTCGCGTTCGCGACGCTCGGGCTCGATCGGGTCGAGGTGGTGGTCATTGCCGACCCGGATGCCACCAGCACACGTCACATAGTGAAGTGGGAGTCACCGCTCGGCCGATACGAGTTGATGTTCGAGAACTCGATCGACCCGGCGTCGGACGGGCGCACCTCCGCGATCACTGCCTGGTCGGTGGTCGAGGTTCTTGCGGCCCTGTCGCGGGGAATCGGGTCAGGTGCGGTCGTGCTGGGGACTCCTCGGAGAAAGTAGCGCGCTCCGAAGTGGCCCGATGCCTTCACCTGAAGGACATTGTCGCTTTCGCGTGTTTGACGAAGAATTTCGGGACCAAAGTCCTCACCGGGTGGTCCGAACCGTAACGGCTTCTGTCACATTCGTGTTTCCTGATGGTTCTCCAGGTAGCGGCAGATGAACCAGTGCTGTACACAGTGTGAAACAACACATTTCGCAGGTGAAGGTGTAACTCCCTACCGGGAGTGGCTATTCGGTTTCACCTGACCTACTCGCACCCTGGAGCAGCCTGTGACGACATCATCGCCTTCCGACCGACCGGCGCGGGTACTTTTCCTCGGCACTCCCTCCGATGCCGTCGCACTCGACCGGTGGAGAGAACTGCAGGAGAGCCTCGATCTCGCAGGCATCGAGACCATCACTGCCTTCGAAGGCGAAGTGGATTACGCGATCCTCACCGAGGACATCCTCGACGGCTACTGCACTACCGCCGAAGCACTCACCCTTCAGAAGCTCCGGGCTCGAGGGGTCACGTGCGCAAGCACATGCGCCGGCCCCGAGCAGATCCTTGCAGCGCTGGCGGAAGCCTCCTCCGACGTTGCTTCGGTCGTGCCGATCTCGGCAGCCAGGGGACGCACTTACGGAGGGGCTGTACGCAGCGCGGTCTGACGTTCCAGAACGAGTCGTGCGCGTCGGTAGTCATCACCGACGCGCACGATTCGTTTGTTGCGGCTCAACCCTGGGCGACGGCGTCCGCCGTTGAGGTGGGCCGTCGAGCCTTCACGTAGCCCGATTCCATCGACTGCTCGTACCACAGGCGATCCGGGCCCCGTCAGAGTTGCTGCTGCCCGCTCTGGGCGGGGCAGGCTCAGCCGGCGTCCCGCCACTGCTCGTCGTCCTGGTGGAGCGACGGCGGGATCTCGCGTTTGTCGCGGGCGCGGATGACACGGCCGAAGACGATCGCGACGGCCACCGATACGGCTAGCCACCCGACGATCAGCCAGAAAACCCAGTTCACATATCGAACAACGTATGAAGTCCCCGGTTTGTTACTGCCGGGTAAGGAAGTCACCTGCAGATTCACCCGTTCGCATGACACTGTTCGGATTACACGGGGCTCGCGTCATTCATTCGAAGGATCCAGCCGGCCCGGTCCGTCTTCTGGCGGACGGTCCTAGCCGACGAGCTCAACCATGCGAACGGCAACCTTCGCCACAGTGGTGTTCCCGCCGCTCTGGGTGTCATAGGAGTAACTTCCCTGCACCTCCACGTACATCGTGACGATGTCGTCCTCGACGACGTTCGCGATGACCGCAGGGTCGGAGACTACGACCAGCGTGTTGCAAGTGAAGTGCTCGTTTACGGCGACGGCATCCCACCGTTGACGTGGATCGTCGAACCCACCACGTAGCTCGATTCCGGTGACGCCAGGAACACATAGGCCGGTGCCAGTTCGGTCGGCTGTCCCGCACGTCCGAGCGGGGTGTTCTGCCCGAACTCGGGCAGTTCTTCCTTCGGCTGGCCGTCCGACGGCTGCAACGGCGTCCAGATCGGCCCGGGCGCAACCGCGTTCACACGGATACCCTTCTCCGCCAGCTGGGTCGCCATGTTCTTCGTGAAGTTGTTGATCGCGGCCTTCGTCGACGAGTAGTCGATCAACGCCGGCGACGGCTGGTACGCCACGATCGAGGTGGTGTTGATGATCGTCGAGCCCGGCTGCAGATGCTTCAACGCCGCACGGGTGGTGCGGAACATCGCGAGGATGTTGACCTGGAAGGTCTGCTCGAGCTGATCGTCGGGCAGGTCGTCGAGCCCCTCTACCGCGATCTGCTTGCCCGCGTTGTTGACGAGGATGTCCAGTCCGCCGAGCTGCTCGACCGCCTGGTTCACGACGTCGGAGCAGAACGAGGCATCCGTCAGATCCCCGGGAAGAGTGACCGCCTTGCGACCGCTCTCGGTGATGATGCGTGCGACATTCTTGGCGTCGGGTTCTTCGTCCGGCAGGTACGAGATCGCGACGTCGGCGCCCTCGCGCGCGAACGCGATGGCAGTGGCAGCGCCGATGCCGGAGTCGCCCCCGGTGATCAGCGCCTTGCGACCTTCGAGGCGGCCCGTGCCCCGGTACGAGAATTCGCCGATGTCGGCCTTGGGCACCATGTCGGCGTCGAGTCCCGGCTCGGGCTGATCCTGCTTCGGAGGTGAGATGGACGGGTAGCGAGTAGTCGGATCCTGAAACTTCAGTTGATCGGTCTTGGTGGTGTGCACGTCTTGCTCGGCCATGAGTACCGCCTGTGAATCGATGATGGATCGAAGTGCTCGAGAGCTCGTTGCACAGTGGCTTCCCGAGGCGACCCGACCGCAAACGCCCCGGCACTCACCGAGGGCGATCAGCGCTTGTCCACCCCGACAGGGACGCGTGGTGAAGATGCGTCTGCGTCGGTAGGGGCCTCACGTTCGTCGCGCACGCGGATGATCCGGCCGAAGATCATCGCGGCGGTAACCGACACGCCGGCCCAGCCGAGCAGTACATACAGGATCCAATGCACACTTGGACAACTGTCCAACTCGTGGTTGCGTTACATCGATGGGCAGACTTCACCCCGAACTTCACCCTGTCGGGCGGGTCACTCCTGTGCTTCGACCTCGAAAGGGGCCGCGAAGAGCAGAGACCCCGCCGGAAGGGCATGCGAATAACCTTCCGGCGGGGCTCGACGTCGCCGTGCAGGGGACGACGACAGTATGTGACACTAGCGTGTTGTTGATCTTGATTCCAGGGTTACGTCCCCTGAGAGTCAGTACGCACCTTCGCTGGCGACGACAGCCTTCACGGTCTTCGCGATGATCAGCACGTCGGAGACCATCGACCAGTTCTCCACGTACGACAGATCCAGACGCACCGACTCGTCCCACGACAGATCCGATCGGCCGCTGACCTGCCAGAGACCCGTCACGCCCGGACGCACCAGCAGGCGACGCTTGACCCGGCCGTCGTAGCTCTCCACCTCGCGACGCAGCGGCGGACGCGGACCCACCACGCTCATCTCCCCGCGCACGACGTTGAGGAACTGCGGCAACTCGTCGAGGCTGAACCGACGCAGGACCCGGCCCATGCGAGTGACGCGCGGGTCCTCCCTCATCTTGAACAGCAGTCCGGCGCCCTCGTTCTGATCGAGCAAGGCGTCGACCATCTTGTCGGCGTTCTGCACCATGGACCGGAACTTGATCATTCCGAACGGGGTTCCGTCGAGCCCGATGCGCTCGGACTTGTAGAAGATCGGGCCGCCGTCCTCGAGCTTGATCAGCAGCGCCACGATCGCGAACACCGGAGCCAGGCACAGCAGAGCGGCGAGCGAGAACGCGAGGTCGAACAGACGCTTCCCGCTGCGCTTGGCACCGTGATAGCTCGGCTTCTCCACATGGATCAGCGGCAACCCGGCAACCGGACGCATCTCGATGCGCGGGCCGGCCACGTCGACGACACCGGTCGCCACCACCAGATCGGCGCGCTCGGGTTCGAGCTGCCACAGCAGGTCGCGGATGCCTTCGTGGCCGAGCGTCTCGGTGGCGGTCACCGCGACGGTGTCGGCACCCGAGGCGCGCAACGCTTCGACGACGGTGCTCTCGTCGCCGTGGATCGGGATCTGCCGTCCGTCCACATCGATGCTCTCGCCCGGCACACCGGAATAACGCGGCACGCACACACCCACCACGCGATAACCCTCGCCGCTGCGACGCTGAAATGTGCTGGCCATGTGACGAACTGCGCGAGCGCCACCCACCACGAGCACCGACGTCGTGAATTCACCCTTCCGCCGCCGACGTGCGACCACCCGTCGCCAGACCCACCGGCAGAACAGCAGGCCCGCGAGACCGGCGGGCAGAGCGATGGCGAGATAGCCACGCGCGAGCTCCATCCGGAAGATGAGCGCGACGATGGCGACCAGACCGAAGAGATAGAGCGTCGCCGAGACGACGCGCTGATATTCCTCGAAGCCGGCGCCGATCACCCGCCTCGACCGCGTGCGGAAAAGAGCCAGGAAAGCGATCCACGCGACGCCGAACGCGACGGAAATGAGGGTGTAACTCAGCGTTCCGACGCCGTCCATGGTGACCATCGAATCCTGCCCGAACCGCATCACGTGCGCGAGGGCGACTGCCAGCGCGATAACCAGACTGTCGGTGACGAACAGCGTGTCGACGTAGGACTTCTGCCAGTCCCATCGCGTGGACATCCGACTGCCGGCCGGCGCGGCGGCACCGGCGTGGGTAGCCGAAATATCTTGTACAGCATCGCCATTCGCCTGACGAACCGTGGTCATGACGGAAGAACCCTCATTGTGTGTCTCCTCCCCGAGACGCGTCGACACCCGAGTACCTCCCTGCACTCGAAGGTCGACAACCCCGTATATCGAAACCGCATCCTCCGTAGCGGCGCCGATACGTTATGCGATTGAGATCATCGCACAGATTTGTTTCTTACGCGCGACAACAAAGGGGAAGTTTTATCGCCACATCCGTACCCGCCCCGATCGCGATGCCGACATCGGCGCGCACCAGGGCAGGAGCATCGTGGACGCCGTCGCCGGAACATTTCCCCGTGCGCGCCGTGCCCGCATGTCGATCGCGGCCGGCGTGTTCGTGGGTGTGTTCGTGCACCTGCTGGGACATCGACGGCTCCTCACTCGCCGGCGGGACGAACCGCAAGCGCAGATCGGCTACAGAGTGGTCAACAGCTGACGCATCGTATCGATTTCCTTCTGCTGGGTGTCGGCGATGGTGCGAGCCAGCTCGACCGTGCCGGAATACCGCCCGTCCTCGATCTCGTCCTGCGCCATCTCGATCGCACCCTCGTGGTGGACGATCATCTGCTCCAGGTACATACGGGCGGCGGCCACGCCCTGAGCATCGGACAGTGCCTGCATGTCCTGCTCGCTCATCATCCCGTCCATGTGCGGCATCTCGTCCATGTGCGGCATGCCGAGCATGTCGCCTCTGTCCATCCGGGGAGTGTCCTCCCGGTGCATGGGCGTCATGCCCCACTCGTCGAGCCACGCCTCGAACTGCTCGATCTCGGGTTGCTGCTCGGCCTTGATCTGCTCGGCCAGTGCCCTCACCGGCTCCGGGATCCCATCCTTGGCGAGCAGCATGTCACTCATCTCGACGGCCTGCGCGTGGTGCGGGATCATCATCCGCGAGAACATCACGTCTTCCTGATCGAACGGCGCGGTGTTCTCACCGGACGTCGCGGCAGGCGAAGCGCTGGTCGTTCCCTCGTCACTACCGGAACCACTGCACGCCGACGTCGTGAATGCCACCGCCAGCGCGATCGCACCGGCGGCCAGAGCCTGCTTGTTCATGGCATCCACCCTCGCGTGTGCGATCCCGGGTTCGGGTGGAGATCGTATGAAGATTTGCTCAAGAAGTTCGGGCATGTCGTCAGCACCACGGCGGGTGACGATGATGGATCCCATGCCTTCCTCTGTTCGCCCGACGGGAACCTCCGGCGGATCCGCACCCGCCCCCGGCTCGACCGCCCGGATGCGGGCCATGGTCGTCGAAGACGAGGAGTCGTTGGCGAACCTCGTCGGTTCGTATCTCGAACGCGACGGTTTCGACGTGACGATCACCGGCGACGGATCCGAGGCAGTGACGCTCGCCCGCCGGATCGATCCCGACATCCTCGTGCTCGACCTCGGCCTCCCCGGGCTCGACGGCATCGAGGTGTGCCGGCAATTGCGCACCTTCTCCGACGCCTATGTCGTGATGCTCACCGCCCGCACCGACGAGATCGACACCTTGATCGGACTGTCCGTCGGAGCCGACGACTACCTCACGAAACCGTTCAGCCCGCGCGAACTCATGGCCCGCATCCAGGCGATGCTGCGCCGTCCCCGGACGGCAGGGCCGGTGACGGACTCCGCGGGCCGACCGCCCCGGACGTTCGGCGCTCTGTCCATCGACGTCGACGGACGGGAGGTCGCCGTGGGCGACACACCGGTAGCGCTCACCCGCACCGAGTTCGACATCCTCGCCGCCCTGTCCCAGGACCCCGGTGTCGTGTTCACCCGGGCACAGCTCATCGCGGCCGTATGGGGGCAGAACTGGGTCGGCGACGAACACCTCGTGGACGTGCACATCGGCCATCTGCGCCGCAAACTCGGCGACGACGCGACCCAGGGACGCTTCGTGCGCACCGTGCGGGGCGTCGGCTACCGGATGGGCACAGGGCGATGACGGCATCCTCCCCCACCGGCATGAGCTTCGGCACCCGCCTGTTCGTCGCTTTCATCGCTGTCGTCGTCGGATGCGCCGTCAGTGCGTGGCTCGTGGCCTCCGCCCTCGCCCCCGGAATCTTCCACGACCATCTCGGCCAGGCCGGCATCGACCACAATTCGAGTCAGGCGGCGCACGTCGAAGAGGCATTCACCTGGTCGATCGTTCTGGCGTGGGGTCTGGCAGTCGCCCTCGCAGTGCTCCTGGCGTCAGCAGTGAGCTGGTACATCGCACGCCGCATCCAGCGTTCGCTCACGTCGGTGACCACCTCCACTGCGCAGATCGCCGGAGGCCGGTACGACACCCGTGTCGCCGCTCCGGGACTCGGCAGCGAATTCGACCAAGTGGCGGCGAGTTTCAACGAACTCGCACGGCGACTGGAAGCGACCGAAACCACCCGGCGCAGGATGCTGGCCGATCTCGGTCACGAGATGCGGACCCCTATCGCCACACTCGACTCGTATTTCGAGGCACTCGAGGACGGCGTCCGAACCTTCGACGACGACACGCGGCAGATCCTGCGTGCGGCGACCCTCCGATTGGACCGGCTGGCGCAGGACATCACCGCTGTGTCCCGCGCCGAGGAACACCTCACGCGCATCACGCCGGTACCCACCACCACCGGCGCCCTCGTCACCACGGCAGTCGACGCGGTGCGCGAACAGTACGACGGCAAACAGGTGGCGCTGCACGTCGACATCGCAGAATCCGCGCCGGTGACGGTCGATCCGGAACGCCTCGGGCAGGTACTGGCGAACCTGCTGGACAACGCTCTGCGGCACACCCCGGAAGGTGGCACCGTCACCGTCGCCACGCGCATGCTCGATCGCGCGCGGACAGAGATCACCGTGACGGACACGGGCAGCGGAATCTCGTCCGATCACCTCGACCATCTCTTCGACAGGTTCTATCGTGCCGACACCGCACGCGACCGGAACCACGGGGGCACCGGCATCGGGCTGACGATCGCGCGGGCGCTCGTCGAAGCCCATGACGGTCGCATCCGCGTGCACAGCGAAGGACCGGGCCGAGGAGCGCGGTTCACCCTCGAATTGCCGACGGCAGATCAGACGTAGTTGGCCAGCACGAACTCGGTCAGACCCTTCCGGACCGCGTCGACCGCATGCTTCTGCCCTCGCTTCAGCACGAAACCGGGAACCGGAACCTTCGGTTCGAGCGACATGGTGACGTGCACCCGGGTTCCACGCGCAATCTGTTCGAGGGCGTACTCACCGTCCTGGCTGCGCTGCATCGCGCTGTCGAGGAGAGTCCACGACGTCGACCGTTCGGTCCAGTCGTGCTCGATGGTCTGGGTGTCGGAGAAACCGAACAGCGACAAGGTCATGCGAACCCGATGTGGGCGGCCGTCGGCATCCCGGGTGAGCACCTCGACACTCTTGTGGGCCGAGGACCATTCCGGGATGCGCTCGACATCTTCGAGCGCGCGCATCACCTGTTCGGGCGCGGCGTCGATGTCGAATCGGTCGGAGACGGTGGCCGCCATGTCGGGTCCTCCTCATAGGCGTGGATGACGCAATACACCGAGGAATTGACCCTGTGTGCCGCCGTCAAACGTGCGGCGATCAGTTCTGCATGAGGATCTTCTGTTCCTTCAACAGCGGATAGGACGCGAGTTCGCTTCCGTCGAGATCCTCCTTGTGCATGTCCACACCGGTGATCTGGCTGTTCTCGTATGTGCGGTAGTAGTAGATGCCCTTGTCCGTATTGCAGCACGACGAGTAGATGGTGATCTCGTACTTGTCGCCGAGCCGGACACATCCTCGCTGCTGCTCGACGGATCCGAGAATGTGGAAGAACTGGCTGATCGCTTCGGATTCGGAATCGCCCGAGATCGAGTTCACCTTGGTGAAGGCGGCTTTGACGAAGCGTGACATCGAGGACAGGTCGCCCGGCAGCCCGACGGCGCCGAGGCCGCGGCTGTACACGTCGAACGGTATTTCCTTCGAGAAGTGCGGCTCGGGCGGATCGACCGACAAGTTCATGAAATTGTTGATGTTGAACAGCTGGATATCGAAGGTCGGGTTGTTGGTGAGGACCTGGATCGGATTCTCGTGGACTTTCAGGCCCTCCGCGACAGCTTCGACCGTGACGGACTCGTTCCTGTCGGAGATGATCCAGTGCAGCGGCGACGGCGGGAATTCCTCGCTGAAGGCGGTGTCGACGATCCGCACATCCGCAAGTGCGTCCCGTACCTGCGCGACGGTCTCGAACTGCCCGAGGACCCACGGAATGAACTCGAACGACGCGACGTTGGTGCCGTCCTCGGACGGCGGCTTGTAATCGGCATTGTCGGGGAAATTCAGGCCCGCCATGCTCAGACCTTCGTCGTTGGTCGCGTCGTAGTAGAGCGGATAACCGTCGGCGACGGTCGCCATGCCGATCATGGCGTGATGCGACTTCAGCGACGGCACCCTGCGGAACTCGAACGGGAAGTTTCGTGGCGTGACCGTCACCGCTTCCCGGTAGGAGTACTCGAGGTCGAGATTCCGGCCGAAGTAGTGGTCCTTGGCGGTGTAGTTGGCGGCTGTGCACATGCGGCTACCTCCGAACTGTTTCGTCCCACGATATCGGCATATCCGTGGACTCATGGCGCTTCGGCCGGTACTCATACGAGAACGATCAACGCTCCGCCGAGACTACCTCATTCTTGCCGCTCACCGAGTGCCGCCGCTTCAATTCCTGGGCGGCATGCCGGTACGAGGACGGGCGGGCAGGCAGTAGCCATTGCAGCAGGCGGGTACCGGGGCCGACATTCAGGTCGATCTCGTCGAGAACCTCGTCCACGTGCCGGAGCGAGAAGGGAATGATATTCGTGCCACGAGCCTGCTTACCCTCGGTGCGCTCGATCATCCAGTCCAGTCGTGAGCGGACGAACTCGCGGCGCTCCTCCACGGGCGGAATATCCCCGCCCAGCATGTGATTGACACTCCACAACGCCGCGGCCTCGGCGCTGAGCGGACTGAACAGCGACGACCCATAGCCGACGAAGTACAGGTTGGCCACGTCGTCGGGCAGGATCTGACGGTAGAGCAGGAAGTTGCCGTCATCATCGAACAGGCGTGCCTGCACCTCTGCCGAGAGGAACGGCACTCGCTGTACGAACCCGGTGGCGCAGACGACCACGTCCGCCGGCAGCACCGTTCCATCGTCGAGTTCGGCGACCGGCCGACCGTCCTTCTCTCTCAGAACCACGATGGATCGGCCCCGTCGCACCGAGATCGTGCCGGCCTCGACCTTCTCGTAGAAACCCTCGGTAGCGAGGCTGACCGCGTGACGCACGATCCGCTCGAACGATCCCTCCGGCACCAATCCGGTCCGATCGAGCCGTAGTTGCCGACGGGCGACCTTTTCGACAGCGCCGAGCAGACCGTTCCGGACGAACTTGCCCCGCCCGACCAGAAACCGCCCGAATCCTCGCTGCTCGATGTGCTCGAACAGCCCCTCGCTGAGACGAGTGAGCAGGATGTACTTGTAGTTGAGCACGTTTGCCAGCTTGCGCGGCATTTTCCATGTGACCTCGCGAGCCACGACCGTAGTGGACGCCGCGACCTCGCTCAGCGCCTCGGCTACGTCGCAGGATGATTTGCCGTACCCGACCACCAGCACGTCACGATTCTCCGCATCGGCGAGATCATGGAAATCCGATGCTGCACAGAGCCGGCCGCCCGCTGCCTCGTACTCGCCCTTGCCTTCGTAGGGCGGGACGAACGGATCACAGAAGATACCGTTGGCCACCACGAGGAAGTCGTACTCCCCCACTGTGAGCTCATGCGAGTCGAGGTGCCGACCGGTGACCCTCCACCGCTCGGACACCGGATCCTGATCCGCCGAGACCACTTCGGTGTTCAACCGCAACAGACGCCGAAGTCCGAAATGTTCGACATAGCCTTCGAGGTATCGCTGGACCTGCTCACCGGTAGGCCACTCGGGGTACTCGTCCGGCATCGGGAAGTCCGAGAACGCATACGTGCCCTTGTTGTTCTGCGTAGTGACACCGGGATACCGGCGCGTCACACTCCACACCCCACCGACGTCGGGTGTCCGATCATAGATGTGGACGTCGAAACCGAACTCCGACAGCAATTTCGCCGAACACAGGCCGGCTATACCCGCACCCACCACTGCAACGCTTCGTCCCCGTGCGGTCATGCCTTGTTCGCCTCCGCGGCGTCCTCGGCGAAGAACGCACTCACCAATTGCCGGAAGCGCGCGGCGTGCTCGATCTGAGTCCAGTGACCGCACTTACCGAAGACGTGCAACTGCGAGTTGGGAATCAGGCCGAACATCTTCTGCGACGCGGCGACCGGCACCACGCGGTCCTCTCGTCCGTGCAGGATGAGTACCTCGTGCTCGATGGCAGCCAGGTCCTCGTCGGGAACGATCTGCGCGTCCAGCCACCGCTGCCGAGGTGCGGGGAAGACCTGTTCGAAGGCTTCCTGTGCGCCCGGCCGGATGGTCGCCCGGTACCGCAGTTCGGCCAGTTCGTCGGTGACCAGAGACCGGTCGTAGGCCATGATGTCCATGATCTTCTTCATGTTCTCGACCGAGGGTGTGTACCCCCAGAGCGCATCGAGTTCGGGCGTGAAGTCGAACTGCACGCCACCGGCTCCCATCAGTACGATTCGGCCGAGACGTTGCGGGTGCCGAACTGCGAGGTGCAACGCGAGGCCACCACCGAACGAGTTGCCGACCACGTGCACCTTCGGGATCTCGAGTCCGTCGAGGAGAGCGAGGATCTGATCGATCCAGGTATCGAAGATCTCGAACCGGACCGGATCGGGAAGGGTGGTGTATCCGAAGCCGACAAGGTCGGGAGCGATTACTCGATGCTGCTCTGCGAGGGCGGGGATCAGTCCCCGCCAGTTGGCCCATGCCGAAACGCCGGCGCCGGAACCGTGGAGGAGCAGCACCGGAATGCCGTCTCCCTCCCCTACGTCGTGATAGTTGGTTTCGAATCCGGCGGTGCGGATGGTCTGTGCAACTTCGGGATTGACATCGACCTGCATCAGAACTCCTCGGAAGTGAAGACGGAAGCCACCGCGGCGAGCAGGTCGTCCTGCGGCCGCTCGGGAGAGGGGTATGCCTGCTTGCTGTGCGACAGGCCGGTCTGCACGAGCATCTCGCACATCTTGTAGGCCACGACACCGGGATTGAGCACCGGCACGTCGAGGACGGTGGACAGGTGGGCATGACTCCGGTGCATCGTCGTCGAGCCCAGGATGATGACGTCGGCGCCGTCCTCCGCAATCGCTGTCTTCGCCTCGCGCTCGAGTGCTGCGAAGACGAAATCCTCCTTGCCTGCCAGTAGTTCGGCGGTGTCGGGACGGACACCGATGTCACGCACGGAAGCGAGCCGGGAAGTGATGCCGTTCTCGCGAGCAGCCTTGTGGTACAACTCGTGCCACTGCGGCCACATGGTGATCACCGAGAACTTCCTGCCGAGCAGGCAGGCCAGCAGCATCGTGGCCTGACTCGGTGCGACGACCGGGATGGACAGCCTCGAGCGCAAGGCGGCGAGCGCCGAATCGCTCATCGAGTTCACACAGACCCCGACGTAACCCTGCTCTTCCGCACGACAACCCGCGTCGAGCACGAAGGCGTCCGCGAGGGTCGTCTCGTAGGCGCTGTCGAGGGCGCCGCCGCCATTGCGTGCCGAGACGAAGACGTTCTCGAACGCCGGGTGCACGAAGTCACCGGAGAGCTGGGCGGCGAAAGCGTCCAGCGCTTCCGGCGGAACCGGAACGGGGACGATGTTCAGTACGCGCTTCACAGGTCGAGTTCCTCTCGGGTACGGGTCAGGGTGTCGACGACCGCGAACGCGATCGCCCGGGTCGCCATCATCACGTCGGTCACCGAGGCGACGCCCATGCCGCCGAGACCCTCGTCGAGTTCGGCCGGGGCACTCGCCGGTGGCCAGGGGTAACCGATTCGGGCACAGGGAACTCCGAGACGACGGATAAGGGTCCCGTCGGTCTGTCCGCCCAGCAGCGGGGTGGACTCGTAGGGCCTGCCCTCGACTTCTTCCCAACCGCGTCGACAGCTCCGGATGATCCAGTTGTCGGGGTCGGTCATGCCGCCCGGCAGGGACCCGTACATCTCCCAATCCAGTTCGATGTCGGGATGCCGCGTGCGCAGGGCACGAATCATTTCGGCGAACTGGTGGCGCACCTCGCCGGGTGTGGTCCGTGGATTGACCCGCACGTCGAGATAGATCTCGGTCGCGGCGGACGGGAAGGCCGGCTTGTCCGGGTTTCCGGAGCGGACCGCCGAGATCCACCCTTCCGGCAGCGTCGACCCGGAGGTGTTGCGTGCCGTGTATTCCGGCAGCCACGCCTCGATCGCGTGGATCACCGTGGCCGCGGGCACGATCGACGACCGGAAACCCTCGGTACCGCGACTGATACCGGCGTACCCGAAGGTCCCGCGCACGGTCACCTTGAACCAGCACATCCCGGGTTCCTCCGGGTACACCGCCCACCACGGCTTCAGCACGATCGCGTGGTCGGGCATCATACCGTGGGTGAGCAGGTGGAACACACCGGAGCTCATACCGACCTGGTCGCGGTTGCTCATACTCACCGGCATCCCACCACCGGCGAACCCGATGGCCAGATCACCCAGCAACGGCAGGTCGGCGTCGACGACCGCGTGCAGCACCTCGGTCAATCCCGCCACCATGCACTTCGGATTCGATGCACCGAGCCCGATCACCAGATCACCGTCGACCTTCGCCTCCGGAATCATGTCGGGCCGCAACGACTTCCCGACCCATGGCACGTCGGCCTCGGGGTCGATATGGGTGTCTATGGGCGCGTAGAGGAGTAGTCGGCTACCGCAACCGGAACCGGGCAGCTCACCGATCGCGTTGCCGGTGTGCTCGGAGATCGGCTGGTACCGGGCACCGATACCGACCTTCTCCTGCAAGTAGTTCGCCATGTATTCGGACGCGGGACGCTCCCGACCGGTCGGACTGTGGATATTCACCAGGTCGACGAGCAGGTTCCTGAACCGGTCGGGGTTCAGTTTCGCGCAGACTTTCTCGTACATCTCCCGCCGAGCGGGGTCCAGCGTCACGGCGTCGGTGGTATCGAGAGTGTCGGTCACGGTCGGCCCCCTTCGTGGACCTCGAAACGATGCGCCAGTCCCACGCGGTCGGTCAGGCACGTCGCGATACGGACCAGCCCCTGATCGGCGTGGTGCGGCGCGACGATCTGGATGCCGAGGGGCAGACCTTCGACCCCACGTCCCGCAGGCAGACCGACGGCCGGACATCCGGCAATACTGGCAAGTTTGTTGAACACCGGGTCCCCGGTACCGGCCTCGATCGGCGGGGCCTCACCCGGCGCCGCGAGCGTGACCAGGACGTCGACCTCGGTGAACACACCTCCCACGAACGCTCGGACGTCCCGCAGCACCTGACGCGCCGACTGGATCTCGCTGGGGGTGGCGGTGCGGCCGTCGTGCAGAAAGCGATGCAACTGCTCGGAGACGCGTTCGGCGTGTGGCCGGGCGACACGCTCGGCGAGCGAGGCGGCGGCTTCCGCGGCCATGATCAGGGTGTGCGCACCGTCCAGCGCGCCCAGCGCGTCCGGGACCGGCACGTCCCGTACGTCGGCCACCACACCGCGCAGATTCTCCGCGAACTCGTCGAGCAGCGCGGCTGCGGCCGAGGTGGCCCGGTCCGCCCACGGCGGCCGGAGAATCCCTACCCGAAGTTCGTGCAACGCCGGAAGGACCGACGCCGGCGGAGTGGAGGCTCCGTCGGTCGAGAGCGACTCGTCCATCGCACCCAGCCATGCCGGATGACGAGCGAAGGCACCGACGGTGTCGAAAGTCAGCGCGACGGGAAGGACCCCGTCGAACGGCCACCGCCCGTAGGTCGGCTTCAGCGTGAACACCCCGCAGAACGAACCCGGCCGCAGCACCGACCCTGCGGTCTGGGTGCCGAGTGCGAGCGGCACCTGACCGTCCGCGACGGCAGCCGCGGACCCACTCGACGATCCGCCCGGAGTTCGACCGAGCCCGTGCGGATTCCGGGTCGCAGTAGGCCGGTAGGTAGCGAACTCCGTGGTGGTCGTCTTGCCGAGGATCACGGCGCCGTCGCGCCGGAGCCGGCGGACGACCTCCGCGTCCTGCACGGGTCGCCAACCGGACCACAGACTCGACCCGTAACCGGTCGGCTGGTCGCCGGTCTCGATGATGTCCTTGAGCCCGATGGGAATGCCGTGCAGCGGAGATCGTCGCTCTTCTCCGTCACGCGCCCGGGCCTGCTCGATCGCAAGACCGGGGTCGAGGTGCGCCCATGCCCCGACTACGTGATCACGCTTCGCGATCCGGTCCAGACAGCGCTCGACGGCAGACACACTCGGGTGCTCGTCGGCGAGGATGCCGGCGATCGGAGAGCCGGTCTCGGAACCGGTCACGGTATTCATCCGGCCTTCTGTGGCTCGTGGCCCCACCGCGACGGCGAGCGGAAGGTCTTGACCTCCCAGCTGTCGGAGTCGATCCTCTCGCCTCCGTAGCCGATCTCGATCGCGAAGCCGGACGGTGTACGCATGTAGAACGACGTGACGCCGTCGTTGGTATGTCGGCCGAAGGTCATCTGCAGTGCGATCCCCGCACCGGTGACGAGATCGTAGGCGCGGCCCACGTCGTCCAGGGATGCCACTTCGATCATCAGATGGTTGAAGTCGCCGCCTGTGAAGCTGAAGCACTCGTTCATCAAGGCCAGGCTGTGATGCCGCGGATTGCAGTGCAGGAAGGTGGCGTCCGCGCCGTCCCAGACGATGTAGTCGGTGAGATCGAAACCGAGGACTCGGGTGTAGAAGTCGACCGCGGCGGGGTAGTCCTTGCACATCAGGACCACGTGACCGAGGCCGAGTTCACCGGTGACGAACCCACTGATCACCCCTCCCCCGGCAAGCGGGGTGTGGTCGATCGTGGGCCCGAAGACCACCTCGTTCGGAAAACCGTCGGCGTCGGTGAATCGGAACGCCGCGACGGCAAGTCGCTCTTCCGGTGAGCCGGTGTCGATCCATTCGACGTCGATGCCCTCGGCCGCGACCCGCTCCGCGACATCACGGAGATCGTCGAGGTCGTCGACCTCCCAGGTGATGGCCCGGATCCGGTCCTCGTCCGCGGGGTACAACGCAATGCGGTGGTGATGGTCGTCGAGCCGGATCAGCAGCGGATCGCTGTCGTCGACTCGGGGGCGTGCCTGCAGGCCGAGCAGATCGACCAAGACCTGACGCCAGGTGTCGAGATCGGAGACATCGACACTCAGAGCGCCCAAGCGGGTGATGCTCATATCGTCCTCTGTTTCGAAAGGGGTGCCGCGGCGAGCGGCTAGCTGGGAAGGAATTGCTCGGCGTGAATGCGCTCGGCCGGCAGGCCGAGTTCGACCAGCCGGTCGTGCGCGGCGGCGAGCATCGCGGGAGGTCCACAGAGATAGGCGGTAGTACGGGGGTCACGAACGTCGTCCGCGGTGAGGACGCTGACCGGGTTTCCGGTGAGGACCCCGTCGATGGAGGTCGGCTCATCGGACACGACCCGGACGTCGAGAGTGCGCATGAAACTCTGCCGTGCACGGAGTTCGTCGAGGTGGAACAGATCCGCTTCCCTGGTACATCCGAATACCAGGCGGATCGGGGTGTCCTCGCGAGCGGTCTGCAGATTCTCGAGCATGGACAGCATCGGCGCGAGACCGGTGCCGCCGGCGATCATCAACGTGGGGCCGGATTCCTCCACGAGACCGAATGCGCCGCTGGGGCCTTCGATTTCGATCTTGTCGCCGACCACGGCACCGTTGCGGAGATAGTCCGACATCGCCCCCGACGGCAGGACCCGGATGGTGAAGGTGAGCTTCTTGCGGTCGCGCTCACCCGAGGCCATCGAGTACGAGCGCCACTCCTCGGTACCCGGCACCTGCATCCGGACGTACTGCCCCGCACGGAAGGCGAACCGGACGGATTTCGGCAATTTGAGCACGAGCTCCACCACCGACTCTCCGAGCCAGGTGATCGCCCCGACCTTGGCGGTGGCGGCGACGAGCGGGTAGTCGTCCAGCATCGAGGCCGGATAGTCGAGTTCGACTTCACTGTCCACGCACGCCACCGACTGGCACAACAGGCGCTGTCCGTCGCGGATCTCGTCCTGTCGCAAGGAGAACACTCGATCCCGAGGCATCTGGAGGTCGCCGCGAACGACCTTGCCGACGCAGGTGCCGCACGTACCGACGGTGCACTGGCTGACCAGGCGGACCCCGGCGGCCTCTGCCGCCTCGAGGACCGTCGAGCCTGCAGGCACGGTCACCGTCTTGGTGCCGTCCGCGAACGTCAGGTCCACGGTGTGGGTGACATCTGTACCGGACGTCGCGACCGCTTCGGTCGGGGTGATCGTCATGGTTCAGTCCTCGTCGAGGTACGGCGACTCGAAGAAGCCCCGGGGGTGACGAGCTGCCATCTTGCGCCACGCGATGATGGAATAATCCATGTCGCACAGCATCTCGTTGTTCCAGCCGTCGAAGCGGGTGTAGTGCTCCTCGGTGGCCTCACGCGCGAAGACGTCACTGTTGTTGAAACCTTCCAGTGCCAGCGGCAGCATGAAGTTGTCGTACTTGAAGTTGAATTCCGCGATCTCCTCGTCGGTACGGGCGCGGGTAGCGATGACCTCCCAGTACTCGTGATGATGATCGTCGATCGGGACATAGAACTCGTACTGGACGTGATCGGTGATGGGCCAGTGTTCGACCATCAGGACACCGGGAACCCACAGCGATGTGCGGAAGTAGTGCGGCACCGTGCCGCGGGCCTTCATGTTGACCTTGGGGTTGTCGAGAACCGGCTGGTACAGGTCGGGACGGTCGTAGCGGTTCATCACACCCTTGGGACCGTTCTCGATGTCGATCTCCTCGGTCGCGGAGTCGGTGAGAGCGTTGACGCCGAGAGGCAGAGCGCGGTCCAGAGCGACAAGGATCTGGTTGTCCCAGTGCACCAGCAGGTGCCCCGGGTCGAGGCCGTTCTCGGCCGCGAGGCGCCAGTTGCCGACCAGCTTGCGGTGGATCCCCCGGATCACGATGCCCTCGTCGAGTAGGTGCGGAACCGGAGAATCGTTGGGATCGTTGGTGACCGGTGCAGGAAGATCGTTGGCGAGCGGCGGAGGGGTGCCGAAATCCTCCTCACCCACGAACACGTAGATGATCCCGTTGACCTCTTCCACCGGGTAGGTCCGGATGCCGGCCTTTCCGATCAGCGAGTCGTCGGGGTTGCCGACGATCGTCGTGAGGCTTCCGTCCTCGAGTCCGTAGGTGAAGCCGTGGTACCAGCAGGTGATCGTGCCCTCGGACAGGCACATCGGTTTCGCCGAGAGCTTCACCCCGCGGTGGATGCACCGATCGGATACCGCGTAGGCCTTGCCGGCGCTGCGGCGCAACGCGATGTCATGTCCACCGATGGTGACGCCCTTGGCGCTGCCGTCCTCGAGCTCGTGGGAGAGCAGAGCGGGATACCAATGGTTGGCGAAGCCCCAGTCTGCCTGGACATATGGGGCGTACTGGCGGGTGACTCCCGCCGACGATCCGCTGTGCGAGATAGCGGTCATGGGACAACCTCCCTGGAGGTGGTGGGTGGGGTTTCGGTCGGCTCGTGGGCCGGCACGACCGCGAGGGACCCGGAAGCCGGGTTTCGGAGAAGTGTGGGGTGACACATCGCTGTGTCTGAAGCCACAGTATCGAAGTTTCATGAAACGTCAATAGAAATTCCACGAAATTTACATTGAACACATGCGCGCAATCTTGATACCGTGAACTCGCGCGGCGCCACCGCCGCGGGGCGCAAGCCCGGGCCGATCGCGGAAGACAGTGATGACCAGCGCAGACTCCGAGCCGACCAGCGATACCGCACCCCTGCCCACCGGCAGACGCTGGCATCTCGCCGAGAACGCCTACGAGGACGCGCTGACGTCCTTCGAGTTCGCGATCCTCCAAGCCGAGGGCGGCTTCCAGCGCTTCGCCATCCAGGCGATCCGAGCCGCCACAGATCTCGACCTGGCATTCAACGAGATCGTGGCGCTGCACGTCGTACGAATGCAGGAGCGGTCCAAGGACACCGCGACGATCGCCCAGCTGACCAACCGGGAGGATCTGCCGAACCTGCAGTACAACCTCCGCAAGCTCGTCAGTCTCGGCCTACTCGAACGACGGAAGGCCGGCACCTCCTCGGTCTTCACCGTCACCGAGAAGGGTCGGGCCGTCACCGACCGTTATGCCCAGCTGCGTCGCGAAACCCTGGTGTCCAACCTCGAGGAACTGAGCGACATCACGACGAAGTTGCGGCACGCGTCGCGATCGATGCAGGTACTCACCGGCTTGTACGAAGCCGCGAGCCGCGAACTCGCCACCCTCAACACCGCCGTCCTGTTCGAACCTCTCGAGAACGGGTCGCGTCCCCGGCGCTCGACGAAGCGCACTTCCGACTGAGCGACGCCGCTTCGGTCGGATGCTCATGCGAGAACGGCCCCGGAGTCGGACTCCGAGGCCGTTCTTGTAGGGCATTTCTCAGTAGGCGCCGTCGCTGGCGAGCACCGCCTTGACGGTCTTACCGATGATCAACACATCCGAGACCATCGACCAGTTCTCCACATACGACAGATCCAGCCGCACCGACTCGTCCCACGACAGATCCGACCGACCCGACACCTGCCACAACCCCGTCACCCCCGGACGCACAAGTAGCCGCCGCTGGACCCGACCGTCGTAGGCCTCCACCTCACGCCGCAACGGCGGACGCGGACCCACCACACTCATCTCCCCACAAAGAACATTGAGGAACTGCGGCAACTCGTCGATACTGAACCGCCGCATCACCTTCCCCACACGAGTAACCCGCGGATCGTCCTTCATCTTGAACAACGGACCCGCACCCTCGTTCTGCGCCAACAAGGTGTCGACCAACCTGTCCGCATCGGTGACCATCGACCGGAACTTCACCATCCCGAACGGCGTGCCGTCGAGACCGATCCGCTCGGCCCGGTAGAAGACCGGACCCCGATCCTCGAGCTTGATCAACAACGCAACCACCGCGAACACCGGCGCCAACACCACCAACGCCGCACTCGCGAACGCGAGATCGAAAATCCGCTTCCCCGACCGCTTCGCCCCGTGATAACTCGGCTTCTCCACATGGATCAGCGGCAGACCGGCCACCGGACGCATCTCGATCCGCGGACCCGCCACATCGACCACGCCCGTCGCGACCACCAGATCCGTCTCGAGCGGTTCGAGCTGCCAGACCAGATCGTGCAGACCCTCGCTGCCCAGAGTCTCCGTCGCGGTGACCACCACCGTGTCCGCCCCCGACAACTTCAATGCGTCGACCACCGAATGCTCGTCGCCGTAGACGGTGATCTCCCGGCCGTCGACATCGATCACCTCACCCGGCGCCCCCGAATAACGCGGCACACACACCCCGACCACGCGGTAACCCTCCCCGTCCTTACGGGAGAAGGTGCGCGTCATATGCCGCACCGCCCGCGCACCACCGACCACCAGCACCGACGTCTGGAACTCACCCCGAGCCCGCTTGCGCGCGATCACCTTCCGCCACAACCACCGCGAGAGCAGCAAACCGACGAGACCCACCGGCAGGGCGATGGCGAGGAACCCGCGCGCGATCTGCTCGTTGGAGATGAGCGCGATGATCGCGATCGCACCGAACATGCCGATGGTCGCGGAGACGACCCGCTGATACTCGTCGTAGCCGGCACCGATGACGCGACGCGACCGCGTACGGAAGACGCTCAACGCGCCCAGCCAGGCGACGATGATGGTCGCGGATGTCAACGAGTACTCGAATTCTGCGCCCTCCCCGGCGCGCAAGAGCTCCTCGGATCCGAACCGCACCCACTGCGCGAGCAATACGGACAGCACCACGACGAGCGCGTCCGTGACGTGGAGTCGCTTGACGTAGGCGTTCTGCCACTTCCACCGATTCACGCCGGTGCCGGGCGACGCATCCGCGGGGGCACGGTTCCGTGCACCCCGCGGAGCGTCGGACGGGTCGAGCCCTCGATCGTCGACCGTCGTCATCCCGCAGTCCTCCCCATATGTGTCTCCTCCCCGAGACAGAACTTTCCCCGAGCGAGTCCCGGCCCGGCTCTGGAACAGGACTCGTGCGAGCGTTACCCGAGCTATCACTGAGAAATAGCTGAGCGTTACGTGTGAATTGAAGTCTTGTCGCAGATCAGCGGGTAAATCCAGACCCGATGTCGGACACGCGAAAGCCTGTCGTGTCGTGTGTTCGGTTGAATCCCTTGGACTTCGGGTGCGCCTGCCCGGGCGTAGTCCGAACGGCCGGAAAACCCGAAGTGACGATAATCACTTTTGCGTAAGGTTTGCGCCCGGATTCACGAGCCGGCCGATTCCTTCTTCATCCACGCCGATCTCGTCGAGACGGAGTACGGTCGGCGAATACTGTTACTGCGAGTTTCCGAAACATCGAGCGCCTGCCCGTAGTCGGTGAAAACATCATGCGGCGCGCATCGGTGTGCACTCACCAACCGGAGACGCAGCATGTCGACGCCCGCCCACTCACGCCGATACCCGGAGATACGGTCGGGATAGGCTTCGGTATCCCCTAGTGAGAGCCCGAGGAGAACCGTTGAGCACCCTCCAGACCCTGGATCGCGGTCTACGCGCGCTGGACATCGTGTCCCAACGCCCGGGGGGAATCTCGATCGCCGAACTCGCAGCCGAGCTGGAGGTGGCTCGTGCCATCGGCTACCGGATCGTGGCGACACTGGAGGCCCATTCGCTCGTCGCGCGCATGCAGGACGGCCGGATCAGGCTGGCCGCAGGAGCAGCACTACTCGGTTCGCGATTCCGCCCCCGATTGCGCGAGGTGACGCAGCCGCTACTGCGCGACCTGGCTCGACAGACGTCGGCCACCGCATTCCTGTCGACGCTCGAGGGCGACGAGTGCGTGGTGATCGCAGTAGCAGAGCCCGATACGGGGATCCTGCGCGTGGGCTACCGAATAGGTACGCGACATCCTGTGTCGCGGGGCGCTGCGGGTATTGCGATCCTCGCCGGCCGCCCCCCATCGGATACCGACACCGAGGCGATCCGCCGGGCCCGCGAGGACGGTTTCAGCATCACGGCAGGCGAACTCGAACACGGAGCCGTCGGCGTGGCAGCCAGCGTGCGCTCCCCGCTCGACCACGAGGGCGTGGGTTTCGAATCGAGCGTCGGGGTCGTCGCGATCGAAGGACTCGACACCGATGTTGCAGCGTCGGCGGTTGTGGCGACCGCAGCACGGATCAACAGCCTGCTCGACACCTGACCGGTACCGCTCGACCGAGGACGCCCGCTGAGGCGTCCTTTTTTTGTGCTCTCGACACGGAGATCGGACCCGACGTTGACGTCGGATGTGACCACGGTTACTGTCTCCATGTGCGTTCAACGAACACATGTGTTCGTTATTAGTAAATCAGCAGTTCGTAGCTTGGAGAGCATCATGACGAGTCAGTCGACCGGCACCGTCCTCGAAACCCCTCGAACCGGCCCCGAGAGCCGTTGCCCCATCGACCACACCGCCTTCACCTCCCCGACCGGCTGCCCTGTCTCCCCGCGCGCCGCAGCGTTCGATCCCTTCACCGGGCCGTACCAGGTGGATCCGGCCGCATCTCTGCGATGGTCCCGAGACGAAGAGCCGGTCTTCTACAGTCCCGAACTCGGTTACTGGGTCGTCACGCGCTACGAAGACGTCAAAGCCGTCTTCCGCGACAACGAACTGTTCTCCCCCTCCATCGCCCTCGAGAAGATCACCCCGACCTCCGACGAAGCGAACGCTGTTCTGGCCCGATACGGCTATGCCATGAACCGCACCCTCGTCAACGAGGACGAACCGGCGCACATGCCGCGACGCCGCGCGCTGATGGAACCCTTCACCCCCGCCGCGCTCGCCCACCACGAACCGATGGTGCGCCGCTTGACCCGCGAATACGTCGATCGTTTCATCGATACCGGCCACGTCGACCTCGTCGACGAGATGCTGTGGGAGGTCCCGCTCACCGTCGCCCTGCACTTCCTCGGCGTGCCCGAGGAAGACATGGACACCCTGCGCGAGTACTCGATCGCGCACACCGTCAACACGTGGGGACGACCTGCTCCCGAGCAACAGGTCGCCGTCGCCGACGCGGTCGGCAAGTTCTGGCAGTTCGCCGGCACCGTCCTCGACAAGATGCGCAAGGATCCCGACGGGCACGGCTGGATGCCTTTCGGCATCCGCGTTCAGCAGGAACAACCGGATGTCGTCACCGACTCCTACCTGCACTCGATGATGATGGCCGGCATCGTCGCCGCGCACGAGACGACGGCCAACGCCTCCGCGAATGCCTTACGGCTACTGCTCGAGCACCGCGACGTATGGGAGGAGATCTGCGCCGACCCGAGCCTGATCCCCAACGCAGTCGAGGAATGCCTGCGTCACTCCGGATCGGTCGCCGCGTGGCGCCGCCTCGTCACTGCCGACACCACGATCAACGGGGTCGAGGTTCCGGCCGGGGCGAAGTTGCTGATCGTCAACTCGTCCGCCAATCACGACGAACGTCACTTCGATCAGGCCGATGACTTCGACATCCGGCGCGACAACGCCAGCGACCATCTCACCTTCGGTTACGGCAGCCATCAGTGCATGGGAAAGAACCTCGCACGCATGGAGATTCAGATCTTCCTCGAAGAGCTGACCCGGCGCCTGCCCCACATGGAACTGGTACCCGATCAGGAATTCACCTACCTGCCCAACACCTCCTTCCGCGGACCCGATCACGTGTGGGTTCGTTGGGATCCGGCGCGCAACCCCGAACGAGCCGATCCGGAACTGCTGTCCCGGCGACAGCCGGTGAAGATCGGCGAACCGTCGAAGAACACGATCGCACGCACGATGGCGGTGTCCGGGCTGGAGAGCATCGCCGACGACATCCTGCTGATCACCCTGCGCGACACCTCCGGGCGGCCGCTCCCGAAGTGGTCGGCGGGATCGCACATCGACGTCGACTGCGGTGCAGTATCGCGGCAGTACTCACTGTGCGGTGATCCGCACGACCGCACCACTTTCCAGGTGGCCGTCCTCCACGATCGGGAGAGTCGGGGCGGGTCGCGCTGGATCCACACGGAACTTGCCGTCGGCGCCACGCTGCGTGTACGCGGTCCCCGCAACCACTTCAAACTCGACCCCGACGCGAAGCGGTACGTCTTCGTCGCCGGCGGCATCGGCATCACCCCGGTGATCGCGATGGCCGACCAGGTCAAGGCCGCCGGCGGCGACTACGAGATCCACTACGCCGGACGCTCGCGTACCTCGATGGCGTTCCTCGACCGGCTCGCCCGCGACCACGGCGAGAGTGTCCGGGTCTATCCCGGCGACGAAGGCGTCCGAATGGATCTTCCTTCGCTCTTCGCCGACCCGGAAGACGGCACACAGGTGTACTCGTGCGGTCCCGAACGTCTGCTCTCCGCACTGAGCGAGGCCACCGCCCATTGGCCCGACGACACCCTGCACGTCGAGCACTTCTCCTCCACGCTCGAAGAACTCGACCCGTCCAAGGAACACGGCTTCGACGTAGTGCTGAAGGATTCCGGCATCACCGTCCCGGTCGCCGCCGATCAGACAGTGCTCCAGGCACTTCGAGCCGCCAACATCGACGCGCAGAGCGATTGCGAGGAAGGCATCTGCGGTGCGTGCGAGGTACCTGTCCTCGACGGCGAGGTCGACCATCGCGACCTGGTCCTCACCAAGGCCGAGCGCGCAGCCGGGAAAACCATGATGACCTGCTGCTCCCGCGCATGCGGCGACAAGCTGACCCTCCAGCTGTGACACACAGCAGCCCCCGAAACTGATCCGAAAGGCACGACATGACCACCATCGAGCAGTCGGGTACGCCGTCGGTTCCACCGGATTCCGGCACACCGACCACCAGAACCCCCTTCAAGCGGGTTCTGGCCGGCAGCATGGCCGGCGCCGTCCTCGAGTGGTACGACTTCGCGATCTACGGCATCCTTGCCGCGACCGTCCTCGGCCCTCTGTTCTTCCCCAGCGGCAACGCCGTAGCGTCCTTGCTGATGGCACTCGCCACACAAGGACTCGGGTTCGTCGCCCGGCCCCTCGGCGGCATCGTCTTCGGTCATCTCGGTGACAAGTTCGGGCGCAAACCCATCCTGGTGGCGACGTTCCTCATGCTCGGCGGTGCCACCGCTGCGATCGGCTTGCTGCCGACCTACGGCCAGATCGGTATCTGGGCCACCGTCGCCCTCGTGGTCCTGCGCATGATCCAGGGCTTCGCTCTCGGTGGTGAGTTCGGCGCTGCGGTGATCCTCGTCAGCGAATACGGCGAACCCAAGCGTCGCGGCTTCTGGGCGGCATGGCCCCAGTCCGGGGCTCCGGCCGGCACCGTCCTGGCCACGGTCACGGTCGGCATCCTCGCGATCGTCTTCCCCGGAGACGCATTCGACGAATGGGGTTGGCGCGTGGCCTTCCTCCTCGCCGTCCCTCTTCTCGTCATCGGGTTCCTGATCCGTCGGGGTGTCGAAGAATCGCCGGTCTATCAGGCCGCGCAGGCGAAGGCCGAATCGGCTGGGGAACAGGCGGCGCCCAAGGAGTCGTCCAGCATCATCGAAGCCCTGCGTAAGCCCCGTCCTCTGCTCCACGGCCTCGGCATGCGTCTGGGCGAGAACATCGCGTTCTACGTCTACACGATCTTCGTCATCGCATACGCCACGACCTATTTCGACTACACCCGCGGCGCGATCGTCACCACCGTCGCCTTCGCGTCGGTCTGCCAGTTCCTCGGAATGATCGGTGGCGGATGGTGGTCCGACCGGGTGGGACGCAAGATCGCCATGCTCGTCCCGGCCGTCTCGCTCATCATCTGGGCACCGATCTTCTTCTCCCTGGTGCACACCGAGAACATGACCGCACTCGGTGTCGGTGTCTGCGTGGGCGCACTGCTGCACGGCATGCTCGCCGGCCCCGAAGCCGCATGGATCACCGAGTTGTTCCCCACCAAGTACCGCTTCGCCGGTTCGTCGCTGGTGTTCCAGGGCTCGTCGATCATCGCCGGGGCTCCTGCCCCGTTCATCGCGGTGTGGCTGGTCGACCGCTTCAGTGCCACCGCAGTCATCGTCTACCTGGTGATCACCATGTCGATCACGGTGATCGCCGTGGCCACCAGTCGCGAGACCAAGGGTGTCGATCTCGACAAGCTCGAGAACCTCTACTGAGAACACGTCGACTCGAACCCCACCGAGGCCGTCTCCGGCACCGGTGGGGTTCGGCTGTTGCGCAACAACTTCGCGCGGTGAAGCGGGGCTCGCCCGGCGTGTTGCAGGGGCGAACCCCGTTTCAGCGCGTCAGTATGGGGGGTCGGATGCCCGCGGAGGCGAGCACGATGTCGAACCGGGCATCAGCCCAGGAGCGGTCCCCGAGATCGCGTCCGTCCGGCGTCGTTCAGAGTCGCTTCAGGAAGCTGAAGAAACCGGGGGTGTGCACCTCGCGCAGGCGGGTGAGCTTGCGGTAGGAGATCAGCCAGACGCCGTCGACCTTGCGGTATTCCTCGTGGTAGTGGCCCCACCCGTGCAGCGATTCCTCGACGCCGTCGTTGTCCCACCACAGCTGATCCTCCATCGCCCAGATACCGCGGGCGGTGGTGTCGGATTCGAGGACGATCTCCGGGCAGTGGCCGTGATGGGCCGAGGTGACCGACACCGGACCGTCGAGGAGGTTGCTGATGGCACGGGTCAGTGCCTCGCGACCCACCACGCGACCGGCTTCCTCACCGGTGCGGGGCTGCTTGTCGCTGGGCAGTCCACCCCACGTTTCGCTCACCACGTCCTCGGTGTGCAGGGTCGGGTACAGATCCCATTGCTTGGTGTCCATCACCCGCAGGCGAGCCGAGAAGAGCTGCTGGATCTCGTGAATTGCCAGAAGTTGTTCGGCAGCAGACAGTTCGATCACCGGGAAGCCCTCGCGAGAAGCTCGCGCGCCTCGGCACTGCCATTGAGCACGCGGGCGATGCGAAGCTTGATCTTCCAGCGTCCGTCGATGCGCGCGAGCTCGAAGCGGTTGGCCGTCACCCGCCACACGCGGAACGAATCGGCATCGACGTTACGTCGCAACAACAGCGAATGGCAGGTCGCGACGGCGGTGTCGCCGTCGACGCGGATGTGGACCGGGTCGAGCAGGTGACCGCATCCTTCGTTGATGTAGTCCTGATGAGGCCGGGTGCGGACCATCTCGGTGATGGCGTCGCGACCCTCCATCACCCGGACGTCGACGTCGTAGACCGCATCCTCCGCCCACAACTCCCCCACGGCGTCGGCGTCGCCGGCGTCCACGGCCGGGCCGTAGGCGGTGAGTACCTCGTGGATGGCGGCCTTGTCCTCGAGGAGCTGCACGCGCTCGACGAGCGAAGCCACCAGGTCTGCAGTGTCGGTCATGAGGATCCTTCCGGAGCGACGGTCAGCTGCGACGGCAGCACGCTGCCGTCTCGCGCCTGTCTACCGGGTCTCCCATCGAGACCGCCCGGAACGTCCCGCTCAACGGAAAAACCGGTGCGCGCTCATAGTGCGGCTGGGACCGTTCGGAATGTCACACCTGCACAGCGCAGATCGCTCCGTTCCGCGGGGCACCCCTCCCACGCAGTCCCGGCTCGTCAGCAGCCGATTCCCAGGAAGAGTCACCGTCATGGGTCAGGTATTGGACAGGATCATGCAGCACGCGGAGGAGATCCGCGCCGAAGGCGTCGTCGGCGACGAGCAGATGCGACTGTCGGACATCTCCGCGAAGCACCTGCGCGATTCCGGCATCGTCCGCATGTTGCAGCCGAAGCAGTTCGGCGGCATGGAAGTTCATCCTCGCGAATTCGCCGAGACCGTCATGGCCGTCGGCGCACTCGACGGTGCGACCGGCTGGGTGTCGGGCATCGTCGGCGTACACCCGTGGGAGCTCACCTTCTTCGACCCCAAGGCCCAGGAAGAGGTCTGGGGCGAGGACAACGACATGTGGATGGCGTCGCCGTACGCCCCCATGGGGGTCGCGGTGCCCGTCGACGGCGGGTACATCCTCAACGGCCGCTGGTCGTTCTCGTCGGGCACCGACCACTGCGGCTGGGTCATGATCGGTGCTGCCGTGGGCGACAAGGACGGCAACCGCACCGACAAGGTCCTGCACGTGCTGCTCCCCCGCTCCGACTACGACATCGACGCGGACAGCTGGAACGTCATCGGCCTACGCGGCACGGGCTCGAAGGACCTGATCGTCAAGGACGCCTTCCTCCCCGAATACCGCACGCTCGACGCCGACATCGTCCTGAGCGGCAACGGCTGGCGGCATGCGGGTCGCGACGAGACGCTGTACAAGTTCCCGTTCTCGTACATCTTCCCGCTGGGCATCACCTCGTCGCTGATCGGCATGACCGAGGGTGCGCTGGCCTGCTACGTCGCCGCGCAGAAGGAGCGCGTGCAGGTCACCGGCGTCCCGATCAAGGAGGACCCCTACGTCCTGTTCGCGATCAGCGAGGCCGCCTCCGAGATCTCCGCGTCGCGGCTCGCGTTGCTCGAGACCGTCGACCGGTTCTGGGACAAGACCGACCGCGGTGAGGAGATCAGCTTCGAGGAGCGCGCCATCGGGCGTCGCACCCAGATCTCGGCCGCGTGGCGCGCCGTGCGGGCGATGGACGAGATCTTCGCGCGCGCCGGCGGTGCGGCGGTGCACCTGAAGACGCCGATGCAGCGTTTCTGGCGCGACGCGCATGTCGGCCTGACCCACGCCATCCACGTGCCCGGAATGATCTACCACTCCGCGGCCCTCACGCAGCTCGGTGGCGACCCGCAGGGTCCCTACCGCGCAATGATCTGATCCCCCTTCACTTTCGAGGACACGACATGACTGAACTGAGAGGTCTGGGATACCTTCGCGTCCAGACCCAGGATGTACCCCGTTGGCGCGCACTGCTCCTCGACGGACTCGGTATGGCCGAGGGTTCGGGCCCGGAACCGGACGGCTTCTATGCCCGCGTCGACGAGCGCCGCTCGCGCATCCAGGTGCTGCCCGGCGAGTCCGACAAGGCGCTGGCCGTGGGCTGGGAGGTGCGTGACGAGTTCGCGCTCCAGCGGGTGCGGGAGGCCGTCGAGAAGTCGGGTCGCGCCGTCGAGGTGCTCTCGCACAAGGAAGCGACGTACATCGACGCCGAGGCCGCGATCGCGTTCGAGGATCCGGCCGGAACCCGGCTCGAGGTGTTCTTCGGTCCGGTGCTCGACCACAGCCCGATCGTGACGCCGTTCGGCGGGCGCTGGGTGACCGGCGGCCTGGGCCTCGGCCACGTGGTGCTGCCCACGGCGAACTTCGCCGAGACGTACGAGTTCTACACGCAGGTGCTGGGTTTCCTGCCGCGCGGATCGATCCGTCTCGACGAGGACGGTCTCGTGCGGGTGCGTTTCCTCGGCATCAACGAGCGTCACCACAGTCTCGCTCTGTGCCCGGCTCCGCCGAACGAGGAGCCCGGCATGGTGCACCTGATGACCGAGGTCGACACCCTCGACGCGGTCGGCCAGGCGCTCGATCGCGTGAACCGGCTGGACTTCTCGATTTCGTCGACGCTCGGCCGGCACACCAACGACAAGATGGTCTCGTTCTACGTCCGGGCACCCGGCGGTTGGGATCTCGAGTTCGGCACCGAGGGCATGCTCGTCGACGAGCGCTTCTACACGTCCGAGGAGATCACCGCGGATGCGTACTGGGGCCACGATCAGTCGGGTTCCGAGCCGCTGAAGGCGTTCCTGCCGCCGACCGCCTGACATCGGACCGTTCCACCCCGTTCGAGAAATGCACCGCGACGCTGGTCGCGGTGCATTTTTCGTTTCTTCCTGGAATTCGTTCTTCCCTGGAGCGCCGTGCACCGCTACAGTCGTAGGCATTCATTGATCGATCGATCAATCAACGCCGAATCACGCCTCGGAGAAGACCATGTCCGAAGTTCTCGACAACCCCTCGTCCGTCATGGCCCGCGTCGGCCTGCTGCTCGAACCGTTCCGCGACGCCGACGGACTGACCCTCACCGAACTGTGCCGACGCACGGGCTTTCCCCGCTCGTCGGCACATCGCATGCTTCTCCAGCTCGTGCGGGTCGGATGGATGCGACGCACCGGCACCACCTACCGTCTGGGCCCGAAGATCGTCGAACTCGGTGCTCTCGCGCAGGCCCACGATCGCATCCACAGCGCCGCACTGCCTGCCATGTACGACCTGCACCGCGAGACCGGACTGGTCGTCCACCTGACGGTTCTCGACGGCGATCAGGTCGTCTACCTGGAGAAGGTGAGCGGAATCCGGGTGGCGGACAGTTCGTGGGCCGGCCAACGGCGACCCGCCGAGGAAACCGTCGCGGGGTTGGCGCTGCTGGCCCGCCGCGACGGAACGCACCCCCAGGCCGGGAGCGGATGCTCACTCGCCGACGGGATTGTGCACGGCGGCACCTGCTTCCGCCACATGGTGGCGACGTTCGCGGCCGGAGACGGGGAGATCGCCGCACTGTCGCTGGCCGGCCCCACCGAGGCGATCCCCGAGGACGCGGCCCGCAGGCTCCGCCGCGCGACCGATCGTCTCGAAGTGACACTGGCCACGTAAGCCCTCCTCCTGTTACAGTCGCACCCATCGATTGATTGATCGGTTGATCAATGAGTGAGCCGGCACTGTCCGCCCTGTTGAAGGAGGATTTCGTGACACGCACCGACGATTTTCCCGATGCCGTCATCGCCCGCATAGCCGGGCTCCTGGACGAGTTCCACACCGGCGACCACCTCACACTGTCCGAGTTGTCGACACGCACGGGCCTGCCGCGTTCGTCCGCTCACCGCTTGCTCTCCCAGCTCGCCGAATACGGCTGGGTGAGCAAGCGCGGCAAGGCCTACGCCCTCGGGCGCACGCCCCTCGAGTGGGGCGCGCTGGCACGGAAGCACGACCGCCTGCATCGTGCGGCCAATCCCGTCCTGCACGAACTGCATTCGGCGACCGGTCTCGTCGTCCACCTCGCGGTACTCGACGGCGGCGACGTGCGCTACGTCGACAAGGTCGGCCGCGGACCGCTCGCGCTACCCTCGCGCATCGGCGGTCGGCAGCCGGCCCATCGCACCGCGCTCGGCAAAGCGCTCCTTGCCCATACCCGATTCGACGTCGCCCGACCGGCGCCAGGAGGTGTACCACCCGTCGAAAACCTGTTGCCCCGCAACGAGATCGCGCGTATCCGCGAGCGGCACATCGCCCACGAGCGGGAGGAATCCACGCCGGGGGCCGCGTGCGTGGCGGCACCCATCGGCAACGGCCGGACCTACGTGGCAGCGTTGTCCGTGACCGGCCCCGTGAACACGGTGGACACCGTCGGCCTGGCCACCCCGATCCGGCTCGCCGCACGGGCGGTGTGGCGCGCGTTGTCCCCGAACGAATCGCAGCACGCGAGCGGACCGGCGTCTCAGCGCACCAGCGCCTGACCACCGTCCACCGGCAGCGAATGGCCGGTGATGTACCGGGCCGCCTCGCTGCACAGGAAGACCACGGCAGGACCGATGTCGGTTTCGGGGTCGCCGAGGCGCCCGAGCGGAATCGAAGCAGCGTACGCCGCGGCCTCCTCCGGTTCGCGTTCGGCCCACTCCTGCATGGCGATCGAATCGGCCAGCGGAAGAATGGAATTGACCCGAATGCCGTCGGCCGCCCACTCACAGGCGGCAGTGCGGGTGAACACTCGGATCGCCTCTTTCGCTGCCGCATATCCGCCCGTCCCCGAGGGGTTCCACCGGATACCTGCCGCCGATCCGAGATTGACGATCGAGCCACCGCCACGCAGATGCGGGTGACACGCCCGCATCATCCGCCAGGTGGCGGCCGGGCCGGACTCCATACCGTCGCGGTACACGGCTTCGTCGAGTTCGAGCAACGTTCCCGGAGCCGGTGATTGCGCGTTGTTGACCAGGATCGTGAGTCCGTCGAACTCCGCCACCACGTCCGCTACGGTCGCATCCACTGCTACCGGGTCGGTCACGTCGCACACGTACGGCACCGCGCGACCGCCTCGGGCTTCGATCTCGATCGCGGTGGCACCGATGGTCTCCGCGGTGCGGCCCACCGCGGCCACCGAGGCACCGGCAGCGGCGAGCGCAAGGGCGATACCCCGCCCGATGCCCTGACCGGCTCCGGTCACGAGGGCGGTGCCACCCGCGAGGGGCAGCGTGGGAACGATCGGGTCCATACGGGATACGGCCATGCATACTCCTGAAGAGATCGGGACGGGACTCCATTGATCGATTGATCAATGGATATGGCACAATGTTGCCCGGAACAGGCCTCGACCAGGCTTTACGAGAGGACGACGGTGGATCCGCAGGAGCGCAGGAGACAGATACTCGACAGATCCGCGGAGATCTTCGCTCGCAAGGGCGTCACCGCTACGACCATCCGCGAGATCGCCGATGCGGTCGGCGTCTACTCCGGAGCGCTCTACCACTACTTCCCGTCCAAGGAAGCGATCGTCACCGAGCTCATCCGCGAGTACATCACCGACCTCAACGAACGATGCCGCGAGGTACTCAGGCGCAACCTGCCGCCCGTCGAGCGGCTCGAAGCGCTCACCCGGATAGCGCTGGAGACCTCCGAGGACTACCACGGGGCGACATCCATCTGGCGGCGCGAAGGCGAATACATGCGCGAACGCGTCGTCGAAGCCGACATGGTCGCCTCCGCGGACGCCATGCAGGTCGCCTGGCGCGACACCATCCGGGAAGGCACCGAAGACGGCCTCTTCCGCACCGACATCGACCCCGAGACGTTCCGGGAACTTCTCTACGACGCGGTCTGGCATGCCTCCCGCTGGTACCGGCCGGGACCGAACCGCACCCTGGCCGATCTCGCCCGCGCCATCGTGTCGCTGGCCGTCGACGGATTCCGCCGCCGAGAGGCCTGATCCGTCCCGCCGCAGGCGACGGGACGGATCATCGGATCACTCCGCAGAACCGGCGAGATTCTCCTCGACCTCCTGCTGCCACGACTCGAGCGCACGAGAGGTGTCCACCTCGAATTCGAAACGCTGCGTCATGTCCGGCGTGACGTCCTCGAGGTCGACGTAGAACTGGTTGTACCAGCGACGCAGCTGGTAGACCGGGCCGTCCTCCTCGGTGAGGAGCGGATTCTCGATGCGGGACTTGTGCTTCCAGATCTCGATGTCCTGGGCGAACTGCTCTTCGAGACCGTCGGTGAACATCGTCGCCATCTCGGCGGCCTGCTCCTCGGACATGCCCTCGATCTTCTTGACGATGGTGCCGAACTGCAGCACGAACGAATTGTTCGTCACCGGGTAATGGCAGTTGATCAGCTTCGACTCGATGGTCGTGCCCTCGGCGACCGTGTAGATCGTATCGAGCATGAAGGACGGGCCGTAGTAGAAGGCATCCGAGATGGTCTGCGCCTCCGGCAGATCCATCTGCACGCCGGTCTTGATGTCGTCACGGCCGTAGGAGCGCATGTGCTGGCCGGCGATGTGCCCGTCGAAGACGTTCTTGAAGTACTCGGGCATCTGGTAGTGCACGTAGAAGAAGTGCGCCATGTCGACGACGTTGTCGACGATCTCGCGGCAGTGCGAGCCCTCGACGTGGATGGTCGTCCACGTCCACTCGCTCCACTGCCCGTCCTCGTAGCCCTCGATCTCGGGGATCGCGAGTTCGGGAGTGGGCTCACTACCCTGCGGGCAGTGCCAGACGAAGAGAACGCCGTTGCGCTCCATCGTCGTCCACGCCTTGGTGCGGCCCAGTTTCGGCGTGCGGCGCGCGTACGGAACCGCTTCGCAACGGCCCTGGCCGTTCCAGCGCCAGTCGTGGAACGGGCACGCGATGGTGTCGCCCTTGATCTCCCCGCGCGCGAGATTGCCACCCATGTGCCGGCAGAAGGCGTCGAGCACGTGCAGCTTTCCTGCCGTGTCGGCGAAGACCACCAGGTCGGTGCCGAACACCTTGACCTGGTGCGGCTTTCCGTCACGGAAATTCTTGGCGAGGCCGATGCAATGCCATCCGCGCGCGAAGCGGGTGGGATTGGTACCGGGATCGATGTTGCGGATCTCGATCCGCTCCTGGGGGACGGTCATGGTTTCTCCTGCGCTGACGAGAAGTGAAGGGGCTGAAGAGGGGTGAAGACGAACGGCGGTCACCGGGCCGGGGTGGCCGCCTCCGTGGAAGCGAGAGGAGCGATGGCGGGGTCGACCCGGTGGCCGGTCCGGATCACACCGTCGGACACGGCCTCGTCCACCGTGCGGTCGAGTGCCTCGCACCGCATCACGTAGGCACCGGGACCGACCGCGGAGGCGGCCGCGATCTCACGGCACGACTGCCGGGCCTCGTCGGACCACTGGATGCTGGTATGAGCGGGGCTGTACTTCGCGACGAGCACGCGAGCGTCACAGGTGTGACAGGCGAGCGACTGCATTGTTGCCGGTTCCCTTCCTCGGATGAGCCGAGACTAGGAACCGCACTGTGTCCGGCGACACAGCTTTTCAGCCCAGCGGGACAATCGGCGTTCCACCGATCTCCCGGTCACCTTTCGCGCGGTGAAACGGGGCTCGCCCCGCGTGTTGCAGGGGCGAACCTCGTTTCGGCGCGTCGGCCCGGGGTCGGACGTGGAATGCGGATCACGTTCCGGGGCATCCGCTCAGCGGTGCGCATCCACGGTGCACTCGGTGAACGAGCGGGGTCGGATCCACCGAGGTTGCGGATACTGTCGGGCCATGACTTCCGAAGAGGTCCTGCTCGTCGAGCAGCGCGACGCCGTCCGCATCCTCACCTTCAACCGGCCGCAGGCGCGGAACGCGCTGAGCTCGGCGCTCATCGACGCACTGCGCACCGAGGTCGCCGCAGCGGATACGGACGACGATACGAACGTCGTGATCCTCACCGGCACCGATCCGGCCTTCTGCGCCGGACTCGACCTGCAGGAACTCGGAGAGAGCGGCGGCAACCTCTCGCTGGTCTCGGGCGCCGGCCTCCCGGTCGGTCACCCGTGGACGCCGATCTCCAAGCCGATCATCGGCGCGGTGAACGGCGCTGCCATCACCGGCGGCCTCGAGATGGCGCTCGCGTGCGACTTCCTCATCGCGTCCGAGCGCGCCCGGTTCGCCGACACCCACGCGCGCGTCGGTGTCCTGCCGGGCTGGGGACTCACCCAGCGCCTGCCCGCAGCCGTAGGTCCGGGTTTCGCGCGTCGCATGAGCCTGTCCGGCAACTTCGTGAGTGCCGACGAGGCATTACGCGTCGGTCTGGTGACGCAGGTCGTCGCGCACGACGAACTCCTCGATACGGCACTGGAGGTCGCGCGGACGGTCGCCGGCAACGATCAGCCCGGTGTGCGGGCACTGCTCGCGTCGTATCGACGCGCGGAAGAGCACGTCGTCGAACCCGCTCTGCGCGTGGAGCAGCAGACGTCGGAGGCGTGGATGCAGGAGTTCTCCCCGTCGCTGGTCGCGGAGCGGCGAGCTTCCGTGATCGAACGAGGAAAGGCTCAAAACGCCCATAAGTGACGATATTTCGGGCGAATCGGACTTCAAGATCACAAAACAATCACAGCTGTTGATGCGGGGTAACAACAAATGGGACGGTTGCGACGTATGAGAAGGAAGTGAACGGAAACGTCTTCGGACACGTCCACTTCCGCACAGTCCCTCGTGGACATGCCAGTGTACGAACAACAATGGAGGTACTCATGCTGCTCGGATCCCTCGGTCTCACCCTCGTCGGCCTGCTCGCTGCCCTGGGCGTCATTCTCTGACAGCCGTAGATCGACTCCGCGCCCGCACTCCCCCCTGTGTGCGGGCGCGGTTCGGTCATCGCCCGGATGAATCCGGATGCACCTCGGGAGCTCGGAAAACCGGTTTCTCGCGGCGCTTCTCGGACATTCGCTTCTCGAATTCTTCTTTCTCCCGTTCCGCCATCTCGGGGTCGACCTGCTCGCCCGAAGGCATAGGTCCGGGATCGCTGCCGGGCGCACCCGGACCCGGATCGGCCGCGTCGATCTCGTTCGAGCCGGTGTGCTTGATCGGGAGAAACGGTTCCATGCTTGCCATGGATACGGATTCCCGGCACCCATGCGCGCAAACGCCCACTCCGGCAGCGGAATGTTCTGCAGTCGCAGGTGACCGATGCGCGGCATCCCGTGGTCGAGCGAGTCGCAGACCCCGACCCTGCCCCACCGCGCAGAACCTTCCCGAGGGCACGAAAACGTAACGAAGTGAGTTCTCGACCGCCGGCAGGGTTTCACGGCGCAGCGGCGGGTACTCCTCCGTCAGCGTCCCGGTGCGGACGCAGTCCGGATTCCCGAACGACAGGAGGAACACATATGCACTTCGGATCTCTTGCGCTCCCCCTCGGCGGACTGCCCACAACACCGGACAGCATCCACTGAGCCAGCGCACGCCGCGTCCGCATCCGATACGGGTGCGGACGCGGTCGTGTGTGCGATGAATTTTCCGGTCGGCACGGGTCGGTATGGTCACCGAACTCGAAGGAGCCGACATGCCCGAACTCGTCACCCGCACGATCGACCTTCCCGGCGCGACCCTCGTCTACGACGTCCGCCCCGTCCCCGGCGGCGCCACGCCGCTGCTTCTCGCAGGATCCCCGATGGACGCGAGCGGCTTCACAGGCCTCGCCTCCTGCTTCGACGACCGGACGGTGATCACCTACGACCCGCGCGGCACGGGTCGCGGTACGCGCACCGACACGTCGCTGCAGTCCACACCCGCCCTGCACGCCGACGACCTGCACCGGATCCTCGTCGAACTCGATCTCGGCCCCGTCGACGTCTTCGCCAGCAGCGGCGGGGCTGTCAACGCGCTCGAACTCGTCTCGCGGCATCCCGAGCAGGTGCGCACGCTGGTCGCCCACGAACCGCCGATCCTCGAACTGCTGCCCGATCGCGCCTCGGCCGAAGCGGTGCGCGACGACATCCACGACACCTACCAGCGCAGCGGCCTCGGCCCGGCCATGGCGAAGTTCATCGCCCTGATCAGTTATGAGGGCGAGCTGACCTCCGACCATCTCGGTCGCCCGTCGCCGAACCCTTCCGACTTCGGGCTGCCCACCGAGGACGACGGGACCCGCGACGACGTACTGCTGAGCCAGAACTGGATGTCGTGCACGGGTTACCGCGCAGATCTCGACGCTCTCGCGAGCGCGTCGACGCGCATCGTCGTCGCGGGTGGCCGCGAGTCGGCCCGTCAACTGTGCGGGCGGACCGCCGCAGCGCTCGCCGACCGGCTCGGCACCATCCCGACGCTGTTCCCCGGCGACCACGGCGGCTTCATGGGCGCCGAGCAGGGCATGCCCGGCGACCCGGAAGCGTTCGCCGCCGTGCTCCGCGACGTGCTGCAACCGAGCCGCGTGTAATCCGTCCGATCATCCGGGAGCTCATCATGACCACACCGCGATCCGGCCGCCCACCCGTGGTCGACCTCGCCACCTGGCAGGCCGCACGCGACGAGCTCCTGCTCCGGGAGAAGGCCCACACGAAGGAAGGCGACGCCATCGCCGCGGCTCGCCGCCGCCTGCCGATGGTGGAGTTCGACGGCACGGTCGAGGTGGCAGGACCTGGCGGCCCGGTCCCCTTCCTCGACCTCTTCCAGGGCCGCAACGAACTCGTCGTCTACAAACACATGTGGTACGACGGTGCACCCCCGCAAGGACAGTGCGAGGGGTGCACCACCACGGCCTGGCATGTCCGCGACGCCGTGTACCTCGAGGCCCGCGGCGTCTCGCTCGCGTTCGTGACCACGGGTACCTGGGAGGAAGTGGCCGCGTTCGTCGAGTTCATGGGATACACCCAACCCTGGTATTCGGTGCGCGACATCGACGAACCCGTGGGCGGAGCGATGGGTTGTCTCACCTCCTATCTCCGGGACGGCGACCGGACCTTCCTCACCTACTCCACGACGGGTCGCGGCACCGAACGGGCCAACAGTTCCGCCGGCCTGCTCGACATGACCCCGTACGGGCGTGGCGAGAGATGGGAGGACAAGCCCGAGGGCCGGCCGGAGGGAGACGACCCGTGCTGGTTCTGGCGTACGGACGCCGAGGGGCACGCGACATGGGGTGAGACGAGCCGCCCGGCGCCGCAATGGACCCGACCCGGCGCGACTCCCGTCGAGACCCTCGGGCGTCAGGGCGACTGGCACTGACCTCAGCGACTGGAACGGCCGGATCGGTATGTGAACTTCGGTGAGCGCAGCCCGTCGCGCTCGGTTACTTCGCTTCCGAAGAATGCAGCCGCCACGGCACGCTCGTCACCATCACGCCGGGCTGGAACAACAGGCGACTCTTGAGCCTCAGCGCGCTCTGGTTGTGGAGCAGGTTCTCCCACCAGTGCCCCACGACGTATTCGGGGACGAAGACGGTGACCACATCGCGTGGTGAGTTGCCCCGCACCCGCCTGACGTACTCGAGCACCGGTCGTGTGATCTCCCGGTACGGCGACTCCAGCACCTTCAAGGGAATCGTGATGTCGCTGGACTCCCATTCGCGCACGAGATTCCGGGTGTCCTCCTCGTCGACGTCGACGGTGATCGCCTCGAGCGTGTCGGGATGGGTGGCCGAGGCGTATGCGAGCGCGCGACGCGTGGGGTGATGCAGCTTGGCTACGAGCACGATCGAATACGTGCGACTGGGCAACAGACCGTCCCAGTTGGCCGGGTCGAGTTCGACCGCCACGCGTCGGTAGTGGCGGTTGACGGCCCGCATCGTCACGAACACGCTCACCATGGCGAGGATGGCGATCCACGCGCCGGCGAGGAATTTCGTGATGAGCACGATGATCAGGACGGTCCCCGTCATCGCGAGCCCGACACCGTTGATGACGCGCGAGCGTTGCATCCTCCGGCGGTGACGCGAGTCGGTCTCGGTGGCCAGCAGTCGCGTCCAGTGACGAACCATGCCGGTCTGGCTCAACGTGAAGGAGACGAACACACCGACGATGTAGAGCTGGATGAGATGCGTGACCTCGGCGTCGAACATCCATACCAGCACGATCGCTCCGAGGGCCAGGAAGACGATGCCGTTGCTGAACGCGAGCCGATCGCCTCTGGTGCGCAGCTGAGTCGGCAGGTGTTTGTCCTGCGCGAGCACCGACGCGAGAACCGGGAACCCGTTGAATGCCGTATTGGCGGCGAGGACGAGGATCAATGCGGTGACGGCGGTGACGAGGTAGAAGCCGAGCGGGAAACCGGTGAAGACCGTTTCGGCGACCTGCGCGATCAGTGTCTTCTGGTGATATCCGGCCGGTGCTCCGCTCAACTGCGTGGCGGGATCTGCGGCGACGACGACCCCCAGTCGCTCGGCGAGGACGATGATGCCCATCAGCAGCGTGATCGCGATGGCGCCCAGCATGAGCAGGGTGGTGGCGGCGTTGTGTGATTTCGGTTTCCGGAAGGCCGGAACCCCGTTGCTGATGGCCTCCACTCCGGTCAGGGCCGCGCATCCCGACGAGAACGCGCGGGCGAGGAGGAAGGCGAAGGCCAGTCCGGCCAGGTGGGATTGTTCGGCGGCGAGTTCGTAGTGCGACGACTCGGCGCGTAGAGGGACATCGGACACGACGAGACGCACGAAACCCCAGACAAGCATCACCCCGACACAGAACATGAAGGCGTAGGTGGGCACGGCGAAAGCTGTTCCGGCTTCGCGGAGTCCGCGCAGATTGACTGCGGTGAGGAGTGTGATCGCGGTGATGGCGAACAGCACTTTGTGGTGTTCGACGAAGGGGACGGCCGACCCGATGTTCTGGGCGGCCGACGAGATCGACACGGCGACCGTCAGCACGTAGTCGACGATCAGCGCGCTGCCCACCGTCAGGCCGGCCATCGCACCGAGGTTCTTCGTCGCCACCTCGTAGTCGCCGCCGCCGGAGGGGTAGGCATGCACGTTCTGCCGGTAGCTCGCGACCACCACGACGAGGACGAGGGCGACCGCGAGACCGATCCACCCGGAGAATGCGTAGGCGGACAGGCCCGCCACCGACAACACGAGGAAGATCTCCTCCGGCGCATAGGCGACGGACGACAGGGCGTCGGATGCGAAGACCGGCAGGGCTATCCGTTTCGGCAGCAGCGTGTGGCCGAGCGTGTCGCTTCGCAGCGGCCTTCCCAGCAGCACTCGCTTGGTGATGCTGTCACGGCCTTTGCGGATGGTTACGGCCACGACCACCGACTCCTGTCCGGCGCATACCCGCGCACGCAGAAGCGAACGGTACGGTTGTATTACGACGCTCGCCAGGGGTGCGGATCGGGCGAATTTCACCCCGTCGATCACCCATAGGCCAGGTTGGCAGATGACACAATCGTCGATAACGTAAAGACGTTGTTGCTCCTCGCAACAAAGCGTGCCGGGTCTCCTCCCCTTTTGACTCGGCACGGACGGACCCCGTCGGCCCCTCCCCTCGTTAGCCGACGGGGTTCTCTCATTTTGTTCCCACCCATGACGGGTTCACCCACTTTCGTACCGATCGGTCCGTTCCACGGAACCTGCGGAGTTCCCGCGCAGCGGCAGCGGAGCTTGACTCACCGACAGTGCGCGCGGTCGACTGCTTTCCTTCACCACGCTCACGATCCCGGAGACCCTGATGACCGATTCCATGCTCGAGCTCTACGTCGACGACGGATTGTCCGACGAGGAAATCGACCGGCAGAAGGCCACCTACGGCCCGCTCACCGAGGACGTGCGTGAGCTGATCCAGCTCGCACTGCAGACGCGCGCGGACGCCGACGACGTCGCGCGGGCACGTGAACACCTCGCTGCCGCCCGCGAGATCCTCGAACGCGACCGGGAGGACGGCCCGTACGGCACCCGCTTCAACGACTCCGGCCGCTTCCGCAATTGGGGCAACGCCGCAATCGGTCTGCGCAACGCGATCGCGCCGATCGGCGAGCTCCACGAGGACGCCGACGGCCGCGTACGGGCGGACATCCACCTCGGTCCGATCTACGAGGGACCGGCCGGGCACGTCCACGGCGGAGTCTCCGCGCTACTGCTCGATCAGATCCTCGGTGACGCCGCGCGCCTCTCGGGACACCCCGGGATGACGGGCACGCTCACCATCCGTTACCGCAAACGCACTCCCCTCGGCGCTGTACACGTGGAGGCGAAACTCGACCGCGTCGAGGGGCGTAAGGCGTTCGTCGTCGGGCACGTCGCCGACGCCGAGGGAATCTGCGTGGAGGCGGAAGGCATCTTCATCGCCCCGGTGTGGATGGTCGAGCAGCGCGACTCGTTCACGGAGACACCGCGCCCGGAGTAGGGCGTCTCCCGACCGGCCACTCGCCCTGACGACGGTCACCCCGCAACTCCTGTCGTTGCTCTGATACCCCTGTTGCGAGAGTCACCACCTGCGACTCGGTATCCCCGGCGCCTCCGCCAGTACAGTGGATCGATATCCGGCTGGAGCGAGAGGAGTCGACCGTGCAGAACGCGGTGTTCTACTCGCTCGTCGCGATGTGCTCGCTGTTCGCCGCGTCGACCTGGTGCCTGTCGCGCCCGCATCTGCTGTCGAGCTCGGCTGCGCTCGTCGCCTCCGGACTCTGGGTACTGATGAACGGCCCCCTCGAGGGTCGCGTGCTGTACTCGGTGACGCCGAACCACGGATTGACGGAGGCAGACCTGCTCTCCGGAGTGGGCGTGTGCATCGCCGCCTGGGGATTCTGGACGTTGCGGAACCGTCGACGGCGTCGGCGCGCGCCGCGACCGTCGTCGTACCGCGGGCATCCGGACGAGTCCCGCGCCATGCCCACCGCCGTCTTTCCGGCCAGGGGCGATGCCGAGACGGACTCGTTCCGCCGCAAAGCAGGATGAACATCTCGGTTCGAGCCCGAGAAAATTTCTCAGGTCTCGTTTCAGTATCGACTCTGGACGACCGCCCAGGTCGTCACCTAAGCTCCAAGGCGGCCACGGCGTAGGTGGCCGTGTCTCCCGAAAGTCCTCCCCGACACAGGAGATACAGCGCGAGGCCCCGCCGGCTCCTCCCCTCGAATCGCTGGCGGGGCCTTCCCCTGTCGGCCTCCCCGACGACAAGGGCAGATCCAAGGGCAGTCGGTGCCGGACACGGAATTCGTCCTGTATTCGAACGAAACGTCCGGCGAGCCCTGTGACCCTCGTCTCTGCGGCGCCGATCACAGCATAGATCAATCTGCTCACCGGCGTGCATAGATCTCACTTCGGTTCGCCCTCCGTTCGGTGTCGCGACCGGACGGCGTCCGCTCTCCTCCTGGCCGGTATCCGCAACCTCCCGAACACACGAGCCCGCCCGCACCTGTTCGGCGCGGGCGGGCTCGGGGGCGACGGATCTACACCGGTTCCGGTTCCTTCGTCTCGTGCTGCACGGCTTCCCGCTGGGCCGCTTCGAGCTTCAGCCGCTGCCCGAGCACCGACTTGCGCCGGCCGTAGGCGAAGTAGACCGCCACGCCGAGGACCATCCAGACGGTGAACCGGATCCACGTCTCGACCGAGAGGTTGAGCATGAGCCAGCCGCAGGCGAGCACCGCGAGGATCGGGACCAGCGGCACGAGCGGCACCCGGAATCCACGGGGCAGGTCGGGACGGGTGCGACGGAGCACCATCACGCCGACGCAGACCAGGACGAAGGCGAACAGCGTGCCGATGTTGACCATCTCCTCGAGCACACCCATCGGGAACACCGCGGCGAGGACGGCCACGACACCACCGACCATCAAGGTGATGCGCACGGGCACACCCTTGTGGTTCGTGACGGCGAGCTTGCGGGTGACCAGCCCGTCCCGGGACATCGCGAACAGCACGCGGGTCTGGCCGAGCATCATCACCATCACGACGGTGGTGAGGCCGGCGAGACCGCCGATGTTGATGGCCATCTGCGCCCAGGTGATGCCGTGCGCCTCGAAGGCCGTGGCCAGCGTGGCACTGCCGTCACCGACCAGTTCGCTGCCGGTACGCAGATCGGTGTACTTCACCATGCCGGTGAGCACGAGCGTGACGCCGACGTAGAGGACCGTGACGATCGCCAGCGAGCCGAAGATGCCGCGAGGCAATGCCTTCTGCGGGTTCTTCGTCTCCTCCGCGGTGGTGGCGACGACGTCGAAACCGATGAAGGCGAAGAATACCAGGCTCGCCGCGGCGAGGAGTCCGTACCAGCCGTAGGTGCTGCCACCGGCGCCGGTGAGCGCCGAGAACAGCGACTGGTGCATGCCGGCCGCAGCGCTCTGCGATTCCTCGGCCGGCGGAACGTACGGCGAGTAGTTGGACTTGTCGATGTAGAAGATGCCGACGACGATGACGAGCAGGACCACCGCGACCTTGATGGCGGTGACGACGGCGGAGACCCGCGACGACACCTTGGTGCCGATCGCCAGGATGATCGTGATGGCGCCGACGATGAGCAGCGACCCCCAGTCCACCGTGATCGGCCCCAGGTCGATCGATGCGTCGCCGCCGAACATGCCCCCGAGGTACATCGACCATCCCTTGGCGACGACCGCGGAGGCCAGTGCGAATTCGAGGATCAGATCCCACCCGATGATCCAGGCGACGAATTCACCGAAGGTGGCGTAGGAGAAGGTGTAGGCGCTGCCGGCGACCGGTACGGCGGACGCAAACTCGGCGTAACACAGCGCAGCGAGGCCGCAGGCGATCGCGGCGAGGACGAACGCCAGCGAGATGGAGGGTCCGGCGAGGTTGCCGGCGGTGCGGGCGGTGAGGGTGAAGATTCCGGCGCCGACCACGACGGCGACGCCGAACACGGTCAGATCCTTGGCGGTGAGTTCTCGTCGTAGCCGCGAACCGGGTTCATCGGTATCCGCGATCGACTGTTCGACGGATTTGGTCCGCCAGATGCCGACTCCGGGCATTGTGTGCTCCTCGGGGTGATTGCGGCGCCCGCCACGCCCGGTCCGGGCAGGGAAGGCATGTCGCTCACGTCGCGCGATGCATTACGTTGCAGCAGTGCGTGTTTGCATGAGCATTTGATTCAGCAATCATGGCACTGGCTGATGAAGTGTCAATATCTTTCTGCTCGGCTGAGCATTATGCTCGAGCAGTGACGCGCATCACAACGGAAAGGGTGTCATCGTGTTCAGTCTCGACCGGCTCGACGCAGCTCTCCTCGGAGAGCTCACTCGCAACCCCCGCGCAGGGATCGTCGACCTGTCGGCGAAACTCGGCGTCGCCCGCAACACCGTGCAGTCGCGGATCAAGAAACTCGAGGAGTCCGGTGCCGTCACCGGATACCGGCCGGTCGTCGACCTGCCGAAGCTGGGCGTGCCGCTGCAGGCGTTCATCGGTGCCGAGCTCGTGCAGGCCCGCATGGGTCACGTGATCGCCCAGCTGGGGCGCTTTCCGGAGGTCCTGGAGGTACATGCGACGACGGGCCGGGAGGACCTCCTGATCCGGATGGCCGCGCAATCCCAGGAAGATCTGCTGCTGGTACTCGAACGCATCCACGCCATCGAGGGCGTCGCCCACACCACCACGACTCTCGCCCTCACCACGCCGATCCCGTACCGGACCCAGCCGCTCGTCGAACACATCACCCGCGACGCCGGACACGGCCGCTCGTCCTCGCCCGGCAACCCCTGACGGCCCGGCCGACACCGACAGCACGGCCCGAAGACACGAGAAGGGGAGGCACCGCGCGGCGCCTCCCCTTGTTCCCCTGTGCGGATCAGGCAGTATCGATGCGACGCTCGGCGATCCGATTCGCGGCGGCACCCGGCGTGACGCCGAGAGTGCCGGAGACGTCGAAGATCTCGGTGGTGCGGTCGAAGATCGACTCCACGCGTCCGCGGACGACCTCGACGTCCGATCCGTCGACCTCACCGGCGACCTGGATCAGGCCGCCCGCGTTCGCGACATAGTCGGGCACCCAGACGATTCCGCGCTCACCGAGGATGTTCTCCACCTCCGGCACGGCGAGCTGGTTGTTGGCCGCACCGCACACGAGCCGCGCGTCGAGGAGGGACGCCGTCGACGGGGTGAGCGTGCCGCCGAGCGCGCACGGCGCGTACACCTCGGCGGAGGAGGCGACGACACTGTCGGTGACCTGCGCCGGGAACTCGTCGAGCACCCGGGCGACGGCGGCGGGGTTGACGTCGGAGACGATCACCTCGGCCCCGTCGGCGACGAGCAGCTTCACGAGCTCGTATCCGACCTTCCCGAGCCCCTCGACGCCGACCGTGCGACCCGCGAGAGTCGTTTCACCCCAGACGGTCCGGGCCCCCGCCCGCATGGCCTGGAAGACACCGAGGGCCGTGAGCGGTGAGCTGTCGCCGGATCCACCGGCCGCGACGGTGCGCCCCACCGCGTGGGCGGTGTGCCGGCCCACCACGTCGAGGTCCTCCGCGCGGGTTCCGACATCGGCGGCGGTGATGTAGCGACCACCGAGGGATTCGACGAATCGCCCGTAGGCGGCGAGTAATTCGTCGTTCTTGTCCGTCTTCGGATCGCCGATGATGACGGCCTTGCCACCGCCGAGATCCACACCCGACACCGCCGCCTTGTAGGTCATGCCCCACGACAGGCGCAGCACGTCCTCGAGGGCCGTGGCCTCGTCTGCGTACGGGTAGAAGCGGGTTCCACCGAGGGCCGGGCCGAGGGCCGTGGAATGGATCGCGACGATCGCTCGCAGTCCGGTTTCGGCGTCCTGATGGAAGACGACCTGCTCGTGCGGACGGTCGGTGAGGCGGCGGGATCGGCCGAAGACTCCCGAGGCGGGTCCGGTGTCGGGGTGGGCGGCAATCGAGGTGGTCACGCGTGTGTTCCTTTCCAGCAGAAGACTTGTACGAATCGGAAGTCGGTGGCGGCTCAGAACTCGGTGTCGACGCCGAGTTCGGCGAGACGGGTCCGGTACTGCTCCACGGAGCGGAGCTTGACGTCCTCATAACCGCGCACCGTGTCGGGCAGTGCCGCGATCTCCACGGCGCGGTCGTAGGAATCGACGTCCAGGTCGGCGGCGAGCCGCCGGATGGTGGCGGTGTAGTGGGCGAGCAGGGCACGCTCGACGCGCCGGACGTGGGCGTAGCCGAAGGGATCGAGCTTGGTACCGCGCAGACGCTTGGCCTTGGCCAGGGCCTTCAGCGCGACATGCGATTTCGGTCCGAATCCGACCTTCTTGTCCCGGCCGAGCGCACGCAGCACAGGCGGGTGCAGGCGATAGGTGAGTTTGTGGCCGCCGGGGACCTGGCCCTGGACCTCGTCGAGGAAGGCCGGGTCGACGAGCATCCGGGCGACCTCGTACTCGTCCTTGTAGGCGGTGAACTTGAAGAGCCCGCGGGCGACGGCCTCGCTGAACTCCGTGCGCTCGGTGACGCGCCGTTCCGCCTCCCACACCGACTGCACCTGCTCGATGTAGCGCGCGGCCAGGGCCTCGTTCTGGAAGTCGATCAGAGACGCGGCGCGGATCCGCACGAGCCGCTCCACCTCACCGGTGAAGGTGGCGCCGGCGAACAGCCGCTCCGGCGCGACGGTGGCGGCACGCTCCGCGCGGGCCGGTTCGGTCGCGGCGGCGAAGGCGGCCGGATCGGCGACGGCCACCCGGCCCCAGCGGAAGGCGGCGAGGTTCGTCGCGACTGCGACACCGTTGATCTCGATCGCTTCCTCGATCGCGGCGGCCGGGATCCGCAGTCCGCCGAGCTGGTGGGCGGCGCCCACGACGAGGAAGTTCGCGGCCGAGGTCTCGCCGAACAGTTCCTGCGCGGCGGCGAGCGCGTCGAACGAGACGGTCGTGCGGGTCGCGGTGTCGAGGCGGGCGAGCAGGTCCTGTTCGTCGGGGTGCCGGACCGAGCGGTCGTACACCATGTCGCCGGTGGGGACGCGACTCGTCGACGCGACCGCGACGGTCCGGGCGGGATCGGCGTACGCGAGGTTCTTCGGCTCGGTCGCGGTGAGCAGGTCGAGCGCGAGCAGAGCGGAGGCACCGCCCGGTCCGACCCGGTTGCCGGGCTCGAGGCCGTCGGCGGCGAACCGCAGGTGGGAGACCACCGGACCGGCCTTCTGGCTCATGCCGATCTGGTCGAGCGACTCCACCTCGAAGCCGGCGCGCAGCGCGGCCGTCGCGAGTACCTGGTTGACAGTGACGATGCCGGTGCCGCCGATGCCCGCGAGGAAGACGTTGCTCGTCCCGGTGGGGGTGTCGACGACGGCGTCCGGAACCCGCGGTGGGGTCGGCGCCGTGCGGCGCTCGGGCTTGCCGGGCGAGGTCTCGACGGTCACGAACGACGGGCAGTCGCCGTCGAGGCACGAGTAGTCGGTGTTGCAGGAGGTCTGGTCGATGCGGGTCTTGGAACCGAACTCTGTGTCCACCGGCTGCACCGACAGGCAGTTGCTCTTGACACCGCAGTCGCCGCAGCCCTCGCACACCGCTTCGTTGATGACGACGCGGGTGGTGCGGGCGGGCAGGGTGCCGCGCTTGCGCTGGCGGCGGGCGTCGGCGGCGCAGTGCTGGTCGTAGATGAGCACGGTGACGCCCTCGATCTCGCGCAGCAGCTTCTGCGCCTCGTCGAGCCGGTCGCGGTGCCAGACCTCTGTTCCGCGGGCGAGGGTGCGCTTGCGCAGACGTTTCGGCTCGTCGGAGCAGACGATGATCTTGCGGACGCCCTCGGTGGTGAGCTTGTGGGTCAGCGCCGGGATCTTCAGGGCGCCTTCGGCGTCCTGTGCGCCGGTCATCGCGACGACGTCGTTGTAGAGCAGCTTGAAGGTGATGTTCACCCCGGCGGCGACGCATGCCTGCACGGCGAGCTGGCCGGAGTGGAAATACGTTCCGTCGCCGAGGTTCTGGAACATGTGACCGATGTCGGTGAACGGCGCCTGGCCGATCCACTGCGCACCTTCGCCACCCATCTGTGTCAGGCCGGTGACGGCGCTGTCCTTGCGGCCGGACAGGGTGACCAGGGTGTGGCAGCCGATGCCCCCACCGCCGATCGACCCCTCGGGAAGGGCGGTGGAGCGGTTGTGCGGGCAGCCGCTGCAGAAGTACGGGGTGCGCGCGGTCGACAGCACCTCGAGCGACAGCTGCGGCAGGGGTGCGGGACCGAGTTCGACGTGGCCGCGCAGCACGCGGCGCAGCGGGCCGCGCAGACGACCGGCGGTGAGCTCACCGTCGACGGGCACGAGCGGCCGGCCGTCGGCATCCTTCTTGCCGACGATCCGCGGGGCGCCGGCGGTGCCGTAGAGGATCTCGCGGATCTGGGTCTCGACGAAGGCGGTCTTGTCCTCGACCACGATGAGTTCGTCCAGGCCGCGGGCGAATTCGCGGACGATCTCGGGTCCGATCGGGTACGGCATGCCGATGCGCAGCAGACGGATGCCGGCGCGGTGCAGCGCGGCGTCGTCGACGCCGAGGTCGAGCAGGGCTTGACGCAGGGCGTCGAAGGCGGTGCCGGTGGCGACGAGGCCGACGCGGGCCTGCGTCGGATCGACCTCGATCACGTCGAGGCCGTTGAGACGGCCGTACTCCTGCACGACCTTCCAGCGCGGGCCGTAGAGGTCGGCCTCGGCGATGACGCTGTCGCCGGGCGCGGCCATGGGGCGCTGCGTGTAGACGAAGGGTTTTCCTTCCCATTCGACCTCGGGGACCGTGATGGGCAGGTCGGAGATGGAGCCGTCGACGGACCACGCGCCGTCGGCGACGTCCGCGACGATCTTGAGGGCGACGAGACATCCCGAGGCGCGCGAGAGCGCGACGCCGTGCAGGCCCATCGTGACGATCTCGGCGGCGTTGCGCGGGAACAGCACCGGGATGCCGAGCGCGGCGAGGGACCGCTCGCTGACGGCGGGGACGGTCGACGACTTCGACGCCGGGTCGTCGCCCACCATGAGCAGCACGCCGCCGTTCGGGTTCACCCCGTACATGTTGGCGTGGCGCAGGGCATCGGTGGCGCGGTCGAGGCCGGGGCCCTTGCCGTACCAGACGCCGACGACGCCGTCGTGGGTCGGTGTGCCGGCGCCGAGCTGCCCCTGGCTTCCCCACACGGAGGTGGCGGCGAGTTCCTCGTTGAATCCGGGCACGAAGGTGATGTCGTGTTCGGCGAGGACCTTCGGCATGCCGTGGAGCATCTTGTCGAGACCGCCGAGGGGGCTGCCCTGATATCCGGAGACGAAGGTCGCCACCCGGCGGCCCTCCCGCATGGCACGCACCTGTTGTTCGACGAACAGGCGGGCGATCGCCTGGACACCGGTGAGCAGCACGGTGCCGGACCCCGAGCGGTATCGGTCGTCGAGGTCGTACGGGACTCGTTCGCTCTCGCGGATCACGGTCTCGGTCATTGCGTACCACCGTCCTTCGTCGCGGCGTCCGATTGTGTCTGCGCCGCTTCGATCGCGTCATTTGGTACAGCAATAGTCGATTGGGCTAGGCGAACTCGTCAACAGAAGATTTTTCAGTGCTTCATTTCGATCAGATGTGACCCACAGCACACCCGATGAATGCGCACGGTGCTCAGTTCCGGACCTCCTGGCGCATCGTCCCCTGTTCGGTAGAGCGGCCTCCACCGCTGCGCAATACGGGGTTGCAGCGTTCGAGCGAGGGGTATTGCCCCCGGTAGCCGGAAGCGGCGTCCGGACGCCGCACCCGGCCAGGTGCTGCCGGTTCAGAATTGCAGCCGGCAGCACCGCCCGGGGTTACTGCACCGAACCGGTCAGCGTGAACGGTCCATCAGACCGGTTCCCATCGCGGCCGTGGCCACGCCCAGGACGAACACGATCACACCCACGATGACGTGGGACCAGATCATGGAGGTGCTGGTATCGACGCCGCTGACCAGCCACGGCGAAACGACCAGCCACAGACCGAGCAGAGGCGCGATGAACGCCAGGCCGTGGGTGCGGCCGTAGGCCGAACCGAGTGCCATGGCGAGCAGTGCGACCGCGAGCCCGCAGATCAGATTGGTGGTGGCGAGTGCCGTCTGGTCGGCGAATCCGATGATCCACGCGGATGCCGCCGCATACAGCCCGGCGACCATCATCAATCCGTCGGTGACCTGGACTGTGGGCTGTTCGCCCATCCGGTCGTAGCGTTCGCGCATCTCGACGATATCGGGATGGGTGTGCATTGCAGAGTGAGCCGATGATGTCGACATTGTCCTCATCTCCTCGTAGGTGAGAAGTCCGAGGGGCCCTCCTGGGTCCGACACCATTATCGTCGCCCCGGACAGGATTCTGCCGTAGGGGAGAAAGTCCCGACTTGGTGATCTCGGGCGTATCCGAGCAGTATCGATCTCCGAACTCTCAAGGGACGAGGACGGCAGCGCCTCGCACGCGGTCGCCTGCGAGATCCTCCAGTGCACGGTCGGCGTCGGGGAGCCCGTACCGCATCGTCGCGACCCTGATGTGGTGGTTCGCGGCGAAGCCGAGGAACTCCCGGGAGTCCTCGCGGGTATTGGCCGTGACCGACCGGATCTCGCGCTCCTGGAACAGGTGCGATCGATAGTTCAATTGCGGGATGTCGGTGAGATGGATGCCGGCGATCGAGAGGACGCCACCGCGGTCGAGCGCCTCCAGCGCGGGCAGCACGAGGTCTCCGACGGGCGCGAAGAGGATGGCGGCGTCGAGAGGCACCGGTGGCGCGTCCGCAGCACCCTGTACGGACGCGGCCCCGAGCTCGCGGGCGAGGGTCCGCGCGTCCTCGCTCCGCGTCATGACGTGGACCTCGACACCTCTCGCCATGGCGACCTGCGCAGCGATATGGGCGCTACCGCCGAAGCCGTAGATACCGAGCCTGCCCCCGTCCGGGACGGATGCGCGCTTCAGGGCGCGGTAGCCGATGATGCCGGCGCAGAGCAGCGGAGCGAGTTCGACGTCGTCGTATCCGCCGGGGAGCGGTAGCGCGAACGCCGCCGGCACGGCGACGAACTCGGCATATCCACCGTCGTCGTCCCAACCGGTGTATCTCGAATTCGGACAGAGGTTCTCGTCGCCCCGGCGACAGTAGCGGCACCGCCCGCATGTCGACCGCAGCCATGCCACCCCGACGCGGTCGCCGGGGGCGAACCCCTCCACCGCCTCGCCCACCCGATGGACGACCCCGACGACCTCGTGCCCGGGGACGACCCCCGCCCGGTGGACGGGGAGATCACCTTCGGCGACGTGCAGGTCGGTGCGGCACACACCGCACGCCAGCACGCGCACCAGCAGATCGTTCGCGCCTGCTTCCGGAAGCGGGACGGATTCGAAGCTCATCGGGTGACCGGCGACGGGGCCGGGCTCGGTCACTCGCCACGCCCTCATCGACCGGGGTTCGTCCACGGCTCCCGCCTCCCCTGCGTTCCGCCGATATCCCTGTGTTTGCCGGTATCGGCACCGGTGAACCCCTTCATACATGAGCAGCACAGAAGGTTCCGCCGATTCGTACGATCCGGCCCAGGATCCCGATGCCGACCCCGACAACCTCCTCTCGAAGGCCCCGCGGCAGCCGGACCAGGCGGAAGGCGAGGACGAGTCGGCCGAGACCGGCGATACCGGACGATCCTGACCATTCGAAGGAGACAACGATGAACGAACCCGCTCACGAGAACACGGATGTCGTCACCATCCTCACCGACGACCATCGAGAGATGCTCGAGCTTCTGGGCCGAGCAGAGACCACTCTCGATGCGGACGAGCGCCGGGATCTCACCGACGCCGCGATCGCCGAGGTGATGAGGCACTCGGTCGCCGAGGAGATGTTCGTCTATCCGGAAATGGAGAAACACCTACCCGGGGGGACGGAAGCCGTCGAACACGACAAGCAGGAGCACGACGAGATCGTGCAGGTGATGAAGCAACTCGAGGGTGCAGATGCGTCGAGTGCCGAATTCACGTCCCTGGTGAAGAAGCTGGAGAGTCTGTTACGCCACCACGCGAACGATGAAGAGTCCGAGCAGTTTCCGGCACTGAGGGCACACCTCGGGCACGACACGCTCGTGGAGGTGGGCACCAAGGTACAGGCCGCCAAGAAGCTGGCGCCGACCCGACCGCATCCGTCCGCGCCTCATTCCGAACTGTTCCACAAGACGGTAGGCCCGGGGATCGGCATGGTGGACCGTCTGCGCGATGCCCTGACGGGACGTCGCACCGACTGACGGCCGTCCTCACGCCGGGTCCGGCTCCTCCGGCGCGCCGTCCTGCGCGCGCCTGCGGGTGAAGAAGGAGACCCGGCCGTTCGTCTCGAGCACTGCGAGTTCGATGTCGGAGAACCGGCGAATCCCTTCTTGCCGCGCTGCGGCCAGAAGGTCGTCGAGGGACAGGCGTTCCCGCTTCAGGTTCTGCATGTCCGGTTCGCCGTCCTCGACGATCACGACCGGGACACCGTGGGTGATCCCGCGCATCCTCGGGTACCGGGCGTTGATGGTCGCCAGACCCAAGGTCAGGACGGCGAAGACGCCGATGGTGAGGACCGCGGTCGTCACGGACACGTCGTCCTGGGTGATGCCCTGCTGTACGAGATCACCCATCGCCACGAAGAGCACGAGCTGGAATGTACTGAGTTCACCGACGGTGGAACGACCGACGAGGCGGGTGATTCCCCACAGGAACAGGAACAGGACGAGCGCGCGGATCACGATCTCCATCAGGGCACCAACCAGGTATCGAAATAAATTGTCACTGCCGAGTTCTCGCCGTCCATCACCGAGACGGAGCCCGATTCGCCCCACTGTTTCCCGGCGCGGATCCGAACGTCGAGCGCGAAGGTGAACTCGTCACCCGGTGGCGGATCGAAGGTCAGATGCACCAATCCGTTGCCCGCGGTCTCGGACGCCGGTTCGGGCAGGCGCCCTCGCATCTCGAGGATCTCGAAGTAGGACGTGTCGATCGCGAGGACGATCTCCCCCTCGAACCCCCGTCGCGATGCACCTTCACCGACCACGGAACATCGAGCCCGGGACGCGCGATCCGCGGGTAGGTCAACTCGAGGTCGTAGCCACCACCCTGGGCCGCCATCGAGGAATTGAAGGCCGACGGCATCGAACCGAGCCCGATCGCACCCAACGCGCTGTTCGACGAGGAACATTCCGAACATGCGTCGAGCCTGTGGCATCTGTCGGACGGAGCAGCCGCGGATCAGGGACGCTGGGCGCACGGCACCGGACCCGACGGCACGACACCCATGTCGTTCCTCGCCGACCCTGTCCCGCTGGGAGATGTCGCGAGCGCACCGCCACCGGACCCGAAGCTGTACGCGACCTACGACGGGTCCCAGGGAAAGCCCCGCTCCGCCGCACTGGGACGGAGAAAGGACTCGTGGGCAAGGTCAAGGACGCCCTCGACCCCGACACTCCCTGATTCTTCCTTTCGATGCAACCACCCCGGCTCCTGTGAGCCGGGGTGGTTGCACGTGAAAGTACCTTCCCGGCGGTCCGTTTCGTTATCCGATTGTTTCGTGCCGCGAGGGAGCGGGAAGGCTTCTTGCATGAGCACCAACATCTTCGTTCTCGGACTCACCGACATCCAGCGCAAGGAACTGGAAACCGTACGCGGCGCCGACCAGCTGAGCTTCTACGGGTTGCTCGACTACGAAAGCCTGGTGGAGCCCGACGAATACGTGTTCGACGATCTTCTCGACGCCTGTCGGCGCGAACTGGACGCCTTCCCTGGCACCGTCGACGGGATCATCGCCCACTGGGACTTCCCCACCAGCGTGCTCGCTCCGATCCTGGCCGCCGAACGCAACATCCCCTCGCCGTCGCTGCGCAGCATCGTCGCCACCGAGCACAAGTACTGGAGCCGCCTGGCCCAGAAGGAATCCGTTCCCGAGTGCGTCCCGCAGTTCAGTTCGTTCGATCCCTTCGACGACAACGCACTCGACAGCATCGAGCTCGACTTCCCGTTCTGGGTCAAGCCCGTGAAATCGCATTCCTCGCAGCTGGGATTCGAGATCCGCAACGAGCAGGAGTTCGCCGACGCCCTCGTCGAGATCCGGGAGAAGATCGGACTGGTCGGCAACGCATTCGACGAAGTGCTGCGCCGCGTCGACCTTCCGGACGAGATCGGGGAGAGCTCCGGCACCACCTGCCTCGCCGAGCAGGTCGTCAGCGGGATCCAGGCCGCTCCCGAGGGCACGATGTTCCAGGGGCAGTTCGGTATTCACGGTGTCTTCGACATGCGCAAGGACGCGGCGGGGCACAGCTTCGAGCGCCTCGACTACCCGGCGAGCACCGTGCCCGACGAGGTGCAGGCACGCATGATCGACATCACCGAGCGTTACCTGCGACACGTCGGCTTCGACAACGGTTGCTTCAACTCCGAATTCATGTGGGACGAGGAGAACGACAAACTCTGGCTGATCGAGGTCAACACGCGAATCTCTCAGTCGCACAGCGAATTGTTCGCCAAGGTCGACGGGAGTTCCAACCACGAGGTGGCCATCGACATCGCGCTCGGCCGGCCGCCCCGGATGCCGTACCGGCAGGGCGAATCCGCCGTCGCGGCGAAGTGCATCATCCCGCGCTACGAGGACGGCATCGTCACGTCGGTGCCCACGGACGCGGACATCGCGCGCCTGCGTGAAACGATCCCCGGCGCCCTGGTGTGCATCGACGTCGCTCCCGGCGACCGGCTCGCCGACCTGCCCAACCAGGATGCCTATCGCTACGAGCTGGGCACCATGTACATCGGCGCCGACAGCGTCGAACAGCTCGGGCAGCGCTATCGGCAAGGACTCGAGGCACTTCCGTTCACCTTCGATCCGGTGCCGGAGAACTGAGAGGAGGTCGGCATGCGCACGATCACAGACCTCCCGAACGAGGTCCGTGTCATCGAGAACGTCTTCATCACGATGCGTGACGGTGCGCGGCTCGCGGCAAGGATCTGGCTGCCCGTCGACGCCGAACAGCACCCCGTGCCCGCGGTATTCGAGTACATCCCCTACCGTAAGCGCGATACCACCCGCGGACGGGACGCACTGAACCATCCCTACATGGCCGGCCACGGCTACGCCTGTGTACGAGTGGACATGCGCGGAAGCGGGGACTCCGACGGGGTGCTGCGCGACGAGTACCTCGCCGACGAACACGACGATGCCTGTGAGGTCATCGAATGGCTGGCGTCGCAACCGTGGTGCGACGGCTCCGTCGGCATGATGGGCATCTCGTGGGGTGGCTTCAACAGCCTGCAGGTCGCCGCGCGCCGGCCGCCGGCCCTGAAGGCGATCGTCAGCGCGTCCGCCACCGAGGATCTGTACGTCGACAACATGCACTACATGGGGGGTTGTCTGTTGTCCGACAACCTGTCCGAGGCGACGGTGATGTTCGCCTTCAACAGCCTGCCCCCCGATCCCGCGATCGTCGGCGACCGGTGGCGCGAGATGTGGCACGAACGGCTCGAGGGCAGTGGACTGTGGATCGAGAAGTGGCTCGAACACCAGCACCGGGACGACTACTGGAAGCGGGCCTCCGTCAACGAGGACTACTCTGCCGTGCAGTGCCCGGTCCTCGCCGTCGGTGGCTGGGCCGACGGGTACACCAACGCCATCTTCCGGTTGATGGAACATCTCGACGTCCCCAGGAAGGGACTGATCGGGCCGTGGGGCCACAAGTATCCGCATCTCGGCGTCCCCGGCCCGGCAATCGGTTTCCTGCAGGAGGTCGTGCGGTGGTGGGACCACTGGCTCAAGGGCATCGACACGGGGGTGATGGACGAACCGATGGTGCGGGCCTGGATGCAGGACGCCATCGAACCGAACCCGTCCTACGCGGAGCGTCCGGGCCGGTGGGTAGCCGAACCGTCGTGGCCGTCACCGAACATCGAGAACCGCCGCTTCACCTTCGATCGGCATGCGCTGCATCCCGACGACGACGGCACCCTCGCGGTCGACGAGAGGCCGCTGCCGCTCCGATCCCCGTTGAGCGTGGGCATGTTCGCCGGCAAGTGGGCCTCCTACGCTGCGACGCCCGACCTGCCGTCGGACCAGCGTGAGGAGGACGGCGGTGCGCTCGTCTTCGAGACCGAGGCGCTCGACACCACGACGGAGATCCTCGGTCGCCCCGAGGTGGAGCTCGAGGTCTCGTCGGACAGTCCGGTGTCGATGCTCGCCGCCCGGTTGTCCGACGTCGCGCCGAACGGTGAGGCGACACGCGTGACCTACGGGTTGCTGAACCTCACCCACCGCGACAGCAGTGAGAAACCGGAAGCTCTCGAACCGGGACGGCGTTATCGCATCCGGATCGAGCTCAACGGGATGGCCCACGTGTTCCCGGCCGGGCACCGCCTCCGGTTGTCGCTGTCCACCTCCTACTTCCCCCTGGCGTGGCCGTCCCCGACACCCGCCGAGGTCACGGTGTACACCGGTGGACATCTGCATCTGCCGGTACGGCCACCGCGACCGGAGGACGCACACCTACGCGAATTCGGGGAGCCGGAGACGGCTCCGGAACTCGGGATCACGCTCCTGCAGCCGGGTGAACACCACTGGCGGACCACCCGCGACCTCGCGACCGGCGTGTCGACTCTCGACATCCTCGACGACCAGGGGTCGTTCCGGATCGACGAGACCGGCACCGTGATCCGGCGCCGCACCCAGGAGTGGTTCAGTTTCGGCGGCAACGATCCGAATTCGGTGCGCGGTGAGACCCGCACCCTGCGCCGCTACGAACGGGACGACTGGCGCACCGAGGTCCGCACCCGCACGATCCTCACCTCCACTCCCGAGGAGTTCGTGATCAACGCCGAGCTCGATGCCTTCGAACTCGACGACGATCACGGCGATCGACGGGTCCATGCGCAGAACTGGCAGCGCCGGATCCCACGGGACCTCGTGTGACACGCACATCGGCAGCCCACCCCGCGCCGCATCGGGGTGGGCTGCCGATGTTCTGCGCGAACGATACTCACGCACTCCTGCGTGAATCGTTGCCGACGTCGAAATGCTCGTCGTACCGGTGTCTCGCCTCGTCCAGGACACCCTTGCTCAGCCGCGCGTGGGGACGGACGTCGACGAGCAACGGTTCGTGATCTGGACCGCGTCCGACCATCCTTCCGGTGAGGATCCACGCGAAGCGTCCGTCCTCCTCGTCGAGTTCGGTGTACTTGCAGAGACGTCGGGCGACCCAGTCCTTGACGGGGCGCCGCCACCACGGCTCAGGGGCGAGAGTGGTGACCGAGAGCCCCGGCAGCGTCAGGTTCGCCTCGTGGTCGCGGCTCGGTCCGTCCTCGGCGTCCGCTGCCGGTCCCCTCGAATATCTCAGGTACAGCAGCGGATCCGTCGCGAGATCGGCGATCTGGTCGAGTGACGTGACGAGTGGGATGTCGTCGGGGTCGGGATGGAATCTTCGGACGGACGTGTTCACCTTCTCCTCCTCCTGCCGACACTCCAGGACGAATTCGAAGAGTTCCCCGCTCCCCGACCGCGAAACCCCGCCGCTCGGTCGGGTCAGTAGGCGCCGTCGCTCGCCAGCACCGCCCGCACCGTCTTCACGACGATGAGCAGGTCCTGCACCATCGACCAGTTCGCCACGTAGAACAGGTCGAGCCGGATACGGTCGGCCTCGGCCAGATCGGATCGGCCGGAGACCTGCCACAGTCCCGTCATGCCGGGACGCACCAGGATGCGGCGGGGAACGAAGCCCGGGATCTTCTCCCCCTCACCGACCGCGAGGGGACGCGGTCCGACGAGACTCATGTCGCGGGAGAGGACGTTGAACAGCTGGGGCAGTTCGTCGATGCTGGTGCGGCGGATGAACCGTCCCACAGGCGTGATCCGCGGATCGCGGGCGGACTTGTAGAAGGTCGCGTCGTCCTGCCCGGTCTGCGTGCGAACTGTATCGACCATCCGGTCGGCGTCGACGACCATGGACCGGAACTTCCACATCCGGAAGACCGTGCCGCCCAGTCCGACGCGTTCCTGCCGGTAGAAGACCGGGCCGCCGTCCTGGAGTTTGATCAGCGCGGCGACCACGAGCATGCCCGGCGCCGCGACCGTCAGGGCAAGGACCGCACACACGAGGTCGAAGGTCGTCTTGGCCAGCCGGTGCGATCCGCGGTACTGCGGCTCCTCGACGTGCACGAACGGCAGTCCGCCCACGGGGTGCATCGACAGTCGCGGCAGGGCGATGTCGGTGACGCCGGGAGCCACCACGAGATCGACGCGGTAGGGCTCGAGCTCCCAGGCCAGATCGCCGATGTCGCCGTTGCCCCAGTGGGTTCCGGCCGCGATCGCGACGGTGTCGGCACCGGAGAGCTTGACGGCGTTGATCACGTCCGTCTCCGCTCCGAGCACCGGGATCTCCTGACCGGCGACGGTGATGACGCGGTCGGTGTCGCCCGTGTGCCCGGTGGTGCACACGCCGACGACGCGGTATCCGGCCGAGGTGTCGCGGACGAACGATCCGACCATCGCATCCACCGCGTGTTCGGAACCGACGACGAGCACCGACGTCCTGAATTCGCCCCGGACGCGGCGCCGCTCGATCACTCGACGGCACCACCGCCGACCGAGAGGCAACGTGACCAGTCCGACGGGAAGAGCCACCAGCAGATAGGCCCGAATCGTGTTCAGGTCGGTGGCGAACGAGTCGACGACGAACGATGCGATGGCGAGCAAGCCGAAGGTCTGCACAGTGGCCCTCGTGACGAGCCGGTATTCCTCCTCACCACTGCCGACGATCGGATCCTTGCGAGATCCGTTGAGCGCGAGCACCGCAAGCCACATACCCGCCACCACCACAGCCGGGCCGACACTGTGGGCCGCCCCATCGATGGTCCAGCCGGCCTGCTGTGCCAGAGCTACGGTCACCATCACGATCGCCGTATCGGTAACCGTCAACGACCTCCGGTAACTCCGCTGCCATCGCCGGCGCGGGACACTTCCGCGACCACCGCTCGTATCACGGGCCGGCACACTGCCGCGCGCCAGCTCGGGTCCGATCCCCATGCTTCTCCTGCTTGCCTACTCCACCCAACAGCGTGGCCCCGACAGCCCGATAGTCGTTTTGGTGCTTTTGTCCGTTTGATCGGACGACGTGCGAGTTTCGTTTCAGTGCACACGGCCACAGTGTCGCAGGCAACATTCACCCGCGAGCGGATACCGAAACGGTCCGAACAGAGTGCGAGTCGGTCTATTTCGCGGGACCACGCACGAGGGAGCAGCATCGAACGGAGTTCGGTGGGCGGCATCGAGACATGGCAATCCCCCATCCCAACCTACGGCTCCCGACCCGGGAGAACCGTACAACAGGGACGAACCACCGACAAGAGTAGAGCTACTCGCCGGTAGCATGATCTGAGTCACCCCGGTCCGGCTCTCTCGCCCACCCAGTCTCGGATACGTCGGCGAAAGTTCTCCGAGGAGAGTCGCGCCACCGACCCGTCGCCCCCCTTCGGCACCGCGTCGATCGCCACGATGCACTCGGCGACGGCCTCCACCGTGTCCTCGTGGAAGCACAAGCCGTCGACACCCTCCGCGACCGTCTCACCAGCACCTCCGAGCGAATTGACGATCACGCGCGCTCCCGCTGCCCGCGCCTCGACAGGCATGATCCCGAAATCCTCCACCGCAGGGAAGACATAGACGTGCGCCTGCTGGTAGAGCGCGTAGAGGAGAGCATCGGACGGCCGTGCGAGGACGTGAACCGGTACCGCCGCCTCGGCGGCGAGCTGCCGCAGCCGGCCCTCCTCCGGTCCGGATCCCGCGATCACCGCGGGCACCCCGGCGAGGTCGGCGGCCCGGATCACCCAATCCAGTCGCTTGTACGGTACGAACCTCGATGCCCCCAGCACGAAGATCTCGGGAAGCCTCTCCAGCAGGGCGGATTCGACCGAGGACAGTTCATCACGCCAGTCGGGCACCGACGAGATGCGGGTCGTCTCGACGGGAGGAAAGATCACACGCGCCTCGACATCCCAGGCCCGCTCGATGCGCCGGCGCACGAAATCGCTGTTCGCAGCGAAGTGCGCACCCTCCCGCGCGCGGAGCCGATCGAGGGCCCGCAGCGGGGGCGCGGCGCACCGCACCGCGAGCGAGGCACCCCGATCGTCCAGCTCGGGATTCCACAGATAGCGCGCGGGGGTGTGCACATAGACGAACTTCTCGAACCCGCTCGGGACGCTCCGGAAGGTGACGTGATGAGCGAAGCAATGCGAGCTGACCAGCGCGAAGTCGTACGAGCCGCGTCGCCGCCGCCAGACGTACGGCATGGCGGACAGGGCAAGCGCCTTGTGCCGTCGCAGGGGTGTGCGCGCCAGGCCGCTCTCGTGGACCGTCCGATCCGGATACCGATCGGCGTCGTCCCACAGGCACAGCACGTCGGAGTCGGGGAAGGTGCGGACGAACTCGTCGAGAACCTTCTCCGAACCTCCGTCGCGTGCGATCCATTCGTGCACCAGGATTCCAGGCACAACCATCCCTTCGAAAACCCCGAATCGTCCGAGGGGTACTTTATGACCCTGCCGGGAGTGAGCGGTAACGGGCCGGAGTGGTGCCTCGATCCGAATGCGTCCGAACGACAAGAAGATTCAGGGTTGAACCACGGGTCGAGAAATCACCCCGTCTTTCACCCCCTCGACAGTGGAGGTCACGGAGTGGATGTGCAATACGCATCGTGGTTCGGTGACGCCGAGTCTCCCCTCCTCGGCCACGTCCACCTTCCCTCCGGCGGCCGCGCACGCGGTGCGGTGGTGCTGTGCCCGCCTCTCGGCAAGGAACATCTCGACACCTATCGGGGGGTCAAGGCCCTCGCCGAACAACTCGCCGAGCGCGGACTCGCGGCATTGCGTTTCGACTACGAGGGCACCGGCGACTCCGCGGGCGATCAGGATTCACCCGATGCGGTCGAGGCATGGCAGCGCAGTGTCGCCGCGGCGGTCGCGACCGCACGTGCCGGCGGCGCCGCACACGTCACCGTCGTGGGATTGCGCGCGGGAGCACTGATCGCAGCCACCTCGCTACCGCAGTGCGGTCCGGTCGATGCCGCAGTCCTGTGGGATCCGATCGTTTCGGGACGCGCATTCCTACGCGAACAACGCGTTCTCTATCGCCTCGCCCTCGGCATGGACCACCCCGACGATCCACGGGTGTCGATGATCGGTGGAGTGCTCGCCCCCGAGGCCGCCGAAACGCTCGGCGCTCTGAGGATCGATCCACGCTCTCTGGCCGGCACACGAACCCTGCTTGCGACCCGGCCCGCTGCCCGTGAAACGCCAGCGGTCGCCCGGCTCGCCGCAGCACTCGAGGCAGACGAACTCTCCTTGCACGGCCATGAGTCCTTCACCACACCCAGCACCCTCCACCCGGCGATCCCGACCGGTCACCTCGGCCGCATCGCCGACTGGATCGGTGCTGCCGCACCGAGCTCGACCACGGAAATCCGCTTCCCCGACCGGAAACATGCGGTCGTCGCGACTACCGACACCGGAGTTCCGATCACGGAAAGCGCGGAGTACCTCGGCCCGAACTCGATGTTCGCTCTTCGAACCCAGGGAGTGAGAGGCACGGGCTCCGCCGGTTCGACGGTGTTGTTCTTCGGGACCGCGTACGAACACCGGGTCGGGCCGAGCCGACTGTGGGTCGATCTCGCGCGCAGTCTCGCCGCGCACGGCGTCTCCTCGATACGTTTCGACAGGACCGGCGTGGGCGACACCGGCACGGCACACAGAGCGGTCCCCACTCCGCTGTACTCGGATACGTCCGATCGCGACGCAGAAGATGCCGTCGCCTCGCTCGGCGTCGCCCCAGGGGATCTCGTCGTGATGGGACTGTGCTCCGGAGCATGGTACGCGGCATGGGTCGGCATCCGAGGGCACGCGCGCGCGGCTGTACTCGTGAACATGATCCTGTGGTCGACCCATCGACGGAAGTCACTGCGGAACATGCTCGCTCCCCCCGCACCCGAAGCACCCGAAGCACCCGGAAAAGTCGACAACAGTTCCGTTACTCTTCGCGCCCGCATCAAACCGTGGGCGCAGAGGCATCTTCCGTACCGGCTGTGGCTGTTGCTCGGGAGGTTCGGCGTCACACAGGTGCCCGAAGTCGTACTCGAAGCGCTGCGACGTGCAGACGTTTCGACCACGGTCGTGCTGTCGGCCCAGGATCATCGTTCCTTCGAATCCCAGCGCGGAGAGGAGGGCCTGATGCGGTTGCGACGCCGCGGATTCACCGGTCACATCATCGCCGGACCGGTGGGCGATCACGGCGGCTATCACCGCGACGGCCGTGAATTCCTCAGGTCTGCTGTCACTTCCACCATCCTCGGCGAGTTCGGGACAGTGCCGGTCGAGCCGATGAACAGTGAGCGCGTCTCGTGACGACGCCTGTCCTGCTGCTCGCCCTTCCGGCAGTGATCGCGCTGTTCGCGCTCTTGTATCTACGGGCGCAGAACGGCCTGCTGATCGTCGCGGCCCTCACTCCGCTGCATGGTCTGCTGACGATCGTGCCCGGCGGGCAGGCACTCGCGCCATGGAAGGAAGGCGTTCTCCTCCTCACTCTCGCAGCCACATTCGTCAGTCCGTACCGTCGCCGACTTCCCGCTCCGTCGTATCCGTGGTGGCCGGCTGTGGCCGCCTGGGTGGCGATGGGCGTACTGTCCGCTCTTGCCGTCTCCGGACTCGCCGGCATCACGGCGCTCAAGATCACGTATTTCTATCTGGTCATCCCTGTCATCCTGTGGCGCGCGCCCTTCGACGCCCGCGACCGCGATCGCCTCGTCACGATCATCATGGGTATGGGGGTACTGACCGCGGTGGTCGGTCTCGCACAGCAGGTCGTCGGCGGAGAGCGACTCGCCGAACTCGGCTATCGCTGGGACGAGCATCTCCGCACCACCGGTGGGATCCTGCGCAGTTTCAGCACCTTCACCACGCCGTTCGCCTTCGGGTTGTTCGTCATGATCTCCCTGATCGTCGGTTGCGCAGTAGCGTTCGCCGACCCGCATCGGCTCCGCAACAAGGTGTTCCTGTGCGCAACGCCGATCATGCTGCTCGGCATGGGTGTGACCATCGTGCGCGCCAGTTATATCGGGCTGGCGGTCGCCCTGTTGTGGTTCGCGATCCACCGCTACCGGGCTTTGTTCCTCGCCTTCGGCAGCATCGCGGTGCTCGTACCGATCGTCCTCGTCGCTGCACCGAGTTCGGTTCTCGCAACGCTGTTCTCCTCGTCGAGTCTCGGCGAACGCGGCGACGGGTGGTCGCAGACCCTGTCGTCACTGTGGGTGCACCCCTTCGGCCAGGGACTCGGCGCGACCGGCTCGGCCGCATCCAAGCATCTCGGTGACGGCAACCCCATGCTGTCGGATCTGTCGTTGCACGCCGCGGTGCAGTTCGGGTTCATGCCCTATCAGCCCGACAACTACTACATGAAGCTCGCCGTGGAACTGGGCCCCTTGGGGGTGTGGTTGTTCGTTCTCGTACTCGTGTGCGCCGCGGTCTCGACGCTGCGCGCATCGCGGATCATGAGCGGGCAGGATTCCGCCCTCGCACTCGGTGTCAGCGGCACGATCGTCGCGGCAGCGATCGCCTCCACGGTGGCGACCTATCTCGAGATCTTCCCTCTCGACGTCTATTTCTGGCTACTGTTAGGAACTGTCGGATGCGCACTGACCCAACACTGGTCACTTCACCGAAACTTGCCCCCCACATCGGATTCGGCGCCCTCGCACTCCGTCCGTCCGGTAGTGGCGTCCAGACCTACGTCCGGGAACTCCTGAACGCGCTCGATCTCCTGCTCCCCGCAGCGGCGCTGCGGGCCTCCGTGCAACATGACGCGACGGGCGAGCTGCCGTGTCGCGTGGCCCCGCACGTGCGGCCGGTCGCCGACGGAGTGCGACGGATGCTCTACGCCAAGATGCCCGTGTGGGGCGTCGACTTGTTCCACAGTCTCGACGTCGACGTCCCTGTTCTGTGTTCGGGCGTCACCGTCTCGACGTTCCACGACCTGGCCGTCTTCGACACCCCGTGGGCGTTCGGCAAGTATCGTGCCGCCGGTGAGCGCGCCCTGTTGCGAGATGCCATGAGGCGGGCGGACGTGCTCGTCGCGGTCTCGAACTTCACCGCCGAACGTCTGCATGCCCTGTGCGGTCGCGAGGCCGTGGTCACCCCGCTCGCACCCGCGGTCTGGGCGAAACCTCCCACCCCCGAGAAGGTGCGGGACATCCGCAGGGCCTACCGGCTGCCCGAACGGTTCGTCCTGCAGGTCGGCACCGTCGAACCTCGCAAGGACGTCGCGCTCGTCGCCGCCGCATGCCGCATCCTCGACATCCCCCTGGTGCTGGCCGGGGCCGGGTCCACCGGACCCGACGCGCCGGCCGGTTCGATCGGTCTCGGTTACGTTCCCACCGCACACCTCCCGGCACTGTACGCCGCGGCGAGCGCCGTCGCGTACGCCTCGCGCTACGAAGGTTTCGGGTTGCCGCCGCTCGAGGCGATGGCGTGCGGGGGCGCGGTGGTGACGAGCGCCGTCGGTGCCCTGCCCGACATCGTCGACGACGGAGCACTGCTCGTCACCGAACACACGGAGACATCGTGGACCGCGGCGTTGCGGGTGGTCGTCCACGACACCGATACCGCCGATGCGCTGCGCGCACGCGGACGCGAGGTCGCCGCGACCTCGACCTGGAGGCGCACCGCCGAGCTCACACGCGACGCTTACCGCATCGCAGGCCTGAGAATCTGAGAAGGCCGCCGCCGTGGGCAGACATTCGCTGGCCGACCGCATGGCCGAGACCGTCGTGATGGAACGGATCGCCGCGGCGCACGACCCCGGGGGCACTCTCCACGAACCCCGGACACCCCGGCTCGACGGGCGTGCCGCGCGGCGCAACACCGTCGTGATGCTCGGCAGCCGGCTCGCCGTCGCGTCGATGGGCTGGGCCGGTTCGATGATCGTCGCCCGCGCGCTGGCACCGGACGACTTCGGCAAGTTCTCCTTCGTCTTCGGCCTGCTCGGGTTGCTGTCCGTCGTCACCGATCTCGGCGTGGGCCGCGTGGTGCTCGCCAAGCTCGTCGAATGCAATCCATGGGAGGTCTCCTACGTCACCACCGCGTTCATCGCGTTGCGTGGCGTGCTCGGTCTGCTCGGTTACGCACTGGCCATCGGGTACGTACTACTCCTCGGATACTCCTCCGATGTCGTCTGGGCGACGGTGATCGCGGGGCTCGTCGTGGTGATCGCGACTCCCAACAACGCCCTGTCCGTCATGTATCAGAGCCGTCTGCGGATGGCGTCGGTGGCTGTAGCCGAGACCTTCGGCCAACTCGCCCAACTGATCGCCACCATCGCTGCCGTGCTGTGGAATCCGGTGCTGCTCGTACTCGTGGTGCCGGCCGTGATCAACGAAATCGCCGGGGCGGGCATTCTCGTGCGCGGCGTACGTGCGGGGAAGGCCGGCCCCCTGCCCGCCGCGCGCGCCCAGTTGTGGCGCTGGCGGGAGATGCTCGTCGAAGCGATCCCGCTCAGCATCGGTTTCGCTCTGCTCACGGTGCTGTCCAAAGTCGACATCCTCATGCTCGGCCGAATGGACACCTTCGACTCGGTAGGTCTGTACACCGTCGGCTACAAGTTCGCCGATCTTCTGTCGATGGTCTCGTCGACGGTTGTCGGTCCCGTGACCACGCTGCTGGTCGCGACCTGGCCGGCGCAGAGCGAACAGTTCCGCCACCGCACACGTGAGGCGGCGATGCTCCTCGCGGTGCTGGGTGCAACAGCTGCGGCCGCCTTCTGGTCGTCGGCCGACGGCGTTCTCTCTCTCCTCTACGGCGATCGGTTCGCCGACGCCGCCGACGCCTCGCGCTTGCTGGTACTGGGCAGTGCCCTGTCGATGCTCACCCAACTCGGTCTCACCGTGCTCATCGCGACCGCTCGACACCGGGTGTATCCCTGGGTCGCAGCGGCCGCGCTCGTCGGGAACGTCTGCGCGAACCTCGTGCTCATCCCCCGCATGTCGTTCGACGGAGCAGCTCTGGCGACCACGCTCACCGAGGCCGCGATGCTCGTTGCGATCTGGATCGTCGTGGCCCGTACGGTGCGGATCGGGCGCTTGTTCCCCTTCGCAGAGACCTGCGCGATCGCAATGCTGGGTGTTGCGGTGGCCGTGTGGATGTCGCTGTTCGCGGAGCGCTACGATCTCCCCTGGCCCGTCACCGCCGTCATCTCGGCAGTCTGTGTTCTGGCCGGAACCCATGTCCTTCCCATCACCGGCGGGCTCGGCCTCGTCGGTCTCGTCAAGTCCCGTTGAGGTTGCAGTGTCCCTTCCGCGGTCCATGCCACTCCGCGCCGTCGTCACCCTCGTCGGTGTGTTCGCTCTGTCGTGCACCCAGAGCACCGAGGCACGCGACTGCCGGACCGATCTGACGGGCGGAAGCCTGGGAATTGCGACCGGCTCCGGCCTGGATACCCTCGACGACACCGATCTCGGGGCGTACATGTCGGCGATCGCCGACAGCGGTGCCGGCTGGATCCGGTTCGACATGGACTGGTCGATCATCGAACCGGCGCGTGGTCGCTTCGACTGGAGCGGCACCGACCGGGTGGTCGCCGCGGCCGAGTCGCACGACCTGCAGGTGCTGGGCCTGCTCACCCACACCCCGCGCTGGGCGCGGACATCGGAGGTCGAACCCGAGGACACGCACGGCATGCCCGCCGACCCCGGCGAATTCGGACGCTTCGCGGGCGACGTCGCCGATCGTTATTCCGACACCGTCACGCACTGGGAGATCTGGAACGAGCCGAACCTGACGGCCTTCTTCACACCGCAACCCGACGTCGGCGCGTACGCGGAGCTGCTCGTTGCGGCGTCGGATGCCATCCACAACGTCGACCCCGGAGCAGTGGTGGTCACCGGCGGCTTGTCCCCCGCCACCGACAACGGATCGGACATCGCGCCCACGACGTTTCTCACCGAACTGTACGACCAGGGTGTTTCATGGACCTTCGACGTGGTGGGCATGCATCCTTACAGCTACCCCGCCCTGCCGTCCGATGCGTCGACGTCCGACTGGAACTCCTTCTACCGCATGCGCGAGATGCGCACCGTCATGGTCGAAAGGGGAGACTCCGACAAGCCGATCTGGGCGACGGAGTTCGGGGCGCCCACCGGAACGGGCACCGACGCTGTCGGGTTCGCGGAGCACGCGGAGATCCTGCGCGACGGGATCACCGAACAGCGCGCGCTGGGATTCGTGGACAAACTGTTCGTCTACAGTCTGCTCGACCGGGGCACCGACGTGGCCGATCGCGAGCAGAACTTCGGGGTCCTCGCGTACGACGGGTCGCCCAAACCGGCCTGGGACGTGCTGCGCACGGCGGCGGTCACTCCCGGTTGCCTCTGATCACGAACGGTTCGACGTGAGGGCGTCGCGCGCGGCCAGGCGCAGGGGACGGATGAGACCGGCTCCGAGGTCCGCGGCGCGCAGGGTCCACCGGTGGTGCGGTCGCGAGGTGGGAACGGCGACGATGCGCCCCACCCGGTAATCACCGTTCGCCCACTGTTCCTTGAATTCGGATGTGCCGAGCAGATAGTCGAAGCGGTTGATGCCCAGTTCGTCGTGCCGATCGGTCAGCCGTCGCTGCAGCAACTGTCCGGGCTGGTGACGGCGCACCTCGGGATGGAAGCGGCCGATCCACATCTCCGCCGTCGTGCCGGTGCGGAACATGATCTCGTGGGCCATCCACCGGTCGCCGACGAGTAGACCTACGACGAGCAACCTTCCCGCACGGGCCTCGGCGTCGAGCAACGGCCGGGTGAAAGCGGTGAACGGAGGCGCACAGAAGTCGTCGCGTCCGCTGTGCTCGTCGGCGGCCGCAGCGACCGCGGTGATGTCGGACCATCTCTGCGCGAGATGGTCCGGATCGCACACCACGTCGACGGAGGCCGGGGTGCCCTCCCGTGCCAGCGAGCGTTCGAGTCGGGACAGCGTCTTCAGTGTGCGTCGACCACGCAACGATTCGGCGCCGGCGCCGGTGGCGAGATCGATGGTCAGGCATCGTTCGGTTCCGGCGATGTCGACGCTCCAGCGAGGCGAGGCCTGCAGCATCTCCACAAGAGGGTCGGTGAGATCGACGTGGTCGAGTTGCAATGCCATGTTCCGGTCGGCGATGCCGTTGAGCAGATCGGCGAGTGCCGCCTCGTCGGTCGCGAGGAAGGTTCCTATCGTGGCGAGGCCGTGGGCCGGCAGCCGGAGCGCGGTGACCCCGAGCCGGGTGCGGGCGTGCAGGGGCGCGAGTCCGACGAGTCGACCGCCGCGCCGGACGGTGCACACCGCCGATCGTCCGCGTCCCATTCGGTTCCAGGCCAGCGCGTACGAAGGCCGGGTCGCGACACGCTGTCCCAGCTCCTGCGCGAGGTCGTCCCATTCCGTGAAGAGCCGGGTGGCCGATGCCTCATCGTGGATCTCGAAACTCACGGTGCGCATGCACCGGATTCTTCAGTCCACGAATCCTGCATCTTCCGGTCCTCTCCTCGTTACAGTGAATTCGCGGCATCGGTCTGCCGCTCGCTCCACGAGAAGAATCGTAGGTCGGTGGCGCGACGTTACGACCGATGCCCGAATTGTCCGTTCTACCACAGGAGAGTCGATGGGTCGTCCAGCACGCGCCATACTTACCGCAGTCCTCGCGTGCTCCCTCGCAGCACTCGCAGCGTGCGCCCCACCGATCCAACCGACTCCACCGACGACCTGCGGGAGTGATGACATCGGCATCGCGGCCGGCGCCCCGCTGATGTACCTGCCGGACACCGAACTCGACCGCGAACTCGATGCGATCCGTGCGGTGGGCGCTCGGTGGCTGCGCGTGGACATCGACTGGTCGGTGATCGAACCGAACCGCGGGCAACAGAATTGGTCGATCCCGGACCGCGTGGTGGACCGCGCTCGCACACGCGGACTCGAAGTGGTCGGCATCATCGCGTACACGCCGGCCTGGGCGCGCGTCGCGGGCGGAGCCGACACCCACGGATATCCCGCCGATCCGGCGGCGTTCGCCACCTTCTCCCGCCAGGTCGCGCAACGTTATTCGACCCGTGTGAGCCATTGGGAGATCTGGAACGAACCGAATCTGACCGGTTTCTTCCGGCCCCGGGCCGACATCGGGAAATATGTCGAACTGCTCGCGGCGGCGGCACCGGCCATCAAGTCCGTGCAACCCGGCGCGCGCATCCTCAACGGTGGCCTCGCCCCCGCTGTGGACGACGGCACCAACATCTCACCGGTCACCTATGTGCAACAGCTCTACGCACGAGGTGCACAGCAGTACTTCGACATCCTGTCGATCCATCCCTACAGCTATCCGGCGCTGCCGAACGACGCGAGCACACAGAGCTGGAACACCTTCTACCGCATGCGCCTGATGCGCGACACCATGGTGCAGTACGGCGACGCGGCCACCCCGATCTGGGCGACGGAGTTCGGCGCCCCGACCGGAACCGCCTCGAACGCAGTGAGCGCACAACGGCAGGCGGACATCATCGCAACCGGCATCGCGGAGGCACGCCGGCTGGGCTGGGTGCAGAAGGTGTTCGTCTACTCGATGCGCGACCGCGGGACGAACCAAGCCGATGTAGAGCAGAACTTCGGCTTGCTCTACCAGAACTTCACGGCGAAACCTTCACGCGCCGTGGTCGCTTCGGCCGCACAAGCATGCACGACCGTGAGCGATTCGCTCGAGATCACGACCCCGCCCGCAGTGGATCCGGTCTGGTGATCATCAGGAGCCGAGCGCGTCGGTGACCCCGTCGAGGATCCGATCGAGGATCGGCGCCGACGTCGCGAAGTTGATGCGCAGAAAATTGCGCGCTCCGGAGCCGAACCGCACCCCGCCGTCGGCGAGGACGCGTCCTCGATCGCGCACGGTCGACACCGGATCGTCGATGCCGAGCGGTCCGGTGTTCAACCACGTCAGGTAGGTGCCCTGCGGCAGGTGATGCCGCAGGTCCGGGATCCGTTCGCGCAGAACCTCGTCCACCCGCCGGCGATTCCGGTCGAGGACGCGCAGCAGATCGCGCTGCCACGCGTCGCCCTCACGCCACGCCGCGAGCGTGGCGACCACTCCCGGAACCGAGACCGTCCCGTACAGGTCGAAGGGTTCCGCGTCCCGGCGCTTCAGCAGGGTCTCGGACCCGTAGTGCACCACCGCGCACCGCATCCCTGCGAGATCGAACGCCTTGCTCGCCGAGGTGAGCGTGACGGTGCGCGCAGCAACCTGCGGTCCGAGCGAAGCGAACGGGATGTGCCGATGCGGTTCGTAGATGAGCTCGGCGTGGATCTCGTCGCTGACGACGAGCATGTCGAATCGTTCGGCGAGGTCGGCGATCCGCTCGAGTTCCTCACGTGTGAGCACTCGCCCGGTGGGGTTGTGCGGATCGACGAGCACCAGCACCCGCGGACGACGCCGCGCCACCAACGGCTCGAACGTCTCGAAGTCGAGCACCCACCCGTCACCTCGATCGACGAACGGAAAGTCGATCTGCTGCAGTCCCATCCGCCGCAGCGACGCCAGGAACGGCGGATAGCTCGGTGTCTGGATCGCCACCGCGTCCCCGCGTGTGGTGCTCAGGTGCAGCACGAGCTGTAGTGCCTGGATGAGATCCGTCTGCTCACGGACGGCACCGGGATCGGGTGCCCAGCCGTAGCGCGTGCGCATGCGCTGCGCGAACTCCTCGCGCAGCGGCGTGCCGTGGAACCAATCGGGATAGCCGAGATCGCTACGGTCGACCAACTCGTGCAGCGCACGCGCGATCGGCGGTGCGACCGGGAAGTCCATGTCGGCGACCCATGCGGGAGTCAACCCGCCGGCTGCCGCCCGTGCCCACTTGGCACCGGACCGCGCCGCCAGGGCGTCGAAGTCGAGGTCGTCGAACCCGGGCACGCCAGGACCGCCGACCGAGAGACGCTCGTCGCTGGTCACGGGGAAAGAATCGCATGGTTCCCGGCGCTCCGCGCGCCGAAGTCAGGCCGCCGGTCGCTGGCCGGTGACGAAGAAGATCAACCGATCGGCAACGTCGACGGCCTGGTCGCCGAAACGCCCGTAGAAACGCGCGAGGAGTGCAGTGTCGACCGCCGTCCGGATATCCCCGTCCCACTCGGGGCTCTCGAGCAGGGCGAGCAGTCGCGAGTGCACCGCATCGAGTTCGGTCTCGATGGCATGGGTGCCCTTGATCGTCTCGAGGTCGAAGTCGGTGAATGCGTCGCGCAGGATCGCAACGATCTCCGCCGCGAGTTCGGCCATCCGGCAAAGATCCTCGCGCAGAAGGTCGGACACCAGCGACTCGGGATGGCGACGCCGTACGACCCGCGCGATGTGCAGGCTCAGCTCACCCATCCGGGTGAGATCGCCCGTGATACGAACCGCGGAGAACACCAACCGCAGGTCGGCGGCGACGGGACCCTGCAGGGCGAGGATCCGCACCGCTCGCTCGGAACAGTCGGTGTCGAGTTCGGCGATCCGTGCGTCGAGATCGAGGGCGGCCTGGGCTGCGTCGAGATCGGTGTCGAACAACGCGTGAGTGGCCAGGTCGAGCCCCTCGGCGGCAACCGCTGCAAGCTCGCCGAGGCGTCCGACCAGGTCGTCGAGCTGCCCTCGGAACAATTCCCTCATGTCTCGCTCCCTCCTCGTCGCAATCGTCGACCAGGAGCCTAACGACGCGCGTCGACGACGCTCTCTGCGGCGACGTCCTCGGTGGACGATACAGAGCTCACGTCGTCGTCCATGCGGGCGAGATGAGCCTTGATCCATTCGGTGCTTCCCGGCGTCGCGGTGCTGTGCTGCGGGGTGCCGGCAATGCAGATAGACAAATCGATTCCCTCGTCGTGACGCCGATGTGCTCGGCTGCGCAGGCCACACCCATCCCCTGGAGTGACCGTCATCACTATAGCGTGTCGGGGTAGGGATTCAACTCGAGCGGAAACCGGATCAGTGACGTGGCGACGTCTCCTGGTGCTTGCCGTAGCCCTGCTGTTCCACGTAGCCCTGCTGTTCCACGTAGCCCTGCTGTTCCACGTAGCCCTGCTGTTCCGCGTAGCCGTAGTCGTACCCTTCGTCGTAGCGGTACTGCGGGTAGCCCCGGTTCTCGGGCGGCACGAACAGCGATTCGGATTGCGACGCCACCAGCGGTGCGGGAGTCGACGGTACCGGAGCAGGCCGTACCGGAGCAGGCTGTGGCACGACAGGGTGCGGCGCGGCGGCCCGGGCCGGAGCGGACGGTACGGGTGCCGGGTCGTGGGGAGCGGTCTCCACGGCCGGGCCGCGACGGCGAGCCGGGAGCACGGGCATCAACTCGCGTCCGGCACCGAGCACGACGAGACGCGTGGGCACCTCGATCTCCGCCAGCGCACGGAGGGTGTCCTCTGTTTCCGCACGCTCCTCCGCCCCGGCCTGCAGCACGACCACGGCGAGCGCGAGCCCTTCGGTGTGCACTCGTGTCCACCACTGCTCGCCGATCCCGCAACTCACGACCCGATCGCCGACGTCGGCGAATGCATCGGTGTCGATGGTCACGCCGTCCCCGTGCAGAAGCAGTACGGAGTCGCCCAGCGACGCACGTTGCCGAAGCATGACGACAGTGTCGAGCGGCAGAGTCGTCCGGGCGTCTCTCTCCACCTGCACGGCCGAGCGGTAGCGACGCGCGACGCGCCGGGCCCATGCCGCATCGTTCGTCGCGCCGAAGCGCCCGTTCAGCGCGACCAGCAACTCGGCGACGAGGACGAATACGGCGAGGAACGCCACCGCGGCTTCGGCCCGAGGTTGAGGCGACACCTTCGACCCACTGCCCGCCGGCACCGACAGCACCTGGAGGTATTCGAGGCTTGCGCCCGAGCGCGCCTGGCGGAGTTGTTCGAGGCGGGCATCGAGGTCGGCCTGCACCGCCGGGTCGGCCGTACCCTCCTCGTCGGCCGCGGTACTCGCGGCGAGGTCGGTACGCAGTCCGCCGACGATGGCGTCGAGTTCGGCGATGCGTGCATCGAGCGCTGCCCGATTCCGATCCGTCTGCGCGCGGTCGAGCTGGGTGACGACGACCTGCGCGAGATGGTCTGCAGAGGCCTGAGAATCGGCTCGGGCGGTCACGGTGAGCAAGGTCGGTGACGAGCCGTACCCCACGTCGATCCTCGATGAAAGTCCCGCAGGGTCGTCGTTTGCCTCGGTCGCGATCGCGGCCACGACCGCCGAGTCCTGAGACAGTGCGACGTACGGCGCGATGAGCTGCCCGAGCGTGGCGTCGGATCCGGACACCGCGGACGCCGAGCGGATCTCCGCGACGAGCGATGATTCGTACACACCGGGACCGTTCTCACGAACGAAGAACACCGCGACCGCGGCGAGGGCGGCAACGAGTGCGGCGGGCACGGCCACACGGGCGAGATCGCGGGCATGACCCACGAGATCGACGGTCGGTGGGACACCGAGTTCGCGACGCAGTTCGGCGTCGCGGATGCTTCGTTCGGACACGATGCACTGGCCTTTCGCTGTCGCCCTTCACTGGGCAGGTCGACAGTGTGTCGCACCGAATCGGGCAAACGTTACTCGTCCGTACAGTCCGTCAACTGCCGAGCAGCCAACGCGGACGCGACCACATCTGCCAGGTCTCCGCGACGCGTGCTCCGGCGGCGAGGTACAGCGGCGTGACGCGCGGCCTGGTGAGCCCGCACATCGCGACCGGGCCGCGCTGCGCGTAGGTGTGGGCGGCGCCCGCTCTGATCAACCGGTTCGCGAACCCGCGCCGCCGGCGTCCCGGATGAGTTCCGAGCGACCACACCGTCCGGATCGCCCCACTGTCCACGAGCAGCGCACAGCACTGCAGATCCCCGTCCTCGACGATGCCGACCACCTCGACGCCGGGGGTCCGTGCCATGGCATCGGCGTAGGCGACGGCAGCAGTCCCGGGCGCGATCCCGAACGTCCCGGCGGCGAGTTCGCGGGCATCCGCCATATCGGCCTCACCGAGCGTTCGGAAGCCCGGGTCGACGGGAGCGTCATGAGCCACGAGACAGGTCAGATCCAACGATCCGGCACACACCCAACTGTGGTCGGCAAGGACCTGCGCAGCACCGAGTCCGTCTCCGGCGAGCAGGACGATCGACGGGTTGCCGGCTTCCGTCAGGGTCTCGTAGACGTGATGTGCCCGGGTGGTGACATCGCCACCGTGGACGAGAGCGAGGTTGTAGTCGGGGTCGGGGGCACCGGTGATGCCCACCCACCAGCCGTCACCGGCGGACCAGCCCCCGCCGGACGTCAGTGGACGCATACTCTCACCGTAGGAACGACGCAGCTGCGGCAACGATGTGAGACCCGTCGCGGTCGAAGCGGCCTCCACACATCCTCCCTTCCACGGCTCACGCACTCTCGGACTGTCTTCTCCGGGCCACTACAGAAACAGCATCGGCGGCACCCTGGGGGTGCCGCCGATACGGACATGCTCGAGGATCAGGACTGGTTGCCGATCAGATCGCGCAGGAACTTGATCACGAACTGGAGAGGATCCACGGGCTCCTGCTCCGATTCGGGAGTCTGAGGAACCTGGCCGGACTCGGGAGCGGCCTGGGTCTGCGGTGCCGACTTCGCCTGCGGAGCAGGAGCCGACTCGCCCTGCGGGGCGGACTCGCCGCCGCCGACCGTCACGGGGATCCCCCCGGTGAAGGGGCGACCGGACGCGTCGAAGATGTTCTCGTACTGCGTACCCGAGGCGTCCTGGCAGCCCCAGAAGACGTTGTAGGTGCCGTCGGTGATCGACTCCGGGCCGGCCTGCGAGGGTGCGCCGTCCTTGATGTACAGCGCGCTCGAGGTGCTGGTGTTGGTCACCGAGAAGCTCGTTCCGGCGGGCTGCGCGTCGATGCGGCCCGACGGATCGGCCGTGTCGACGGTGCCCGGCTTCAGGACGTAGGTGACGCAGGTGACGCCGCGATCGACGTCCGCCCGGCTCAGGTCGAAGTCGACGACGATGGCGCCGTTCTCCACATTCGCCGATACGTTCGGCCCCGCAGCGGACGAGATGCCCGGCACTGCCAGTGCCAGCAGTGCGGCACCCGACGCTGCGACGGCAGCCTTCTTCGCAACAGAATTCATCGATTTTCCTCCCCGTATTTTCGATGTCGGCGACCGCTTCGTGAACGGCACGCCGTCGACCGTGCCCGGCGCGCGTAGAACGCGGGCACATATACCGGAACGTTACCGCGAGATGTCGGTACTGTCGCGACGAGGGGCATCGTCGGTCCGATCGGCCCGATCGACGTGCCCGAGATCACGAGCCGGATCCACGAGCTCGCGCACCCATTGCCCGAGCGTAGCGATTTCAGGAAAACCGTTGCCCTCCTTACGGTCCCGAACAACCGCACCGAGCGCGGCACCGAAGGTGTCCAGCAGCTCCTGCGCCATCCGCCCGGCACGCAGCAGCCATCGGCACCGTGCGCAGCGGGCGATCGCAATGCGGGGAGTCCGCTCGGTCAGGAACGACAGGATATTCCCGCCGGAAATAGGTGAAGCCCCGGCAATCGTGGTGGTGGATCGGCCGGGGCTTCGGCACGGACCGGTGATGGGGGTAACCGACCCGTGCGGTCGTCCTCACATGGGGGGACAGGAGGACGACGCGGATCCGAGTCTAGACACGGAAAATTGTTACTCGCGAGTACCGCGTCGGCGGTGATGCGGCGTGTCAGGAACTCACGGGAGGATTCGCAGAATCACGCTGCTCGCGCTGCATCTCGACGAGTTGTTCCTCCCTCTCGGAGACGAACAGGAACCGACCGACCGCGAGCGCGCCGAGAGCCGAAAGGCTCAACCACGCCGCCAGCGCCGATGCGATCCACACCCACATGGCTCACAGTGTGCGCGAATCCGCCGCCAACACCAAACACCGGAGATCACAACATGGTTGCAAAAGCAATACTCGAGGATGGCTCACAACGTGACGCCGGTCGCCCAGAGCGCGTTCGCCATGGCCGGCAGCGTCACCTCGATATCGTGATGGTCCTCCACCCTGCGCCGCGCGGTGACGGCGAGCCCGGTTCGTAGCTCGGGTTCGGCGACGATCCGTCGCAACACCGCGGCCAGGGTGTTCGCGTCACCGGGCGGCACCAGCAGCCCCGCGCCGTCGGACAGATATTCGGCGGTGCCTCCGTGATCGGTACCGACGACGGGCACACCGTGCGCCATCGCCTCGAGCACTCCCAGCGGCCCGGCCTCCGGTGCAATACTGGCCGAGACCAACGCGTCCCAGACCGCGAATACCTCTGCCGGGTCGACCTGCCCCAGGAACGACACGCGTCCACGCAGGTCGGAGCGCTCTGCGCGGCGGCGCAACTCGTGGAGGAACGCTTCGTCGCCAGGAAACGGCGTACCTGCCACGTCGAGGCAGATTTCGGGCACCTCGGCGACCGCATCCAGAAGAACCCGATGCCCCTTCCACTCCGTCACCGACGCCAGGATGCCCACCCGCACGGCCGAGCCGGCACGACGGGCGGCGAGGGACGGTGCAACCGGTACCGGAACCCCGTTCGGCGCAACGACGACCGGATATCCGCATTCGCGGACCGGAGCCGCGGTGGCGCGGGAGACCGCTACGGCACCCGCCACCGCTGCTCTGCCGAGGCGGGCGACGAGGCGTTGCTTCCGTGACGACAGAGTGTCGTGCACCAGCCACCTCGCACGTTCGCGATGGGATGTACCTGCGACAGCGAATCGCAGGGATGGCAACGCGAACAACGAGTTGCACACCACCTGTGGTCGCTCGGCGGCGAGCACGCGCCGGAGCCGGAGCGCGCCCCCCAGCCACCGCACCGGAAGACTCGCCAGGCCCGTGATCCGCCCGGTTCCCGTCTGACCCCACATGCCCAGGCGTGGCAACCCGACGTGCACGCACCCGGCCGGGAGCGCCTCGGCCAGGGGTCCATCGGGGCACGCCACGGTGACTCGCAGGCCTTGTGCGAGGGCGACGTCGACGAGCGCCAGCATCACCTTCTCGGCACCCGACCGCTCACCGGTGTGCGCGACGAACAGCAGCGAAGCGCTCACCGCGCAACGACCCTCCTGTGCACCCGGCCGAGCAGCTCCGTCAGTCGCGCGGCGGTCGTGCGGATATCGAACAGTTCGGCGATCCGCGCGTGCGCTGCCGCGCCCATGCTGCGTCGCCGCACCCCGTCGGCGAGCAACATCCGGAGTGCCGCGAGGAGCGCCTCGTCGTCGGTGTGTTCGACGAGAAGCCCGGTCTCGCCGTCGACGACCATCTCGGGGATCGACCCCACCGTCGACGCGACGACCGGAAGTCCGGCCGCACCTGCTTCGAGAATCACGTTGGGTGCCTGGTCCATTCCGGACGGGAAGCACATCAGGTCCGCTTCGGCGAGGATGTCCCACAATCGGTCGTCACCGCTCACGAGATCACCCACCACCCGCACACCCGGCAGATCCGGAACAGGATCACGTGTGACGAGCACCAGATCACACGTCTCCCTCAGGTACTGCTGGTGCAGCCGCAGGAGAGTGCTGCCGCCCTTGCGTTCCATGCTGGTGCCGATGAAGACGACGGTGGGACGCCGGTGCCGCGAACGATCGGGCAATGCCCGTTCCCCGGTGAGAAAGGGCGACCAGATCCCGGGTGCCATCGTCAGCACCTTCTCGGCGGGCAATCCGTACGTCGCCCCGGTCAGCGACGAGGCGGTGCGCCGGCCGTTGGCAATCACCAGGTCCGCGGCATCCAGCACCGGACGCTCGAAGCGGACCGCTGCGCGCACCGCGAACGGAGTGAACCGGGTCGCCGTGCGATACGGGATCAGATAAGCGTTGAGTTCGTTGGTGCTGTCCGTCGTGACCACCGTGGGACGAGTCCGCATCAGGTCGGCCGAACCGAGCATGCAGTTCTGGGTGTAGACGTGGAGGACGTCGATGTCTCCCTGGGCAAGACGTTCCTGCAGCCGACGCCTCAGCCCCCGGGAATGCACGAGCTGCCCGCGCAGCGCCTGGAGGTCGAGATCGAGCCGATCGAGTCCGGGCACCGGCGCGCGGAACACCTTGCCCACGAATCCCGGACCGTGGGCGTCGAGGAACTCCACCTCGATGTCGTCGCGTTCGACGAACGCCCGCCGGAGCGAATGGTGCACCGTAGCGTGTCCACCGATGTTCTCGTTCACGAACAACGCCTTCAGCGGTTCCGCCACCGGTGCCTCCTGTTTCGTCCGGTTCGGGGTCGTCGGCTGAAATCGGGACCGGCCCTCGTTTCGTTACAACAGAGCAACGTCATAACGAATTGCCGACGCGCCTGCAATACTTTCGTGATCCGACACAATACGCTGTTCGGGTGACATTCCACCGAACCGGTCGCCGTTCCCGCCGTAGCCTGATGCTGGCACTTGCCGCCTCGATAGCGTTGTGCGCGAACCCGATTACTGCTTCAGCACAGGATCTCGAGCCGACGGAACCGGCCTCGCCGGGCGAGGTCGCATTCCCGACCCGCAATCTGGGGCTCGGCCCGAAGCTGGAATTCCGCGGCAATTCCGATGTCGTCACGCTCACAATTCCGGTCCCTCCCGGAAATACCCCCGCTCTCCTGGACACCACAGCCCAACTGCCCACGAACGTCGCGCGCGGATGGATCGACGTCACCTCGGACGGACGGTTGCTCACCCGCGTGGAACTGCCGGCCGGCGGCGACATCGTGCCCCTGTCGATTCCGCTCACCGGCGCGAAGGTGGAGAACGACGCCGCGGTGATCTCGCTGGGGCTGACCTTGACAGCCGTCGACAACATCTGCCCCGACGACTGGACCCTCGGTTCGGTACGACTGCACGACGGTGTGATCCGGTACGCCGGTACCCCTACGCTCCCGTCGGTGGTCGCCGACTATCTGCCGCCCGTCCTCGAACGCCTCGAGTTGTATCTGACAGAAGAACCGACGGACGCCGAGTCGACCGTCACCCTGGATCTCGCCGCCGGCGTGACCGCGCGCTATTCGGGACGTCAGGTGCCGGTGGACGTGCGTGAACTGCCGCCGAACGGCATTCCCCCGGCCGCCGACAGTCCGTTCGTCCGGCAGATCGTCGTCCGCGAAGGCGAGGAGACGGGTGTGGAGATCGGCACGATTCCCGATGGGCCTCCCGCCCTGTACGTCCGAGGCGATGCCGAGACCCTTCTCGACCAGGGGCGCCTGGTGAACAGCGTCCTGTCCGGCTTCGCCGTGGGCTCCGACGTGGCCGTCGGCACCTTCGACGTCCCGCCCATCCTTGCTCCGGACTCGACCACCCTGAACGACCTGCGGGTGTCCGATCTCGAGACGAGCGGTCTCGGCATCGCCGACGTACATCTGTTCCTCGATCAGGCCGAGTTCGGCCGACCCGTCCGGGATGTCGCCATCGATCTGAAGGGTTCCTACACCCCGCTTCCCGCCACCCAGGGTGGGCTGATCACCGTCTCGGCCGGTGACGTCCAGCTCGACGCATGGGCAGCCGACTCGAGCGGTGTCATCGACCGCATGGTCACGGTGCCGAACTCGTCCCTCGGGCGCCTCACCGACATCACCGTCGCGCTCCGCACGACCGGTTCCCAGGAGCAGTGCGGTCTCCAGCAACCCGTCACCCTCCGTATCGACGGCGACAGCCGCGTGTCGAGCACCGTCGCCGACCCGCCCGTTCCCGCCGGATTTCCGTCGCTGCCCCAGACCCTGATGCCGCAGCTGAACGTCGCCACCGCCGCTCGCACACTCGTCGACGTCGGACGTGCCGTCGAACTCGTCGCCGGGCTCCAGTCGCTCACCACGCGCCCGCTGGATCCGACCTGGGTGTCGATCGACGACGCGCTCACCTCGTCGGCGCCCGCACTGGTCGTGGCGGCGAACGGCGTCATCCCCGACCGACTGCAGTCGGAGTTGCCGCTCGTCCGCACCGAGGACCGCCGGTTCGAGGTCCGCGACGCCACCGGCGAGAGCACCAGCCTCACCTTCGGCACCGAGGTGGACTTCGCCTCCGTGCAGGTCGTGCGCGAGGACGGACGCACCGTACTGGTCGCCACGTCCACCGACGTCCCCGAAGAACTCGATCGGACGATCGACTGGCTCTCCGCCGAGCCCGGCCGCTGGTTCGAGCTCGAGGGCAGCGTGCTGTTCACCGCGCCCGACCGCGATCCGATCACCCTCATCGATCCCCGGGCCCAGGACGACGGCGTGGACGCGGCGTCGTCGGGAACGAACAGCACGGTGACCGCGGTGGTCGTCGCGGGTGTCGTCCTGCTCGTCGCCGGTGCGGCAGGCGCCGCGGTGTGGGCGCTCTCCCGCCGGCGCCGCCCGCAGTCGCGGTGAACGCGATGACCACGACAGTCGAGCAACCGCCGTTCACCGAACGGTTCTTCACGAGCGCGCTGCGGCGCACCACCATCCGGTGGGTCGTGATAGTCGCCGCGACACTGATCGGCTTCCACTCCACCTGGCTGCAGCTGATCGCGGAGATCCGCACGGGCACCACGGGCGGTTACGTCCTGATCGTGCCACCGCTCGTCGCGGTCGTCGCGATCGGTGTCACGCGCAGGCGCCGGAACGAACTGCCCATCCACGACCGGCAGACCGACATCATCACGTCGGTGCTCCTGCTGCTGATCGCGCTCGCGATCAAGGGCCTGCTGATGCCGAGATACGCGACCACCTACCAGGTGATGCACCTCGACGTGCTCGCCGCGTGGGTGTTCGTGTGCGGTGCGTGCATCGCGATGTTCGGCCTGCGGGTGACCGCGGCCTACTGGGAGGCATGGATGATGCTCTTCCTGAGCTCCCCTGTCGTGTACCGGATCGTGCTCGTCGAACTCGGCGGGACGAAGTTCGTCGCCGGTGTGGTCACCCTCGTGCTCGCCGCCTCGGCGATCGGACTGGCGACCCGGCGTACCTGGGCTCGTGGATTCTTCTACGGCTCCGCAACATTCGTGATCGGACTGATCGTGCTCGCCGTGATCGATCGGCGATGGCCGGACGCACCCATCGCCGTGGACCAGTACGTCCCGGCGGTGATCGCGACGGTGGTCGTCGGCTCCGGCGCCTACCTGTGGACCTTTCGCGGACTCGCACCGCGCACATTGCCTCCGAATCCGGTCTCGATCGCCCAGGCAGTACGCGGAGCGATGTGCATCGCGGTGGCCGCCCTGCTCGCCGCACTCCTGCCGCTCCCCGACCAGCGCCTGACACCCGTCTCGGTCGGACCACCCTATTCGGGCACCGCCACCCAGGTCGTCCCGTCCGGATGGGTGCAGTTGTCGTCCGTCGACTACGACTGGCCGCGCGCCTACTTCCGTCAGGGATCGGTGCTGCGCCGGCAGATGCTCCGGGCGGAGGAACCGAACCCGGAGTGGGATCGGCTGCTGCGCCCCCGCACCGTCGCAGTGCAGACCCTACAGGTGCGCAGCCCGAACCAGTTCGCGGTCTATCCCACCCAATCGATGTACGCACTGGGCAGATCACGGGTGAGCCCGAAGGAATACGTCGATCTGGGTCGCGGTGTGACCGCCGAATACTTCACCGTCGTCGACGACACACTGCTCCTGACGTGGAGCCTGCTCAGCTTCGTCTGGACCCGCAGCGACACCGTCGCCCAGCGGGTGAGCCTGCTGACGGTGGACAACCACGAACTCGATGCGCCGTTCCCGCAGCCCGAGCCGAACACTGTCGCCAACGCACGCACGCTGATGCGAGTGTTGCTGCGCGGCAACGGCACCGTCGAGGACACCGAACCCGAGTACAAGGACCGTTCCATGCTCATCGAGGTGGGTCGCGAACTCGTGGAGGCACAATGGCAGGACGCGTGAACGTCGGTTCCGGACACGATGTTCCGGCCGAGAACACCATCGAATTCGACGCCTACCGGAAGGCGGCCCTGCACGAGGCCGTACACGGACTCCGTGAACGCAGCCCCGTCTCGTCGGCGTCGGTCGCATTCGTGCCGTGGCAGAAGTATCTCGGATTCGCACTCGCCGCGGCCTTCGTGGCCTCGCTGGTCGTAGCGACGAAACCTACCCTGATCGTCTTCACCGTGCTGTGCACCTTCGGGTACATCGCGACCCTGGCCGACCGGTTGCTGCTCTTCACCCGGGGCATGGCCCGCGACGCGCAGTTCATCGTCGACGACGAGGAAGCGCTCGCCCTGACCGACGACCGGCTCCCGCCGTACACGGTGCTCGTCCCCGCCTACAACGAACCCGAGGTGGTCGGCGACCTGCTCGCTGCCATGGCCGCGCTCGACTATCCGGCCGACAAGCTCCAGGTGCTGTTGCTGCTCGAGGAGGACGACACCGTCACGATCGACGCCGCGGAGGAGGCCGGACTCGGCGAGAGCGTCGAGATCCTGCTCGTCCCGGCCGCCGACCCGCGCACGAAACCGAAGGCGTGCAATTACGGACTGCACTTCACGACGGGTGAGATCGTGACGATCTTCGACGCCGAGGATCTCCCGGAACCACTGCAGCTGCGCCGGGTGGTCGTCGTCTTCGACCGCCTCGGCGACGACGTGGCGTGCGTGCAGGCGAAGCTGGCCTTCCACAACGGAACCCAGAATCTGCTGACCGGCTGGTTCACCGCCGACTACGCGCTGTGGTTCAACTTCATCCTGCCCGGCCTGATGAAGTCGCACTCGCCGATCCCGCTCGGCGGGACGTCGAACCACATCCGCCGATCGGTGTTCGACGAGATCGGTGCGTGGGATCCGTACAACGTCACCGAAGATGCCGATCTCGGTGTCCGGATCGCCGAATCGGGTTACTCCACCGCGGTTCTCGACTCGACCACACTGGAAGAGGCGAACAGCGATCCGATCAACTGGGTGCGGCAGCGATCCCGGTGGTACAAGGGCTATCTGCAGACCTGGCTGGTCCACATGCGCCGTCCCGTCCGACTGTGGCGAGTCATCGGCACAGCAGGAATGCTGCGGTTCACCACCCTGCTGGCGGGTACACCGATCATCGCGTGCCTGAACATGGTGTTCTGGATGACGACGCTGTCGTGGCTGCTCGGACAGGCGGATCTCATCGAGGAGATCTTCCCGTGGTACGCCTACTTCCCCGCCTTGATCTCGCTCGTGTTCGGCAATGTCGCCGTGATGTACATGAACTTCGTCGCGTGTCGCGAGACCGGGCACGCGAACCTGTGGTGGCCGTGCCTGACCGTCCCGCTGTACTGGGTGCTCATGTCCATCGCGGCGATCAAGGGCACCTATCAGCTCATCCGCAATCCCTCCTACTGGGAGAAGACGTTCCACGGGTTGTCGTCGTGAAGGCCCGCAGCCGGTGGGTGTTCTGGACCTCGTGCCTGATCTATCTGGCGGCAGGTCTGTGGCTCGCGCTCGACGTGCAGTACTACCAAGGGGATTCGCTGAGCCGTGTGAGCGCTGCGCGGACGGTGCTGCTGAGCCGCGACCCGCATCTCGCCGCCATCGGATTCGTGTTCACGCCGCTCACCGCACTCGTCCAGGTGCCTCTCGCCGGTCTGTCGGCGTGGTTCCCCGGACTGACGGCCTATTCGGTGACGGCGGTGATCATGTCGGCACCGTTCATGGCCGGCGCAGCGGTGCAGATCCACAAGATCGCGTGCGATCGCGGATGTTCCCCGTGGTTCGTGTGGACGGTGACGGCGGCCTTCGCACTGAATCCGATGATCGTCTACTACGGCGCGAACGGGATGAGCGAGGCACCGTTCCTGTTCGCGTTGTGCTGGGCCGCTCGCCGGCTCATCCGGTGGTGCAGCACCGACGACATCCACGACCTCGCCCTGGCGGGCATCGCCCTGGCACTGGCGTATCTCGCGCGGTACGACGCGCTGGCCGTCGGTGGGGCGGTGACGGTCTTCGTCGCGCTGCTCGTCCGGTACCGCTCACGCCGATACGCTCCCGGCGCCGGATGGCAGCCGGCGATCATGGACGCCATTCTCGTCGCCTCTCCCCTCGCCCTGGCCTTCGTCGTGTTCGTCACCACGAGCTGGCTCGTCACCGGGGAGGGGCTCGCGCAGTTCACCTCCACCTACGGCAACGCCGCCATCCTCGAGCAGAGCGGTGGTGGGTCGTCGGGCGGACTCGGTGCGATCGCCTTCTCGCTCGCCGAGACCGTCGTGCTCGGACCGGCGCTTCCGCTCTTGATTCCGGTCGTGGCGGTGCTCGCGTGGCGGCGACGCGATCTCGAACCGCTCGTACCGTTCGTGGTCTTCGGCGCGGTTCTGGGCTTCGCGGCACTGTCCTACGCGCGCGGGATGACCTTCCCGTTCCTGCGCTTCTACATCTGCGCGATCCCGCTGCTCGCCGTGTGGGTCGTGCAACTGGCGCCGCGACGCGGGCGGTTCGCGGCCCGACGTCCCGGCCCGCACACCGTTCCGAGAGCCGAGGACCACAGCGGGGCGGCCCCATTGGGTGCGGTACTACTGGTGTGCAGTCTGCCCATCACGTTCGTCGCGATGGGCTCGCCCGCCCTGTCGCAGGAACAACACGCGCTGCGCACGGTTCTGTTCCCGGACGACGATGATCCGTCCGACGTGCGTGAGCAGCAGCGACGGGTGATCGCGGCGTTCTCCACCGAACGACGCATCGCCGAATACCTCGACGAGAGGGACCTGCCACCGGGTTCGGTGCTGATGGACACGGTCTACGGGTTCGCGATCTTCTCGGCCACCGAACGCCCCGAGACGTTCGTCATCCCTTCGGATTCCGACTTCACGGCCGTGCTCAACCGCCCTTCGTCCTACGGAGTCGAATACATCCTGACCGTCCCCAACGAGGGTCGCGGAACATCGGATGCCGTGAACCGCCGTTATCCCACGATCTACGAGACCGGCAGCGACATCGCCGTACTCGAACTCGAGATCCCCAACGACGGGGCCGACCAACCCGATTGGAGGCTCTTCCGCGTGAGCGACCGCGCTTCATCCTGAGCGGTGGTGACGCCGTAGGACATACCGGACCGGGTCGTCGAGACCGATGTCGTAGGTGCACTCGTCCGCCCGCGGGTCGGGGACGAACGACCACAACAGCGCACCGTCGGCCCCGAGGTCGCGGTACCGCGTGAGCGTGCGGTCGACGATCTCGGCACGCTCGCGTAGGTCGAGACACGAGCCGGCCCGGACCCCGAGTTCGGCGACGAGCATCGGCTTCGACAACCGGGCGAGCCGCTGCTCGAGGAACTGTGCGTCGTCGTAGTCGTGGTACTGCACGACGTCGAGCTGCTCCGCGTCCGTCACGATCTCGAAATCGTCGCCGGCCGAACCGCACTGGTCGCCTCCGATGGTGCCGACCGTGACGAGCCGGTCCGGGTCGTGTGCGCGGACGATTCCTGCCGCCTCGTCGATCCAGTTGCGGAGCAGTCGCGCACCACCGGGAAAGCACTCGCGTCGTTCGAGGGTGCATTCGTCGTCGGTGCAGGTCGCGGTCTCTGGTTCGCCGATCAACTCCCACATCGCCACCGAGGGCGACGATCCCCACCGTTCGACGGCCGTCGCGACCCAGTCGTCGTAGGCGAGCACATGACCGGGCAGCGGGTCGCGCCAACCGGTGTCGTACCAATCGGCCTGCTTGTATCCACCCGCGTCGCAATCACTGTCCTGCGGCGCGAGAACCGGGATCACGTACACCCGGTGCCGTTCGGCAGCGTCGAAGACGGCGTCGAGTGCGGAGAAGTCGAGCATGTCGCCGATCCGGTGCACGGCGTGGGACTGGAAGGCGTCGAAACGCACCACCGATCGGGGCGCCAGCGCACCGAAGAACTCGTCGAGATCCACCTCGGCACCGCATCCCCTGTTGATCTCCCAGCGCGTACCCAGCTGATAGGCGTTGAGCCCGGCGGGCCACCACGGACGGTCGTCGAGAACGAGCCGGCCACCGTCCGCGCGGACCACCGGAAGATCCTCCGGAGGCGAGGGACGCGACGAAGTATCCTGCGCGCAGGCCGCGAGCAGGAGCAGAAGTGTGGTAGCAACCACAGCGACGCGCACGTTCAGAGACTAACCCGCGCGGTCGTGTGCACACGGGCCGGCCGGAAACATCGCGGCCTCCGTGGTGTATCCGGCCGTTCCGAGCGCAGGATCCGACGCGGACGTCAGTTGGGACGCGCGTCGGGGTGCTTGTGCACGAAGTTCAGGTACGCCTTCGACGGGGTGGGCCCGCGCTGGCCCTGGTACTTGGATCCGACCTTCGCGCTGCCGTAGGGATGCTCGGCGGGGCTCGTCAGCCGGAACAGGCACAGCTGACCGATCTTCATTCCCGGCCACAGCGTGATCGGCAGGTTCGCGACGTTGGACAGCTCGAGGGTGATGTGCCCGTCGAAGCCCGGGTCGATGAAACCGGCCGTCGAGTGTGTGAGCAGGCCGAGCCGGCCCAGCGACGACTTGCCTTCGAGGCGACCGGCGAGGTCGGCCGGCAAGGTGCACCGCTCCATCGTCGACCCGAGCACGAACTCGCCGGGATGCAGCACGAACGGCTCACCCTCGGGCACCTGCACCAGCGATGTCAGTTCGTCCTGCTGCTCCGCCGGGTCGATGTGGGTGTAACGGGTGTTGTTGAAAACGCGGAACAGGCTGTCGAGCTTGACGTCGACACTCGACGGCTGCACGAGTTCCGGATCGAAGGGGTCGATGCCGAGATGGCCGGAAGCGATCTGGGCGCGGATGTCACGATCGGAGAGCAGCACGGATAGAGGTTAACAACCTGCTCGGGGCCGGCCGGACAGGTGCTCTACGTGGACTGATCCTTACGCAGTTGCTCCGAGATGATCAGCAGCAGCTCGGTGCACTCCTCGATCACGTCGTCGCGATCCATCGGGACCGTGCCGTCGAGCCACGCCGTCAGTGCCTGCGCAAGCCCTCCGACGACGTAGTGTGCCGCAAGGTCGAGGCGCGGGCTCGGGGCGACCGCGTAGATGTTCTCGGCCTGCGCCGTGACGAGGCCGGCGAACATCCGGGTCGAATCCAGGCGCCGCCTGGACAGCTGCGGATTGGCCTGGCTGACGGAGAACATGATGCGGCCGAGCCGGGGGTCCTCCTCGATCTCGTGGACGATGTTCTCGACACCTGCGCGGACGATGACGCGGTCGTCGCTCGTCGGTGCGGCCGTCACCGCGGCCATCGTGCTCTCGGCGATGCGCTGGACCACGTGGTCGTAGACGGCTTCGGTCAGCTCGTCGCGGTCGGTGAAGCTCTCGTAGAAGTAACGCGACGCCAGGCCGGCGCGCTTGCAGACGCCGCGGACGGACAACGTGGGCTCGCCCTCGGCGGCGCCGAGGAGGTCGAGGCCGGCCTCGACGAGCTGGGCTCGTCGATCGGCCTGCCGTTCCTCACCTGCGCGTCCACCGTAGAGCCGTCCAGTCGTCATGAGTCCATCTTCGCAGCGTTCCACCGTCACGCCCTAACCCACTCCGAACACGAGCACGTTCACATGACGGCAGGTGAAGGGGACGCGACGCCATGTTCGGCACGACATTGCAAGTGCCACAGGAAACTATCGAGCACTTCTCGCCGGCACCGGGCGGCGGATCCGGACGGGACGGTCGCTCGTCCACAGGCCCTGCGGGTCTGCTACAGTGTGCTCCGAAGCTTTGGGCGGGAGTCGACGAAAATCGGCGAACGCCCAGCGTGCCGATGTAGTTCAATGGTAGAACATCAGCTTCCCAAGCTGAATACGCGGGTTCGATTCCCGTCATCGGCTCCACAGCACATGAGATGTGCCGATCCCTATCTGTCCCCTGTTCCCCCTCTGTGGCGACCATCGTGCGCTCGCGACTTGAGCGATTCGACGTCCCGAGGTTTCGCTCCCCAGGGTTCCGGCCGGTCCACGAGATACGAGCAGGCGGTATCGACGAGCTCGGGTAGCGGCAGGGTGCCGTCCAGGGCGACGCCGTCCTCGTCGGCCCCGAGCGGCTCGAGCGTCTCGAACTGCGAAGCCACCAGTGTCTCGGAGAAGAAGTGGCCGCCGCGTTCGCGAATCCTCGACCTCACGACGTCCACGGGCACGTCCAGATGCAGGAAGAGGCTCGGAGTGCCGGAACGCAGAATGTCTCGATACGACCGCTTCAGTGCCGAGCACGCGACCACCGGAGTCCCGGTACTTGCGGCGGTGGCCGCCGCGACGGCGCGCAGCCACGGCTCACGATCCTCGTCGTCGAGCGCCCGGCCGGCGCGCATCTTCTCGATCGACGACGCGCTGTGGTAATCGTCCGCATCGATGAACACGCCGCCGATCCCGTCTGCAAGCTTCCGCGCGAATGTCGTTTTCCCGCATCCACTCACGCCCATCACCACAACGGCCATGCCACATCGTAACGACGGGGAGGTTGTGGTCGCTCCCGTCGACATTCTCGACCCCAACCTCAGAAGTTCACCCGAAGCAGCATGGCCGCCACCCCCGAAGGGAGTGACGGCCACGGGGCTGCGGTGACGTCTAGACGGTCGCGGCGACCGTTTCCTCGCCCTCGGCCGGGGCGCTCGTGCGGATCAGGTGGTCGAACGCGCCGAGCGCGGCCGTCGCACCCGCACCTGCGGAGACGATGATCTGCTTGTACGGGACGGTCGTGCAGTCGCCGGCGGCGAACACACCCGGCACCGAGGTGCGGCCGTGGTCGTCGACGACGATCTCGCCGCGCGGGCTGAGTTCGACGGTGCCGGACAGCCATTCGGTGTTCGGCAGCAGACCGATCTGGACGAACACGCCGTCCAGGTCGAGGGTGCGCGACTCGTCGGTGGTGCGGTCGGTGTAGGTCAGGCCGGTGACCTTCGAACCGTCGCCGAGAACCTCGGTGGTCAGGGCGCTGACGATGATGTCGACGTTGGGCAGGCTGCGGAGCTTGCGCTGCAGCACCTCGTCGGCGCGCAGCACCGAGTCGAACTCGATGAGGGTCACGTGGGCGACGACACCGGCGAGGTCGATGGCGGCCTCCACACCGGAGTTGCCGCCGCCGATGACCGCGACGCGCTTGCCCTTGAACAGCGGGCCGTCGCAGTGCGGGCAGTAGGTGACACCCTTGTTGCGGTACTCGTCCTCGCCGGGCACGTTCATCGCGCGCCAGCGAGCACCGGTGGAGAGGATGACGCTGCGCGAGAGCAACCGGGCGCCGCTCTCGAGCTCGACCTCGACCAGGCCGCCCTCGGTGGGGGCGGGGGTGAGCTTCGATGCCTTCTGGACGTTCATGATGTCGACGTCGTACTGCCGCACGTGGTTCTCGAGTTCGGCGGCGAACTTCGGGCCCTCGGTGTAGGGGACGGAGGGAAAGTTCTCGATGGCCATGGTGTCGAGCACCTGGCCGCCGAAGCGCTCGGCGAGAACGCCGGTGCGGATCCCCTTGCGGGAGGCGTAGATCGCGGCGGTCGCGCCGGCCGGTCCACCGCCGACGACGAGGACGTCGAAGGGGTCCTTCTCGCTGATCGCGGCGGCGGCGCGCTCGGCGGAGCCGGTGTCGAGCTTGCCGACGATCTGCTCGAGGTTCATGCGGCCGGAGCCGAACAGCTCCCCGTTGAGGAAGACGGTCGGCACGGCCATGACCTGGCGGGCGTCGACCTCGTCCTGGAAGAGGGAGCCTTCGATGGCGGTGTGCTTGATGCGCGGATTGGTCACGCACATCACGTTCAGGGCCTGCACCACGTCGGGGCAGTTCTGGCACGACAGCGAGAAGAAGGTCTCGAAGTGGAAGTCGCCCTCGAGATCGCGCACCTGCTTGAGCAGCTCCGCGGCCTCCTTCGACGGGTGGCCGCCGACCTGCAGCAGGGCGAGTACGAGGGAGGTGAACTCGTGGCCGAGCGGGATGCCCGCGAACTCGACCTCGATGTCGGTACCGACCCGGCGGATCAGGAAGGAGGGGCGACGGGTGGCTTCACCGTCGCGTACATGGGTGACCAGGTCGGACATGCCGGCGATCTGGTCGAGGAGGCCGGCGAGTTCCGTGGACTTCGGTCGGTCGTCGAGGGACGACACGAGCTCGATCGGCTGGGTGACCTTCTCGAGGAGGGACTTCAACTGGGCGGCAAGGGAGGCATCGAGCATGAGGATCTACTCCAGAGGTGGAAGAACTGTGACCGGAAGAGATGGGAGTCGGCGAACTTCTCAGCTCGAGCCGAGCGGACCCGGACGGTGCCCGGTGGCACGGGACATTCGATCCCGTGCCACCGGAACGGTTTCCGTCGACGAATCAGATCTTGCCGACGAGCTCCAGCGACGGAGCGAGGGTGTCGTCGCCCTCTTCCCACTTGGCCGGGCAGACCTCGCCCGGGTGGCTGCGGACGTACTGAGCGGCCTTGACCTTGCGGACGAGTTCGGCGGCGTTGCGGCCGATGCCCTCGGCGGTGACCTCGGTGAACTGGATGACGCCGTCCGGGTCGACCAGGAAGGTGCCGCGGTCGGCCAGGCCCTGCTCCTCGCGGAGCACCTCGAAGTCGGTGCTGATCTGCAGGGTCGGGTCACCGATCATGGCGTACTTGATCTTGCCGATGGTCTCGGACGAGCCGTGCCACGCCTTGTGCGTGAAGTGCGTGTCGGTCGAGACGGAGAAGACCTCGACGCCGAGCTTCTGCAGCTCCTCGTAGTGGTCTGCGAGGTCGCCGAGCTCGGTCGGGCAGACGAAGGTGAAGTCTGCGGGGTAGAAGAAGAAGATCGCCCACTTGTCCTTGATGTCCTCGTCGGACACGGTCACGAAGGCGCCGTCCTTGAAAGCCTCGGCCTTGAAGGGCTTGATCTTCTTGTTGATCAGCGACATGTAAGAACCTCACTCATCTCGATGGGGTTGACGACTCCGACGTTATCCGCGAACTATTGATTGTGCCAATCGATAGTTTCTAGAAATTCGATAAGCAAGGGCTATAAAACATCGTTCGACCAGCTCATCGCATGTCACCCTCCCTAAATGTGACAGAACACACAACCTGTACGACAGGGCACTCCGGCCCGCCGTCGAGAGGACGATGGAACCGATGCACTCACGACCGCCATACCGCCGCACCGGATCCGGTGAACCTCTCCTCCTCCTGCACGGCATCGGCGCCACGATGGACGACTTCTCCACACTCGTCCCGCGACTCGCCGAGCACTTCGACGTGCCGAATGTCGACCTGCCCGGCCACGGTTCGTCGCCGAAGCAGAAGGGCCGTCCCACGATCGCGGCCCTCACCGACACCCTCGTCGAGACTCTCGACGCGCACGGACTCGACCGGGTGCACGTGCTGGGCAACTCGCTCGGCGGCCGGCTCGCGATCGAACTTGCCGTGCGCAACCGTGCTCATTCGGTGGTGGCCCTGTCCCCTTCCGGTCTCGGACTGCCCCCGGAGCGGATCTTCCAGGGCGCGCTCATGACGACCGCCCGCCTGCTCAACAAGGCCCGCAGCCCGTTCATCGAACCGATGGCGCGCACTGTCGTGGGCCGTACGGCGCTCACAGCAGGACTCCGCGCGATGCCGTGGAAGACGTCGCACACCGAATCGCTGTCGGTCAAGGGCGGCTTCGCCGAGTCCGACGGCTTCTGGTCGATGCTGTGGGATGGCGTCCTGACCGACGTGCCCACAGGCCTCGGCCGCATCTCGTGCCCTGTCACCCTCGCGCAGGGCGTCCTCGACACGGTCGCGGCGGCGCAGACCGTGCGGTACGCACCGCTGATCCCCGGGGCACGGTTCGTACCGCTCCCCTGGGCCGGCCACGCACCGCAGTCCGACTGTCCCGAGACCATCGTCGACCTCGTGCGCCGGACCGCCGCGCGCGCCACCGACGCCTACTGCCGATAGGACTCGACCTCGTCGACCGGCCGTGCCTGCGCGCCGTCCGGATCGTCGCCGAACTCGGCCTTCGCGCGACGCTGCCGCAGCAGGTCCCAGCACTGGTCGAGCCTCTTCTCGACAGCGGCCAGCCGCTGCAGGTCCTCGTCGCTCGGACCGTCCGCGCCGGTTCGTGAGCGCAGCGTCTTCTCCTCGTCCACCAGCTTCTCGATGTGCTGGAAGAGGTCGTTCTCGTCCATGGGAAACTCCCTCGATGTGGTGTTCCGTCGGCATAGCCTCATCCGGCAGGAGTGAAACCGCCGCCGGTTTCGCACCCGACCGGCCGGGTATCTCCTCGACATGAGCATCGAAGACGGTCCCGGCGACACCCTCAGCCCCAGCGAAGGCCTCGACGCCGACGAAGTGCGGAACAACGACGGTGACGAGATCGTCGACCCGCCCGAGGGCTGGAGCGGCGCCGACAAGTTCGGAACGACCCCGCGTGAAGAGCAGGAAGGCGAGTCGCTGGACCAGCGCCTCGCCGAGGAGGAACCCGACGTCGAACCCGCCGAACCGCTGGACACGCCCGTCGCGGCGACACCGGAGGACGAACTCACCGAGGACGTCGACGAGGTGATCGACGACGCCACCACCGGCGCGCCCGAGGACTCGAAACTCGCCGACGAGGTCGACGGGGTGATCGTGCAGGATTCGCGTGTCGACCGCGGTCAGATCAGCGGCGCCCCCGAGGACGGGGAGTCGATCTTCCCGATCGTCGAATAGCAAGCGTGTCCGGGGCGGTCACCGTGCGGGCGTGAGTTCCGGCAGCGTCCAGCTGCCGTCGATGATCGCCGCCCTGGGCCGGTAGAGACGGACGAGGAAGTTCCAGCCCTCCGGAGTCGGAATCGCGTTCGGCGTGCCTTCGGGGAAATCGCCGAAGCGCACGGTGACCGAACCGTCCTCGTTCGGCTTTCCCGTGATGTTGTTGACGCTGTACGCCTCGCGTGGGTTGGGTGCGAAGAAACCTTCCGCGTCGTAGACGGACACCGACCAGAACCCGTCGACGGGAACGTCGTCGAGCGTCAGCTCGTAGTTCCCCGGCGGGAGCTGGGGTGCGACGCCGATGTAGGAGGCTTCGCTGCTCGGCAGACCGCCCCACCCGGCCGCGGTGCCGATGAGGTGCCTCACCGGATCGACCTCGTCGGGACGACCGAACGTCGAATCGAAACCGGTGAGCCCGGAAGCGAGTCGGAGCAGCGCCGTGCGGGTCGCATCGAGACTCGCCGTGTCGTACTCGGGTGCGGTGAACGGCCGCGCCGACGCCGCGTCGATGCGTATTCCGTCCTGGATCGCGGCCGCCGCTTTCAGGTCGTCGGGGTCGGCCGGATCCGCCAGGGTGCGAACCGCGACGACCACATGGGGCGACTCGGCGTCGAGACGGTGACTGCCGGCCTCGTGGTGGATGGCGCGGACGAAATGATCCCGATCGAGGACCATCGCAGAGACGTAGCGGTCGCCGTGCTCGGGCAGGGTGAGCGTCGCGCCCTCCGAGACGTCGACGACTGCGAAACTGTACAGGGTGTCGCGGTTGAGGCGGATCACGGTCTGCCGGTCGATCGCCGCCGGTTCGCGGTTGTGCAGCAGCAGATTCACGCCCCCGGCATCGCGTTGCAGATCGGTGAACATCCGATCGGTCTCGGCCCGGACGAAGTTGTCGACGTTCACGTGCACGGTCATGCGGACTCCCTGTGTCGAAAGCGCCACTTCCTGCGCGACGACGATAGGCGAGAGGGAGGTTGCGTGCGCGTCGTTCGGACGAACACGCACACAGCCTCCCCCTCGATCGCTACAGGACCTTCGAGCCGTACATCTCGCCGAGCGGGTCGGCGATGAGTTCCAGCCGCGCGCCGTCGGGGTCCCGGAAGTACAGGGAGACCTCGCTGTGTTCGGCGAGTTCGACTCCCGCCTCGATCAGTTTGGTGCGCAGGCGTTCCCAGGTGGGGAGGGCGACGCTGATCGCGATGTGGTGCAGTCCGCCGAAGACCTCTCGATACGGGCCGAGGTCGAGACCGGGGAAGTCGAAGAAGGCCAGCAGGTTGCCGTTACCGATGTCGAAGAAGAAGTGCGACGACCCCGGGTAGTCGCGGTTCTCGATCAACTCCGTCAGCGGGAACTCGAGAAGGCCCTGGTAGAAGCGCACGGTCCGCTCGACGTCACTGCTGATCAACGCGGTGTGGTGCAGTCCCCGCGCCGAGGACCGCGGACGTGATTCGGCCGGCTTCAGGTGTGCGTCGCGAACGACTGCACGCCGGCGCTCGAACTCGTCGGAGCGTTGGCGCTCGTCGGTGGTCATCGATCCACCCTTTCCCGGCGTAGTTGCGTTCTCAACCACCAGGATCGCTCCGATTAGTTGCATTGTCAATTAGTTCGGGGCGGCAACAGCACTTCGTGACCGCGGGGGTCACGGGCCGGGTACGACGATCTCGGCGCCGTCACGTCTTCTTCACAACCATCCGATTCACCCGCTCCTGCCGATGCCTGTGGAGACGATGAATGCGTCGGGGGCTCACCGGTCCCGAGGAGATCCCATGCACCATCGCAGAACCCTGCGCGCAACGGTCGCGCTGCTCGCACCACTGGCACTGCTCGCCGGATTCGCACCCGGCGCGGGCGCAGCGGACACCGACACCCGAGGAATGTGGACGGTCAGCACCCGCGGAGACACCGTGGTGCTGAAACTGATCTATACGTCCCCACCGGACGAGGACCATCCCTTCCTCTGCGTCGCAGCGCTCGGCACCGGCGAGTCCGGAACCGCGGAGATCTACGGCGCGAACTACCAGACCCTCGAGTTCACGGGAATCTCCGCCGGACGCAATGTGGCGACCGCGAGTTGCGAGGACGACGACGGGGAGTTGCGGCCGGTGGGCGCGATCGAGTTCGACCTGCCGGGCCCACCGACCCTCCACTACGTCGCCACCGAATACTTCCGGTTCGACGACGGGGACGACTGAGCGTCACATCTTCGCGTCGCGCGCCATGACGAAGCTGTACAGGCCGTAGACCGCGATACCCAGACCCATGAGGACGAGCAGCACCGCACCGAAAGGCTGCGAACCCAACGTCTTCAGCGCCCCGTCGAGTCCCGCTGCCTTCTGCGGGTCGGCCTGGAAGACCGCGACGATCACCAGCACACCGACGAGACCGATCGCGAGTCCCTTCGCGACGTATCCGACGACCCCGAGGCGCTCGACGAACGTACTGGGACGACCCTTCAGGTCGTCGACGAAGTTCTTCGACACCCCCTTGTAGACGTGATACGCACCCACACCGAGGATCACGAGTCCCGCGACGACGAGGACGAACTTGCCCGCGCCGGACTGCAACAGCTTCGCCGTGAGTCCCGCGTTCTGTTCACCGCTGGACTTGCCGCTGCCGCGGGCGAACCCGAACGCGGTGTAGGCGAACGCGAGGTAGACCACGCCGACGCAGAACGCCTTGAACCGATCGAACACCTTGTCCTTCGTGTCGGCGTCGGGCCGTTCCGGTTCCGACGCCTTGCCGAAGGCCGCTTCCGCGAAGCGCCACAGACCCATCATCACGAACACGACGACGGCGATCCACAACGCGATCTTCCCGCCGGGCTGCGCGCCCAGCTCTGCCATCGCACCGGACTGCGAGGCCTCCTGCTCACCGCGGCCGAACGCGACCCGGATCGCAAGGTAACCGATGAGCAGGTGCACTATGCCACTGCCGACGTAGCCGGCACGGGCGAACTTCTCGAACACGCCGTTCTGCGCGACGCGGTCGGCGGATGCCGACGCGCCGTGCGACGCCGGGGCCTGACGGTTCACTCTCGTCTCCTCGATGGTCGGGACTGTCCCCTTCGCGCTGTATTCCCGAGACCGCGGACCGCAAACGCGAACCGCCTCCGATGGGTAGATTGGCGTCAGGTTCGTCAACGCCGTCGATCGGAGGCGCATCGTGCGGATCGTCGAGGATGCCGTCGCCCTGGCCCGCCGGTGGGCGGAGGAATCGGCGCATGTCGCCCCCGACCGTGCGGCCCGCCACCTGGCCGACGTCCTGAAAGACCCGCACGGACCCGAGTTCACCGTCCGCTTCGTCGACGAGGTGATCCGCCCCGAGGACCCGGTGGTGGCAGCGCATGCCCTGGCCGAATTGTCCCGGAACATACCGGATTTCCTGCCCGTTCACCTGCGGGCAGCCGTGAGGGCGGGCGGAACGATCGGCCCCCGTTTCCCGCACCTCGTCGTTCCCACCGCGCGCCGCGCTCTCCGCGCGATGGTGGGCCACCTCGTCGTCGACACCGACGACGCCGCGCTCGGCCGGGCGATCGCACGACTGCGTCGTCCCGGCATCCGGCTCAACCTCAACCTGCTGGGCGAGGCCGTGCTCGGCGACGCCGAAGCCCGGCGCCGTTTCGACGGCACCCTCGCCCTGCTGGCACGCGAGGACGTCGACTACGTCTCGCTCAAGGTCTCGGCGGCGGTCGCGCCGCACTCGCCGTGGGCGTTCGACGAGACCGTCGCGGACATCGTCGACCGGCTCACCCCCCTCTATCGGCTCGCCGCGAACTCGCCGACACCGAAGTTCGTCAACCTCGACATGGAGGAGTACCACGACCTGGAGGTGACGGTTGCGGCGTTCACGAGCCTGCTGGACCGGCCCGAGTTCCTGCATCTCGAGGCCGGAATCGTGCTGCAGGCCTATCTCCCCGACGCGCTGCGCACGATGATGCGGCTGCAGGAGTGGGCGGCGGCGCGACGCGCACGTGGGGGCGCGGCGATCAAGGTGCGGGTGGTCAAGGGCGCCAACCTGCCGATGGAGCGGGTCGACGCGGCGCTGCACGGCTGGCCGCTCGCCACATGGCACACCAAGCAGGAGACCGACACGAACTACAAGCGCCTGCTGCACTACGCGTTCACCCCCGAGCGGATCGAGAACCTGCGGATCGGCGTCGCCGGTCACAATCTCTTCGACATCGCCTACGCGTGGGTGCTCGCGGGTCGCCGGGGAGTGCGGCACGGGATCGACGTCGAGATGCTCCTCGGCATGGCGCAGAGTCAGGCCGAGGTGATCCGCCGACAGGTCGGCAGCCTGCTGCTCTACACACCCGTCGTGCGCCCCGACGAGTTCGACGTCGCCATCTCCTATCTGGTGCGCAGGCTCGACGAGGGGTCCGGGCAGGACAATTTCATGTCCGCCGTGTTCGATCTCGCCGACGACCCCGCGCTGTTCGGACGGGAGGAACAGAGATTCCGCGCGTCGGTGGCGGCGCTCGACGAGACGGTCCCCTCCCCCCATCGCACGCAGAACCGGCAGGAACCACCACCATCGACAGCGCCGCCGGCGGTGTTCGCGAATACGCCGGATACCGATCCCTCCCTGCCGCAGAACCGCGAGTGGGGTCGTCACATCCTCGAACGGGTACCGTCGTCGAAACTCGGCATCGACACGGTACGGGCGCACATGCTCTCCTCCGAGGACGAGCTCGAGCGCGTGCTGGCCGACGCGGCCGCCGCCGGGCGCTCGTGGGGTGCCCGCAGCGGCGCCGAGCGCGCGGAAATTCTCGAGCAGGTCGCCGACGTACTCGAAACGCGCCGCGCCGATCTGCTCGAGGTGATGGCGGCCGAGGGCGGCAAGACTCTCGACCAGTCCGATCCGGAGGTCTCGGAAGCAATCGACTTCGCGCGGTTCTACGCAGGGCGGGCCCGCGAACTCGACACCATCGACGGTGCGCGGTTCGTGCCGTCGACCCTCACGGTGGTGACGCCGCCCTGGAACTTCCCGGTCGCGATCCCGGCGGGGTCGACGCTCGGGGCACTGGCCTCCGGTTCGGCCGTGATCCTCAAACCCGCGACACTCACGGCGCGGTGCGGGTCGGTGCTCGCCGAGGCGATGTGGGATGCGGGTGTACCGCGCGATGTGTTGCATCTCGTCCACGCCGACGAACGGTTGCTGGGCTCGACGCTCGTTGCCGACCCCCGCGTCGACCGGGTGGTGCTCACCGGCGCCTACGAGACCGCAGAGCTGTTCCGCTCGCTGCGTCCCGGTATGCGGCTGCTCGCCGAGACCAGCGGCAAGAACGCGATCGTCGTGACGCCGAGCGCCGATCCGGATCCGGCGGTGCGCGACGTCGTGCAGTCGGCCTTCGGGCATGCCGGGCAGAAGTGCTCGGCGGCGTCGCTCGTGATCCTCGTCGGGTCCGTGGCGACGTCGCGTCGATTCCGGGATCAGCTCGTCGACGCGGTGCGTTCGCTGCCGGTCGGTCCCGCGCACGACCCGCGAACGCGCATGGGGCCGTTGATCGAACCGGTCCGGGACAAACTGCTCACCGCGCTCACCGAACTCGAGGACGGCGAGTCGTGGCTCGTCGAACCGCAACGCCTCGATGAGGAGGGGCGACTGTGGAGCCCCGGCGTGCGCACCGGCGTGCGACGCGGGTCGCGCACACATCTCGTCGAATTCTTCGGTCCGGTGCTGGGGGTGATGACCGCGGCCGATCTGGACGAGGCGATCGCGATCCAGAACGAGGTGGACTACGGACTCACAGCGGGCCTGCATTCGCTCGACTCCGACGAGATCGCCCGTTGGCTCGATCGCGTCGAGGCGGGAAATCTGTACGTGAATCGCGGTATCACCGGAGCCATCGTGCGACGGCAGCCGTTCGGGGGATGGAAGAAGTCGTCGGTGGGAGCAGGTTTCAAGGCGGGCGGCCCGAATTATCTCTTCGGTTTCGGGTCCTGGGAGGGCAGTGCGCCGGCCGAGGATGCGTTGCGCCGGGTGTTCGAGAACGACGAGCGGGTGTGGGCATCGGAATTCGCTGTGCCACACGACGTCACCGGCCTGTCGGCGGAGCGGAACTTGTTCCGGTACCGGCCCGTTCGCACACACGTACGTCTCGGGGAGAGTGGACGGCCGGCCGAACTCGTGCGCGTGCTCGGCGCGGCCGCCCGGACGGGCGCACCGGTGGACATCTCTTCGGCTTTCGCCGTCGATCTCGTAAGATGTTCGAATACAGCAGGTTTCGACGGCCGTGTACGTGTGGAGAGCGATGCGGAATGGGAGGAACGGATGGTCGACGTGGCACCGGCACGTGTCCGCCTCATCGGCGCAGCGCCGCCCGTCGCATGGAACACCCGATGCGACATCGCAGTGTTCGACCATCCGGTGACCGCAGCCGGACGAATCGAAATGCTGCCGTTCCTGGCCGAGCAGGCCGTCTCGATCACCGCACACAGATTCGGCACACCGCATCGGCTCACCGACGAGATCATCTGAAAACAAACCCGGAATCGGTTCTCCCGAAGTCCTGTGAACCCCGGCACTGTGAGGTGGAATAGGAAAATGGATATCGCCACGACACCCCCGACCGAACGTCGCAAGCTCGCACTGGCGGCGGTGAAAGAACTCGGGCCTCAGCGCACCGAGAAGGCCGTCGTCAAGGTGCGCTGCCCCAAGGGGCACACCCTCGCCGCGGTGTACAAGACTTCCGAGGGGCAGGTGGTGGTCTCCCGCAGTGGCCCGGGTGGACGCGGCAACCGCGACCGGGAAGCCACACCGCACAACGGCACATCACTCAATTCGGAATTCGTGGACACCCTCGAGGCAACACAGTTCGAGGACGACGAAATCCCCTCGGGCTGCGCGTGCGGTCCGCGAACGCTCTCGCGTAAGAAGATGCAGGACGCCGTCGCATCGCACGAACACGTCGTCAACCTGACCTGATCTCTCACAGACCGAAACGCAACTGCACCCGGAACACGTCGAGCACCTCGTCGACCCATCCGAGGATCGAGAGCGTCGAATCGATGTTCTGCGGTGGCGTGCACACCAGGGTGTCGTGCCGGATCAGACGCTCGAAATCCACGGCGACGGAACCGGTCCGCACCGTTCCGTTCGGCGTCCGGAATTCGACGCCGGCACGCACCATCACGTCGACGACCTCCTGGGCGAGGATCCCGTAGGCGACGGTCGTCGGGTGCACGCCGTCGAGGGAGAACAATCCCCCACTGTCGCGACCACCGTGACCGTCGGCGGACAGGAAACGGGTGTCGGGCACCGGGTCGAGTGCGGCGAGCGCCGGCGGCAGGGGATACGGCTGCCACCACGCCGGCCGCGCTTCGAGGTCGTCGACGTAGCGGCGGGCGGCCAGACGGTCGAGGATGCCGGCGGTGTCGAGCAGATACCAGTCCAGTCCGGCGCGACGCGCATCGGCGACGGCCCGGGTGATCGTCTCGTCGAACAGGTCGATCGCAGCATCGACCATCCGGGCCTGCGCACCGGTGATGTGTTCGTCGCGGGCTGCATCGAAGCGGCGCTCGTCCACCCAGGGCCGGGTGTAGTACGGGAAGTACGGTGAGCCGTTCTTCGTCCCGATTCCCCGGGCGATGGGTGCGATGGTGACGTGTGGGACGGTGCACAGCACCACGTGCCGCGCGTCGATGTCGCGGAGCTTCGCGACGACCTCGGCGAACTCGCTGTCGAAATGTTCGGGCTGCCAGATCGTGTAGGCCTGTTTCGCGTCGAGGTCGCGGAAGTCGTCGCCGCTCCAGACGATCCGCAGTTCGGTGATGGTCCGCAGTGCGTTGTTGGAACCGAGGAAGACGACGAGGGTCTCGATGCCCTCGCCGGTGTCGTCGCCGTGGTCGGTGCCGAGTTCGCGGGCGACGTCGAACAGGGTCATTCCGCGGCGTCGTTCGTCGGCGTTCGGATAGACGTACAGCGCCGCCCGTTCCCCGTTGTTCTCGACGAGTTGCCGCACGAGGTCGTCGCGGGGTGTGCCGATGCGGTCCGCGCAGTCGCGGGCGGTCTTCTGCAGCGCGTCGCGCAGATCCCAGCCGAAGCACGACAGGTTGTGGAGATATCCGACGAGCGGTGGTCTCGCGCCGGGCCCGCGTTCCCAGTAGTCCTCGACCTCGTCCATGAAGCCGCGCGCCGTGAACAGTGCCGCCGGCAGTTCCCACGGGTCGAGCGTCGTCCCGTGCCGCTCCTCGATCCGGCGCAACAGCACTTCGGCGTTCAGCGGCAGCCCGCCCGGCCCGCCGAAGCGCGGATACCGCAGGCCGGTGCCGAGCTCGTAGGCGACGATCGCCGGGACGGAGACGTCGGTGTTGTAGATCGCGCCGCTCTGGAAGCCCTGCAGCAGGGAGTCGCCGAGAGCCACCAGACGGTGCGGGGGTGTGCCGCGGAAGGAGCGGGGGACGTCGATGCCGAGGGTGGGGTCGGCGACGGGCACCCTCGGCGGTTCGGCGGCACGCGCCACGACCGTATCCGGTGTGCCCTCCGGGATCTCGTCGGACGTCATCACGCCTCCTCAACCCCCTCATCGAGGGTAGGCACACGACACCGTCGTCGTTGCCGAAAACTCGGCACATCGTCGACGACACCCTCGGTCAGGGGCGACGCGTACCTTCGGAGCATGAGCGACGCCGACTTCGCCCACACCGATCGCGCCGAGAAGAACCGTCGCGACAAGGCCGTGACCCTGGCCCGGTATGCATGGAATCGCGGCATCTCGGGAGCCGAACTGCTCGCCATGACCGACGAGACGAGGCGCAAGCTGGCCCGGGCTGCGGACGCGCATCCGCCGCGCACGATGGAGACCTGGGAGCTCGCCGCGAGATTGATGGACGAGAAGACGGTGTGGGCGCAGAAGCACCCCGATCATCCGGCAGCGGTCCGCACCGACGAGGACGAGAAGATCATGTGGGTGAAGCCGCCCGCGCGGTCCTGGTTCGAGTGACCGGGAGGAATTGCCTTGCAGCAGAAGTTACCGAGTGCAACAATTCCCGATCGCCTCACTCGTATGCAGGCCACCTTCCCATAACAGCTCGATATTCCTATTCCGACAGGAACACCGTGACCACCACCTCGGAACCACTGGTTCTCACCCAGCGACGGATCTGGATCATCTTCTCCGCGCTCATCGCGGGCATGATGCTCGCCAGCCTGGACCAGACGATCGTCTCCACCGCCATGCCCACGATCGTCGGGCAGCTCGGCGGCGTCGAGCACCAGGCGTGGATCACCACCGCCTACCTGCTCGCGGTGACCATCGTGATGCCGATCTACGGCAAGTTCGGCGACATCTTCGGGCGCCGGCACCTGTTCCTCATCGCCATCGGCGTGTTCACCCTCGCGTCCGCGGCGTGCTCGACGACCGACGACTTCTGGACCTTCGTGATCTTCCGCGCGATCCAGGGCTTCGGCGGTGGCGGTCTGATGATCCTGTCGCAGGCGATCATCGCCGACATCGTGCCCGCCAGCGAGCGCGGTAAGTACATGGGCCCGCTCGGTGCGATCTTCGGACTGTCGGCCGTCGGTGGCCCCTTGCTCGGTGGCTTCTTCGTCGACCACCTGACGTGGGAGTGGTGCTTCTACATCAACGTGCCGGTCGGCATCATCGCGTTCGTCATCACCTGGTTCGCGCTGCGCCTGCCGACGAAGCGTCCGACCAAGAGGATCGACATCCTCGGTGTCGTCACGCTCTCGCTCGCCACGACCTGCCTGATCTTCTTCACCGACTTCGGTGGCGACACCGACCGCGGCTGGGCCGATCCGCTGACCTGGTCGTTCGGCGCCGGTCTCGTGGTGTTCGTGTCCCTGTTCGTGCTGGTCGAGTCGCGGGCACAGGATCCGATCATCCCGCTGTCGCTGTTCCGCAACCCGATCTTCGTCAACGCCACCGCCATCGGTTTCGTGCTCGGCCTCGGCATGTTCGCCGCGATCGCGTTCATGCCGACCTTCCTGCAGATGTCGTCGGGCACGTCGGCCGCGGTCTCGGGTCTGCTGCTGCTCCCGATGATGGCCGGTCTGATGATCACCTCGATCGGGTCGGGTCTGGCCATCACCAAGACCCAGCGGTACAAGATCTATCCGATCGCGGGGTCGCTGATCACCGCCGCAGGCATGCTGTGGCTGACCACCCTCGAGGGCGACACCCCGCTGTGGGTGATCTGCTCGATGCTGTTCGTCTTCGGTCTGGGTCTCGGCCTGATCATGCAGGTCGTGATCCTGATCGTGCAGAACGCCGTGCCCGCCGACGAGATCGGCACCGCGACGAGCTCGAACAATTACTTCCGCGAGGTCGGTGCGGCGCTCGGGGTGGCGATCTTCGGCACGATCTTCACCAACCGTCTCTCGGAGCAGCTCGTCGAGGTCTTCACCGCTGCCGGTGCGACACCCGAGCAGGCCGGGCAGGCCACCGCGACCGTCGATCCGGCAGCGATGAGACTGCTGCCCGATCCCGTCCGTGAAGGCGTCATCGACGCCTACGCCGACTCGCTGGCGCCGGTGTTCTGGTACCTCATCCCGTTCCTGCTCATCGCGTTCGTCCTCGCGTGCTTCATCAAGGAGATCCCGCTCTCCGACGAAGCGCTCATGGTGGCGCGCGGCGAGGCGGTCGCCGACCCCGCGAAATCGTCGAAGGACCACACCGTCGTGGTCGTCGAGGAGTCCGAGGACGCTGCGGAGAGCGGCTCGAAGCGCACGTGATCGAATAGGTCCGGCCAGCGGACGAGGGAACGGAGACGGCACGTGGGACGAACGATCACACCGGTTCGCGTCAAGGACGTGGTGATCGGTGACGGCGCACCCACGATCGTCGTCCCCGTCACCGGCCGCACCCCCGAGGTGCTGCGCGAACAGATCGCGGCCGTCGCCGATCGGGCCGACGTCGTCGAATGGCGCGTGGACTTCTTCCACACCGTCGACGACGTCGCCTCCGTGGTCGCGCAGGCCGGCTCGTTGTCCGAGCAGTTGCAGGGCACTCCCCTGCTCGCGACCTGCCGCACCGCCAACGAGGGCGGCGAGATCGCGATCGACGACGAGGCGTACGCCGATCTGACGGTCGCACTCGCCGAGAGCGGCAGCGTGGATCTCGTCGATGTGGAGTACCGGCGCGACCGCGCCGCCGTCGAGCGGATCGTCGCGGCGGCCCACGCCCGCGGTGTCGCGGTGGTGGCGTCGAACCACGATTTCGACGCCACTCCACCGAAGGACGAGATCGTCGCGCGGCTGCGGCAGATGCAGGATCTCGGCGCCGACATCTGCAAGATCGCCGTCATGCCCCGCTCGGCCGGCGACGTGCTGACCCTGCTCGACGCGACCCGCACGATGCACGAGGACCACGCCGACCGCCCGTTGATCACCATGTCGATGGGCGGTCTCGGTGTGGTGTCGCGGATCGCCGGTCAGGTCTTCGGATCGGCCGCGACGTTCGGGATGGTCGGCACCGCATCGGCGCCCGGCCAGGTCGACGCCGACGAGCTGCGCTCGGTGCTCGAGCTGATCGACCGCTCGCGTTGATCACCACACGGTGGCGAGACCGAGCCCGGCAGCGGCCGCGGCGATCGTGGTCGCGAGAGTGCCGAACGTGATCGCCGCAGCGCCCGCGTACCGGCCTTGCACGATCAGGCGTACCGAGTCGACGCTCGTCGTGCTGAAGGTCGTGTAGCCGCCGCAGAAACCGGTCCCGGCGATCGTGAGCATCGTGGTCGGGGCGTCGTGGAACAGCGCGGCGCCGGCCAGGATGCCCAGCAGCAACGACCCGGCGATGTTGATCAGGACGGTCGGCCACGGCAGCGAGGCGGTGAACCGGGCGCGCAACGCGCTGTCGACGACGAACCGCGTCACGGCACCGACGCTGCCGGCCAGCGCCACCCACACCGCGATCACCGCGGTGCACCCCGACGGTTCCCGAACCACGCTCCCAGCGCGACACCGATGCCGGTCGCGACGAGGCCGGCCGACACCGTGCCCAGCGCATAGGTCGCCGCGGCGACGAACTCACCGTCGCGGAGCAGCAGGTCGGTGTCGACCGCGAGCGCGCTGTAGGTGGTGAACGAGCCCAGTGCGCCGGTGCCTGCGCCGAGCCGGACGACACGACGCCAGGATGTGTCCGGACCCATCCGCACCAGCGACTCGAGCAGGATCCCCAGCAGCAGGGCGCCGACGACGTTGATCGCGAAGGTCGTCATCGGCCACGCGCCGTTCCCGGCCGGGAAGGCCGTGCCGAGCCCGTGACGGGCTGCGGTGCCGATGAGCCCGCCGACCGCGACGGCTGCCCACGCGGTCGGCTGCAGATGTATCGCCTGTGCAGGCGAGTACCGTTGCGGCTCGACGGGATCGACCATTCGGCGTTCCTTCCGCAGGCACCTTCGAGTTGCATCGGTCCGGACATGCGGCGTCGTCGGACGACACCGAGAGCACCGTACGGTACGGTGGGCAGCGGTGTGCCGGGAAGTCTGGTCGGCGAGTCGTGTCCCGTGGTGTGCACCGGCCTCGTCGGTCGCATCTCTCTGCCCCCGAGGAATCCGTGATGCCCACCCCCTTCTCCGGTCTTCCCCTGCTGTCCCGAGGTTCCTGGGAGGAATCGCGCCGCGTAGCCGACATCCTCCGCAAGGAGACCGTCGGCGGGATCCTGCTCCTGATCGCCGCGCTCGCCGCGTTGATCTGGGCCAACACCGCGTGGTCGGACTCGTATCACGCACTGCGCGACACCACGATCGGTCCCGCCGCGCTGCACATGGACCTGTCGTTGGGCACGTGGGCGGCCGACGGGCTGCTGGCGGTGTTCTTCTTCGTGGTGGGAGTCGAACTCAAACGCGAATTCATCGAAGGCGACCTGCGTGACCTGCGCCGCGCCGCGATGCCCGTCACCGCCGCCCTCGGCGGAATGATCGTGCCCGCACTGATCTTCGCGGTGGTCAACATGCGCGGCGGTGCCGAGGCGTTGAACGGGTGGGCGGTACCGACTGCCACCGACATCGCTTTTGCCGTGGCGATCCTCGCCGTCATCGGTACCCATCTTCCTGCCGGCTTGCGCACCTTCCTGCTCACCCTCGCGGTGGTCGACGACCTGCTCGCGGTCACGGTGATCGCCGTCTTCTACACCGACGATCTGAACCTGCTCTACCTCGCCGGCGCGTTGCTGCCGCTGATGGCATTCGGATTCGCACTGCAGCGCGGTGTGCACGCCTGGTGGTTGCTGCTTCCTCTCGCCGCGGTCACCTGGTGGCTCGTTCACGAGTCGGGTGTGCACGCGACGATCGCCGGTGTGCTGCTCGGCTTCCTCGTGCCGATCTCCCGGACGGTCGCCGGCAAGAGGATTCCCGTCGCCGAACACATCGAGCACCGCATCAGGCCGATCTCGGCCGGACTCGCCGTTCCGATCTTCGCCTTCTTCGCCGCGGGCGTCACCGTCGGTGGCTTCGACGGGTTGGCGAACGCTCTCACCGACCCCATTTCGGCAGGGGTGATCGCCGGGCTGGTCGCCGGCAAGGTGATCGGGATCTTCGGCGTCGCGTATCTGGTCGCGCGGTTCACCGGCGCCCGTCTGGACGAGGATCTGAGCTGGACGGACGTACTCGGTGTCGCGCTGCTCGGCGGCATCGGATTCACGGTCTCGCTGCTGATCGGCGACCTGGCCTACGGAGCCGGCACAGTCGCCGCCGATCACGTGAAGGTCGCAGTGCTGTGCGGATCCCTGCTCAGCGCGGTCCTCGCGTCGATCGTCCTCACCACCCGCAACCGTGCGTACCGCCGTATCGCCGCGCGCGAGCAGATCGACGAGGACGGTGACGGTATCCCCGACGTCTTTCAGGACCGGAGATCGTGACGATCCGGACCGGGGTACCGGCAACACCTCGGGTTCGGTCGCTGCTGATCACCGTCATCGCTGCGCGTCTCGCCGACCGCGCCTCGTCACCGTCTGCCAGGAGGGCAATGTGAACTGGACGATCTTCGCCGTCTTCATCACCGCGTGGGTGCTGATCGGGCTGGCAACCGGGGTGTGGATGGCGCGGCGGGGCCACGACCCGCGGTGGACGCTGATCGCCGTGATCCTCGGACCCTTGTTCGTTCCGGTCGCCTACGAGCGCGTCGAGCGTCGACCCCGGTCGGTGGCCTCCGCGCCGATCGCGATGTGGGGAACCGAACCGCCGGAAACCGGCAATCTCCGCGTCATGGTCGGCATCGACGGATCGGCGGAGTCCGACCATGCACTGCGCGTCGCGCGTCGACTGTTCGGCCCCGGCGGGGGCGTGCTCGAACTCGTCGCGGTGGTGTCGTACGACGACGGCGGCACGGACGAGTCGGAAGCTCTCCACGTGGCGAGGCAGCGACTCACGGGCGCTGCCGACGCCGCGGAGGACGTCCCGGCGGGCATGGCGGTTCTGGCCGGCCCGGCGGGCGAATCCCTTCGCTGGTTCGCCGAGGAGCGCCGAGCCGACGTCCTCGTCGTCGGGCGGCGCGGTCGTGGCATGTCCACCAGGATCCTGGGCAGCGTCGCCGAACACCTGAGCGGCCATTGTGCGGTGCCCGTACTCGTGGTCGCCCCCGACGGCCACCTACCTCGCAGCGTCAGTCGCCCCACAACTCCAGAACAGTAGTGAGGATCTCCTCCGACGCACCGAGACCACCGAGATGGCTTTCTCCGGGCAGGTGGTGGAACTGTGCGTCGGGCAGCAGATCCACCACGTGCAGACCGTGCTCGATCGGGATGATGTGGTCGGTGTCGCCGTGCCACCACCGCACGGGCACCTTCACGTCGGAGACGCGGAAACCCCAGTCGCGGGTGAACACGACGATGTCGGAGAACGGCGCGGAGATCTGACGTCGGCTGCCGTTGAGCAGGTCGTCGAGGAACATCGCCTTGAACTCGGGGCGGGCGAGCAGCCGACGGTCGGCCTCGGGTGACAGCCGCCCGTACAGGTCGATGATCGGCGACGCGAACGGGCGCACCACGCGGATCGCCGCGCTCACCGCCACGCCGATCGGGACGCTCGCGGTCTGCAGCGCCGGCGCGACGAAGGTGCCCAGCTTCATCAGGTTGCTGCCGATCGCCTCGGGACCGACGACCGGTGCCACACCGCCGAGGACCGCGGCCGCGACGACTCGTTCGCGCAACGCGTAGGCCGCGGCGAGGGTGTACGGCCCGCCGCCGGACAGGCCGACGAGGGCCATGCGGTCGACACCGAGAGTGTCGGCGACGATGCGCAGGTCGTCGCTGAACGCGAGGACGTTCTCGTAGATGTGCGGCGTCGACGAGCCGATCCCGGGGCGATCGATCCCGATGAGGCGGAGGTGGTTCCGTTCGGCGAAGGCGCGGGCCTCGATGGGCACCTGCCGGCGCGCGCCGGGCGTGCCGTGCAGCCAGAACACCGTCCGGCCTTGCGCCGAACCGAACTCGGCGAAACCGAGCCGCCGGCCCTCCCCGACCGCGACGGTGCCTTCGAGTTTCGGGCGTTCGACGTCCATGGCGCCAGCATGGCACGCACCCGCACGCCCGACCAGCGTCCGTCCCGTGGGACGAATCGATGCAACCGAGATGTGATGCACGCTACATTGGAATCCGACTACAGCCGGCGTCGGATCCGACCACCCGGAGATGTGCCCGTGACGAAGATGCTTGCTCCCCCACCTCCCGGCCTCGCTCCCGTTCCGGGCGACAGCGGCCTCCCCTACGTCGGATACGCGCTGAAATACATGCGCGATCCCGTTGCGGCATATACACATCGCTACCGCGAGCACGGCCCGGTGTCGTGGTTCCGCTTCGCCGGACGGCCGTGGGTGGTCCTGCTCGGACCCGACGCCGTCGGCGCGGCCCTGCAGAACCGCGACCGCGCACTGCTCAACGGACCGGGCTGGCGCGCCCTGATCGGGCCGTTCTTCGACCGCGGACTCATGCTGCTCGACGGCGACGAGCACACCGCGCACCGCCGCATCATGTCGCAGGCGTTCACCCGCGACCGCCTCGCCCTCTACACCGACCGCATGCACCCGTCGATCGAACGGACCCTCGACGGCTGGATCCCGCGCGAGGGTTTCCGCGCGTATCCGGCGCTCAAGGAACTGACCCTCGGGCTCGCGACGGAGATCTTCATGGGCGGCGCCGAAGGCTCGTCCGATCACGAAATGGAGGAAGTGAACCGGGCTTTCATCGGCTGTGTGCAGGCGGCCACCGCCATCGTGCGCTACCCGCTGCCGGGCACGCGGTGGCGTCGCGGCATCGTGGGCAGGGCGCGCCTCGAGAAGTTCTTCCGGCACTATCTCCCCGCGCGTCGCGCGGGGAACGGCGACGACATCTTCTCGGTGCTCTGCCATGTCGAATCCGAAGAAGGCGAACGGTTCTCGGACGACGACGTGGTCGACCACATGATCTTCCTGATGATGGCGGCCCACGACACCTCGACGATCACCCTGTCGACGGTGATGCAGTATCTCGGCCAGTTCTCCGAATGGCAGCAACGCTGCCGCGAGGAATCCGACGCGCTCGGCACCACCACGCCGGGTGTCGACCGACTCGACGAACCGACCTCGCTGGACCTGGTGATCAAGGAGTGCCAGCGGCTGGTGACCCCGGTGCCGGGTGTCGTGCGACGCGCGGCGAAGGACACCGAGATCCTCGGCCACTTCGTCCCGAAGGGAACCCTCCTCGATCTCGGTATGCACTTCTCCCACCACATGCCCGAATTGTGGCCCGATCCGGAACGTTTCGATCCCGAACGTTTCTCGCCGGAGCGCCGCGAGGACAAGGTGCACAAGTACGCGTGGGCGCCCTTCGGCGGCGGCGCGCACCGGTGCCTGGGCATGCACTTCTCGGGAGTTGAGATCAAGACGGTGCTGCACCATCTGCTGCTGCGTTTCCGCTGGCACGTGCCGGCCGACTACGTCGCGCCGATGAACTTCACGTCGTTGCCGTTCCCGAACGACGGGGGTCCGATCCACCTCCTTCCGAGGTGATCGGGGCGTAGAAAGAAGGGGTGACCGCCGCCGACGAACTCGACGACCGTTTCGTCACCGCGGTGCGCGCTCTGCCCGGGCACGCACCGCCGTCACGGCCGGCCGACCGGCGGGTCGGCGACGACCTGCTGGTGCGGTACTTCGACGCCCAGGTGCAGTCGCGGCACCTCGATGCCGCGGCCCGCACCCTGCAAGGACGTGGCGAGGGTTTCTACACCATCGCGTCGGCGGGCCACGAATCGAACGCCGCACTGGGATTGTGCACCCGGGTGACGGATCCCGCTCTGCTGCACTACCGTTCGGGCGGCTTCTACGCGGCTCGCGCGTCGCTCGCCGAGGGCAGCACCCCGATCCGCGACGTGCTCGCCGGATGCGCGGCGTCCACGCTCGATCCGATCTCGGCCGGTCGGCACAAGGTGTTCGGCAACGCCGCGCTGAACATCCTGCCGCAGACGTCGACGATCGCCTCGCACCTGCCGCGCGCCGTGGGCCTGGCCCTCGCATTGCCGCGGATGCGGCGTCTCGGGCTCGACGCGGCCTGGCCGTGGGATTCGGTGGTGGTGTGCAGTTTCGGCGACGCCTCGGCGAACCATTCGACGGCCGCCGGCGCTCTGAACGCGGCCGCCTACTGCCGTCATCGCGGGTTGCCGTTGCCGTTGCTGCTGGTGTGCGAGGACAACGGACTCGGCATCAGCGTGCCCACCCCGCCCGGTTGGCTCGAGCGGTCGCTGTCGTCGTATCCGGGGATCGAGTACCGATCGGCGGACGGAGCAGATCCGGTGGGGATGCTCACTGCCGCAACCGATGCCGTGGAGACGGTGCGTACGACCCGGGCTCCGCTCCTGCTGCACGTGCGGGCTGTGCGTTTCCTCGGTCATGCCGGTTCCGACGTCGAGTCGGCCTACCGCGATCCGTCGGATCTCGCCGCCGATCACGAACGGGACCCGCTGGTGGGTACGGCCCGCGAACTCGTCGCGCGTGGAGTGCTCGATGCTGCAGGGGTTCTCGACCGGTACGAACGGATGCGGGCCGAGGTCGACTCCGTCGCGGACTCACTGAGCAGGCCGCCGCGACTGGCGACCGCCGCCGAGGTGATGCGCCCGCTGGAATCCGAGCTCGTGCACGTCGACGACGATCCGCATCCGGCCGACGAACCGCTCACCCTCGCCCGGGCCGTGACCCGCACGCTCGGGCAGCTCCTCGAGGAGGACCCCCACGCCTGCGTGTTCGGGGAGGACGTCGGCGCCAAGGGCGGGGTCTACGGCGTCACCCGAGGACTGCAGGAGCGCTTCGGACGCCTGCGCGTGTTCGACACCCTGCTCGACGAGCAGACGATCCTCGGCACCGCACTGGGCTTCGCCGTCGCGGGCATGTTGCCGATCCCGGAGATCCAGTACCTGGCCTATCTGCACAACGCCGAGGACCAACTGCGCGGCGAAGCGGCGAGCCTGGCGTTCTTCTCCGACGGGCGGTACCGCAATCCGATGGTCGTGCGCATCGCGGGCCTGCCCTACCAGCGCGGCTTCGGCGGGCACTTCCACAACGACGATTCCGTCGCCGTCCTCCGCGACATCCCGGGTCTGGTGCTGGCCGTGCCGAGCTCACCCGCCACGGCCGGCGCCCTGCTGCGTACGTGCGTCGAGCTGGCCCGTCAGGAGGGCCGGGTGTGCGTGTACCTGGAGCCGATCGCGCTGTACCACGGGCGCGACCTGTACGACGACGGCGACGGACTGTGGCAGCAGGTTCCCGACACCGCCGGGCTCCCACCGGGATCGGTGTGCACCTACGGCAACGGGCGCGACGTGCTGGTGGTGACCTTCGGGAACGGGGTGCCGATGAGTCTGCGTGCCGTCCGTCGCGCGGGAGTCGCGGCGACCGTCCTCGACCTGCAATGGTTGTCGCCGCTGCCGACGACCGCGCTGCTCGAACACGTCCGTCGCTTCGAGCGGGTGGTGGTCGCCGACGAGACACGTCGCAGCGGAGGTGTGGCCGAAGCGGTCGTCGCGGCGCTCGTCGACGATGAGTGGCCGGGCAGAATCACCCGGGTCACCTCCCGGGACAGCTACGTACCGCTCGGCCCCGCGGCCGCGCATGTACTGATGTCGGAGGACGACATCGTCGCGGCACTGCGTCAGGGGTGATCAGCAGGAGGCGGGATCAACAGGAGGCAAGGATCCGCGCCATCGCGTCGTGTTCCGCCTGGGTGACCCACAGTTCGTAGGCGGTCTTCACCTCGATCTGCCGCACGACGTACTCGCAGTGGAAGGCGGTGTTCGGCGGCAGCCACTCCGACGCGTCGGAGTCGCCCTTGCCCTGGTTGGTGGGGCCGTCGACGGCGATCAGGTTGCGCGGATCGTTCGCGAGATTCCGCTTCTCCTGATCGTCCAGATGGCGGGCGCCCTTCTTCCACGCATCGGACAGGGCGACGACGTGGTCGATCTGCACGGCGGACGAGGTGTCGATCCCGCGACGGAAGGAGATCGTCTTCCCCGTGTACGGGTCCTCGAGGGTGCCGGCGGTGACGGTGCACTGCTTCTTCCCGGACTCGAAGGAGACGTCGACGAGGTCGCGCCGGAGAATGTCGTTACGAGTGTCGCAGCCGTTGCGCCCCAGGTCGACGGTCACCTCGTCGGTCCAGGCCGAGCCGAACAGTGAGCGGTCGTAGCCACTCTGCGATTCGGCGGGCCGGACGGGCAGTGCCGCCAGCGCCTCGAGGGCTTCGGAGGGGTTCTCGACCGTGCCCCCGCCGGTACCGCCCGGCTCGTCGTCCCCCATCGGTTCGAGGAGGACGACGGCCACGGAGACCACGATGAAGCACAGGATCCAGACCCAACGGGGAACGGACGACGTGCGAATACTCGCCATATGTCGATACTGCTACCGAGTCGTACTGCTACCGCTGCTTCCTACTTCGCGAGCGGGGGCATCTTCACGACCTGGCCCGCATAGGACAGGCCGGCACCGAACGCGAGGAGCAGCGCGGTGGATCCGACCTCGACCTGGCCGGTGCGCAGCATCTTCTCCATCGCCAGCGGGATGGACGCGGCGGAGGTGTTGCCGGTCTCGATGATGTCGTCGGCGACGGCGACGGTCTCGGGCAGTTCGAGCTGCTTGACGATGACGTCGTTGATGCGCAGGTTGGCCTGGTGCGGGACGAACGCGTCGAGGTCCTCGAGGGCCACGCCGGCCTTGTCGGCGATCTGCCGGGCGTACTTGCTCATCTCGAAGGCGGCCCAGCGGAAGACCGCGGTGCCCTCCATGATGATCCAGGGACGCTTCTGGTTCGGGTTGGTGGCGAAGTCGACCCAGTCGGGTTCCTGCCGGATCGCGTTGGCCTGGGAGCCGTCGGAGCCCCAGACGGTGGGGCCGACACCGACCTCGTCGGACGGGCCGACGACCACGGCACCGGCACCGTCGCCGAAGATGAAGCGCACGGAGCGATCGGTGGGCTCGGTGGTGTCGCTCATGCGCTCGACACCGACGACGAGCACGTGCTCGGCCGTTCCGGCGCGCACGAGATCGGAAGCGACGCCGAGGGCGTAGCAGAAGCCCGCGCAGCCGGCCTGGATGTCGAGCGCCGCGGCACCGCCGGTGCCGATGCGGTCGGCGACGAGCGCCGCGGCCTGCGGGGTCTGGTAGGGGTAGGTGGAGGTCGCGACGATCACCGTGTCGATCTGCGCAGCGGTGAGGCCGGCAGCCGCGAGGGCCTGCTCGGCGGAGCTCGTCGCCATGTCGACGACCGATTCCTTCGGATGCTGCTCGGCGAAGCGGCGCTCCTTGATGCCGGAGCGCGACTGGATCCATTCGTCGCTCGAGTCGATCTGCTCGCAGATCTCGTCGTTGGTGACGATGCGCTCGGGGCGGTGCACACCCAGACCGAGCAGCACGCTGTTCCTCAGCGGGGCGGGGACAGCGATCTGTGCACCCATCAGACGAACTCCTCCTCCTCGACGCACCGCGTGTCGGCACATCGCATCCGGTCCACGATATCGCAGGTCACGATTTCGTCACAGCGCTACCCCGACGATGTGCTTCCGTGACCCTCACCGCAAGTAGGGGTCCCGTTCACGACGCGGGGCTAGCGTCGCGGGCATGGATGCACAGGCATGGAACGAGAAGTACGCGACGTCGGACATGATCTGGGGCACGCCGCCCAATCCGGTGATCGTCGAACACGTGGCGTCACTACCGCACGGGAGGGCCCTCGACCTCGGCTGCGGCGAAGGCCGCCACTCCTTGTGGTTGGCGACGCGCGGCTGGGAAGTCGTGGGTGTCGACTTCTCCGAGGTCGCCCTCGACAAGGCCCGCCGGATCGCCGCACAGGCACCGTCCCGCTCGCGCGACCGGCTCCACTACGTCCGGGGTGATGTGACGGCCGACTCGTTCGACGGCGAATATGACTTGATTCTCTCGGTCTTCCTTCATTTCCCTCCGCCACAGCGGAAGGCACTTCTCGACCGCGCCGTCGATGCGCTGAAACCTGAAGGAATGCTCATATTTCTCGGGCACGACGCAACAAATCCCGACGACGGCGTGGGCGGACCGCAGGACAAGGAAATTCTCTACACACCAACGGATCTCGTCGACGAAATCGACGGAGGACTGGACATCATGATTGCCGAACGGCGCTATCGGGAAACCGACGCGGGAACGGCGATCGACGCGCTCGTCGTGGCACGGAAACCGCCCCTTGGCAGTTAGTTGCCTGACGAGTAACATAGAGATGTTACCGACGAGTAATAACTTGGGCGGTACTTGAAGCCGGCTGGACCGCACCACACTGGGAGACACGGACGACATGGGCCACTACAAGAGCAACCTCCGCGACCTCGAGTTCAATCTGTTCGAGTTCCTGAAGATTCAGAAGGTCCTCGAAGCAGGCAAGTTCGGCGACCTGGACGAGGACACCGCGCGCGGCATCCTCGCCGAGGTCAAGGCACTGACCGAGGGGCCGGCGGCCGAAGGCTTCGCCGACGCCGACCGCAACCCGCCGGTCTTCGATCCCGAGACCCATTCGGTGTCGCTTCCCGAGCCGTTCAAGAAGTCGTTCCGCGCCTGGTGGGACGCCGGTTACTGGTCCATGGGCATCCCCGAGGAGCTCGGCGGCACCGACTCACCGCGCAGCCTCCTGTGGGCCGTCAACGAGATGATGCTCGGCGCCCAGCCCGCGGCCTTCATGTACGCGGCCGGCCCTGCCTTCGCAGGCGTGCTCTACGACAACGGCACCGATGAGCAGAAGAAGTGGGCCGCCACCTGCGTCGAGCGCGGCTGGGGCGCCACCATGGTCCTCACCGAGCCCGACGCCGGTTCCGACGTCGGCGCCGGTCGCACCAAGGCGATCAAGCAGGACGACGGCTCCTGGCACATCGAGGGCGTCAAGCGGTTCATCACCTCGGCCGACTCCGACGACCTGTTCGAGAACATCTTCCACCTCGTCCTCGCCCGCCCCGAGGGTGCCGGCCCCGGCACCAAGGGCCTGTCGCTGTTCTTCGTCCCGAAGTTCCACTTCGACTTCGAGAAGGACGAGATGGGCGAGCGCAACGGCGTGTTCGTCACCAACGTCGAACACAAGATGGGCCTCAATGCCTCCGCGACCTGCGAGGTCACCTTCGGTGGCCACGGCGTTCCGGCTCAGGGCTGGCTCGTCGGCGAGGTCCACAACGGCATCGCGCAGATGTTCGACGTCATCGAGCACGCCCGCATGATGGTCGGCACGAAGGCCATCGCGACCCTGTCGACCGGCTACCTCAATGCCCTCGACTACGCCAAGGAGCGCATCCAGGGCGCCGACCTCACACAGATGTCCGACAAGACCGCGCCGCGCGTGTCGATCATGCACCACCCCGACGTGCGGCGTTCGCTGGCGATGCAGAAGGCCTACTCCGAGGGCCTGCGCGCCGTGTACCTGTACACCGCGGCGCACCAGGACGACGTCGTCGCCGAGCAGGTCTCGGGTGCCGACGCCGCTCTCGCGCACCGCATCAACGACCTGCTGCTGCCGGTCGTCAAGGGTTGCGGCTCCGAGCGGGCCTACCAGTACCTGAAGGATTCGCTCCAGACCCTCGGCGGTTCGGGCTTCCTGCAGGACTACCCGATCGAGCAGTACATCCGCGACTCGAAGATCGACTCGCTGTACGAGGGCACCACGGCCATCCAGGCGCAGGACTTCTTCTTCCGCAAGATCGCTCGCGACCGTGGCGTGGCGCTCGCCCACATCGCCGGTGAGATCAAGAAGTTCGTCGAGCGCGACGATGCCGACCAGCGTCTGAAGAAGGAGCGCACGCTCCTGGCCACCGCGCTCGGCGAGACCCAGACGATGGTCGCGACGCTCACCCAGTACCTCATGGGTGCGCAGGAACAGCCCACCGAGCTGTACAAGGTCGGCCTCGGCTCCGTCCGATTCCTCGAGGCATTCGGCGACCTGATGATCGGCTGGCTGCTGCTCGAGCACGCCGAGATCGCCCTCGGTGCGCTCGATGCCGGCACCGACGCCGCGGACAAGGCGTTCTACGAGGGCAAGGTCGCGGCAGCGTCCTTCTTCGCCAAGAACGTGCTGCCCGAGCTGAGCGTCGCGCGTCAGATCATCACCGACGTCGACCTCGACATCATGGAACTCGACGAAGCCGCGTTCTGATCGAACCGCTCACCGCGGTAGCGCGAACGGCCGCTGCGACTCTCGGCAAGAGGGTCGCAGCGGCCGTCGTCATCGGCCGGGCCGCCCTGCCCCGGCAGGCTCGGCCGTACCCGTTACCGTGCGCAGCCACCGATCCAGGCTGGACGGATCACCGGAGTCGTCGCGGTAGCCGATGTATCCGTCCGGTCTGACGGCGAGAATCCGGCGCGGCGGCCATGTGTCGATCGGATGACAGGTCACCGGCACCGTCCCGGATACCGGGTGCAGAAGTGTTGCCGGGCCGTGCAGTACGTGCATACCCGGTGAGCAGGTCAGGTCGTGCACCCGCCTCGCTCGTCCTCGGGTGACCACCTCGATGTCCGGAAGCGGGTCGCCCGCCTGCAGTCGGCCGGCCCCGCGGCACCGATGTCCTTCGGTGATCGGGCCGGCGCGGTACGAAACCCAGTCCTGCGACAGCGTCGCGCCCGCCGTCGCGGTGAGCAGATGAAGCCGCAAGAGGGTGGGCACGGCCGGGGCCACCGCCGGCAGCACGGCGGTACGGAGGAACCGGAACGGCAGTCGCGAATCCCCTTCCGCGTGCAGGATCAGCTCGGTAAGGGTGCCGACCTTGTCGGCGACAGGCCGTCGCTCCGCGTCGTACGATGCGAGCAGACGCTCCGGATCGGTCGAACCGCCGCACGCGACAGCAAGCTTCCATCCCAGATTGGCGGCATCCTGCAGCCCGGTGTTCACTCCCTGCGCGCCGGCAGGTGAGAACACGTGGGCCGCGTCCCCTGCAAGAAATACCGGACCCGACCGGAATCGGGCCGCCCGAGCGCGCTGCAACCGTACGCGTGTCGACCACGCTGCCGCGCCCACTCGCCCCGGAAGATTCGCTCCCTCGAGCACGGTTCGGATCTCGGACACGGAGACCGGCGGCCCGTCGCGTCCCGGCGGGACGTCGTCTCCGGTCGCGGCCCGGGTGGCGACGAGCCGCCAGCGCGCTTCGTGCTCCCCTTCCGGGAAGAGGAAGCCGATGCCGGCAGGGCCCGCCCCGATGTGAGCCGTGGTCGGGGACAGATCCTCGAGGTCCAGATCCGCGAGTACCGCCTCCTCGCGATAGGTGTGACCGTGCCACGGGATCCGAATCGAGCGGCGCACCGTGCTGTCCGCCCCGTCGCAACCGACCAGGAACCGGCAATGCACGTATCGGTGCCCGCCACGGGTACGCAACCGGGCGAGAACCCCGTCCCGGTCGTTCCACAATCCGTCGAGCTCGGCGCCCGTCAGCAAGGGAACTCCACCGTCGGCCACTGCCCTGTGCAGTGCCGATTCGAGGAACGCCTGCCGAACCATCAGCGGTTGCCGGAACCGATCCGGTACCGCGAAATCGGCGAGCGCGACGTCGACCGTCCGCTCGCCGAGGTGCAGCTGTGTGCGCAGTCGCGCAAGGGACCGCGATTCGAGTTCGTGGACGACCCCCAGCCGGTGCAGTGATTCCAGCGTGCGCGACCACAACAGCATCGAGCGGGAGGGCCGCTGCAACTCGGTGCGACGCTCCGCCACGCAGACGCCGGCACCGTGCCTGTGGGCATGCAGCGCCACCGCGGCACCGACGGGACCGGCCCCGACGACCAGGATGTCGACTCGGTTCAGCGCAGGCCGACCGGGGCCGTGGGCTGCCACCACGTCTTCGTCTTCTCTGCGTGCGAACCCGATAACAGTTCCGGGCGGCTCAGTGCCTCGTCGCGGTGCACTCCCGGCACGATGTGCGCCCTGATCGAGCCGGTGACACTGACCAACCCGAGTACCCAACTCAAGGCGCGCACGTAGGAAGCGGCCCGCTCGGCGCCGTCCCATTCGTAGATGCCCCGATAGCAGCCGTGCTCGTCGTGCGTCATCCACAGCTTCGAGCGGAATCCCGGGAACCCGACGAACATCGGAATGTTCAGCCAGCTCTCCAGCCGAAAGGCGCGATGACCGGGACCGCGGATGCCGCGCAGGACGAATCCGACCACCAGTAGGGCCGGGTCGTCTGCTCTGCCGTCGTCCACTCGGGTCTCGCGATACACCACAGCGCTACTGCCGTCGGCGAACCGCACCCGCTGCCCCACATTCCTACGGGGATTGTGCAGCCGTCGTGCGCGAAGCAGACGAACCATGCCGACGGCGCTCTCGAGCACTCGCGGGGCGGCTCGGCGAGCAGGTGGCGGAGTCACAGCATCGTGATCCGCCTCGGCCGGGTCCGAGCGTGGTCGAGGTGGCGGAACGTTTTCAGCCGACCGGGACATCGTGGTCTCCACAATCCGTCGCACGGTTGTCGTGCACCCAGAGTAGAAGCCCGAGTGGGGTTCGGGAAGAGCGAGAACCCCGACGCGGCGCAGCTCCCCGAGTGACGAAAAAAAGGGGGAGGTTGTGTGCGAGTCCTTCACCGGAACCGCACACAACCTCCCCACATTTCGAGAACGTCCGCTATTCCTCCTCGGGGCCGCCCGTCGCGGGTTCCCCGGCCGCAGGCGATTGCGGTGCCGGCGCGGGTGCATCCGCCTCGGCGTCGCCGGAAGCCGCAGCGTCTTCACCGCCCGAGGGCTCGTCGCTCGGCTCCGGCTCGGGGCTGACGCACTTGACGACCGGGACCGGGTCGTAACGCACCGTGCGCGTCGTGTTCGAAATCTGCGCACCCGTCCGGGCATCGGTGACGATCCGGGTATCGGTGACCGTGAAGCCCTGCGCGCCGCTCGAAGGAATGCACGAGGGGCCGGCGGGCAGCGTGATGGTGTTGGGCGAGGTGTAGTTCGTGCGGTTGCCGGTGACGGACTGGACGTCGACCGTCTTCGTTCCCCAGATGCGCACCGTGATGTCGGAGCTGGTGCCGATCGTCTGGATCAGCACACCCGTGTCGAACGGGTTGCGGAACTTCAGGTCGATCGCGCCGTCGTAGATCGTGGCCTCACGCGCGGCCGGGTACCGGGAGATGTAGTAGCTGTGCTCGGTGTGCTCGACGTCCTCCATGCCGGCGAAGTAGGTCGCGTTGTAGAGGGTGGTCGCGAGCTGGCTGATGCCCCCGCCCACGGCCTTGCCGGGACGTCCGGCCTCGATGATGCCCGACTCGATGTAACCCTGCGCCGCACCACGTGGTCCGGTGTAATCGTTGAAGGAGAAGGTCTCCCCGGGCTCGACGATGGCGCCGTTGATCTCCTGCGCCGCCAAGCGGATGTTCACACCGGACGCGTACTCGAACCCACCGGTGGTGTACTCCGCGACCACTTCCTTGATGCCGAGCTTCTCGGCACCTTCGGTGGTGAGTTTCGGCTCGGCCTTCTTGTACACCGCGTCGATGCTGCGGTCGCCCTCCTGCTTCAGCAGGTCGGGCAGTTTCTCCAGAGTGACGGGCCAGTCGACCATCTCACCGGTCTCGCTGGGCACGATCGTCGGACGACCGCCGTCGAGGACGATCCGCGCATCCTTCGGTTCGGTCTCCGACGGCGCGAGCTGCGGCGCGAGGATGCCGATCGCGGCCTCGGTGTCGTACTGCGGTTCGAGTCCCCCCGACCCGTCGGGCACGAACGACAGGACGGCGCCCACCGCATCACGCGGCAGCACACCGATGGCCCCGTCGAGTCCCCGGACGACCAGGTCCTGCGCCACAGCCGGGACGGCGACCTCCGCGAGCGCCCGGTCGAGGCCCTCGCGGGTGACGGTGACATCGACGCTCTCGACGGGCAGCGACACGTTGCCGGACGGCCAGCGCTCGGCGAAGACGTCGCCCGCGACAGCGACGTCGAGTTGCTGACCGGGCTGCGGCGTCACCGGGACGGGTGTGCCGTCCTCGAAGACGATGTTGCCCTCGCGCGGTTCGTGCGCAGCGGCGGCGGCTGCCTTCTCGATGGCCGCCGAGAGGGCGGCCTCGTCGCGCGTGGAGACCACGCCTACCTCGTCGTTCCCGAAGAAGGACGCCAATCGCGTGAACGGATTGAGCGGCTGCGCACCCACATTGTCGAGGGTCGCCGGCCAATCGATACCGATGCCGGCCTCCGACGGCACGAGCTGTCCCCGAGTGTCGCCGGCGGTGACGTCCACAGGAGCGTCGAGCCGCGGCGTCAGTTGTTCGGTGAGCTCCGCCTCGGCCGCGTCGAGCGACATCCCGCCGATCTCGACCCCCGCGACGGTGACCCCACGCGGGACCTTGCCCGACGACATCGCGAGATCGGCCACGTACAGCACGGCGAGCAGCGCGACGACCCCGCCGACGACCAGTGCGATCGTCCGCCGGGGCAGATTCGACCCCCGCGTGCTCGGCTCGTCCCCGTCCCCTCCCGGACCACCCGTGGGCGGAGGAGTGACGGGAGGCGGACCCTGTGGCGGCGGTCCCGCCTGCATCTGCCGGGTCGGCTGATCGCCCTGCGGCGGGTGTCCTTGTCCCTGGCTCTGCTCCGCCGGCGAGCGGTGGACGCGCTCGGTGGCGGCGGACGATCCGTCACCCGGTGCCCGGTTCGCGGGCGCGACGACGGGGATGACCGCGGTGGGCGCCTCCGAAGGAGGGACGTTCTCGGTCGCGGGTCCGTCTGCAACGTCGGTGCGGGCCTGATCCGCATTCTCGTTCTCGCTCCGGGAGTCGCCGGAAGCTTGTTGCTGTGCCTCAGCTTCTGCCGTCGGTTCCGGAACATCGCTCGCCTTCGGCTCCGGAACACTGCTCGCCGTCGGCTCCGGAACATCGCTCGCCGTCGGCTCCGTGCCATCACTCGCCGTCGGCTCGGCCACCTGCCGGTGAGGATCGACCGCTTCGAAACGCTCGGTAGGGGCCGACGCACCCCCGTCCTCACGAGCGGACTCCGACGACGGACCGAGATTCTCGGTTCGTGCGTCGTCGTGCTCGTGATGGGAGTCGTCGGTCCCGTTGCTGCCGCTCACCCAGATCCTTTCGCAAAGTCGGGCGCGCCGTCGAATCCGCGCGCCGAACTACCTGCTGTCAAGGGTAGTGCGCCTGTTCGGCACGGCTGCGGCCGGAATGCGAAGACCCCGCGTTGCTACCAGGTCGGGGGTCAGGCAGCAGCGCGGGGTCGCTGGGTCTATCGCGGTCCGTCGCAGAGCGTTACACACCGAACGGAACTTTTTTGCTCAACGATCTCCGAGGGGGTCGATCAGGCCTCCAGAATCGCCGTCACACCCTGTCCGCCTGCGGCGCAGATGGAGATCAGGCCGCGGACGGGCTTTCCGGTCTCCTGCTTCTTCTCGTGCAGCATCTTCGCCAGCGAGGCGACGATGCGGCCGCCGGTCGCGGCGAACGGGTGGCCGGCCGCCAGCGACGAGCCGTTGACGTTGAGCTTGCTGCGGTCGATCGATCCCAGCGGTGCGTCGAGGCCCAGCTTGCCCTTGCAGTACTCCTCCGACTCGAACGCCTGGAGCGTGGCGAGCACCACGGAGGCGAACGCCTCGTGGATCTCGTAGAAATCGAAGTCCTGCAGAGTCAGGCCGTTGCGCTGCAGTAGACGCGGGATGGCGTAGGTGGGGGCCATGAGCAGACCGTCGCCGCCGTGGATGTAGTCGACCGCGGCGGTCTCGGAGTCCACGAGGTAGGCGAGCACCGGCAGCTTGCGCTCGGCGGCCCACTCCTCGCTCGACAGCAGCGCAGCCGACGCGCCGTCGGTGAGCGGCGTCGAATTGCCGGCCGTCATGGTGGCGTCGCCGAGCTTGTTGCCGAAGACCGGCTTCAGCGTCGACAGCTTCTCCACCGACGAATCGGGACGCAGGTTGTCGTCGCGGGTCAGCCCGAGGAACGGGGTGACGAGGTCGTCGAAGAAGCCGCGGTCGTAGGCGGCAGCCATGTTGCGGTGGCTCGCGACGGCCAGTTCGTCCTGCGCCTCGCGGGCGATGCCGAACTCCTTCGCGGTGATCGCGGCGTGCTCCCCCATCGACAGGCCGGTGCGCGGCTCGCCGTTGCGCGGGATCTCGATGCCGAGCATCGACGGGCGGACGTTGCCGAGCAGCTTGACCCGGTCGGCCGTGGAGCGGGCCCGGTTCAGGGACAGCAGGAACTCACGCAGCTGGTTGTTCACGGCGATCGGGGCGTCGGAGGTGGTGTCGACGCCGCCGCCGATACCGGCCTCGATCCGTCCCGCGGCGATGGCGTCGCCGACCGCGATGATCGACTGCAGACCGGTGCCGCATGCCTGCTGGAGATCCCAGGCCGGGGTATAGGGACTCAGCGCGCTGCCGAGCACGCTCTCGCGCACGAGGTTGAAGTCGCGGGCGTGCTTGAGGACCGCACCGCCGACGACGGCGCCGAGCCGCTCGCCCTGGAGATTGAAACGGCCGACGAGGCCGTCGAGGGTGGCGGTGAACATGTCCTGGTTGGACGCGCGCGCGTACGTGCGGTCGGACCGGGCGAACGGGATCCGGTTGCCTCCGAGAACGGCGACACGGCGCTGCTGCGTGGAACGGGCTTTGGTGGTCACTGGTGTCTCCCGGTTTCGGACGGATTCGAATTCTGGCTACTATTCTTACTCACGGGTAAGTTTGTTGTCGAACACGCTTGCTGTCGAACACTGCACCGACGACCGAATCGAAGAAGGTGGAATCGTGGCCGAAGCCAAGGGCGCACCCAAGCTCTACGCCCAGCTCATCTCGTCCGCACCCGGAGCATTCCTCGCCAAGCAGTTCGGTCTGCCACAGCCCGAGAAGCTCCGGCGCTACCAGCCCGGTGAGCCCGCGCTGCCCGGCCCTGTGCTGCTCGGCGGCAACGGCCGCCTGGTCGAACCGATCCGCACCCTCCTGAGCGACTACACGTTCGCCGAGCCGTCCGACACGAAGTTCGGCGCTCTCGTGTTCGACGCTACCGGCATCACCGATCCCGCGGGCCTCGAACAGCTCTTCACGTTCTTCCAGCCCGCCCTGCGCAATGTCGCCCCGAGCGGCCGCGTCGTCGTGCTGGGTACCACGCCCGAGGAAGCCGGATCGGTCGACGAGCGCATCGCCCAGCGCGCCCTCGAGGGCTTCACGCGCAGCGTCGGCAAGGAACTGCGTCGCGGCGCGACCGCGCAGCTCGTCTACGTCTCCCCCGAGGCGGCCACCGGCCTGGCCGGGGTGGAGTCGACGCTGCGCTTCCTGCTCTCGGCGAAGTCGGCCTTCGTCGACGCCCAGGTGATCCGTATCGGCGAGGGCGACGCCACCGCCCCCGAGTCCTGGGAGCGTCCACTCGCCGGCAAGGTCGCCGTCGTCACCGGCGCGGCCCGCGGTATCGGCGCGACGATCGCCGAGGTGCTCGCCCGCGACGGCGCGACCGTGGTCGTCGCCGACGTCCCGGCAGCCGGCGACGCCTTGACGCAGACCGCCAACAAGGTCGGCGGTACCGCCTTCGCACTCGACGTCACCGCACCCGACGCCGGCGACAAGCTCGCCGCGCACCTGCTCGAGCGGCACGGCGGCGCCGACATCATCGTCCACAACGCCGGCATCACCCGCGACAAGTTGCTGGTGAACATGGACGCCGCCCGCTGGAACGCCGTGATGGCCGTCAACCTCATCGCCCCGCAGAAGATCACCGAGGTGCTCGTCGAGAAGGGTGCGCTGAAGGAAGGCGGACGGGTGATCGACGTGTCCTCGATCGCGGGTATCGCCGGTAACCGCGGCCAGACCAACTACGGCGCGTCCAAGGCCGGTGTCATCGGCCTCGTCCAGGCCACCTCCGAGGTCCTCGCCGACAAGAAGATCACCGTCAACGCCGTCGCCCCCGGTTTCATCGAGACCGCCATGACGGCTGCCATCCCGGTCGCCACCCGCGAGGCCGGCCGCCTGATGAGCTCGTTGCAGCAGGGCGGTGAGACCGTCGACGTCGCCGAGACCGTCGCGTGGTTCGCGAACCCGGCGTCGAGCGCCGTGACCGGGCAGGTCGTACGCGTGTGCGGCCAGTCCATGCTGGGGGCCTAGATGGCACGGATCGAACTGTCCTCGCTGCCGTCGACCTTCGACATCTACAGCCGGGCCGTGCTCGGAGCACTGCCCGTGGTGGGTGCGTCGGGCGACAGCCTGCCCGACGACGTCCTGGTACTGCGCTCGCTGAAGGTCGATCCCGACAATCTCGCCGAGTACACCAAGGTGTGCGGGCTGCGTTTCGGCGACACGCTGCCGGTGACCTATCCGTTCGTCCTCACGTTCCCGCTCGTGATGAAACTGATGGTGTCCAAGGGCTTCCCGTTCGCGGCCGTGGGTTCCGTCCACGCCGAGAACGTGATCGAACAGTTCCGGCCGGTCTCGGTCACCGAACCGCTCGACATCGCGGTGCACGCGGAGAACATGCGCGAACACCGCAAGGGCCTGCTGGCCGATCTCGTCAGCGAGGTGAACGTCGGGCGCGAACTCGTATGGCGGCAGACGTCGACCTTCCTGCACCAGCAGCGCACGTCGCTGTCGGGTCAGCCCAAGCCGGAGCCGAAGGAGGAGGAGATCCCACCGGTCCCCACCTCCACGCTGCGGGTCGATCGGAAGATCATCGACCGCTACGCGGCGGTCTCCGGCGACCGCAACCCGATCCACGTCTCGACGTTGGGCGCCAAGGCATTCGGATTTCCCACGTCCATCGCCCACGGCATGTGGAGTGCTGCGGCGGCCCTGTCGGCCGTCGAGGGACGCATCCCCGAGAAGGTCACCTACACCGTGCGTTTCGGTAAGCCCGTCCTGCTGCCGTCGTCGCTGAGCCTGTACGCGCAGTACGCCGCGGGCGGATGGGATCTCGCGCTGCGGCATCCGAAGAAGCACTACCCGCATCTGACCGCCACCGTGCGGTAGGACGGGAAAGCACCGAGATTTCGGGTGGGGCGGGACGCGATGGGGGCGTTCCGTCCCGCCCGAATCCTTCAGTACACGAACGTGTTTCGCCCGGAAAGATCAGTGCAACCGGTCGGAACGCTTGCGGCCCGCGAGTCCGCGCCAGGCGAGATTCTCGAGCAGATCCGCGGCCTGCTGCACGTCGATCTCACCGCCGGCGATGCGATCGGCGACCGCCTCACCGGCCCCGACGAGCGCGACGGCCATGATCGTGTAGTTCGTGCCGGGTTCCGGATCGCGCGTGCTCGATTCGAGCAGGTGCGCGGTGAGTTCGATCAGCCGGTCGCGGCTGCCCTGCACCTGCGGCGCGAAGGCCTGCTGCGACAGCGCCTGGCGGTACAGAACCATCCACGACGGCCGGTGCTCGTCGACGAAGCCGAGGAACGACTCGAGCGCGACCCGCAGTTGTTCGCGCGGCGCGAGCGTGGGATCGCCCGCCGGGGTCAATGCCTCGACGAACCGCTGCCCCTCGCGGGCGATGCACGCCGCGAACAACTCGTCCTTCGACCCGTAGTACAGATAGAGCATCGGCTTGGAGATCGATGCCCGCCCTGCGATCGCGTCCATGGACGTGTTGTGGAAACCGTGTTCGGAGAACACCTCGACGGCGGCATCCAGCATCTGTTGCTCGCGCACTGCACGCGGCAGCCGCTTGGTTCCGCCCGCCATGACTCCTCCCGGACTCCTCGAATGAAGTTCTGACTCTACGGTAGGAAGCCTGCCGCCGAAGCAACCCGACTGTTTCAGCAGTCCAGAGCGCCTTTCGCGCGTGTCACCGTCCGCACCGATTCGTCGACCCATTCGGGCGAGAGGGTGCCGTCCGCCACGACCTGCTCGAGGTGGTCGAGCACGGCGGGCACCTCGGCGGTGGTCAACCACAGCGCCTGGTTCACACCCGCCACCATCGCGGCCTCGACGGCCTGGGTGATGTCGTAGGTGTCGGTGATCGCACGCATTCCCGACAGGTCGTCGGTGAAGATCACGCCGTCGAAGGCGGGGCCGCCGTAAGCACCCGAGCGGAGCAGGTCCACCGCGGCCGGGCTGATGCTCGCGGGCAGCCCGTCGGTCAGCCCCGGCACGGCGAGGTGCCCGAGCATGACGCCCACCTCGGGCGAGACCAGGCTGCGGTACGGCACGAGGTCGCTCTGCTGGAGCTGCTCGATCGGCGGGGTGGTCACCGCACCGGTGTGCGAATCCCCGGAGGCGGAGCCGTGACCCGGAAAGTGCTTGAGCACCGGCATGATTCCGGCGTCGAGCAGTCCCCGCGCGTAGGCACCGGCGTACTGCGAGACGATCTCGGGATCGTCGGAGAACGACCGGTCGCCGATGACGGAGTCGTCGGGCTGACTGCTCACGTCGACGTCCGGCGCGAAGTCGACCGTGATACCCAGCGACTTCAGTTCCTGTCCTCGTTCGAATGCCATCCGGTAGGTCTCGTCGACCGTCATCGTCTGCGCCGTCTCCCGCGCGGACGGATCGGGACCGAACAGCGCGCCCACGCGCGACACGCGGCCACCCTCCTCGTCGATCGTGACCATGAGCGGCAACGCACTCTGCGCGGCCACCTGCGGCACGAGACGCTCGGAGAGCATCGACGCGTCGGTCCAGCTGCCGATGAAGATGCCGCCGATCTGCTCGGACTCGACGATCGCCTGCGCGTCGGCCGCACCGGTGACCCCGACGTTGAGCAGCTGGGCGAGCTTCTGCCGCAGGGTCAGCCGGGCGAGCAACTCGTCGCCGCAGGTCGCCGACGTCGCGGCCGCGGTCGCCTCGGTGGTGGTCGCGGTAGTCGTGGACGAGGCCGTCGCCGAGCTCGACGTCGCCTCGCCCGGGTCGTCGCCCGAGTCGGACGAACCGCATCCCGCGGTGGTGAGGGCGACCGCGAGCACGGCGGCGACAGTGTGACGGATCCGCATGGTGCCGACGGTAGCGGACGAACCTCGAGGACCCACAGCTCGAACCTCCCCCACGGACGTCCCGGCAGGTTAAGGTGCACCCGAACATCCGAATCCGATCCAGGGGGTACGCGGTGGGCGCAGATCTGATCCTCATCGCCTACGACGGTTCCGAGAACTCGAAGCGCGCCGTGCAGTATGCGGGCCGCTTCCTCGAATCCTGCCGCGCCGTCGTCGTCACCGCCTGGGAACCGATGGTCCGGCAGGCCGCCCGCATGTCGGGCCTGTCCGGTGTCATGCAGCCCGACTGGGTGCCCGACGAGGACAGCGAGGACGTGGCACTGTCCGACGCGCGCATGACCAACGACGAGGGTCTCGAGTTGGCCCGCTCGACGGGTCTGCACGCCGAGGGCCGCACCGTCGAGGTCGTCAACGCGGTGTGGTCGGCGATCATCGAGACCGCCGACGAACTGGACGTCGACATCATCGTCACCGGCACCCGCGGCACCACCGGCCTGCGTTCGCTGCTGCAATCGTCGGTGGCCGACCACGTGCTCCGGCACAGTCACCGGCCGGTCCTGATCGTGCCGCCGGGGCGCTGACGCCCCGCACCGGGTCACCGGCGCCGGGTGCAGGCAGGGATATTGTCGATCCACCATGGACGGATTCCTGCTCTCGCGCGCCGAACGCTCGGTGCACGCCACCGGCACCCGCCGGTTCTTCGACGACGTCCACTCCGCCACGCGCGCACTCCGGAGCGGTAAGGCGACCCTCGTCGTCGGTGCACTGCCGTTCTCGCCGCACCGTCCGGTGGCCCTCGCGCAGCCCGACGACGTGGAGATCACCGAGGGTCCGTGGCAGGCCCCACCCGACCTGCCGGAACTGCCTCCGGTACGGGTGTCCGCCGAACTCCCCCTGCCCCGGGTGCACGTCGAACGGGTGCGCCGGCTCGTGGAGCGGTTGTCGCTCGGAGAATTGGAGAAGGTGGTCGCCGCCCGGCGGGTCGCGCTCGAGGCGGACGAACCTCTCGACCCGCTCGCTCTCGCCGCGCGCATGATCGAACGTCACCCCGATGCGACGACCTACGCACTGGACCTGAGTGCGGCGGGTGAACGTTATTGGGGGCACACACTGGTCGGCGCGACCCCCGAACTGCTCGTGAGCCGCCACGGTGAGACCGTCACGTGCCGTCCGCTCGCCGGCACCGCCGCGCGCCGGGCCGACCCGGACGAGGACCGTCGTGCCGGTGAGGAACTGCTGATGTCGAGCAAGAACCTCGCGGAGCACGGTTACGTCGTCGACCGGATCCGCGAACGGCTGGCGCCGCTGTGCAGCGACCTCGACATCCCCGACAAGCCCGAACTCACCGCGACACCCGATGTCTGGCATCTCGCCACCCCGATCACGGGCACCCTCCGCGACCCCGGAACCGACGCGCTCACCCTCGCCCACGTGCTGCATCCGACCCCGGCCGTGGCGGGCACCCCCACCGAGGCCGCGCTGGACGTGATCTCCGGGGTCGAGGGCGACCGTCGCTTCTACGGCGGCGCGGTGGGCTGGTGCGACGAGCAGGGCGACGGCGACTGGTTCGTCGCCATCCGGTGTGCGGAGCTGAGCTCCGACGGCCGGCGTGCCGTGGCCTGGGCCGGAGGCGGCATCGTCGCCGATTCCGACCCTCTCGCCGAACTCGACGAGACCACCGCGAAACTGCGTACGCTGCTCGGTGTGCTGGGCGTGTAGAGCGCCCCGCCGAGCGCGAAGATCACCTCGGAGGCTCGCACCGTCCGCGAACGCCGTGCGGGGTGATAGTTTGGCGCGGACCGATAGACAGCGTGGCGTCCGGCGATGACTGCCTGCGTCACTGGAGATGGGGAGACGGAATGGGGAAGTTCCTGGGACCGGGCCTGGGTAGCGTGGTCGTCGGTGCCGTACTCGGCGCCGTGGCGGTCTTCGGCGTGACGGCCGCCGTACAGGAGAATTCGCGCCCTCAGATCGATCGCAGTGGCAACGCCGATTCGTCCCTCCTGAACCAGGTTGAGTACGGCAGCCGCTGACGGCGCCGGCAACGCTTCGAGTTCACGCACGTACCGAGACGAGACGGAGCTCCCGTCCGCCGAACCGCTGTCCCGGCGGTGGCTGTACGCAGTCACCGCGGTGGCGGTGGTCCTGTCCTTCGCCCAGGTTCCCGGCCTGGTCGTCGCCGACACCAAGTACGACCTGACGCAGAACCCGATCGGCTTCCTCACGCGCGCCGCTCACCAGTGGAGCAGCGTGGCGCCGCTCGGGCAGGTGCAGAACCAGGCGTACGGCTATTTCTTCCCGCACGGCACGTTCTTCGCCGCGGGACAACTGCTGCACATCCCTCCGTGGATCACCCAGCGGGTGTGGTGGGTGCTGCTGCTCGTCGCCGGATTCTGGGGTCTCGTCCGCCTCGCCGAAGCACTCGGCATCGGGAGCCGTAGCTCCCGCCTGATCGCGGCGACGGTGTTCGTGCTGTCCCCCCGCGTCCTCACCACGCTCGGTTCCATCTCGTCGGAAGCACATCCGATGATGGTGGCGCCGTGGGTGCTGCTGCCGCTGGTGCGCTACCTGAACACGCCGGATCCCGGCTCTGCCCGCCGGCTCGCCGCGCAATCCGCGATGGCCGTCGCCCTCATGGGCGCGATCAACGCCGTCGCGACCGCCGCGGCGTGTCTCGTCGCGGGCCTGTGGTGGGCCGCGCACCGCCCGAACCGGCGCTGGTGGCGCTTCACCCTGTGGTGGCTGCCGCTGTGCGTCGTCGCGGTGACGTGGTGGATGGTGCCGCTGCTGCTGCTCGGCCGCGTCAGCCCGCCCTTCCTCGACTTCATCGAATCGTCCGGTGTCACCACCGAGTGGACGTCGCTCGCCGAGGTGCTGCGCGGCACCAGCAGCTGGACACCGTTCGTCTCCCCCGAACGCATCGCGGGTGCCGTCCTCGTCACGCAGCCCGCCGCCGTCCTCGTCACCGGCGCCCTGGCCGCGGCCGGGCTCGCCGGTCTCGCGATGCGCTCGATGCCCGCGCGCGGTCGCCTCATCCTCATCCTCGCGGTGGGTCTCGTCGGTATGGGCGTCGGCTACGTCGGTCAGCTCGACTCGCTGTTCGCCGAGCAGGTCCGGTCGTTCCTCGACAGCACCGGCGCGCCGTTGCGCAACGTGCACAAACTCGAACCCCTCGTGCGGCTGCCGGTGGTGCTCGGGCTCGCGCACCTGCTGCGCGCGGTGCCCCTGCCGGGGTCGGTGCCGTGGTCCCGCGCCCGGAACGCCTTCGCGCATCCCGAACGCAATCCGATGGTCGCGGTGACGACGCTGATCCTCGTCGCGACGACGCTCGCGACGTCGCTCGCGTGGACCGGCCGGCTCGCGCCGCGCGGTGCGTACGACGAGGTCCCCGGATACTGGCATGCCACGGCGGCGTGGCTCGAGGAGAACACGACCGACCGCGGCGAACGCGCCCTCATCGTTCCCGGCGCGCCGTTCGGCAGCCAACTGTGGGGCCTCACCCGCGACGAACCGCTCCAGGCCCTCGCGTCGACGCCGTGGGCCGTCCGCGACGCCGTCCCGCTCGTGCCCCCCGGAGCGATCCGGGCACTCGACGCCGTGCAGCGCGACATCGCCGACGGTCGTCCGTCCGACGGCCTCGCCGCGACCCTGCGCGGCCAGGGCATCGGCTTCCTGGTGGTGCGCAACGACCTCGATCCCGACACCTCCCCCGCCGCGCGACCGGCACTCGTGCACCGGGCGCTCGAGGGCTCGCCGGGCATCGAGAAGGTCGCCGGGTTCGGCGACGACATCGTGTTCGACAACCCCGACGACTTCGTCACCGACGCCGACCTGCGACCCGTCTACCCGGCAGTGGAGATCTACCGGGTCGCCGAGCCCGCCGGGGCGCCCTTCGGTCCCTACGCCGTGGACGTCGCGGACGCGCCGGTCGTGCAGGGTGGCCCCGAGGCGCTGCTGCGCCGCAACACCGCGCACCCCGATTTCGTCGGGCCCACGCTCCTCGCCGCCGACGCGGCCCGCGCCGGTCTTCCCGTCGACGGGGTGACGATCACCGACACCCCGACGGACCGCGAGACGGACTACGGGCAGGTCGATCACCATTCGTCGACGATCCGGGCGGCCGACGACCCGCGCCGCACCCACAACGCCGTTCCCGACTATCCGGTGCCCGACACCGAGCTCGTCCGGGCCGAATGGGAAGGCGCCCGCATCAGCGTGTCGAGCGCGGCATCGGACGCCACCCAGCTCGGCGGCACCTCGGTGGCCAGCGGCCCCGCTGCGGTGGTCGACGGCGACCCCACGACCGGCTGGCACAGCAACGGTCTCGAATCGGCGATCGGCCAGTGGCTGCAGCTCGACCTCGACCGGCCGATCGACGCGGGTCTGCTGCACCTGACGACGAGCTCCGGAGCCCTCGGCGATCCCGTCGAGTGGCTCGAGGTGTCCACCGACCGGGGCAGCACGGCGGTGCGCGTCGGCGAGCCGGGACGCGAGCAGACCGTGGCACTCCCGCTGGGAACGACGTCGTGGATCCGCATCACGTCCGTGCACACCGAACGCGGCACGGTCGGCAACCAGTTCGGTCTCACCGAGGTGGTCGTCGAGGATTTCACCGACCGGAACGAACCGCGCCCGATCGACATCCGTCGCCGCATCGTGGTGCCGGGCCCGGCCGAGGACACCACGGTGCGCGGATGGCAGCTCGGCCAGGAGTTCCCCGGCCGCGGCAGCTGCGTCGACACCGGCGACCGCGTGCGCTGCGCGCGCGGGCTCGCCACCTCCGCGGAGGAACCCGGAACGTTCACGCGAAGCCCGACCGTGCCGCAGGAGACGTGGGTGCGTCCGGAGCTGTTCCTGCGTGCGCGCCCCGGGCCGGCGCTCGAGGAGCTCGTGGACCGGTCCGATCGGGTCGTCGCGCGCGGGGATGCCGACGTCGTCGACCTGCAGGGGTCGGCCTTCGCGCTCACCGACGGCGACCCGCGGACGTCGTGGACCGCCGAGGAGAGCTCGCTCGAACGGGGTGCCCCGCGGCCGTCGCTCACCCTGGAACTGCCCGGCGAGCACCGCGTGACCGGGCTGGACATCAGGTCGGCACTGGGAGCACTGCCGGTCGCACCGTCGACGGTCGCGGTGAATCTCGGCAACGGCCCGCAGGTGCGCGAGCTCGGCGACGACGACACGGTCGTCGACCTGACCCCGCACGTCACGGACCGGGTCGAGCTGACGGTGGTGCGGTGGCGCGACACCCTCGATCGCACCGTGCTGGGTTTCTCGAAGCTCACCCCGCCCGGGCTCGCGGAGGTGTCGGTGCTCGGTGACGACGGGCCGATCGGGGCGCAGCAGTCCGTCTACGACGAGACGGTGACCGTCGATTGCGAGAGCGGACCCGTCGTCGACATCGAGGGCCGGAGCTACCGCACGTCCGTCACCGCGAGCGTCGCCGACCTCGCCGCGGGCCTCGAGGTTCCTGCGACGCTGTGCGACACCGACGTCGTCGGCATGAACCCCGGCCGCGTCGACATCGACGTCGAGCCCGGTGCGGCCTTCGTCGTCTCGAGCCTGCGGCTCACCGTCCCCGGTTCCGACGCGCCCGTTGCGGAGCCGACCGAACTGCAGAAGGGTCGCTGGACGGAGAACCTGCGTGAGGTGACGGTTCCCGAAGGCGACGAGGATCGGCTCGTGGTGGTGCCCGAGAGCACCAATGTCGGCTGGGTGGCGCGCACTCCGGACGGCACCGTGGCCACGCCGGTCGTCGTGGACGGCTGGCAACAGGGCTGGATCGTGCCGGCCGGACCGGAACAGGTGCTGACCCTCGAGTTCGCGACCGACCGCTGGTACCGCCTCGGGATCTTCGGCGGACTGCTGTTGCTCCTCCCGCTGTTCGCGGCGGCACTGTGGCCCCGTCGGCGCACCGAGGACCCGGGCCCGATGCCGCGCACCTGGGGTTCGTCGACCGTCGCGCTGGCCGGTGTGCTGGCCGCCGCGACGCTCCTTGCGGGATGGGTCGGTGCCGTCGTCGCGGCGGTGGGCGCGGTGGGGATCGGTGCGCTCGCGCTGCGTCGCGGCCCCACTCTCGTGTCGCGCGTGCTCGTGGGCACCGCCGGCGGCGCGACGATGCTGGCGATGGCGCTGTTGTCCACCGGACCGTGGCGATCACCCGACGGATACGTCGGGCATTCGTTCCTGATTCAGTTCGCGGCGCTCGTCGGTGTGGTCGCGGTCGGTCTGGCAGCGGTGCCGCGCCGGGCCCTGTCCCAGCGGTGGAAGGCGGCCCGCACCGGCTCCTCGACGAGCGCGTAGCTGACGGAGGCGACGGCCAGGCTCAGCACGATCGTCACCGTGAGCACGAACCAGAAGTGGCCCGCGAAGGCCGGGATCCCGAACACGGGGAAGACGATCGACAGCACCGCGAGGTGCCAGATGAACACGCCGTACGACCAGCGGCCGACCGCCAGCGCGGCCGGGCTCGCCAGGACGCGGTGATGCCGGCGCGGCGCGAGGGTCAGCGGGGCGAGCAGCGCGAAGCTCATGATCGCCCCCAGGGCGATCTTGGCGAGGTACTCGGCCGGTGAGAGGTCGGTCAGCGTCTCCGGTCCTGCCAGCGGGGTGGCCGCAGCCGCGAAGGCGGCGACGGCGAGCAGTCCCATCGCCGCGCGCCGCGCCGCGAGCCGGTGCATCCACGTCTCGGGTCCGGAGACGAGCTCGGCGAGGATCATGCCCGCCGCGAACCAGGGCAGGAAGCCCGGCAGCCAGTTGGTGTGGTTGATGTGATCGGGAGTGCCGACCGGCACCCACGCCCACAACAGCGACAGTCCGCTCACCGCGAGCAGCAGCGGGACACGGTAGCGGGCGGCGTCCCCGCGCAGTCCGCTCACCGCCACGGCCAGCAGGGGCAGAACCAGATAGAAGGCCACCTCCACCGACAGACTCCACATCTGGGTGAGGCCCTCGGTGAGGGTGAGTGGGACGAACACTTGCGCGAGCGCGAGATTCGACCACCACACCGTGATTCCGCCTCCCGCGCCGGGCAGCAGCCACAACACCAGGACCACGACGGTCCAGTAGGCGGGGAGGATGCGGGTCGCTCGGGAGAGGAAGTAGCGAGCGGCCGAGGGGGTCGGCCCGAGCCCGCGGGCCGCCGCAGCATGCGGACGCCACAGCAGGAAGCCGGACAGGGCGAAGAACAGGGCGACTGCGAGGTCGAGACGTGCCCAGACCCGCCCGATCAGCGGGTCGTGCACTGCGCCGGTCTGGAACGCGACATGCGTGATCAACACGCCCACTGCGGCGAACCCGCGCATCCCTTCGAGTGCCGGAAGGAATCCGCTCACGCTGCGGTTCCGGTCGGTGGTGATGGTCATCGGGCATCAGTGTGCCGTGCCGGGGCGGAGTCGGACAGAGCAGGATCACGTGGAACGGGACGATCCCGGCAGGCGACGAAGATCGACTGTCTGTGCGTCCCGGCGGCGAGCGGACGCGCATATTGCCATACCGGGCTGTTAGTGTCTGAGCTCACGTGGTGTTCGCGGGCCGGATGCCAGGCGATCCGTGCAGCCCTGCTGCTGCCGGTGGGGGTACTCGATGACGACCGTTGAGTGAGGAGAAAGCATGGCTGAGCGTTCGAGCTCCGGCCGGATACTGGCAATGATTCTGGTGGGCCTGGGGGCCTTCCTCCTGGTGATCGCGATTCTCGTGCCGACGTACACGCTCGGGAAGCTGAGAACGACACCGCTCGATCTCGAGGTGACCACGGTCGCCGAAGGCACGGGCGACATCCTCAATTCCCGTCAGCTGCTCGCCGGCAACGCGCAGGTCGATCGCGACGTGCCGATCGTCGCGCAGCGCTTCGTCACCGTCGAGGATCCCTCGAACGCCGAGGTCATGACGCTGCAGGCAGGCCAGACCGTGCGACGACTCGACATGCAAGGGGACACGGGCCTGGTCTCGGCCGTCGTCGACCGTCTCACGATCGACCGGAAGACCTCCATGCCCGTCTCGGAGGAGGAGTTCCCGGAGCGCGTGAGCACGATCCAGGTGAGCGCCGACAAGCCGCCGGTGGAGATCGACAACCGCGCCGGACTGCAGTACAAGTTCCCGTTCGACGTCCAGCAGGAGTCGTACCCGTACTACGACATCAACGCTCGCGAGAACTTCCCCATCGACTTCGTCGGTGAGGAGGAGATCAACGGCATGAAGGTCTACCACTTCAGCCAGGAGATCGGGCCGGTCGACCTCTCGAAGGCCGACCCCGAGGTCCCGACCTACAAGCTCAGCCTGCCCGCCTCCACCTGGGGTGTCGGTGAGGGCGACGAGCCGATCACGATGACCCGCTGGTACAACAACATCCGCGACCTGTGGGTCGACCCGGTCACCGGTGTCGTCGTCAAGGGCCAGGAGCAGCAGGACCAGTACTACGCCCGCGAGGCCGACAAGCCCGAGGTGACGGTCCTCGACGTGACGCTCCCGTTCGACGAGGAGACGATCGAGTACCAGATCGGCCAGGCGAAGGACGGCCAGGACACCATCTCGCTGTTCGGCCGCACCCTGCCGATCATCCTCGGCATCCTCGGCGTCATCCTGCTGATCGTCGGCTTCGTGCTCGGCCTGCGCGGCGGCGGCAACCGTCGTCCGGCCACCGCGACCGGCGGTCCCGCCCCGGCAGGTCCGGCCACGACCACGGTCGGCCCGGCGCATTCGGGCGGCGCGCAGCGCGATCACACCGAGGACCGCACCGAGGTCATCCCGCGCCAGACCGATCCGAACGCGCAACAGCGCGATTGGACGACCGATCGAACGCAGGAGATCCCGCGCACCGATCTGCGCAAGCCTCCGACGCAGGAGTGATCGTCCGGTAGACGAACCGAGCCGCCCCTCACCGATCCCGGTGGGGGGCGGTGTCGTTCGCGTGCGACCGGGTCGCTGCGTCGTCCGTGGACGACTGGGCCACTGCAGCACCGCGCAGAGCGAGCACCGCGACCACCGCGGCCGTCGCGGCGGCCACACCGACAGCGACGGCGATGAACTGCCGCAGGGTCGATGCCACCGTGAACATCAGCACCGCTTCGAGGGCGAGACCCGCCCACGCGACGAGCGCGAGATGGGTGCGCTCCCCGGCGATCGCCGACAGCAACGCGCCCTGGAGCACCGCGAGGCAGGCACCCTGCAGCGCGAACAGCCACAGCAGCGCCTGCACAGGACCGTAGGCGTCGCCGACGAGCATCGGGACGAGCGGCCCGCAGATCGCGGCCCCGGCGACGAGCACCGCGCCGATCGCGACGAGGACCGTGAGGGCCGAGCGCACCGCGGCCGCCGACTGCGCAGGGTTCGCCATCCGCGGATAGAGCACCACCCCGACCGCCTGCGGCAGCCAGAAGGCGACCTTCGTGGCGACCGCTCCCAGGGCGTACAGGCCGGCGGAATCGGGGTCGAGCAGCGTGCGGGCGAGCAGCAGGTCGAGCGAGGTGAGCGCGATGAGGGCCAGCTGCACCTGGGAGGCACGCAGAACCGCCCCCGCGGTCGGGGCCGGCTCCTGCCCGCCACCGGACGTCCGGCCCACCAGCGCGCGCGCGGCCAGCGCGACCACACCTGTCCCGATCGCACCGGCGAACAGCGCGGCGCCGGGACCGCCTCCGACGGCGAGCACAGCGACCGCCGGCACCACCTTCGCGATGCCTGCGGCGGCCAGGACGACACTGAGCGCAGCGAACCTGCCCCGCCCCTGGAGCAGACCCTGTTCGGCGGCGAGCAGGACGAGCAGCGGTGCGGTGAGGAGCGATCCGAACGCTCCCCCGACGCTCGTGTCGAGCGCCCACGCCACGACGGGCACGAGGAGCATCGCGACGACGAAGGCCAGCACGGCGCAGCGGTAACCGAGACGGCGCAGAGCGGCGGTACCCGTGCCGTGCACGGCCTCCCGGGCGACGACCGTCTGCAACGCCAGGGCCGGCACGGCGAGGACGAGTTGTGCGGCGAGCAGGCTCGCGAACTCGCCGTATCCGGCGGGCCCGAGCCAGCGTCCCGCCGGCAGGTGCAGCAGATACGACGCGAGGTTCGCGGTCATCGCGCCGACCGTCACCAACGTCATGCCCGTGACGGCGGTACCCGTCGTCGAACCACGGGTGGTCTCGGCGCCCTCCGACGCGCGTCGGGGTGTTCGCGGCATCCGCTCATCCTCCCATCCGGAACGACACCGTATTCTGCCGCCATGCCACGCCCGGAGTCGTCCCGCATGCCCATCCGGGCGGCACTGCCGGCGGCAGCGCCCGCGGTGTGGTCGCTGGCGCTGACCGTCGCGGTGCTCGGTCCGTTCCTCGTCTCCCCCGGCTACCTGCTCTTCCGCGACGCGGTGAGCACTCCCCGGTCGTTCCCGACCGATTCCGCACTCGGACTGTCCGACGCCGCGGCCCGCGCGGTGCCGCAGGACGCCCTGCTGGCGTGGGTGAGCACCGTCGTCGACGGCGGTGTCGCGGTCACGGCACTTCTGGCCGCGTCGTTGTGGGCCGCGGGATGGGGGGCGGCACGGCTGGTCGCGGTGGTGCTGCCCACGAGTGGCACCGGTGCCCGGCTCGTGGCGGCGACGGTGGCGATCTGGAATCCGTACGTCGCCGAGCGGTTGTTGCAGGGGCACTGGAGTCTGCTCGCCGGGTATGCCGCGCTGCCGTGGACGATCTGTGCGGCCGTCGCGATCCGGCGGCGCCGACGCGGCGGGTGGCCATCGACGGCAGTCTGCCTGGCTTCCGCAGGCCTGACCCCGACCGGCGCGCTGCTGGCGATCGTGACGGCATGCGCTGTCCTCGCCGCCCCCGGTGGACGGACGCGGGTGCTGCCGCGGGTGGGCACCGCGCTCGCCCTGGGTGTCACGGTGTCGCTGCCGTGGCTGGTGGCGACGGCGCTCGCCGGGGGCGGCACCGAAGCAGATCCCGCCGGTGTGCGTGCGTTCGCCGCGCGGGCCGAACCCCTTCTCGGCACGATCGGTTCGGTGGCGGGGCTCGGTGGGATCTGGAACGCCGATGCCGTCCCCGCCTCGCGCACGACGGGATGGGCGCCGGTGGGCACCCTGCTGCTGCTCGCAGTGGTGGCGTACGGTGTGCCGGCACTGTGGCGCCGGCGCGGCAATCCCGTGATCGTCGCGCTCGTCGCGCCGGCCGTCCTCGCGGTGCTCGTCGTCGCACTCGCCGCGACCGGCCCGGGACTCGCCCTCGGCGAATGGGCGATGGTGCACGTTCCCGGCGCCGGACTGCTGCGCGACACCCAGAAGTGGGTCGCGTGGGCGATGCCCGCCTACGCGCTCGCCGCGGCCGCCGGCACGACGGCCCTCGCGCGGCGCTTCGCGGCGCCCGAACCGGTGTGGGCGGCGGCCGCGATCGTCACCGTGCTGGTCGCGCTCCCCGACCTGGTGTGGGGTGTCGGCGGGCAATTACGGCCCGTGCGGTATCCGGCGGGCTGGGAGCGGGTGTCGCAGCTCGTGACGGCCGGCGACGGCGATGTGGCCGTTCTGCCCGCGGGCATGTTCCGGGTCTTCGACTTCTCCGGCCCGGTGCCGGTTCTCGATCCGTCCCCGCGGATGCTGCGCGCCGACGTCCTGCAGACCGGAACTCTCGTCGTCGCCGACGGCAGCGTCGACGGTGAGGGTCGCCGCGCGGCGGACGTCGAGGCCCTGTTGTTGTCCGGTGCGGACCCGGGTGCGCTCGCCGCCCGCGGGGTGGGCTGGGTGCTCGTCGAGCACGGCACGCCGGGCGAACTCGGCGACGCGCAGAGCACGCTCGGAGCTCTCGGCACTGCCTACCGCGACGAGGATCTGAGCCTGTACCGGGTGGAGGGGGTCACCTCGCCGCCGTCACCCCACCGGGCGCCGGCGGTCGGGGCGCACGTGGTGTGGCTACTGGTACTGGCCGGCGGCGCTGGATGTGCGCTCGGGCAGCGGGTCGGTGAGAGACGACGGCTCGTCGGCGCGCGGGAACAGTCCTGAGACGGTGTGCCCGAAGGTCGTGACGGACAGGACCTCGTGGACACCCTCACCCGTGGCCTCCCACGAGAATTCGCCGGCACGGATGCGGGCCTTGTTGCCGAGCTGACGACGACGGTCCGCGTCGGCGAGCAGATCGGCGACGGCGGCGGTCAGTTCGGCGGGCGACTCGACGAGCAGACCGGTGACGCCGTCGATGATCGAGTCGGTGAGTCCTCTGGAGCTGCGGTAGCCGATGGTGGGCACGCCGTGCTGGGCGGCTTCGACCACCGCGAGTCCCCACCCCTCCTTACGCGAGGGCATCACGTGAACCCATGAGCGCGAGAGCAATTCGTGTTTCCGCTCTTCGTCGACGTGGCCGTGGAAGGTGACGGCGTCGCCGATACCGAGTTCGGCGGCCGCATCGCGGAGGTTCTGTTCCCACCAGCCGCCGCCGATGACGTCGAGGTGCAGGCCCGGAACGGTGCCGCGCAGCGCCGCGACCGCGGCGAGGGCATCCTCGATCTGCTTGTGCGGCACCAGCCGCGAGAGTACGCACATGCTGGGATGGGCCGTTCGCGTGTCGTCGCCACCCGCCGCGACACCGGCGGGGACGGCGTCGACGCCGTTGCGGACCACCGCGATCCGCTCCCGGTCGACACCGAGAGCGCGCAGCTCGTCGGCGGACGGGAGCGAGACGGTGAGGTACTGGTTGCGGCGGTGCACGCGCGGCGACAGCGACGACTCGATCCACCAGCCGAGCGTGGCCATCAGTCTGCCCGCGACCGGCCACTGCTCACGATGGCAGTGGTGCACGAGCACCGTGACCGGCGCGCCGGCGACGAGCCGCGCGAAGAAGGGGATGCCGTTCTGGGTGTCGATCACGGCGTCGGGGCGGACACCGGCGAGGGGACCGACACCACACCTGCCTGCGAGGATCGCGGCGAGTGCGCGCGGATAGACGGTGAGCCGTCCTCCGCCGCGGCTGACGGTGATGCCGTCGATGCGGTCGCGCTTCGCGGCGCCGGGGTATGCGGCGGTTCGCAGGACGACCCGGACGCCGCGCGCCGCGAGCTGCGCTCCGACCTGTTCGAGATACCGCTCGCTGCCGCCCCCCTGCGGATGCCCGCTGTCGCGCCAGCAGAGCAGCAGAACCTCCCGCACGCGGCGACCCCCTGTAGTGACTCGACCAGCCTGCCGGTGTCGACTCGACCACCCGGCCGGGCAGATGTGACTCGGACGATGACAGGGACACAGTAGCGGGTGCCCGTCGGCGACAGGTGAGGGACGAGTACAAGCGCAGCACTAAGGTGACTGGACGTGCCTTCGACGACACCACCCCGCACCGACGTGACCCGGCTGTTCGCCCGCCGCGCCACACTGCGCCGTTCCGCGGGGTTGCTCGGCAGCTTCCGGTTCGAGCAGACGGCACCGGAGAAGTTCTACGGCGGTCTCGCCCGCGACACCGTCGATCTGATCGGCGACCTCTACACGGGCCTGACCGGCACGGATCTGACGGGAACCACGGTCGTCGACGTCGGTGGTGGTCCCGGATACTTCGCCGACGCATTCACCGAAGTGGGATCCCGGTACGTTCCGATCGAGCCCGACCCGTCGGAGATGCACGCCGCCGGTCTGCAGGTGGGCGGCGCGATCCGCGGCTCCGGGCTGGCGTTGCCGCTGCGGACCGGAGCGGTCGACGTGTGCTTCTCGTCGAACGTCGCCGAACACGTCGCGACGCCGTGGGCGATGGCCGACGAGATGCTGCGCGTCACGCGCCCCGGCGGGCTGATGGTGCTGTCGTACACCCTGTGGTGGGGTCCGTTCGGTGGGCACGAGACCGGTCCGTGGCACGCCTTCGGAGGCGAGTACGCGGCCAGGCGTTACGCCCGCAAGCACGGCCGGGAACCGAAGAACCGGTACGGGGTGTCGCTGTTCGACGTCGGCGCCGACGACGGCCTGCGCTGGGCACGCTCGACACCGGACGGCGAACTGCTCGCGGCGTTTCCCCGCTACCACCCGAGGTGGGCGTGGTGGCTCGTGCACGTGCCCGGCGTCCGGGAGTTCCTCGTCAGCAACCTGGTACTGGTCCTGCGGCGTCGCTGACCGGTCGCTTAATGTCGTGGCCATGACCGCATTGGCCCTGGACGTCGGCGGCACCAAGCTCGCCGCGGCCGTCGCCGCCGACGACGGCACCCCGCTCGAAGCCCGGTCCGTGCCGGTCCCCTCGAACGACGTGTGGGGCGCGTGCGCGGGACTGCTACGGCAGGTCGAAGAGATCGGCGCCGGGCCGGTGACCGCCGTGGGAATTGCCGCGGCAGGGCCGGTCGACACGACGACCGGCACGATCGGCCCGATCAACATCTCCGAGTGGAGTTCCGGCTTCGCACTCGTCGACGCCGTGCGCGGCCTGTTCCCGGGCGCCCGGGTGGACCTGGTGATGGACGGCGCCGCAGCGACCCTGGCCGAGCAGCGCTTCGGGGCCGGACGCGACGTCGCCGACCTGCTCGGCGTCGTGCTGGGCACCGGTATCGGCGGAGGTCTGGTACTCGGTGGCCGGATCGTGCGTGGCCGCACCGGCAATGCCGGCCATATCGGGCACGTGGTCTCGCCCTACGGTACGACGGTGTGCGCGTGCGGGGGCGTCGGCTGCATCGAGACGGTGGCGAGCGGCCCGTCGGCGGTGCGCTGGGCCCGTGCCCACGGCTGGCAAGGGCCCGACGGCGTCGCGCTCGCTGCGGACGCCGAGGCCGGAGTCGGCGTCGCCGCAGCGGCACTCGAACGAGCCGGGACGGCGCTGGGCCAGGCCATCGCGTCGGCGGCCGCACTGGTGGACGTGGGACGAGTGGTCGTCGGCGGGGGCTTCGCGCAGTCGGGCGGTCACCTGTGGCGGCCCATGCTCGCATCGGCAGCCCGGCACGCCCGCTTGAGGTTCGTGCAGGACCTGCGGATCGTCCCCGCCGAACTCGGCGCCCTGGGCACTCTCACCGGCGCCGCGATCGTCGCTGCAGGTCACGACTGGATAACCTGACCGGGCACGCCGTGCTTTCCGGCCTACTCTGAGGACCACATCGGAGTCCCGGCGGAAACTGTGGCGGTCCGCCGGGATACTCTGCGAGCGGATCGGCGGTACCGGATGCGGATTGCTGACATTTTGCGGAACAAGGGCTCGGCGGTGCACACGGTCGCGCCCGGCACCACGGTGTGCGAACTCATCGGCGATTTCGCGCGGTTCAACATCGGCGCGATGGTGGTGTGCGAGGGCAAGACCGTCGCCGGCATCGTCACCGAACGCGACGTCGTACGCGCCCTGCACGAACGCGGCCCGTCGATCCTTGCGGCACCGGCACACGAACTGATGTCCCGGACGGTGACGACCTGCCTGCCCAGCGATTCGGTCGACAGTCTCGCCGAGACCATGACCGAACAACGGATCCGGCACCTGCCGGTCGTGGTCGACGCTCGGCTGGTCGGGATCGTCAGTATCGGCGACGTGGTCAAGAGCCGCATCGACGAGCTACAGACCGAGCGCGACCAGCTCGCCTCGTACATCCACGACGGTGGGTGAACCTCCGGGTCAGTTCTCGCCGGTCGCGTCGTCGCCGGGAGCAGCGTCCTCGGTGGCACCGTCCTGGCCGGCCCCGTCCTCGGTGACGCTCGGGCGGTCGAGGATGCTCACGCTCATCCCGTAGGGCAGGAACCGCACCGAGCGTCGCGGATCGGTGTTGCCCTTGAGTGTGCGCAGCGCGTCCAGTTCGGTGCGATGAACCTGGTCGACGCGGGCGACGCCGTCGTCGTCGGTGGTGTAGACGACCCAGACCCCGTCGCCCTTCTCACCGGTGGTCTCGGGCCGTGGCTGCGTGCGCGTCGGCGCCGCAGGTGGCTCGAGGAACGAGAAGATGCGGTCCTTCAGCTCCCGCAGTTCCTCTCCGGCCTCCCGCACCACGCGGTCGAGATCTTCGGGGTCGAATCCGAACGGATTGTTCTCCGCCATGTCGTGTCTCCTGACCGTTGGGCACCCTCCAGTGTGGTGACGGTCGCCGATTCGCGCCACCCGGCTCCTCCCCCGCTCTACTGTGCAGCCGAGGGAGGAAGGAGACATCCATGGTGAACGACACGGATCTGCAGTATCTGCGGCGGTGCGTCGAACTCGCGGAGGAGGCGGTCTCGACCGGTGACGAGCCGTTCGGGTCGGTGCTGGTCGACGCGGACGGCGAGGTCCTGGCCGAGGACCGCAACCGCGTCGCAGGCGGCGACAGCACCCGGCACCCCGAGTTCGAGCTCGCGCGGTGGGCGGCCGAACATCTCGAGCCCGACCGGCGCGCCATCGCCACCGTCTACACCTCCGGTGAGCACTGCCCGATGTGCGCGGCCGCGCACGGCTGGGTCGGCCTGGGGCGGATCGTCTACGCGGCGTCCTCCGAGCAACTCGTCCGGTGGCTCGACGAGATGGGCGTGGCTCCGGCCCCGGTCCGTCCGCTGCCGATCCGTGAGGTCGTGCCGGACGCCGTCGTCGACGGGCCCGCTCACGAACTCGAACAGGAGATCCGCCTGCTGCACCGGCGCTGCCACCTCGGGGAGTGAGGCCGTCCGGTCCCATCGGATCTGGTGACCCCCTGGCCTCAGGCTGTAACGTGTTCTAGTGTTCGGGGTCACAGCACCGCGGCGCGCCCGACGGCCGCGAGATCCGAGACGTGAGCACACAGCAACGGATGAGGAAGACATGACCGACTACGACAAGTTGTTCATCGGCGGCGAATGGGTGGCACCGTCGACCGACGAGAGACTCGAGGTGTTCTCCCCCGCCACCGAGGAGCGGGTCGGCTCCGTGCCGGTCGCAGGACCGAAGGACGTCGACGCCGCGGTCGCCGCCGCCCGGCGCGCCTTCGACGACGGACCGTGGCCGCGCACGTCGCCGGCCGAACGCGCGCAGGTGCTCGCCAGAGCCGTCGCGCTCATCGAGGAACGCAACGACGAGATCGCCGCCGTCCTCGGTTCCGAACTCGGCCAGCCGGGCCCCTCCGTCCAGATGGTGCAGATGACGCCGGCCCTCGGGACGCTGAATTTCTATGCCGGACTGGCCGATTCGTTCAACTGGGTCGAGGAACGGGTCGGCTCGTTCGGCCGCACCCGCGTCACCCGCGAACCCGTCGGCGTCGTCGCCGCCGTCATCGCGTGGAACGTGCCGCTGTTCCTGTGCGCGAACAAGATCGCACCCGCACTGCTCGCCGGATGCACCGTGGTGCTCAAGCCTGCCCCCGAGGCCCCGCTGGCCGTGAACCTCCTCGCCGAGATCTTCACCGAGGCCGGTCTTCCCGAAGGTGTGCTGTCGGTGGTTCCGGGCGGCGCGGACACCGGCGAGAGCCTCGTGTCCCATCCGGACATCGACAAGATCACCTTCACCGGGTCGACCGCGGTGGGCAAGCACATCGGCGAGATCGCGGCGCGCAATCTCAAGCGCTGCTCGCTCGAACTCGGCGGCAAGTCCGCGGCCATCATCCTCGAGGACGCCGACCTCGACTCCACCGTCGCCATGCTGGTGATGTCGGGGCTGATCAACACCGGCCAGGCCTGTGTCGGCCAGACGCGCATCCTGGCTCCCCGTTCCCGCTACGACGAGGTGGTCGAGAAGGTCGCCGGCGCAACCGCGTTCTTCCCCGTCGGACCTCCCGGCGACGAGGCCGCGCAGATCGGTCCGCTGATCTCCGCCAAGCAGCGCGACCGCGTCGAGGGCTACATCGCCAAGGGCACGGAGGAGGGCGCCCGCATCGTGATCGGCGGTGGCCGTCCGGCGCACCTCGACAAGGGCTACTTCGTCGAGCCGACGATCTTCGCCGACGTCGACAACTCGATGACCATCGCCCGCGAGGAGATCTTCGGCCCGGTGCTGTGCGTGCTGCCCTACGACAGCGTCGACGAAGCGGTGAAGATCGCCAACGACTCCGATTACGGCCTCGCCGGTTCCGTGTACACCACCGACGTCGAGAAGGGCCTCGAGATCGCGTCGCGCGTGCGCACCGGCACCTACGGAATCAACTGGTACGCCTTCGATCCCGGTTCACCGTTCGGTGGATTCAAGAATTCCGGCATCGGACGCGAGAACGGCCCCGAAGGACTCGAGGCGTTCTGCGAGCTGAAGTCCGTGCTCTACCCGCCCGGCTACGAGGGCTGATCCCGTACGTCGAGGGGGAGGGTATGTGCGAGTTCTCCGACGAGAACGCACATACCCTCCCCCTCGGCAGGACACGACCTCAGATGTACATGGCGGGATCGATGTAGGTCGTCGGATCCACGAGCGGTTCGTGCTTCTTGCGGGATCGGACGGTCGCGGGAATGCCCGTGGCGATCGAATCCGCCGGCACGTCGTGGGTGACCACGGCGTTGGCACCGATCGCGCTGTCGTCCCCGATCACGACCGGGCCGAGGACCTTCGCCCCTGCTCCGACGGTGACCCGGTTGCCCAGCGTCGGATGACGCTTCTCCTTCGCCAGCGACCGGCCGCCGAGCGTCACGCCGTGGTAGAGCATCACGTCGTCGCCGATCTCGGCCGTCTCGCCGATGACCACGCCCATACCGTGGTCGATGAAGAAACGCCGCCCGATGGTCGCGCCGGGATGGATCTCGATGCCGGTGAGGAATCGGGTGAACTGCGCGAGGATCCGCGCAGGTCCCTTCAGCGCGGGCACCTGCCACATCCGGTGCGCGATGCGGTGCGACCAGATCGCGTGCAGCCCCGAGTAGACGACGGCGTTCTCCGCGTCGCTGCGCGCGGCCGGATCGTGGCCGCGCGCAGACTGCAGATCCTCCCGCAGAGTGTGCAGGATACCCACGACGGCGATCAGTCCCGGATGTGTTCGAACAGCGGGGTGGAGATGTACCGCTCACCGAAGTCGCAGACGACGGCGACGATCAGCTTGCCGGCGTTCTCGGGACGCTTCGCCAGCTCGAGGGCCGCCCAGACGATCGCACCCGACGAGATGCCGCCGAGAATGCCTTCCTGGGTGCCCAGATCGCGCGCGATACGAATCGAATCCTCGAACGAGACGTCGACGATCTCGTCGTAGACCTCGCGGTCGAGCACGTCGGGCACGAAGTTCGCGCCGATGCCCTGGATCTTGTGCGGTCCGGGCTCGCCACCGTTGAGGATCGGCGAGTCGACCGGCTCGACACCGACGACCTTCACGTCCGGCTTGTACTCCTTGAGCCTGCGGCCCGCGCCCGTGATGGTGCCGCCCGTACCGATGCCGGCCACGAAGATGTCGACCTCACCGGCGGTGTCCTTCCAGATCTCCTCACCGGTGGTGTTGTAGTGGATCTCCGGGTTCGCGGGGTTGCCGAACTGGCGGGCGAGGATCGCGTTCTCGGTGTTCGCGACGATCTCCTCGGCCTTCGCGACGGCACCCTTCATGCCCTCGGAGCCGGGGGTGAGGACGATCTCGGCGCCGTAGGCGCGAAGCATGACGCGACGCTCGGTGGACATCGTCTCGGGCATCGTGAGGATGACCTTGTAGCCGCGTGCAGCGCCGACCATCGCGAGCGCGATGCCGGTGTTGCCGGAGGTGCCCTCGACGATCGTGCCGCCGGGCTTCAGCTCACCGGACTTCTCGGCCGCGTCGATGATCGCGACGCCGATACGGTCCTTGACGCTGTTCGCCGGGTTGTAGAACTCGAGCTTCACGGCGACCGTCGCGCCGGACCCCTCGGTCAGACGGTTGAGCTTGACGATCGGGGTGCGCCCGACCAGCTCGGTGACATTGTTGTAGATACCGCTCATATGGGCCGATCCCTCCTAGCGGTCGTAGCGACGACCGGGTCGTTTCCGTCACACCATTGCATCATTCGCTGATACGTGCTGTGCAGCCGGGGAGCCGTGCACCCGCCCCGGTCACGCGCATGCGCGGGCACAGTGCGGCGACGGTGTGTCGGTCCGGCGTACACGGGTACTCAACGTCAGCGGCCGCCTCGATCTTCCCGACGCCCACTGTGGCGTTCGTCCTCCGATCCGGCGACCGGCGGTCCCTGTCCGTCCGTACCGGTGAGGAGACGACGGTGGTCGATTTCGGCAGAGTCGTGCAGAACGCGAGCAAGGTCGCGGAGAACGCGAGCAGAGTCGTCGACAACGCGGGCAGGGCGGTGAACCATGCCGGCCACACGGTCGGTGGACTCGTCCGGCGCGCCGGGGACCGGCCCGTCGACGCGCGGAAACCGCAGACGGTGACCGTGACGGCTCCGCGGGCGCAGGTCATGCAGTTCTGGCGGGATCCCGAGAACCTGAGCAGAGTGTTCGGCGACCACGTGCGGGTCGAGACGGTCGAGGCGAACCGCATGCGCTGGACCTGGGACGTCGCCGGCAGGTCCACGATCTGGGACACCCGGGTCGATGTCACCTCGGAGGGGCTCGCATTCGTCGGAGAGGACGACGCGGACACGCCGGGCCCCCGAGTGGTCCTCGCGGTGTCCGACGCACCGCGCGGCAGTACCGCGATGACGCTGCGCGCCCAGGTTCCCGCTCCCGACCCGGTCACCGGCGCGTGGACCTTCACCGCCCTCTACCGTGCGCGCGCCCTCATGCAGACCGGCGAGATCCCCACCCTGCAGGGCAGTCCGAGTGCCCGCGAATCGGAAGGAGACGCCTGATGCGAGCCCTGTGCTGGATGGGTGTGAACGAGTTGTCGGTCGAGACGGTAGACGATCCCGGACTGGTCAATCCGCACGACGTGATCGTGAAGGTCCGCCTCACCACGACCTGCGGTTCCGATCTGCACTTTCTCGGCGGTTACCTACCGGGGATGCGCGAGGGCGACGTGATCGGCCACGAGTTCATGGGCGAGATCGTCGAAACCGGCCCGGAGGTGACCTCGGTGCACGTCGGCGACCGGGTGGTCGTGCCGTCGTTCATCGGATGCGGGACGTGCCCGTACTGTGCCGACGGACTGCACGCCGCGTGTGACACCACCAATCCGAACGCCGCCATGCAGCAGCCTCTGCTCGGCTATCCCACCGGCGGCATCTACGGGTACACCCATCCTTTCGGCGGGTATCAGGGTTCGCACGCCGAATACATCCGCGTGCCCTTCGGCGACGTCAACTGCTTCCGGATCCCCGAGGGTGTCGGTGACGAACAGGCCCTGTTCCTGTCGGACGCGGTGCCGACGGGATATATGGGTGCCGATTTCTGCGACATCTCCCCGGGTGACACCGTGGCGGTCTGGGGCGCCGGCGCTGTCGGTCTCATGGCCGCGGCGAGCGCGAGGATCATGGGTGCCGACAGGGTGATCGTGATCGACCGTTTCCGCGATCGCCTCGACCGCGCCACGAAGAAGGTCGGCGCCGAGACGGTGGATTACACCGAGGTCGACAGCGTCTACGAGACGCTGCGCGAGAGCACCGGTGGGCGCGGACCGGATGCGTGTATCGACGCGGTGGGCATGGAAGGCCACGGCACCGGCGTCATGCAGGCCTACGACAAGGTCAAGCAGGCACTGCGGATGGAGAGCGACCGCGCGACCTCCCTGCGGGAGGCGATCCTGTCCTGCGGCAAGGGCGGTGTGGTGTCGGTGCTCGGCATCTACGGTGTCACCGACAAGTTCCCGATGGCCGTCCTGACGAACAAGAGCCTCACGTTGCGGACGGCACAGCAACACGGCCAGCGGTACGTGCCCACCCTGTTCGAGCACGTCCTCGAGAACAGGTTGGACCCGAGTTGGCTCATGACGCACGACCTTCCGCTCACCGAGGCGGTACGCGGATACGAGATGTTCGAGAACAAGGAGGACGACTGCCTGCGCGCGGTCTTCCGTCCGTGAGCCGGATCCTCACCGGTCGGATTTCTACAATACGAGCGCACGGTCGCCGTCCGACACTGGCACCATGACGAATTCGGTGAATCCGGTCCCCGAGGGATACACCTCCCTCACCCCCTTCCTCGTCGTCCACGACGGAGGACGCGCGATCGACTTCTACTGCGAGGCGTTCGGAGCGACCGTCGTCGACCGGATGGACGGCCCCGACGGGAAGGTCGTGCATGCCGAACTCGACTTCGGCAACGGCCGAATGCAATTGAGCGATCCGCATCCCGAGATGGGTCTGCACACGCCCGCCGGAACGAACGACGTCGACCATTCGTACGTGCTGTACTGCACGGACGTCGACGCCGTGTTCGCGCGAGCCGTCACCCTCGGTTCCCGGGTGTTCGAGGAGCCGTCGACCTTCGTGACCGGCGACCGGTTCGCCTCGATCCTCGATCCCTTCGGTCACCGCTGGGCCGTGATGACGCGGGTCGAGAACGTTCCGGCCGAAGAGGCGCAGCGACGACTCGACGAGTGGGCGGCGCAGCAGAACGCGTGAAGGACGACGATGCCCGCTTCCGGAGGTACCGGAAGCGGGCATCTGCCGTAACAGGATCGAATCAGCCCAGGCGCTGCTTCAGTGCCTCGAACTCGTCGCGGATGCCCGCGGGCACCTTCTCGCCGAGGAAGTCGAACCACTCGGCGATGCCGTCGATCTCGGCCTTCCACTCGTCGACATCGACCTTCAGGGCCTCGTCGACGTCGGCGGGCTCGACATCGAGACCGTCGAGCGTGAGGTCGGCGGCGGTGGGAACGTAGCCGATCGGCGTGGACTGCGCGCCGGCCTTGTTCTCGATACGGTCGACGATCCACTTGAGCACGCGCGAGTTCTCGCCGAAGCCGGGCCACAGGAAGCGGCCGTCGTCGCCACGACGGAACCAGTTGACGTAGAAGATCTTCGGCAGCTTGTCCTCGTCGGCGTTCTTGCCGAGCGTGATCCAGTGGTTCAGGTAGTCGCCGGCGTTGTAGCCGAGGAACGGCAGCATCGCCATCGGGTCGCGACGGACGCTACCGACCTTGCCCTCGGCCGCGGCGGTCTGCTCGGACGACAGGGTCGCGCCGAGGAAGGTGCCGTGCTGCCAGTCGAAGGACTGGCTCACGAGGGGCACCGTCGTCTTGCGGCGTCCGCCGAACAGGATCGCCGAGATCGGCACACCCTGCGGGTCGTCCCACTCGGGAGCGAGGATCGGGCACTGCGACATCGGGGTGCAGTAACGCGAGTTCGGGTGCGCGGCGTTGGTGCCGGACTCGGGGGTCCAGTCGTTGCCCAGCCAGTCGGTGAGGTGCGCCGGGGTCTCGCCGCCGATGCCCTCCCACCAGATGTCGCCGTCGTCGGTCTTCGCGACGTTGGTGTAGATGGTGTTGCCGGCCTCGATGGTGGCCATCGCGTTCGGGTTCGAATCCGCGCTGGTGCCCGGAGCGACGCCGAAGAAGCCGAACTCCGGGTTGACGGCGTAGAGACGGCCGTCCTTACCGAAGCGCATCCACGCGATGTCGTCGCCGAGGGTCTCGGCGCGCCAGCCGGGGATGGTCGGCTGGATCATCGCGAGGTTGGTCTTGCCGCACGCCGACGGGAACGCCGCGGCGACGTAGTACGCCTTGTCCTCGGGGGAGATGAGCTTGAGGATCAGCATGTGCTCGGCGAGCCAGCCCTCGTCGTGGGCCATCGCCGACGCGATACGCAGCGAGTAGCACTTCTTGCCGAGCAGGGCGTTGCCGCCGTAACCGGAGCCGAAGCTCCAGATCTCACGGGTCTCGGGGAAGTGGGTGATGTACTTGGTGTCGTTGCACGGCCACGGGACATCCTGCTGACCGGCCTCGAGCGGCGCACCCACCGAGTGCAGCGCCTTGACGAACGGACGGTCGGTGCCGAGCTTCTCGAGAGCCGCGGTGCCCATGCGGGTCATGATGCGCATCGAGACGACGACGTACTCCGAGTCGGTGAGCTCGACGCCGAGCTTCGGGTCGTCGGCACCGAGCGGGCCCATGCAGAACGGAACGACGTACAGGGTGCGTCCGCGCATGCAGCCGCGGTACAGCTCGGTCATCGTGGCGCGCATCTCGTCGGGCGCCATCCAGTTGTTGGTGGGGCCGGCGTCGATCTCGTTCTCCGAGCAGATGAACGTGCGCGACTCGACACGGGCGACATCGGACGGATCCGAGTTCGCGAGGAAGGAGTTCGGCTTCTTCTCGTCGTTCAGACGCGTGAAGGTGCCGGCCTCCACCAGCAGAGAAGTCAGACGGTCCCATTCCTCATCGGAGCCGTCGGCCCATACGACGCGATCGGGCTGGGTGAGCTCGGCAATCTCCTGGACCCAGGCAAGCAACTCGGCATGCTGGGTCGGAAGCTTGTCGTCGGTACCGTTCAAACCGGGAATGGTCGCTGAGGTCATCAAAACTCTCCTGGGGTGTGCCCGGAACCGGATCCCGCCGCCGACCTGCACTTTGTCGGTGCAGACGATGGCAGATCCGGGCTTTCCCCTCTCGGCAGGGGTACCACCTACTTCGTCCGTGGCCGAACGGCGAAGTAGGCGCCGGATGTCCTTTTCATAGAGGTTAACGTCGGAAGACCGACCGGCGTCACTCGGGGCCGGTCGGAAATCTCACAGAAACGATTCAGAGCGTGCACACAATACCGTCCCCTCCCCCTGCTACGCAGCCGGAGATGAATCACTTCGACCCTTCTCCGTGGTGTACGTCGTATTCCAGGCTACCTGTGTCGAGACGACTCCAGCGACCCGATCCGTCCAGCTCGCGACAGTATTCCCACACTCCGTAGCGTCCGTCGTCCGCGATCACCGACAGACGGTCGCTGCTGCCGTCCAGATCGGTGTCGGTGGCGACCACGAGACCGTCGCCCCGGTCGCCGCCGTCTCCCCAGCGCTCACTGTCGGCGACCACCGTCTCGGCAACACCGTCGCCGTCGAGGTCGGTGGCCGGATCGAGGGCATCGGCCCAGGTAGCCACCTCGGAGGGGTCGAACACGGAAGGATCGAACGGATCGGTGAACGGATGGGGCGGTCCGCCCGATCCGCCGGCGAGTTCGGCCATCGTTTCCTTTCCGACCCGGCGGTCGCCGGATCGCTTCTATCCGGTTCGACGCACGCCGGCATCCCGCGGTTCCGGGTCGTGTCCGAGCGCCGCGAGGTCGCGTTCGCACGCCGCGATGCGGGCGCGCCGTTCCCCGCGGCGACGAGTGATCTCCTCGTCGATCGCCGCGATGCGCTCGCGCACGCGGGTCGCGTGCCGGTCGCGCGCGGCGATCGCGAGCGCGGTGGACTGCAGTTCCGTCTCGTGGATGCGGGTCCGGATCCGGCTGTCGAGCTCCGCGCGCACGGTGGCCAGCTCGTCGGCGATCCAGCGGCGCATCCGTTCCCGGTACGCGATACGCCTGCGGACCCGCATCAACCAGCCCGCCGCCGGGACCGCGCACGCGATCGCGACCACCAGCGACATCCAGCCCGGCAGATTCCCGAACGGAGTGACGAGCAGCCTGCCGAGGCCCGCCCCCGCCGACGCGCCGAACACCACCGTCAGCGTGTCCTCCAGCGACCGCGCGGTCCCGGGCGGGCGGGACGTGCGGGTGGCTTCCGGGCCGGGTGTGCCCGGTGCGATCCGGGTCGTCTCGTCGGTGAGCCACGCGCACAGATCGTCGAGGTGGGCGTCGATCGTCGCGACCACCGCGTCCCCGTCTGCGGTCTCGAGCACCTCGACCGCATCGGTGGATGCCGCCCGCACCCGCACCGCGACCTCGTGCAGCAGCATCACCTGCAGTCGGCGCAGGTCGGGACCGGAGGTAGCGGGTGGTGCAGCGGTGGTGAGGCGGGAGCGTTCGGCGCGGAGGTCCGCTCCGTCGTCCTCCGTCCTCAGACGCTCCATCTCCTCCCCGATCATCGGGCGTGTGGCGGCGACGACCGCTGTGCGCACCCGTCGCGGGTCGTGCGACGACCGGACGGCGGCGGCCAGGACGTCCCGCAGTTCGACGATCCCCGAGCCGGCGAGCGCGGTCTGCCGAAGGGCCTCGCTCGCATCGTGCTCGCGGGCCCGCCGCGCGGCCTCGGCGGAGACGGGCAGCACCACGACGCGCGGCAGCCAGGGTGCGTGCCGGTGCAGGATTTCGACGTCGGCGTCGCGCACCGCCCGGCGGTCGGGGTAACGGTCGATGCCCGTCAGGGCACAGACCACCTCGATCGACTCGGCGGCTGCCGCGCGCACGAGTACGAGTTCGGTCCGTCCGATCACGGCCGAGGGGTCGAACACCACGAGGGTGACCGCGGCCCGATCCGAGGGCCCCTGGGCAGCAGCCCTGCCGGCGTCCACGATGTCCACACCGCCGAGGTGCCGCAGTTCCGATGCCAGCGTGCCGGCGCCGGAACCGGGCACTCCGACGACCCGTACGCCGGTCGCGGGTGGTTCGTGCAGTTGCATCCATCCGCGCGGGTTCCATCGGCGCAGGACGTCGTCGGCTGCATTCACCGCGATCCCGCCGACACCAGATCCAGGGCGTGTTCGACGAGTTCCCGCACCTGCGGAGCCGCGGGGATTCCCGCAGCGACCCGGGCCAGCTCCTCGTCGCGGAGCCCGCGGGCGACGGCCGCACGCGCGGCGATCAGTTCTGCGAACAGCTCCTCCTCGCGAACCGCGACCACCTGCCCCGGGGCCACGCCGGTCGCACGGGCGACGACGGCGCACTCCGCGGCATCCGCCCCACCCGAGACCACGAGGACGACGCGACGAGGATCGACGGTCGCGAGTGCGGCACGGTCGGCAGGGTGCGCGACGGCCGGGTCGAGGCGACGCGGCACCACGTGGACGACGAGGTCGGCGTCGAGCACCGGATCGGGACCGCCCGGTGTGTCCACTGCCACTCCGACGACGATCGTGCCCGCGGCCGCATCGTGCGGCAGCGACTCCCGGACCCGCGCCTCGACCACCGCGCGGCCGGTCCCTGCGCGGCCCGCCACCTGCACCCGCAGCGCGGCCGCGTGCCGGGCCAGCGCGCTGCGCAGGACCCGCCCGGCCTGCGCGTCGAGTTGCTCGACCTGCGCGGCGAGGTGATGCCACAACTCCCCCGTCATGATCCCCCGATCGTCGCCGGAGATTGTGGCAGAGAGACCGCCGGTGGGCAGCGGAACGAATGCTTCCCTGAGAAAACACTGTGGTCCCTCAGGTCACTCCCGCCACACACTCCCGAGATACGCGACAATGGACGGGTGAACGAAGCCGATCAGCACACCACCGAGACGCTCGACGAGCGCCCGACCCGCGGGAACCGCCTGTACCCCAGGGTGACGAGTTTCCGGTCCCGCCGTGGATCGCTGACCGACCCTCAACAGCAGTGCTGGGACCGTCGTTGGCCCGAACTCGGCAAGGAGGTCGGCGACGATCCGCTCGACGTCGAAGCGTGGTTCGGCCGTTCCGCACCGCTCGTCCTCGAGATCGGATCCGGAACGGGAACCGCTGCCCTCGCCATGGCAGGGGCCGAGCCCGAGGTGAACCTCATCGCCGTGGAGGTCTACAAGCCCGGCATCGCCCAGACGCTGCAGGGCATCGAGCGCAGCTACGACAGCGACGCGCCGATCGAGAATCTGCGGATCCTGCGGGGCGACGCCGTCGAGGTGCTCGAGAAGATGCTCACCACCGAGTCGCTCACCGGGGTGCGGGTCTTCTTCCCGGATCCGTGGCCCAAGGCCCGCCACCACAAGCGCCGGCTCCTGCAGGCCCCGACGTTCGCGCTGATCGCCGACCGGCTGAAGCCCGGCGGAGTGCTGCACGTGGCCACCGACCACGCCGACTACGCCGAAGCGATCGCCGAGGTGGGCGACGCCGAACCTCGACTCGCCCGGTTCTCCGGTACCGCCCCGATCGGCCTCGAGCGACCCGTCACGAAGTTCGAGGACAAGGCGCACCAGGTGGGGAGCGCGATCAACGAGTTCGTCTGGGGGAAGATCGGAGCATGAGTGTCCATGAAGAGCTTCCCGGCGTGACCGATTCCTCCGCGATCGACGGCGTCGAGCCGGTCCGTAAGGTCCTGCTCGTCTGGGACGCACCCAACCTCGACATGGGCCTCGGCGCGATCCTCGGGGGACGGCCCACCGCCGCCTACCGCCCGCGCTTCGACGCTCTCGGCCGGTGGCTCCTCGGGCGCACCGCCGAACTGTCGCGTCAGCACTCCGCCACCCTCGAGCCCGAGGCCACGGTGTTCACCAACATCGCACCGGGCAGCGCGGACGTCGTCCGCCCCTGGGTCGAGGCCCTGCGTAATGTGGGCTTCGCGGTGTTCGCCAAGCCGAAGATCGACGAGGACAGCGATGTCGACTCCGACATGCTGCACCACATCGAGCTGAGGCACCGGGAGGGTCTCGCCGGTGTGATGGTGGCCTCCGCCGACGGGCAGGCCTTCCGTGAACCCCTCGAGCTGCTCGCGCAGCAGGGCATCGCCACCACGGTGCTCGGTTTCCGCGAGCACGCCAGCTGGGCGGTGACCTCCGAGATCATCGAGTTCCTCGATCTCGAGGACATTCCCGGTGTGTTCCGCGAACCGCTGCCCCGCGTCAGCCTGGAATCGCTGCCCGACGAGGGTGCCTGGCTGCAGCCGTTCCGACCGCTTTCTGCTCTCCTGGTGGGGCGCAAGAGCGTCGCCGAATAGGAGACTCACGTGTTCGACCGTTGGGGAGAGCTCGTCTACCGCGCGCGCTTCACCGTCATCGCGGTGATGGTCGCGGGGTTGCTCGCGCTCGCCGGGTACGGGCTGAGCCTGAACGATCATCTCAGCCAGAGCGGCTGGGACGATCCCGGCTCGGAGTCCGTCGCCGCTGCCAAGCTCGCCGACGGCACCTTCGGCCGCGACACCGCGGGCGACGTCCTGGTGCTCTACACGGCGCCCGAGGGCAGGACGGTCGACGATCCCGAGTTCGCGGCGAAGGTCACGGACAGCCTGAACTCACTGGTCGCCGAGCACCCCGACGAAATTCTCAAGATCAACGGTGCGTACTGGCCGACCGACGACGCGCCGTCGCTGCCGTCGCTGGCCGATCCGTCGCGTCAGCACGCGATCGCGTCGGTCGCGATCGCCGGCGAGGACGACACGGAACTGACCGGCAACTTCCGCGAGGTCAAGGACGAGTTCGCCGTCGACGGTATCGACGTGCAGCTCGCCGGCCTGCAACCGATCTCCGGCGCGCTCAACGACACGATGGCCAACGACATCAAGCGCATGGAGATCCTCGCGATCCCCGCGGTCGGCATCCTGCTGTTCTTCGTCTTCGGCGGTGTCGTCGCAGCCGCGCTGCCGTTGATCACCGGCGGCCTGACGATCGTCGCGGCGAACGGCATCGTCCGGTTGATCACCAACTTCACCGAGGTCAACTCGTTCGTCGCGCCGGTCGTCTCGCTCATCGGCCTGGGCCTGGCGATCGACTACGGCCTGTTCATGGTGTCGAGATTCCGCGAAGAACTCGCCGAGGGCTACGACACACGCGCAGCGGTGCGGCGCACCGTCGTGACCGCAGGTCGCACGGTGGTGTTCTCGGCGACCATGGTCGTCACGAGCCTCGGTGGTCTCGTGCTGTTCCCCCAGGGCTTCCTCAAGTCGGTCGCCTACGGCGCGATCTCGGCGGTGTCGCTGGCCGCCCTGCTGTCCATCACGATCCTGCCCGCCATCCTGAGCATCCTCGGCAAGCGCATCGACAAGTTCGGCATGAAGCGCTTCGGGCAGATCCAGTCGAACGAGCAGGTCGAGAACAGCTTCCTCGGCCGCCTGTGCCGCTGGGTGATGGTCAACCCGATGAAGGTGACCATCCCGACGGTCATCGGCCTGCTGCTGCTGATCATGCCGCTGACCGGCATCAAGTTCGGCGGCATCAACGAGACCTACCTGCCGCCCGAGCACCCCACGCGTGTCGCGCAGGAGACCTTCGACGAACTGTTCCCCGGCCAGCGCGCCGAACCGGTCAAGCTCGTCGTCCGCGGCGCCGAGGGCGGCGACCTCAACAAGATCATCACCACGGCCAGCGAGGCTCCCGGCCTCGTCGAGAAATTCACGATCACCGGCCCGGCGAAGGACGGCGTCCGCGTACTCAAGGCCGGCCTGACCGACCGCAACGAGTCCGCCGACACCATCGAGTATCTGCACGCGGCCGAATGGCCCGAGGGTGTCGAAGTGCTCGTCGGTGGCACACCGGCGATCGAACAGGACTCGATCGCAGCCCTCCTCGACACCCTGCCGTTGATGGTCGTGGTGGTCGTCCTGCTGACGACACTGCTGATGTTCCTGGCGTTCGGCTCGCTCGTGCTGCCGGTCAAGGCGGTGTTGATGAGCGCCCTGGGTCTCGGTTCGACCCTCGGCATCCTCACCTGGATCTTCATCGACGGCCACGGCGCCGGGCTGCTCAACTTCACGCCGGGACCGATCATGTCGCCGGTGCTCGTGCTGATCATCGCGATCGTGTACGGCCTGTCGACCGACTACGAGGTGTTCCTGCTCTCCAGAATGGTGGAGGCGAGATCGATGGGGGCGAGCACCACCGAGTCCATCCGCATCGGTACCGCCCACACCGGCCGCATCATCACGGCGGCAGCCCTGATCCTCATCGTCGTCACCGGCGCCTTCGGGTTCTCCGAACTGGTGATGATGAAGTACATCGCGTTCGGCATGATCGCCGCGCTGATCATCGACGCCACCGTCATCCGCATGTTCCTCGTGCCCGCCGTGATGAAGCTGCTCGGGGACGACTGCTGGTGGGCTCCGGCATGGATGAAACGCATCCAGGAGAAGATCGGCCTGGGCGAACCCATCCTCGCCGACGAACTGATGCCCCAGGACGTTCCCGAGCTGATCACCGTCGGCATGTTCGGTCCGGCGACGGTCGCGGCCACAGGTGCGCATCGCTTCCCGGGCGCCTTCGAGGGTGGCTCCGACCTCACGCAGCCGCTGCCGAAGATCGCTCCGCCGCGTCCGGCTTCCGAACAGCGCAAACTCCGAGATCTCACGCCGCCGCCGGTGCGCCGCCAGACGCCCGGTCGTCCCCCTGTCCGTCCCGCAGCGCCCGCTGCGGGTCGTCCCCCCGCACCTCGGAACGGCGAGCGGGTGCCACCCGCGACCGGCCGTCCCACGCCGGCGAGCCGTCCGGCGCCGCCCGCTGCAGGTCCGGGACGTCCGTCGCAGCCGGTACCGGAACCGCGACGTCGCGCGGAGGATCGGACGCAGGTGGACGAGCGGAACGGCATGTCGCTGCCACAGCGCGGTGCGCTCGATCCCACGCAGCGCGGTGCGCTCGATCCCACGCAGCGCGGTGCGCTCGATCCCACACAGCGCGGTGCGTCCGAGACACCCGGAAGCCGGGCATCCGAACCGTCGCCGACGTCGGCCGTGCCGCCGCTCCCCCGCCGTCAGCGCGGGGAGGTTCCGCCGCCGCTGCCGCAGTCCTTCGTCCGGCCACCCGTTGTCCCGGGCGATTCGGAGCCTCTGCCCGGTGCCCCGGCCTCGCGTCCGAGCGAGTCCGGCACCGGCCGGGGACGGGACCCGCAGGCGATCGAGAACTGGTTGTCGCAGTTGCGCCGCACCTCGCCCGGCGGGGAGCCTCCCGCGCCGCGGCGGCGGCCCGCACAGGACGGACCGCGTCCGCCGGCACGCGAAGCGCAGCGTTCCCCGGCGCCGGAACCCCAGCGACCTTCCGTCCCGGAGGCACAGCGTCCGCCGAGGCCTGAAGGACCGCGATTGCCGGCACAGGGACCGGCCCGGCCGCCCGTGCCGGGAACGCAGCCGCCCACCCAGGGCATGCAGCCGCCCACGCAGAGCACCCCTCGTCCGCCTCTGCCCTCGCGGTCCCGGGGTCCTGAGCAACCGCCCCGCTCCGGGGGTGCCGAGCGACCGGAACAACGAGCGGACGACTCGCAGCAGGAACAGAACGACGCGGATTCACGCAGCCGCGGACGCCACGGTCCCGACGGTGGCCGCTCGATCAGCGTCAGCGAACTGATCGCCCGGCAGCGTCGCGACTGACGATCCGAAACGACTCGAGGCGACCCGCTCGCGGGTCGCCTCGAGTGTTGTCGGACTTCAGTTGCCGTTGAAGAACTTGCGCAGTCTCGTGGACAGCGGATGCGTCACGTTGAGGCTTCCACCGCGAACCTTGCCGGTCACCACGACGTGCAGCGGTCCGTACGGCGCCCCGCCACGCACCTTGGACGACACACTCGACGCGACATTCTCGACGCCGTTGACGTCTGCCGTGGCCTCGGCGGGCAGCACGATGCTGATCGAGCTGAGATAGTCGCTCACATCGATCCGCACCACCTGCGTCTGCATCACCGCCTCGGTGAGATCGAGGGTCACCGAGGACGCGACGGTGTCCAGGGCGATGGCGGGCGGCACGTGCCAGCGGCCCTTCCGTTCGACGCTGGAGACACGCCCCTTGATCACCAGAGGAGCAGCCTGGCCGGGCGCGGGGAACGCCGCTGCGGTCGGCGCGGGGTAGGACGCCTGCGATATCCCCGGAAGATTCTGTTCCTGGAACTCGGGACGGATCTGGATGCCCGGCAGGTCGACGAGCACCTGGTTCAGATCGCCTCGGGTCTTGGCGGCGAGGACGGTGTCCATCCGTTCGGTGAACTCGCCGAGCGAGAGCATTCCCTGCCCGACCGCCCGCTGGAGAAGTTCGCCGACGTGCTCGCGCTCGGCGTCCGACACCCGCAGATCCCTCGGTTCCATGCCCACGAGCTTAACGGGACACTCGGTATGCCTCAGCAGTCACTCGAGACCCTGCTCGATGACGTACCGGGTGAGTTCGACCCGATTGGCGAGTTGCAGTTTGCGTAGCGTCGCCTGGACATGGTTCTCCACCGTGCGGTGGCTGAGTGTCAACCGCGCGGCGATCTGTTTCGCCGACATACCCTTCGCGACCAGCCGCAACACCTCCGTTTCGCGCCCGGTCAGGGTGGGCGGCGGGAGTCTGTCGCCGACGTCGTTCGACATGCGGCGGTACTCACCGAGCACCAACCCGGCCAGCCCGGGGGTGAAGACGGCCCGGCCCCGCGCGGTGGCGAGGACCGCGTCGACGAGTTCGTGCACCGAGGCGCTCTTCACGAGATAGCCGGACGCCCCGGCTTTGACCGCACCGAGGACGTCGTCCCGTTCGGAGGACGCCGACAGGACGAGCACCCGACTGTCCGGGGAGACCTCGAGGACCGCGCGGGTCGCCTCGGTACCGGTGCCGTCGGGCATCGCCATGTCCATGAGCACGACGTCGGGGCGGACGACCGCGGCGCGTCGCGCGGCGCTCGCGACACCGTCGGCCTCGGCGACCACGACGAACCCGGCCTCCTCGAGGTCACGTCCGACGGCGTTGCGCCAGATGGGATGGTCGTCGACCACCATCACGCTGACGGCACGACGTTCGTGTGCGGTGTTCTCGTGTGCTTCCGTGTTGATCTCCGCCATTCGTTTCCCCCTTCGGCACCCGGATCTCCCATTCGGTTCCTTCGCCTGCGGCGCTGTCGAGCAGCGCGACGCCGCCCAGCCATTCCGCGCGCCCGACGATCGACTTGGACACCCCCATGCGTCCCTGGTCGCGAGCTTCGTCGAGTCGGCCCGGCCCGATCCCGACACCGTCGTCCCGGATGCTGAGGACGAGCTCGTCGCCGAGATCTTCGAGAAGGATGTACGTGGCGGCTCCGGCACCGGCGTGCAAGTGCGTGTTGGACAGGGCCGCGGTCGTGAGCGCCGCGAGTTCCTCGGCCCGGTCGCGGGGGATCATGATCGGATCGGCCGGCGCGGACACGGTCGCGGCGGTACCGGCGCGGGCCCGCACGAGGGCTGTGAGGTCGGCGTCCTCGCCACCGCGGTCGACATGCGTGTCCTGTTCGGAGATCAGCTGCCGCAGCGCGGCCTCCTGCTCCCGTGCCAGCTCCGCGAGTTCCGTCGCGCCCCCGCCCAGCTCGAGTCCGCGCCGTTGCACGAGGGCGAGCACCTGCAGCACTCCGTCGTGCACCTGACGGGCGAGCCGGTCCCGTTCCTCGGTGGCGGCTGCGACCCGCACGGCCTGTTCGAGCTGCCGGTGCGCGCTGCGCGCGGCGGTGGTCGCGAATCCCATCGCCACGCCGCACGCGACGAGCACGGGCGCCGTCGCGTCCCGCCACAGATCCAGAGTGATCTGGTCGCGCACGACCGCGCTGACGACGGACATCAGCAGCGCCGATCCGATGCCGGTGAGAGGACCGCCGAGAATCGCCGCCGACAGCACGGCGTTGGCGACCCACAACGTGGTCGGCATGGTCTGGTGGTTGCTGTACCAGTCGTGGTCGGCGACCAGCCTGGTGGCCGCCATCAGGGCCACGGCGAGGATCTGGTCCACCGCGGTGACCGTCCGGCGCAGACGTACCCGGTGGGAGAGCAGCATCGCCGAGACGATCGACCACGCCACGAGTACCCCGACGAAGAACCACGACAGACCCGGACGGGTGTAGTTCACGACGGTCGAGAACTGCGATCCCACGGCGTACACGACGGTGACGAGCCGGAACACCTGGGCGGCCCGCCACAAGGGTGCATCCGCATCGGGACCGGTGGGAGACGATCTCATCTGTACGTTTCGCACCTTTCGTCTCGGTAGGTGGCGAGTGAATCCAACCACTCCGCACCCCCTACGGTGACCGCCCCACGCTGTGACCGTCCGCACAGTGGTTTGATTTGAAGTCGTGCTGAGGTCGTACCGAGCTGTCGCCGCCACTCTGCGGAGTCGTTGGCCGCTCTACATGGCCTCGATGGGCGCCTCGAATCTGTTCGGCGCGCTGCTCGTGTTCGCCTTCGTCCGCTACGGGATCCCTATCGGCGAGACCGAGGCGATCGTCGCCGATCGCGTCCGCAACTTCGCGGTCTTCGCGGTGTACCTGGTCTTCGCCGGCATCGTGAGCCTCGGCGCCGCAGCGATCACGCTGCGCTCTGTCGTGCGGTGGCAGCTCCGCGGCGGCCCGCCCACTCGGGCGGAACAGATGGCGGCCCTGCACGCCCCGCTGCGACAGGCGATCGTCCACCTCGGACTGTGGCTGCTCGGCGGCGTGCTGTTCGTCTTCCTCACCGCCGAGGAGATGCCGTCGCTCGCAGTGGCGGTCTCGGTCACCGTCGCGATGGCCGCGACCAGCACCTTCGGTTTCACCTACATGCTCGGCGAACGCATCCTGCGGCCGGTCGCCGCGCGGGCGCTGAGCGAGGGCAACTTCGACCGGACGATGGCTCCGGGCGTGGGCACGCGCCTGGCCATGACCTGGGGGCTGGGCACGCTCATGCCGGTCGCCGGGATCGTGCTGCTGTGCGTGACCCAGCTGAGCGCGAACACCGACTTCGACGCCGACGCTCTGGCTCTGTCCGTCCTCGCGCTCGCCGTGACGTCGATCGGCCTCGCCCTCGTGCTGTCGCTGCTCACGTCGGCGCAGATCTCCGACCCCATCAAGCAGTTGCGCTGGGCGATCGAACGCGTGCAGCGCGGTGCTTCGGGGGTGCGGGTCGAAGTGTTCGACGGCAGCGAGATCGGCCGCCTGCAGGTCGGCTTCAACCGGATGATGGCCGAGTCCGACGAGCGCCGGCGCCTGCGCGAGTTGTTCGGTCAGCACGTCGGTGAGGACGTCGCGCGCCGCGCCCTGCAGTACGGCACCGAACTCGGCGGCGAGACCCGATACGTCGCGGTGCTGTTCGTCGACATGGTGGGGTCGACGGCGACGGCTGCCGAGCGACCACCGAACGAGGTCGTCGAGCTGCTCAACGAATTCTTCCGTGTCGTCGTGGAGGTGGTGGACAGGCACCACGGCTTCGTCAACAAGTTCATGGGCGACGCCGCTCTGGTGATCTTCGGCGCTCCCCTGGACCGGCCGGACGCCCCCACGGCGGCTCTCGCGGCCGCACGCGAACTTCGTTTCGCGCTCGACGAGATCACCGGGCTCGACGTGGGAATCGGTGTGTCCGCAGGACTCGCCGTGGCCGGTAACATCGGCGCGTCCGAGCGCTTCGAGTACACGGTGATCGGCGATCCCGTCAACGAGGCCTCGCGTCTGACCGAGTTGGCGAAACTGCGTCCGAGCAGGGTTCTCGCGTCGTCGAGCGCGCTGTATTTCGCGGACGACGAGGAACGCAGCCATTGGGAACTCGGCGACGAGGTGCAGCTGCGCGGCAGGCGGCGGATGACCCATCTCGCGTGGCCGGTTCGCTATCCCGGTGTTCCCGGAGGAGCGAACCGGACGGACGAATCGGAGGGTTCGACGGACGAGTGACGGCCCGTTCCGCGGGAGCTGCCGACGAGGCGGAACGCCCCTGGCACCCTCTCCGCGACCCTGCGGTCGGTTACGGTGAACAGCGTGGCGCAGCCGCACGACGATCCTCCATGCCCCGACGCCACGCCGCGCCGGGGCTCGTTCCGGTGGCTCAAGTGGGTGTCGGCAGTCGCGCTCGTCGCCCTGCTGACCGTCGAGGCGATCTACCTGTGGCCGACGATGAGCGACTCGTGGCGCGCTGTCACCGAGATGCACTGGGGCTGGTTCGCCGCGTGCGTGCTGGCCCAGATGATTTCCCTCAGCGGTTTCGCCGGGGTGCAGCAACGGTTGCTCCGGGCAGGCGGAGTACGCGTCGGGCACTGGCGCTCGGCGTCGGTGATCTACGGCAGCACCGCCATGGCGGTCACCCTGCCGGCAGGGCCGGTCTTCTCCACCGCGTTCACCTACAAGCAGACGCGCAAGTGGGGCGCGACGCCTGTGGTCGCGTCGTGGCAGCTCGCCGTCTCCGGCGTCATCGCGGCGGCGACGCTCGCGTCGGTGGGCATGATCGGTGCGTTCGCCGTCGGTAGCCGGATCAGCCCCGTGACCCTCGTGTTGTCGCTCGCCGGGGCGGTCGCGTTGGTGTTCGGGCTGCGATACGTCGCGAAGAATCCCACGTCGATCGAGTCGGCGGGCGCGTGGGTTCTCCACCGGGTCAATCGCGTCACGAGGAAGCCGAGGGGCACCGGCTTCGACGTCTTCGAACGCACCCTCGCGCAACTCGAGGCGGTCGAACTCGCCCGTCGCGACGGCGTGGCCGCTGTGGCGTGGTCGGCAGTGCACCGCGCGGCCGATGTGGCGTGCCTCGGACTGGCGTGCTGGGCAGTGGGCGGCTCTCCGTCCGTGGCCGGCCTGTTCATCGCGTTCGCTGCGGCGAAGGCCGTGGGGAGCGTGCCCCTCGCACCCGGCGGCCTGGGATTCGTGGACGGCACCCTCATCGCGACGCTCACCGCTGCGGGGTTGAGCGCCTCGCAGTCGCTGGCCGCGGTCTTCGTGTACCGGATGGTGAGCTTCGCGTTCGTCGCGCTGGCGGGCTGGAGTACGGTCGCCGCGATGTACCGGGGCAACGGCAGCGACGAGATCGACCCGATCGCCGAGCGCGCAGAACACGAGCGCAGCACCCTCGAACGGCGACGTCGTCCGGTCGAGAATCCGGAACCTGCGTGATTCACATCACAATGTAGTTGCGCAAGCAACTATTTGGTGGCATGGTTGCAGTCAAGAAGTTGAAAGTTGAATCATCGAGGAGGACCACCATGACGACCGCCACCACCACCACCTTCCCCGGCCTGACCACCGGCACCTGGGCCATCGACCCCGTCCACTCCAACGTGGGCTTCACCGTCCGGCACCTCGTCGTCAGCAAGGTTCGCGGCACCTTCGAGAACTTCTCCGGCGCCATCACCGTCGCCGAGGACGGCACCGCATCGGTGAACGCCGAGATCGACGTGAAGTCGATCAACACCAAGAACGCCGACCGCGACGCGCACGTCCGCTCCGCCGACTTCTTCGACGCCGAGCAGTTCCCCGTCGCCACCTTCACCTCCACCGGCATCCGTGCCGACGGCGAGGACTACATCGTCACGGGCGACTTCACCCTCCACGGCGTCACCCGCCCGGTCGAGCTGAAGCTCGAGTTCAACGGCGTCAACCCCGGCATGGGCCAGGGTCCGGTCGCCGGCTTCGAGGCCACCACCGTCATCAACCGCAAGGATTTCGGCATCAGCATCGAGATGCCGCTCGAAGGTGGCGGAGCCGTCGTCGGCGACAAGATCACCATCACTCTCGAGATCGAGGCCGGCCTGCAGGCCTGAGCCCCCTCACACGCGGAACGCCCCTCCTCCGGGAGGGGCGTTCCGGGCTCTACCGGCCCGGATCGTGCTCGAGAGCACGCGTCGGGCGTTCCTGCTCCTTCCACGTCGCCGCTACTCTGGAGCCGTGAAGAAGTACATCCCGGCGTTGGTGGCCGACGTCGTGCTCGTCGTCGTATTCGCCGTGCTCGGTCGTTCCAGTCACGACGAAGTGCTCGATCTCGTGGGGCTCGCAGGAACGGCGTGGCCGTTCCTCGGTGGTCTCACCGTCGGATGGTTCCTCACCGCATGGCTCTACCGCGACAAGTTCGACGCCTTCGCCGCCGTCCCCACCGGTCTGCTGGTGTGGGTGAGCACCCTCGTGGTCGGCATGCTGCTGCGCGCCGTCACCGGCCAGGGCACCGCGACCGCCTTCATCATCGTCGCCACGATCTTCCTCGGTCTCTTCCTGGTGGGCTGGCGTCTCGTCGTCGGACTCCTCCAGCGCCGCAAGGTCGACGCATAACGTCTCTCCGGGTCTCGGGTCTCACACTCGCACCCGAAGTGTGAAATGCGACCGCGGGATATGCGAATATTTCGCGCTCGCGCCCTGCGCGGTGCAACAGTGGAGATCATGTCCACGCTGGAACCACCCACCCTGACCGGGTCCCGATCCGACCATCGGTTCTTCGGCCAGCCCCTGCCCCTGGCCAATCTGTTCGGTGTCGAGATGTGGGAGCGATTCTCCTTCTACGGCATGCAGGGCATCCTGATCTACTACCTGTACTACTCGGCATCCGAGGGTGGGTTGGGGATCAGCCAGGTGGCCGCGACCTCCATCGTCGGCGCCTACGGCGGCACGGTCTATCTGTCGACGATTCTCGGGGCATGGATCGCCGACCGGTTGCTCGGTTCCGAACGCACCCTGTTCTACAGTGCCGTGCTCATCATGTTCGGCCATATCGCGCTCGCCGTCCTGCCCGGTTTCGTCGGGGTCGGGGTAGGCCTGGTGCTGGTCGCCTTCGGTAGCGGTGGTCTCAAGGCCACGGCGACGTCGATCGTCGGCGATCTCTACGACGAGCAGGATCCTCGACGCGACGCCGGTTTCTCCATCTTCTACATGGGTGTGAACCTCGGCGCGCTCGTCGGCCCGTTGCTCACGGGCTTCCTGGCCGATCGCCACGGCTTCCACTGGGGCTTCGGTCTCGCCGCAGTCGGTATGTTCCTCGGTCTGCTGCAGTACACGATCTACCGCAAGCACCTCGGCGAGATCGGCAAGGTGCCGCCGCATCCCCTGCCGGCGGAGACACGCACCAAGGCGGCCGGAATCGGCCTGATCGCCGTGGTCCTCATCGCGGTCGCCGCGCTCACCGGCCTCGTCACGACGAGCAACATGTCCGACATCGTCGTCGTCCTGACGCTCGTCGCGACCGTCTCCTACTTCGTCATCATGCTGACGAGCAAGCAGATCACGTCGATCGAGCGCAGCCGGGTACTCTCGTTCATCCCGATGTTCATCGCGAGCGCCGTCTTCTGGTCGCTCTTCCAGCAGCAGTTCACGATGGTCGCCGTCTACGCCGACACGCGCCTGAACCGCGACCTGTTCGGGTGGGAGTTCCCCCCGTCCTGGGTGCAGTCGATCAACCCCGTCTTCATCATCCTGTTCGCGGGTGTCTTCGCCGCCGTGTGGACGAAGCTCGGACCGCGCCAGCCGTCGTCGCCCATCAAGTTCGCGGCCGGCACGATCATCATGGGCATCGCATTCCTGTGCTTCATCCCCATGGCCGGTGGCGGTGCCAACAGCGCTCCCCTGCTCGGGCTGGTCTTCATCCTGTTGCTGTTCACCTTCGCCGAGTTGTTCCTGTCCCCTGTCGGACTGTCGCTGTCGACGAAACTCGCGCCGAAGAACTTCCACACGCAGATGGTCGCCTTGTTCTACCTGTCCGTCGCCTGCGGCACGGCCATGGCCGGTACTCTCGCCGGGTTCTACGACGAGACCGACGAGGTGCCGTACTACCTGTGGATCGGTGGAGCGTCGATCGCGGTGGGTGTCGTGCTCGCCCTGTTCTCGCCGCGCATCAAGAAGCTCATGCACGGCGTGCAGTAGACACCGACTCGGGCACCCGCCCTCGGCCACGCGGCCGGGGGCGGTCCCGATCGCCCTCGGTGTACCGAGCGCGGCGGATCAGTCTCCGACGAGCGGTTCGCTCAGCTTGCGCAGGAACGTGTCGGCCATCTTGATCGCGCGGTCGCCACCGTCCGCATCGGCGACGAAGACCGCGAAGGCCAGGTCGCCACCGGTGTAACCGAAGAACCACCGGTCGTCGCCGCTCGCCGCGGCGATACCCGCGAGACCGGCGTGGCCGCGGAGGTAGGACGCGGGACCGTTCTGCACGTTGTCGATCATCATGCCGCGCAGAGCGTCGATCACAGAGGCGGGCAGCGCCTCGGGGGCGTCGTGGACGACGGTCTCCTGCCCCTGGACGATCGTGGGGACAGCGGCGCTGCCCCGAGCGACCGAGGCGGCCAGCACCGCGGCCCCGAGGGGGGTGATCAGGTTCTCGTCGGAGTCCGATCCGGCGAACTGGACCACTCCGGAGGGATTGTGCCCGATCTGCGCGGTCTCGAATTCGAAGCCCGGTACCTCGTAGTCGACGCCGAGCCCGAGGCTGCGGGCCGTCGTGGCGATGTCGTCCGAGCTCACGTCGTTCGGGTCGACTCCGCGCTCGAGACCGGCTGCCAGCCGGAGCGGATCGAGGACACCTCCGGCGGGGTAGAGACCGTGGGTGAGCACCGGGCCGAGTTCCATGGCCCAGTTGTTGACGTCGGCGGCGAGGATGCCGCCGGTCGACGGCTGAATGGCGACCACCGCGGCCGGCGTACCCGCGGTGACGACCGCTTCCTTCGCGGCGAGCTGCACCTGGGAGTCGACGGTCGCCTGCAGATCCGGAGGCGGCGGGCCCTGGAAACCGGCCACCTGGATGGGGCCGCTCTCGGGATCCTCGAGCGTGACCGCCCAGCCTGCCGTCCGGTCGCGTTCGAGCTGCCAGGCCGAACGCAGCGAATCGAGCAAGGGTGTGGAGATCCGGCGATCGGCGCTGATCAGGGTGGGGGTGGTGAGCACCTCGACACCCGGGATGGACACGATGTCGTCCTGGAGGAACTGGTAGTCCTGGTCGCGGAGCTTGACCGCGGTGACCCGGTTGCCGGGGTTCTCGTCCATCCGCTCCTGCATCAGCTGGGCGGTGACGACGGGTGCGACCGGCGCGAGAACCGCGGCGAGGCGGTTGGTGGTGTCGGCGGGATCGGGCATCGCCGCGGGATCGAGCACCACGGCGTTGATGGTCTGTTCCTCCATGAGGAGACGGCCGATGCGGTCGAAGATCTTCGGCGGCGCGGCGTCGGTGCGCACGTGGTGGACGGTGCGCCCGCCCGACAGGTCGGGTACGACGACCTCCGGGTCCCAGGACACGCGCCAGCCGACGGCGAGCTTCCGTACCGCTCCGGTGACCTGGTACGACCAGTCCTTACCTTCGCCGAAGTTCCATCCGGCGGAGAGGGTGAAGTATCCCGACTCGTCGTTGAGTTCGACGAGCTGGGTGACGTCGTAGTCGACGGTGCCGTCGGACAGGCCGTCGTACATCTGCGCGATCGTTTCCTCCGCCGCGTTCGGGTAGGAGGTCAGGGCAGCCGCTGTGGCTGCATCCCGATCGTCGAGAGCGGCGACGAAGTCGTCGACGAGGCGTTGCGCCTCGCTTCGAGAATCCGAGAACACAACTGTCGTCAGAGCGACGACAGCCACGACGAGGCATACGGCGAGCGCGACGATACGCCCTCGTTTCCCCCGCCACTCACGAAATCTCATATGTAACAACCTTCACTTCAGTCACACGAGATACCAGCACGCGTTGTGCACGAACCAATCACAATTGCGCCACGCGCCCTACCCCCTCAGCCATCGCCCCGCCGCTTCGACTGCGGGGGCCGAGCCGTCCGCCCCTGCCACGAACACCGCGAAGGCAAGATTATCCTGTGAGCCGATAAACCAGCCGTGCGCCCCGACGTTGTCACCGTACTCCGCCGTCCCCGTCTTCCCCGTCAGATCAGGAATGTCGCGCAACGTACCGGCTGTACCCTCGATCACAGTCTCGCGCATCATCTCTCGCAGTGCCGCGAGCACGTTCTCCGGCACCGCTTCGGCGTCCCGATCCGGCGTGGCCGGCTGCCCTTCGACGAGCATCGGAGCCGGTGTCCGGCCGTTCGCGACCGAGGCCGCGACCAGCGCCATCCCGAACGGCGACGCCGTCACCTCTCCCTGCCCGATCGCTGCTTCCACGCGGGCCGCATCGGTGTCGGTGACCGGCACATCACCCGTGACCGTGACGAGACCGGGCGTGACGTAATCGATGCCGAGACCGAGCCGTTCGGCCGTCGCGCGCAACGCGTCGGGAGGCAGATCCAGGGCGAGCCGCCCCATGGTCGTATTGCACGAGAACGCGAACGCGGTGTGCAGCGGCACGGGCCCGAGGTCGAAGTTCTCGTCGTTCGGAATCGTGCGCGAGCCGATCGAGGCGACCCCCGGGCAGGGCAGCACGGTGCCCGGTTCGGCGAGACCGGCACCGAGCGCTGCCGCCGTCGTCACCACCTTGAATGTCGAACCCGGCGGGTAGAGACCCGTCGCGGCCACCGGGCCCTCGGCGTCGGCCGCCTCGTTCTGGGCCATCGTGCGGATCGCGCCCGTCGCGGGCTCGATCCCGACGATCACCGCGGGAGTGTCGAAGGTCGCAAGGACCTCCTCGGCCCGTCGCTGCAGGCCGAGATCGATCGTGCTGGTCAGGTCGGGGGCCTCCGGTCCCGACTCACCTGCGACCCGAGTGGTGGCACCGTCCGCCGCGACCCGCCGGACCACCCAGCCCGCCGAGGCGTCCTGTCCCTCCTGCCAGAGTTCGGCGAGACCGGACCACACGGGCGAGGCGAGAGCACGTTCGGTGGTGAGCAGACGGGTCTGCGGCACGAGCGTCACGCCGGGCAGCGCAGCGAGGCGCTCCTCGATGGGTGCGAGGTCGTCCTCACGCAGGGTGATGACCCCCGCGGCACCGCCACCGGCCGCCGCGACCTGCTCGGTGAGGCTCTCCGCCGTGATGGTCGGGACGACCGTGGCCAGCACGGGCGCGACCGCCGCCGGGTCGGCGGTGGCGTCGAGGTTCACGACGGTGACGACCTGCTCCCCCATGAGCGGCTGCCCTGCCCGGTCGAAGATCGTCGGCGGGGCACCGGCCGTGGTCAGGTACTGCAGCGATGCGCCGCCCGCCAGTTCCGGCGAGAGCACGGCGGGATCCCAGCGGACACGCCACGCGTCGGCCGCCGGATCCTCCGTCGCGCTGCCGGTGGTCCGGTACGACCAGTCGCGGCCCTCCCCGAAGGTCCACCTCACGTCGAGGTCGAAGGTGTCGCCGTCGCCCGTCCCCGCGACACTCACGGAGGGATCGTCGTTGCCGAGCCCCTCGAAGAGGGCGCCGATGGCGGTTTCCGCCGCCGCCGGGTCGGTGGTCAGCGCGGCCGCCCCCGCGACGTCGCCCACGTCGAGAGCGGCCGCGAATTCCTCCGCGATCGTCTCCGGCTGATCGGGGCCGGTCGCGCACGCAGGCAGCGACAGCACCGTCGCTGTCGCGACACCCAGGGTCAGCAGTCGGATCCGCACGGTCCCGATCATGCCCGCACTTTCGGTCCCGTGCCTGTTACCGCAGGTAGGCGCCGGGGTGAAATATTCGGTTGCATCCCGGACGGTGCAGGATCCACCATGGTGTCCGCATCCCGTACCCGTCGATCGGAGAAGTCCGTTGCTCCTGTGAGCGGTTCCGTCCCCGCGCATTCGCGCAGCCGACCCTCACCCTTCGGGAGCCACCATGTCTTCATCCGGTATCACGCTGTCCGCACTTTCCTACGTCCATCCGGACGGCACCTCCGCCGTACAGGATCTCGATGCCGTCGTCCCGGCCGGGCGGATCGGCCTGGTGGGCCGTAACGGAAGCGGGAAGACCACTCTGCTCCGGTTGATCGCGGGCGAACTCCGCCCGACCTCGGGTTCGTCGACCGTACGGGGGCGGGTCGCCTACCTCCCCCAGGACGTCACGCTCGATCCGGCGGTTCCGGTCGATTCCGTCCTCGGCATCGGCGAGATCCGAAAGTCACTGCGACGCATCGAATCCGGATCGATCGACGATCGGGACTTCGAGATCGTCGGCGACCGGTGGGACATCGAGGACCGCGCGCTCGCGCTCATGCATCGCGTGGGTCTCGACCGGATCCTTTACGGTACCGGCGATTTCGATCGCACCGTCGGTCAGCTCTCCGGCGGAGAGACCGTGCTGCTCGCCTTCACCGCACGCCTGCTCGACGAACCGGACGTGCTGCTGCTCGACGAGCCGACGAACAATCTCGACGCCGACGGCCGTACGCGACTGCAGGACGCGCTCGACCGGTTCCCCGGTACGGTGCTGGTCGCCGGACACGACCGGGAACTGCTCGAGGGGACGGATTCGATCGCCGAACTGCGCAACGGGTCGTTGCGCCTGTTCGGCGGTGGTTTCGGCGAGTACGAACGGATCGTCGCGGAGGAACAGGAGGCGGCGCGGGCCGCGGTGCGGGACGCCCGCAACGACGTGCGGCGCCAGGCACGCGAACTGGCGGCGGCGCACGTCACGATCGCCCGACGGCAACGCTACGGGCAGAAGATGTACGAGCAGAAGCGCGAACCCAAGATCGTCATGGGTGCGCGCAAGCGGCAGGCGCAGGAATCCGCCGGACGCTTCCGCCGCGAGCACGAGGAGGATCTCGGTACGGCGCGGGAGAACCTCGATCGGGCGCAGGACGCCGTACGCGACGACCCGCAGATCCGCATCGACCTGCCCGGAACGGCGGTCCCACCCGGCCGGCGGGTGGCGGACGCACCGCTCGAGATCGTCGGACCGGAGCGGATCGCACTGCGCGGCCCCAACGGGTCGGGCAAGACGACCCTGCTCCACCGCATCGTCGACGCGGGCCCGCTCGTTCCCTTCGCAGTGCTCCCACAGCGCCTCGACATCTTCGACGACGACCGTTCGGTCGCGGAGAACGCCGAGGACCGTGCTCCGCACCTGACTCCGCAACAGGTGCGGGCACGGCTGGCGCGCTTCCTGTTCCGCGGCCGTCACGCCGAGGTGCCCGTGGGCGCGCTGTCGGGCGGCGAACGGTTGCGGGCGGCGCTCGCGATCGTGCTCGCGGCCGATCCCGCCCCGCAGTTGCTCCTGCTGGACGAACCCACCAACAACCTCGACCTGGCCGGCCTCGCGCATCTGACCCAGGCCCTGCGCGCCTACAACGGTGCGCTCGTGGTGGTCTCGCACGACGAGCGATTCCTCGAAGAGGTGCAGGTGGATCGGTCGGTCGAACTCGGCGGGTGAGCCGTTCGGACATACTGCTGGGATGAGCCACGCGACGAACCCCGCCGACGGCACCCGGATCCGGTTCACCACGGCGGGCGCCGAGGATTCACCGGTGGTTCTGCTCGTCCACGGCAGTGCCCTGTCGTCGGCGGTATGGCGCGCATTCGGCTACGTGACGGCGCTCGGTAGGGATTTCCGGCTGGTCATGCCCGATCTGCGTGGGCACGGCCGCAGCGACACCCCTCACGACGAGGACGCCTACGCGATGGACGCGATCGTCGGGGATCTGCTCGCCGTCCTGGACGCAGCAGGAGCCCACCGGGCGCACTACGTCGGCTATTCCTTCGGTGCCCGTGCGGGTCTCGCACTGGCCGTCGCAGCGCCGGAGCGGCTCGCGAGCCTGACCCTGCTCGGTGGGAGTGCCCGGCCCCAGGAGGGGTCGATGGACGCGATGTTCTTCCCCGGCACCGTCGACGTGCTCGAACGCGACGGCATGGACGGTTTCGTCCGTGTCTGGGAGGAACGACGTCGCAGGCCTGTCGATCCCGCGACACGCTCGGCGTTCCTGAAGAACGACGCGCGTGCCCTCGCCGCCTACTTCCGCCGGTCGGATCGGGAACCGGGGATCGACGACGACACACTCGCCGGTATCGACGTGCCCGTCCTCGCCGTCGTCGGGTCGGACGATCGCCTGCGGGTGGAGGACACCCGCGCGTTGTCGCGCACCGTGCCCGGTGCGCGACTCGCGATCCTGCGTGGGGTGGATCATGCCGAGACGGTCTCGGCCGCACTACCTGCGGTCGAGACCTTCCTCTCGGCACACGCCCGCCGGAGCTGACCGGCGCGTTGCCCGGTCAGGCCGGGACGACGACCTGTTCGCGCGGCGCCATCGTCGCGGCAGTCCGGGACTGCGGAGCGATCCGGTGCACCGCCATCGCGGCCTTCTCCTGCGCAGCGCGGGCGACCGTCTGCTGCCGGGCGGCGCCGGAGGCCTCCATCAACAGCGCCGACACTGCCCGTTTCATGACCTCGACGGCTTCCGGCACGGACAGTCGCAGCACGTCCCGCAGCGAGACCCAGGTCGGCCACGTCGTGGACACGCCCAGCAGGTTCTCGATGTCGGCGCGGACGGCGTCGTCGACGCCCTCGAGCTGGTCGGCGAACAGCGCCCTGATCTCGTATCGCGCCCTGTCGAGATAGCGCATGCGGTTGCGTTGCAGCTCGCGCGAGAACGGGGCGCGAATCTCGGACGACCGCGCGAACGGCGCGATGTACTCGAGCAGTTCTGCCCGCTGCCTGCAGTAGGCATCGATCCGTTCGTCGAGCGGCAGCGCCGGATCGATCGGCTCGTAGGCGTCGTCCTGGCGCCGCATCAGTTCGGTTCCGGTTGCGGCGAACAACGTCTCGAGATCGCCGAAGTGTCCCCACAACGATCGCAGGGACACCCCGGCCCGCGACGCGATCTGTGCCCCTGTGGGTTTGAGCTCTCCCGCTCGGATGAGCGCGATATGAGCCTCTATGACGGCCTGCCGGGTACGCTCTGCACGAGCGCTCCGGCCGTCCGTTGTCACCGACGGCTTTTCGCCGCCCTTTCGTTCCGCGTACATCGCTCCCCCGATTTCCGCTCGGATTCCCCTCTGGAACCGGTCGCTCCCCTCGTCGGCGACCGGCATAACTTTGCTCATGGCGAACAATAGTCGACACATCGGGTGAATTGTCATCCCCCGCTCGAGATTTGTCCTTTTTGCGTATTTCGAGCGGTTGCATCCGGAGGTTACTGCGCCAGCAATCCCTTCGCGATATGTGTTACCTGAATTTCGTTACTACCGGCGTAGATCATCAGTGATTTCGCATCCCGGGCGAGTTGTTCGACGCGATATTCGGCCATGTATCCGTTCCCGCCGAACAACTGCACGGCCTCCATCGCCACCTCGGTCGCCGCCCGCGACGAGTACAGCTTCATCGCGGAGGCCTCCGACAGACCCACCGGCTTTCCCGCCTGCGCGCGTTCGATGGCACTGAAGACCATGTTGCGGACGTTCACCCGCGCGATCTCCATCTCGGCGAGCTTGAGCTGGATCAACTGGAACTGCGCGATCTCCTTGCCCCACAGCTTCCGCGACTTCGCATATTCGGTACACAGCTTCAGGCACTGCTCGATGATGCCCAGGGCCAGATAGGCGATACCGATGCGCTCGGCGGCGAACGACTCCCGCGCGCTGTCCTTGCCGTCGCTGCGGCCACCCTCCTCGGTCTCCCCCAGCAACCGGTCGCGGGTCAGGCGCACATTGTCGAAGAACAATTCGCCCGTCGGCGAGGAATTCATGCCCATCTTCTTGAACGGCGGGCTCTGGATGAGTCCCTCCATGCCCTTGTCCAGCACGAATGCGAGCACTTTGCGGTCGCGGCGATCGATCGAGGGATCCCCCTCGTCGAGTTTCGCGTACACGATGATCACATCGGCGTACGGACCGTTGGTGATGAAGGTCTTCTGCCCGTTGAGGATGTAATCCTCCCCGTCGCGGCGCACCGTCGTCTTCATCCCACCGAACGCATCGGAGCCCGAATCGGGTTCGGTGATAGCCCATGCGCCGACCTTCTCGAAGGTCACCAACTCCGGCAACCACCGCTTCTTCTGCGCGAGGGTTCCGCGGCTGCGGATCGTGCCCGCGGTCAGGCCGAGGCTGACGCCGAGCGAGGCGATGAGCCCGAGACTCACCCCGGCGATCTCGATATTGAGCAACGCCGCCATCCCCGGCGACCCGCCGGTTCCACCGGACGATCCCGAAGACTTCTCTCCGCGTTCCTCTTTCGCGAGGGCATGGTCGAGCGACTCCCGGGCCATCTCGTCGATGCCGAAAGTCGCGTACAACTTCCGGATGATGTCGTACGGCGGCAGTTCTCCCGATTCGAGACTGTCGACGTGCGGGCGGATTTCCTTCTCGATGAAACCGCGAAGCGCATCGCGGAACATGAGGTCTGTGTCGGACCACTCGTACATGACGCAAATATAGAACGGGTTTCACTTTTTGCCCAGGCTCCCGTCCCGCCGAGCTCTCGAAAACGCTCCGCCTCCCCCGATGCCGGTACTAGCCTTCGCCGCAGAGCACTCCGTCGGTGGGAGGGACATCGGAGATGGTCGATACGAGTGGGTTCGCCGGCACGGACGTCCTCGCCCTGCACATGGGCGACGGCCTGATCGCCGGCCGCGCATCCGCGTGGTTCTTCGTCATCGCCGTGATCGGGATCAGCATCGCCGCCTGGTACGCGCGCAACGATCTGACCAAGCGGACGGTGCCGACGGCAGCGGCGGTCTGCGCCCTGCTGTTCGCCCTGCAGGTGGTCGACGTACCCGTCCTGCCCGCGGTCAGCGGGCATGTCGTGGGGGGCGCACTCGCGGCGATTCTGCTCGGCCCGTTCGTGGGCGCGGTCGCGCTGACGATCGTCCTGGTGGTGCAGGCCTTCGTCTTCGCCGACGGCGGCCTGTCGGCGTTGGGCGCCAATGTCACCAACATGGTGCTCGTCGCGGTCGCCGCCGGTTTTCTCACCGCCACGGCACTGCGCGCACTGTGTGAACACCGCGGCGTTCGACCGTTCGTCACGCTCGGCCTGGTCTCGTTCGTCGGCGGGTTCGTCTCGGTCCTCGCCGCCGTGACGGGCTTCGTCGTCGAATACGCACTCGGTGGCACCTCCACGGTGCCGGTGTCGAACATCGGATTCCTGTATGCGACCCACGTTCCGGTCGGGGTTGTCGAAGGGCTGGTGACGGCCGCCGTCGTGCTCGCCGTCGCGCGGGTCTCCCCGGAATCGGTCCATCTGACGCGGCTGCCGGTCGATCCTTTCGACGCGAATGCCTCGCCGCCCCCACCGCCGCATCCGCGCGCTCGCGGGACGCTGTTCGTGGGGCTGGCGTTCACCACGCTCGTCGTGGCCGGGATCCTGGCGCCGCTCGCCGTCGACACTCCCGGCGCTCTCGAGGTGGCCACCACGCGCGGTTGCGAGATCGACGCGCTCGCCGAGGCCCTCTCGGGCGACTGCATGGCACGGGAGGTCGAGGAACACCGGCTCGCCGACAGTGCGCTCGCCGACTACACGATCGACGGCCGGCCCGGTTCGACGGGCATTGCCGCGGTGCTGGGAACGCTCGGCACCTTCGTGTTGGCGAGCGTGTGTTTCCGCGCTCTCGTGCCGCGGCCGGCAATCTCCGCGACCACGGAGCGCCGCACACAGCAGCGGAGCAACTCGGCAGGCTGAGTCCACGGGTCGACGCGGACCCCGGGTCAGCGGGGGAGGTGCGTCTCGATGATCGCTGCAGCCATGTCGCGGCCGAGCCGGATCGGTTCGACGGAGTGCTCGAACTTGCTGCCGGACAAGGCACCGTCGTAGATCAGTTGCACGCGCCCGGCCACCACCTCGGATTCGGTCGCCCCGGCGAGATTCAGCAGGTCGACGAGCGTCGAATTCAGCCATTCCCGGTGTGCGAGTACGGGTTCGAGGAGTTCTTGCGGAAACTCCGTCGCGGCGTTGGCGTACTGGCATCCGCGGAAGTTCTTCTTCGGTGCCGACTGCATCGCGAGATCGAAGAAGGTGAGGATCTTCGTGATCGGATCGTCGAGCGGTTCGACGGCGGCGTGCCATCGCCGCCGGTCGCGCCGGTCGAGGTCGTCCAGATACGCCAGCACCAGTGCGTCCTTCGACCCGAACGACGAGTAGAGGCTCGCACGGGCGACGCCCGCCTCGGCGAGGATGCGGTCGATCCCCACCGCACGGATACCGTGCTCGGCGAAGAGCGCGCTCGCGGTGTCGAGCAGACGGGTGGCGGGCGAGGGCTTGGACGGTGCTCGCTCGGCCGCTCCCTTCGGAGTGCCGGTCGCTCGATCCTCGGCAAACGTACGCACGAGCCCAGAGTAACGGACACGGCGCGATAGACAGACCGTTCTATTCACAGTACGGTGGAGCACGTGACACACAGCCTTCTGACTCGACGCCTGCACGTGGATCTCGTGCGGGTGTCGACTGCTGCGTGTTGTCACTCCCCTTTCTGACCGGCCTCGCCCGCGTGTGCCGCATGCCGTAGTCGCCCCCTCGTCCGAAGACGGAACGGCGACCCGCCGTGCCCGGACCGGTCACAGTTCCGATTCCACTTCCCGGAAGGTGACCTCATGTCGCTGTATCTCTACGAACTCGTCCCCACCGAAGGCCGGGCCGAGGCCGCCATCAAGGCCTTCGGCGAGGCTGTCGTCGCCGCCGGCGGCGAACTGATCGAATCGCAGGTCACCACCGGTGGCACGCGCGTGTTCGCGATCGCCGAGTTCGACGCGTGCCGCCCCGCCCAGCTCGAGTCCGCCTCCCTCGACGTCGCGGAGATCGTCGGGCCGAACGAGGTCCGTCTCGTCGGCGCCGAGCTCGATCAGATCAAGGCCACCCGACCCGAGGCCGGTTACCTCGTCGAATGGGACATCCCCGACACGATCGACATGGAGACCTACCTCGCCCGCAAGAAGGCGAACTCGCCGAAGTACGCCGACGTCCCCGAGGTGAGCTTCCTGCGCACCTACGTCCGCGAGGACATGGACAAGTGCCTGTGCTTCTACAACGCCCCCGACGAGGCCGCGGTCGTCCGCGCCCGCGAGGTCGTCAGCACCCCCATCGACCGTCTCCACTCCCTCGAAGGATAAGCACCCGATGACCGCGGCCATTGACCGAACGAGCGAGCACCAGCGCGCGGCGATCGCAGAATTCGTACGCGATCGCGCCGCTGCTCTCGATCGCGGAGAAACCGACATCCGCACCGACATCGCCCGCACGGGCGAGCTGGGCCTGCTCCACAAGGGGCTGGATGGGGAGTGTCTCTCCGAGATGGTCGCGGTCATCGACGAGGTCGCCGCCGCATCGCTCACCGTCGGCTTCTCGCTGTGGGCACAACGCATGGCACTCGAATACATCGATCGCGCACCGCAGTTCCTGCGCGACCGGTATCGGGACGATCTCGCGTCCGGCCGCACGATCGGCGTCACCGCCATGGCCGCGGCCCTCAAGCACCTCGCCGGACTCGGCGAACTTCCCCTCGTCGCCGAGCGGACCGACGACGGGATCACCGTCACCGGACCGATCCATTGGGCGTCCAACGTCTTTCCCGATTCGGTGATCGTCTTCCCGGCCCGCACGGCGGACGGGGATCGCCTCGTCGCCGTGGTCCGCGCCGACACCGACGGCATCACCATCGCGGATTCACCCGAACTGCTCGCGTTGGGTGCCACGGCGTCGACCTCCCTGAAGTTCGACGGTGTGCGGATACCTCGGTCGCACATCCTCACCGAGAACCTCGCCGGCTTCTGCGGCTCGATCCGGCCCACTTTCATGATGCTGCAGACCTCGTTCTGCGTGGGCATCGCACGCGCGTCGCTCACCGAGGCCGCAGGCCGCCTGCACGGACTCGGCGAACAATTCACCGGTGAGTACGAAGAACTCTCGGCCCGATACGACTCGCTGCGCGAACGGCTGTACCGCTTCGCCACCGACCCCGGCGCGATCGCTCCCGCAGAGTTCATCCGTCTGCGCCTCGACGGTTCGGTCGTCGCGGTCGCCGCGACCCGCCTCGAGGCGACGCTGCGCGGCGGTGCCGGATACGCGACGGCGAGCGCCACCAACCGCCGATTCCGTGAGGCGGCCTTCCTGCCCATTCAATCGCCGTCGGAAGGACAGCTGCGGTGGGAACTGTCGCAGTACGAATAACGAACGGGTACAAGAGCTTCGCCGGTCGCCGCGCCCCGGTCCTCCAGGGAGTGGATCTGGACATCGCGACCGGCGAGTTCCTCGTCGTGCTCGGCAGCAGCGGGAGCGGCAAGTCGACGCTGCTGCGGATCGTCGCGGGTCTCGATCACCTCGACCGCGGCTCCGTCGACTGGCCCGACACCGAGGGCGACAATCGTCCGCACACGGGAATGGTCTTCCAGCAGCCCTTCCTGATGCCGTGGCTGACCGTTCGCGAGAACATCGCCTTCGGCGGGCGGTTCGCCGCTCACCGCGAGCGGTTCGACACCACCTACGCCGATTCGCTCCTCGAACGCTTCGGTCTCTCCTCGCTCGCCGGCTACTACCCCGATCAGCTGTCCGGAGGTCAGGCCCAGCGCATCGCCGTCATCCGCGCCGTCGCGGTGCGTCCGCGGCTCCTGTTGCTCGACGAGCCGTTCAGTGCCCTCGACCCGGCCACCCGATCCGACCTGCGGTCGTGGCTCGGCGAACTCGCGCGCGATCTCGGTTTCACGACGGTCCTCGTCACCCACGACATCGACGAGGCGCTCGAACTCGCCGACCGCATCGCACTGTTCGGGAGTTCGGGTGTGGTGCAACAGGAATGGACGCTCGGCGACATGTCGGCACTCGACCGCGATGCTCTGCGCCCGGCGATCCTTGCGCACTACCGCGATTCGTCGCTGTCCACGACATGACCGATCCGGGTCTGTTCAGCCGTCGCACCCTGATGCGCGGTGCGCTCGGGCTTGCGGCTGCCGGTGGTGTCGCGGGGGTCGTCGACCTCGCGCGCACCGCGACCGCCGACCGCACCAACCGCACGGGACGGCTGCGCATCGGCTACCTCCCGATCACCGACGCCGCACCGCTGCTCGTCGCGCACGGGTCGAGCCTGTATCCCGCCGGTGTGGTCGATGCGGCGAAGCCGGTGCTCTTCCGCAGCTGGGCGTCGCTCGCCGAGGCGTTCGTCAGCCGCCGCGTCGACGTCGTGCACCTGCTCATGCCCATGGCGGTCCAGTTGCGGTACAGCCTGGGCAGTTCCGTGCGGATCCTCGGCTGGAACCACACCAACGGCTCGGCGCTGACGGTCGCGCCGCACATCACCGACCTCAGCGATCTCGCCGGGCAGCAGGTGGCGATCCCGTTCTGGTGGTCGATCCACAACATCGCCCTGCAGCAGCTGTTGCGGGCGCACGGATTGACACCGGTCGTGCGGGAGGCGCCGTCGAAGTCCGCCCGCACCGTCGGACTCGTCGTCATGGGACCGTCCGACATGATCCCGGCCCTGGCGAACGGGTCCATCGCCGCGTTCACCGTCGCCGATCCGTTCAACGCCGCCGCCGAGGTCCGCGGGGTGGGCCGGATCCACCGGTTCCTCGGCGACGTCTGGCGCGACCATGCGTGCTGCGCTCTGCTCGTGCACGAGGATCTGATCGAACGCGACCCCGTCGCCGTCCAGGCCCTCACCGACTCGGTGGTCTCCGCCCAGGTGCAGATCGGTGCCGACCGTCGGGCCGCCGCCGCGATGCTGTCCTCCGGTTATCTGCCGCAGCCGCTGCCCGCGATCACCGAGGCGCTCACCTATCCCGACCGCGAGGCCGGCACTGTGCACCCGCAGTGGCAGCCGCAGCGTATCGGGTACCAACCGTTCCCGTTCCCGAGTTTCACCGCGGCGCTGATCGAGGCGATGCACGACACCGTCGTCGACGGCGACACGCGTTTCCTGTCGCGTCTCGATCCTGCGACCGTGCACGGCGATCTCGTCGACGACCGGTTCGTCCGCACGTCCCTCACCCGCGTCGACGGCACCGATGCCTTCGGCCTTCCCACCGATCTCACCCGCACCGAGGAGGTCGATCCTTCGTGAGCGCCCCGACCCGCACGGCGCCGGAAGCCGCCCGCACCGCCCGGCGGTTGCCGTTCGTCCCCCAGGCCGTCGCCATCGTCATCGCCGTCGCTCTGTGGTGGTTCGTCACGACGGTGCTCGTCGCACCGGATTCGCTCGTGCGGGAGTTCGCCCCGCAGTACGTCTTCCCGGCGATCGTGGATCTGCTCGCGCGCGGTGTCCTGCTGCCCGACGCTCTCGCGAGCCTGTGGCGCCTGCTGGTGGGTCTGCTGATCGCCGCCACGCTCGGCATTCCGCTCGGGCTGTTGATCGGACTCAACCCGCTGGTCGAGCGCGCAACGATGCCCATCATGCAGTTCCTGCGGATGATCTCGCCGCTGTCCTGGGCGCCGATCGCGGTGGCGCTGTTCGGTATCGGGCACCAGCCGGTCTTCTTCCTCATCGCCGCCGCGGCGATCTGGCCGATCGTCATCAACACGGCGGCCGGCGTGCACGGCATCGACCAGGGTTATCCGATGGTCGCCCGCTCGTTCGGCGCGACGCGTCTCGAACTGCTCACCACCGTCGTGCTGCCCGCCATCCGCGCGCAAGTGCAGACCGGTCTGCGGGTCGGTCTCGGCATCGCCTGGGTCGTGCTCGTCCCCGCCGAGATGCTCGGTGTGCGTTCCGGTCTGGGCTATCAGATCCTCAACGCCCGCGACCAGCTCGCCTACGACCAGGTCATGGCCGTGATCGTCGTGATCGGTTTCCTCGGTTTCTGGCTCGACTGGGCGGCGCGGCACCTGTTGCGCGAACGGCGCAGACCGGTGAGCGTGGAGGAAGCCGACCGCCCCTTCTGATCCCGGATCAGGATCCGAACGGCGTCAGAACGAACACGGGGAGCACCCGGTCGGTGCGCTTCGCGTACAGCGCGTAGTTCGGCCACGTCCGCAGCAGCACCTGCCACAGCCGCTCGCGTTCCTCACCTTCCGCGACCCGCACCGACACCGCATGTTCGTGCCCGTCGTACAGCACCTCGGCCCGGTCGGCCGCGCGCAGGTTGACCGCCCAGGCCGGCGCTTTCGGGTGCCCCCAGTTCGACCCCACCACGAGCCATTTCTCCTCGTGCGGCACACACAACAGGGGGGTGGAACGCGGTTCGCCGGTCTTGCGGCCTTTCACGGTGAGGACGAGAGACGGCAATCCCGCGATCGCGAGCAGTGTCACCCTGCCGCGGGTGACGCGCTGGATGGTCTTGTCCACCCCGATGATCGGCCGTGAATACCGTGGCAACCACGGCAACGCTCCGATACGGACAGCGACCGGTCGGAGCAGATTCATGCGGCTATCTCCCCCAGGATCCCAGCAGCGTGCGTGCTGCAGCGACGACGGCGAGCGGTTGATCGATCATCGGATGGTGCCCCGAGGCCGGAAGATCGATCAGAAGTGCATCCGGGCCCAGATTGTCGACGATCCGCCCGTAGAGCGCATCGTCGATGATGCCGCGTTCGCAACGGAAGTAGGCGACAGCACATCCCGGGTTCATCACCTCGAGGCTACGGCGTCCCTCGCGGCCCATCCGGAGATTGTCGAATTTCCACGACCAGCCCCCGTCCACCTGCTTCAGTGCCCCGCGGGCGATGTGCTCGAGCACGTAGGGTTCGGCGTCGTCCTGCGGCGGCACGAGACGGAACCTCGCGACGGCGTCCTCCACCGCGGCGTACACCTTCGGCGGCCTCGCGCTCGCGACGGCCTTCGCACGCATCTCGAGTTCCTCGGGCGTCATGTCGCGGATCGGCGAGTCGATGATCACCACGCCCGTGAGCCTGTCGCCGTACAGGTGCGAGGCCGCGAACGACACGATCCCACCCATGCTGTGGCCGATCAGGACCGGCGGGCCGCTGATCCCGCCGGCTTCGGCCGCCGCGAGGACCTCCTCGGTCCACGCTTCCAGGGTGTAGTGCTCGCGGTGGTCACTGTCGCCGTGACCGCTCAGGTCGAGTGCGACGACGCGCCGACCGGCCGCGAGCTGCGGGCCGATATGGTCCCACCATCCCGAATGCGCCATACCGCCGTGCACCAGCACGACGCCTTCCCGGCCGGATTCGCCCCACGCCCGGTAGGCGATGGCCGCACCGGCTACCTCGACCTTCCCCGTCTCGACGGGCGCAGCGAGGGCGTCGACGAACCACCGAGGAGCAGATCCATTAGTGCTCATCATCCGAACCTATGTCAGATGTGACGAGCGTCAGCATTCGGGCCACGAGGTCGATCCGTCGCTCCTCGAGTTCAGGCTGCGGATGCACCGTCGACGCGAGTGCCTCGCCGTCGAACATGTGGACGAGCGAGAGCAGGAGGGTGTCGAAGACGTCGGACGGGAACCGTGCCGCGACCGGCAGCGACCTGCCGAAATCCACGATTTGGGCGTGGTATCGCTCCGCCATCGGTGCCAGGTGGTCGCGCAGCGCCGCATCGGTGCGTGCAGCACCGAGCAGTTCGTACCAGGCGGCGTTCATCGGTGCCCGGCACGCGGTGCGCAGCAGTTCGAGGCACACCCGCACCGATTCGACGGCGTCCGCCCGCTCGTCACCGAGCGCCGCGAGTCCCGCCTGGAAGTTCGCGAACTGTCGTTCCCGGACGGCGTCGGCCGCCGCGATCATCAGGTCCAGCCGGGTCGGGAAATGCCGGAACACCCCACCGGACGACACCCCCGAGCGCCGGCACACCTCGCCGATCGTGGTCGCGGTGTAGCCGAGCTCGGCGAGAGAGGCGATGGTCGCGTCGAGGATGCGACCGATCGTCTGCTCCCTGCGCTCCTGCTGGGTACGGCGTACGGCGGGTGCACTCACGCGACGGGCTCGCCCGCCGGGGTGCGGATCGGCGCGGGTCCCCGCTCTTCCACCCCTGCGCGCAGGAACCGGCCGGTGCCGACGGTGCGTCCGTAACCGGGCACGAACCTGCCGTCACGGAAGACCACCCGGCCGGCGACCGCCGTCGCCGCCACCGCGCGATCGTTGCGGTTGACCATGCGACGGATTCCGCCGAACTCCGCGAGCGGCGACTCGTGATAGGCATCGACGTCGGCGTTCAGTCCGGCAGGATCGACGACGACGAAGTCGGCACGATCCCCCACCCGCAGGTAACCGGCGTCGATTCCGTAGAAGTCGCCCAGTTCGCCGGTGAGTTTGCGGACGGCCTCGGGCAGCGTCAGGAACGGCCTGCCCTTCTTCCCGGCGTCGTGGACGCCCTTCTTCTCCGCGTCGTGGACGCGGCGGAGCAGGCAGATCGCGAAGTTGTAGAAGGCCATGTTCCGCAGGTGGGCGCCGGCATCCGAGAATCCGACGGTGACACCGGGCGTACGGATGAGCCGGTCCGCAACTTTCGCGCGGTCGTTGGCGATCACGGTGTGCCACCGGAACTTCCGTCCGTACTCGACGACGAGGTCGAGGAAGGTGTCGACCGGGTGCAGTCTCCTCTCGCGCGCGACGTCGCCGATCGACCGGCCGACGAGCGAGGCGTCGGGGCATTCGACGATCCGGGTGTCGTCGAAGTCGCGGTGCCACACCCGGGGTGAGAACTTCTTCTCGAAGTCCTGCCGGAACCAGCGGCGGTAGGCCTCGTCGCTCAGCAGGTCGTTGCGGGCGAGTTCGTCCTGCAGATGCAGTGCGGCACGGCCCGATCCGAACTCTTCGAAGACGACGAGGTCGATGCCGTCGGAGTACACCTCGAAGGTCGTGGGCAGGTGCTGCCAGCGGAAGGCACCCTTGCCGATCCGGTTGGCCGCGAACGCGATCGGCCCGAAGATGCGGTTGACCCACCGTTCGGCCTTGGTGTCGGCCGCGGCGAGCACCGACGTTTTCATCGGCTTGCGTCCGATGCCGGTGCTGGCGAGGGCGAAGAAGGCGACGTCGTACTTGGTGTTCAGGTTCGGCACGGCCTGCAGGGTGCGACCGCGCCGACGCAGAATCTTGTGCAGGCGGCGGAATTCCGACCACGACGCATGGGTCGACGGCAGGGTGCGCGAACGGTAGCGGTCGCCGTCCATCTTGTCCCACGGGTTCGTCATCGTGGACACGCCGAGGAAGCCCGCGTCGAGGGCGTCCTCGACCCGCGCGTCGATGTCGGCGAGTTCGGCGCGGGTCGGCCGGTTCGCCGCCTCCGTGGAGCGCCCGAGTCCCATCACCGACGCCCGGATATCCGAATGCCCGACGAAGGCGGTCACGTTCGGCCCGAGCGGCAACGTGTTCAGCGCCTCGATGTACTCGCGGGGCGTCCTCCAGGTCCGGGACTTCTCGAGTGCCGAGAGGACGTGCTCGCGCGGGAGCGCTTCGACGCGGCTGAACAGGTCGGCGGCGTCGACCGGCGGCACGAACACCGTCGAGATCGAGCAGTTGCCCATGAGCACGGTCGTGACACCGTGCCGCACCGATTCGGGCAGGCCCGGACCCACGAGCACTTCGGCGTCGTAGTGGGTGTGGGTGTCGACGAAGCCGGGCATCACCCAGCGTCCGTGCGCGTCGATCACCTCGGTGTCCGGTCCGGCCGGCAGGTCGTCGGGAGTCGCGGTGACGACGACACCGTCGCGGATGCCGAGGTTACGGATGACGCCCGGCGCACCCGTCCCGTCGAACCAGAGACCACCCCGGACGATGACGTCGAAATCCCCAGAATTGTGACCCGCACCACTCATGGGGGGGAGGGTAACACGAAAAAGAGGTCGTGCACTCTCCAAATGTCCGGTCCCGAACGTCTACGGTTCGGCCATGGATCTCGACACCACTCCGACACTGCTCGTCGACCGCGACATCCTCGATCGCAACCTCGCGCGCATGGCGGAATCCGCCCGCGCCAGGGGCCTGTCGCTGCGACCGCATGCGAAGACGCACAAGTGCGTCGAGATCGCGCGTCGCCAACTCGATGCCGGAGCCCGCGGCCTGACCGTCGCGACCGTCTCCGAGGCCGAAGTCTTCGCAGATGCGGGTTTCGACGATCTGTTCGTCGCGTATCCGCTGTGGGTCGACGCGGCTCGCGGTGCCCGCTTGCACGCGCTGGCCGGTCGGGTGCGGCTCACCGTCGGGATCGACTCCGAGACCGGCGCCCGGCAGCTCGTAGAACACGCCGGCACGACGATCGGGGTACTGATCGAGATCGACAGCGGTCACCACCGCACGGGCGTGCTGCCCGAGCAGACCGGAACCGTGGCACAGGCGGCTCACGAGGCGGGTCTCGACGTACGCGGTGTCTTCACCTTCCCCGGCCACTCGTACGCACCCGACGCGCCGGGCAGCGCCGCCCGGGAGGAGGCCGGCGCACTGGCAACCGCCGCCGCGTCGCTCCGCGCTGCCGGAATCGAGCCGTCCGTGATCAGCGGTGGCTCCTCCCCTACGGCGCTACTCGAGGTACCCACGGTCGCAACCGAATTGCGCCCCGGCGTGTACGTCTTCGGTGATGCGCAGCAACTCGAACTCGGGGCGGTGAGCGAAACGGACATCGCGCTGACCGTCCTTGCCACCGTCGTCTCGGCTCGCGACGAGATCGTCGTCCTCGATGCGGGTTCGAAGGTGCTCGGCGCCGATCGGGCCGCCTGGGCCACCGGGTACGGACGCATCCTCGGCGAGCCCGAGGCCCGGATCACCGCGTTGTCGGAGCATCACGCGACGGTGCAGTGGCCGAACCCGTCCACCCGCCCTGATCTGGGGCAGAGGGTGCAGGTGATTCCCAATCACGTGTGCAATGCCGTCAATCTCGCGGACGAGTTGATCACGGTCTCCGGTGGCACGGTGGTCGAGCGATGGAAGGTCGCGGCACGAGGGTGCAACACGTGATTCCGGGGCGGTCCCCACACGATCACCTCGTGTAGGTCACGAACACGACACCGATCCGCCTCGCACGCCGTTAGGCTGCGTTGATGCCGCTGAACGCCGACCTCGCCGGACGCATTTTTCCGCCGACGTCCTATCTCGTCGGCCGGGAGAAGATCCGGGAGTTCGCCCGCGCCGTCCGATCGACGCATCCGATTCATCTCGCCCCGGAGGCAGCCCGAGCCGCCGGCTTCACCGATGTCGTGGCTCCCACGACCTTCACCACCGTCGTCCAGAGCCCTTCGGTGACGCAGCTTCTGGAGTCGCCGGGTACCGGTCTCGAGCTGCACCGGGTGGTGCACGGATCGGAGAAGGTCGAGCACCGGCGCCCGATCGTGGCCGGCGACGATCTCACCACGACGCTCACCATCACGGAGGTCACCGAACGCGCCGGCAGCCACATCCTGTCCACGGTCTGCGAGATCCGGGACCATACGGGCGATCCGGTCGCGGTGGTCACTTCGACATTGCTTCACCGAGGAGACGACGCATGACACTCGGCACCGCACGACGATTCGACGAGCTCGAGGCCGGTGCGATCATCGCGAAGACCGAGCTGACGGTGACCCGCAACGACCTGGTTCGCTACGCCGGAGCCTCGGGCGACTTCAACCCGATCCACTACGACGACGCCGTCGCTGCCGGTGAGGGGCTCCCCGGCGTGCTCTGTCAGGGAATGCTCACCGCAGCCCTCGCCCTGCAGACCGTCACGGAGTGGCTCGGGGATCCCACCGCGGTCGTCTCCTACGAGACACGGTTCACGCGCCCCGTGGTGGTCGACCCGATGCACGGTGCCGTCCTGTCGGTGTCTGCGAAGGTCGGCCACCTCGACGAGGCGGAGCGCACCGCACGCATCGATATCACGGTATCCGTCGACGACAGGCGGGTGCTCGGCAGGACCCAGGTCCGGCTCACGTTCTCGTCCTGACGCCGAGCACCGGGAATTCGCCGGCGGAACGGACCTCGGCAAGAGAGGATCGACCCATGCCACGGACACTTCTCGCGAGCTTGGTCGCCGCAGCAACAGCCGTGCATCTCGGGGCATGCGCGTCCCCGTCGAGTCCGTCCGTCGACGAGGGCACCGCCCGGGTGAGCCGTACCGTCACCGAGCCCTCGACGCCCGGGACGGGTACTCCGCGCGTGACCGGCACCGTCGCGTCCGGTCTCGACACTCCGTGGGGAGTTGCTTTTCTTCCCGGTGGTTCTGCACTGGTGACCGAGCGCGACACCGGCCGGATCGTCGAGATCAGCGAGGGCGCGACCCGCGAGGTGGGCCGCATCGACGACACGCTCGCACAGGGCGAATCGGGACTGCTGGGGATCGCGGTCTCCCCGGCCTTCGGCAACGACCGATTCGTGTACCTGTATGTCACCACAGACAGCGACAACCGGGTACTGCGCACCACCTTCGACGGCACCGCCCTCGCGGAACCGGAGGTGATCCTCGACGGCATCCCGGCCGGCCGGATCCACGACGGCGGGCGGATGATCTTCGGCCCCGACGGGATGCTGTACGTCGCCACCGGCGAAGCGGGCGAGCGCGAACTCGCCCAGGATCCGGAATCGCTGGGCGGCAAGATTCTTCGCATCACCGGCGACGGCGAGCCGGCACCCGGCAACCCCGATCCGGCGTCGCCGGTGTACTCGCTCGGCCACCGCAACGTGCAGGGACTCGCGTTCGACGACCGGGGACGGTTGTGGGCGTCGGAGTTCGGGCAGAACGACGTCGACGAGTTGAATCTCGTGACGGCCGGAGCGAACTACGGCTGGCCCGAGATCGAGGGAATGGGTGGCTCCGACGAATTCGTCGACCCGGTACTCACCTGGCCGGTCTCGGAAGCATCCCCGTCCGGGCTGGCGTGGTTCGACGGCAGTCTGTGGATGGCGGGTCTGCGGGGAGAACGGTTGTGGCGGATCGGCGTCGGAGACGACGGGGCAGAGACCGTCACCAGCCTTCTCCGCGGTGAATACGGGAGGCTGCGGACCGTCGTCGCCGCGCCGGACGGTTCTCTGTGGCTGACGACGTCCAACCGGGACGGTCGCGGCAGCCCGGCCGACGACGACGATCGCATCCTCCGGATCGACATTCCCTGACGATCAGGGAACGAGAACGACCACCGTCTCGGCGACCAGCGCCGGACGCTCCCCTCCCTCGATCTCGATGGTGTATCCGACCACGAGGTTCGCGCCCTTGGTGGTGCGCTCGAGCGACGTGAACTCCGCACCGGCACGAATCCGCGAACCGACGGGGACCGGCGCGGGATAACGAACCTTGTTGCTGCCGTAGTTGACCTTCATCTTCAGCCCTTCGAGCGAGAAGATCTGGGTGCCGAGGACCGGCAGCAGCGACAGGGTCAGGTAGCCGTGGGCGATGGTCCTGCCGTACGGGCCGTCCTCGGCACGCTCCGGATCGACGTGGATCCACTGGTGGTCGCCGGTGGCCTCGGCGAACAGGTCGATCCGCTTCTGGTCGATCTCGAGCCAGTCGCTGTAGCCGAGGTGTTCACCGACGACCTTCTCGACCTCGTCGATTCCGTTGATGACCCGCATGGTTGCTCCTGTGTGGTTGCGGCGACGATCAGAGACCGGCTCGCCGGAGGGTGACGCGGTAGGTGTAGTGCTCGGGCAGAAAGTAACTCACCGACAGCTCGGTGAGGGCTCCGGCGTCGTCCGAGTACAACCGGTCGACGCGCAGCAGCGGATGCCCCACGGCACAGTTCAATTCCGTCGCCACCTGTTCGGTGGCGAGGGCGACCGTGATGGACTGTGCGGCTTCGACGATGGGACTGTCGAGATGGGGTTCGAGCAGGCCGATCATCGTGTTCCGGCTCGACGCGCCCGCTTGCAGCTCGGGCGAATCGAGCACATGTGCCGCGACGTGCTCGGGCAGATGAACGGTGGTGAGGACGAACGGGGTTCCGTCGTGCAGACGCTTGAACACCGCGGTGTACAGCACGTCGGTGTCGAGGCGGAGCCGGCTCGCCGCATCGATGTCGACCCCGCGCCGCAACGGCGAGACGATCTGCATGACCGTATCGGCCGACAGAGCGAGCAGATCCTCGATCGAGCCGAGCTGGCGCCGATAGCGCCGGCCCGACTCGTTCGCGAAGGTGCCGCGTCCGGGCACGCGGTAGACGATGCCGTCGGCGACGAGATCCTGGAAGGCGCGGCGCACCGTCTGCCGGCTCACCCCGTGTTCCTCGGCGAGTTCGGCTTCCGTGGGCAGCCGAGTGCCGTCGCTGTACCGTCCCGCCTCCACGGCCTCCCGGAGCAGGCGCGCGAGTTGCGCGTAGGCCGGTTCCGTTTCCCGCACCTTGTAGTCCATGACGGACCGATCCTAGCGGCCGGTCGTCACAGTCCGCCGCGTGCTACGAGCTGGCTCGCGATGACATTGCGCTGGATCTCGTTGGTGCCCTCACCGACGATCATCAGCGGTGCGTCGCGGAAGTAACGCTCGACGTCGTACTCGGTGGAGTAGCCGTAACCGCCGTGGATACGCACCGCGTTCAGGGCGATCTCCATCGCGATCTCCGAGCAGTACAGCTTGGCCATGCCGGCCTCCATGTCGCACCGCTCACCGCTGTCGTACTTCTCCGCCGCGTAGCGCGCCAGCTGCCGGGCCGCGGTGAGCTTGGTGGCCATCTCCGCCAGGTAGTTGCCGATGGACTGGTGCTTCCAGATGGGCCGGCCGAAGCTCTCGCGCTGCTGCGCGTAGGCGAGCGAATCCTCGAACGCGGCGGTCGCGACACCGAGTGCCCGTGAGGCGACCTGCAGGCGGCCGGTCTCGAGACCCTTCATCATGTGCGCGAAGCCCCTGCCGGGCTCGCCACCGAGGATCGCGTCGGCGGAGATGCGGTAGTTGTCGAAGCTCAACTCACACGATTCGACGCCCTTGTAGCCGAGCTTGGGCAAATCGCGCGAGACGATCAATCCCGGACCGTGCTCGACGAGCACGACGGAGATACCCTTGTGGCGCGGCTGCGCGGTCGGGTCGGTCTTGCACAGCAACGCGATCAGCCCCGAGCGACGCGCATTGGTGATCCACGTCTTCGCACCGTTGATCACCAGTTCGTCGCCGTCCCGCTTGGCGGTGGTGGTCATCGCCTGCAGGTCCGAACCGCCGCTGGGCTCCGTGAGCGCCATCGTCGCGCGGATCTCGCCGGTGGCGAGCCGGGGCAGGTACTTGCGCTTCTGTTCCTCGGTACCGAACAGCGTCAGCAGTTTCGCGACGACGGTGTGTCCGCCCATCGCACCCGACAGCGACATCCAGCCCCGGGCGAGTTCCTCGGTGACCTGCACGTAGCAGGGCATCGACACCGGTGATCCGCCGTATTCCTCCGGCACGGCGAGCCCGTAGATGCCGATCTGCTTCATCTGTTCGATCCACTTCTCGGGGTACTCGCCTGCGTGCTCGACCTCCTGCACCGACGGCTTGACCTCCCGGTCGATGAAGTCGCGGACTGTCTCGACCAGAAAGGTCTCTTCGTCGTTCAGGTAGCTCACGGGCGATCCTTCGCTGGGGACGGGCCACGCGGACCCGGGAAACTTTGTACGGCCATTTTGTGGACGAGGTTCCGGTGTTGTCAACGCGAACACCGCCATTCGACGCCGTGATTGCAGAGTTTTCGGTGATACGAACGACTGCACCTTCCTATGACCACACCCTCCCGAGGGGTGGCATGTCACCAACAATGGCCGTACATTTAGCGCCGTCATTGCCGACCGAACTTCCCCGAGGTCCCCGTGTCTTCCGAGCAACACCTCCGCCGGCGCGCCGTTCTCGTCGCCCCCGGCTCCGACGAACGCAAAGCCGGTAAGGCCCTCGCCTCCGCCGCCGACGAGGTCGTCCTCGACCTCGAGGACGCCGTCACCACCGCGCAGAAGGACGCCGCCCGCGAACTCGTGGCTCCACTGGTCCGCGAACACGGTGCCGCGCGCACCGTCTCCGTCCGCATCAACGGTCGCGGCACCCCCTGGTTCGAGGACGATCTGCGCGCCTGCGCCGCGCTCGGCGACGCCCTCTCCTCGATCGTGATCCCCAAGGTCGAGAGCGCCGACGATCTCGCCGAGGCCGACCGCATCCTCGGGACCGATTCGGCCGTCCCGGTGCAGGCCCTCATCGAGACACCCGCCGGCGTCCAGCGCATCGACGAGATCGTCGCCGGACCCCGGGTGGCCGGCGTGATCATCGGCTACGCCGACCTCGGCGCCTCTCTGGGCCGCGCCCGTACCGCCGCGCCCGAGCACTGGCTGTACGTGCAGGACCGCGTGTTGCACGCCGCGCGGGCCGCCGGCGTCCAGGCCATCGACGGACCGTTCCTCGGCATCGCCGACGACGACGCCTTCCGTCGTTCGGCGCAGTGGGTCGCCGATCTCGGATTCGACGGCAAGTGGGTCATTCATCCGGCGCAGATCACCTCCGCCGCAGCGGCCTTCACCCCCACCGACGATCAGGTCGACGCCGCCCGCAAGGTCCTCGCCGCACTCGAGGAAGCCGAGAACCGCGGCGCCGGAGCCGCTCGGCTCGACGGCCGGATGCTCGACGAGGCCGTCGCCGTCGCCGCCCGCCGCACCCTGTCGAAGATCGGAGCCTGACAACCATGACCACTTCGTACGTCGGCGGACCCTGTTTCGACGAACTGACCGTCGGACAGGTCTTCGACACCGCCCCCGCCGTGACACTCACCGACGGTCTCGCCGCCGCGCACCAGAGCATTCTCGGTGACCGCCTGCGCCTTCCGCTCGACAAGCACCTGTCCGCTGCCGTCGCGGGCGGACCGGTCGCCCATGCCGGCTTCGTCACCGACATCGCGATCGGCCAGTCCACGCTCGTCACGCACCACGTCAAGGCCAATCTCTTCTACCGCGGCCTGCGTTTCCATCGCTTCCCCCACATCGGCGACACCCTCTACACGACCACGGAAGTCGTGGGCCTGAAGGAGAATTCGGCGAAGCCCGGCCGGAAGCCCACCGGTCTTGCGGCGCTGCGCATGAACACCGTCGACCAGGACGGCAACACCGTCCTCGACTTCTACCGCTGCGCGATGCTGCCGCTGAGCGAGAATCCCGACCCCGACCGCGTCGTGTACTCCGACGATCTGTCGGCCATCGGACCCCAGGACGAGCCGCAGTGGTCGGCACCCGCCGACTGGGATCTGGGCGTCTACCGGTCGAAGGTGCCGGGCGAGCACTTCGACAAGGCCCTCGCCGGCGCCGTGCTGCAGTCCAGCGGCGACGTCGTCTCGAGCGCACCGGAACTCGCGCGCCTGAGCCTCAACATCGCGGCAACGCACCACGACGAGCGGGTCGGCGCGTCGGGTCGTCTCGTGTACGGCGGACACACCATCGGTCTGGCGTTCTCCCAGGCGACCCGCGCCCTGCCGAATCTCGTGACGGTGTTGGGCTGGAAGTCGTGCGACCACACCGGGCCGGTACAGGAGGGCGACACCCTCACCAGCGACCTGCACGTCGAATCCGCCGAACCCCTCGCCGAGGGTGGTGGCGTGTTGAACCTGCGGTCGCTCGTCTACGCGCACCGCGGCGGTGCCGCGAATGGTGACCGCGGCGGTGCCGCGAATGGTGACCGCGGCGGTGTCGAACCGGCACCGGTCCTGGATTGGCGGTTCACCGCACTCATGGCCTGACGGCCCCAGTCGAGACCGACGTCGTGCGCGAAATCTTCCGGGAAATCGCACACCACGTCGGTGTCGTCGTTACGCATCGACGCGTTTGACGAGGCGCTCGTAGCGCTGCCGGGCAGCCTGAATGCTTCCCAGGCCGAGGCCGAACGCAATCTCCTGCCAGGTCATCCCACGCTCGCGCGCGATGCGGAGGATCAGCGCCTCGAGTTGGTCCATCTCGGCGCGCGCCTTGGGGACGAGGCCCAGCGCGGCGACGACGTCGGCATCGTCGACGTCGGGTTCGTCGGGACCGGGACTGTGCACGCCGCCCGCCAGTGCAGCGACGAGACGGATGGCGCCGAGCGGGTCGAGCATCTCGGGGTGCGACTGCCGTGCCCGTTGCTCGGGAGTGCTGCCGTGCCGTTCGGCGATCCGGAACAACCCCGCATATTCGCGGTGTTGTCAACACATTGTTCACACATGCCCGATCCGCTACGACTTCGACCATCCGCCACAGCAATTGCGGCGGCGAACAGCCAGGACGGTAGCGGATACAGGCCTCAGGGCACGGTCCACGTGTTGTCACCCCGCAGCAACTGCTGCAGGTCGGCGGTGCCGGACTCCTGCGCGGCCCGCACCCGGGCGCGCTCGGCGTCGTCGTAGGTCGTCCGCCCGACCTGCCGCACGATTCCCGTGACGACGTGGCGAAGACCCTGGTCCGACAGGCGCGACAGTGCGTACGCGTACTCGGGGTCGTCGGTGTGCGCGTCGTGCACGACGATGTCGTCGGCGGCGACCTCGGCGCGCTGCGCCACCCGCACGCCGAAACCTCTTCTGACGACGCACAGCTCGTCGTCGGTTCCGAAGATGATGGGTTCGCCGTGTCGCAGCGGGATGAGGTGCGACCGTGCTTCGTCCTTGCGCAGCACGTCGAACGATCCGTCGTTGAAGATCGGGCAGTCCTGCAGGATCTCGACGAAAGCCGCACCGCGGTGGTGTGCCGCCGCGCGCAGCACGTCCGTCAGACCGGCACGATCGGAATCCAGGGCGCGTGCCACGAAGCTCGCCTCGGCACCGAGTGCGAGCGACAAGGTGTTGAACGGAGCGTCGACCGAGCCCGAGGGCGACGACTTGGTGACCTTGCCGACCTCCGAGGTCGGCGAGTACTGGCCCTTGGTGAGTCCGTAGATCCGGTTGTTGAACAACAGGATCCGCATGTTCACGTTGCGGCGTAAGGCGTGGACGAGGTGGTTGCCGCCGATCGACAGGGCGTCGCCGTCGCCGGTCACGACCCAGACCGACAGATCCGGGCGGGTGACCGCGAGTCCGGTCGCGAGCGTCGGCGCGCGTCCGTGGATCGAGTGCACACCGTAGGTGTCGAGATAATAGGGGAACCGCGACGAGCATCCGATGCCGGAGACGAACACGAGATTCTCACGCCGGACACCCAATTCGGGAAGCAGACTCCGCACCGTCGCGAGGATGACGTAGTCGCCGCAGCCCGGACACCACCGCACCTCCTGATCGGACGTGAAGTCCTTCGCCTTCTGCGGGTCGTCGGTGCGGGGCACACCCTCGAGCGCGTCGATGTGCGGGCGGAGTCCGAGATCGTGGCCGACGAGTCCGGTCATGCTCGTGCCCTCTCTTCTGTGGGGTCGAGTTTCGTCGACGAGGCGACCGCGTCCGGCGTCCGGGATCGTTCGGTGTCGGCGAGCGTTCCGGCGAATTCGGCTTCGATGGCGTCGTGGAGTTCGTCGGCGCGGAACGCCATGCCCGATACCTTCGTCACCGGCTGGATGTCGGCGTCGAACCGCGACCGCAGCAGGAACGACAGCTGACCGAGGTTCATCTCCGGGACGAGCACGCGCCGGTAGCGGCCGAGCACGTCACCGAGGTTCTTCGGCATCGGCGCCAGATGACGTAGGTGCGCTCGGGCCACCCGGTGCCCGGCCCGTCGGGCACGGCGCACCGCCTCCCCGATCGGCCCGTACGACGATCCCCAGCCGAGCACCAGCACCTCGGCGTCACCGGTGGGGTCGTCGACCCCGAGATCCGGGACGTCGATGCCGGCCACCCGCGCGACCCGCAGCCGGGTCATCAACTCGTGGTTGGTGTGGTGGTACGAGATGTCGCCCGTTCCGTCGGCCTTCTCGAGACCGCCGATCCGGTGCTCACGACCTGCGGTTCCGGGAATCGCCCAGTCGCGGGCGAGGGTGTCGGCACGGCGGGCGTAGGGCAGGTAGCCGGGGTCGTCGTCCTCCGGCGACTGTGCGAAGCGCGGGTCGATGCGCGGCAGATCGTCGATGTCGGGGATCCGCCACGGTTCGGATCCGTTGGCGATCGCGCCGTCGGACAACACCATGACCGGGGTGCGGTAGGTGATCGCGATGCGCGCGGCCTCGAGCGCCGCGTCGAAGCAGTCGGCGGGCGATTGCGGGGCGACGATCGCGACGGGCGATTCGCCGTTGCGCCCGAACATCGCCTGCATCAGGTCGGCCTGTTCGGTTTTCGTCGGCAGTCCCGTGGACGGTCCGCCGCGCTGGACGTCGACGACGATCAGCGGCAGTTCGGTCATCACCGCCAGGCCGATGGCCTCGGATTGCAGCGCGATTCCCGGACCGGAGGTGCTGGTGATGCCGAGCGCCCCGCCGTAGGACGCGCCGATCGCGGCACCGATGCCTGCGATCTCGTCCTCGGCCTGGAAGGTGTGCACACCGAAGTGTTCGAGCTTGCTCAGTTCGTGGAGGATGTCGGAGGCCGGGGTGATCGGATAGGTGCCGAGGAAGACGTCCATCGCCGCCGCGCGACCTGCCGCGACGAGACCGTAGGCGAGCGCGGTGTTGCCGGTGATCTGCCGGTATGTCCCGGACGGCAGCGACGCGCGCGCCACCTCGTAGGTCGTGGCGAACGCCTCGGTGGTCTCCCCGTAGTTCCATCCGGCACGCAACGCGAGGACGTTCGCGTGGGCGATGTCGGGTTTCGACGCGAACTTGCGCTCGAGGAACGTCTCGACCGGCGCGATCGGACGCCCGTACATCCACGACAGGAGACCGAGCGCGAACATGTTCTTCGAGCGCTGCGCGTCCTTCTTGCCGACGCCGGCGGGTTCGACGGCACCGGCGGTGAGCGTGCTCATGGGCAGGGCATGGACGGTCAGATGCTCCACAGCGTCGGTGCCGAGCGGATCGGCGTCGTAACCCGCCTTGTTCAGGTTCCGTTTGGTGAATTCGTCGCTGTCGACGATGACGGTGCCACCCCGGGGCAGGTCGCCGACGTTGGCCTCGAAGGCCGCCGGGTTCATCGCGACCAGCACGTCGGGCCGGTCGCCGGCGGTGAGGATGTCGTGGTCGGCGATCTGGATCTGGAAGCTCGAGACTCCGGGAAGGGTGCCCCGGGGTGCGCGGATCTCGGCGGGGAAGTTGGGCTGGGTGGCCAGGTCGTTGCCGAAGGCGGCCGCCTCGGCGGTGAACCGGTCACCGGCGAGTTGCATGCCGTCGCCGGAGTCGCCGGCGATGCGGATGACGACCTGTTCGAGTTTCGCGCTCGACGCCATGCGCTCCATCGTGGCCCTCACGCGCCCATGTGCAACCCTTTCTCCCGAAAAATTCTGCCCATCCGCGTCAGGAGCGGACGGTATCCCCGATGAAGCTCAGCGCCTGGGGCCACGACACGGCGTAGGCATCGGCATTGACGGGATTGCCGTGCCGGCCACGGGAGGAGAAGCCGTGTTCGGCGCCCGGATAGACGTGAGTGAGGGTCGCGCCGGTCTCGCGCTGCTGCAGCGCCGCCTGCAGATTCGCGAAGGTCTCGGCGCTCATGATCGTGTCGGCGCCGGCGTGCAGCACCATGACGGGTGCCGCGACGCGACCTGCCTGCTCGACGGCGTCGATCGTGTGATTCGGGGCGGGCGGCACCATGATCGACGGGTGGTAGGCCACCACGTTCGTGACCCGCGTGTCGCGGGCGCCGAGGATGAGGGCGAGGCGTCCGCCGAGGCACCATCCGATCACGCCGACCTTCTCCAGTCGGAGTTCACCGAACGCGTGGTCGAGCAGGGTCGCCATCTCCTCGAGGCTCTTCTCGTCGTCGAGACCACGCATCGACTCCGCGAGCGCCTCGCGCGAGGTGTCGTCGGCGCTCGGTCCGTGCCACGGGTCCCAGACGAGTGCGGTCACGCCGGTCCCGGCGATGTCGTGCGCATATTCGCGGACCTGGGCGTCGATGCCGGTGATCATGGGCAGCAGCAGCATTCCTCCGGTGGCACCGCCGAGCGGCCTGGCCAGATAGGCACGCAGGCCTGCGATGTGAACGAATTCCGCCTCGATGTCGTCCATCGGCCGTCCTTCCCCTTCCTCCGATTGTTCGTCATGATCTTCGTACGAAGCCGTCTCTCGTGCGGCGGGTTCTCGGAGCACGACAAACGGCACGCTCGAAAGGGATACAGGCACATGGCTCGCACCGTTTTGGTCAGTGGTGGCACCGGCGGCCTCGGCAGCGCCGTGACGAAACATCTCCTCGACACCGGATGGCGGGTCGTGGTGCCGTGGCTGGTCCGCGACGAGCTCGAGCGCGTGGGCACGCATCCGAACCTGCGGCTCGTGCAGGCCGACCTCTCCGACGAGCAGCAGCTCGGGGACGCCCTGAACCTGGCGTGCGACGACCCCGACGCTCCCCTGTTCGGCGTCGTCAACCTCGTCGGCGGATTCACGTCCGGCCCGCGGGTGCACGAGACCCCGATCGAGGTGCTCGACTCCCAGCTCGATCTCAACCTGCGCACCGCCTATTCCGTCAGCCAGGCCGCACTGCCCCACCTGATCCACCGCGGCGGTGGATCGATCGTCTGTATCTCCACCGCCGCGACGCTCAGCCCCTTCCCGGGCGGCGCGTCCTACATCGCCTCGAAGGCTGCGGTCTCGGCGCTCGTCGAGACGATGGCACTCGAGTACCGCGACAACCACATCCGCGTCAACGCGCTGCTGCCCGTCGTCATCGACACCCCCGCCAATCGCGCCGCGATGCCCGACGCCGACACGAGCCGTTGGTCCAAACCGGCCGACATCGCGAAGGTCATCGAGTTCCTGATCTCTGATGCGGGTGCCTCGATCACCGGCGCCCTGATCCCCGTCACCAACGTCGGCTGAGCTCAGACCGACTGGAGACGACCGAGTTTCACCGCGCGTTCGAACGCTCGCCGTTCGGCGTAGTTCATGCCACCCCACACGCCGTGCGTCTCTCCGGTACGCACGGCGTGCGTCAGGCACGCGTCGATCACCGGGCAGGAGCGACAGACCTCCTTCGCCTGCCGCTCGGCCCGGAGTACCGCACCGCGGCCGTCCTCGGGCCGAGGGAAGAACATCGCCGTGTCCACCCCGCGGCACCGCGCCGCGACCACCCAGTCGCGGTCGCCGGATCCGTACATCGCCGCCTCCTTGCCCATCGGGCCATCGCCGACCCGCACTCGTCGAACGAGTATTTGTACGGCCATTTTTCGATACCCGGCGGGGATCGTCAATCGTTGAGCAGTGCGGATCCATCAGAATCGGCGATGGCAGTCGCTTCGGATACCTATAAGCACCGGAAGCTATGGCCGCACATTTGACGAGCAGCCGACGTGGAGCGGATCAGCCGACGATGCCGGCCCTCTTCAGGCCCGCGATCTGCTCGTCCGTGAGGCCGAGATCGGCGAGCACCGCCTCGGTGTGCTGACCGAGCCCCGGCACCGCGCCCATCGGCAATTCGACGTCGCGGAAGTTCATCGGCGGCAGGATGCCGCGCACCGGACCCGCCTCCGTCTGCACCTCGCGCCAGCGGTCGCGCGCTGCGAGTTGAGGATGTTCGATGAGCCCGCGCAGATCCCGCAGCTGCGCGGCCGGTACCCCGGCGTCGGCGAGCTTCTCGTCGAGCTCCGCGCTGGTGAACTGCTTGGTGGCCCGAGCGACCAGCGCATCGACCTCCTCGCGGTGACGCACCCGCTCGAGATTGGTGGTGAAGCGCGGATCGTCGCCCCGCTCGGGAATGCCGAGGACCTCGGTGAGCGTGCGCCAGCCCCGATCGTTCTGGACGCCGATGAGGATCTCCCCGTCCGCGGTGGGGTACTTGTCGTACGGCGCGATCGACGTGTGCGACAGACCCATCCGCGGGACCTGCCGCCCCTGATACATCTGCAGGTACATCGGATAACCGAGCCATTCGGCGGTCGCGTCGAACATCGACACGTCGATCGTCGCGCCGACGCCCGTGCGGTGCCGGCGCAACAGCGCCGCCTGGATGGAGGTGAGCGCATACATACCCGCGGCGATGTCCGAGGTGGGGATGCCCGTCTTCACCGCAGTCTCGGGCGTACCGGTGATCGAGCACAGGCCGGTCTCCGACTGCACGAGCATGTCGTAGGCCTTGCGGTCGCGCATCGGTCCGTCGGTGCCGTAACCGGACATGTTGACCACCACCAGTTCCGGGTGGTCCGCACGCAGGTCCTCGGCGCCGAGCCCGAGTCGCTCCACCGCGCCGGGGGCGAGATTCTGCAAAAAGACGTCCGCACCGCGGATCAGCGCCTTCACCGCATCGATGCCCTCGGGAGCCTTGAGATCCACCGCGAACGATTCCTTGCCGCGGTTGAGCCAGACGAAGTGTGCGGCCAGGCCGTGCACGGCACCGTCGTAGGCGCGCGCGAAGTCGCCGTCGCCGACACGTTCGACCTTGACGACACGGGCTCCGAGGTCTGCGAGATGGCGCGTCGCGAGGGGCGCGGCAACCGCCTGTTCGAGGCTCACCACGGTGATGCCCTCCAGCGGCAGGCCGGCAGAAACCTCCACCTCGGTCCGATCGGTTCGGTCGCTCGTCACCTGATGTCCTTTCGCGTTCGCGGTTCCCCCATCCGGCGTCGCTGCATGTCTACCAGGACGAACACGGACTCCCCAGTAATACCTCTGCGGTATCGATTCGGGTCCTATTAGGTATTGGACTGTAAAGCCGAGCCCTGACACCCTCTGCTGAGACGCAGACCACATTCCCCCGCCCCATCGGGGCGTAGCAGACGGAGGGCGCATGAGTTCGTCCACACCCACCGATCAGGAGATCGCGAAGAAGGCCCGCAAGGCCGGCATCGCCTCCTTCATCGGCACCACCATCGAGTGGTACGACTTCTACATCTACGGCACGGCCGCCGCACTGGTGTTCGGCCAGGTCTTCTTCTCGGACGAACTCTCGAGCGGTGTCGCGACCCTCCTCGCGTTCGTCACCCTGTGGGCAGGCTTCCTCGCCCGTCCGCTCGGCGGCGTCATCTTCGGCCACCTCGGCGACCGGATCGGCCGCAAGAACACACTCGTCATCACACTCGTCATGATGGGCATCGCCACCGTGGGTATCGGCCTGCTCCCCACCTACGCGCAGATCGGCATGTGGGCGCCGGTCCTGCTGGTCTTCCTGCGCATCGTGCAGGGTGTGGCGGTCGGCGGCGAATGGGGCGGCGCCGTCCTCATCGCCAGCGAGAACGCACCCAAGGGCAAGGGAATCATGTATTCGGCGTTCGCACAGCAGGGTTCGCCCGCCGGCAACCTGCTGTCGACGATGGCGTTCTTCTTCCTCGCAGCACTGCCCACTCCGCAGTTCCTGATGTGGGGCTGGCGCATCCCGTTCCTGTTATCGGCGCTGCTCGTCATCGTCGGTATGGTCATCCGGCTCAGGCTCGAAGAATCGGATGCCATGAAAGCCGTTCTGGCACGCAAGAAGACCGTCAAGTTGCCGATCAAGGAAGTGCTGCGCAAGCACTGGGTCCTGGTCCTGCTCGGCGCCGGCGCGCTGCCTCTCGCCCAGGTGACCTATTTCAAGAACACCTTCGCCCTGTCGTGGGCGACGAGCGAACTCGGTTACGAGCGTGGCACCTTCCTCGCGATCATCGCGATCGCCCTCGTCGTGCAGTTCATCGTGCAGCCCTTCGGTGCCGTCCTCGTGTCGAGGATCGACATGCGCAAGGCAATGCTCCTGATGATCGTCCCGGAGCTGTTCCTCATGCCCGCCATGTTCTACGCCATCCGCACCGAGACCTTCGCGATCGCCGTGATCGGCATGTGTCTCGCGACGATTCCGCACTCGATGTTCTACGGCGCCATCGCCGGCATCCTGGCCCGGGCCTTCCCCGCGAACATCCGGTACTCGGGCCTGTCGCTGGCCTACCAGCTGTGCTCGCTGATCGTCGGTGGTGGCACACCGGTGCTCGCGCAGTACCTGCTCAACTCGTCCGGGGACGTCACCGGCGTGGCCATCGCGGCCGGTTGCTACGCCGCGGTCTCCCTCGTGTGCACCCTGGCCCTGCTCGAGCGCACCGGGTACGACCCGAAGGCACCCTCGGTCGCCGAACAGTCCGACGCCGAGGAACTCGCCCTCGAACAGTCCGAAACAGCCGAGCGCGACCGCCGTACTCCGGGAACCGACGACACCCCACGAGATCGCGTCCATGCCTAGGACGGATCGCTCGCACTCGGGGCCGGCCGGCGCAGTCGCCGGCCGGCCCCGGTCACTCCGGAGTGGGCAGTGCTTCCTCGGAGAGGCGGAGGACCTCTCGCAGCGCGGCACTGTCGTCGTCCTCCCGCCACACCAGCCGCACGTCGAGCGGCTCGGGGTGGTCGGCGAGGGGAACGAACACGACCTCGGGGTTGATGACGTTCGCCGCGACCGACGAGACCGTCAGCGAACATCCCACTCCGGCCGACACCAGGGCGATCAACGACAGCGAATCCGGGGCACTCTGAACGATTCTGGGTGTGAATCCGACGTCGTGGGCGAGCCGGAGCAGCAGTTCGCGCAACATGGATCCGGGTTCGGCGGGAAGCATCACCCACGCCTCGTTCGCGAGATCCTCCAACCGGACGCTCTCCCGGTCGGCGAGCGGGTGCTCCTTGGGCAGCGCCACGACGAGGTTCTCACGGGCCACCACACGCGACGCGATACCCGGCGGGAAGAACAACAGTCGCACGATGCCGATGTCGAGTTTGCTCGCCGCGAGCTTGTTGAGCGCCTCGCTCGCGTAGGCCGAACTGTCGAGCACGAACTCGATACCGGGATGAGTGCGCCGCACGAGCTTCGCCCAGCGACCCACCAGATAGTGCGAGGACGAACCGGCGAAACCGATACGGACCCGGCCGGTCCGGCCCGAGCCCGCAGCGGTCACCGCCATCTCCGCCGATCGGCAGGCGTCGAGGATGTTCCGGGCCGGTTCCACGAGCGCCCGTCCGCTCTCCGTCAACCGCACACTGCGGGTGTTGCGTTCGAAGAGTTCGGCACCGAGCTCCTTCTCGAGTCTGCGGATCGTGCGGCTGAGCGGCGGCTGGGCCATGTGCAACCTCTGCGCCGCCCGACCGAAATGCAGTTCCTCCGCCACCGCCAGGAACGCCTTCACCTGCTGGATCTCCACCCGTCGATTATCACGCCTGCAGGCGCCGGACACCCGACACCGCATCACCGACCACACGGAGGACGACCGGTATGCCGGACAAACTCATGACCATGCGCGAAGCGATCGCCACCTACGTCGAGGACGGGACGACCGTTGCCCTCGAGGGTTTCTCGCACCTCATCCCGTTCGCGGCGGCGCACGAGATCATCCGGCAGGGCAGGCGCGACCTGACGTTGTGCCGCATGACCCCCGACATCGTGTCCGACCAGCTCATCGCCGCCGATTGCGTATCGAAACTCGTCGCGTCGTTCTTCGCGAGCGGCTCGGCGGGGTCGCTGTACGAGATCCGCCGGCGCATCGAGAACCACGACCCCGTCGCACTGGAGGTCGAGGAGTACAGCCACTACGGCATGGTCTGCCGCTACCAGGCCGGGGCGGCCGGGCTGCCTTTCTTCCCCCTGAGATCGTATGCGGGCAGCGACCTGCCGAAGATCAACCCGAACATCCGGCCGGTGGACGATCCCTTCGGCGGCGGCAGCGTGTACGTCGTCCCTCCGCTCAACCCGGACGTGACGATCATCCACGCCCAACGCGCCGACCGCGCCGGGAACGTCCAGATCTGGGGGATCGCCGGTGTCCAGCAGGAAGCGGTGTACGCGGCGAAGAAGGCCATCGTGGTGGTCGAGGAGATCGTCGACGACGACGTGATCCGCTCCGACCCGAGCCGCACGCTCGTCCCGTCGCACGCCGTGGACGCGGTCGTGCTGTGCCCGCGCGGAGCACATCCCTCCTATGCGCAGGGCTACTACGACCGTGACTGTGCGTTCTACCGTCGCTGGACCGCGATCAGCAAGGACCCCCAGCAGCTGCGCACCTGGCTGAAGGAATGGGTCCTCACCACCAGCGATCACTCCGAATACCTCGAGAAACTGGGCGAGGAGTACTGGGCCGCCCTCGAGGTCGCGCCGCGCCCCTCCGGGACCGTCGACTACGGGAGCCGAAAGTGACTGCCACCGAAACCTTCTCCACCACCGAACTGATCGTCTCCGTCGCCGCGCGGGCCCTGGCCGGCAAGGCCCGGGTCTTCGCCGGGGTGGGCCTGCCGACCCTCGCCGTCGACCTCGCCGCCCGCACCTCGAACCCCGACGTCGAGCTGATCTACGAATCCGGCGTCTGCGGCGCGCACCCCGAGGCGATGGCCGAAGGAATCGCCGACTCCGTCGTGGTCTCCGGCGCCGAATCCGTGGTGTCCATGGCATCGCTGTTCGGGTACGTGCTGCAAGGCGGCAACGTCGACGTCGGCTTCCTCGGTGCGGCGCAGATCGACCGCTACGGCAGCCTCAACACCAGCGTCATCGGTGACTGGGACAAGCCCACCGTGCGACTGCCGGGTGGCGGCGGAGCCGTCGAGATCATGCCCAACGCGGGCGAGGTCTTCGTGATCATGCGACGCCACGATCCGAGCGCTTTTCCCGCCGAACTGGACTTCTGCACGTCGCCGAGCCCGGTGCGCGCCCGCCAGGCCGGCGTCGGCATCATGCCGCGCGGCCGCGGGGTGACGAAGGTGTTCACGAGCCTGGGTGTGTTGTCCCGGCAGGATCCGTCCGGCGAACTCGTACTGACCAGCATCCACCGCGGTGTCACAGTGGACGAGGTTCGCGCGGCGACGGGCTGGGATCTGACGGTCTCCGACGACCTCACGCGCACCGAGGATCCCACCGCCGAGGAGATCGACCTGCTGCGCAACGAGATCGACAAGGTACGCCTGTATCTGCGGTGATCCCACCGGAGGTCGTCGACTGCGCCCACGCGGTGGCTGGCAGGATGTCCGCAACGGACGACGCACCGGACCCTGCCTTCGGCGGCCCGGCGTACGTCCCTGTGATGCCCGGCGGACCCACCGCCGCGTGATGCGGGAAGGCGGCACGTCATGCACGCGAGCGCGATCCACGACCTGGTGGACGGCACCGTGGTTGCTACCGCAGTGTCGTCGATCGCGGCGGATCCCGGTGCAGATCGGCACATCCCCGTCCTGGCCCCGTTGATCGAGCTCACCCACGGTGCGGCGGAGAATGCGTCCGTGCGTGATGCCGTCGCACTCGTCGACGAGGACGAGGTGTTCGCCGATCCGGCGGTGGTCCTGCGCTGGATCGCTGCCGTGCGCGAACGCGGAGTCGCCGTGGCCGTGCGCGTCGCGGAATCGGCGCCACGCGCCACGGTCGTCCTGGCACTGGTGGAACCGGAGGTGGTCGTCGTGCCGGCGGAGGCGCTCGTCGCATCCGATGCGCGTGCCGCCACGACCCTGTTGTCCTTGCGGGCACACTGCGAGCGCACGAACTCGGTCGTCGTCGCCGAGGGCATCGACTCCGATCTGCATCGCCAGGCCGCGCTCGCTCACGGCATCGGCTTCGGATGCGGCGCAGCACTGTCTGTCCCGGAGGACGGCACAGAACCTTCGTCGCGGTGCAACCGGTTGTTCCGGGAGCCCACCTGGAGCGCGCCGCTCGACGCCGCAACCGCGTCCCCTTTCCGCATCCTGTCGGCGGGGCGGGAGTGCGTGCGGAGCGGGAAAGGTCTGTTGGTCTCCATGAGCGCTGATCTCGAGGCCCGAGCCACAGAGGCCGGTGCCGACGTGATCGCGCTGGGCACCTTCCAGCACCGCGACCATTTCACCGGAGCGGCGAGGAGACGCTGGATGTCGATGGCCGGCGCCCTTGCGCACGTCGCGGTCTTCGCGGTCGGCTTCGGCGCGGGCATATCGGGCACGAACCTCGTTCCGATCGAGCCGCACGATCCCCTCGTCGACGAGTGGAACGTCATCCTGCTGGGAGCGTCGTTCGCGTGTGCGCTCTCCGCCCTCGACCTGCACCGTCGATCGGCGGATGGTGAGCGGGAGTTCGAGTACGTCGTCTCCTACGATCGCGGGGCCGTCGCCCGCGCGGCGCGCGCGACCCTGGTCCGTCCCCGGACGGCACCCGCCGAGGCCCCGCCGCCGTCCTGAACCGTGCCTCGCGGGTCACCCTTCGAAGCGCGCCAGAATGCTGTGGGCGCACCGGATGACGGTGCCACGGTCGTAAGACAGGACGTACTGGAATTCACGGTCGAGATCTGCTGCCTCGGTGTGCATGTCGAACGCGGCGAGCACACACGCGAAGTGCGGGCCGAGAACGACGACGTTCCATTCGTCGACCATCGGATCGTCCGGATCCAACGGCGCGTGGTGCACTGCGGAGTCGACGTAGGGATCGATCCCGACGCCGTAGACCCCGGTGTAGGCGACCTGTTCGGCGAGCTGCGCCCATCGCGCCCGTGAGGTCGGCGTGAAGTGCTCGGCGCGCTGGAAGGTGCCGAGGACGATCGTCTCCGGTCCGGCTCCCACCGCATTGGTCTCGAGCAGCTTGCTCATCGACACCAGCAACCGCTTGAAGCTGCTTGTGCGCCTGCGCCCTTCGGATGCCAGAGCGAAAGGAGTGAGTGCGGGATCGTCCGCGACACCCGGACGTGGATGCAGCGGCAGGGGATCGATATCCGAATCCGATTGCGCAGCATCTCTGTTCGTCGCGCGCACCCGATACAGCTGCCCCATACCGTATCGGGCCGCCAATCCGAGAGCGCGGCGGCGATGCAGTTCCGAGTCGACGCCCTGCGCGATCACGACCGCATTGCTGGACTCGATATAGGCGGCGACGGCGTGCGCGACTCTCGCCGTCGAGGCGTCGGCGGCACGGCCGATCAACGCGGGCGACGTGATGATCACGTCCGGTTCGACGAGCGGCAGCAGCGCCAGCGCCTGGGCTCGCGCCCCCACCCCGTCCACCGCGACGAGCATGCCCGCCGTGCGCGCTGCGGCGATGGTGCGCAGCGTCCTGGCAGGGCGTGCGATCAGCGACTGCTCGGTGATCAGCACGACCCTCGCCGGTTCCGGGCGATCGCCGAGCTCGCCGAGCTCGTCGAGGGAATCGAGATCGACGGTGACCAGATGCGGCACCGCCGAGTCGGGGTACCTGCCGGCCCGCTGCCATTTGATGCGGTCCAGCACCGACTTCTCGTGCATGGCCCGGGCGGTCTCACTCAAAGCTGTCGCGTCGTGCAACGACGAACCTTCGGGACCCCGCAGCTGCACTTCGACGGCAGACAGGGCGCCATTGTCGAGCCGGTGGATCGGGGCGAACTCCGTCTCGACGACGAGGCCGCCGAACGCGGTCTCCGCGTCGGCGGCAGGAACAGCGCTCATCGGTCCAGCATCCCACCTCCGGGCACGGATCGCCCGCGCGGGCCGACGAATCTTACGTTCTCCATTGTTTCTGCAGTTCAAGGGGAATTAGTTATCGAACAGTGATCTTTCGTTACCATTCCGTTATGGAATGGATCGTAGGGAAGCAACATCCATCGGACAGTCTCTGTGCAAGCCCGACGCGAGTTCTCACCCCGACCCCCAGCAGGCCGCCCGCCTGCTCAGGATCCAGCCCGCACCGGACGGCACGAATCCACGCCGACAGGAGACAGCAGTGAGCACACGTACGAGCACCACCCACCGGATCGTCACCCCGCCCGGCGCACTCTCACGAGCCGCTGCAGCGACCGTCGCCCGCGCGCCGCGCTACCGCCTCGACGTTCACTCGCCGTCCCGTCGCTGCAGTGTCCTGCGCGCGAAGGGCGATCTCGATATGACCGCTCGGGCGGAGTTCGCCGCGACGCTCTGCGACCTCGCGCACTCGGGTGATCACGTCGTCGTCGACCTGTCCGAGGTGACCTTCATGTACTCCGAGGTGGCCTCGACGCTGGCCGATGCCGGCCATACTCGCCCCGGCCTCTTCCGGATCGTCGCCCCCACCCGTCAGGTGCGCATGCTGCTCGACATCCTGGCCCCCGGTCTCGACGTCACGGACCGCGCCGAGAACGACACCGCGGGCCACGCCGCCTGATCCCGCACGATCGTCAGCGTGCCGGGCCACCCGTGATGAGGGCCCACACGTCCCCGGCCTCACCGGCCGCAGCGAGCAGTTCGGAATCCCACGCGGCGACGGTGCCGAATTCACTGCGCCACGACAGGATACGGTTGGCATGCCGGTGCAGTTCGTGTTCCATCGTGAAACCGATCGCACCGAGCGCCTGATGCGCGTTGCGGGCGACCACCGACGCCGCGTGACCTGCGCACGACGCCGCGGCAGCGATCGCGAAACGCGTCGACGCCTCCCCGAATCCTCCGGCGAGAACGGCATCGACCGCAGCGTCGGCGGCGGCGTGCGCGAGCGAGACCTCGGTGGCGATGTCGGCGACAAGCGCCTGCACGGCCTGGAACTTTCCCAGCGGGCGACCGAACTGCACTCGCGCCGTGGTGTGTTCGACGACGAGCTCGAGGATCCGGTCCATCGCGCCCGCGGAGGCGAGCGCCCGGGCCAGCGCGCCGCGGTAGCGGAACTCGTCGGCGACACCTGCCGGAACGTCACGCCCGGTGAGTGTGGAGAAGTCGACGCACAGGTGGTCGCGGGGCTCCGCCGCCAGGTTCACGGCCTCGACGAGTTCGACGTCTCCGCGCGCGACCTCGGCGACCTGCCATCCCTGCGGCGACTCCCACAGCACGACGATGGAGTCCGCGAACCGGGCCCACGGCACGTGACGTGCCCGGCCGTCGGCGTCGAGGACCGCCGCGGTACGCACACCCGGCGTGACCTCGAGTCCGGCGGTCTCGAGCAACCACCCCGCGAGCAGGTCGTTCTCGGCCGTCGGTACGGCAGCAGCCGCACCGCCGGCGGCGTCGAGCAGCAGGGCGGCCTCGAGCCAGCCCGCACCGCTTCCGCCGTGCTCCTCCGAACCGGTGAGCCGATCGAGGCCGAGCTCGGTGAGGGTGTTCCACAGGGCACGATCGAGTTCGACGACCTCACCGATGCGGTGGTCGTCACCCGAGGCGAACACCTCGGACAGCATCTGTGCGAAGTCACGCAGTTCCGTCGACTGCAGTGGGTCCTGCCCGCTCATCTCATCCCCAATCCTCGTGCGATGACCCCGCGGAGGATCTCGCTCGTGCCGCCGCGCAGCGTGAAGCCCGGTCTTTGCATGACGCCGGACCGGACGAGCTCGGCCAGGTGCGCGTCGGCCGTGGTGTACCCCGCGATCTCGTCGGCGAGATCGGCGAGATCGCCCTCCGTCTTCGTGCCGAGCACCTTCACGACCGACGCCGCGAGCTCGGCGTTCTCGCCGCGCTCGAGTGATTCGGAGACCGCGGTGGACATGCGATGCATTCCCGCGATGCGTCCGATGGCCGCCCCGATACGGGTGTCCGGTTCGACGTTGCCGTCCACCACACCGTGCACGAGGGACTCGAGCACCCCGAAGGTCGACAGGAAACGTTCGGGACCGCTGCGCTCGTAGCCGAGTTCGCTCGTCACCTGCTCCCAGCCGGCGCCGATCTGCCCGAGCACCAGATCGTCCGGGACGAAGACGTCGTCGAGCAGCACCTCGTTGAAATGGTGGTCGCCGGACATCGACAGGATCGGCCTGATGGTCACACCGGGCGAGTCGAGCAGGACGATGAACTGGCTCAGTCCGTCGTGTCGGTGCGCCGGATCGAGCGGGGCGGAGCGGGCGAGACCGAAGAAGGCGTCGGCGTGGTGCGCCCCGGACGTCCACAGCTTGGTGCCGGAGATCCGCCACCCACCGTCGATGCGGGTCGCCTTCGTCTTCACACTCGCGAGGTCGGAACCGGAGTCGGGTTCGGACATGCCGATGGCCCAGCAGATCTCACCCGCCGCGATGCCCGGTAGGAACCGCTGCTTCTGCTCCTCTGTACCGTACTTCAGCAACGACGGAGCGGCCTGGCGATCGGCGACCCACTGGGCGGCGACCGGCGCTCCCACCGCGAGCAACTCCTCGGTGACGACGAACCGCTCCATGAAAGTTCGTCCGTGCCCGCCGTATTCGACGGGAATCGTCATGCCGACCCAGCCGCGGGCGGCCAGCGCACGCGTGAACCCGGGGTTCCATCGGGTCAACCAGGTGTCGATGCCCGGAGTGAACACTCCCGCGTCGATCTGTTCCTTCAGGAACGCCCGTACCTCGGCGCGGAGTTCGGTCAGTGCCGGGTCGGGGGTGCCCGCCCTCGGCACCGGTCGTGCACTCATCGTGAACCTCCTTCTCCACCGGTGACGGTGGGACACAGCAGCGCCAGCGACAGGTCCGCATAGCGTTCTGCGATCTCGTCCGAGGTGTCCGGCCCGGCAGGGTCGTACCAGTTGGCGATCGCCGAGACCATCGCCAGGATCGACCGGCGGCAGTCGTCGGGATACTTCGTGGTGAAGACGCCCTGTGCCACACCACGATCGATGATGTCGCGGATCCGCTTCCGACCGGCACGCCGGCGCTCCTCGTACAGGTGCGCACCCTCGGGTTCGAGGTTGCGCACCTCGGTGGCGATCATGCGTCCTTGTTCGGGGAACTGCGTGCGGAAGACGACGTTTCCCTTGACGAACGCACGGATCTGCTCGACCGGATGGTCGCCGACACGGGCAAGTTCTGCCTCGCAGACGGCATCGTAGGTGTCGACGCCGTCGAGCAGGATCGCCAGCAGCAGATCCTGTTTGTTCTTGTAGTGGTAGTACAAGGCGGACAGGCTCACGCCCGCCTCCTGCGCGATCGTACGGATCGACGACGAACCGTATCCGTTGCGCACGAATTCCTTCCGTCCCGCCTCGATGAAGACGCGTTGTTTCGGCGACAGCACTCTCACGACGACGCTCCGGTATCGGCGTACTGCGCGATCAGATCGCCGAGCCTGCCCATGACCATCTTGCCCGTCGGCGTGCGCGGCAGTTCGTCGACGAATCGCACGTGCCGGGGACACTTGAAGCGCGAGAGTCGCTCCCGGCAGAATTCGACGACGGCCTCTTCGAGCTCGTCGGATCCCTCTGCACCGGGGACGAGTTGCACGAATGCTTCGACGCGTTCGCCGCGGTCCGCATCCGGCACGCCGACCACCGCGACGTCGGCGATCGACGGGTGCAGCGCGAGGACGCTCTCGATCTCCTGCGGGTAGATGTTCACCCCACCCGAGATGATCGTGAACTTGTCCCTCCCGGTGAGGAACAGATAATCGCCCTCGTCGAGATATCCGATGTCGCCGGTGGTGTACCAGTTCTCCTCGAAGGGGTGCCGCGTGGACGCCGTCTTCTCCGGATCCTTGTGGTACTCGAACGAGAAGTCGTCCCGTTCGAAGTAGACGGTGCCGATCTCGCCGGTGGGCAACCGGTTGCCACGCTCGTCACAGATCCGTGCGATACCGAGAGTGCCGGGGCCGCCGGTCTTCCCGACCGTTCCGGGCTTGTCGAGCCATTCCTGCGGCGTGACGAGGGTATTGCCGATCGCCTCGGTCGCGGAGTAGTACTCGTAGACGATCTCGCCCCACCACCGCATGATCTCCTGCTTGACCTCGACGGGGCACGGCGCGGCCGAATGCAACGCGCACCGCATCGACGACAGGTCGTAGCGATCCCGGACCTCACGCGGCAGTTTCAGCAGACGCACGAAATGCGTCGGTACCCATTGGCTGTGGGTCACGCGGTAGTGCTCGATGCACTCGAGGCTGCGCTCGGGATCGAACCGGTCCATGAGCACCACCGTGCCGCCGAGCGCCTGCGTCGACACGCCGTACCGCAGGGGCGCGGCGTGGTAGATCGGTGCCGGCGACAGGTACACGGTGTTCTCGTCGAAACCGAACCGGCGCACCTGCTTCAGCAGAGGAGGACCGGGCTCGTCACCGACCTGGGCCCCGGAGAGAGCCGGCTCGATGCCCTTGGGGCGGCCGGTCGTGCCCGAGGAGTACAACATGTCGCTGCCGCGCGGCTGGTCCGCCGTCGGGGTGACCGGAAGGCCCGCTACCTCCTCCTCGTACACCAGATGTCCGGGCACCTCTCCCCCGAATGCGATGCGGTGCGCCACCTTCGGGGTGAGCGGCACGATCGCCTCGGCGAGGTCGGCGAGGGGCGACGAGACCACGAGCACCTTCGCGTCGCAGTCGTCGACGATGTACGCGGCCTCGGCCGGAGCGAGATGCGTATTGACGAAGGTGACGTACACGCCCGACCTCACTGCACCCCAGTACAGTTCGAACGCCGTGGCGTCGTTGACGGTGACGACCGCGATATGGTCGCCCTTCCCGACGTCGTGTGCGCGCAGCCAGTGCGCGAACCGGACGGACGCGTCCTCGAGCTCTCGGTAGGTGAGCGTCCGACCGGTCGCGGCCTCGTGCACCGCGGGCCGGTCCGGGGCGACGGCGGCGTAACGTCCCGGGTACATCCCTACAGCCCCAGATCCTTGGAGATGATCGTCTTCATGACCTCACTGGTGCCGCCGTAGATCCGGGTCACCCGGGTGTCGGCGTACAGGCGGGCGATGGGGTACTCGGTGATGTAGCCGTAGCCGCCGTGCAATTGGAGGCACTTGTCGATCACGCGTCCGGCGACCTCGGTGCAGAACAGTTTCGCGCGAGCCGCGTCGGCGACGGTCAGCTCCTTGCGGTCGAGCAGTTCGAGGCAGTGGTCGACGTACACCCGCGCCGCCTGGGTCTCGGCGGAGCACTCGGCGAGCACGAACTTGGTGTTCTGGAAGGAAGCGACCGGCTTTCCGAACACCTTGCGTTCCTTGGTGTATGCGATCGCGTGGGCGATCGCGGCCTCGGCGAAACCGACCTGGTTCAGAGCGATGCTCAGACGCTCCTGTGGCAGATTGTGGGTGAGATAGTCGAAGCCCGCACCCTCCTCGCCGAGGAGGTTCTCGACCGGCACCTTCACATCGGTGTACGACAGTTCGGCGGTGTCCTGCTGGTGCAGGCCGATCTTGTCGAGCTTGCGGCCCACCGCGAAGCCCTCGCTGTCGGTGGGCACCGCGATGATCGACAGTCCGCCGCGGCGGTTCTCGGGATCGAACGGACTGGTGCGGCACACCGTCAGGATGAGGTCGGCGGTGACGCCGCCGGTGATGAAGGTCTTGGCGCCGTTGAGGATGTAGTGCGAGCCGTCCTCGGACAGCTTCGCCGAGGTGGCGATATTCGCGAGATCGGACCCGGTGCCGGGCTCGGTCATCGCGATCGCCGTCATGATCGAGCCGTCGGCGAAGCCGGGCAGCCAGCGGCGCTTCTGCTCCTCGGTCGCATATTCGAGCAGGTACGGCAGGATGAGGCAGGCGTGCACGGTGTAGGAGCCGAACGAGACTCCTGCGCGCGCAACCTCTTCGAAGACGATGGCATCGAACTTGAAGCTCGACTCGCCACCACCGCCGTATTCCTCGGGCACCTGGATCCCGAGAATTCCCAATTCGCCGAGACGACGGAAGAACTCGCGAGGCGGACGGCCCATCTCGTCCCATTCCTCACGATGTGGCACGACCTCACGTTCGATGAAGTCGCGCACCATCTTCCGGAACTGCTCGTGTTCTTCGGTGAAGATCGTCCGCTGCATGGCGTGTCCTCGGGTTCTTGGGGATGAAATGTCAGTTGCCGGTGAAGTCGCCGGTGCGTCGTTCGAGGAACGCCGAGAGGGCTTCGCGGTGGTCCTCGCTGTGGTGCGAGAGGGCCTGGAGAGAAGCCGACAGCTCGAGGAGCGTGTCGAGGTCGACGCGCTGGCCCTCGCGCAGCAGCTTCTTCGTCATGCGCAGTGCGTTCGGGGGATTGACGGCGACACGCGCGGCGAGCGCGTTCGCGGCGTCGAGGAGCTGCTCGGGTTCGACGACCTGCGAGACCATGCCCCAGTCGAGGGCCGTCGCGGCATCGACACGATCGCCGGTGAAGGCCATCTCGGCGGCCCGCGCCGCACCGATCGCGCGCGGCAGCAGCCAGGCGCCGCCGTCGCCGGGGATGATGCCGAGCTTGACGAAGCTCTCCGCGAAGAACGCCGTCGTCGAGGCGATCCGCATGTCGCACATCATCGCGAGGTCGCAACCGGCACCCACGGCAGGTCCGTTGACGGCGGCGATGATCGGCACCTCGCAGTGGTAGATGGCGCGGGGCAGGCGCTGGATGCCGCGGCGGTAACCCTCCCGCAGGGCGTGGGGTGCGCCGCCGAACATGCCGCGACGCTCGTCCATGTCCTTGACGTTGCCGCCGGCGGAAAAGGCCGATCCGGCGCCGGTGAGGATCACGACGCGGGTGTCGATGTCGCGGTCGGCCTCCTCGACGAGCTCGACGAGGCGGTCGACCACGGCGTCACCCGAGATCGGGTTGCGCGCCTCCGGAAGGTTGATCGTCCAGGTCACGACATTTCCGTCGCGCGTGCTCAGTACGACGTCCTGCGAAGTTGCCATTGAGGTCGCGGTCCTTCCGGTAGCCAGTGTGGCTCGCACCATAATTTGGTCGAACGATCGTTCAAATTACGGGGCGCGACGGATCCTGTAAAGGCCGAACGGGGTTCTGCCTCAGTCGGGCAGGCTCACGTTCGATTCGGCGATTCTTATGGCGACTTCCTCCGGGAAGATGTTCCGGAAGACGAACGGATCGCGGCCGAGCACCCAACCGGGCGCCAGCGCGGTCGCGTAACGCTCGAAGTATCCGAGCTGCTTCCCGAACAACACGAGTTCCTCGGGAGTGGACGTGTGCCATTTGCGTCCGAGCGAGACGAGCGCGCCGATCAGCTCACTGAGCCGCAACTCCCCCACGTCCTGGCCGAGCAGCGGGCCGAAGATCTCGGCGACCTGCCGTCCGACCGCCGCGTCGTCGACGTCGAGATCGGCAGCGACCCCGAGGGCGCGCACACTCTGCGCGACCGCCGTGAAGTTCCCGTCGAGCAGCGCGGCGCGGAACAACGCCCGCAACAGCGCGCGCCACTCGTCGGGCAGTTCGCCGACGATGCCGAAGTCGAGCAGCGCCACGCGCCCGTCGTCGAGCAGCCACAGATTGCCCGCGTGCACGTCACCGTGGAACGGACCGTGACACAGCACCGCCTCCATCCACACCTTCACCCCGCGGCGCACCAGCAGGGAGGTGTCGAGATCGTCCTGGCCCGGCACCACCCGGTCGACCGGCTTGCCCTGCAGTCGCTCCATGCAGATCACCCGCGGTCCGCACCATTGCCAGTACACCTCGGGCACCGTGACGTAGCGGTTGTCGTCGAAGGCGGAGATGTTGCGGCGGAAGCGATCCTGACGATCCGCTTCGACGGCCGCGTTGAGTTCGGTCATCGTCGCATTGTGGAGATCGCGGATGATTCCGGGGGTGTTCGCGATGCGGAAGAATTCGAAGATCTGCAGCATTTTCGCACCCACGTAAGCGGCCCGCAGGTCGACGAGCATGCGGTGCGCGATCCCCGGTCGCTGCACCTTCACGACCGCCCGGCGGCCGTCGCGTAGCACGCAACCGTGCACCTGTGCGACCGATGCCGCGGCGAGCGGCACGTCGTCGAACGACTCGAACATCTCGTCGATGCGATGTCCGAGATCCTCCTCGATCACCGCGCGGGCCTGCTCGGACGGGAAGGTGGGAACGTCGTCGAGCATGCGCAGGCACGCATCGGCGAGGGGGGCGGGGAACAATCCGGGCGACGACGCGATGAGCTGACCCAGCTTCACGAAGGTCGGTCCGAGATGTTCGAAGGCGTCGACGGTGCCGTGCGCGGCCGCTTCGACGATGCTGTGCTGCCGGGGCCGGACGGTCCACCGCAGCACCGCCCACACCACGAAGGCGATCAGGACGGCGGCGACGACCACGGCCCGCCCGAGCTCGGCCGGCCCGAATCGGTCGAGCGCGGGTCGTTCGACGTCCAGGGCGCCGGGCGGGAGGCCGTTCGCGTACGGTCCGACCGGTCCGGTGCAGTCGGGTCCGCTGTGGTCCTGTCCGCTGTGGCCCGGTCCGTCCGATACGCCCTCGCGCAGCGTGTACTCGTGCACGACCTGTCCCCACTCCGTCCACCACGCGCTCACCTCGGCGCGACTGCGTGCACGGTACCTGCATCCGGCGCCCCGATCGAGACCCCGTGATTATCGCTGTCGCCTGTCGGTACCCCCGACTACTCTCTGACGGGTAGCGGATTCGGGTCCGACCAGCCGGGGGTATCGCGCTCATGACCGAACAACTGCTCGAGGAATCAACCGGCTCGACATCGACGTCGACCGATTTCATGGAGCTCGCCGAGCCGTTCCGCCGAGAACTGCTCGCACACTGTTACCGCATGAGCGGGTCGCTGCACGATGCGGAAGACCTGGTCCAGGAAACCTACCTGCGCGCCTGGCGCGGGTACGAGAACTTCGGCGGCCGCTCCTCACTGCGCACCTGGCTCCACCGGATTGCCACCAACGTGTGCCTGACGGCGCTCGAAGGTCGCAGTCGCCGGCCGTTGCCCACCGGGCTCGGTGCGCCGAGTTCCGATCCCACCGAGGATCTGGTCACCCGTCCCGAGGTGCCCTGGCTCGAACCGTTCCCCGCCGGGTACACCACCGACGATCCGTCGGATCCTGCCACCATCGCCGCCTCCCGCGACTCCGTGCGTCTCGCGTTCGTCGCGGCCCTGCAGCATCTCTCCGCTCGTCAGCGGGCGGTCCTGCTGCTCCGCGAAGTCCTGCAGTGGCGCGCCACCGAGGTCGCGGCCGCGCTCGACACGTCGACGGCCGCGGTCAACAGCCTCCTGCAGCGGGCACGCGCGCAGCTGAAGGACGCCCGTATCCGCGACGACGAGCTCGCCGAACCCGACAGCGCCGAGACCAAGGCGTTGCTGCAGCGCTGGGTCGACGGCTTCGAGAAGTACGACATCGACTCGCTCGTCGAGATGCTCACCCAGGACGCCGTCTGGGAGATGCCTCCCTTCGAGGGCTGGTACCGGGGTCCCGACGCGATCGTCACCCTCATCAAGAAGAACTGTCCCGCGAAGGGCCCCGGCGACCAGGTGCTGCTTCCCGCCGTGGCGAACGGCCAACCGGCGTTCGGGCTGTACATGCGAGGGGAGGACGGCCGCCACCACCCTTTCCAACTGCAAGTGCTCGACATCGTCGACGGTAGAGTCACGCACGCCACCGTCTTCTTCTCCGACGACACCACTGCGTTGTTCGCCCGATTCGGGCTGCCGGAGGACCCGGCAGCCCGCTGAACCGCACGGTCGGCCTTACGCGGTGGCGTTCTCCTCGGCGTCATCCGGTGCCCACGCCTGCGCTGCGGCCGACATATCCATCCACATGACCTCCCAGACGTGGCCGTCGAGGTCCAGGAAGGCCCGCTGATGGGCGAAGTCCCCCATCTCCTCCTGCGCCTTCTGCCCGCCGGACGTCACCCATTCGCTGCCACCCGCGGCGACGGCACCGTCCACGAGCGCATCGACGGCCTCGCGAGTGTCGGCCGACACGCACATCAGCGCCTCGCGGGCCTTCGTGGTGTCGCAGATGTCGTCGTTGATGAAGTCGCGAAAACGCGGCTTCTCGAGCAACATCACGTAGGTCTGCTCGTTGATCTCCAGGCACGCGGTGTTCTCGTCGCAGAACATGTCGTTGAAGGTGAATCCGAGCTGGTCGAAGAATTCTCGGGAGGCGGCGACGTTCTCGACGGCGAGGTTGACGAACAGCATGCGCGACATGGTTTCTCCTGTGTTCGATCGTCCCTGTGCGGGACGCGGTGGGGTGTCACGGATACAGACCGGCCACCCCGCACGAACTCATCGCGCATCCGGCACACGGCGAAGACACACGTCGCCCGGGTGCTCCACAAACTGGGTGTGCAGTCGCGGATCCAGGCGGCCATCATCGCCCGGGACACGCCCGGTCGCCGGCTCTAGGATCAGGGATGAACGAGGACTCGACAACCGACTCCGAAAGCGCGGGAAAGAAATGACCGGCAACTCCGATCACGACGACCTGCTGCTCAGCGACGCCGAACGCATGCACGCGTTGAACGCGCTCGGCGAGCACTACGCCGCGGGCCGCCTCGACAGCGCCGAGTTCTACGAACGGTCCGGGGAGATATCCTCCGCGCGAACGTTTTCGGCGTTGCTCCCCTCCTTCCGGGGGCTGCCCGGCGGGGCGCCTCTCGAGCAGGTCGACGGCCACATCCGGATGATCCCCGACGTCTCGGCCCCGGCGGTTCGCCGCGACACCTCTCCTGCGGCGCCGCAGTCGGCGGAGGACGAACTGGCATCGCTCCGCGACCGCGGAAGTACGGTCGAGACACTGGACTGGATCATCATCGGCATCACCCTGGTGACCTTCCTCGTCCTGCAGATCGTCCTCGACTGGAGTTACGCGTGGATCGTATGGCCGTCGCTGATCGTCACGCTCAGCGTTCCGCGTCTGATCCTGAAGTACAGCGACGACGACGAGAAGGTCTACGAGGAGCTGAAGAAGTCGGAGGCTGCGGAGAGGAAGAAGCGGCTCGAGGAGGCGTCGAAGCGGATCCGGGAACTCGAGGGCCGTCGCGGTCCGGAGACGCCGCAGAGCTGAGCCCGGGGGCGATCCTGCACCGGGGCGAACCACTCCCCGCCCGGTCTCGTCCGCGCCGTCCCTGATAGAAGCAAGGTATGGCAATCGAGACCGCACAATTCTCCGTCGACCGTCCCGGTCGTGTGATGGGCGTCGACATCGAGATCGCCGACGACGCGTCGGTCTCGATCACCCAAGCCGTCGGACCGCACTTGTTCGACCACCGCGGGCAGACCACCCTCGCCTCCGTCGGTGTCTTCACCGACTTCGCCGCGGGCGTACCCGCCGGCATCGCCCGGTTCGCGGAGACCGGTGAGCGACCGCAGGGTGTGCTGTCGCACGTGACGGCGACGCTCGCACACCCCTTCCCGTCCTCGGGCCTCCTCGTCGGCCGCGGCAGCAGCCTGTACTACGACGACTCGACCGCGGTGTCGCGCACGGACGTGCACGACGAGCAGGGCGTTCTCGTTGCGCACCTGGTCGGCCGATCCATCGTCGTCGGGCGTACACCGACGGAACTCGGCCCGGACGCGGCGGAGACCGTGCCGGAACGCGGTGAGCCGGAACCGTGGTCGGATGCGGCGATCCTGGCCGAACTGCCCGGCCTCGACATCGTCACGGGCATCTCCACCGGGACTCTTCCCCGCGGACCGCTCGCCGGCCTGCTCGGACTCGAGGTGACGGCCGCCGAGCACGGAGTCGTGCAGGCCCGCTTGTCGCCGCGCGAATGGATGGCCAACGTGATCGGTTCGGTGCAGGGCGGTGTGCTCGTATCGATGGCGGAGGCCGTCACCGGTCTGGCCGCACAGACGCTGACCGGCATCGGTCAGGACTATCGCGTGCTGGAGATCGGCCTCGATTACCTCCGCTCGCCCGCTGTCCCCGGGCCCGTCGTCGAACTGCGGTCCGAAGCGGTGCGGGCCGGACGGCGCCTCGCGTCCTTCGAGACGACGCTGTGCGCCGCCGACGGCACCGTCTACGTGCGCGCGCATGCCAATGTCCGGCTGTTCCCCCGCGCATAACTGATTCGCAGGGATCTCCCAGCTCTCTCATACCGAGCATCGAGCGTCCGGCCGCCCGATCCACGACCCGGCGGCGCCACGGTCACCGTGCGTCGGAGCGACCGGGTCCTCGCGGCGATCGACGTGGCCGGGGAGGTCCGATCACGCTGCGCGGCGCGCAGCGGTGACGGCCGCCGCGCCGAGCCTCGGGAACCGTCCGTCGGAGATCGTGGTGAAGGTGTTGCCCATGCGGTTGGTGACGAATGCGACCGACAGCCCGGTCTCCGGATCGGCGAACGCTCCCGAGCCGCCGAATCCGAAGTGTCCGACAGAGCGCAGCGGCTGCTCGCGCAGCGCAACCCATCCGGGGTGGTAGCCCAGCCGCCAGTTGGGCCGGATACCGAGCACGTAGTCCCGCCGCCGGGTCTGCACTTCGAGCAACTGCTGAACGGTGTCCTCTTTCAGCAGGCGGACACCGCCGATCGCTCCTTCGTTCGCAATCGCCGCGTACATGCGAGCGAGAGCACGTGCGGTGAACACACCGTTCCATCCGGGCATGACGGCGTCGTGAGCCGACGGACTGCGCATCAGTTCGTCGAATCCCTCTGCCATGCCCGCTTCGACCAGCCCCCGCACTCCGGGTGCGCGCGACAACACCGCCGCAGATGTCGTCCACGGCGCCGGCAGGAAGTTGACCTTCGGGAACACCCGGGCGATGCGGTGCCGTTGGTCCTCGGGCACGCGGTACCAGAACTCGTCCATGCCGAGCGGCTCGGCGATCTCGGTGCGCACGAGCTCCTGGAAGGGCACCCCCGACACTCGCGACGCGACCTCGGCGACGAGGTTTCCGTAGGTGACGGCGTGATAGCCCGGTCCGTGGAATCGGCGAGGATCGGGCGGTGACGCGGCGAGCGCGGCGGCTACCGCCTCGGAGTCGAGCAGACCCTCGCGGCCGGGCACGAGACCTCGCGATTTGTGCAGTCCGGCGCGATGCGACATGAGTTGCCGCAGCGTGATCGTCTCCTTGCCGGCCGCAGCGAACTCCGGCCAGTACTCGGCCACGGCGGCGTCGTAGTCGAGCAACCCGCGTTCGGCGAGACGGTGCACCACCGTGCTGGCCACCCCTTTGCCGGTGGAGAACGACAGCACGACGGTGTCGCGCGTCCAGCGCTTGTCGCGCGCGGCCCAGCCCGCCCAGATGTCGAGCACGGGTTCACCGTGCAGACAGCACGCGAGAGCGCCACCACCCTGGCTCGGCTTGTAGAACATTCGGAAGAACAGATCCGCGACGGGCATGAAGCGGGGATCGACCAGCATCTGTGTCGGCGGGGTCGCCGCGGGCGGCTCCGCCATGGAACCTTCGGTCATGTGCCCGATGCTAGGAGCCTGCGCCCGGCCGCGTGCGTGTTCGCCCACTTCCACAGATATCTGCACGTCGGTGTCTGCACGCCGGGCGAATCGAGTGTAAGGATGTGAGGCATGACCCTCGCGCAGAACTCGGAGATCCGCTCCGGCATCGACCTCGGACACGTCGACGAGCGGGTCCGTCCTCAGGACGACCTGTTCGAACACGTCAACGGCCGGTGGCTCGCCGAACACGAGATCCCTGCCGATCGCGCACTCGACGGCGCGTTCCGTACGCTCGCCGACAAGGCCGAGGCCGACGTCCGGGCCATCATCGAGGAAGCCGCGGCGTCCGGCGCCGGACCGGGCACCGACGCTCAGAAGATCGGCGACCTGTACACCTCGTTCATGGACACCGCGGCGATCGAGGCCGCCGGTCTCGACCCGATCCGTGACGAACTCCGAGCGGTATCCGACGCTACGGACCGTGCTGCGCTCGCGGCGGTGCTCGGACGCTTGCAGCGCGCCGGCGTGACGGGCGCGATCGCGCACTACGTCGACACCGATTCGAAGAACTCCGAGCGGTATCTCGTGCACGTCTCGCAGGGCGGGCTCGGCCTGCCCGACGAGTCGTACTATCGCGAGGACCGCTACGCCGAGATCCGTGAGCAGTACACCGCACACGTCGGCCGGATGTTCGCGCTCGCCGATCTGCCCTACGACGCGGCGAATGTGGTCGCGCTCGAGACGAAGCTGGCCGCAGGCCACTGGGATGTGGTCAAGCGTCGCGACGCCGACCTGAGTTACAACCTGCTCACGCTCGACTCGCTGCTCACCGATCTCCCGCAGTTCGACTGGGCAGGCTGGATCACCGCTACCGGCGCGGCCACCGGACAGTGGGCCGAGATCGTGGTGCGTCAGCCGAGTTTCCTCGAGACGTTCGCCGCGCTGTGGGCCGGCGAGGACCTCGACGACTGGAAGGCGTGGGCCGTGTGGCGGGTGCTGCGCGCGCGAGCCCCGTACCTGTCCGATGTCTTCGTCGAGGAGAACTTCGCCTTCTACGGGCGCACGCTCACCGGTACGCAGGAGATCCGCGACCGCTGGAAACGCGGCGTGTCGCTCGTGCAGGACCTGCTCGGCGAGGCCGTCGGCAAGCTCTACGTCGAACGGCACTTCCCCGCCGAGGCGAAGACGCGGATGCAGGTGCTCGTCGACAACCTCACCGAGGCGTACCGGCAGTCCATCACCGACCTCGAATGGATGAGCCCGGCCACCCGTGAGGCGGCCCTGCGCAAGCTCGAGAAGTTCACACCCAAGGTGGGTTATCCCGACACCTGGCGCGACTACTCCGCCGTCACGATCGCGCCCGACGACGTGGTGGGCAACTACCGCAGCGGGTACGCCGCCGAGTACGACCGCGATCTCGGCAAACTCGGTGGCCCGGTGGATCGCGGCGAATGGTTCATGACCCCGCAGACGGTCAATGCCTACTACAACCCGGGGATGAACGAGATCGTTTTTCCCGCAGCGATTCTCCAGCCTCCGTTCTTCGACCTGCATGCCGACGACGCTGCGAACTACGGCGGAATCGGCGCGGTCATCGGACACGAGATCGGCCACGGCTTCGACGATCAGGGCGCGAAGTACGACGGCGACGGCAACCTCGAGAACTGGTGGACCGATTCGGACCGCGAGGAATTCGGCAAGCGTACCGCGGCACTCATCGCGCAGTACGACGAGTTCGAACCGAAAGCCCTTCCCGGACAGCGTGTCAACGGCAGTTTCACGATCGGTGAGAACATCGGAGATCTCGGTGGCCTGTCGATCGCGTTGAAGGCCTACGAGATCGCGCTCGACGGCAAGCCGGCGCCGGTCATCGACGGGCTGACCGGACTGCAGCGCGTGTTCTTCGGATGGGCTCAGGTGTGGCGCACGAAGGTTCGTGACGAGGAGGCGTCCCGCCGACTCGCGGTCGACCCGCATTCGCCGCCGGAGTTCCGCTGCAACGGCGTGATCCGCAACATCGATGCGTTCTACGACGCGTTCGACGTCCACGAGGGCGACGAACTGTATCTCGACCCTTCGAAGCGCGTGCGCATCTGGTAGCTGCGAGAACGACACTGCCCCGACGCGGAATGCGCCGGGGCAGTGTTCGTTTCAGGCTTCGTTCACGGCTGTCGAGTACCGGATCAGCCCAGGTGCGAGCTGGGCACGGGAACGCCGCGCGCGTGGAACCACGGGATGGGATCGATCTTGGCGCCACCCGGCTGCCACACCTCGTAGTGCAGGTGTGGTCCGGTGGACTGGCCGCGGTTGCCCATCGTGGCGATCTGCTGGCCGGCGCGCACGTGCTGGCCGACCGACACGAGGGACTGGTCGATGTGACCGTACACGCCGGTCGTACCGTCGTCCTGGGCGATGCGCACCCACAGGCCGAAGCCCGAGGCCGGACCGGACTCGATCACGACGCCGTCGGTGACCGAGACGATAGGGGTGCCGATGGAGTTGGCGACATCGATGCCGTTGTGGTTCGTACCCCAGCGCGGACCGTAGCCCGAGGTGAGGGTGCCGGCGGCCGGGAATGCGAGGGCAGGACGACGAGCGGCTTCTTCGCGAGCTGCCCGCTCGGCGGCCTCACGGGCGATCCGCTCGGCCTCTTCCCGCTGCGCTGCTTCCTGCGCGGCGACCTCCTCGGCGACGCGCTGCGCTTCACGGTCGGCGGCGCGACGGAGCTTCTCGGTGTAGTGCGATGCGTCGACATCGGCAACCTTCAGCACCTGGGGTGCCGTGGACAGGTTCTCACCGGCACCGGTCCATGCCGTACCGGACTCGGTGCGGATCTGGTCGCCCGCAGCGTTCGCGACCGTCGTGCCACCGACCGTCACTGCGCTCGCAAGGACCGCGACGGCCATCCACCTGCCGGTACGTGCTGCACGGCGACGGATGTCGGTGGTTTCTCGGATGGGAGTGGATTCAGAATTTCGGCTCACAACAGTTCCTCTGGGACAGGCCCTCGGTAACGATAGGGTCACGATTCCATCACAGAGTACTTCGATGTTTGACTACGCCAGCGTGTCGGGTTGACAGAAAACCGACCGGTACCGGACAAAAACTGCCCGTTTTGCCCCACTGGAGTCACATGGACACCATCGCTCTCACCTGTTCGGGGCAGAACAGGGCCGAACAGTGAGCGACGTCATGGCACAGGGTGTCGTGGAGACGGCGCCGAGTGGGTACCGGAAGGGGTTCACCGCACCGCGAAACGCAACCCGAAATTGTCGAACGTAGCGGGCAAGGGACCCGTCGGATCGGGCTTCACGTTCGACACCACCGTGAAGTCCGCGGAGCGGAGCAGATACGCGAGGAAGGTGCTCGCCGTGAAGAGGACGATGCTGCGTCCGGGGCACACCGTCGGGCCGGCACTGAACGGCACGAGCGCCGGATGACGTTCGGCTCGGCCGTCCAGCCAGATCTCGGGTTCGAAGGTGTCGGCGAACGGGAGGTGGTCGGCGCGATGGAAGGCCGAGGAGAGGATCACGAAGCCCGTCCCCGCCGGGATGGTCGCGGTGCCGCCGGCACCGTCGCTCCATGCGGTCTCCTCCACGGAGTCCCGAAGGATGACCGGGGTGGTCGGCCACAGGCGGGTCGTGTCCAGTACACAGGCCCGCAGGTATTCGTAGACCTGCGGTGTCCCGGCTTCGGTGCCCGCCAGTTCCGCCTCGACGCGCAGGCGCTGTTCGGAGTGCGTGGACAGCACGGCGAGGGTGCGGGCGCCCACCATGCCCGCGGCGTCGAACGCGAACAGCCAGTGCGGCATCTGCCCGATCGGGTCGACGGACGCCGGTGCTGCGAGGTCTCGGACCACACCGGCCAGACTCTCGGACGGAGCCGCAGTGACGTGGTGGTGCAGGTTCTGGGTGAACCGATCGCGCAGGCGGTGCCGAAGGGGATGCGCGAACGACCAGTTCCCGTTCGAGCGGAGCGTCCACAGCTGGTCGGTGATGCTCTCGTCGTCACGAGCGGCGTCGCCGAACGCGAGTCGCCGGACCAGCCGCCACCAGGCCCGCACGAAATCCGGGGCGTCGAGTTCACCGCGCGACCTCGCCTGATCGAGCAGCCCCTGCGCCTCCTGCTCGATCACGGGGACCCAGTCGCCGGCGAGGCGGTGCAGGGCGTGTTCCGGTTCGAGCACCGACTCGTTGAAGGCACGTCGCTGGGCGCGGATGTCACCTCGGGAGATGAGCACACCGTTGGGCTGGAACGGGCTGAGCGCAGCCACCTTCTCCTTGTTGGCCGCGGTGAACGACGCCGTGTCGGTACGCAGGATCCGATCCACATCGTCCGACGCCAGGACGATCGCGAGCGTGCGTCCGGGGATCGGCACGACGAGCGGCCCGTCACCGTGCCGCTCACGCAGATCCGCGACCAAACGGACCACGCGGGCGTCCGACTGGTTCTTCTCGAGCAGCTTCATGGCCCACCGTCGCCGAGCGATCGGTCCCACAGCCACGAACGGCACGGCCACCTGTCCGAGGAGCCGAACGGCGTCGGTGGGCGAAACGGTCGCGGTCGTTGCAGGCACAGGCGCTCCCGGCGTCGAGGGGACAGGACCATTGAAGGATCCCCGCGGAGAGCGCATCCAAACGTCCCGGAGCGAGCAGGCTCACGCACCCTGCGGACAGACCCCCCGCTCGGAAAAGTGTGCAGCCGTCCTCAGGACACGCACACGTCCGGCGATGCAGCGACGACGGGAGCCGGGAAGCGCGCGATCCGGTCGTCGCGTCGTTCGTCCGGGGCGCCACGACGATTCCCGTCCCGGTCTTCGAGACGGACGCCGTCCTCGACCTGATCGAGCGAGAGAGTGTGACCATGCTGCCCGGTCCACCCACATCCCGTCGTGGCGCCACTGTCGAACAGATCGCCACCACGAGTGGAAAACCCTGTGCCGGAGCGGAAGTGAGCATCGCCGACGACGGCGATGTGCTCGGCCGGGTGAGCAAGGCGTTCGTCGTCTCGCCCGCTCCCGTCCCCGCCGAGGAATTGATCGCCTGGAGCCGCACCGCATGGCGGGATTCGAGCTCCCCCCTACCGAACAGGAGTTCCGTCATGGCCGACGAAGCTGCGACGCTCGATTTCGCCGTCAAGTGGCGGCACTGGAACGGCGGGCCCGATGAGGACATCTGGGTCACGTTCGGGATCGCCCCCGAGGAGTACTTCCATCGCCTGCGTGGTCTGCTGACCGCGCACCGGTGGAACCGATTCGAACCGCACATACTCGAGCAACTCGTGCGCATCTGCGACGAGCGGCTCGGCACCGTCGACATCGACTCCGCGGTGGACCGCCGTGGTCGAGTGCGGTACACCTCGTCGGCGCACCCGCTCAGCGCACTGTCCGCCTGAGTCCGGCCTCGAGGAATCTCTGCCGGCGTCGGTTTCACGGTCTTCCCACCCGGGTACGCACGGGGGCACCGATCTCGATCTCTCGATCGAAGGGAACGACCGTGGATACCGGTTCCGCCACCCCGACGCCGGAGGCCTCGTCTGCGCCCCCGGAACAGGTGCGACGCGCCATCGGCGCATCGGCCATGGGTAATTTCACCGAGTGGTTCGACTACGGCGTCTACGCATACACGGCCACCTATATCGCCGATTCGTTCTTCCCCGGCGATCTCGAGTCCGCGACACTGCTCACGCTGGGTGTCTTCGCAGTCTCCTTCGTCATGCGTCCGCTGGGCGGTTTCGTATGGGGCCCGCTCGGCGACCGGTTGGGGCGCCGGCAGATCCTGGCACTGACCATCCTGCTGATGGGTGGTTCGACAGTATTGCTCGGTGCTGTTCCGTCGTACGAATCGATCGGGTTCTGGGCGCCTGTGCTGCTTGTGCTGTTGCGCATGCTCCAGGGGTTCTCCACCGGTGGTGAATACGGCGGGGCGGCAACGTTCATGGCCGAATATTCCCCCGACCGCAAACGCGGCTTCTACGGCAGCTTCCTCGAGTTCGGCACACTGGGCGGTTTCTCGGCCGGCGCGTGCCTCGTCCTGATCATCGATCTGCTGTCGACGGACGCGTTCATGGCGACGTGGGGCTGGCGTCTTCCGTTCTTCGTCGCCGGTCCCCTCGCGCTCGTCGGTCTCTACCTGCGTTCGAAGCTCGACGAGACCCCGGTCTTCAAGGAGCTCGAGCGTGCGCACGAGGAGGAGAGCAGCGTCGGCGCCGAGTTCAAGGACCTGCTCACGAAATATTGGCGGCCGATCGTCGAACTGATGGGGCTGGTCGTCGCGCTGAACGTGTGCAACTACACGCTGCTGAGCTACATGCCCACCTATCTCGAGAACCGGATCGGATTGACCGGCACCGCGTCCCTGGTCCTGGTATTGATCGGCCAGCTCGCGATGATGGCGGTCATTCCCTTCGCCGGCGCGTTGTCGGACCGGATCGGTCGCAAACCGCTCTGGGCGGCATCGTTGGCCGGCCTGTTCGTTCTCGCCATCCCGATGTACATGCTGATGTCCGTGGGCTTCGGATGGGCAGTCGTGGGCTTCACCATCCTCGGCCTGCTCTACGTGATGCAGCTGTCGACCATCTCGGCGACCTTCCCCGCGATGTTTCCCACGCACGTTCGGTTCGCCGGTTTCGCGATCTCCTACAACGTGTCGACATCGCTGTTCGGCGGCACGGCGCCGGCGATCAACGAATGGTTGGTGGAACGGACCGGGAACGACCTCGTCCCGGCCTTCTACATGATGGGCGCGTGCGCGGTCGGGCTCGTCGCGCTGTATTTCGTGGCGGAGACGGCAGGCGCGTCGCTGCGCGGACGCGGCATCCCGGGAGTCGACACCGAAGCGCACCCCACCGCCCTGTCCCGCAGCTGACACCGCCCGCCGCGTTGTTGTTTCCACGCTTCGACGGTCCGACATTTCAAGATCGAATACAGATTCACGATGGCTGTCACGTTATCGGCCACAAGTCCGAAATGCGCGAAACATCCCCTCGCGCCGGATTTTCCATGCCGTGGTTGGATGTGCGGGCGAGACACGGCTTCGCGCGCGGGACGGCCGCGGGGCGAGGTCGAACTCCGCACCAGCCCACAGCCCGGCCCGGGAGGAACCATGACCGACATCGAGACGAAGAACTTCTTCACCGATCCGGACCTCGTCCAGGACCCGTACCCCTACTACGACGCCCTCCGCGAGGGATGCCCGGTCGGTCGCGAACCCCATCACGACGTCATGATGGTCACCGGATACGAAGAGGCGATCCAGGTCCTGAGCGACGAGCAGACGTTCTCGTCGTGCATCTCGGTGACCGGCCCGTTCTCCGGACTCCCGGCCTGCCCCGAGAGCGACGACATCACCGACTTCATCGAGGAGCACCGCCCCTCGCTGCCGATGAACGACCAGCTCCCCACGATGGACCCCCCTCAGCACACCGACCATCGCGGCCTTCTGATGCGGCTCATCACCCCCAAGCGTCTCGAGGAGAACGAGGCGTTCATCGAACGCATCGCCGACCGGCTCCTCGACGACCTGCTGGCCCGGGGCGAGGGCGATTACATCACCGGCTTCGCCGCGCCGTTCGCGATGCTCGTCATCGCCGACCTGCTGGGCGTCCCGGAAAGCGACCACCAGGAATTCATCGAGGGCCTGAACATCCAGGTGGAGAAGGGATTCTCGCTCGGCAGCACCGAGGGTGAAGCCCTGAAACTCAACCCCCTCGAGTTCCTGTACAAGAAGTTCGGTGCGTACATCGAGGACCGCCGGGCGCACCCGACCGGCGACGTGCTGACGGGTCTCGCCACCGCGACCTTCCCCGACGGCACCCTCCCGCCGGTCGACGACGTCCTCCGCATCGCCGCGAACGTGTTCTCCGCCGGTCAGGAAACCACCGTACGTCTGCTGAGCTCCGCGATGCGGATCATCGCCGAACAGCCCGAACTCCAGAAGACTCTGCGGAACGAACCCGATCGCATCGCGAACTTCATCGAGGAGACGCTGCGCTTCGAGAGCCCGATCAAGGGCGACTTCCGGCTCACGAAGACCTCCACCACCGTAGGCGGGGTCGACGTCTCGGCCGGCACGATCATGATGCTGGTCAACGGCGCCGCCAACCGCGATCCGCGCCAGTTCTCCGATCCGAACGAGTTCGACCTCGACCGCCGGAACGCCCGTACCCACATCGCGTTCGGCCGCGGCGTGCACACGTGCCCGGGTGCTCCGCTCGCCCGCACGGAAAGTCGCGTGGGCATCGCGCGCCTGCTCGAGCGCACCAGCGAGATCCGGATCTCCGAGAAGGTGCACGGCCCCGAGGACGACCGGAAGTTCGGTTACCTGCCGACCTTCATCCTGCGCGGCCTGCTCGCACTACACCTCGAGTACACGCCCGCCGAAGGTGAGGCGGAGTGAAGGTCTTCGTCGACGACGATGCCTGCCGTGGACACGGTGTCTGCCTCGCCGCCTGCCCGGAGGTCTTCGATCTGAGCGACGGCGGGTACGCCGTCACACTCGTGTCCGAGGTACCGGCCGAGCACGAGGAGTCCGTGCGGGAGGCCACGGCGGGTTGTCCCGAAAGGGCGATCCGGCTCGGCTGAGTCACCGATCGAAGCTGCGCACCGTCGTGGGCCCGGACCGAAAGGTCCTGGCCCACAATATTTTTCGTTTCGTCACCGCGAGTCGATCGACGCCGTCGCCGTGTCGACGACCACCCGGAACTCGTCGAGGGCACCGTCGGTCGCGTCGGGCACGTTCATCCCGGCGCCCACACCGCTGCGGAGATAGTCCACGACCGCCCGGTCGAGTCGCTCCCCCGGCACCACCGCGGGGATGCCCGGCGGATACGGGGTGAGCTGTTCCGCCGCGATGCGGCCGGCAGCGCGGTCTGCCGGCACCATCTCGGTCCGGCCGAAGAACGCGTCACGCGGGGACACCACGGATTCGAGCTGCAGTTCGTCCGGACTCGGCAGATCGATCCGCGGCGGCGCATCGAAGGACTCCGCCGCCCGGGACAACGCCTCGAGTGATTCGACGAGCCGATCGGCGGTGTCCTCGTCGTCGGCCATGGACATCGTGGCGAGGATCCTGCGGTGATCGGTCATGCCGACGTCGACATGGCAATGTTCGCGCAGCCAGTCGGCACACTGATATCCGGAGACCCCGAGTTCGTCGAGGTCCATGAGGATCTGCATCCGGTCCAGGTCGTGCGAGGCCTCGTCGCCGAGCAGCCGGTCGTCGAGGACCGAGATCCCGTCGATCCCTCGGATCCTGACCCGAGTGCTCCGGGCCAGGTCGAGGGCCTTGTCGAGCAATTCGGTGCCGTGCTCGACCATCTGGCGCCGCCAACCGTCGATCGCCGAGTAGATCAGCACGTTCGGGCTGGTGGTCATGAGGAGGTCGGCGCACGCCGAGAGGTGTGCGGCGTCGACCAGATCGCCCTGGACGTGGTACACCGAGCCCTGCTCGAAACCGGCACCCATCTTGTGCACACTCACCACGCAGACATCGGCTCCGGCGTCCATCGCCCAGGTCGGCAGGTCGTCGTGGAAGGGCAGGTGCGCTCCCCACGCCTCGTCGACGATGAGCGGCTTGCCACGTTCGTGGCAGACATCGGCGATACCCCCGATATCGGCGCACGTCCCGTAGGGGCTGGGACTGACGATCAGCGCCCCTGCTGCGTCGGGGTACTCGTCCCACATCCGACGAACCTGTTGTGGCGACGGCGGATGGGAGAAGTGCATCTCCTCGTCCCATCGCGGGGTGATCCAGCGCGGGGTGACACCGCTGAAGATCAGTCCGGCGACGATCGACTTGTGCGAGTCGCGGCCGAGCAGCAACCCTCCGGGATCGTTGCCGGCGACCGCCATCATGGCAGCCTTGACCGACAACGAACTGCCGCAGGTCGAGAAGAAGGCCTGCTCGGCTCCGACTGCTTCGGCCATGAGTTCTTCGGCTCTGCTGAGATAACCGTTGCGCGACAGCCGGTCGTCGAGGCCGCCCGAAGCGAGGACATCCGCTCGGAAGGGATCCCTTCCGAGCACGTGCGCGACCCGGTCGTCCACGCCGCGGCCCTGCCGGTGTCCCGGCGGGGAGTAGCCGTATCGGTCGAGCCGATGGTACTGCGCGAGAGCATCGAGCAACGGGGCTTCCGACTGGTCCACGCCGGTCGGTTACCCCGGTCGACGATCGGCAATCAGCGCACCTGGTTCTTCGCCGGGTCGGGATGGTTGGAGAACCACAGGCTCTCTTCGATGAGGCGGCAACTCTTCCAGCCGTCTTCCGTTCGCACGACCTCGTGGTGATAGTTGCCCCCGCAATAGGTCAGGCCGTCGACGCCGGGGAGTTGCATCGGGTTGTAGAACATCGCTCGCACCGTCGCCCGGTCGCCGTCGAGATCGACCTCGACGTTGGTGATGAAATGCTGCGACATCGGCAGGTACGACAGTGCCTTCTGCAACTGCGCCAGCACGTCGTCCCTCGGTCCGGGCGAAAAACCCACGGCGCTGTAGTCCAGATGGGCGTCCTCGGTGAAGACCGACGTCATCTTCTTCCAGTCCTTGGTGTCCACCGCCGTCGCATAGCGGTAGAGGAGTTCGGTGATGGCGTACTTGTCGCACAGCTCGTCGGGCGTCATAGTGCTCCTTCGATCTCGTCCGGAATTTTATTCTTTCAGAAGAGAACCTTCCTTCCAAGACCTCGTTCCGGTGCACGTCCGTATATGGGACAACGTGATTCACTCCACGATCCGAGCGGGAAAATCACGTCGGACATACACGTTTCCGGGCTGCCCCTCCGCTACCGGAATCGTTGTCCGCTACCGAAATTGCCGCAGCGAACGACGATTCCGGTAGCGAATACCCCACGCGCCGAAGGATGTAGGTCCGGACCTTACAGCTGTGGACGACGAGGTGATCGCCGTCGCACACCGTCCGACTGCCTCCTTTCCCGGCGCCGAGCCCCGGTAGGCGTGACAGAATAACACTCTCTCCTGGCGAGAGGATTATTCTCGAATCGGTGCGGGAACGGGAGGTCGGTCCCGCTGTGCGCCCCTGCGCTCCGGTACAGTGCTCCTATGTCCACCCCCCGCGACACAGGGCGATCCCGGCAGTGACGGGCCCCAGGGAAGAACCGGCCTGGAAGCAACGCGCAGTCGAGCGCTCCCTCCGGACAGCCAAACTGCGCGCCGAGCAGCGCGTTCAGCGCTTTCTCGACGCCGCGCAGGCGATCATCACGGAAAAAGGCAGCACCGACTTCACGGTCCAGGAGGTCGTCGACCGCTCCAAGCAGTCGCTTCGCAGCTTCTACCTGCAGTTCGACGGTAAGCACGAGCTGCTGCTCGCCCTCTTCGAGGACGCCTTGAGCCGCTCTGCCGACCAGATCCGCGCCGCTGCCGCCGGCGAGAAGGCCCCTCTCGACCAGCTCCGTGTCGCGGTGGAGTTGTTGTTCGAGTCGTCCCGGCCCGATCCCACGGCTCAGCGACCGCTGTTCACCGACTTCGCGGCGCAGCTGCTGCTCACCCATCCTGCAGAGGTGAAGGTCGCGCACGCCTCCATGCTCGCGCTGTTCACAGAACTGATGGAGAAGGTCGATGCCGAGGGCAGTCTGCGCGAAGGGGCGAATCCGAAGCGGATGGCCACCATGACGATGCAGACCGTGATGTTCATCGCTCAGTCCAGCGGGGGCGACGACAGCACGAACCGTCCCATCACGGCCGACGAGGTCTGGGACTTCTGCTCGCAGGGATTCACCGCGTAGGGGAAGAACGTCATTCTCTGATGGGAGTAGTTCACTTACGTTCGGTTCGTGACCGAGTTGCGGAATGATCTCCTCGCCTGTCTCGACGTGCACCCGATGCTGACGGGAACAGTGCACGGTCGACATGCCCCACCGGCCGGCGTCCACCCCTCGTACACGCTGTCGAAGTACGGAATGTCGCTGTTCACTTCGGGATTCGCGACGGGATTTCGTCCTCGACAAGGACTGACGCACCTCAGGTGCGGCGGACGCGAACAGCGGTGCCGGCACACAGCACGACGGCGGCACCGCACGCAACGACCGCCCAGGTCAGCGGTTCTCCCAGCAGCCACGCGGCCCAGCCGACCGTCATGATCGGCTGAGTGAGCTGAACCTGACCGACCCGCGCCATCGGCCCGATCGCCAGACCTCGATACCACGCGAAGAAGCCGAGGAACATGCTGACGACGCCGAGATACGCGAACGACGCCCAGTGCGTCACATCGCCTTGCGGTAGCCCGGCGGTGAACGAGACGAGGGTGAGCGACACCATGAGCGGCGACGCCAGAACCAGTGCCCACGAGATCGTCTGCCACGCACCGATCTCCCGTGCCAGCAGACCGCCTTCGGCGTAACCGAGGGCGGCGGCCACCACCGCACCGAGCAACAGCAGATCGGCTCGGCCGAAGCCCTCGAAGCCTCCATCGCGTAGGCCGGCAAAGACCATGACGGCGAGCGTCCCCGCAGCTGCCGCGACCCAGAACGGCGCCGGGGGTCGTTCGCGGGCACGCAGTACCGCGACCACCGCGGTCGCTGCGGGGAGGATTGCGATGACGATCGCGCTGTGGTTCGCCGGTGCCGTGGTCAGGGCGTAGGAGGTGAGCAGGGGAAATCCGATCACCACGCCGCCCGCGACGACGGCGATTCTGCCCCACTGATGTCCGTGCGGGAGTCGTTGTCCCGTGAACGCGAGCGCGAGAGCGGCGAGAACCGCTGCGACGACCGCGCGACCGGCGGCGACGAACAGCGGTGACATCACCCCGCTCTCGACGGTGATTCGGGTGAGGGGCACTGTCAGGGAGAAGCCTGCGACGCCGAGAAGACCCCAGGCCAGCCCGCGAGGATCGGGGGATAGCACTGGCCGGTCCGGAATGATAGCGCTACTCTGTACTCTCATGTCGAACAGTAGCAGTTCGCAACTCGTCGCGGAACTGACCCGGTGGCTCGCCACCGCTGCGCCCGGCGCCCGACTGCCCTCGACGAGGTCGCTCGTCGCGCAGTACGGCGTCGGTCCCGTCACGGTGCAGAAGGCACTGCGAACGCTCCAGGCCCGGGGGCTCGTGGAGAGCCGCTCCGGTGTCGGCACCTTCGTACGGCAGATCCGCATGTCGAACACGATCGATCACAGTTGGCAGACGGAAGCGCTCGGAACAGCTCCCCCGCTTGCCCGCGCCTCTGCTGCCCTGCGCACGGTGGCCAACGACGTGGTTGCGCTCCACTCCGGTTACCCCGACCGCACACTGCTTCCCGAACGTCTCGTCCGCGGAGCGTATTCGCGGGCATCCCGCAGCAATGCCGCCGTCGAACGGACCCCTGCCGCGGGACTTCCCGAACTGCAGGCATGGTTCGCCACGGAACTGACGGAAGCGACGAACGCGCGCACCGCGCCACCGTTCGCGGGCGACGTGATCATCACACCCGGCAGCCAGAGCGGCCTCGGTTCGATCTTCCGCGCACTCGTCGGCGCCGGCAATCCCCTCGTGGTGGAGTCACCCACCTATTGGGGAGCGATCCTCGCCGCCACGAAGGCGGGCGTACAACTCGTGCCCGTCTCGAGCGGTCCCAACGGACCCGATCCCGACGAAGTGGCCCGCGCGTTCGACCGGACCCGGGCGCGCGCCTTCTACGCGCAACCGAACTTCGCGAATCCCACAGGGTCGCAATGGTCGTCGTCGATCGGCGAGCGGGTCCTCGACGCGGTGCGCGATGCGGGAGCGTTCGTCATCGAGGACGACTGGGCCCACGACTTCGGGATCTCCACCCCGTCCGTCCCACTGTTCGCACGCGACGACTCCGGCCACGTCGTCTACATCCGCTCGCTGACCAAGAGCGTCGCACCGTCGGTGCGGGTCGCGGCGATCGTGGCGCGAGGACCCGCTCGCGAACGCATCCTCGCCGACGTGCAGGCCGAATCCGTCTACGTGAGCGGCGTTCTCCAGACCGTCGCGCTCGACGTCGTCACCCAGCCCGCGTGGCAGACCCACCTGCGGGCAGTCCGTCGCGAACTCGAATCCCGCCGCAACCTCCTCGCGAGCGAACTCCGTGAGCACGCACCCGAGGTGGAATTCGACGGACTACCGCCCGGTGGGCTCAACCTGTGGGGCAGGCTCCCCGACGACACCGACGCCCAGGCAGTCGCGCGCGACTGCGAGGCCGCCGGGGTGCTCGTCGCGGCGGGCGACGAGTGGTTCCCGGCAGAACCCACCGGCCAGTACCTCCGGCTCAACTTCGCCGGCCCGAATCCGGCGGCCTTCCGAGAGGCCGCCCGGGTCATCGGGAAAGTCGTCTCCGGCGGGTGAGAGCGGTCGGTGTCACCGACTGGTGTGGCGCCGGCGGGCCCTTCTCACCCGGGCGCGTTCGTCCTCCGTGAGCCCGCCCCAGATCCCGTAGCGTTCACCGGAATCGAAGGCGTACTGCAAGCACTTCTGCCGCACCGGACAACGAGCGCACACCTTCTTGGCCGAGGCCATGCGGTTCTCCCTCGCGTCGCCCCGCTCGTTGTCCGGGTGGAAGAACAACGAGCCGTCCGCGTCGCGACAAGCCGCGTCCATCTGCCAATCCCACTCCTCGGCAACGGGAGGCGGCAGATAGAGCAACTTCGGCGCGGGCATGTCCTTACTTCCCTCCGTCGCGCAGGGTTCGGTAGGTCTCGATCAGGTGGTCGGTGGAGGCATCGCCGGTGTCGGGGGTCTCCTCGCCGGCGAGCACCGCCTGCAGGGCGGTGGCCTGGGTCTTGCCGAGTTCGACCCCCCACTGATCGAACGAATCGATCCCCCAGATCACCCCTTGGACGAAGGTCTGATGCTCGTAGAAGGCGATGATCTGCCCGAGCACCGACGGCGTCAACTCGGGCGCCAGGATCGTCGTCGACGGCCGATCCCCGGGCATCACCTTGTGCGCCACCAACGCCTCGTCGACGCCGTCGGCGCGGACCTCGTCGGCATCACGCCCGAAGGCCAACACTTTGGCCTGGGCGAACATGTTCGCCAGCAACAACACCTGCATGCTGGTCTGCCCGTCGCGGGCGGGCAGGTCGTCGCCGCTACGGGCCAGGCCGAGAAAGTCGACGGGGACGATCTCGGTGCCCTGGTGCAGCAGCTGGAAGAAGGCGTGCTGACCGTTGGTACCGGGCTCACCCCAGAACACCTCCCCGGTCGGACACACCACCGGTGTGCCGTCGGCGCGCACGGATTTGCCGTTCGATTCCATGGTCAGCTGCTGCAGATAGGCCGGCAGCCGCGCCAGATCCTGCGCATAGGGCACCACCGCGCGCGACCGATAACCGAGGATGCTCGCATTCCATACCCCGATCACCCCCGCCAGCAACGGTGCGTTCTGTGCCGGGGCGGTGGTGGCGAAGTGGGTGTCGATGGTGTGCATGCCGGCGAGGAACTCGGCGAACCGCTCGCGTCCGATGGCGCACATCACCGCCAGCCCGATCGCCGAGCCGACCGAATAGCGGCCGCCGACCCAGTCCCAGAATTCGAACATGTTCGCCGGGTCGATGCCGAACTCGACCACCCGCTCGGTGTGCGTCGACACCGCGACGAAATGCTTCGCCACGGCGTCCTCCCCGAGGGCGTCGACGAGCCAGCGGCGGGCGGCGGTGGCGTTGGAGAGGGTTTCGAGGGTGGAAAACGTCTTCGACGCGACGATGAACACGGTCGTCGCCGGGTCCAGGTCGGCCAGTGCCGCGGTCAGATCGGCGGGGTCGACGTTGGAGACGAACCGTGCCGCGGGCCCGTCGTGGAAGCGGCGCAGCGCGCCGGTGACCATCGCCGGGCCGAGATCGGAGCCGCCGATGCCGATGTTGACCACCGTGGTGATCCGCTGCCCGGTGGCGCCGCGCCAGCGTCCGTCGCGGATCCGGTCGGTGAACTCACCCATCCGGTCGAGCACGGCATGCACCTGCGCGGCGACGTCGATTCCGTCGACGATCAGCGATGCCTGCCGCGGCAGCCGTAGGGCGGTGTGCAGCACCGCCCGGTCTTCGGTGCTGTTGATGTGCTCACCGGCGAGCATCGCCTCGCGGGCGGCGGCCACACCCGTCTGCTCGGCGAGCTGGAGGAGCAGTTCGAGAGTGCGGGCGGTGAGACGCTGTTTGCTGAAGTCGACCACCAGATCCCCGGCGTGTGCGGTCAACGCCTGTATCCGCTGCGGCTCGATCGCGAACAGCTCCCGCAGGGACACCGCGGCGATCTCGTCCCGGTGAGCTTCGAGGGCTTGCCAGGCCTTCGTGGTCGTCACATCTCGCGTTTCCGTATCCATGTTTCTGCCGAGGTCTTTCATCACGCCAGGGCGCGCAGGCGCGGTGCGAGGTCGCGTTCGAACAGTTCCAGGAACCGCTTCTGATCATGGCCCGGCGCGTGGAACACGAGATGATTCAACCCGGCATCGACATATGCCTTGACCTGCTCGACCGCCTCGTCCGGATCCGACGCCACGATCCACCGCTTGGCGACCTGCTCGATCGGCAACGCATCGGCCGCCGCTTCCATCTCCATCGGATCGTCGATGCTGTGCTTCTGTTCCGGCGTGAGCGACAGCGGCGCCCAGAACCGCGTGTTCTCCAACGCCAGCTCGGGGTCGGTGTCGTACGAGATCTTGATCTCGATCATCTTGTCGATCCGGTTCACGTCGCGCTCGGCCTTCTCCGCTCCCTCCGCCACCGCCGGCAGCAGTTTGTCGGTGTAGAGATCCATACCCTTGCCCGAGGTGCAGATGAACCCGTCCCCCGCCCGCCCCGCATACCGCGCCACCACCGGGCCACCGGCGGCGATATAGACCGGAATGCCCTGCTCGGGTACGTCGTAGATCGACGCGCCCTTCGTGGTGTAGTACTCCCCCTCGAAATCGACCCGGTCCCCGCGCCACAGTTCACGCATCAGCCGCACCGACTCGCGCAGCCGGGCGAAACGTTCCTTGAACTCCGGCCACTCCCCGGCATAGCCGGTGGCGATCTCGTTGAGCGCCTCACCGGTACCGACACCGAGGAAGATCCGCCCCGGATACAGACAACCCATCGTCGCGAAGGCCTGCGCGATCACCGCCGGGTTGTACCGGAACGTCGGGGTCAGCACCGAGGTCCCGAGCTGCAACCGCTCGGTGCGCTCCCCCACGGCGGTCATCCACGCCAGCGAGAAGGGCGCGTGCCCTCCGTTGTGCCGCCACGGCTGGAAGTGATCCGACACTGTCGCCGAATCCATCCCGTGCCGCTCGGCCAGCACTCCCAGTTCGACCAGCTCGCGCGGGCCGAACTGCTCCGCAGACGCCTTGTATCCCAACTTCAGCATTACCGTGCAACCTCCGAACAACGTGGTGCCAGCGAAACGATCACGCACAATCGAGCAAATCCTGCACGAAATCATGCACACTGAGCGCAGACAGTGTCAATATCCACGCAAAGGTGTGTCGCCTGTGCGTTATGGTCGTGCACCGACCCCGACCACGGCGTCCGAGTACCCAGAAATTCGAGTGCCCAGAGCCCTAGGAGCAATCGTGTCAGCGACCGCACGGCGACGTGAGATCTTCCACCGAATCCTCGCCGACGGATATATCGATGCGAAGACCCTCTCGGCCGATCTCGGCGTCGACGCGTCCACGATCCGTCGAGATCTCGATGCGCTCGCCCGCGAAGGGAAGGTCGAACGCACGCACGGGGGTGCCCGAGCGGTCGAGGGCGCGGGTCTCGAGGTGCCGTACGCGCTCAAGAAGGACGTGCGTCGCGAGGAGAAAGCGGCCATCGCAGCGGTTGCGTCCGCCATGGTGTCGGACGGCGACAGTGTGGTGCTCGACAGCGGATCCACCACGTACGAGGTGGCCGTGGCACTGCGGCACAAGGCGTCGCTGACGGTACTCACCAACGACCTGCGTATCGCGAAATACGTTGCGGCATTCCCGGATGTCCGGCTTCTCGTGTCCGGGGGCGAACTCCTCGGCTCGGTGTACACCCTGGTCGGGGACCACGCCGTGCGGTTCCTCTCGGACTATTCGGCCGACTGGGCGTTCCTCGGCGCCGACGCCGTGCACCCCACCGCCGGCGTCACGAACACCAACACGCTGGAGATCCCGATCAAACGGGCGATGATCCGGTCGGCCGAGAAGACGATCGTGGTGACGGACCATTCGAAGTTCGGAGAGCGTGCGCTCGCCCGGGTCGCGAGCCTCGACGAGATCACGTCCATCGTCACCGACGACGATCTCGACGAGGAGCATCGCGCACCCTACGGCGACCGGCTCGTCATCGCCCCGAAGTCTTGACATACAACCATTCGGTTGTACATTTGGAGATGTGAGCGGAGACGACGAGGACCGGGCCGACGCCCTGTTCCACGCGCTCTCCGACCGGACCCGGCGCGACATCATGCGACGCGTCCTGGCCGGCGAACACTCGGTGTCCGCTCTCGCGGCGAACTACGACATGTCCTTCGCCGCAGTACAGAAGCACGTCGCCGTGCTGGAGAAGGCCGGCCTGCTCGTGAAGCGACGCAGCGGTCGCGAGCAGTTGGCCAGTGGTGACGTGACGGCAGTGCGGTCGGTGGCGTCCATGCTCACCGAGCTGGAGCAGGTCTGGCGCGGTCGCATCGCGCGCATCGACGAACTCATCGCATCCGAATCCTCCGAGGAAGGCTGAGAAATGCCTGTAACCGACGTCCGGCACGACCCCGACAAGCTGACCCTGACCATCACCGCCGAGTTCGCCGCCCCGGTGTCCCGCATCTGGCAGGTCTACGCCGATCCCCGTCAGCTGGAGAAGATCTGGGGACCCCCGACCTTCCCCGCGACGGTGGTCGACCACAATCTGAAGCCCGGCACCCGCACCACCTACTACATGACCGGCCCCGACGGCGAGAAGTACGCCGGCTACTGGGATATCACGGCCGTCGACGAACCGACGAGTTTCTCGTTCCTCGACGGTTTCGCGGAGCCGGACTTCACCCCGAAGCCGGAACTGCCCGTCTCGCGGAGCATCTACAACTTCGAAGAGTTCGAAGGCGGCACGCGCGCAATCTACGTCAGCACCTACGAGAGCGCCGAAGCACTCCAGCAGGTACTGGACATGGGCGTGGTCGAGGGCGCTTCGTCCGCCATCAACCAGATCGACGACCTGGTGGCCACCTAGCAGAATCGAAAAGCCGACGCCCCCTGCTCTTTCCGGATGAAACGAACCGGAGAGCAGGGGGCGTCGGAAAGCCTTGCCGTCAGTGCGACGGAGATCGGGTCGGGCGACGGAGGATCAGAGATTCCAGTCGCCCAGACCGTCCCAGCCGTTGAGGGTTCCACCGGCGGTGTTCTGCACGATCACCGGGTCGCCCTTCTTCGCGTTCTCGAAGAACCACTTTCCGTCCTCGGTGCTCACGTTGAGGCAACCGTGGCTGACGTTGGTGTTGCCCTGCGCGCCGACCGACCACGGAGCGGCATGAAGGAAGATTCCGCTGTTGGACATCCGCGTCGCGTACTCGACGTAGGTGCGGTAGCCCTCGGGGCTGTCGACAGGAACTCCGTAGGTCGACGAGTCCATGTACATGTCGCGGTACTTCTCACCGACGATGTAGGTGCCGTTCGGGGTGTCGTGACCGGGCTTGCCGAAGGACGTCGGCATGGTGCGGACGACCTCACCGTTGCGGGTGACGGTGATCGTCTTGGTGTTGTCGTCCGCCACCGTCACCAGGGCGTCGCCGATGGTGAACGACGACTGCGCGTCGCCGGCCTTCACGGTGACCGAGGTGTTCGCGGGCCAGAACTCGAACGGCTTCCACCGGACCTGCGTGTTCGACGCCCAGTAGAAGTGCCCGTCGACGGGCGGCTGCGAGGTGATGCGGATGGCGCGTTCGGCGGCTGCACGATCTCCGACGGCCTCGTCGAACCGGATGATGATCGGCTGTGCGACACCCACCGTCTCCCCGTTCGACGGGTTGACGGACGGAGCGGAGAACGGTGCGGCCGGCTCGGGAACGAGCTGCGGCGGCGTCACCCCGGGCGGGGTGAGTCCTTCGATCAGCTCCTGGACACTCGGGACCTCGGGCCCACCGGGCCACAGCGGTGCCGCGCTCGCAGGGCCGGCGGTGGCCAGTGCCACGGCGGCTGCGCCTACGAATGCAGCACCGATCCGCGCGGATCGGCGGCCCGTGCGGCGACGGTTCGACAAAGCTTGCTTTTCGAACATTCCACAACCCATCGTTCAGCGTTGCGCCGCGTCCTCTTTCCCCTCCGCGGCGCGCTCGTACCCGTTCATTAGATACAGGACGATAACGAGGGAGCAATTCGAGAGCGCTCGGTTCGGCGTCTACCCAGGTCGGTGGATCACACGGTGTACTTCGCATCCGCACGACCCCGGCGTGTCGCGCGTGTTCGATCACCTCGAAAATGGGGCATTGTCAGTGTATGGACGACACGGGCTCTCGCGACGACGCGGCATGGAACTACCGGGAGCGCGGTGAAACCGAGACCCAGCGACTCGACCGCAACTGGAACAACCTGCTGCAGGAACTGCGCGTCGTACAGACGGGTGTTCAGCTCCTGACCGGATTCCTGCTCACGTTGCCGTTCCAGCAGCGATTCGAGGAGCTGTCGGACGCGCAGAAGGTGATCTATCTGGTCACGGTCGCTCTCTCGGTGACCGCGGTGATCTTGCTGGTCGCGCCTGTCGGACTGCACCGGCTGTTGTTCCGGCAGCATGCCCTGGCCACGCTCGTCGCGACCGGACAACGACTGGCGATCGCAGGTATCACCGTTCTGGGACTGGCCATCGTCGGTGTCGTCCTGCTGATCTTCAGCTTCGTCGCAAATATGCCCGCCGGAATAGTCGCAGCTGCCATCGCGCTGGTGATGTTCTTCGGTTTCTGGATACTGCCGTCGTTGCAGAACCGTCACGATATCGACGATGCCCGGCCACCACACGGCGGATGACACCCCGCCGCGGCACGGACTGTTTGTCGGAATCCACAGCAGTGCAGCAGTTTTCCATATTTCCCGTTTCGGTTCAGACCAGTTCGGGGACGTGCAGATGCGCGATGGCGAGTTCGAACTCACCGGTATCGAGCACCCTCGCGTCTGCCGCGTGAGTCACCTCGGCCCGGATGGCGTCGATGCGGTCTCCGTTGCTCTCCATCGCCTGTGCGTTGTCGAAAGTCAACGACGACACCCCGCGGCCGGTGGCGCGGTCGAGCATCAGACTGGCACTGCAGAAGCCCTCGAGTTCCTCCATCCTCGGCAACGCTGCCATCTTCCACATGTCCACTCCACGATCGAGTCGGGCCGGTTCGAGTTCGACCCAGGTGACACGGCAGCAGGCTCCACGAGTCGCATGATGATCGCGATGCATCACGGCGATCTCCCATTGCGACACCTCCGTGGCAGCATGGAACATCCGGGCCGCCTCGTCACGGAGCATGCGGACCAGGCCTTCGCTGGAGCGCAACACATCCTCGTCCCGCCATGAACTGGTGGCGATGCAGCGGCCCGAGCCGCGATCGATCAGCAGGGACAGTCCCAGGCAGCCGTCGATGTCCGCCAGCGCCGGCATGACGATGTCACGTACGTGCTTGATCCCGGAGTCGATGTACGACGGATGGGCGTGAATGGTGGTCGAGCGTGCAAACACGATCGGCACCCCCTCTCCTCGGGGCGGCGCCGACACGGCGTCGCCGGTCGTTTCCCGTGTTCCACACTGCTCCCCTGCGCCGCCGTAAGCAATAGGGCATCGTCGGCGGCGCGAGCCCGACGACGAGGTGATGTCGCGGGTCATCGCCCCGAGCGGATCGACATCCACGACGCTCTGCGGTTACTGCTTCTTCCGCCCCATCCGTCTGCGATCCTCGAATGGTGGCGGATTCGAGCCGCATAGACCGCATCGGCCCCGGCGACCTGACCGAACTCGCCTCCGACGTCGGGCCGGTGCCTCTGCACGTCGGTGCCGTGATCTTCTTCGCCGGCGAGGGTGGCTCGGATCCGGCGACTCTGCGGGCGGCATTCGCCGAGCGGCTCTCCGGCATCCGACGGCTGCGGCAACGCCTGATCCGACCTGCACCCGGACTCGGACGGCCTTACTGGTTCGACGACGACCACTTCGACATCGATGCTCACCTGTCGCAGGTGCGGTGCCCGGCCGCCGGTGATCGGGACGCCGCCATCACACTCGCCGTGGAGGCCCTCACCCGACCGCTGCCTCGGTCCCGGCCGCTGTGGCGCGCGCTCCTCGTCACCGACATCGCGGATCCGCACGGACACACGGCGACGGTGATGGTCCTGCACCATGTCCTGGCCGACGGGATCGGCGGTCTGGCGATCCTCGCGCATCTCGTCGACGGCGTGGACAGTGCGGCATCCAGGTACGAAGATGCTCCACCTTCTACGAGTCCGCGAACGGGAGAACTCCTCGCCGACAACATGATCGGACGTCTGCACAGTGTGCGGCGAGCTCCGCAGGTCCTCGCTCGTCTTCCCGATGCGTGGGCGGAGCTCGGACGGGGTTCCGGCGGACGTGCTCCTCGATGTTCGTTCAATGCGCCCACCGGTGTTCGCCGTGCGTTCAGGACGGTCGAGGTGGATCTGGACACCGTCCGTCGGACGGGACGACGACGGCACGCGACCGTCAACGATGTGCTGCTGGTCGCGGTCGGTGGTGCCCTGGCCACGGTCCTGCACGCGCGCGGCGAGTTCCCGTCCGAATTGGTCGTCTCGGTGCCGGTGTCCGCCCGCACCGCGACCACGCGTGGGCAATTGGGAAATCGGGTGGGCGTCATGCCCGTCCGGGTGCCGCTGGAGGGAACCCCGCACCAGCGGCTGGTTTCCGTCTCCTGCCGTACCCGCGCCCAGAAGTCGAGCGTGCGAGGTCTGTCCGCTGCGCTGATGGGCCCACTCTTCCGGATTCTCGCTGCCGTCGGGGTGTTCCGCTGGTTCGTGAACCGCCAACATCTGGTCAATACTTTTCTGTCCGACCTGCCGGGCCCGTCGTCGGCCGTTACCCTCGCCGGGGCGCCGGTCACCTCGATCGTTCCGATGATCGTCGGTACGGGAAACATCGGAGTCGCCTTCGTGGCACTGTCGTATGCCGGCACGCTGACCGTGACGATCACCGTCGATCCCGATCTCGTTCCGGAGATCGATGACCTCGAAGATGCGCTGCGCGAACAGTTCCACGCGATCATCGCTTCCGAAGGGGGATCCGCACAGTAGTTCACCGTGTGACGACGAGGAACGAGGTACGTTGCTGATCATGTCCGAGGAGACCGCCGGAATACACACCCTCGCCGATGCCCAGAAGATTCTGGCGTCCCAATCGTTCAGCGTCCTGATCGGGGCCCGCCTGGTCGAGTACGAATCGGGACGAGCGGTCTTGGAGATACCACTCAGACCGGAACTGCTCCAGCAATTCGGTTTCGCGCACGGCGGCGTTCTGGCCTATGCAGCGGACAACGCACTCACCTTCGCTGCCGGCACGGCCCTCGGCCCTTCGATCGTGACGACGGGTATGACCCTCGACTATCTGCGACCCGCGAGCGGTGCGCTCCTGCGCGCGGTCGCCACCGTGGTCAGCGTCAGCAGGAAGCAGGCGTTGTGCCGGTGCGAGATCTACGTCGTCGCCGACGACACCATCGAGAAACTGTGTGCGGCAGCGCAAGGTAGTGCACGCGTGATCGAGTCGAATCGGTAGTCCGCAGCGTGCACTTCACCTGTGCATGAGGGTCAGTCGTGTTGCGGCCCCAGCTCTACGATGCGGGAGGCGATGGTCGGCACCGGCACATTCGATTCCTGCGACAGGGCCGCCATCATCGCGAAGGCGCGATCGGCGTCTACAGCGAAACGTTCCATGAGCATGCCCTTGGCCTGGCCGATCAGATCCCGGGATGCGATCGCCGAATGCAACTGCATCTGCCGACGAGCCGAGACGAAAGCGAGTGCGGCGTGGGCTGCAAGTACCTCCCCGATATGAATCGACTCCTCGTCGAAGACATTCGGTTCGGAGGAGAACAGGTTCAATGCCCCGGCCTCCACGTCGTGGGTATAGAGCCGGAACGACAGGATGCTGCGCACCCCCGCGTCGACAGCCGCCGCGGTGAACATGGGCCACCGCGACTCCGTAGCCAGATCGTCGCTGCGGGTGAACACCGTCTCCGTGGCGGCGTCCACGCACGGCCCTTCCCCGACCCGGACCTGCAATGCGTCGATCTGCGGCGGCAACTTCGAGGTTGCTGCATGCGACTCGAATTTTCTGCGGCCGGTGATGACGAGGACATCTGCACTGTCGGTGCCCGGAATCAGCTCCACCGCCGCAGCAGTGATTCGCTGCAGAGTCGTGTCGAGATCCGCACCGGCACCGTCGAAGGAACGGGCGAGTTCGGCCATCCTACGGATCAGGGGGTCAGGATTCAGGTCGGCCATGAACACATCTTCCTAGAGTCGGTGCACTCGGGACAGACACCGACAGCAGCTGGAGCATCGGCGCCGCCGCAGCGACACTACGCTCTGGGACCACCAGCCTATCGCCTAGCCGATGGCATGGTCCGGCCACAGAGCGAACGGTCGAGACTTCGGTCCGGCGGTCAGCCGAGGCCGACGATCCGGGCCAGCCGCGCGTCGGAGTCGTGCAAGTCAGCGGTATCGAAGGTGGAGGCGGAGCTGAGCACTTCGTCCGCTCCGGTGGAGGCGATCAGCTTCTCCAGCCCCTCGGCCACTTGGTCCTCGGTCCCGGCGAGCGAGTCCTTCGCGGTCTCGTCGACGATGCGGCGCCGTCGCTCGGTCATCGGTTGCCGGCGGATCTCGTCGACCGGGGACAGCGGCGGGAACGTACCCGTTTCGCGCGAGACGGCCATCGCCCAGGCCTCCGGAAGCTGCAACTCCCGAGCCTCGGCTTCGGTGTCGGCGATCAGAATGTCCAAGCCGACGATCACGTAGGGCCCGGCGTCGGGTGTGCCCGGGCGGAAGTCGGCGCGGTAACGATCGAACGGTTCCGATCCCTGCCGCAGAAGAGGTCCGGCGACGACGACAGACAGCCCCAGACGCGCCGCCAACCGCATGCCCTGCCCCGTCCCGAGGACAAAGATCGGAGGCGGATCGGATATTCGAGGGCGCACCGTCACTTCGGCGGTGCCGTGCAGATAGCCGCGCAGTTCCTCGATATCGGCGGCGAAGTCGTCTGCGTCGGCCTTGTGGGTACGCAGTGCGTCGCGCACGGGCGCTGTGAATCCGAGCGAACGACCGACACCCAGATCGATCCGCCCCGGGTGCATTGCCTCGAGCATTGCGAACTGTTCGGCGACGACAATCGGTTGATGATTGGGCAGCATCACTCCGCCGGACCCCACCCGGATCCGGCTGGTCCGGTGCGCGATCGCGCCGATGAGCACCGCCGGGACACCCGAGGCGATGCCGGGGACAGCATGGTGCTCGGCCACCCAGAAACGGCGATAACCAGCGGCCTCGGCGAGTTCCGCGCGGTGCACGGTCTGCCGCAACGCGGCAGCGTCGGCCTGCCCGTCCCGGGTCCGGGACCGGTCCAGCAACGACAAGGCGACCTGCATGCCCGTCTCAACACCGAGTCGGTCCCGGATCTTCCTCGAGTTCTGCTGTCCAGGAGCCGCGGCCGTGATCACTGCACACATCGGCAGCGTTCACGCCGACATTTCACCCTTGTTTTTCACCCGATTCCTATCCGTGGGAAGTCGATCGGCATCACCGGCCCGCGGGAGTAGAAGATCTTCGAATCGTCGGGATTCGGGAGACTCCGAAAAATCGAACGGATATGTCGTTCAGGGATCCTCGGAACCCCACGGTCGACCGGCAGCGATCCAGTCTCCGTGGAAATGGATCTGTCCGTGCTCGCAAGCCTCCTGAGCCGCCGCGACGCCGCGCGTATCGGCGACATACAACAGGAGATTGGCGATCGCGTTTCCGACCACGACAACCTGGTCACGGGCGTCGTCGGCGTTTGTCGACGCTTCGGCGAGCATTCGCCCCGCGCCGATCGCCGATGCCAAGGAGTGGTGTCGGAGCTCGGTGCAGCCGGCACGCCCGCAGGACAGACACAAATCCGATACGCGGTGACCCTCGTCGAACTCCGAACGTATGCAACCCGTTCCACTGTGCGAGCAGTCGGGATCGTCATAGGAGTCTTCATGTCATTTCCTGCCGAAACACGGTGATCATGGACGATTTCTTTTCGTCCCCGGGTAAGGGGCGTGCCGATATGTTCGAGAACGCTCGGAGCACCCGGAATCGAGGTTGACCCTGCGTCGGACGGCTGTACCTTTCTGCGCAGGCACCCAGAGGAGGAATGCGTAACAGTCAACGCAATTCGATGTTCATCGTCTCTGCGCGAGCGACCGTGCGATCACGTTCTCCTGCAAGGGCGAGTCGGCGGTCGTCCTGCAGGTAGCCATCCAGGGCTTGTTGCGACTCGAAGGTCAACAGGTGGATCTCTCGGGGTCGCCCCTCGGAACCGTCGGTCACGGCCCGCTGCACGACGCGACCTCCGTGGTTGCCGACGAGCCGAAGGACCGAGTCCTCATGTGCACTCATCGCCTCCGCCATACCTGGCTTCGCCCACAACAGGACACACAGAGAGATCGCCATGGCGGCACGCTACCCGACCGGATGACACATTCGACTCGGCCTTCCGGACGGACTGTTCACGGCCGCAGGTTCTTCCGGTCCATCACCCCGACGCCGCGACCGGAGGCCGAGCGTGCCGCGGAGCCATGCGTCCGGGTTCCCCTGCAGCGCGGTGTCACGCCCTCGAAGACGACCGGCGGCTCACGACTCGATTCGTGAGGCCGCCAGCATCTCCTCGATCGACACGAACTTCAGCCGCGAGCGTCCCGCCGCAGAACCGCGGGACTTCTCCTGCTTGTCGATCTGCAGCCAACCGCGGTAGTCGATGTGCTCGGGGCGCCGCTCGGCAACCAGCGCCGCCAGCTTCTCCCGGTCGGCGACCGGCTCGGGCAACTTGCCCTCGACGAAATCGTCGAGGATCTTCTCGACGGTTTCCGCAGAGCACTGCTTGTTGGTGCCGATCACGCCACTGGGACCACGCTTGATCCAGCCCGCGGTGTAAACACCGGGCACCGGCGCTCCGGTTTCGGCGTCGATCACCCGACCGCAGTCGTTGGGGATGACCCCGCGCCGCTCGTCGAAGGGCAGACCCGCCGGCGCGGTGCCTCGATAGCCGATCGAGCGCAGCACCAGCCCCGTCTCGAGGGTCTCGGTCTCCCCTGTCGGACGGGCCTCGAGCCGACCGTCGACCTCGACGAGTTCGTTGCGTTCGAGCGTGATCGACTCGACGACACCGTCGCCGGAGATCTCCACCGGCGAGGCGAGATAGCGCAGCACGATCCGCTTGTTGCCCTCGGTGGCGGTGCGCTGCGCGAAACCCTCGACCTGCCGCACCTTCAGCGCCAGGCGGGGTTCGACCTGCGGATCGTCGATCAGCGCGCGGCTGACCGGGTCGAGTTCGACCTCATCCCGGTCGACGACCACATCGACACCGGGCAGCGAGCCGAGCGCGAGCAGTTCCGGGTTGGTGTAGGCGGCCTGCGCCGGGCCGCGCCGGCCCACGACCACGACCTCGCGGATGTTCGACTTCCGCAGCGCCTCGAGGGCGTGTTCGGCGATGTCGGTGCGTGCGAGCTCGTCGGGGTCCATCACCAGGGCTCGCGCGACGTCCAGGGCGACGTTGCCGTTGCCGATGATCACCGCGCGCTCGGCGCACAGGTCGAAGGTGTGATCGGCGAAATCGGGGTGGCCGTTGTACCAGGCGACGAACTCGGTCGCGGCGCGGCTGCCCACGAGGTCCTCACCCGGGATGCCCAGCGTGCGGTCGCCTGCGGCACCGACGGCGTAGATCACCGCGTGATGGTGCGCGAGCAGTTCCTCGTGGGTGATGTGGGTGCCGACCTCGACGTTGAAATAGCACTGGGTGTTCTTGTGGCCGATGGCGCTGCGGAAGAGGTCGCCGACTCCCTTGGTGCTCTGATGATCGGGGGCCACACCGGCGCGGACGAGACCGTAGGGGGTGGGCAGGCGGTCGAAGATGTCGACCTGCACCGCCGAGTGCGTCACCAGATCCATCGCCGCGTAGCACGCCGCAGGACCCGAGCCGACGATCGCCACCCGCAGCGTGCCCAGCTCGGCGGGCAGCTTGCGGCGCGTGCGCAGCTCGGGCCAGTCCGGTCCGATCGGGTAGCGACGGTAGTACTCGGCGTTGATCTCGAGATACGGCTCCTGCGCCGGCGTGAGTTCGTTGTCGGCGGCGATCGCATCCACCGGGCACTCGTCGACACAGGCCCCGCAGTCGATGCACGTGTCGGGATCGATGTAGAGCATCTCCGTGGTCGCGAAGGGTGCTTCGTCGGGTGTCGGGTGGATGCAGTTGACCGGGCAGACCTCGACACACGAGGCGTCGTTGCAGCACGCCTGGGTGATTACATAAGCCACAGTTCTACCTGCCTACCGTGCCGATTCCGGACAACGAACCGGCCTCAGACTAGTACACGTTCCAGTTTTGGTCGAGAACCGCGTTCTCGAACCGACATCAGCGCATTTCGGACTGCCGAGGCGCGTCAGATGTCCGCTTCGGTACCCGACTCGATGCGGAAACCGATCTTGAGAGTGACCTGCGTATGCGCCACCCGCCCGTCGTCGATGTGGCCCCGGATGTTGACCGTCTCGAACCACTCGAGATGCCGCGTGGTCTCCGCTGCTCGCGCCACCGCTTTCGCGATCGCGTCGTCGACTCCCGTCGTCGACGATCCGACGACCTCGATCACCCGGTAGACATGGCTCATGGCTGAACTCCTCGAATCGGCGATGCTCCGATTCGGATCGTCCCGCCCCCGAGCGACCTTCGTCCTCGGAACCACGAAAATGACAGGAAGATTCAGGCGCGACGAGCGAGCGACCGGGCGAGTTCGCCGAGGCGCGCGAGGCGCAGATCCCCGAGCGGGATCGCGCCGGCACCGAGCCGGTTGGTGACGAAAGCGAGCGACAGGCCGGTGTCGGGGTCGGCGTAGGCTCCCGAACCACCCACGCCGTAGTGCCCGAGCGCGCCGCGAGGGCGCTGGATGCCGGCGAAGATGGGCTGGTGGTAGCCGAGGCGCCACGCCATAGGCACACCCAGCACGTAGTCCCGGCTGCGTACCCGTACCCGGGACATCTCGTCGATCGTGGCGCCGTCGAGGAACTTCACTCCGTCGATCGTCCCGCCGGCGGCGATCGCGCCGTACATGCGCGCGAGAGAACGCGCCGTGAACACCCCGTTCCACCCCGGCATCACCGCGTCGTGCACGGCCGGATCCCCGACGAGCCGGTCGAAACCGTCCGGCATCGCGGCCTCGGCCAGGCCTCGGGTCGGCCCGAGTCGCGACAGCACCGCAGCGCTCGCACCCCAGTGCAGACCTGCGGGGGCGAGTCGCGGGAACAACTTCGCGATCCGGCCTCGTTCGTCGTGCGGAACGCGGTACCAGAAATCGGGATCGCCCAGAGGCCGGGCGATCTCCCGTTCCACGACCTCCACGAAGGGCAGACCGGTCACCCGCTGTACGAGCTCGGCGACGAGCCACCCGTATGTGACGGCGTGGTAGCCCGAACCGCCCTCACGGCGACGGTCCGGTGCCGCCGCTTCGAGCGCCGCGACGGTCGTGTCGTACTCGAGGATCCCGCGGGTTCCCGGAACCAGGCCGCGCACCCGATGGAGACCCGAGCGGTGGGTGAGGACGTCCGCGACGGTGATGTCCTCCTTGCCGTTGGCGGCGAACTCCGGCCAGTACCGGGCGACCGGCGCGAAGTAGTCGATCACTCCCCGCTCGGCGAGTCGGTGCACAACGGTCGACGCCACACCCTTACCGGTCGAGAACGACAACGCCATCGTGTCGCGGCCCCATCGACGGTCGGGAGCAGACCAGCCGGACCAGATGTCGAGGACCTTCTCCCCGTGGAGATAGGCGGTGAGCGCGCCGCCGCCGTCCCGGGGACGCTTGTACAGCGAGAAGAACGCGTCGGCCAGTCGCAGGAATCGCGGGTCGACGACCATCTCGGTCGGCGCCGCGGCCGCCGGTCGGGCGTCGATCCGTTCCGGACCATGGACCGGCGCGCACGGCGCTGCCGCCCCGGCAGGTTCGAAGACTGCTCCGGTCGTCATCGCTGTACCCCCATCGGCATGTGCGACAGGCTACGACGAGACGGAACGTAAAGGAAGACTTTACGTTCAGTCCGTTTGTCGGTGATCCGGCGGAAGGCGCGGAAACTCAGGGCAGGGTCGGCTGCGGTGTCTCGGCATCGGGAGTGAAGTACCGGAAGTCGCCCAGCACGACGCACCCGCGAGCAGCCTCGAGGTCGAACGCTGCCGCCGCCGTGCCCTCGCACAGAACCGGATCGTCGGCGTCGCCCACGAAGGCCTGGGACTGCGGACCCGCGGCGACGACTGCCGTTCCCGGACCGTCGAGCACACCGAGAGCCAATGCCTGTGCCCCCACACCGATCGCGAACAGACGTCCCGATGTACTCTCCGCGGCCCCGACACCCCCGTCGAATCCGGCCGCCCTCACCTGGGCTGCGCCGCGGGCGTCGGCGAATCCCACCCCGCGTTCACCGTAGCTCCAGGCATCGGCGGTGCCGTCGGTGGACGCGCCGCACGCTTCGTCACCGTCGACCTGCACGACCTCGGCAGGGGCGCCCGGCGGTGCCGTGCACGTCGTGGCCGCGGATGCGGTCTGAGGAACGAGGAATCCGGCGCCGATCGCGGCAGCGAACGCTGCCCCGACGCCGAGAACCCGACCGGACGCCCACCAGCGAATCACGACATCGACCCTTTCCGAACCTCAGAGGACTGTCTTCCCGGACAGTTTAGGGATTTACGCTTCGGGAGGTCTCATAGTCGAGGTCACGACAGGGACGCGATTGCGAACGTCCGACCACCGACCGCTCATGTGCCCTTCGCCCGATCGGTGTCGCGCGACGGCTGGACGCGCTTCGGCTCTCCCGGCATCTTCGGGTGATTCGGGGGATACGGCAGGTCGCCGAGACCGTCGGCCGCGTCCCGTTCCGCCATCTCGAGCAGCACGTCCAGCGAATGAGCGTGCGCATCGAGATCCGCCATCGGATCACCTCGCTTCGCCAGCAGGTCCGGCACCGTGGCGATCGTGAAGTCGTCGGGTTCGGCGTCCGCCAGTTCGTCCCACGTCAACGGGGTCGAGACGGTCGCGATGGGAGTGCGTCGAACCGAGTACGCCGAGGCGATCGTCTTGTCGCGCGCGTTCTGGTTGTAATCGAGGAACAGCCGCTCACCGCGTTCCTCCTTCCACCAGGCCGTCGTCGCGCGCCCGTCGCTGCGACGCTCGATCTCACGCATGAGCGCGATCCCGGCTCGGCGAACTCCGACGAAATCCCATTCGGGCACGATCCGCAGGTAGATGTGAAGTCCCCGCCCGCCGGACGTCTTGGGATATCCGGCGAGACCCAGTTCGTCGAGGAGCGGGCGCACGACCTCCAGTGCCACCGCACGGGCATCACCGAAGTCGGTCCCCGGTTGCGGGTCGAGGTCGATGCGCAGTTCGTCGGGGCGGTCGGTGTCGCCGCAGCGCACCGGCCACGGGTGGAAGGTCACGCACCCGAGGTTCGCCGCCCACACCACGTCGGCGGCAGAACGCACCCGCAGCGCATCGGCGGTGCGACCCGAGGGGAACGTGATCTCGCAGGTCGCCACGTGGTCGGGTCGTTTGACCGGTGCCCGCTTCTGGTAGATCTCTTCCCCCTCGATGCCGTCGGGGAAGCGCTGGAGATGCGTCGGCCGGTCGCACAGAGCCGTCAGCAGCGGTGCGCCGAACTCGGTGGTGATCCTCCGGTAGTACTCCACGAGGTGCCGCTTCGTGCCCCCCTCGGCCCCGAGCTGCGGGAAGTAGATCTTGTCGGGATTCGACAGACGGACGGGCGTGCCGTCGACGTCCAGTTCCTCCGCCGGCGAACGCTTCGTGGCCATGTCAGTCCTCCGTCCGGTCGAGTACATCCGCCAGGTCGTAGCGCACCGGCACCTCCAACTGGTCGAACGTGCAGCTCTCGGGGTCGCGGTCGGGACGCCACCGCTGGAACTTCGCCGCGTGCCGGAACCGCATCCCCGCTCCCGACACCCCTTCCATCTGGTCGTACGCGACCTCGACGACACGTTCGGGTCGCAACGGCACCCAGCTGCGATCCACCGCCGACCGCCACCGCGTCGGTTCGCCCTGTTCGACCACGTCATCTCCGAGGCGCAGGGGCTGCAGTTCGGCGAGCAGTTCCTCGCGCCGCTCCCGGGTGAACGCCGAGGCGCCACCGACCATGGCGAGCTCGCCCTCGTGGTACAGCCCGAGCAGCAGCGACCCGACACCCTCGACGCTCTTGTGCTTGCGGTAACCCATGAGGACGCAGTCGGCGGTGCGCGCGTGCTTGAGCTTGAGCATCTCCCGTTTGTCGGGGACATAGAGCCCGTCGAGTCGTTTGGCGACGACCCCGTCGAGGCCGGCGCCCTCGAACTCCTCGAACCACCGGCGGGCGGTGCCGGTGTCGGTGGTCGCCACCGTGACGTGGCAGCTACTGCCACCGCCGATCTCGGACCGCAGCCGCGCACGCCGGTCGGCGAACGGGGTCTCCATCAGATTCTCGTCGCCGAGCGCGAGAAGATCGAACCCGACGAAGACGGCCGGTGTCTGCTCGGCGAGCAACGCGACCCGGCTCTCGGCCGGATGAATCCGCTCGGACAGCGCCTGCCAGTCGAGCCGGGTGCGGCCGTCGTGCGCGCGCGGGACGACGATCTCCCCGTCCACCACGCATCTGCGGGGCAACTCGGCGCGCACCGCGTCCGCGAGTTCCGGAAAGTAGCGCACGAGATCCTTGCCTCCGCGCGAGCCGAGGACCACCTCGTCGCCGTCGCGGAAGACGATCGCCCGGAAGCCGTCCCATTTGGGTTCGTACGACCACTGCTCGGGGCCGCTCTCGGGTTGCGGAGGAACAGTGGCGGAGACCTTGGCGAGCATCGGTGCGAGCGGCGGTACCACAGGCAGGTCCATGCGGCACATCGTTGCACCCCTGAAGCCCCCGGGCAGCACTTCCGTAGGCTCTCCGATCATGAACGTTCTCCGACGGGCGGCCGGCGCCGCAGTGATGGTGGTGGCGACGGTCGCGCTCGGCGCGTGCACGGCGCAGGTCGAAGGGGAGGCCGTTCCCGACGCGAACGCCCCGGCCACGTCCACGGCACCGTCCGCCTCCGTGCCCACGACGAGTGCCTCGGCGTCGTCCTCGACCGAGTTGAGCATCGACGTCGCACCCGGTGATTGCGTCGCACTCGGTGGCACCGTCGACGACGCGACGATCGACAACGCGGAGTGCGGCAGCACGAGTTCGAACTACAAGGTCGTCGACATCGTGGACACGAGCGAGACGTGCCCCGGCGACATCGACCAGACCTACTACGAGTCGTTCGGTGGCGTCGAGGTCGGCGCGCTGTGTCTCGACATCGACTGGGTGGTGGGGACCTGCATGGACCTCGGCGGCGAGGATCCGCAGCGCATCGAATGCGGGGAATCCGCGGTCCAGGGCGAAGAGGTCACCGAGATCCTGCTCGACACCGCCGACGTGAACGACTGCGCGACCTCCGAGGGTGGGTTCGTGTACCGGGAACGCAACTTCGTGGTGTGCACCGACACCATCTGACGGTTCACCGCGAGAGGCATGTCGGTGCCTCCCGCAACAATGCGTCCGACAGATCATCATCCGACGGACGCGAGGACCGAACATGACGCACTGGCCGGACAGACCGATCTGCGCGTTCGATCTCGAGACCACCGACCGGGATCCCCGCAACGCCCGCATCGTCACGGCCTGCGTCGCGACCTTCGACGGCGACCGCATCGCCACCCGGTCGTGGCTGCTCGATCCGGGTATCGCGATACCCGAGGAGACCACCGCGATCCACGGCATCACCACCGCTCGCGCCCGCGCCGAAGGACTCGACTACCTCGAGGGCTACCGGCAGATCCGGCAGGCGGTATGCGACGCGTGGGCGCGCGGCCATATCGTCGTCGCGTTCAACGCCAGCTACGACCTGACGGTGCTCGACGCCGAGGGCCGCCGCCTGGGCCTGACCGGGCTCGACATCGGCACGGTGGTCGACCCGTACGTCATCGACCGCGAGATGGATCGCAGCCGCCCCGGCCGGCGCACACTCCAGGCGGTATGCGAGGCGTACCGGGTACCCCTGCCGAATCCGCACGAGGCCGAGGCGGATGCGCTCGCAGCCGGTCACCTGACCCGCGCGCTCGTCGCACGCTATCCCGAGCTCGCCGAACTCGACATCATGGCCGATCAGGCCACTTGGCACGCCGAACGTCAACGCAGCTTCGCCGAGTATCTGCGCGGGCTCGGTCGCGAAGTCGTCGACGTCGACGACAGCTGGCCCGTCCGGCTTCCCGCTCCGGTGGGCACCGATGTTCTCGAGCGTCCCGCGACCGGGACGAGGTTCCGGCGCGCTCTGCGCGCGATCCGCGAGTTCTTCCGGCGACTGCGCGGGCGGTGATCCGGACCGCAGTCGATCAGGGCAGCAATCCCTGCCGGCGCGCTTCGACGACGGCTTCGTGCCGACTGCGCACATCGAGCTTGTCCATCGCGTGGCGCAGATAGGTCTTGACCGTCTCGACGCTCAGCGACAACCGATCGGCGATCTCCGTGTTGCGGCAGCCCAGGGCCACATGGCTCAGCACGTCGTGCTCGCGAGCGGTCAGGTGCGTCCGCGGCTGCGACGCACCGTCGCGTGCCCGGGCCAGTGTCTCCTCGACGTTCCGCACCTGTTCCCTGATCACCGGGTCGTCGGTGCGCGCGGCGATCGCCCGCAGTGCGACGAGACTTTCCGTCAGCGCCTCGGAGACGGCAATCGGAACGGATTCGGCGTGCGAACTGCGGGCGTGCCCGATCAGCGACACCCGCCGGTCGACCTCGTCGCGGATCTCGATCTCCCGCGCGAGCTCCGCAGCCGACCGCATCACCTTCTCCGCGATCACATCGCCGATCGGCCGGTTGACTCTCAACCCGCCGTAGATCGCCGCGCGGGTGCGTCCGCGCACCACGACCGGCACCGCGAGCAACGACTCGATTCCCTCGCCGGCGACCTGCCGGTCGTAGTGGTGGGTGATGTGCGGTGACGTGAAGTAGTCGGCGACCGCACCGGGACGTTGTTCGACGACCACCCGGCCGCCGAGTCCGCGCTCCGCGGCAATCACCAGGTTGCGCAGGACCCGACCGCGGGTACCGACGAATCCGGACAGGACGACGTCCGAGCCCTGCACGGCACCACCGAACAGCACCGGTAGTCCGGTCGTCGACTTCAGCCCGCGCAGTGTGGCGCGGAGGGTGTCGAGATCGTCGGGACGCAGCACACCCGGTACGGCGACATCCATCGACTGCTCCTGCTCTTCCCTCCGAACACCCACTTTCGAGGGTAGTGGGGCCAGTTCCACGATTCGTAACCTGCACATCGCCCGGTGTTGCGACGATCACAGAAGACGCCGGAATCCGAGAAGGCCACCCCCGGAGGTATGCGTGTCCATCGTCCCCGCCCGTCCCGACTCGACCGGAGCCGCGAACTACAGCCCGATGAGCCCGTTGCGCTTTCTCGAACGGTCTGCGGCGGTGTTCCCCGATCGCACCGCGATCATCCACGGCGACCGCACGTACACCTACGCCGCGTTCGCCGACGAGACCCAGCGACTCGCACGGGTGCTGCGCAGCCGTATCGAGCCGGGCGACAAGGTCGCGTACCTGACGCCCAACGTGCCCGAGATGCTCATCGCGCATTTCGCCGTGCCGCTCGCAGGCGGCGTGCTCGTCGCGTTGAACTCGCGACTGGCGGGGCCGGAACTCGAATACATCCTCGACCACTCCGAGACGAAGCTGTTGTTCGTCGACTCCGAACTACTCGGATCGGTCGCGAACGTCCGCGACAACGTTCCGGGCGTCGCCGAGATCATCGAGGTTCCCGACTCGACCGTGCCGGTTCCGGACGTACCCGCCGGCGTGGCCACGGCCCGCTACGACGAGTTCCTCGCGCAGGCCGACTCGCTCGATGCGACGCCGTTGCCGTGGAGCGTCGACGACGAGCTCGGCGTCATCACCCTCAACTACACATCCGGCACCACCGGCAAGCCCAAGGGTGTGATGTACACCCACCGCGGCGCGTATCTGAACTCGCTGGGTGAGACCTTCCACAACAGTTTCGACGGGCAGAGCAAGTACCTGTGGACGCTGCCGATGTTCCACTGCAACGGCTGGTGCACGCCGTGGGCGGTGACCGCGGCGGCGGGCACCCACATCTGCCTGCGCGCGGTGCGCGCCGATGCGATCTGGGAGGCCATCGACACTCTCGGCGTGACCAATCTGTGCGGCGCTCCTGCGGTGTGCTCGACCATCGCGAACGCCGACCAGGCGCATCCGCTCGACCGCCCGTTGCGGATCACCACGGCCGGCGCACCCCCGTCGCCGACGGTGATCGCCCAGCTCGAGCAGATCGGCATCACGGTCGTGCACGTCTACGGGCTCACCGAGGTGTACGGCCCGTACACGATCTGCGAGTACCAGGACAGCTGGGACGGCAAGCCTGCCGACGAACGCGCCGCACTGCTCTCCCGCCAGGGTGTGGGCATGCTGCAGGCCGAGACCGCACGGGTCGTCGACGAGGACATGAACGATGTGCCCGCCGACGGCGAGACCATGGGCGAGATCGTGTTGCGCGGCAACAACGTCATGCTCGGTTACTACAAGGACCCGGATGCGACGGAGGAGGCGTTCCGCGGCGGCTGGTTCCACACGGGCGACCTCGGCGTGATGTATCCGGACGGATACATCCAGCTCAAGGACCGGGCGAAGGACATCATCATCTCCGGCGGCGAGAACATCTCGACCGTGGAGGTCGAGCAGGCGATCGTCAGCCATCCGGCGGTGCTCGACGTGGCGGTCGTGGGCGTTCCGGACGAGAAGTGGGGTGAGCGCCCCAAGGCGTTCGTGATCCTGAAGAAGGATGAGTCCCTGACGGCCGACGAGCTCATCGAGTACACCCGAACGCTGCTCGCCGGATACAAGGTGCCGCGCGACATCGTCTTCCCGCTGGAACTGCCTCGCACATCGACCGGGAAGATCCTGAAGTTCGAGTTGCGATCGGCCGAAGCCGCCGAGGGGTGAGCCGACCTCTCACGACTGCATTGGATACTCGACGCCATGACATCCGGTACCGGTAGCACCACCCGTCGCCTCGACTCGACGGGACCCGATCCCGCCCAGTTCCGGGTGCATGTCGTCACGCAGGCGATCCGCCTGTTCTCCGAGTTCGGCTACGAGTCGACCACCGTCGAGCAGATCGCCGCGGCCGCCGGGGTGTCGCGGCGGACGTTCTTCCGGCAGTTCCGATCGAAGGAGGACGTGATCTTCGCCGATCACGAGTCGCTGCTCGAGCAGGTCGCCGAGCATCTGTCGCAGGAGTACGACGATCCGTGGGCGGCGGCCTGCGAGGGGGCCAAGCTCGTGTTCGGGCACTTCCGCGACCGGCGCGAGCTGGCGGTGTGGCGGTACCGGGTGGTGCAGCGGGTGCCGGCGTTGCGGGAGCGCGAACTGGTCACCACCTATCGCTACGAGCGGTTGTTCACCGACTTCCTGCGCGCCGCCGTTCCGGGGGAGAAGCCGGTGCGCACCGTCAGCTTCGCGGCGGCGATGACCGCGACGCACAACTTCCTGCTGCGGGCGATGATCCGCGGCGACGACACCGCCACGGCCGACCGGCTCGAGCAGGAGTTGCTCGAGCTCCGCCGCACGTACGGGGTGGTTCCGGCGCCGGAAGGCACGACGAACGGGAAGACCGCACCGGCCCCGCCGGAGGTCGCGGTGGTGACCTATGCGGCTCATCTGACACCCGCAGAGATCGCCGAGCAGGTTCGGCTCCAGCTCGAAGGCGCACGTCAGCACCATTGACCTGGCACTGAGTGCCGTGGTTACAATCGACTCATTCCGTCACGTCGCGAACCCTCGCCTCGCTAAGCTCGAGGGAGCAACGCTCGCAAATCTGGCACCGCGTGCCGTTAGGAGTCCGCCGTCATGGCCCTCAATCCCGACTTCGATCTGTTCAAGCTCTCCGAGGAGCACGACGCGCTGCGCGAGGCGATCCGCGCACTTGCCGAGAAGGAGATCGCGCCCTACGCCAAGGACGTCGACGAGAACTCCCGCTTCCCGCAGGAAGCCCTCGACGCCCTCAACAAGTCGGGCTTCAACGCCATCCACGTGCCCGAGCAGTTCGAGGGCCAGGGCGCCGACTCGATCGCCGCCTGCATCGTCATCGAAGAGGTCGCCCGAGTATGCGGCTCCTCCTCGCTGATCCCCGCCGTCAACAAGCTCGGCACCATGGGCCTGATCCTCCGCGGCTCCGACGAGCTCAAGGCCAAGATCCTCCCCGACATCGTCAACGGCGCGATGGCCTCCTACGCGCTGTCCGAGCGCGAGGCCGGCTCCGACGCCGCCTCGATGCGCACCCGCGCCAAGGCCGACGGCGACGACTGGATCCTCAACGGCTCCAAGTGCTGGATCACCAACGGTGGTAAGTCCACCTGGTACACCGTCATGGCCGTCACCGACCCCGAGAAGGGCGCCAACGGCATCTCCTCCTTCATGGTCCACAAGGACGACGAGGGCTTCGTCGTCGGACCGAAGGAGAAGAAGCTCGGCATCAAGGGCTCCCCCACCGCCGAGCTGTACTTCGAGAACTGCCGCATCCCCGGCGACCGCATCGTCGGCGAGCCCGGCACCGGCTTCAAGACCGCTCTCGCGACCCTCGACCACACCCGTCCCACCATCGGTGCGCAGGCCGTCGGCCTCGCCCAGGGCGCCCTCGACGCAGCGATCGCCTACGTCAAGGATCGCAAGCAGTTCGGCCGCCCGATCTCCGACAACCAGGGTGTGCAGTTCATGCTCGCCGACATGGCCATGAAGGTCGAGGCCGCTCGCCTGATGGTGTACACCTCCGCGGCCCGCGCCGAGCGCGGTGAAGGCAACCTCGGTTTCATCTCCGCCGCCGCGAAGTGCTTCGCGTCGGACGTCGCGATGGAGGTCACCACCGACGCCGTGCAGCTGTTCGGTGGCGCCGGTTACACCACCGACTTCCCGGTCGAGCGCATGATGCGCGACGCCAAGATCACGCAGATCTACGAGGGCACCAACCAGATCCAGCGCGTCGTCATGTCGCGCGCTCTGCTGCGCTGACACCGGTCGCGTAGGTTACCCCCCGGAACATCAAGCGATCAGGAGTTACCGCAGTGGCAGTGGAAAAGGTAGGCGTGATCGGCGGCGGCACCATGGGTGCCGGTATCGCCGAGGTGTGCGCGAAGGCCGGTAGCGACGTCCTCGTCAAAGAGACCACCGAGGAGTTCGCCGCCGCAGCACGCGAGCGTCTGAAGAAGTCGATCGGACGCGGCGTCAAGTCCGGCAAGATCACGCAGGAGGACGCCGACGCGGTGCTCGGACGGATCCGCGTCACCCTCGACCTGAACGAGTTCGCCGACCGCGACCTCGTCGTCGAGGCCGCCCCCGAGATCGAGTCGCTCAAGGCGGAGATCTTCTCCGAACTCGACAAGATCGTGAAGCCCGAAGGCATCCTCGCCACCAACACGTCGTCCATCCCCGTCATCAAGATGGCGCAGGCGACGCAACGGCCCGGCAAGGTCGTGGGCGTGCACTTCTTCAACCCGGTGCCGGTGATGCCGCTCGTCGAGATCATCTCGGCACTCACCACCGACGAGGCCACCGCCGACACCGTGTTCGACTACGCGAAGAACACCCTCGGCAAGACGGCCGTGCGCGCGGGCGACCGTGCGGGCTTCATCGTCAACGCCCTGCTCATCCCGTACCTGTGCTCGGCAGTGCGCATGCTCGAGTCGGGATACGCGACGAAGGAAGACATCGACGCCGCGATGAAGGGTGGCTGCGGCTACCCGATGGGCCCGCTGACCCTCATCGACACCGTCGGCCTCGACATCACCCTCAACGCCGCGCAGTCGCTGTACGACGAGTTCGCCGAGCCGCACTACGCTCCCCCGGCACTGCTGCGTCGCATGGTCGACGCGGGTCGCCTGGGTCGCAAGACCGGCGAGGGCTTCTACAGCTACAGCAAGTAGCCCTGCAGCCTTCGAAGGCGCCCCGACGGTCCGCTCCGGATCCGTGGGGGCGCCTTCTGCTATCGTCCCGACCCGGACGTATCGGGGGATTCTGTCGGGGGGCAGTCGTGACGTTGCACGTAGATCCTGAAGCGCTGCGCACATTCGCAGCCTTCGTGGCGGACACCGCCGACGCGGTCGACGACTGGGACGTCGGCGAACCGTATGCCGTGTCGCAATCAGCGCTTCCCGGAACAGAATTCGCGGCCGTCTGTGCACGAGCCTTCACCGCCACCGATCAGGCGCTGAGCAACGTGTGCAGTCGCCTGCGCGAGATCGTCGACATCACCGACGGTGCCGAGAACGACTACGTCATCGCAGAGGCGGACTTCGTGGCTGCACTCTCGGCGATGGATCAGCACGAATGAGACCGGGAGTCGCCGCCGTGCGGTCCTGGAATCCCGACGCTCTGCGAGTCACCGCCGGCCACCTCGACGTGCTCGTCGACACACTCGACGACCGCATGAAAGCTCTGCTCACCGAGCAGGATGTGCTCGCCGAGCGATGGTCCGGCGACGCCGCACGTGCCGCCGCCGCGCGAGTGGTCCGAGAACGCTCGCTGGGTAGCGCCATCGCCGAAGCGCTACTGCAGGTCGCGGAGGCGTACCGCACCGGCGCGTGGCTCGTCGAAGGCACCCGCCTGCACCTCGTGTCGGTCGTGGGCGGCGCCGAACAGTCCGGGTTCACCGTGCACGACGACGGCACCGTCGACCCCTCCGACCAGATCCGCATCCTCTCGGCGATGCTGCAGGCCGAAGCCGTCGCCGAAGCCCGCGTCCGCCTCGAACACGAAGCGGCGGAACTGACACACGCCGTCACCGGCGCTCTCGAACAAGCGTCGCGAGCCGCAATCGAAACAGCCGATCGAATCACCGCCGCCGTTGCGGTACTCGAAGCAGCCAGGGATGCCGCGGTGCCGGGGAAGGTCGTGCAGACGGAGGACGGTGAGTTCTCCTGGTGGCCGGACTGGCCATCCACCATCGCAGCGTCGTCCATCGGCGCAATGTCCGGAGCTACCAAGGAACTCCTGACCGACGCGGCAGTGGCCTCGGGCGACGATGTCGCACGCAACATCGCACGTGGAATGAACCCGGCTGCCGCTGCAGTAGGCACCGTTCCTGCGATCGTCAACGACATCAAGGGAGGCATGGATCCCACCGAGGCGGTGGTGTCCGAGAGCGCCGGAACCGTTGTCGGCATGGTCGGTGCATTCCTGGCGTCGAAGGGAACTACCGCGGCTATCGGCGCTGCGACCGGCTCGGTCGTTCCAGGGGTCGGCACCGCCGCCGGCTTCGCTGTCGGGCTTGTGCTCGGGGGCTTTGCCACGTGGTACACATCCAAGAGGATCCAGGAGTTGTGGTGACGACCGAAGGCACGCCGGAAGACCGGAATCACGTTCGCGCCGATAGTTCCTCCGACGCGCCCTGTTGGCCGCAACGTCTTCGAATCGGATGGTGCATAACGGGGGTATGCGTTCTGGTCTTCGCTACGTGGAGTCTGGTTGACAGTTCTGCGAATATCCTCCACGAGGAGTTGGTATCCACGATCGGTTCGCTGTTGTACGGAGCAGCAATGCTGCTCATGGGCGTGATGTGTGTCAGACTCGGAGGGATTCGACATGTCCTGCATTCCCCACGCATCAGAAGTTACAGGCATCCGGAACATGGCACGGGAATCGTTGTCCCTGGAGGACTTACGCCTCTGACTATTTTCATGGTCCTGCTCGTCGTGGTCGGGCTCGGATGCCTGGCCGTAGCGGCGCTGAACATCTACATCACCGACAAATCCGAGTTGCCTTACGGTCGCGACCCTCACGCCACTGCAATTTTCATGTTCGTGGGTGGGGTCGTCGCCCTGATCGCCTCGGCAGTGTTCGCATGGTTCCGGCTCCCGACAACAGTGGGGTTGTACCCGCAAGGAATCGAAAGAGTCGTACGCTCTCGCAAGCTCCGACGAAACAATGCCACCGTGCAGTTCGCGCGTTGGGACGCTATCGAAAGCATCATCGGAACGGATATCGTGACCCGTTCCGGATCCGGCGACGTCCGCACTCCGATGATCCACATCCACACGACCGGGCGGATTCCCCCCGAAGCGCGCATTCCCCACGACGAAGAACACATTCTCGCCATCGTCTGCACTTGGCTCATCGCAGAACCCAACACACTCCTGGCCCTGGCCCGACGAATGCATGAACGTCCACACGACCGCACACTCCTCGCTCGGGAGGACGCGGCCGAACTTCTCAGACCACCGCCTTTGCGAGAGCGATTCCGGATGGCACGCCACCAGGAGGCGTCTCGATGAACGCTTCGCTTCAGACGACGCTCTCCGACTACCTCGCAACACACGAAGTCGAACTGAGCCCCTGCGACCCGGACGATCCGCGGCATCCACAACCGAAACTCCAAGCGCCGGAAGGCTGGATCACACTCCCCCGCGACGTCTTTCCGCACGCACATACGGTTCTCGTAGCTCCCGAGCACGTCGCGGATGATTGGGCACCCAACGCCGTACTCCTTCATGGTGCACTGGTGAAGTGGCGGCCGGCGGACGAACTGCTGGAGGTCGCAGGGAATGAAGTTCGCGAACTGCCCGCATGGAGGGAGAGGTTCCGCGACACATCCGATTTCCGCGGGCACCGATCGGTGATCGTCCAAGGCTCCTATCGAGTGGACGACGTCGAGTACACCGCCGTGACGCGATATCTCGTGATCGACCACGAGTACGATCGCTACCTGACGCAACTGACGGCAACCGCACGTTCCGACAGCGCCGAGTCTCTTATCGCTCATCTGCATGCAATCCACGAGGGACTGAGAATCCGGTGAGCGATTCCATCGAGACGTACCCGTACGGAGAACGGTCCGAACCTGCTTGGCCGCAACGGTTTCGTACGGGATCGCTCTGCCTCGGCGTGTTCCTGGCCGGGGCCGGAATCCTTGTGCTGCAGAAGACCGTGGACGTTCGACGAGCGGATGACCTCGGAGCCATCGCCCTGGGGTTCTGTCTCGCTGTGATGACGGCGTCAGGTTCGGCCTGGGGATTCGAGCGAGCCGGCTTCCACCGATTCGGTTTGCATCCGAGGATCCGGCAGTGCCGAGACGACGTTCACGGCCCTGGCATCGAGATTCCTTACGTGAGGATACTTCCCGTTCAGCTGTCCGTCGTGTTCTCCTGCATGACAGTAGCGGGTGCTTTCATGATTCGTGCGTCGAACCGACCGGACGGAGCGATGCTTCTTGCGAGACACGAGCTCTCCTTCTCCGGCTCGTTCATCGCATGGACGACGTGTGCAACCGCGGCGGTGGGTGCTCTACCCTTCTTGATCCACCCCCGGGGATCCACACGTCTCCATGCCGACGGTATTCGCCGCCGCACGACATGGCTCGTGCGGCGTGGCGTTTCGGACGTGGTCGTTCGATGGGACGAGATCCAGGAAGTGGCTGCCGATGTCTACACCGTCTCGGGTCGCGGGGCGTCTACACACAATCCACTCATCCGTCTGCACGTACCCGGCTATGAACCGACTCCACCTCGCATGGGGCACGACACACCGGATTCGTTCACCGTTCCGGCGTACGTTCTCGTCAGCGAACCCAACACGCTGCTCGGGCTCGTCGACCGTCTCCATCGGTGTCCCGAAGATCGCCATCTCGTCACCACACCCGAGGCCCCTGAACTCCTCCGTCCCCTCCCTGTGCGTGAACGCTTACGTATCGCGCGGAAGATTCCGCGTCAACAGTGGGAATGGTGATGGGCACGCAACACCGGTGGTGGGTTCGCAACGCCGACAGTGACCGACCACGTTGCGAGCCTTCACCCCACGTTGCGTACCTCGGTCAGTTCCCGTTGTTCGGGCCGTGGACGCGGCGGTGCAGTGCTTCCATCCGCAGGTCCAGATCGCGCGCAGTTTCCGCGGCGAGGCGGAGCTCCTCGCGCAGTTCGTCCGGTACCTCGCGGTCGTGCTTGTAGTAGATCTTGTGTTCCAGGCTCGCCCAGAAGTCCATGGCGACCGTGCGGATCTGCAGTTCGACGTAGACGCGCTCGACCCGGTCGGACATGTACACCGGGATCTGGACGATCACGTGCACGCTGCTGTACCCGTTGGGTTTCGGGCGGGCGATGTAGTCCTCGATCTCGACGACCGTCACGTCGAGCTGGCTCGTGATCATGTCGATGATCCGGTAGACGTCCGACGTGAAGCTGCACGTGATACGGATGCCGGCGATATCGCGGACGGCCTCGCGGATGCCGTCGAGCGAGGCGGGCGCACCCTTCCGTTCCGCCTTGGCGAGGATCGACTCGGGGCTCTTCAACCGCGACTTCACGTGTTCGATCGGGTTGTACTCGCGGGCGTAGGCGAACTCCTCGCGCAGGATGTTGATCTTCGTCATCATCTCGTCGATGCCGAACTTGTACACCATGAGTGCGCGTCGCAGATCCTGCGCGAGATGCTCCACTGCCACCAGGGCTGCCGGCACCTCGTCCGGTGCCGGCAGCCCTGGTTCGGGTTCGCCCACCGTCGTCTTCACTCGATTCCTCCTCGACTGCTTCCGGGATCGAGTCTGCCAGTCCGACCACGACAGGCGGTTCTCACCTCCACGACCTGCAGTGATGCCGGACGGTCCACCCGAACAGGACTCCCGCCGCTCGTCGATCGAGACATCCGGACGCCTCGACGCCCAGGGCTTGCCCAACCGCGTTCAGCGCTTACCCCGGCCGAACCGCTCGACCACGACCGCCCGCAGCGAGCGGGCTTCGATGCCGGCCTCGCGGCGGGCGCGCCCTCGGGTCACGAGCACCCCGATAAGCGCGATCACCCAGATCGGGTACTGCGCGAACCACGCGACGCGGAAGGCGTCGAAGGTGTAGCCGCCGAGCCGGTCGAGCACGATGCCCATCGTCTGCACGACCAGCAGTGTCGCGAGGAAGCCACCGATGTTGACGATGCCGTTGGCCGTGCCGAGCGCGGTCCCGGGATTGAAGGTGCGGGCGTAGTCGAAGCCGATCATCGATCCCGGCCCGCCCACCGAGATGACGACGACGAGCACCACGAGCAGCCACAGCGGTGCGGGTCCGGACAGGGCGAGCACCGCCGACCACGTCACTGCGCTGGCGAGGATGATCATGAGCACGAGCCACGAGCGTCTGGTCGGGAAGCGTCCCGACAGCACGCCGAGGATGGGTCCGGCGGAGATGGCGGTGACCACCGAGACGGTCAGCATCGAGCCGGCCGCCGCGGGTGACAGGCCCTGCGCGGAGACCAGATACGGCACGCCCCACATGAGCGCGAAGGTCGTCACCGAGAACTGCGTGCCCATGTGGGTGAAGAAGCCGAGCTTGGTGCCGGGACGCCGCCACACCGTGCCGAGCCCGCCGATCACCTCCCGCAGCCCTGACGCGGTGGCCTCGCGCGTCTCACCGGGCGGGGTGTCGCGCACGACCGCGAACACCAGCACGCACGCGAAAAGGCCGAGCGCCGCGGCACTGCCGTAGGCGGCCGTCCATCCCGTGCCGGTGAGCAGCAAGACGAACGGCACCGCCGACAGCACCTGGCCGAGCTGGCCGAAGATGCCCGTCAGCTGCGAAACGACAGGCACGCGGCGCGGCGCGAACCACACCGGCACGAGCCGCAGCACCGAGATGAACGTCAGGGCGTCACCGACACCGACCAGCACTCGGGCCAGATACGCGACCGGCAGCGACTCGGTGACGGCGAGGATCGCCTGACCGACGGCGAGGATCACGGCGCCGGTCGCGATCATCCGCCGCGAACCGAACCTGTCGAGGAGCACACCGGCCGGGATCTGCATCCCCGCGTAGACGATGAGTTGGAGGACGACGAAGCCGGACAGCACCGACGGTGAGATCTCGAAGCGTTCGGTGGCAGCGAGTCCGGAGACGCCGAACGCCGTCCGATGGAGGACGGCGACGATGTAGGCGAAGACTCCGATACCCCAGACCAGCCATGCCCTCATGTCACAAGGACGATACGCGTCGGTCTGTTAACGGTGCTGATTACTCACGCCCGAGCGACACCCACGTCGGGTCGGCCGCACGCGGACCGGCGACCTTGCCGGCGAGACGATCCAGCCGCGCGACCTGCTCGTCGGTGAGCGTCACGTCGAGCGCTCCGGCGTTCTCGGTGACGCGACTCGCGTAGCGGGTGCCGGGGATCGACACCGACGGCAAGCCGAACTCGCGACCCTTCGCGTCCAGCCATGCCAGGGCGATCTGTGCGATGGTCGCGTCCGCATCCTTCGCGACCGCCCGCACCTCCTCGCGCACCGCGAGGTTGATCGGCAGGGCGTCGGCGTCGAAGCGCGGGAAGCGCTTGCGCAGGTCGTTCTCGGCAACCTGTCCGGGATCGAAGGCGTCGGTGAGCAGCCCCCGGCTCACCGGCGAGTACGGCACGAAGCCGATGCCGAGTTCGGCGGCGGTGGGCACCACGTGCCGTTCGACGTCGCGCGAGACGATGCTCCACTCCGACTGGATCGCCGCGATCGGGTGGACGGCGTGCGCGCGGCGCAACTCGTCGCCCGTGGCCTCCGACAGTCCGATGTGCCGCACCTTGCCGGCCTGCACGAGTTCGGCGAGGGCACCCACCGTATCCTCGACCGGCACCTCCGGATCCACGCGGTGCAGGTAGTACAGGTCGACGTGGTCGACGCCGAGACGCCCGAGCGACTCGTCGATGGCCTGCTTCGCGTATTCGGGACGGCCGTTGATGCGACGGTTGGCGGCGCCCTTGCCGCTGACCGCGCCGACGAGACCGAACTTCGTCGCCAGCTGGACCTCGTCCCGCCGGTCGGCGAGCAGCTTGCCGACCACCTTCTCGCTCGTGCCGTCGCCGTAGACGTTGGCGGTGTCGATGAAGGTGATGCCCAGATCCACGGCGTGGTGCAGGGTCGCGAGCGCCTCGTCGAGATTCACCTCGCCGTATGCGGGGGCGACGGACATCGCGCCGTAACCCTGGGCGCTGACGACGAGACCGGGCGCGAGCCGGACGGTGGGGACAGGCATGTACTTCTCCTCGACGACGACACGGTGCGACTCCCGATCGTCCCGCATCCCGCGCATGATCGCAGGAGTCGAAATCGCCGTGATCCGAGCAACCCGCGCCCTACGCTGAGAGACATGGCGACCGACTGGCTCTCCCTGCAACGAACCGCGCGGCGCGAGTTCGGCGACCGGGTCGCGCAGATCCGCGACTGGCACGCCCCGACCCCCGACACCGAATGGGACGTCACCGACCTGGTGTGGCACATGGTCGACGAGCAGCGCTGGATCCAGCCACTGCTCTCGGGGCGTTCCCTCGACGACGCGAAGGCCGCACTCGAACCGATCGGAGACGACCTCGCCGCCGAATGGGCACGCTTCGCCGAGCAGGCGACCGCCGCGTGGGCGATGGCGGCACCGTCCCAGGAGGTCCACCTGTCCTACGGCACCGTCCCGTGCCTCGACTACATGAAACAGCAGGTCGCGGACATCACCGTGCACACCTGGGATCTCGCGCGGGCAATCGGCGCCGACGAGACCCTCGACGCCGAACTCGTCGACGCCGTGCTCGCCGACATCGAACCTCAGAAGGACATGCTCGCCTCGAGCGGTCTGTTCGCCGATCCCGTCCCGCTCCCCGACGATGCTCCGCCACAGGACCGGCTCCTCGCCCTGACCGGCCGCGACCCTCGGAAGGCCTCATGACGGACCGGCCCGATATCAAGCCCCGCAGCCGCGACGTCACCGACGGCATGGAGAAGGCCGCCTCGCGCGGCATGCTCCGCGCGGTAGGCATGGGCGACGACGACTGGGGTAAGCCGCAGATCGGGGTGGCATCGTCGTGGAACGAGATCACGCCGTGCAATCTCCCGCTCGACCGGCTCGCCCGAGCGGTCAAGGAGGGGGTGCATGCCGCAGGTGGATATCCGCTGGAATTCGGCACCATCTCCGTGTCCGACGGGATCTCGATGGGGCACGAGGGCATGCACTTCTCCCTGGTGTCCCGGGAAGTCATCGCCGACAGCGTCGAGACGGTGATGCAGGCCGAGCGCCTCGACGGATCGGTGCTGCTCGCGGGATGTGACAAGTCCCTGCCCGGCATGCTCATGGCCGCGGCCCGCCTCGATCTCGCCGCCGTCTTCCTGTACGCCGGGTCCATCCTGCCGGGCATCGCGAAACTGTCCGACGGCACCGAACGCGACGTGACGATCATCGACGCCTTCGAGGCGGTCGGGGCGTGTGCGCGAGGCCTGATGTCCGAGACCGATCTCGACGCGATCGAACGCGCCATCTGCCCCGGTGAGGGCGCCTGCGGCGGCATGTACACCGCGAACACGATGGCAGCGTCGGCCGAAGCGCTCGGCATGTCGCTGCCGGGAAGCGCATCCCCACCCGCCACCGATCGTCGCCGCGACGGTTTCGCCCGGCGCAGCGGACAGGCCGTGGTCGAGTTGTTGCGTCGCGGAATCACGGCCTCGGACATCCTCACGAAGGAAGCATTCGAGAACGCCATCGCAGTGGTCATGGCGTTCGGCGGCTCTACCAATGCCGTGCTCCACCTGCTCGCGATCGCGCACGAGGCCCGCGTGGATCTGAGCCTGGACGACTTCGTCCGGGTGGGTGCGCGGGTGCCGCATCTCGCCGACGTCAAACCGTTCGGCCGGCACGTGATGAAGGACGTCGACCACATCGGCGGCGTCCCGGTCATCATGAAGGCGCTGCTCGACGCGGGTCTGCTGCACGGCGACTGCCTCACCGTCACCGGGAACACCGTGGCCGAGAACCTCGCCGGCATCAGGCCACCGGACCCGGACGGCAAGGTGCTGCGTGCCCTGAGCGACCCCCTCCATCCCACGGGGGGAATCACGATCCTGCGGGGCAGTCTCGCTCCCGGCGGAGCGGTGGTGAAGTCCGCAGGCTTCGACGAGTCGGTCTTCGAGGGAACGGCGCGGGTCTTCGAACGCGAACGCGCCGCGATGGACGCGCTCGAGGACGGCACCATCACCGCCGGCGACGTGGTGGTCATCCGGTACGAGGGTCCCAAGGGCGGCCCGGGCATGCGCGAGATGCTCGCGATCACCGGTGCGATCAAGGGTGCCGGGCTCGGCAAGGACGTCCTGCTGCTCACCGACGGCCGGTTCTCCGGTGGCACCACCGGGTTGTGTGTCGGGCACGTCGCCCCGGAGGCCGTCGACGGTGGCCCCATCGCGTTCGTCCGCGACGGCGACCGGATCCGCCTCGACGTCTCGAACGGTCTCCTCGACGTGCTGGTCGACGAGAAGGACATGGAAACGCGGCGGCAGGGCTGGGAGCCACTACCGCCGCGCTACACCCGGGGTGTACTGGCGAAGTACACGAAGCTCGTCGGTTCCGCCTCGAACGGTGCGGTGTGCGGGTGAGGGTCGGGTGAACCCTCGCGCCCTGGGGGCATCAGATCGGACGGAAACCTGCGCCCGGCCCGCCCCGGCCGTTGATATCGGCCATGATCACATCGATGTTGGTGCCGACCTCGGGACCGACACATGCCGCGAGCAGGTAGGCATTGACCATCGCGACGAGCGTCGTGCCCACCACCAGCGGCGCACCGGAGTCGCCTTCCACGACGCAGACCTGCGTCCACGTCTCCTGCGAGCCGAACACGTCGCCCCAGACGACTCCGCAGGTATTGCCCGTGGTTCGGCCTTCCTTGCACGCGATGTTCGGGAAGCCCGCGGGAGCGCCGAGGCCCGTGATCGTCACGTCGCCGACGCGGTCGACCGGAACCACCTTGCTCCGGTCGAACTCGATGACGGCGTAGTCGAGCCGCTCGTCGGTCGAGACGATGCGGCCCACCGAGCCGGCGGCGAGGTCGTATTCGGCCTTCACCGTCATGCCGGGAGAGCCGCAGTGCGCGGCGGTGAGACCCACCAGGCGACCGGCGGCGTCGTTGCCGATCGTGGTGAGTGTGCAGTCGAAGATGTCCTGCCCGTTGTCTCCGAGAGTGATTCCCGAACCGCCGCCGAGGGTGACCGGGGGTGCTGCGACGGCCACTCCCGAACCCGCTCCGACCAGCGCGACAGCGCTTGCGATTGCAACAACCAGTTTTCTGAACATGGGGCCCCTCCTGCACTGCGCCGTCCGGCGGCCGTCGGGCTGAGCGTACTAGAGGTTTCCGCCGGATTTCCGGGTTGCGCCCAAGCTTTCCAGAGCTTGACGGGCTTCCTCGAGCTCGCGGCTGAGCTGCGCCACCCGTTCTTCGGCGGCGCGACGCGCCTCGTCGATCACCGAGTGGACGGCCTCGGTGGCCGTGGGATCACCGAGTTCCTTCACCGCCCGTTCGACGGCATCGGGCGCGACCGGCGTGGGTTTGCCGACCTTACGGGTGCCGTGCGCGACCCCCACCGTCCACTCGTTCTCCGGGTCGATGGTGACGGTGATGGTGATCGACGGTGCCTTCTTCGCCTTGCTGCGGGCCGGGGTCTTCGGCTTGGCCGCTGCCGGCGGCCGGGACGCGGAGGCGTCGGACGAAGCGAAGGTCGTCTGGGTCACGGGCTTCTTCTCCTGAGCGCGGGGACTGGCAGCGGGGGCCGGGGTGGCGGGCTTCGGGGTGGCGGGCTGTGGGGATGCGGGTTGTGGGGATGCGGGCTGCACAGACGCAACCTTCGCGGGTACGGGTTTCGCCGGTGCGGGCTTCGCGGCACCGGACGCGCGCGCGGCCTTCGCGGGCGCGCGTTTGGTTCCGGCCGGTTCGCGGGTGGCGCGCAGTTCGTCGACCTCGAACGGCAGCTCGTCGTCGACACCCTTCGGCCGCACCATCACCGTGCTGCCGCTGATCGACACCACCCGCGCCGACGTCCCCGGATCGATGCCGAGGCTCGGAATGCCCTCGACGAGGTAGACGGTCGCGCGGCGCCCCTCGGCGAGAGCGGTACCGAGCTCTCCGAGTTGGTCCTCCGTCAGGTGATCCGCGCGTCTGCGGGGCGGCATGCGACGTCCTTTCTCGGTTCGCCGAACGGTCGGCGGTGCTTCGACGACGGTCACTGTCGCACATCCGTACGACATCCCTGCTCACCCGCTCGGTGCGACCTGCCGCGCACGTGGGGGCCGAGCACGGTAAGGATGAATGCGTGACCCCGTCCGATCCGGCACCCGCATCAGGAACCGACGTGCTGTCCGTGATCCAGTCACAACTGGAGAACGCGCTGCTCGGCGGTCCGCTGCGTTACACGTTGAACGAGGTGGCGGGATTGTGCGGGCTCGAACCTGCCCGTGTGCGCCGCCTGTGGCAGGCGCTCGGTCTGACCGTCGATCCCGATCCCGACGTCGTGATGTTCACGGACGGAGATGTCGAAGCCCTGCGGGCGACAGCGGCGATCATCGCGAGCGGCGCGATCGACGAACGCCTCGAGATGCCGGCGGCCCGGTCGATCGGACAGTCGATGTCACGGTTGACCGAGTGGCAGCTGAATCTGCTCAACACCCACGTCTTCACGCAACTCGCCGCTGCCTACGAGAAGTCGGAGACTCCTCCGCAGGAGGAGGAGATCCGTGCGCTGATCGACCACATCGTCCATCGCACGACCGAGCTCGCGGTGAGTCTCCAGAGCCACATGTGGCGTCGGCACCTGGTGGCCACCACCGCCCGTGCCGCCGCGCGCCCGCAGGATTCCGGCGAGCTCCACGAGCTGGTCGTGGGCTTCGCCGACATGGTCGGTTACACGCGGTTGACCCGCCAGATCGACGCGGCCGCGCTGAGCGAACTGCTCGACTACTTCGAATCGGAGGTCTCCGATGTCATCGCACGGCACAACGGCTGGGTGATCAAGACCGTCGGCGACGAGGTGATGTTCGCAGCCGAACGTCCGATCGACGCCGCGCGCATCGCCCTCGACCTGCAGGATTCGTTCGTGGCCCAGAAGGATTACCCGGATCTGCGTGTCGGGCTGGCGTGGGGCCAAGCGTTGCCGCGCTTCGGCGACCTGTTCGGTTCGGTCGTCAACATCGCGGCCCGCCTCACCGGCGCGGCGCGACCGGGCACGATCCTCGTCGACGAGAACCTCGCCGACGCGCTCGCCGACTGCGACGAGTTCCGGTTCCAGACCGTGCGAACCCTGCGGTTGCGGGATTTCCAGCATTCCCGCCTGTACGTCCTGCGTCGCCCGCGGGAGGAGAAGAAGACCGCCGTGGGCGCGGACGGTCTGGGCGACGAGGACATGGGCCTCTAGCCGTCCGGCGCGCCCGGGCTGGTCGGCGCGGTGATCTCCGTCTTCTGGGCGCCCCGGCGCTCGTCACCGCCCGCCCCTCCCCCTTCCCGATGCCCGCGACACGAGTCGCGGGCATTGTGCTGTGCGCGCGATCACGCTAACCTGAATAACAGTTACCAGTCGTCACACTAAAAAGGTGGAGACATGACCGCATCGCTCACCCGCGAGACCAGCAAGGGCTTCACCCCCGGCGTCGCACTGTCCGATCGGGAGGAAACCGCCGGACGACTGCTCGCTTCGTCCGCGCGCAAGTCGTACGACCCGGTCGTCGAAGTGGACTGGGAGGCCCCCGTCCCGGACGACAAGTTCGGCATGACACCCGAATGGAGCACGCTCTACGGCACCGCGCTGTGGGACGAACTCACCGACGAACAGCGCATCGAGCTGACCAAGCACGAGGCCGCGAGCGTCTCGAGCGTCGGCCTGTGGTTCGAGATCCTGCTCATGCAGATGCTCCTGCGCGACGTCTACGACCGCGACAAGCATTCACGCCACGTCCAGTTCGCCCTCACCGAGGTGGCCGACGAGTGCCGACACTCGGTGATGTTCGCGCGCGCCGGCGAGCGGCTGAACACGCCGGGCTACGGTCCGGCCCGCTACATCCACCAGCTCGGTCGCCTCTGGGGCCATTTCTTCAAGGGCGCCAACGCCTATGCCTCGGTCATGGCTGCCGAGGAGATCCTCGACATGATGCAGCGCGACTTCATGCGCGACGAGCGTGTCCAGCCCGTCACCCGCGCGGTGTCGAAGATCCACGTCCTCGAGGAGGCGCGCCACATCCGCTTCGCCCGCGAGGAGGTCGCACGCCGACTCGCCGGTGCGAGTCGCGCGCGACTCGCGTTCGAGCGGTTCAACACCGCGCTCGTGGTCTTCTTCGTCGTCAAGAGCATGATCCACCCCGACGTGTACGCCAATGCGGGCCTCGACCGCGAGCGGGCACTGCGAGAGGCCAAGGGCAACAAGCACTATCACGACCAGGTGCGCAAGTCGGGAGCGAAGCTGATGACCTTCCTCGACAACGTCGGCCTCATCGGCGGACCGTCGAAGATCCTCTACAAGAAGGTCCACCTGCTCTGAGGCGCATACCGCCGTAGAACGCACTGTGCGCAGTTCTCGCCGAGCCCCCCGAGGGCTTCCGACGAGAACTGCGCACAGTCGTTCGAGGTGAACCGGATTCGTGGTGGAACCGGAAGGACGTCAGCCCACCTTCTCGGTGGCACCCGGCAGGTTGTCGTCGCGCTCCTGCTCGGGGAACAGGGTGCGCGTGATCTTCCGGGCCGTGTCGGCGACGATCGGTGCCACCCATTCGAGACGGGTCGAGCGGGCGTCTGCCGCGAGCGACAGGGCGGCCACAGGGCCGTCGACCCCGCGGAGGGCGACACCCACACATCCGATGCCCCGCGCGGCCTCCTCGCGCTCGAACGCGACGCCACGCCGCTTGCGAATGCGGTTGAGCTCCTGGTGCAGTGCGACCTCATCGCGGATGGTGCGCTCGGTGCACGGGACGAGCTGCTTACCGTAGAGCGCATCGATGCGTTCGGGTTCGAGCCACGCGAGAATGGATTTACCGGCCGCGGTGGCGTAGGCGGGGAATCGTCCACCGACCCGTGAGGGCACGGTGGAGGCGAACTGCCCACCCACCTTGTCGAGGTAGAGCACCTCGTCGCCTTCGAGCACCGTCAGATGGACGACGGCGCCGGTCTGCATCGCGAGTTCGTGGAGGTGCGGTGCGGCAGCCTCCCTGATGCGGCGATGACCGGTGTCGCTGCCGCCGAGGCCGAGGGCACGCGGGCCGAGGCAGTAGCCGAAGGAGGCGTGCTCGATCCACTCGCGACGCACGAGGTGGTCGAGGATGCGGTGCACGGTCGAGCGGGGAAGCCCCGAGCGACAGGTGACCTCTTCGAGAGTGAGGGCGCCCCGACTGTCGAAGGCCTCGAGGATGAGCGTCATCCGATCGACCATCGATGGAGGGAGTTCTCGCTTGGACGAGGTACCGACGGGCTCGAGCGCGGAGTCGACGGCGGTCAACTGCACCTCCAAAAGTCCTGGCCACGACCCTGCGCGCCTCATGAAACTGGAATCTGTTCCAAAACGTTAGCAGTAACAGCCGTCACACCGGAAGGGGTACACACAGACTGTAGGTACTCCGGAGTCGGTTTCCCGGCGAGAGGGAATCCCTACGACTCTGGTCGGAATCGTGTGGACAGGATATTGTCGGGACCGTGAGCAAGACGTACGAGCGCGCGAGCCGGTCGCCGCACCGTCGTGCCCCCCTGTCGTGTATTCGCGGGTGCCGAGCCCGCTGACCGCCGCACCCGTTCCTGCCCCTCGATGCCGCCACCCGACGGCGTCGTGCCCGGGGCCCGAAGGTCAGCATGTCGACGATCAGAACACATCTCGAATCCGGAGCAGAGCCATGAGCGACACCACCCCTGAAGCAATCGACCCCAGCGCGAACTGGAGCTTCGAGACCAAGCAGATCCACGTGGGCCAGCCCGCCGGCGGCGACACGAAGGCCCGGGCCCTGCCCATCTACCAGACCACCAGCTACACCTTCGACAGCACCGATCACGCCGCGGCGCTCTTCGGTCTCGCCGAGCCCGGCAACATCTACACCCGCATCATGAACCCGACGCAGGACGCGGTCGAGCAGCGCATCGCCGCCCTCGAAGGTGGCGTCGCCGCCCTCCTGCTCGCCTCCGGTCAGGCCGCCGAGACCTTCGCGATCCTCAACCTGGCGCAGGCCGGCGATCACATCGTGTCGAGCCCGTATCTCTACGGCGGCACCTACAACCTGTTCCACTACACACTGCCCAAGCTCGGCATCGAGGTCACCTTCGTCGAAGATCCCGACAACCTCGACCAGTGGCGTGAAGCCGTCCGCGACAACACCCGTGCGTTCTTCGGCGAGACGATCGCCAATCCGAAGAACCACATCCTCGACCTGCCCGGCATCTCGGGTGTCGCCCACGAGAACGGGCTGCCGCTGATCGTCGACAACACGGTCGCCACCCCCTACCTGCTGCGCCCGCTCGAGCACGGTGCCGACATCGTCGTCCACTCGGCCACCAAGTACCTCGGCGGCCACGGCACGGCCATCGCCGGTGTCATCGTCGACGGCGGCACGTTCGACTGGACGCAGGGCCGCCACGCCGGCTTCACCACCCCGGACCCGAGCTACCACGGCGTCGTCTTCGCCGACCTCGGCGCACCGGCCTACGCGCTCAAGGCGCGTGTGCAGCTGCTGCGCGACATGGGCGCGGCGGTCTCCCCGTTCAACGCCTTCCTCATCTCGCAGGGCCTCGAGACGCTGAGCCTGCGGATCGAGCGGCATGTGGAGAACGCGCAGAAGGTCGCCGAGTTCCTCGAGGGACGCCCGGAGGTCACCTCCGTCGCCTACGCCGGCCTGAAGTCGTCGCCGTGGTACGACCGCGCCCGGCAGCTCACCCCGCGCGGTGCCGGCGCGATCGTGGTGTTCGAGCTCTCCGGCGGCATCGACGCCGGCAAGCGGTTCGTCAACGCGCTGACCCTGCACAGCCACGTCGCGAACATCGGCGACGTCCGCTCGCTGGTCATCCACCCCGCGTCGACGACCCACTCGCAGCTCACCGGTGAGGAGCAGATCGCGGCCGGCGTCACTCCGGGCCTGGTGCGACTGGCCGTGGGCATCGAGCACATCGACGACATCCTCGCGGACATCACCGCCGGGCTCGAAGCAGCCGGAAGCTGATCCGTCCGAAGCGTGAACGGCGACGGCCCATCCCTGACGGGGTGGGCCGTCGCCGTCTCACAAGCAGGCTCGAGGGGGCGGGGTCAGCCCTTCCGGACGAGCGCCTGCTCGATCCTGTCCGCCTGCGCGCTGCTCTCGAGCAGCTGGCGGACCAGCCACAGACTCAGGACCCGCGTCACCGCAGCCGCGAGGTACACGGCGGCCCCGGCCACGGTGAGCGCCACGAATCCCAGCGCCAGCAGCTGGTAGGACAACAGGTCGCGCGCGTCGGACAGTGTCAGCGATGCGATGTAGACGACGAAGACCGCGACGGCGCCGACCACCATCAGGATCAGGCCGACGATCCGGGCCTTTCCGCCCGAACCGGAGCGGGAAGCGTCGAGCCCCAGTGCCGCAACATCTTTCTTGAACTGCTCACGTCGTTCGTCGACGAGTGCGGTCATGGTCATCCTCCTAGATAGGTGGTGGACAGTTCTTCTTCGATTTCCGCCGGATCACCCGTGCGCACCACTCGGCCCTGCAACATGAGGGCGGCACTGGTGGCGATGGGAAGGACCGCCCTGGCAAACTGCTCGGCGACGAGAATCGACACGCCGTCGGCGGCGAGCTCACCGACGATGTCGTAGATCTGGGAAACGATGCGCGGTGCCAGACCCATCGACAATTCGTCCAGCAACAGCACCGTCGGATGGGTCCCGAGTGCCCGCGACAAGGCGAGCATCTGCTGTTCGCCACCCGACATCGAACCGGCCAACTGCGTGCGGCGTTCACCCAGCACCGGGAACCGGGTGTACGCGACCTCTTCGAGATCCGCGAGCGGAACACCGGTACCCGTTCCGATCCACAAATTCTCGCGCACGGTGAGGTTCGGGAAGATTCCCCGGCCCTCGGGGATCGAACACACTCCCAGACGTGCGAGTTCCGCCGCGGACACACCGTTGACGACACGACCGGCCAACCGGAACTCTCCCGACGACACGGGATGGATGCCCGAGCACACCCGCAAAGTCGTCGTCTTGCCTCCGCCGTTGGGTCCGAGCAGAGCGACCACCGCTCCCGGTTCGAGAACCAGGTCGACGCCGTGCAACACCTCGATCGCACCGTATCCGGCTCGGACGCCGGACAGTTCGAGCAACGGTTCGTTACTCATACCGCCTCCTCCTCGGTGCCGATGTACGCGTTGATCACTGCCGGATCGTTCCTGATCTCCTCCGGCAGACCACTCGCGAGCACCGCGCCGTAGTCGAGCACGTGGATATGAGAACAGATCTTCATCACCAGCGGGATATCGTGCTCGACAAGGCATATCGCGAGACCGTCCTGCGCGAGATCGCCGAGCAGTGCGGCGAACGCCTCGGTTTCCTGCTCGGTCTGCCCGGAGGCGGGCTCGTCGAGCAGCAGCACGCGCGGTGACGTCATCAGCGCCCGCGCCACCTCCACCACGCGCGCGCGGCCGGTGGGCACGTCCGAGACGTCGGTCCCCGCGATGTCGGTCAGGCCGGTCAGTTCGAGCAGGCGGTCGGCTTCCTCGTCCACATCGACCTTGTTGTGGCCGTTGGCGTTGTGGATGTCACCCGCCACCCGGAGGTTGTCCCGCACGGACAGCGATACGAACAATTCGAGGCGCTGGAACGTGCGGGCCATGCCCATGCGGGCCCTCTTGTAGGGCGGCAGCGACGTGATGTCGCGGCCGTCGAGGAAAACCTTGCCGGCCGTCGGCCGCTGCAAACCGGTGATCGTGTTGAACAGTGTCGTCTTCCCGGCCCCGTTGGGCCCGATCAGCCCTGTCACGGTTCCCGGTGCGATTCCGATGCTCACGTCCTTGACGGCGACGTGACCTCCGAATCGCACGGTGACACCGCGTGTTTCCAGAATCGATGTCTCAGCCATGGGAAATCAGTTCCTTCTCCGTCCCGGTGGGACGAGCCGACAGATACTCGTCGATGCCGAGTTCACGATCGATCTCGTCCCGCGCCTGCGCACCGTAGGGTTCGTCGACGCCGATCCGCTCGGGGATCAGCGGCGCGCGCCGCTGCGCTTCCTCCGCACCGAGCACTGCTTCGGGCATCAGCCACTGCCCCATCACCGGCAGCATGAACACCGTCACGATCGTGATCGACGCGAACCACCAGTTGTCGAGGACGCCGGTCAACGCGAGCAGGTAGGACACGAGCACGACCGCAGCTCCACCGACCAGTACGGGTTTCGCGTTCCTCAGCCCGCGGTAACCCTCGACCATCTGATGGACACTGCCGCTCGGGTTGGCCGCGACCCCGATACCGATGAGGGCGGGGCTCACTGCGGCGACGTTCCCGAGGAAAGTCCACATTCCGGCCAGTTCCGGTTGTTCTGCAGCAAGATTCGAGAACGACACCATGATGACGGCGAAACCGATACCCGACATCAGACCACCGAACAGCGCGCCGGAGACGTATCCGATGCCGGCCACGACGGTGAGCATCAGCACCGACAGGCTCACCATGATCGAGAAGCTCTCGTTCGACACCGAACCCATCGCGCTCGACATGAACAACCCACCCAGCCCGGCGATACCCGCCGACAGGGTGAACACGCCGAACTTGAGACGCACCAGGCTCTGGCCGAGCATCGCGGCCGCCGCGGGACTGTCCTTCATCGCCGCGAGCCGGCGCCCGTAGCCGCTGTTACGCAACGCGATCACGCCCACGCCGAGAACAGCGAAGAGCACCGTCATCGTCATGAGGAAGGTCGTCTCGTTCCGCAGGTCCAGGGGCCCGACCTTCAGCGGTGGGATCGCGATGTTCCCGTCGGTGAACAGCGAGAACTCGACACCGAACAATTCGTGCCGGGTGGTGTCGCGCAGCACCATGTTCGACAGGAACACCCCGAACGCCATCGTGGCCAGAGCGAGATACAGGCCGCGCAGCCGCAGCGCCGGCAGCGCGATGAGTCCACCGATGACGGCGGTGACGGCGACGCCGAGCGCCACGCCCCACACGTTCAGGTGGGCGGCCAATCCGGTTCCGGAGATACCGAAGTGGAATGCCACGATCGTCGCGATCGCCCCGAACGACACCGGCGCCAGGTTCATCTCGCCGGCGTAGCCGGTCAGGAGGGTCAGCGACAGCGCGATGATCGCGAAGGTCATGCCGATCGTCAGGGTCGTGATCGCCGACGTCACCATCAGCAATCGGACGGCGTAGACGATGACGACGAGGGCCACCGCCCAGGCGATCGCCTTGCGCACCGACGGCACGTGGTACCGCTCACGGGTGCGGGTCACGGCCCCGCGCAACCGATCCTGGGGCAGCACGATGAGAACGACGAACAGCGCGATCATCGGTAGCGACACACGCAGGTTCGACGTCCACGTCCACGCGGTCGGGAAATAGGCCAGCACGTAGGTGGCGGCCAGGCCGAGGAACAGAGCGCCGGCGAAGGTGCGCGGGATGCTGCGCAACCGGCCGAACATCGCTGCCGCGAACGCGTCGATGACGAGCAACGTCAGCATGTTCGCTTCGAGGGTGCCACCGCTGATCGGTGTCACGAGGACACCGGCGAGCACCGCGAGGGTCGAACCCATCATCCAGGACAGCGCCGCAAGCCGGTCGGGGTCGTGTCCGTTCAGACGCAACAGGTCGGGATCGTCGACCACGGCCCGCATCGCGACACCGGCGCGTGTGCGGACGAACATCACGCGCAGCCCGACGGCGATGAGCACGGCGGCCCCGATGCAGATCAGCTCGTGGTAGCGGACGGCGACGCCGAACAGTTCGATCTTCGCCTGGTCGCCGAAGAACATGGACATGGTGCGGGCGGTCTCGGGATGCCAGAACCAGTGTGAGATCGAGAGCATGCCGAGCAGGATCGACACCGTGACCACGATCTTGGTGACCTCGGCGGTGTCGCGCATGCCACGCATGATCACGACGTAGAGCAACAGACCCGTCAGCGGGCCGAGCACGCCGAGGACGATGAGCAACGCGACCGGCGTGGGCAGGCCCCAGCCGTAGCGCAGTTGCCAGTAGACGAACGCCCCGAGCATCGCCTGCGCGCCGTGCGCGAAGTTGAAGATGCCGGACGTGTTGTAGGTGAGAACGAGGCCCGATGCAGCGATCGCGTAAACCGATCCGAGCACCAACCCCACGATCGTGAAGGTCAGAAAGGTGTCCATGCGAGTACCTCTGGTCGGGGTGCCGGCGGACGTGTGTCACGTCCGCCGGCACCGGCCCGCGGATCAGACGGTCGGTCGAATGACGTTGGGATTCAGGTATTTCGTCGCGATGCGGTCGGGCCCCAGCTCGGTGCCCCAGGTGCTGGGATCGGTCGCGACACTGTAGCGGTCGTCGCACTTGAAGGTGCCTGCCTCCGCCGGGAACGCCTGGGTGTACTCGGCGCCTTCGAGCTTCACGACGAGACCGCAGGTCGCGGGCATGTTGTTGCCGGGATCGGTGACCGCGTGCAACCCGCCGCCGTCCCATTCGTGGATCTGGGAGAGTTCGTCGACGACACACTGACGGGTCAGATCCGATCCGCACGCGTCCGCGGCGGTCGCCCACAGCAGGAACGAGGAGGTGGCCTGCATGCCGAGCAGCGCGGTCTTGCCGTTCTGCTTCGTGACGAGCTCGACGTACTTCTTCACGGCCGGTACGGCATCGGCGTTCTCGATCATCTGGAAGGTCATGCCGGCATGGAGATTGTCGAGCAGGCCGTTCTCACCGTTCCAGGCCTGGGCCGCGTTGCCGTACCAGGTGGCCTCTCCGAGCAGGATCGGATCGATGCCGGCCTGGTCGAGTGCCTTCACGAAGTTGAACTCGGCCGGAACCGGAGAACGCGAGGTCCACAGGCCCTTGACGCCGCACTGCTTGAACTTCTCGGCGAAGGGCGCGTAGCTCGACTCCCCTTCGTAGTTGAGGGTGACACCGCAGTTCTTGAGCGTGAAGCCGGCAGCCTTGGCGATGGACCGGATCTTGGTGCTGGCCGAGATGATCGTGGGCATCGTGCTGTCGATGACGTCGAACTCGCCGAGCAGCTCGGGGTACATCTCGGCGATCTGGAACCACTGCGAGCCGTTCGCATAGTCGACCGGGAACGGGACGCCCTGATAGGTCATCGGGCCGTTGGCCGCATCGGGAGACACGGTGAAGGCGGGAACCGCGGCGAGATTGCACGCGACCCGGGTCTGCTCGGAGGTCTGATCCATGGCGAAGCCGTGCCCGACCATCATGAACTGGTTCGCACACGCGTCCTGCATCACGGCGTTGGCCTGCGTCATCGCGGCGTCGTAGTTGGTGCCGACGATCGTGCGGCCGTTGATGCCGCCCTGCGCGTTGCACCAGTCGATCATGGCGGTGACGGCGTCACCCATCTCCTTGTTCAGGCCGGCACTCTTGACGAAACCGCGATCGTCGCCGTAGCCGATGCGGATCTCGGTGTCGCTGACCCCCTGATCGGTGTTCCCCGACGCCTCCCCGGGACCACAGGGGGAAGCGAGCGTTCCGAACGACGTCTCGGCCGACTGGCCGGCCACGGCGGCCCCGGCCCCTGCCGGAGCGAGCGCGCCGGCCGACGGGTCGGCACCGCGGTCCGACGCACACGCGGACGTCGCCACTACGATGGCGAACAGGCCCGCCATCGATTTCGATGCAGCACTGAGTTTCACGACGATGTACTCCTTCGTCTCGGTCTGGGCCGAGGCGCGATGAGGGGGCGCCGGACTGTAGGCCGGGTGCCGCGAAGGTAGCCACCTCGCCGAGTGAGACCTGGACCACTCCCACTCACCGAGACGGATTTGTGACAGTCGACACAGCACGTACGATCGGTGCACTCGGTCACCCGCGCAGATGCCCCGCGCTCCGGCGTATACCCTGCTGCGCGACCGATACGTGCGGGACCCCCAGAAAGGCAGATCCTTGACAGCACCAGCGGATCTGCAGCAGATGCTGCAGAATGTCGTTCTTCGACTCACCGGCCCCGGCGGCCGATTCGAGCTCGTGGACGAGGACGTACGCGGTAACCGCATGCAGGTGATGCGCAACCGCGGCAGACGGATCGGCGACCTCGTCGCCGAATCCCGGCGATGGGGCGATCGCGACTACCTCGTCACCGCCGATCGCCGGATCTCGTTCACCGAACACGCCGATGCGGTCGCCGCACTGGCCACCGCGCTACGTGACGACTACGGCGTGCGCAAGGGTGATCGTATCGCCGTCCTGGCCGCCAATTCGCCCGAATGGATCGTCACCTTCTGGGCGGCCCAGTGCCTCGGCGCGATCGCGGTGGGACTCAACTCGTGGTGGACTCCGGCCGAGATCGCCTACGGGGTGGATCTCACCGGGCCGAAGGTGATCGTCGCCGACGCCAAGCGCGCCCAGCTTCTCGCCGCGGCCGACGCCTCCGGCTACGAGCTGCTCACCATCGAGCAGGACGTGCCGCGGATCGTGTCCGAGAAGGCCGGCTCGGAACTGCCGTCCACCGATGTGGACGAGGACGATCCGGCGGTCATCCTGTTCACCAGCGGGACGAGCGGGCGCCCGAAGGGTGCCCTGCATTCGCATCGCAACGTCCTCGCCGTGGTCGACTACCACCGTTTTTCGGACGCGCTGGTCGCGGGGATGTACCAGCGCCCCTACGACGACTCGGTGCCCAGCGAGAGCCGGTACCTGCTGGTCTCGCCCCTGTTCCACATCGCCAGCCTGCACAATCTGGCGGTGCCGCGACTGGCGACGGGCAGTGCCGTCGTCATGACCGAAGGCGCATTCGACGTCGACAAGGTGTTCACCCTCATCGAGCGGGAGAAGGTGACCAACTGGGGCGCTGTGCCGACCATGGCCGCGCGCATGCTCGAGCACGAGAACCCCGACAGGTACGACCTGTCCTCGCTCACGGCGTTCGCGCTCGCGTCGGCTCCGTCCTCCCCCGCGCTGAAGCAGCGGTTGCGCGAGAAGTTCCCCTTCGCGGAGCAGGCGCTGGTGGACAGTTACGGACTGACCGAATGCAGCACGGCCATCGCCGTGGCCACGGCTCCCGAACTCGAGGCGTTCCCCGGCACGCTCGGCAACCCGATCATCACGGTGAGCCTGGAGATCCGTGATCCGTTCGGTGAGCGGGTACCCGACGGCACCGAAGGTGAGGTGTGCGTCCGCAGCCCCTACGTGATGCTCGGCTATTGGGAGGACCCGGACGCGACCGCAGCCGCGATCACCGCCGACGGATGGTTGCGCACCGGGGATTACGGCACGGTCGAGAACGGCCGCCTGCGGTTGACCGGGCGACGGTCCGATCTGATCCTGCGCGGCGGGGAGAACATCTACCCGACGGAGATCGAACAGCGCCTCGACGAACATCCCGACGTCGTGGAATGCGCCGTGATCGGCGTCGAACACGACGATCTGGGTCAGGAGGTCGCAGCTGTGGTGGTGCTGCGGTCCACCAGCACCGTCGGCGAGGACGAGCTGCGGTCCTTCTGTGCCGAGCAGTTGGCCTATTACAAGGTCCCGACCGTCTGGCGGATCACGCAGGATCTGCTCCCGCGCAACGCGACCGGCAAGATCCTCCGGCGCGCGATCTCCGTCTGAGTGCGCGGGGCACCGCCCCGCGCGCTCACCCGTCGAGCCCGAACAGTGCAGTGGCATTCGCGCGGCACACCGCGCGAATCCACTCGCTGTCCGGGGCAACGCGTTCGAGCGCCTCGAGCTGGTGGATGTAGCCGTACGGGATGTTCGGGAAGTCGCTGCCCAAGAGGATCTTCTCCCGAAGTGCGTCGAGACGGGGGAGCTGGTCCGGCGGGAACGGGGTGTCCTTCTCGACGAAATCGGTGAATGCCATCGTCGTATCGAGGTGGACCCGCTCGTACTGCTCGGCGAGATCGAGGAATTCGCGGTACTCGGGCATGCCCATGTGCGCGACGATCACCGTCAGCCGTGGAAACCGGCGCAGAAGTTCGTGCATGGGTGCGGGACCGGTGTGGGCACCGGGCGCCGGTCCCGACCCGCAGTGCACGACGATGGGCACGCCCGAGTCCTCGAGGAGACCCCACACGTCGTGGAGGAGCGGGTCGAGCGGTGAATAGTCGCCGACCTGGATGTGGGATTTGAACACACGTGCACCCGCCTCGAGCGCCGACGCGACGTAGTCCTTCGCGTCGGATTCGGGATAGAAGGTGGCGGTGTGGAGACAGTCGGGGGTGCGTGACGCGAAATCGGCCGCCCACGAGTTGAGCCATGCCGCCATCGCGGGTTTGTGCGGGTACAGCATCGCGGTGAACCGCGCTACCCCGAACTCGCGCAGCCGAGCGACGCGCTCTTCCTCGTCGTGCCGGTAGGTGATCGGCCACGGGCGTCCGATGAGCGGCCCCGCGGAGTCGAAGTATGCCCAGACCTTGTCCATGACCCGTCGGGGCATGAAATGCGTGTGGACATCCACGAGGTGGTCGAGTCCGTGGACGCTACGGAACCCGGCGATCCGCTCGGCTTCGTTCATGACGTGACCGTACCCGTGAATCCGTGGCACCGGGGAAGGGACCATCCCACGCTTCCTCCCGGCGATCCACGTCACGAGACCCGAGGGCAACGCAGGATTGGCTAACCAATACTATGTGACCGTTGCCTTACCAAACCCCGAGCGTTCTGGCTTCCGTCACAACGCCGCCCCGCCCCTCGGAGTCACACCGTGAAACTGAATTTCAAACGCATGCTGTTCGCCCCGGCCCTCGTCGGCGCGCTCGTCCTCACCGGATGCGGGAACAGCGGCACCGATGCGCCCGCATCCGGGAACGGCGCGACGGTCACCGTCGAGACCAACAACGGTGAGATGGAAGTTCCGGTGGCCCCCGAGCGCGTGGTCGCCCTCGACAACAAGTCGTTCGAGATGCTGCGCGACTGGGGCATCACCCCTGTCGCCCTGCCGAAGACCCTCCTCCCCAACACGGGCTTCGACGAGTGGCGCCGGAACGACTCCATTCTCGACGTCGGCACTCATCGTGAGCCGAAGCTCGAGCTCGTGAGTGAAGCCGAGCCGGACCTGATCATCGGCGGGTCGCGCTTCGCCGAGTTCACCGGGGAACTGTCGAAGATCGCTCCCGTCGTCGACGTCTCCGCGCTGGACGACTCCGAGGGCGGTTACATCCAGGGGCTGAAGGATCAGACCCTCACCCTCGGTCGGATCTTCGGGAAGGAAGCCGAATCCCAGGAGATCGTCGCCGAGCTCGATGCCGCCACCGAGGCCGCTCGGGCCGCCACGAACGGCGAGAGCGTCTTCCTCGCCGTCGTCGCCGGCGGCAAGATCGACAACGCTTCGGGCCGCATCGGCCGCCTGCTCGAGGGCGTGAACCTGAAGGACGTGTTCGCCGGGGACGCCGGCGACGTCCACGGCGATTCCGGTCTGGCTCCCGAGACCGTCGCGCAGGCCGACCCCGACTGGATGATCGTGCTGGACCGCGATTCCGCCGTCGCCGTTCCGGGCGAGGCAACCCCGCAACCGGCGGCCTCCGTCATCGACGCGCAGGAAGCATTCGCCGCCACCACCTTCGCCACGAAGGACCAGATCATCTACCTGGACAACGACTTCTACAAACGTGAGGGCATCGAGTCCTACACCGAGGCGTTCCAGCAGATCGCCGATGCCTTCGACACCGCGAACCGGTCTGCACAGTAGGTCCCCTGTTGTTCGACGCTCCACAGCAGCCTGCCCCGGCCCGGATCACGGGCCGGGGCAGGCTGCGTGTGTAAGCGCCCTTCTCCGGATCCGAGTCCCATGACGAAGAACACAATGCTGCTGCCGGTGATCTCGGTGGTCGTTCTGGCACTGACCGTGGCGTCCCTGATGGTCGGCGGCTACGACATCACCATCGAGTCGCTGATCCACGACCCCGCGGCCCGCGAGATGTTCTTCATCTCCCGCGTGCCGCGAACCCTCGCCCTGATCTTCGCGGCCGTCGCGATGAGCATCTCGGGCGTGATCATGCAATTGATCACCCAGAACAAGTTCGTCGAACCGACCACCGCGGGCACCGCGCAGTGGGCCGGTCTCGGCCTGCTCGCCACCTTGATCGTCGTTCCCGACGCGTCGCCGATGGTCAAGATGGTGATCGCGGTGATCTTCGCGTTCGCCGGAACGATGGTGTTCATCGTCGTCCTGCGCCGCATCGCCCTGAAGTCGTCGATCATCGTGCCGCTCGTCGGCATCATGCTCGGTGCCGTGGTCGGCTCGATCACCACTTTCCTCGCCGGCAACTTCGACCTGCTGCAGTCGATGTCGGCGTGGCGTTCGGGTGGTTTCAGCAGCGTCGTGCGCGGCTTCTACGAACCACTGTGGGCGGTGCTCGCGGTCGCTGTCCTCGCTTATCTTCTCGCCGACCGGTTCACCATCGCCGGTCTCGGTAAGGACCTCGCCACCAATGTGGGCCTGAAGTACGAGCAGGTCGTCTTCCTCGGGGTCACTCTCGTCGCGGTCGCCACCGGCGTCACCACCGTCGTGGTCGGCTTCATCCCGTTCCTCGGCCTGATCGTGCCGAATCTCGTGTCGATGATGCTCGGCGACGACATGCACAAGAACTTGCCCTGGGTCGCCGTCGTCGGCGCCGGACTGCTTCTCGCGTGCGACCTCGTCGGCCGCACGATCGTCGCCCCCATGGAGATTCCCGCGTCCGTCGTCCTCGGCGTCGTCGGCGCCGCCGTCTTCATCACTCTCGTTCTGAGGCAGCGTCGTCATGTCAGTGCTTGATTCCGTGCGCGCACGGGCCGTCCCGACCGGCAAGAGCGAGCGCCGTCGCCTGTCGCCGAGGGTGCGCCTGGCCGTCGTCGCGATGATCGCCGTCGTCGCGGTCGCGTGCTATCTGTTCCTGTTCATCCGCGGCTCGTTCGACTTCACCTTCCCGCGCCGCCTCACGGTTCTCGGCGCCATGCTGGTCGCGGCGTTCGCGCACGGCATGGGAACCGTCGTGTTCCACACGGTCACCGACAACCGCATCCTGACGCCGTCCATCATCGGGTTCGACTCCCTGTACACGCTGATGCAGACGCTGACGGTCTTCTTCTTCGGAGCCACCGCGATCGCGACCTCCGAGGGCATCCCCAAGCTCGTCCTGCAGACCGCGCTCATGGTGGTGCTGGCGACCCTGCTCTACCGCTGGTTGTTCTCCGGCCGGTTCGGCAGCCTGTTCCTGATGCTGCTCGTGGGCGTCGTGCTCGGCATGGCCTTCGACAGTCTGTCGACGTTCGTCCAGCGGGTGCTCTCCCCCACCGAATACGACATGCTCTCGGTCGAGCTGATGGGCCGCTTGTCGTCTGTGCCCGGCGACTATCTGCCCCTCGCGTTCGGCATCTGCATCGTCGTCGGGGTGATCCTGTGGCGTCGTCGCCACCGCCTCGACGCACTGCTGCTCGGCCGCGACACCGCGACCAACATCGGTGTCGCCTACAAACGCGAGCTGACGCTGATGCTCGTCCTCATCGCGCTGCTCGTGGCATTCGCGACCGCGCTGGCAGGGCCGATGACCTTCTTCGGATTCCTCATCGCGACCCTCGCCTATCAGATCGCCGGGACGTACAAGCACCAGTACGTGATGCCCATGGCGTTCCTGCTGGGCGTGATCACCCTCGCCTTCGGCCAGTTCTTCATGCAGCACATCTTCTACGCGGGCGGATTCCTCACGGTGATCATCGAGTTCGTCGGCGGCATCCTGTTCCTGTTCATGCTCCTGAGAAAGGGAACGCTGTGATCGAGTTCCACGACGTCTCGATGTCGTACCGGGACAAGCGGGTCCTCGGACCCGTCTCCGGCACGATCCGCGAGGGCGGCATCACCTCGCTGATCGGACCGAACGGCGCCGGCAAGTCCACGCTCATGACGATCATCGGCCGTCTGCTCCAGCCCACCACGGGCACCGTCACCGTGGGCGGACTCGACGTGCATTCCACGAAGACCCGGGAGCTGGCCAAGCATCTGTCGATCCTGCGGCAGGAGAACCACATCACCGCGCGCCTGACGGTCCGCGAACTGGTCGGCTTCGGCCGGTTCCCGCACTGCCAGGGCCGGCTCACGGCGGAAGACGAACGGCACGTCGACGAGGCGATGGAGTTCCTCAACCTCACCGACCTCGCAGACCGCTTCCTCGACCAGCTCTCCGGTGGCCAGCGGCAGCGCACCTTCGTGGCGATGGTGCTGGCACAGGACACCAAGTACGTCCTGCTCGACGAGCCGCTCAACAATCTCGACATGAAGCACGCCGTGCTGATGATGCGTCAGCTGCGGCGGGCGGCGGACGAGCTCGGCAAGACGATCGTGCTCGTCATCCACGACGTGAACATCGCCGCCGCGTACTCCGATCACATCATCGCGTTGCGCGACGGCCTGATCGTGACGGGCGGCACGAGCGACGAGATCATGCGGGACGAGATCCTGACCGACGTGTTCGACACCCCCGTAACAGTCCACGCGATCAACGGTCGGCCCACCGCGGTCTACGCACGCTGAACCGAACTGCGCTCAGAACAAGGTCAATTCGGCGTCGCCGGCGCGCTTCGGCGGCTTGTGCGCGGCCACGGGCGCGCTGGGCACCTCGATCGGTCCGGGCTGCGCCGCGATCTCGCGGGCGGCCTGCCCGGCGAGCGTGTCGGCCATCTCGTTGAAGTGGTTGCCGACGTGGCCGCGCACCCAGCGGAACCGCACCGGTCCGGTGCGATCGGTGAGCTCGCGGTCGATGGCGCGCACGAGTTCGAGATTCTTCACCGGCGCGCCGGTAGCCGTCTTCCACCCCTTGCGCTTCCATCCCGGCAGCCATTCGGACGCGCACTTGATCGCGTACTGCGAATCGGATTCGATGATCATCGGCTCGGCACCGGGATGCGCCCGCAATGCCTCGAGCACCGCCCGGAGCTCGGCGATCTGATTCGTGCCCGAACGCTCACCGCCCGACGCGCTGGGCCCCTCGTGATTGACCCACGCCCACCCGATGGCGCCGCCGGGATTGCGCAGGCAGGATCCGTCGGTGCTCACGATGATCATGCGCCCGACCATAGCCGCACCCTCCGACACCACGAAAGTCGGCTCCAGCGCACAGAGTCGCGAAAGTCGGCTCCAGCGCCCGGAGTACGGTAGTGCGGTGACCGTGTCCGACGAGCGAGGCCCTCGCATCGTGAGGGTGGTGGACGACGCGTCCCTCGACACCCGCGTGCGCGTGCCGTGGCCCGTCGACGTGGTGCGCACCCTGCGGCCGCTCCAGCGCGGGCCGTGGGATCCGTGTCATCGCGTCATCACAGGCGCCGTGTGGCGCACCTCCCGCATGGACACCGGAGCCGTGACCTACCGGCTCACCCAGGACGGCCCGCACGGCGCGCGGTGTCTGGCGTGGGGACCGGGAGCGGCCGAGCTGGCCGAACGACTGCCGGCCCTGCTCGGCGCCGACGACGACCCGTCGGCCTTCGCCCCCGAGCATCCCGCCCTCGTCGAGGCGCACCGGAGAATGCCCGCCCTGCGCATACCCCGCACCGGCCGGGTGCTCGAATCTCTCGTCCCCGCCATCCTGGAACAACGGGTGCACGGGGTGGCGGCGTTCGCGTCGTGGCGGCGCCTCGTCACCCGGTTCGGCGATCCGGCGCCGGGACCCGCACCGGAGGGCATGCGCGTGCCGCCCTCCGCGGCGGCCTGGCGAACGGTCCCGTCGTGGGAGTTCCATCGGGCGAACGTCGACCCCGGCCGCGCACGGACCGTGGTGCGGTGCGCGCAGCTCGCCGACTCTCTCGAGCGCCTCGCGCACGAACCGGCCGCCGCCGCCCGGCGGAAGCTGCGGGTCGTGCCGGGGGTGGGCGTGTGGACGGCCGCGGAGGTGGCTCAGCGCGCGTTCGGCGACACCGATGCGCTCTCCGTCGGCGACTACCACCTCGCGAAGGTCGTCGGATGGGCGCTGCTCGGCAGGCCTCTCGACGATCCCGACATGGTCGAATACCTCGAACCTCTACGTCCCCAACGTTATCGGGCTGTGCGACTGATCGTCGAGTCCGGCGGCTACGCGCGAGTACCGAAGCGTGGACCCCGCACGCCGATCACCGACCACCGGCGGCGGTGACGGGGTCTCGCTCCGCCGGGTCGGTACTCGTAGACTCGACCCCATGTCCGCCACCCACGACGCGGCCGGCCCCGATCGGCTCGGACACCTTCCGAGCTATCTGATGACCCAGGCGGCACGACACGTACATCGCGTCGTGTTCGACCGCCTCGACTCCGCCGATGCCCGAGGTCACCATTACCGGATCCTGGCCGCCCTCGCGGAATACGGCCCGTCCAGCCAGGTCGACCTCGCCCGGCGCTGCGGGCTCGATCGCAGCGATGTCGCGGCCACCGTCGACGCACTGGTGGACCGCCGGTTCGTCGAACGCGCCTCCGACCCCGCCGATCGGCGGCGCAACATCATCACCCTCCCCCGCCGCGGACGGAGACGGTTGTTCGATCTCGACCGGATGCTCACCGAGGCGCAGGACGAGGCGTTCGCTCCCCTCGACGCGGACGAACGCGCGCTGCTCGTCTCGATGCTGTCCAGGCTTGTCGAGTATCACACCCGATCGGCGTCGATTCCCGCGCAGCAGCGGTCGTAGGCTCGACACGGTGCCTCCGGCGGAGATCCCGCCGCGAGCACGACCTACGAAAGGACCACGCGTGCAGGCCAAACCTTGCCGAGAATCTCGAGTCGTCAAGACCAGCAGGGTATTTCCCAACGACGTCAACGACCACAACACGTTGTTCGGCGGGAAGCTGATGAGCGACATCGACATGACGGCGTCGATCTCCGCGACACGTCACAGTCGTGCCTCTGTCGTGACGGCGTCGACCGACTCGGTGGCCTTCCTCGAACCCATTCGCCCGTCGGACTCGGTGTGCCTCGAGTCGTTCGTGACCTGGACCGGACGCAGCTCGATGGAGGTCTTCGTCAAGGTCACCGCAGAGGATCTGCGCAGCGGTGAACGACGCATCGCCGCGACCGCCTTCCTCACCTTCGTCGCCGTCGACGACGGCGGCCGAACCATGCAGGTCCCGCCGGTGCTGCCCGAGTCCGACGAGGAACGCAAGCTCAACGCGTCCGGTGACGAGCGAGCGGAGCACCGTCGCATGCACCGCGCGCAGAGCCAGGAGATGGCGAAGTACCTCACCACCAGCCGCCCGTGGTGAGTCAGGGCCCGTCCCGCTCTACAGCGCCCGCGCGATGATCTGCTTCATGACCTCGTTCGCCCCGGCGTAGATCCGCTGGACGCGGGCGTCCTCGTACATCCGCGCGATGAGGTATTCGCGCATGTAGCCGTAGCCGCCGTGCAGCTGCACGCACCGGTCGATGACCTCGCACTGCTTGTCGGTCAGCCAGTACTTGACCATCGCGGCGTCCGACGGATCGAGTTCACCCTTCAGGTGCTGCTCGATGCAGTGGTCGAGGAAGATGCGGCAGGTACGGGCGACGGTCCGACACTCGGCGAGTTCGAAGGCCGTGTTCTGGAACTCGAACAGGCTGTGCCCGAACGCTTGTCGCGCCTTGGTATAGCGGACGGTCTCCTCGACGGCCCGGTCCATCGCACCGGCGGCCTGCGCGCCGATGATCAGACGTTCCTGCACGAGCTGCGCCATGAGCTGACCGAAGCCGAGACCTTCGGATTCGCCGAGCAGGTTCGTCACGGGCACGCGCACGTCGACGAACGACAGCTCGGAGGTGTCGGCGGCGTGCTGGCCGACCTTGTCGAGCACACGGCCCACCGAGAAGCCCGGGGCGTCACGGAGATCCACGATGAGCAGCGACACGCCCTTGGCGCCGGCCTTCGGGTCGGTCTTGACGGCGAGGACGATGACGTCGGCCGAGGAACCGTTGGTGATGAAGGTCTTCGCGCCGTTGACGACGTAGTGGTCGCCGTCGCGCACCGCGGTGGTCTTGATGGCCTTGAGGTCCGATCCTGCACCGGGTTCGGTCATGCCGATGGCGCCGAGGATCTCGCCGGTGGCCATGCCCGGCAGCCACGCCTTCTTCTGCTCCTCGTTGCCGTATTCGAGGATGTAGTGCGCCACGATGCCGCTGTGCACGGAGTTGCCGAACGCGAGGTCGCCGGAGTAACCCTGCGCATCGAACACCGCGAGGTCGTGCGCGAAGGTGCCGCCGCCACCGCCGTATTCCTCGGGGATCGAGCAGCACAGCAGACCGAGTTTGCCGGCTTCGAGCCACACCTCACGATCGATACGGCGCTGCGAGTCCCACTTCTCGGCCTTACCCATGACCTCGCGATCGAAGAACTCGCGCGCGAGTTCGTAGACGGCAGAGACCTCGTCGTCGTACCAGGAGGCGACGTGCTTCTTCGGCATCGAACTCGGCTTCCTTTTCGCAGTGGTCGGTTCGGAGAGTGGTCAGGATCCGCGCAGTTCGCGCTTGAGGAGCTTGCCGCTCTGATTACGCGGCAGGACGTCGGCGAAGCGAACGGCCTTGGGCACCTTGAACGGTGCGAGGCGCTGTTTGACATGGTCGATCAAGGTGAACTCGTCGAGTTCGTGACCGTCCTTGAGGACGACCACCGCGGTCACCGCTTCGATCCACTTCTCGTCCGGAGTACCGATCACCGCGGCCTCGGCGACGGCCGGGTGTGTGTAGATCGCGTCCTCGACCTCGCGCGAGGCCACGAGGATGCCACCGGTGTTGATGACGTCCTTGATGCGGTCGACGACGGTGATGAAGCCCTCGGCATCGCGGGTGACGAGGTCGCCGGAGTGGAACCAGCCGTCGCGGAAGGCCTCCTCGGTCGCGGCGGGGTTCTCCCAATAGCCCAGGCACAGTTGCGGTGAGCGGTACAGGATCTCGCCGGGTTCACCGTCGGGGACGTCGTTGCCGTCGGCGTCGACGACGCGGGTCTCGACGAACAGTACGGCCCGGCCGCACGAGGCTGGACGCGCATCGTGCTCCTCGGGACGGAGAACGGTGGCGAGCGGGCCGATCTCGGATTGGCCGAAGCAGTTGTAGAAGCCGAGCTCCGGGTAGCGTCCGCGCAGTCGCTCGAGGACGGTGACCGGCATGATCGACGCCCCGTACTGCGCCTTGCGCAGCGACGACAGGTCACGCTCGTCGAGGTCGGGATGGTTGGTCAGCGGTACCCACACGGTCGGGGCGAGGAACAGCGATCCGATGCGCTCCTCCTCCACCAGCCGGAGGATCTCGGCGACGTCGGGTGCGGGCAGCAGCCGTACGGTCGCGCCCACCGCGAAATACGGGATGAGGAAGACGTGCATCGCGGCGGAGTGGTAGAGGGGCATGCACACGAGCGGGTCGTCGCCGGCCGACAGGTCGAGCGCCTCGATCGACGACATGTACTCGAAGGTGAGCGCCCGGTGGGTCATCATGGCGCCCTTGGGCTTCGACGTCGTGCCCGAGGTGTAGAGGAGCTGGACGAGGTCGGTGTCGGCCACCGCGACGTCGAGCGTCGGCACGTCGCCCGCCTGCGCCACCGCCACCAGGGAGTCGTCGGCGTCGCGGAGCGGGACGACGGTCTCGGCCGGCACGTCGGCCAGGACGGCGTCGAGGTTCTCCCGCAGCACCGGGTCGACGAGCACGGCCTTCGCGCCCGACTGGCCGAGCAGGTACGACAGTTCCTCGCCGCGCAGCGCGTAGTTGACCGGCACGTGTACCAGGCCGGCGCGGGCAGCGGCGAGATATCCGATCGCGTAGCCGTCGGAGTTGGTGCCGTAGGCGGCCACACGGTCGCCCTTGACCAGACCCAAGGAGAGCAGGTGCGCAGCGGCGCGGGTGACGGCGTCGTCGAGTTCCCGGTAGGTGAACTGCCGGTCGCCGAAGCGGAGTGCGACGCGGGCGGGATGACGCGCGGCAGTGCGGTGGAGGATGCCGTCGACGGTGCTCTGACGCGGATCGGGGGTCATGCAGCGAACTTTATAGGACGTCCAACCATCTCGTCCAGACTTGATGACCGCTCGAAATCAGCGACCCTTCCAGACCGGCGCGCGCTTCTCGAGGAAGGCCGTCATCCCCTCCTGCGCGTCGCCGATCATCGCGTTCGACGCCATCGTCTCCGCCATCGCGGCATAGGCCGTCTCCTGCGGCAGATCGATCTGACGGTAGAACGCCTCCTTGCCGATCCGCATCGTGGCGGGGGACGAACCTGCGATCTTCAGGGCGAGCTCGGTGGTCGCGGTTTCCAGCGCCTCCGGTTCGACGACGTAGTTCACCAGACCCCAGTCGGCGGCGGTCTGCGCGTCGATCGTGTCGCCGGTCAGCAACATCTGCAGCGCCCGCTTGCGTCCGATCGCGCGGCTGACCGCGACCATCGGTGTGGAGCAGAACAGCCCGATCCGCACACCGGGGGTGCCGAAGCGGGCGTCGGTGGCGGCGACGGCGAGATCGCACGCCGCGACGAGCTGGCATCCCGCCGCGAGCGCCGTGCCCTGCACCGATGCGATCACCGGCTGAGGGATCGACTGCACCGTCCGCATCATCTCGTTGCACGTCTCGAAGATCGCGCGCTCCTCGTCGAGCGTGCGTCCGATCATCTGCCGCAGGTCGTGCCCGGCCGAGAACACCGGTCCCTCCGCGCGGACCACGATCACCTTCGTGTCGGCGGTGAGCGCCGTCAGACCGGCGATGACCTCGCGCATCGTCTCCACCGACAGCGGGTTGCGCTGCTCCGGGCGGTCGAGGGTGAGCACCCCGATACCGCTGGCCTCGTCGACAGCGATGAGCACGGGCGGGGGCAGGGTGTCGACGGCGTCGGGGCCGTCCGCAGAGCGATCCGTCACGTTCCCCTTCCTACACCACCGGCGGGTTACCGGCGCGGCATCGACGAGACGAGATCCTCGACGCGGGCGGGTGCCCGGCCGAGCAGCGCCGCCGTCACCACGCTCCCCGCGACGAAGCCGTGATCGTCGTAGAAGTCGAACATCGCGGCCAGGCGTTCGCGGGCGTCTTCGGACAGGTCGCGGCCGTGACGCTCCATCCACGTCGGGACGGACACCTGCTCGATCTCCACCGATCGCCCGGTGACCGCGCACAGCTGTCGCACGCTCACCGCGTCCGGTCCCCCGAGCTCGTAGGTGGCGCCGTGGTGGACGTCCGCACCCTCGATCAGGACTCGGGCCGCCACCGCGGCGACATCCGCCAGCGCGACGAACGAGAACTGCGCGTCGGGGTCGTAGGGGACGTCGAGTGCGTCGACCGATCCGTCGAGCACCGATGCGAAGTTCTCCGTGTATGCGCAGGGCTGCAGAACGGTCCACCGCACCCCGGAGGCGTGCAGGATGTCCTCGCAGCGCGCCTTGTCGAGGTGGTGCGGCATCGCCGGCGTGTACGGCCAGGCGACGGAGTGGTAGACGACGTGATCGACACCGGCCCCGGCCGCTGCCCTCAGGAACCGCTCGAACAGTGCCGGTTCGTCGGGGTGCACGTTCGGGGCGATGAAATAGACGCCGCAGCAACCCGACAGCGCGTCGGCGAGTCCGGCGCCCGTCTCGAGGTCGACAGCACGATCCCCCGCCCGCCGAGCGGTGTGCACCACTCGGCGGACGGGGGTCGCGTCTGCTGTCTCCAGCGCCGAGACGACAGCCGTTCCGGTCTTCCCCGCGGCACCGATCACAGCGAGATCGGTGCCGCGGGAGATGTCGGCCGTCGTCGGCATCAGTTGCCGACGAAGTCGTACTCGGCGAACTCGGCGCCACCCGACAGGCGGGCGTAACCGGGACCGCGGTCGAAGAAGGGCTCCTCCTCGCCGCGCTCGGCGCGCAGCTGCGCACGCAGCGCGTCGGTGGCCTCCACATCGGCGACAGGTTCGTCGGCCGAGGTGTCCTTCAGGACCACACCGTAGTCGTCGCGGGCACCCTCGACGGACACCTTGCGCCACAACACGTCCCGGATCACTTCGTCGATCGGGCGATCGAGCGGGTCGCCCCAGCCACCGCCGCCGGTGGTGCGGATGCGCACGACCTCGCCGGCCTTGATCGGCTCGGCGTCCGTGAGGGCGTCGAACTCGCGCTCGTTCGGGCCGCCGGGATCGAGGGTGACGGAGAACGGCTTGCCGGCCTTACCACCCTTGACACCCCAGCACGCGAGGATCGAACGGTCGGCGATGGACATGAAGTTCGCGTCCTTGAGCATCCGGATGTGCTTCTCGTAGCCGAGACCGCCGCGGTAGCGACCGGCTCCGCCGGAATCAATTGCCAGACCCAGCTTCTCGACGATGAACGGGAAGCGGCTCTCGGTGAACTCCGTGGGCAGGTTCCGCGAGTCGGGCACCACGTGGATGGTGTCCTCGCCGTCGGCGTAGTGCCGGCCGCCGGAGCCGCCGCCGAGCACCTCACGCATGAGGTACGAGTGGCCGTCGAAGTCCTCGCCGTACACACCGGTGTAGCGGATGGTCTCCTGGTCGGCGGGCATGTTGCCGTCGACCGCCTTGGCGACCACACCGGAGAGCACACCGAGCAGACGCAGGATCACGAACGTCCGAGCGTTGGTGGGGGCCGGGAAGATCGGCGTGATCAGGGTGCCCGGCTCCGGGAACTTCATCTCGATCAGCGGCACGACACCTTCGTTGACGTCCAGTTCCGCCATGCGGTCGGGGGTGTCGGCCAGGTTGCGCAGGATCGGCGCCAGCCACTTGATGAGGAAGTTGCCGTCGGCGTAGTCACCGCAGTGGTTGATCGGACCCTTCGCCTGCGGTCCGGTGCCGTTGAAGTCCAGGATCAGGCGCTCGCCGCCCTCGTCCTCCGGGGAGGTCTTGGTGAGCGTGATGCGTTGCACGTGCAGCATCGGCTCGTCCACACCGTCGTGCTCGGCGTAGTCCTCCCAGGTGTACGTGCCCACCGGGATCTTGCTGAGGATCTCGCGGCGGTACGTCTCGGTGGTCGCATCGAGGATCGCGTCGAAGCAGGCCTCGACGGTCTCGACACCGTAGCGTTCGAACAGCTCCGACAGCCGGCGCGCACCCATGAGGCACGCCGAGCACTCGGCGTCGAGGTCGGCGGCGAGCGAATCGGGCATGCGGGAGTTGCGGGTCATGATCCGCAGTGCCGCCTCGTTGGGAACGCCCTGGTCCCACAGCTTGATCGGCGGGACCATCAGTCCCTCCTCGTACACGGTGGTCGCACCCGAGGGCATGGAGCCGGGGCAACAACCGCCGATGTCGTCGTGGTGGCCGAAGGCCTGCACGAACGCGACCACCGAGGGCTCGGTGTCGCCGGGGCGGGTCGCGAAGACCGGGACGGTGACACACAGGTCGGGCAGGTGCCCGATGCCGCCTTCGGAGAGGTAGACGTCGTTGTGGAAGAAGACGTCGCCGGGCTTCATCGTCTCGAGCGGGAAGTCCCGCGCCACCGGATGCACGAGCGCCGAGTACGAACGACCGGTGAGCTTGCGCAGGTTGCGGTCGTGGATGCCGGCACGGAAGTCGTGGGCGTCGCGGATCATCGGCGAGCGCGAGGTCCGGGAGATGGAGGTCTCCACCTCCATCTCGACACTGGCGAGATAGCCGGCGACGATCTCGACCAGCACCGGATCGGGAGCGCTACCCGAAGCGTCGGTCAGCCGGAAGGGCTTGCGGGTCGTGGCCGCGGCGGGTTCGAGAGTCGCAGTCATCGGGTGGCTCCGTTCGAGTCGGACGTCTTGCTGAGGCGGATGTTGCCGAAAGTGTCGATGCGAGCGCGGAATCCGGGATGAACCGGGATGGTCGAGCTGAATTCCTCGATCACGGCGGGACCTTCGAGTTCGTCGCCGGCGCCGAGGCGGGCGCGGTCGTACACGCGGGTGGTGACCCACTCGTCGAAGTACGCCTGACGGGTGCCGGTGAGGGCGTCGTCCGCCCCCGTGCCCGGGGCGATCTCGGCGAGTTCCGGTCGCTTGATGGGGCCGATACCGCTGACGCGGAGGTTGACCCATTCCACGTGCTGGTGGGGATCGTTGCGGAAGTCGTAACCGTAGAGCTCACGGTGGGCCTGGTGGAAGCGTTCGGCCGCCTCGTCCATCAGTTCCTGGGTGATGGGGCCGTCGCCGACCGGCACGCGCACCTCGAAGGCCTGGCCGAAATAGCGCAGGTCCGCCGAGCGGGCGTACTGCCGCTGGTCGGGCCCGAATCCCTCGTCCTCCAGAGCGCGTTCGGCCTCGGCCGCGAGGGCGTCGAGTCCGGCCTGCAGTTCGTCGATCTTCAACCGGTCGTGACGGCTGACGTGCGTCTGCACATAGTCGTTGCGGACATCGACGGTGAGCAGACCGAAGGCCGAGACGTTGCCGGGCTCGAGCGGCACGAGGACGTCCTTGAGACCGAGGATGTCGATGAGGCGACAGGCCAGCAGCGACCCGGAGCCGCCGAAGGTCACCAGGGTGAAGTCGCGGACGTCGAGACCACGCTTGACGGTGATCTGGCGCAGCGCGTTGGCCTGGTTCCAGGCCGACACTTCGAGAATGCCCGTGGCGCACGCCTCGAATTCGAGGCCGAGACGGTGTGCGAGTTCCTCGACGCCCTTGCGGGCGAGTTCGGTGTCGAGCGGGATCTCACCGCCGAGCAGGTGGGGAGGGATGCGACCGAGCAGGACGTGGGCGTCGGTGATGGTCGGCTCGTTGCCGCCCTTGGCGTAGCACAGGGGTCCGGGATCGGCGCCCGCCGACTGCGGGCCGACGCGCAGGGTGCCCTCGGGGGTCATCCACGCGATGGAGCCACCGCCGGCGCCGACGGTCACCACGTCGATCATCGGGATCTTGGACGGGTAGACACCCACGCGACCTTCCGTGGTGAGTGCCGGCTCGCCGCCGACGACCACGGTGACGTCCGTGGAGGTGCCGCCACCGTCGCAGGTCAGCACCTGGTCGACGCCGGCGACGCCGGCAATCAGGGCCGCACCCAGGGCACCGGCAGCGGGGCCGGAGAGCACGGTCGTGATCGGCTGGTGCACGACTTCCTTCGCCGACAGCACGCCACCGTTGGACTTCATCACGTAGAACGGGATGTCGCGCTGTTCGCCCTCGGCGGAGGAGAACTCGCGGAGCCGGCTCGCGATGTTGTTGACGTAGTTGCGAATGTTGGGCTTGACCGCGGCGTCGACGAGGGTCGTGATGGACCGCTCGTACTCGCGGTACTCGCGCAGCACCTCGCTGGAGATGCTCACCGTCGCCTCCGGGTACTCCTCCATGAGGATGTCGCGGACGCGGCGCTCGTGCTCGGGGTTGGCGTAGGAGTGCATCAGGCACACGCCGACGGTGCGGATGTCGCGGTCCTTGAAGAAGCGGGCGGCGGCGCGGACGTCATCCTCGTTCAGGGGACGGATTTCGCTGCCCTCGTAGGCGAGACGGCCGCGGACGGTACGGACGCGGTCGGCCGGCACGATGCGGTCGGGCTTGACCCAGAAGTACGAGTTGCCGTAGCCGTCGGGTACCGACTGCCGGGCGATCTCGAGGACGTGTTCGTAACCTTCGGTGGTGATGAAACCGAGGGTGCCGACCTTGCCCTCGAGCAGTTTGTTCGTGGCGACGGTGGTGCCGTGGCTGACAGCCTCGATCGCGTCACCGGTCTCACCGAGCTGCGCGAGGACCTTCTCGATGCCCGCGAGGAAACCGACGGCCGGATCCTGCGGTGTCGACGGGGTCTTCGTGGTGACGATGGCGCCGGACTCGTCGTCCACCGCGACCACGTCCGTGAATGTTCCGCCGGTATCGATACCGACCCGAATCTTCCTGGATCCCATGTTTCCTCCTGGGTTCGTCTCGCCGGTGTCCCACCTGACGTCTGATGACATTCCACTCGCTCGGTGGCGGTGTTTCTTTGTCACATCTCGCCGAACTCGTCGCCCGGAGTTCGGGGTTCGTGCACCTGCCACCCACAGACGACGGCACCCCCGGGCCGTGATGGCCCGGGGGTGCCGTGGGAATCCGACGACAAGGTCAGCGTCGGGCGAGGATCGCTCCCAGTGCGACGCCCGCGAGGGCGATACCGGCGCCCACCCCTGCGGACAGCAGCACCATCGCTGCCGAAGGTGTTCCGGCCGGTACCGGTGCAGCTGCCGCAGCGGCCACGGGCAACGCAGTGGTCTTCACACCCGCACCCTCGGCGACCTCGGCCAACTCGGCTCCGTTCACGCCCGCGACAACTTCGGCTTCGGCCGCACTCGGAGCCGCCGGCAGACCGTCGGCGATCACACCGTCGATGCCGTTGAAGAACACACCGGCCATCTTCTTGGCGACACCGGTGATCATTCGTTGTCCGACCCCACCGACCATGCCGCCGACGACCGCGTCCGCGTCGTAGGTGAGCACGGTGCCGCCGTCGCGTTCTTCGAGACGCACCGTCACGTCGGCCTTGACCGTTCCCGGAGCACCGGATCCCGATGCCGTCATGACGAACGATTCGGGACGATTCTGCTGCGACAGAACCACTTCCCCGTCGTAGGTGCCCTTGATGGAGGCCACCCCGGCGGTGATGGACAGCTTGTAGTGGTTGTCGTTGATCTGCTCGAGCGACTGCACGCCCGGGATCGTCGCCGCGAGAACACGGCCGTCCTGCAGGCTGTCGTACACCACGTCGGGGGGTGCCTGCAGTTGCGCGGTACCGGCGATTCTCATTCGTTCTCCTTGTTTCGGGATGCCGCGTGGGTCAGACGCAGCTCGAACAACTCCGAGGGGGAAATCGGCATGCTGGTGATCGGGATGCCCTCCGCGTCCTCGACGGCCGCAGCGATCACCGCCGAGGTCGGGATGACACCGGCCTCGCCGGCGCCCTTCATCCCGAGGGGATTGAGTGCGGACGGGGTGACGGTGTGGTCCATCTCGAGAGAGTCGGGCATCTCCGTCACGAAGGGCATGAGGAAGTCCATGTACGACGCGTTGAGCATCTGCCCGTGCTCGTCGTAGACGATCTTCTCGTAGAGCGCGCCGCCGATGCCCTGCGCGACCGCGCCCTGCACCTGGCCTTCGACGATGCGGGGGTTGATGACGTTGCCGCAGTCGTGCACCACCGCGTACCGGAGCACCCGGATCTCGGCGGTGACGGGATCGGTCTCGACGATCGCCGCGTGGATGCCCGACGCGAACGTCGACGTGGGCGGCGAATAGTAGCCGGTCGCTTCCAGGCCGGGCTGCTCGCCCTCGAGGACGGGCGGCACCGACATGTCGGTTTCGGCGTTCGCGAATCCCGTTGCGCGACGGGAGGCATCGTCGAAGGCGTAGCGGAGCGGGTTCGACAGCACGGCCACGACGCCGAGCGGGATCGAGGTGCCCTCCGCACCGGGTTCGGTGCCCACCACGCACACATGCCCCCCGCGTAGTTCGAGGTCGGCGATGTCGGCGCGGAGGTGGTCCGCGGCGATCTTCTTCGCCTTCTCCGCCACCATCTGCGCGGCGACGTGGAAGGCGGAGCCGGACATCACGGCACCGCGCGAGGCGAACGTGCCGACCGCGTACCCGAATCGGCGGGTGTCGCCGGTGACGATCTCGACATCGGCGACCGGCACACCGAGATCATCGGCGACGATCTGCGCGAAGGAGGTCTGGTGTCCCTGGCCCTGGGTCGTCAGACCCGTGGCGGCCTTGACCTTGCCCGAGGTCTCGATGAGCACGTGTGCGCCCTCGTAGGGGCCCGGTCCCGTGCCCTCGACGTATGCTCCCACACCGATACCGACGCGGCGGCCCTCGGCGCGGGCACGTTCCTTGTACTCCGCGAACTCGTCCCAGCCGATGAGCTTCTTGAGCTTGTCGGCGCCGGCCTGGTAGTCGCCGGTGTCGTAGATGAGGGGACGGCCGTCCTGGAAGATCAGGTGGAAGTCGTAGGGCATCTCCTCGGGGCGGATGAAGTTGGTCTCGCGGACCTCGATGGCGTCCTTGCCGAGATACTTCGCGATGGCGTCCATCGCCCGTTCCATCGCGAACACCGCCTGGGGCCGCCCCGCCCCGCGGTAGGGCGTGACGATGACCGTGTTGGTGTACAGCGAATAGGCGTCCACCCGGAAGGCGCGCGGTTTGTAGGGACCGAGCACCTGAGTGGACGTGTTGAGCAGCACGATGATTCCGTACGGCAGGTACGCGCCGTTGTCGTGCCAGATCGAGAAGTCGAAGGCCAGCAGCCGGCCGTCGTCGTCGAACCCGACGGTGACCTCGTGGACCTGCCCGCGCTCGTGGGCGCTCGAGATGAAATGTTCGCGCCGGTCCTCGACCCACTTGACCTCGCTGGAGATCCCGGCCCGACCCAGCTTGCGGGCGGCCCAGGTGACCATGACCTCCTCGGGCCACGGGTGGACGATCTTCACACCGAAACCGCCACCGACGTCGGGGGCGATGCAGTGGACCTTGTTGTGCGCCATGCCCAGTCGCGCTGCGATCGCGGCGCGGGCGGAGGTCGAGGTCTGGGTGGACGTCCAGAAGGTCAGTACCTTCTCGTCGTCGTCCCAGCGGGCGTAGACGCCCTTGCCCTCCATCGGCATCGACGCCGAACGTTCGATCTCGAGGTCGAGGGTCAACGTGTGCGGTGCCGCGGCGAGTTCCGCCTCGATGTCGCCGAACCCGTGCTGGAGGTGCGCCGCGACGTTGTCGGGCACATCCGGATGGACGACGTGCTCGGCGTTGCGTGCGGTGTCGACACCGACCACGGCCGGAAGGGCTTCGTAGGTGATGTCGATCAGCGCGCAGGCGTCCTCGGCGATGTACCGGTTGTCGGCCACGACCATCACGATCGCCTCGCCGACGTGGTTCACCTCGTCCTTGGCGAGCGGATATCCGTTGCGCGGAGCGGTGATCGCGGGATGCGGGATCAGCAGCGGGAGGTTCTCGGCCATCTCCGGCGAGTCGGCCTCGAGATCGTCGTAGGTGTAGATGGCGTGCACACCCGGCAGTTCCAGCGCCGCATCGACGGCGATGTCGAGGATGCGGGCGTGCGCGTGCGGCGACCGGACGAAGGCCGCGGCGAGAGCGCCGTGCCCGAGATCGTCGAGATAGCGGCCGTTACCGCTGACGAGCCGGTTGTCCTCGACACGCGGGATGGGCCTGCCGAACGACTTGCCCGACTCGGTGGCACCACCGATGTCGACGGGGGCGAGGTCGGTTGCCGTGCCCGTCGAGACCGAGATGGAGACGGGCGAATCGGAGACGCTGGTCATGCTCGTCCTGCCTTTCCTCCGACCGGAGCGGTGGCGCCGCGAACCTTGGCGTCGAGCGAGGCGCGTGCCGCCTCGCTGTCGGGGCCGAGCGGTGAGCCTCCGGACCGTTCGCGCTTGATCTCGGCGGCGCGCAGCACGGCCGCCCGGATGTTCTGGTAGCCCGTGCACCGACAGAGGTTGCCGGCGATCGCATCGGTCGCCTCCTCGTGGGTGGGCGACGGGTTCTCCTCGAGGAAGGCGGCGATGGTGGTGACGAAACCCGGTGTGCAGAAACCGCATTGCAGACCGTGGCAGTCGACGAACGCCTCCTGCACGGGATGCAGGGTGCCGTCCGGTTCGACGAGCCCTTCGACCGTCGTCACCGAGCGGCCTTCGAGACTCGCGGCGAGCACGAGGCACGACCGCACCGGCTTGCCGTCGAGCAGCACCGTGCACGCGCCGCACACACCGTGCTCGCATCCCACGTGGGTGCCGGTCCGACGGAGGTGATGACGGATCGCGTCCGATGCCAGCGTGCGCGAGGGCAGCACCACCGTCTGCGTCACACCGTTGAGGGTGAACGTCACGGCGACATGGTGCTCGCCGGTCTCCGCCTGCAGCTCGTCGACCTGTTCGGCGACGGTCCGCCGCGAGGCGTCGCGACCACCCTTGTGGATCGAGTTCGTCATCGACTTCCTCCCGTGTGCATCGGTACCCGTGTGTCGTCGCGGATCGCGTCCTGCGCGGCGGCGAACCCGACACGGCCGGTCAGTGCGGCCACCAACTGCGACCGGTAGCGGTCGGTGGCGTGGATGTCCGCCTCCGTCTCGACGGTCTCGCGTGCCTTCTCCGCGACCTGCTGCCAGAGCGGGTCGCGCTCGTCGTGCGCCGAGGCCCCACGCAGGATGTCGGTGTAGTCGACGACCTGCCCGAGCTCTCCCGCCGAGACGTAGGTCATCCGGGCGGATGTCACCGCCCCGTCCTCGACCTCCACCTGCGCGACCACGCCGACGAGGGCGTAGTCGCCGTGGCGTCGTGCGATCTCGTCGATCGCGGTGCCGGTGCCCGGCCGCGCTGCCGGCACCGTCACGCTGGTCGCGATCTCGTCGGACTCGAGGGTCGATTCGAGCGGCCCGGCGAAGAGTTCGGCGGCGGGGATCAGCCGGACTCCCCGCACGGAGCGGACGGTGAGCGTGCCACCGAGCAGCGACAGGACCGCCGGCATCTCCGCGGACGGATCGGCGTGGACGATCGATCCGACGGTCGTTCCGCGGTTCCGGATGGTCGGGTGCGCCACCAGCCGGAGCGCGCGGCCCAGCAGGGGCTGGACCTGCGCGACCGTCGGGTCGGATTCGAGTGCTGCGTGGGTGGTGAGCGCGTCGAAGGTGACGCCGAGTTCCGGCGAGGCGGAGATCGCGTCGAGCCGCGGGACCGCGCCGATGTCGACGAGGTGAGCCGGTGCCGCCAGCCGCATCGACAGCAGCGGAATCAGCGACTGTCCGCCGGCGAGCACTTTGCCCTCGTGCGCGACCCCTGCGAGGATCTCGCAGGCTTCATCGATCGACCGCGGTCGGTGATAAGTGAGTGGCGACGGTTTCATTCGACAGATCCTGCCCGCATAGTGTGATCGACGTTTCGTGAAGAAGTGACAAAGCTCACCGCTCGACAATGTCAGATGTAATAGAGGTCACGCGAATTCCTTGACTTTCCCGGAGCCGCCCTCCCCGTCCGGGTCGGGCTCTGTCCGTACCGGTTCTCCCTGCTCGGCAGGGGTGTCGGGAGCCTCGGGCGCGACATCCTCGGGAGCGATGACCCGGCACAGGTGATAGAGACCGATGACGACGATGGTGCCCAGCGCGATACCGCTCAACGAGAAGGTGTCGGTGAACTGGAGGCTGGTGTCGCCGATCGCGATGATCAGTCCGGCCGCGACGGGCATGAGGTTACGGGGGTCGCCGAAGTCGACGCCGTTCTCCTTCCAGATCTTGGCGCCGAGCAGACCGATGATGCCGTAGAGGACCACGGTGATGCCGCCGAGCACGCCACCCGGGGTCGCGGAGATGACCGCGCCGAACTTCGGTGAGAAGCCGAGGAGCATGGCGATGACGCCGGCCGCGGCGTAGGCGGCCGTCGAGTACACGCGGGTGGCGGCCATGACGCCGATGTTCTCCGCGTAGGTCGTCGTCGGCGAGCCGCCGACGCTCGTGGCGAGTGCGGTGGCGAGACCGTCACCGGCCAGAGCGCGTCCCATCATCGGGTCGAGGTCGGTCTTGGTGATCTCGGCTACCGCCTTGACGTGTCCGGCGTTCTCCGCGATCAGGGCGATGACACCGGGGAGGACGAGCACGATGAAGGTGAGGCTGAACGACGGGGCGTGGATGCCGACGACACCGGCTGCCTCGTCCGTGAACGGGGGCAGACCGAACCAGGGCGCGGACGCAACACCCTCCCAGTTCACGCGGAAGTGTTCGGTGACGGCATCGGCACCGGCGTCGTAGGAGGTGATCGGTCCGCTGATCCGGTCGAGGATCCACGACAGTGCGTAGCCGAACAGCAGCGCCAGGAAGATGGCGATGCGGCCGAGGAATCCGCGCAACACGACACTGCCCACGATCAGCGCGACCATGACGGTCAGGGCCACCCACTGGTCCTGCGGCCAGTAGGTACCGGCTACTACCGGCGCCAGGTTGAAGCCGATGAGCATGACCACCGCGCCGGTGACCACCGGCGGCAGGATCCTGAACACCAGCGAGCCGCCGAGGAAATGGATCACCACACCGACCGCGGCGAGCACGAGCCCCGAGACCATGATCGCGCCGGTGACCTCCGAGGGGGAGCCTCCCTGGGCGTAGATCGCGGCGATACCACCCACGAAGGCGGCAGAGGTACCGAGATAGCTGGGGATCCGGCCCTTGACGACAGCGAGGAAGAACAGGGTGCAGAAGCCCGAAAGCATGACTGCGAGTTGCGGGTTGAGTCCCATGATGATGGGGAAGACGAAGGTGGCGCCGAACATCGACACCACGTGCTGGCCGCCCAGGCCGATGGTGCGGCCCCAACTCAGGCGCTCCATCGGCGCCACGACCTGTCCCGGTTCTATGTTCTTGCCGTCTCCGTGCACTGTCCAGATGGGCATATCGGACCTTTCAGCAGAGTGTGGGTGCCGATAGCGTTCACGTGGATCGTTACGCCTGTGTTGCCGATCACACGTGTACTTCGGTAGCCGCAAACGCTAACGGAGCAGCTCCGGCCCGGCGTGGGAGGAATCTGCCAGGAGCGACCTTCCGAAATTGGCAAGATCGGTGGTTGATCGTCAGGAGTCGATTCCACGCATCGCGATGATCTTGAGCGCGAGCGACAGGTCCAGCCGCAGTTCGGGCTGCTCGGTGAAGGGACCGAGGATCTTTTCGAGTTTCGCCACACGATAGCGCAGGGTGTTGTAATGAAAATGTAACTGGCGCGCGGCTTCTGCGATGTTGATGTTGGTGGCGAGGAGCACCTCGAGGGTGCGGCACATGTCCTGTGCCTCCGCCGTGCCGTCGGTCAGTTCCTTGAGTGTCTCGCGCGCGAACGACTCGAGTTCCTCGGTGTCCTCGACGAGGCTGAGCAAACGGTACACGCCCAGATCGTCGAAATGGGTCACCGCCCACGGTCCGGAGATCTTGCGTCCCACTTCGAGTGCCGTGCGCGCCTGAGTGTAGAGCGCCGGCAGGTCGTCGGTGGACGACGACGCACGCGAAACCCCGACCCCGAACGGTCGTCGGCCTCCCCCGCCGGCTCCGCGCACCTGGGCAACGAGTTCGCGCACGAGGGTCATGGTGTCGCTGCCCTCCCCCATGAGCACGACGGTCTCGGTCGCCAGCGCAGTGACGGACGCCCCGGAATCGCGGCCTGCCAGCGCACCCGCGAACGCACGGGCCTGCCGTTCCACGACCGGCAAGCGGGCCGGTGTCCCCGACGAATCATCGTCCACGCGATCGGGTTCGACGACGACCACGACGACCCGGCGGTCGAGATTCCAGCCGAACATCTGGGCGTGCACGATCACCTGCTCGGGCTCACCGGCACGGCCGCGCAACATGTCCCGGACGAAGTTGGCCCGGTGCCTCTCCTCGACCGCCGAGACTGCGAGCTCACGGCTGACGACGAGCGCGCACACCGTCGCCGCCTGCTCCACCAGATACAGATCCGGCGCGGAGAGACCACGTGAAGGGCAGAAGAATACGAGCCGCCCGTGGTCGACGCCGTTGGCGGAGATCGCGGCGATCGCCACGTACTCGTCGCCGAAACGGTGCAATCCCAGCCCGCCCTCGATCGAATCGGTCCGCACCCGGCCCGTCTGGTCGACGGCCGCCGTCGACGACAACCAGGCGAAGTCGGATTCCTTTCCGGCCCTGTAGGTCTGCCGGCCGTCGGGGGTGGTGATCAGGGCCGACCCGCCGAGCCGGCGCGAGATACCCTCGGCGAGGGCTCTGTGCCCACCGCCCGCCATGACGATCTCGAGCAGCGCACGACGCAGGTGATCCGCCTCGAAGACCGCCTCCACCTGAGCTGCGGCCATCTCGCGAAGCCCACGCGCGAGCCGATGGTCTGCGACGAGGTCCTCCGGCGTCGTCAGCACCGGGAAGGGAACGCCGTCCGTGAGCCCTTGCGGCAGAGAATGTCCGGCGTCGAGCCGGACCACGAGCGCCGAGACCTCGTTGCGATTCAGGCGTGCCAGGAAGTCCGCGATCGGCACGGCGAGTCGCGCGAGCACCGTGGTGGAGGTGACGAGCAACAATCCAGGACGCAGCCACGGCCCGATCTCCGGGAGCATCATCACCGCGACCTCGACCACAGCGCGCGCCGCAGAGAGGTCGCCGGCGACCACCGTCGGCGCGACGAGGAAACCCGAAGAGACGACGTCGGCGAGCGGGCAGGGTTCGAATCCGATCGCTGCACTGTCTTCCGGTTCGGCGGTGCTGCGTCCCGGTTTCTCAGCCTTGCGCACCGTCACAGCACTATCCGTCCACCTGCCAGTCGTTCACCCCGCTCGGGAGACACGTGACATTAGAGGGCTGCGGCAGCACCGTCAATCACAGGGGGACAAGCCGCAGGTCGGACAGCGCGTCCCCCAGGCGCCCGGTGGATGGGTCCGCGCAGCGCCGCGAGGCTGCGCCCGGTGGCGCCGCGCGTGCTCACGAGGATCTCCGCGAGGATCGACACGGCCGTCTCCTCCGGAGTGCGCGCACCGAGATCGAGCCCGATGGGCGAGTGCAGTCGTGCCAGCTCGTCCGCCGACAGACCGGCCTCGCGCAACAGCGCGACCCTGCGCTCGTGCGTGGATCGGCTGCCCATCGCGCCGATGTATCCGGCATCGCACCGGAGCGCACGTTCGAGCAGCGGAATATCGAACTTCTCGTCGTGGGTGAGAACCGCGACGACGGTGGTCGGGTCGATCGGCGCCGACTCGAGGAAGACGTGCGGCCACGCCACCACGACCTCGTCGGCGTCCGGGAACCGGGCAGGGGTCGCGAAGACGGGCCGTGCGTCGATCACCGTCACGCGGTACCCGGCGAACTTCCCCAGCGTGCACAGGGCGGACGCGAAGTCGATGGCGCCGAAGACGTACATCCTCGGCCTCGGAGCGAAGATCTCCACGATCTGCGCATTCTCCTCGTCGACGTACACCTCCGACTCGCCCTGAGCGAGACGCGTGCGGACCTCGATCTCGGGTCCGTCCCCGTCGAGGGTGATCATCCGATGGACGACGGGCTCACGGCCGGTCACCACCGCGACCGGTTCCCCCGCCCCGATTCGTCGCGCCACCTCCGCGAACTCCGGGAAGGTGGCGGAATCGACTCGTTGCACGAACACCTCGATGGTGCCGCCGCAGGTCAGACCCACACCGAAGGCGTCGTCGTCGGTGACGCGGAAGACCTCGGTCCGGGCGTGTCCGTCGGCGAGCACGTCGTGGGCGATGTCGTACAGGGCACCTTCGATGCAGCCTCCCGAGACACTGCCCACCACCTCGCCGGACTGCGAGACGGCCATCGCGGCGCCGGGGTCGCGCGGCGACGACTTCCAGGTGCGAACGACGGTCGCCAGCGCGAACGCGTCACCGTCGTCGAACCAGTGCGCCAGCTCGTCGAGAATGTCCCGCACAGCAACCTCCTTCGGTTCTTGCCGGCATGTCGCAGCAGGCGTGTCACAGACGCGCGGCGACGGCCAGCGCGACATGGTCGTGGAACGGGCGCGCAACGATCTGCACGCCGATGGGCATGCCGTCGCTCGCCCGCCCGACGGGGACGACGACGGACGGGAACCCGGTGACGCTGATCGTGCGGCAACTCGCCAGCGCCTCCTGCCAGGTGAGCAGCCGATCGTCGACACCGAAACGCTCGAGACCGAGCGGGGGCGCACCGATGGATGCGACCGGCAGCACCAGCACGTCGCCCATCTCGGCGAGCAGCCGATGGACGAGCGCGGTGCGCTGCGCCCACAGCTCCTCCACCTCCCGTTGCCCCGCGCGGCCGGCCGCGGACAGCAGGTCGCGGATGACGGCCCCGAACCGGTCTACGCTCCCCAGCGCGTCGATGTCGGTGTGGGTCTGGGTGGACCGCAGCCGCCCGAACAGGTCGTTTCCCTCGGCCAGCGCCGACCCCCGGTACGGACGGGCACCCAGTCGCCGCGCGCTCTCCCGGACGACGTCCACGATCTCGTCGGCGACGGGGACGGTACCTTCCCCGGCCGCCCAGGTGATCGTCAGAGCGTCGACGTCGACCGTCGCCGGGTCCGTCCACGCGATGTGCGGCTCGGAGATCACACGCAGGGCGAGGACGAGGTCGCCGAGGGTCCGTGCCATGGGGCCGACGGTCTGCAGCGTGCCGTGCACCGTCGTGGGATTGGCCCACACGTGGTCGCCGACGAGCACCCCCGGGTACTGGCCGTCCGCGGAGACCCTGCCCACGGTGGGGCGGATCGAGCACAGACCGGTGCAGTGCGCGGGCCAGCGCACCGACCCGCCGAAGTCGGTGCCCAGGCCGAGAACGCTCATGCCCGAGGCGATCGATGCCGCTTCGCCCCCGCTCGATCCACCGGGCGAGCGCGGCGAGTCGGGACTACCCAGCGGGTTGACCGTCGGTCCGAACATCTCGTTGTCGGTGAGTCCGGAGGTCCCGAATTCGGGCGTGTTGGTTTTGCCGATGAGGATCGCGCCGGCCGCCCTCATCGCGGCGACGGCAGGTGCGTCGACGACGGGGACGTTCGCTGCCAATGCCGGCGAGGCCGCCGTCGTGCGCACGCCTGCCGTGGCGATGAGGTCCTTGACGGTGAACGGCACTCCGGCGAGTGGACCGGCCGGGCCGCCCCGGTCGAGGCGGTGGTCGAGGGCGTCGGCTTCCTCGCGCGCACCGGCCGCCGCGACGGTGACGATCGCGTTGAGGCGCGGGTTCTGCTCGGCGATCAGTGCGAGATGATCCTCGACCACCCGACGTGCGGTGATCTCGCGACTCCGGACCCTCGTGGCGATCGACCGCGCGTCCGCGCCGGTCGCCGGACCGATGCGTTCGGTGTCGCGTGTCGGGGATCGACCGTCTACCGCCACTGGCCCTCCTTCGTCTGCGATCGACGAGAACGCTATGACGGGCTCCGGGCCCCTCCTACGTCCACACTCCACAGGAAGGCGGTCGCCGTGGTGTGAAGAGTTGATACTTTCCCGCCGGAGCGGGCCTGGGAGGATCGGGGAATGATTCCGTCCTGGGCCCGTCTCGCGTTCGCCGTGTTCGCGGTGAGCTGGGGTGCCAATCAGTTCGCTCCGATGCAGTTGGTCTACCGCGATCATCTCGGGCTCGGCAGCGGGTCGTTCACCGCCATGCTCGGGTCCTACATCGTGGGGTTGATCCCCGCCCTGCTCTACTTCGGGCGGGTGGCCGACCGGATCGGCCGTCGCCCGGTGATCCGGGCGATGATCCCGGTGAGCGTCGTGTCGTCGATCGTTCTGCTCCTCGGCGCCGACATCCCCGCCCTGCTCTATCTCGGGCGGGTCCTCGCCGGATTGGCGTCCGGGATGGCGTTCGGAGCGGGCACGGCCTGGATGAAGGAACTCAGCGAGGGACCGGGTGTGGGAGCACGCCGGGCGGCCGTCTCACTGTCGGCGGGATTCGGCAGCGGTGCCCTGTTCGCCGGCCTGATCGCGCAGTGGCTGCCCGCCCCCGACCGTCTGCCCTATCTGGTGCACATCGCCCTGATGGTGGTCGCGCTGGTGCTGGTGTGGGCCGTCCCCGACGCTCACCGGCCCCGCACCGTGCAGGGTTCGTGGCGCCTGTCGACCCTGTCGTCCCCACGCTTCCGGTGGGGTGTCGTCCCTTGGGCTCCGTGGGTCTTCGGGTGCGCGACCGTCTCGTTCGCCACGATGCCGCCGATCGTGTCGGATCGGGTCGACAGTGTGGCCGTCGCGTTCACCGGTGTGGTCGCCGCACTGACGCTGCTCACCGGTGCACTGGTCCAGCCCGTGGCCCGGCGCATCACCCGGCACGGTGAGGATCGTGGGGTGTGGACCGGGGTGGGCCTCGGTGTCCTGGGGTTCGTCTCGGCCGCTGTCGCGGTGCTCGTGGACGGTCCGGGATCGGTGTTCGCCGTCCTCGTCACCGCCGTCTTCCTCGGCGGGGGTTACGGCATGCTGCTCGTCTCCGGCCTCGTCACCGCCGAGAACATCGCGCCCTCCGACGAACTGGCGCAGACCGTCGCCGTCTTCTACTGCCTGATCTATCTGGGCTTCGCGGTGCCCTTCGTCATCTCGCTCGCCGCGCCGCATATCGGCTTCGTCGCGTGCTTCGCGATCGCCGTGGCCCTGCTCGTGCTCGCGCTCGTCCCCCGGAAGCTGATCGCCGATCAGGACGCGACCCTCGTCGGTTCGCGCTGAGCGGTGGCGACAGGGCTACCCGCGCGCACCTGCCCGAGCAGGTCCGACAGTGCGCGGGCGACCTCCTCGGGCCGGTCGGCGAGCACACGGTGACCGGCACCCACGAACCGCACGAGGTCGGCGTGCGGCAGGCCGGCCGCCATCACCTCCGACAACGCCAAGGGCACGAAGATGTCCTCCGTGCCCGCCGCGACCACCACCGGCACTCTCGCGAGCACGGCGAGAGCGGCGGACTCGTCGAGGACCGCGAAGTCGGCCAGCAGCCGCGACCAGGTGACGACGGAGGTCTCGTTCGACAGCGCCGATCCGACCACCCGCAGCCACGATTCCTCCGTGCGCCTGCGTGCGGCAACCGTGCACACCCGGCCCCCGGCGCGTTTCGACAACTCCATGACGCGCGGTGCACGCGACACCGCCCGGTGCACGATGGAGGCGGCCGGATGCCGCAGATAGCGTCCGATACCGCCGTCCGCGAGTCCCGATGCTGCGGTGGCGAACAGGCCGACACCCACGATGCGGTCGCCGACGGCGTCAGGGTGACGACGGACGTAGGACAGTGCGACCATGCCGCCCATCGAATATCCCGCCAGCACCACCGGTCCGTCCGGCGCGAGGGTCCGGAGCACCGCGTCGAGGTCGTCGGCCATCCCGGAGACCGTGCACGCCGTGACGTCGCCGGTCCCGGAACGACCGTGTCCTCGCTGGTCGTAGCGGACGATGCGCAGACCCGGCAGGTCCACCGATTCGCAGACGGCATCCCAGCTCGCGGCGTCCTGGCAGTGGCCGTGCAGGCACACGAGGGTCAGACCCGCATCCCGCGATCCGGTCACCGTGGTGGCCAACGGCACTCCGTCGTCGGCAACCACGGTCACACGAGCGATCGTGTTCGGGTCCGTACTCGACGTCGGCTCGGCCATCTCGCCTCCTGCACAGCGCATCTGCAGGAGTTGTCGCGTCGCCCTCGGGTGCCGTTAACCGCCGACATCGAATCGTGACGTCCGGTCGTCAGCGCGGGGCGAGCGCCCGGATCATTGGTGCGGGATCGCCCGAGGGCACCAGGGCGATGGCCGGGGTGGTCACACCTGCCTCGACGTAGCGCTCCACATGCTCGCGGCAGGCCTCGGGTTCGCCGTGGATCACGAGGGCGTCGACCACGTGGTCCGGGATCGCTTCGAGGGCGGCCTTGCGGTCGCCTTCCGCCCACGCCTTCCACATACCGGCGAAATCGTCTGAGCGGCCGAGGAATTCGTGGAAGGCCCGGTAGACGGGGACGTTCATGTAGGCGGCGATCATGCGCCGGCCGATGGCGCGGGCCGTCTCGGTGTCGAAGCCGGGGAGCACGAAGATCCGCGCGACGATCTCCTTGTTCTCGCCGCCCTCGTGGACGTAGGGCGCCACGGTGCGCACGTCGTCGGCGGACAACCAGTTGATGATGGCGCCGTCGGCCTCACGTCCGGCGAGACGCAACATGCCCGGCCGCAGCGCCGCCAGCAGCACCGGCGGCGCCGGGTCGGGCACGACGCCGACCCGGAAGCCGTCGACGGCGAAGGTGTCGTACTTCTCGGAGACCTTCTCCCCTGCCAGCGCCGAACGCAGGAACCGGAGGGTGTCGCGGGCGCGCTTGAACGGTTCCTCGAAGGGAATGCCGTTCCACTTCTCGACGATGACGTCGGACGATGTGCCCACCCCGAGCACGAAGCGGCCGGGCGCGGCGGCAGCGAGGCTCGCGGCCGACATGGCCAGCGTGGCGGGGCCTCGGGTGTAGACAGGGACGATCGCGGTGCCCAGGCGCAGGCCGGGAGCCCACACGCTCGCGAGGGTGAGCGGGGTGAACGCATCGGCGGCGCCGGCCTCGGACGACCACACGTCCGTGTACCCGAGGTCGGGGAGCTCTTCGATGATGCGTCGCTGGTCGAGCAGAGGGATGCCGTCGAGGGGGACGGTCAGGCCCCATCGTCGTGTCGTGTTCTCCGTCATGACCGCCACCTAACCACACTGTGGTCCACGTCATAGCCGGACGTCTTCCGGCCCGGCCGGTCGGGCCCGCCCCGCGGCCGCTCCGGTCCCCGTATGCTCGCAAGTCGTGCGTATCGATCAGTTGTGGCGTTATCCGGTGAAGTCGTTCGGGGGTGAACGGCTCGACACCGCAGCGATCGAAGAGGACGGTCTGCGCGGCGATCATGTGTGGGCGCTGGTCGACGCGGAATCCGGAAACATTGCGAGTGCGAAGCGTTTCCGTCGCTACGGTCTGCTGCTGACCTGCTCGGCGCGACTGCTGAGCGACGACGATCCGCGCGATCCGGCGGCACTCGAACTCACCCTGGCCGACGGCACGGTGATCCGCGGCGACGATCCCGAGGTCGACGACCTCCTGTCGGAACTGGTCGGTCACGACGTGCGTCTCGAACCGCGCGACCGCAGCTACGACGAGGCGCCGCTGCATCTCGTCTCCCGCTCCGCGGTGGAGTCGCTCGGCACCGGCGACCCCACCGACGTGGCCCTGCGGCGGTTCCGTCCGCAGCTGGTCGTCGACGTTCCCCACTCGCCCGGTTTCGTGGAGGACGAGTGGATCGGCCGACGGGTCTCGGTGGGTTCCGTGGTCCTCGCACCGCACGAGCGCACCGCGCGGTGCGTCATGGTGACGCTCCCCCATCAGGAGGTTCCCGCGCGGCGCGGCATGCTGCGCGAGGTGACGGCCGCGCATCAGGTGCCCACTGCGCCGGGGGGCAAGCCGATGCCGTGCATCGGTGTCTACGCGACGGTCCGGACTCCCGGCGACATCACCGTCGGTGACGAGATCGGCGTCGGCCGAGCCGACTGCTCGAGCACAGTCGAGTAGATCGGGTCACTTCCCGGCGAGGTAGTCCTCGACGAGAAGCTTCTTCTGCACCTTGCCCATGGCGTTGCGCGGAAGAGCGTCGACGCTACGGATCTCGCGGGGGCGCTTGTGGATCGAGAGGGTCTGCGCGACGAAGTCCGAGAGTTCGCCCGGATCACGGAGATCCCCGACGACGTAGGCGACGATCCGCTGTCCGAGATCGTCGTCCGGCACACCCACCACCGCGGCCTCCTGCACGCCGGGATGGTTCAGCAGCGCGTGCTCCACTTCGCCGGCGCCGATCCGGTAGCCACCGGACTTGATCATGTCGACCGATTCGCGGCCGACGATGCGGTGGAAACCCTGGTCGTCGATCACGGCGATGTCGCCGGTCTTGAACCAGCCGTCCTCGGTCATCGACTCGGCGGTCTTCTCGGGGTTGTTCAGGTAGCCGTCGAACAGGGTCGCGCCGGACACCTCCAACTGGCCGAGGGTTTCACCGTCGTGCGGCACGAGGTTGCCGGCCTGGTCGCGCAGGCGGGTGGAGACGCCCTGGATCGGCAGTCCCACCCAGCCGGGCCGGCGCTCACCGTCGTGGCGTGTGCTGATCGTGATGATCGTTTCGCTCATCCCGTACCGCTCGATCGGCGCGGAACCGGTGAGGGCGAGCATGCGCTCGAAGACCGGGACGGGAAGGGGCGCACTGCCCGACACCAGAAGTCGCGCGGACGACAGTGCGCGAGCGGATGATTCGTCGGCAGCGACCCGCGACCACACGGTAGGAACACCGAAGTACAGCGAACCACCGGCTGCCGCATAGGCTTCGGGTTTCGGTCGCACCGTGTGCACGAGTGGCGAGCCCTGCCGGAGCGCGCCGACGACACCGAGGATGAGTCCGTGGACGTGGAACAGGGGAAGTCCGTGGACGAGCGTGTCGTCGGACGTCCAGTTCCATGCCTCGGCGAGACCGTCGAGACCGGCCGCCACGGCGGACCGCGAGAGCACGACCCCCTTGGGGGCGCCCGTGGTTCCCGAGGTGTACATGATCATCGCGGCACTGCCCGGATCGGCCTCCGCGTGCGAGGACGACGAACGCGCGCTCGCGTCGACAGGGATCGCAGGCAGGGTGACATCCTCGGGGGCCGTGCCGAGCCACGCCTGCGCACCCGAGTCCTTCAGGATGTGGGCGCGCTCGGCAGGACCGGAATCCGGCGGCACGGGCACCGCGGCCACACCGGCCATGAGGCATCCGGTCGTGGCGATCACCGTTTCGATGCTCGCGGTGGCGTCGACAGCGACCCGCGAGGAGCCTGCGACCTCGTCGGCCACAGCGGCGGCAGCCGCGATCAGTTCGGATCGGGTGAGCGAGACGTCTCCGACGCGGACAGCGCTGCGGTCGTCACTGCCTGCTCCGGACTCGGTGAGCGAGGTCAGCAACGGCACGGGCGTGGTGGTGGTCATCGGTGGTGGTCCCTTCTCGACGTCCTGCCGGACGGTGTCGCGCGGCGCACGGTCCACATTGTGGACCGACGTGCTACGATGCGGTCCGGCTCAACTTATAGCCCGTGCCGCCTGCCGTCAACGACGCGCGAAAGGTTCCGATGAACAGCGTTCTCACCGCACTCCGCGTGTTCGAGGAGGTCGCGACCACGCAACCGGTCGGACTCTCGGACGTGAGCAAGCGACTCGACGTCCCCAAGAGCACCGTTCAGCGATGCCTCAAGACCCTCGCCGAAGCCGGCTGGCTGCGCCCCTCGACGACGAACGCCGGGCAGTGGGTCATCACCGGCCGCGCGTTCAGCCTGGGTAGCGCGATGTCGTCCGGCGACGACCTGCGCGAGGTCGCACTCTCCGAGTTGAACCGCCTGCAGACCGAGACGGGCGAGACCGTCCATCTCGCCGTGCCGGACGGGAACGAGCTGGTCCTGATCGAGCGACTCGACAGCGCCCACCAGCTGCGCGCCTTCCTCGCCCTCGGCACGCGCCTGCCTCTGCACGCCGCGTCCACCGGCAAGGCCTATCTCGCGTCGCTGCCCGACGAACGGATCGAGAATTTCCTCGCGACCGAACTCCCCTCGCTGACCGAGCACACCGTCACCGATCCGGCGGCTCTGCGCGAGGAGATCGCCGAGATCCGCGCCCGCGGGTACGCCGTGACCGAACAGGGGCTGCACGACGGCATCGCCGCCGTCGCCGTCGCCCTGCGCGGGCGCGGTGGCACCGTGCGCGGCTGCTTCAGCATCTCCGGTCCGGCTTCGCGACTGACCCCCGACCTCTTCGCCGACTACGGCGCGAAGGCGCTGGCAGCGCGGGACGCGATCGAGCGTCGCCTGCCCTGATCCGCTCCGGGCGGGACCGGCGGGACCGGCGGGAACGCGCCCTCTCTGGACATATCGTTTCTCGATATGTATAACGATTATCGATGGTATCGACAATCGATAGTGCCGCCGCCCGGCGAGTTCGGAGACGACCATGAATTCCACCCACGACACCGACCGCCCCCAGAGCCCGGGCTCCGAACCCGACACGCTCTCCCCCACCGAGACGTCGAAGAAGGACCGCACCGATCTGTGGGCGTCCCTCACGGTCTTCGCGCTGACGTCGTTGATCGTGCTCTTCACCTATGTTCGCGACCTCGCAAGCTCTCTCGGCGACGGCATCGTGACCGCGCGGGTCCGGTTCGACGACGCGGCAGCGGCGCCGGTGCTGTCCACCCCGAACGGCGTCGACCTCCGGACCACCTCGACGACGGTGATCGACGTTCCGACCGACGTCCTCTCACCCGTCAGCGTCGCCCTCCTCCGCGCCGGGGAGGCGGTACAGACCCTCGGCTACCTGACGGCCCTGGCCCTGCTGAGCTGGATCATGGTGCGATTCGTCCGGGGCCGGTTGTTCGACCGCGGTGTCATCCGGCTCGTGTGGATCACATCCATCGTGGCGATCGCGACCATCATCGTCCCGATGATCCCCCGCACGCTGGGCACCAACATGCTGATCCGGGACGTGGACATGAACTACGTCCTCTCGAACGCGCCTCTCGGACCGGAGTTCTGGTACGCCTACGTCTTCTGCATGGTGATCTCGGCCGTGGGTGTGGTGCTGCGGATCGGCAGCCGCATGGCGCGCGACAACGAAGGACTCGTCTGATGCCTCCGGAAACCGAGCATGCCGTCCGGTGTCATCTCGACGAACTGCTGGCCGATCGGGGCATGACGCTCACCGAGTTGGCCGAGAAGGTCGGCGTCAGCGTGGTGAACCTGTCGGTACTCAAGAACGGACGCGCCCGCGCGATCCGCTTCTCGACCCTCACCGCCCTGTGCCGCGTACTGGATTGTTCTGTAGGCGACATTCTTTCGGTCGACTGACCGACCCCGAACACGGCGATGCCCGGAACCTCGTGGGTTCCGGGCATCGCCGATGGTCCGGCCGGTGGCGCTCCGGCTGACGCACGGACCTGTTTTCTTTATTCCCCGATCGCGGGAAGAATGCGGGTGCGGACCTCACCGAAGCCGATGCGCGTCCCGTTCGGGCCGGGAGCGGTGGCCGAAATGGCGATTTCGTCGCCGTCCTCGAGGAAGGTGCGTGTCTCGTCGCCCACCTGCACGGGTTCTGCTCCGCCCCAGGTGAGTTCGATGAAGGCGCCACGCTGGTCCTTCTCCGGGCCGGAGATGGTGCCGGATCCGAACAGGTCGCCGGTGCGGGTCGCGGCACCGTTGACCGAGGTGTGGGCGAGCATCTGCGCCGGCGACCAGTACATCTGCGCGTACGGCGGGTGCGACACGACGTGCCCGTTCCACTCGACCTCGAGATCGATGTCCAGGCCCCACTTCTCGGTGCCCTTCAGGTACGGCAGCGGCTCCGGGTCCTGCACCGGGGTGTCGATGCGGGCGGCCTCGAGGGCGGCGAGCGGAACGACCCACGGCGAGATCGACGTCGCGAAGGACTTGCCGAGGTTCGGGCCCAGCGGCACGTACTCCCACGCCTGGATGTCGCGGGCCGACCAGTCGTTGAGGATGACCGCACCGAAGCAGTGGTCGGCGAACTCGTCGGGAGTGATCTGCGAACCCATCGGGGAGCCGACACCGACGATGAAGCCCATCTCGGCCTCGATGTCGAGCCGGATCGACGGACCGAAGACCGGTGCAGGGTCGTTGGGGCCCTTGCGCTGTCCGCTCGGCCGCACGATGTCGACCCCCGAGGTCACGACGGTGCTCGACCGACCGTGGTAACCGACGGGAAGGTGCTTCCAGTTCGGCATCAGCGGGTCGGGGTTCTGCGGGCGGAACAGTCGGCCGAGGTTCGACGCGTGGTTCTCCGAGGCGTAGAAGTCGACGTAGTCTGCCACCTCGATCGGCAGGTGCATCGTCACGTCGGCAACGGCGAAGACCGCCTCGTCGGCGACATCGCCGGTCACGAGTTCCCTGATCGCAGCGCGAACTTCGTCCCACCGTGCACGACCCTGGGCCATGAACGCATTGAGCGAGGGCTCGGCGAAGACGACGTCGTCCTCGAAGACACGGCTCAGGTCGAGAACCGTATCTCCGACGCGGACACCGACACGGGGTTCGCTGTCGGCCGTGGAGAAGATGCCGTACGGCAGGTTGTCGATGCCGAAGAGCGAACCCTCCGGAATGGCGATGGTGGTCATGCGTTCGTTCCTTCGGTGATCGGGGAAACGGTCGAGGGCGCCAGGCCGAGGTCGAGCAGATCCTCGAGCGGTTCGGCGATGCTGCAGGTGCCGTACGACAGGAAACGGCGCCGGACCTCTGCGGCCCGCTCGTCGGAGAGTGCGCCGAGACGTGCGGAGAGCACTGCCCCGTCACGTTCGGCCAGCACGGAAGCGACCTCGTCGATGTCGGCTCCGGACAGCACCGCGTCCACCGCGGCCAACAGGTTCACGAACCCGTGCTGTTCGAAGCCCGTCCTCGGGTCGGTGTTGCGCACCGCGTGGTGCAGACCGGCGGTCGCCTTGAACGGAACTCCCGTGGTGACGACCGTCGAGACCGCTGCGGCGAGCTCGGCCTCGTCCGGATACGCCTCCGCCACGATCCCGCCGGTGCGGAACTTGGCGGCGTACGGCGTCCCGGTCAGTCGGGCGAGGATCTCGGCTCGGCGCTCGTCACGCGGAACCTCGACGAATACATCGATATCCGGTCGACTCACCCTGATCTCGTCGAGCGCCGCGAACAGCTCGTCGACGGATTGCTCTGCGGGGACCGCGATCTCGAGGGCCACCACGGACACCGAGTCCATCGCGTCGACCTGCTCGAGTGCGGGCCGGACGGCGGCGGTGCCGGTCGGTGCGGTCAGGCTCAGGGCCAGCTCACCGGGATACGGGTGCTGCGCCAGGTGATCTGCGAGTTCACCGAGGCGACCGGCCGGGAAGACGAACGCTCCGACGAGCGGTGCGTGCGCGGACGAGCGGTGCCCGGCGTGGGCGGGGACGGCGACGGGCAGCGGGGCGTTGCCCGGAGGGAACAGCGCAGCGTCGTCGCACAGTCCGGTCAGGAGAGGTCCGAAAGTCATTTGGCCGCTCCTGCATTGCGGTTCCAGCTGCCGGCGTAGGCGGCGTCCTCGCACGCGAGCGCACCCTCACCGAGTTCGAGGGGGCGGAAGGTGTCGACCATGACGGCAAGTTCGTCGAAGAACTCCACACCGATGCTGCGCTCGTAGGCACCCGGCTGCGGGCCGTGCGCGTGACCACCAGGGTGCACCGAGATCGAACCCTGGCCGATGCCCGATCCCTTGCGGGCCTCGTAGTCGCCGCCGCAGTAGAACATGACCTCGTCGGAGTCGACGTTCGAGTGGTAGTACGGCACCGGTACGGCCAGCGGGTGGTAGTCCACCTTGCGGGGCACGAAGTTGCAGATGACGAAGTTGTTGCCCTCGAACGCCTGGTGCGCCGGCGGCGGCTGGTGGACGCGACCGGTGATGGGCTCGAAGTCGTGGATCGAGAAGGTGTACGGGTACAGGCAGCCGTCCCAGCCGACCACGTCGAAGGGGTGGTGCGGCATCAGGTAGCGGGTGCCGACGATGCCCTGCGAGGTGCGGTGCTTGACCAGCACCTCCACGTTCTCTTCCTCGACCTGCATGAGCTCGGTCGGTCCGTGCAGGTCGCGTTCGCAGAACGGCGCGTGCTCGAGGAACTGCCCGAACTTCGACAGGTAGCGCTTGGGCGGGACGATGTGGCTGTTCGCCTCGATCGTGTAGGCGCGCAGCGGTCCGTTGCCCCGGGGCACCCAGCGGTGGGTGGTGGCCATCGGCAGCAGGACGTAGTCGCCGGCCTTCGCTTCGAGCGGACCGAAGACCGTCTCGACGGTGGCCTCACCGGATTCGACGTAGACCATCTCGTCGCCGACGACGTTGCGGTACAGCGGCGAGGGCTCGGTCGACACGACGTACGAGATGCGGACGTCGGCGTTGCCCAGGACCAGGCGGCGACCGGTCACGACATCGGTTTCGGCCCAGATCGTCTCGGGGAACAGATCGTGCAGCTTCAGGTGCCGCGGCTTGAGCGGATGGTTCGGTGTGGTGGTCTGATCGGGCAGCTTCCACTCCGTGGCGTCGACGATCGCCGACGGGATGTACCGGTGGTAGAGCAGCGCCGAGTCGGACGAGAAGCCCTCCTCGCCCATGAGCTCTTCGTAGTACAGGTCGCCGTTCTCGTCGCGGTGCTGGGTGTGACGCTTCGGCGGGATGACGCCGAGCTGTCGGTAGAACGCCATGATCTGACTCCTCGCGGATCTCGGGCGTGCGAGGGACGGTCGCTCGCCTGGAATTAGTAAATACGTTAACTAAACCGAGGCCGTGAGCGCAACCACAGAGAGGTCACGACCCTGCGTCAGTTGCGTCCGCGCACGTCGAACTGGCTGCGGTTGGTGATCAGCTTGTTCAGCAGCATCACGAGAATTTGCTGTTCGGTGGGGGTGAGCACCTCCACCCAGGCCTCTTCGCGCTCGTTCTGGGCACGGAAACTGTCCCGGATCTCTTTCTCTCCCGCTTCGGTGAGCGACAGTTGCACCGAACGCGCGTCGTGGCTGACCGGAGTCTTCTCGAGGATTCCCGCCTCGACCAGGGGTTTCGCGAGGTTCGACACGGCGGCGCGACTCATCCCGGTGAGCCGCGCGGCGACATTCGGTTCGATCGGACCCGCGAGCCAGATGACGAACATGAGCCGATAGGCCGACCACGACCGGCCACGCGGACGGTGAACCGCGGCCTCGAGGTCGTAGGTGACGATGTCCGAGGCCCGGTTGAGCGTGAGCAGGACTTCGGTCGCACTGCGGTGATGTTCACCGAACTTGCTGTTCAGACGCTCCTGCGCGAGTTCGACGAAGGACCAGTAGTCGAGGTCGCGGGGTCCGGACATGCGGTCACAGTACCGCAGGCCCGGAATAATTCATCTATTTACTATCCGGTAGATCGGCCGGAGATCGGCAGGACTATGGAAAACCACACCCCGAACACCTCGAAATCGGCGGAAAACCGCAGTGAACTGCGCATTCACTGCTCATAGCGTTCCGGACATGAACCTCGAACACACCCTCTCGCAGTCACCCACCGACGAACTCGACGGCCTCGCGGGCCTCTCGCTGCAGCTGATGGAGATGCTCGGAGCACCCGGCGCCGGTCTCGTGGTCGCCGCGGAGAACCTCTTCCCGCCGATCCCGAGCGAGGTGATCCTTCCCCTCGCCGGCTTCGCGGCCTCCCGCGGGGAGATCTCCCTCGTCTCGGCCGTCGTGTGGACCGCCCTCGGCTCCGTCGTCGGCGCGCTGCTGCTCCACCTCACCGGACGAGCCTTCGGGCGTCCGCGGATGTATGCCGTGGTCGAGCGACTCCCACTGGTGAGCATCTCCGATCTGCGGCGCGGCGAAGAATGGTTCGCCCGCCACGGTGAGAAATCGGTGTTCCTCGGCCGGATGGTGCCGCTCGTGCGGAGCGTGATCTCGGTTCCCGCCGGGGTGGAGGCCATGCCCGTCGGCCGCTTCGTCGTCCTGACCGTTCTGGGCAGCGCACTGTGGAACTCGATCTTCGTGCTCGCCGGATACCTTCTCGGTGAGAACTGGGGAGTCATCGAGCCGTATGCGGATGTGCTGCAGAAACTCGGGATCGTCACCGCGGTGGCGGGTGCGGCGGCATCGGTCCGCCGCACCACCGACGGACCGGACCGGGCGGCCGAACGCGACCGCACCCGTCTCGTGCGATGGTTCGACGCCGAGACGGTCCGGGATCTCCCGGATCGCGAGCCGACGGGGTACTTCCTCGTCCGTCTGGCCTACGGTCCACTTGTCGGCATCGTCGTACTGCTCGTCCTGATCGCCGCGACCGGCTACGGGGGCTGGGCGATCGTCCTGCTGGCCGGCGGTCGCATCTCCGTCGCCGACGGCCTCGTCTCGCTCCTCGTCGCCGCCGTCATGATCTACCTCGCCGTCCGGATGGCGATGATCGTGGGCCAGTGGGACGTCCGCACGGCACTGCGGCTGCTCGGTGACGACGCGACGCAGCATCGTCTCCGCGACCTGCAGCGCACCCGTGCCGACGTCGTCACCGCCATCGACGACGAACGCCGGCGGATCGAACGCGCCCTGCACGACGACGTGCAGCAGCGGGCCGTCGCGCTCGCACTCGACGTCGGCCGCGCGCGACGCACCGCCGAACGCGGCGGAAATCTCGTCGCCGACCTCGACAACGCCGTCGCCCAGGCACAGGCATTGCTCACCGAACTGCGCGACGTGGCGTGGCGGATCTACCCGGCCGCGCTGGACGAACACGGACTCGCCGCGGCGCTGGAAGGATTGTCCGCGCACACCTCCCTCCCCGTCGACCTGGATCTGTCGATCCGTCCGGAACCGCCGCACGATGTCGCGGCAGCCTCGTACTACGTTGCCGCGGAAGGGGTCACGAACGCGACGAAGCACTCCGGCGCCGACAGTGTGTCGGTGACCGTCGCGGCGGACGGTCACGTCGTCACGGTCACGGTCGTCGACGACGGATGTGGCGGGGCCGAGATGACGGGCTCCGGGCTGACAGGTCTCGCGCGCCGTATCGCCGCGCTGGACGGGCAGTTCTCCGTACACAGCCCTCGCGGAGGGCCGACCGTCGTGGAAGCGAGGATCCCGTGCGCATCGTGATTGCCGAGGACTCGACCCTTCTCCGCGAGGGTTTGTCGCGGTTGTTCGCGGACGAAGGCCATGAGGTGATCGCCGGCGTGGGAAATGTCGTCGAGTTGCATCATGTCGTCGAGCGCGACGTGCCCGATCTCGTGCTGCTCGACGTGCGTATGCCACCGACCTACTCGACGGAGGGCATCGACGCGGCGCGGCGCATCAAGGAGGAGCACCCGCAGGTCGCTGTGCTCGTGCTGTCGCAATACGTCGAGCACCGGAACGCCACCGGTCTGCTCACGAACGGGTGGGGTGGCGTCGGCTATCTGCTCGAGGATCGTGTGTCGGACGTGGGGGCATTCCTCACCGATCTGGAACGAGTGGCTGCGGGCGGGACGGCGTTCGATCCCGAGGTGGTGCGGCAACTGTTCGCGAACACCCGCCGCGCCGACCCCATCGCCGCCCTCACCGAACGCGAACGCGAGGTGCTCGAGGCCCTCGCCCAGGGTCTGACGAACACCGGCATCGCCGGTCGTCTGACGATGTCGGTCAGTGCCGTCGAGAAGCACGTCAATTCGATCTTCGTGAAGCTCGACCTGCCGCGCGAAGCCGACCGTAGTCGGCGGGTACGGGCGGTGCTCCTCTATCTCGAGAGCACGGGCACCCCGAGCTCTCGGGACGACCGCTGACGCCCCGTGCGGATCAGAAGAGCGGATACACGAAGTGCCCGACGCCTCCGCCGGGTGCGCTCGACCCCGTCACGTTGGGCAGGTTCGCGGGCAGACGCTGAAGTTTGTGTGGACGGCCTTCGAGGTCGGCCTGCCAGCAATCGGTCGTCACGCCGTGGAAGCCCTGGCACACGATGCGGGTGTTCGTGCCGAAGGGCGAGGTCAGCCGCGGCTCGTTCACCAGCGGATTCCAGTAGGCAAGCTCGTCCGGCGTGAGCCAGTTGGCGGGGTCCACATCCGACACGGAGATCGGGCTGTTCGGTTGCTGGACCGGCCACTCGTCCTGTGCCGCCGCGATGCCGGCGCCGCCGAGGACGATCCCTCCTGTCACTGCGGCGACCGATCCGGCTCGCAGTACCCGTCGAAATCCGTTCGCCATCGTTCCCCTCCACCCCGTGTCTCGAGGACCCGTGCCTCCCGGACATCGAAACACGGACCACGCGGTCCGGATATGGGAATGCCGGAATTGTCGGCCCCCGACGGGTTCCGACAATTCCGGCTGCACCACAGGACTAGTCGGTGCGGAGTTCGATGCCCTTCGTCTCCTCGATGAAGAAGACCGCACCGAGGGTGAGCAGCGCACAGAACACGAAGTACCCCGCCGGTGCCAGCGAGTTCCCGGTGACGTCGATCAGCCACGTCGCGATGAACGGTGCGGTGCCACCGAGGCACATGTTCGTCACGTTGTTCCCGAGAGCGATACCGCTGTATCGCACAGACGCCTTGAGCATCTCGACATAGGTGACGAAGGAGGCACCGTTGACCACCGACACGCAGATGAACAGCACGGACTGGCCGACGACGGCCTGCCAGACGGTGCCGCCGGACATCAGCATGAACATCGGAACACCGACGATCGCGGATGCGGCACTACCGGCGAACAGCACCGGCTTGCGCCCGTACTTGTCGGCGAGATAACCGGCGATGGGCAGCGTGATCACACCGAGCACGAGAGCGAGGCAGGTCGACAGGAACGCGACGGAGGACGACAGTCCACCCGTGGTCTGGAGGTAGGTCGCGGCATACACGGAGGCGATGTAGTAGCCACCGATGATGAGCGCACCGAGCAGGATGATCTTGACGACGCTTCCGCCCGACGTCTTCAGCAGCTCCGCGATGGGCAGCTTCTTCGTCTCACCCTTTTCCTCGAGTTCCTCGAACTGCGGGGTGTCCTCGAGATGATTACGGATCCAGATGCCGACGACACCGATGACCACGCTGAGCAGAAACGGGATGCGCCATGCCCATTCGAGGATCTGCTCCTCCGAGAAGGTGGACGTGATGCCGAGTGCCACGAGAGACGCCACCAACGACCCCAGGTAGGTACCCGAGTTGACCATGGACGTCTGCGTCGCGCGCCAGCGTGCCGGTGCGGATTCGGAGACGAATGCGTTTGCGCCGCCGAGTTCACCGCCGGCCGCGAAGCCCTGCAGACAGCGGGCGAGCACGAGCAGAACCGTCGCCCACACGCCCAGAGTGGCGTAGGTGGGCATCAGTCCCATGGCCGCGGTCGCCACGACCATGAGCAGGATCGTCCACGACAGCGCATTCTTCCGGCCGTACTTGTCACCGATGTGCCCGAAGAAGATGCCACCGGGCACCCGGAGAAAGAACGCCACGGCAAAGGCCGCGAATGTTCCCAGCAGAGCAGCCGTCTCGTCTTCCGAGACGAAGAACAGGGTGGCGACCATCGTCGCCATGTAGCCGTAGATTCCGAAGTCGTAGTACTCCACGATGGTGCCCACGACGGCAGCACGAATGACCTTCGTCGTCGACTGCTTCGGCTGCGGAGTGCCGGCCTGGGGTGGACTCACTGCGGGGGATGCCGCGTCCGATCCGAGCATGTTCGTGTCCTTTTCGAATGTGAGGGGGAGGTGGCGCTACACGCCGGCAACGCCGAGTGCGGCGCGTGGAGCGGCGCCGGATGCAGCCCAGCGGGCCGCGTTGAGGCCGGCGATGCGACCCATGGTCACTGCATTGGCGACGGCGTTGCCGCCGCCCACATAGCGGAGGCCGAGGATGCCGGCGCCCGCTTCTCCGGCCGCGTACAGGCCGGGTACGACGTTCCCGAGGGTGTCGAGAACTTCCGCGTTCGGGTTGATCTCGAGTCCGGCGTGGGTGCAGACCAGTTCGGCGGGCAGCATACGTGCCGCGTAGAACGGTCCCTCCGTGACGGGGCCGGGGTTCGAGGTCGATCCCTTGTTGGCGAGGGTGCGATGCCGCAGGAAGTCGGGATCGTTCCCGTTGGGCAGCTGGGTGTTCCAACGATCGATCGTGGTGACCAACGCATCGACCGGTACGCCGATGAGGTCGGCGAGTTCGGGAAGGCTGTCGGCACGCAGGGTACGACCGGCGTCGGCTTCCTCTGCGATCCGGTCGGCGTCCCAGTCGGTGTAGCCCGACGGCAGCCCGGTGCGGGCCTTCTCGTCGAAGATCACCCATACCGGTCCGTCCTGACGATCCATGAGACCGCCGGAGACCGCGTACGACGCATCCTCGTCCATGAACCGTCGGCCGGACTTGTTCACGTACACCCGCGACTTGGGCGGGAAGCCGGCCTGCCAATGGTGGTAACGCTGGAAGTATGCGGTGGGCATGGTCAGTCCCCAGTCCGTGCCGGCGATCGACGAATCGACCTGCTCGCCGAAGCGGAAGTGGTCACCGCGGCTACCCGGCGCGGCCACGACGAACAGCGACTCCCCTGCTCGGAGCGGATACGGATAGTACTGCTCCAGCAGGTCGCGGTTCTGCGCGAAACCACCGGACGCGACCACGACGGCATGTGCACGGACCTCGATGTCGTCCGCGACGACACCGACCACACGTCCGCCCTCGACGAGCAGCTTCTGGACCCGGGTACCGAGCACGGCTTCCACACCGTGCGTGCGACGCGCACGGTCGAGTGTCTGCACGAGTCCGTAGCCCTGATCCTTCGGCACGTGCCCGCGCCAGACGTCCTCGACACCGGCCTGGCACAGACCGGGCATGTGCGCGTTCGACGATTCGCGGGCGGGGATCTCCACGCCGAGACCGATCAGCCATTCGAGCGTCGGGCCCGCGTTCTCGCAGAACGCACGGACCAGGCCGGGTGTGAGGACCCAATGGTTCAGATCCATGTAGTGCTGGAAGAACTTCTCGGCGGAGTCCTCGATGCCGAGACCGCGCTGCACACTCGTCCCTGCCGCGGTGAACAATCCCGCGGACAGCTGGGTCGACCCGCCCAGTTCGGTCTCGGATTCGAACAGCAGCACACTCGCCCCGGATTCGGCGGCAGACACTGCGGCCGCGAGACCGGCACCGCCACCACCGATCACCACGACGTCGATGATGTCGTCGTTCATGAGAGTTGATCTCCTGTCTCCGCGAGGATGCGGTGATAGAGGCCGTTGGACGTCATGCCGCCGTCGACGGTCACTTCGCTGCCGGTCATGTAGCTCGAACGGTCCGACAGCAGGAAGAGCACAGAGTCGGTGATCTCGTCGACGGTGGCCATCCGGCCGGCCGGAACGCTGTTCAATGCGGCACCGACGAACGCGTCGGCGCCGCCGAGCAGGGCCGTGCCCACGAGGCCGGGGTGAACCGAATTGACGCGGATACCCCAGCGCGCGAAGTTCCCCGCCGCGGATTTGGACAGGCCCCGCAGGCCCCACTTGCTCGACGAATAGGCCGGAGAGAAGTAGCCGATCTGCCCCGAGATCGACGAGATGTTGACGATCGAGCCGCCGCCGCTGTCGCGCATGAGCGGAGCCACCGCCTTCATCCCGTAGAACGGGCCGAACAGGTTGATCCGCATGGTCTTCTCCCAGACGTCGTCCGGGGTGTCCATGAATTCGAGACGTCGAGAGATGCCGGCGTTGTTGACGAGTCCGCCGAGTTCACCTCGCTGGGAGCGGATTTCGTCGACGACTCTCTGCCATGCCGCGGCGTCGGACACGTCGAGCGTGTGTGCCGATGCGGAACCACCGGCCGCCTCGATCTGTTCGACGACCTCGGACGGGTCGTGGATATCCGCAAGGCACACATGCGTTCCCCGTGCAGCGAGCACGCGGGCATGGTTGGCACCCATTCCCCCGGCTGCGCCCGTGACGAGTACGACCGAGGGGTACGACACCGATTCGACGACGCGGTCAGACATGACGTGATCCGCCGTCGACGGCAATCGAGTGTCCGGTGACGTAGCGGGCGCTGTCGGAGAGCAGGAACAGCAACGGTCCGAAGACCTCTTCGGGGGCACCGAGCCGGTGCAGCGGGACGACGTCGAGCGCGTGCTTCAAGGCGGCCGGGTCCTCCTGGACCCACCGGGTCATCTCGGTGTCGATATATCCCGGCGCGATCGAGTTGACGCGGATCCCCTTGTCGCCGAATTCGACTGCCAACGATTCGGTCAGATGGGCGACGGCGGCCTTGGAGGCGCAGTAGGCACCGCGGCCCTTGCGCACGCGCAGCGCCGAGACCGACGACATGTTCACGATCGCGCTACCGGGCTCCATGTGCCGCGCCGCGGCCTGCGAACCGAAGAGAACGCCTTCGACATTGACGTCCAGAGTCGCCGCGATCTGCTCCTTCGAGATCTCCTCGGCAAGGGCGAACGGGAAGATGCCGGCGTTGTTGATCCAGAAGTCGATGCGGCCGAACTCCTGGAGTGCGACCTGCGCGAGCGCCTCGTGGTCGGCCGGATCGGTCACGTCGACACGTGCGCCGATCACCGTGCCGGGCGTCTCGACGAGGGCTTCCACGGCGAGATCGGTATCGATCTGCTCTGCGGCCTCCTTCATCTGCACATCGTTGATGTCGCCGCCCACCACGTGCACGCCGCGCGTGGCCAGACCGCGCGCGAACTGGGCACCCATACCGCGCGCCGCGCCGGTGACGACGGCAACTTTGCCTGCCATCTCCGGGTAGAGGGCGACGATCGGGGTGGTGACGGTACGGCCCGGGTTCTGGGCATCGACGGTCATGGGTGATTCCTCCGAGAATATGAAGCGAAGTGGAAAGAGGTGTGACGATCAGCTGTCGTCGCGGGAGACGACGCGGCGGGCTATGCGCCATTCGCCGCCGGTGCGCACGACGTGGTCGTCGATGGTGGTGAACCGGACGAGTCGGGATTCGCCCCCACGAACGGTGGCCACGATCTGCAGATAGGCCCGTACACGGAGGGTGTCGTCGTCGACGCGGTAGGCCGCGAGGTCGGTGACGACGTGCCGGTGCACTTCACCTGCTGCCTGCGCGCCGACATGGAAGCGCTCGGCGAAGGCCACGAGATCGTCGGTACCTGCCACGGGGGCGGGGTAGCTGGGCGAGCAGAACTCGCCGTCGGCGGTGAACGTTTCGGCCCACTCACGCGCAGAGCCCTCGTCGATGAGGTGGCTCTGTCGCCCGTAGAGCTGGTGGATATGAGCGAGAACCGCCGCGTCCACGTAGTCGGTTCGTGTCATGTCGTACGAAAACCATCCGTGATTGTGTGCGATAATCGCACTCAGTGTGCGATTAACGGAAATGCTAGGTGTTACAGTTCACAGACGTCAAGGGAGGTAATGGGGGTCATGACGCAAATGCGGGATGTACCTGCGCAAACCGGGGATCTGGACCTACCGCGGATCGAGCCGGACGCAGGCATGTCCAAGACGCTCCACAACGGTCTCGAAATCCTGGAACTGCTTGCGCGGAACCCACACGGCCTGTCCGTCAGCGAGATCGCCGAGAGCCTCGACGTACACCGCACGGTCGCCCACCGACTCGTCCGGACTCTCGAGGCACACCGGCTGTGCCGCCGCGACGACCACAAGCGCATCTCACTGGGCACCGGCCTGGTGACACTCGCCGAATCGGTCGAACAGGACCTGCGGACCCTCGCGCGGCCGATCCTCGAGGAACTCGCCGACAGCGTCGAGGCCACGGCCCACCTCGTCGTCCGCGAGTCCGACACCACGGTGCGGGCGATGATGGTGATCGAACCCCGGCGCTCCGATGTCCACATCGCCTTCCGTCCGGGTCAGGTCCATCCGCTGGACCGCGGCTCCGCCGGTCTGGCAATCCTCGGATCCATGCCACCGCGTCCCGACGAGCGGCCGGAAGTGACCCGGGCGCGGCAGACGGGCTATGCCGTCTCCGCCGGCGAGGTCGTATCCACCACCATCGGAATCTCGGCCGCGGTGCCGAGCCGCCCCGGGGGTACTCAGGCGGCGATAGGCGTCTCGGTCTTCGACGCCACCGACGAAACTCGCCTCGCGGCGGCCGTACTCTCTGCGGCGTCGACCCTCGGCGACCTGCTCCGGTGACCGATGACGGGTGACGACCTTCGGAGTGCCAGATCACGCAGCCCGGTTCCACGTGTACTCGAGCACTCGCGACCTCGACAGCACACACCTGTGTGCACAATTGACAGGTGAGTCCAACCCAGTCGTCCATCGACCCGCACCACAGCACCCTGCGCAGCGCGCGCTTCTGGCTCGCGCCCTTCGCTGTCGTCGCGGCGGTGATGAGTGCCTTGGCGTACTTCTACCTCGGCGCCCTCCTCGATCCCAGCGAGAACCTGAGGCAGTTCCCGATGGCCATCGTCAACCAGGACGTCGGCGACGTGCTGCCCGGATCGGACGAACGACAGAACTTCGGCGACCAGATCACCGAGGGCATCCTCGACGGCATCGATCCCGAGGAGATCGACCTGCAACAGATGGGCATCTCGGCCGCCGACCGCGGGCTCGACGACGGCAGCCTGTACGGGGCGATCGTCATCCCGAGCGACTTCACCAAACGCATCTCGATCCTCGCGCAGGCCTCGGTGGTCCCCGGCGACATCGAGAAACCGATCATCACCCTGTACACGAACCCCCGCACGGGGGCGTTCGCGACGGGCATCGTCACCACGATCGGCGACCGCGCACTGACCCAGGTGAACGACTCTGTGGGTGAACAGCTGACCGAGACGGTCACCGCCACCCTCGCCGACACCGCCCCCGACCTGCAGCTCTCCGGAGCCGGTAGCCTGACGCTGGCCCAACCGATCGATGCGCTCACCGTCGAGCACAAACCGCTGCCGGGTGGGACGGGCGCGGGTCTGTCCGCCTTCTTCTACACATTGCTGCTGATCCTGGCCGGCTTCACCGGTGCCACGATCATCAACGCGGTCGTCGACACCAAGCTCGGCTTCGTACCCACCGAATACGGCCCCCTCTACATCGCACGGGAGACCACCCGGATGTCGCGCCTGCAGGTGCTGGCACTGAAGTGGGGCATCACGGTGATCATGTCGTTGATCGTCTCGGCGTTGTACGTGTGGATCGCCACCGGACTCGGTATGCCGGCACCACGCGCGTTGCTGTTGTGGGAGTACGGGGCACTCGCGATCTCGGCGGTGGGCATCACCTCGCTCGCCGTGATGTCGATCTTCGGCGCGGCGGGCCTGCTGGTGAACCTGATCGTCTTCATCGTGCTCGGACTTCCTTCGTCCGGTGGCACCATCCCGATCGAGGCCACGCCGCGATTGTTCGAGTGGCTGTCGACCTTCGAGCCGATGCACCAGATCTATCTCGCGGTGCGCGCCATCCTCTACTTCGACGGACGCGCCGGCGCCGGGCTCGGCCACGGTGCGACCATGACGATCGTCGGACTCGTGTTCGGACTCGTCGTCGGCGCCGCCGTGACGTGGATCTACGACCGCGTCGGATTCCACCGGGCACCGGACGCACCGGTGCGACTGCCCTGGCGGCCGTCCCGACAACGCGATCAGGATTCGGCGATCGTGGGCGATCCGGTCCATTCGGACGACACCGTCGATGAACGTGGGCAGGACGATCGCGACGACACGGGCGAATCTTCCGGCGGCAGCGAGCGTTCGGACGACAACGACGGGCCCGTCGACGAAATGGGGGACCCCGCCGCGCGTCGGGGGTAGCGGCGGAGCCCCTCCACTATCACGGTAGTGCCGGTTCTCTCGGGGATCGCCCTCGGTACGGGTGAATTCGAGGGTGAATCGTGGGGTACGGCGCGCCGAAAGCTGTCGCCGTGATGGAGCACACTGTATGGATGCGCACGGTCGTTGTTCCTCATCCTGCGGACGGCCGGGGCCGTCGCGGTGCAAGCATCGTCGAGGTCGACGCATCGGGTGCGCCACTCGGACCGATACGTGAGTATCCCGAGTTCGCAGCAGCGGTCGCAACGATCGAAGCCGAATCTCGACCGCGCTGGGTGTGGACCTCGACGGCAACCGTCTATCCCGAGCTTCTTCGCGCCGGAGTCCGGGTGCAGCGATGCCACGACCTCGCCACCACCGGCGTCATCCTCGCCGTACGGGAAGGTCTGCCCCCACCTGCCTCGGAGGAGCCGATCGACGAGCGACCCGGCCTCTTCGATGCCGCACCCGCGATCGACGTCGAAGCAGTCGTCGAACAGGTCGCCGATCAGCGTCGGCGCATCTCCGGCGATGCCCGCCTGGAACTGCTCACCGCCGCCGAATCGGCCGGCACGCTCGCAGCGGCCGAGATGAGTTTCGACGGGTTGCCGTTCTCGGCGCGGGCGCATCGTCGTCTGCTCGAGGACACTCTCGGGCCACGCCCGACCGGTTACGACCTGCCGAGCCGCATCGCCGAAGTCGTCGAGGAGATCAGCGCCGTCTTCGGTCGTGCCGTGAATCCCGCCTCGCACAGCGAGGTGCTCGAGGCGTTCCGTCGCGAAGGCATCACGGTCGAGTCGACCCGCAAGCACGTGTTGCAGCGGATCGACCATCCTGTGGTGCCGCTGTTGCTGCGGCACCGCGAGCTGTCGAAGTTGTACAGCACGAACGGCTGGCACTGGCTCGACACCTGGGTACGCGACGACCGGTTCCGCCCGGTGTACGTTCCCGGCGCCGTCGTCTCGGGCCGGTGGGCGAGTCGGGGCGGCGGTGCTCTGCAGATCCCCAAGGCGTTGCGGTCGAGCGTGGTCGCCGATCCCGGACGGTCGTTCGTCATCGCCGACGCAGGCCAGCTCGAGCCACGCATCCTGGCGGCGATGTCGGGTGACCGGCGCATGGTGGCAGCTGCCGGTTCGGACGATCTGTACGCCCCCGTCGCAGCGGCGTCCTTCGGCGGCGACCGCGCGAAGGCGAAGGTCGCGGTGCTCGGCGTGTTGTACGGGGCCACCTCCGGCGACGCGCGCGCCCTGCTCGCGGTGCTGCGTCGCAGTTTCCCCACCGCCGTCGACTTCGTCGAACGTGCGGCGCGCGCGGGCGAGCGTGGCGAGGTGGCGCATTCGTGGCTGGGCCGCGCGTGCCCACCCGCCCCGGAGGGGTTCCACTCGCACGGCGATGCGCACGCGCGCGGGCGCTTCACACGGAACTTCGTCGTGCAGGCCACCGCAGCCGAGTGGGCATTGTGCGTGCTCGCCGAGCTGCGCCGGCGACTGACCACCGATCCCGACCCGACCGCCGGCGATCTCGTGTTCTTCCAGCACGACGAAGTCGTGGTGCACACCGGCAATCCGGAGCTCGCGCGGTCGCACGTCACGGCCTCCGTTGAGGTGGCGACGCGATTGATGTTCGGCGACACGCAGGTTCGCTTCCCGATGGATACCGCGGTGCGCGCCGTCTATGCCGAGGATTCCGGCGGCGAGTAGGTGGCGTGTGTCCACAGATGGGTGACGGCATAGGCCCGCCACGGCCTCCACTGCTCGGCCCGCTCAGCGGCTTCGCGCGCGCTCGTCACCTGCAGAGCGCGCCGGAGAACGAGATCGCCGGACGGACAAGCATCGCGGTCGCCGAGCCGCAGGGCCAGATAGTCGACGGTCCACGGACCGATACCGGGGAGCGCGAGGAGATCTTCGGTGAACGACGGCTGCTCCGGACCCACTCCGTCGGCCACGGCTCGGGCCAGTTCGGAGACGGTGCGGGCACGGGACCGCGTTGTGCCGATAACGGCACGCAGTTCGCTCTGCTCGACGCCCGCGAGTCGGTGCGGCGCGGGAAAGCACCGTAATCCGCCCGGTGCGTCGTCGCCGAACGCCGCGACGAGACGCCCCGCGAATGTGCAGGCCGCGGCAACACTCACCTGCTGCCCGAGCACGGTCGCCACGGCGGTGGCGAACCAGTCGGTGGTACCGACCACGCGCAGACCGGGATGGGTTCGGACGAGAGGCCCGAGCACGGGATCGGACACGAACGCCGCATCCACGACGGACGGGTCGACCCCGAGATCGAGCCACGTCCGTATCGTGTCGCCGACGTCGGCGGCATCCGCGCGACCGGCAGTCTCGACGAGAATCTCGAGATGCCGGGCATCTCCACCCTTTCCGAGCGCGGATGTCGCCAGGTCTCCGAGGCGGACGGTGACGTGTGCGGTACCGCCGTTCGTGCGGAGCGCACGGTGGTGGGTACCGGTCGCGCTGTCGTGCTGTTCGTAGCCGGGGACGGTGTGGTTTCGCAGCGACGCCAGCATCGGCCCCACCGCAACGGGTTCCGCCACCGGGATGCGAAAGGTTGTGGTCATGCCACCGACTCGAGTTGCAGCAGTGCCTTCTTCGCGTCGACTCCCCCGACGTACTGCCCCATACTGCCGTCGCTGCGTACCACCCGATGGCACGGCACCACCACGGGCAGTGGGTTCTTCGCGCACGCCGTACCGACCGCCCGCACCGCCCGAGGGCTGCCGGCAGCGGCCGCGATCTCCGCGTAGCTCGCCGTGTGCCCGTATTCGATGTCGGGTAGTCGCGTGATCACCTCGCGGCGGAATCCGTCGGCGAGGCGTAGATCGAGCGGGAGGTCGAAATGTGTCCGGGTACCGGCGAAGTATTCGTCGAGTTGCCGGACGACGGGGTCGAGTCGCAGCGGTGCGTCGAGGACGCGCGGACTGATCCGGCGGGAAAGTTCGTCGAGCACGGCGTCGGATCCGTCGGCGACGTAGGCGACCCGCACCAGTCCGACGGTGGTGGTGGCCAGCAGGAGCGGACCGACGGGGGTGTCGACGACGCGGAACGCGACATCGAGCAGTCCGGCTGCCCCGGCGTCGAGTACGAGCTTCTCCCGCAACCACGCGAGGTCGGTCGGGCCGACCGAGGGTTGTGGAAAGTTCATGAGCGACATCCTGTTCCGTATTCGATCCGACGACGCAGCGCCGTCCGCCCGTCGGCTGCCGCGCGACGCGCCGCAGCCGGGCTGTTGCCGAGGATCGTGCCGATCTCGGCGTAGGGCAGGCCGCCGACGTAGTGGTAGACCAACGCCGCCCGTTGCGTGAAGGGAAGCTCTGCAACCGCGGTCCACAGCTCGTCGTCGCCCTCACCGGGATTCCCCGTGGTCGACGTGGGTTCGGGCAGGTTCTCGGTGGGTACCGGGGTTCGCCCGCGCACGCGGTGGATGTCGACGGCCTTCCGGTGCGCGATGGTCACCAGCCACGCTTCGACATTGCTGCCCGGCGGAAGTTCGGGATACGCGCGCAATGCCGCGAGGAAGGTCTCCGACCAGGCGTCGTCGGCGTCGACGGATCCGAGCAGTGCGCGGCAGACCCGGAGAACCGTCGCGCCGTGGCGGATGACCACCTCCTCGAACGGCGGGAGGCTCGTCCGCACTATGTGATCAGGCAGAGACATGGGTGTCGCCGGGGACTCCGGCATCGCCGGAACACAGCACCTGCGCTTCCTGGTCGAGCAGGAACCGTTTGCGCTCGATGCCGCCGGCATAGCCCGTGAGCTTGCCGCCGCTGCCGATGACGCGATGGCACGGGACGATGATGCAGAGGGGGTTGCGGGCATTGGCCGCGGCCACCGCCCGTACCGCAGTGGGCCGGCCGAGGGCGAGTGCGATCTCCGAGTAGGTGCGTGTGGTGCCGTACTCGATCGTCTTCAGCGACTCCCACACCTCGTGCTGGAAGGGGGTTCCGACGGGAGCGATCGGGACGGTGAACCGGGTGCGACGACCCGCGAAGTACTCCACGAACTGGGCGATCGCCTCGTCGAAACCATCGGCCGCCTGCTCGCCGAAGCCGGTGCGATCGGGCGCGGGGCGATGCTCGGCCATGTACACGCCGCTCAGGACGCCGTCTGTGTTCACCAACGTCAGCTCGCCGATCGGTGAGTCGATCACGGTGTGGGTGCGCAATGCGGTCACGGCTTCGATCCTTCCATTCGGTGTGTGCTCTGTACCGGGTAGACGAACGGGACGCCGAAAATGTGAGGTCCGTGATCACGACGACCGGTCGTACTGCACTATGGCGACATGATCTCGCTGCCTGTGCCCGCGCTCGGACTCTCGGTCGCCGGTTCCCTCGTCGACGTCACCCGGACCGTGCTCGGACGCACACGCGAGACCGCCGAGTTCGCGCTCTCGATCCCGGCACGGGTGGAAGGCCTGCTCGACGATGCCGAATCACTCATCGGCTCCGTCGAGTCGTTGATCCGCCGCATCGACAGCGTGGTCACCGACGCCACCGACATCGTCGAGGGAGCATCGGTGGCTGTCGCACAGGCGACGCAGGTGATCGCCTCGACCATCGGTGTGGTGGAGGAGGCCGCCGACGCGGTCACACGCGCAACGGAGATCATCGACTCCACGGGCGGGGTCGTACGCGACGCGACGACCGTGGCGTCGGATGCGCGAGTTGTCGTCGAATCCGCAGGTCGCAGCTCCGATGCCGCCGCGGAGCTACTCGAGACCTACCGTCCTCTCGCCGATCGGGCGGCGCCGCTGGCCACCCAGTTCGTCGAGGAGTTCTCGGCGGTGGAGTTGCACGCCGCGATCAGGCTCATCGACCGGCTCCCCGAGATCACCGAGCGGGTGGATGCCGTGCTGCCGATCATGGCCACACTCGACACCGTCTCACCCGAGATCCACGAACTGCTTCTCGTCGCGAAGGATGTCCGCCAAGCCATCGTCGGCGTCCCCGGCTTCAACTTCCTGCGCCGACGCGGGGAGGAGAAGGAGACCAACGGTGACGATTGACCGCACCGCACCGCGGTCGGCGACGATCGACCGCACCGCACCGCGGTCGGCGACGATCGACCGCACCGCACCGCGGTCGGCGACGATCGACCGCACCGCGTTCGGGCGGCCACGTCCGGTCGCCGAACATGCGGGTCGCTTCGTCGGCGACCATCTGGGCGAAACTCCGTAGCGACGCTCGCCTGTGGGTGCGCGGGGGTTCGAAGCCGGCGGACTCGATGAGTGAGACCCGGCCCTTCACGTCGCTGCCGTTCCCGTCCGACGGGCAGCCGGTCGACCTGCGACTGCGGTCGACCGCCCCCGACCGTCAGGCCGCGTAGAGGGTCAAGCGGTGTAGAGACCTGCGCCGGCGCGGCTGAGCACGAGCTTGGGCACGACGGCCCGCGACGACAGCTCGAGCAGCGCGTCGACGATCTCGACGACGTCGTTCACCTCGATCATGGACTCGGCCGGGATCTTGTCCTTGACCCAGTCGGACATGTCGGTGTCGACGTAGGCGGGTGCCAGCGCCGACGCCGAGATGCCGTTGCCGGATTCCTCGGCGTTGAGCGTCTCCACCAGTGAGATCAGCGCGGCCTTCGTCGCACCGTAGGCGGCGAGACCGGCCTCGGCGTAGACACCCGTGATCGACGAGAGTGCAACGATCTTCGATCCGCGGGTCGGATTGTTCTCCGCCTCGGCGCGCAGCAACGGCAGTGACGCCTGGATGAGCGCGAACGGAGCGTTGAGGTTCACGGCGACCGTCTTGTCGAACCGGCGGGCCGGGAACTCGGCGATCGGACCTGCCGTGCCGACACCGGCATTGAGGATCAGCGCCTTCATCGAACCGAACGCCTCGCGATGCGTCTCCACGACACGGGCGGTGGCTTCCGGATCAGCGAGATCGGCTGCGACAGCGCGTACTTCCTTGGCACCCACCTCCCGCAGACGCTCGGCGACGCTCTCGAGGCGTTCCGCCCCGCGAGCGCTGATCGTCAGTGCGTAGCCGCGTTCGGCGAGACGGGTTGCGATACCGAGGCCGATTCCCCTCGATGCTCCGGTCACGAGCGCGCTGCTCACGCGTGGGCTCCCTTCAGTGCTGCGAGTCCTGCTGCCACCAGGTCCGGCACGGCTTCCCCGGCGCGGTCGAAGCCGTCGCCGACGGTCGCTCCGGCACGCCACCGGTGGTGGATGCCCTCCGCGATGACGGCGAGCTTGAGGTAGGCCAGGCTCAGGTAGAAGTTCCAGTGGGCGATGTCGCGACCCGACGCGGTGGCATACCGCTGCACCAGATGGTCCGTTCCGGGGAGGCGATCGCTCGACCATGCGGCCGGGAAGCCGAGCACGTCGTCGAGGGCAGGATGCCGGTAGACGCACATCATCGCGAGGTCGGTGAGCGGGTCGCCGAGGGTGGACAGTTCCCAGTCCACCACGGCGACGACACGTCCCGTGTCGCTCGCATCCAGGATGGTGTTGTCGATGCGGTAGTCGCCGTGGACGATCGTGGGAGCGGGTGACTCCGGAATCGATTCGGCGAGTGCGGCGTGCAACCGTTCGAGGTCGGGCAGCTCGCGGGTCTTGACGCGACCCCACTGGCTCGCCCACAGCTTCACCTGACGGGTCACGTAACCGTCCGGTCGGCCCAGTCCCCCGAGACCGACGGCTTCGAAGTCGACGTTGTGCAGTTCGGCGAGGATACGCACGAGTTCACCGACACAGCGGTCGACCTCGTCGTCACCGAGCGCGTCGAGGTCGGCCTTGCTGCGCACCACACGTCCCTCGACGAAGTCGACGAGCGTGAACGGCGCACCCATCACGGACGCGTCCTCGCACTGGACGACGGTGGGTGCGACCGGCACACCGGTGTTCTTCAGTGCCGAGGTGATGCGGAATTCGCGGGCGACGTCATGCGCCGACGGCGTCAGACCTGCGGTGGGCGGACGTCGCAGCACCCAGTGTGAGGTGTCGTCGAGGATGCCGTAGGTGAGGTTGGACTTGCCGCCCGCGATCAGCTCGGCGCGCAGTTCACCGTCGACGGCGACGCCGGAGTCGGTCAGGAACCGTTCGAGCGCAGCGAGATCGAGTCCTTCGTGTACCGCGGTCATTTCGCGGCCTCGCGGGCTGCCTTGCGGACGGCACCGACGGCGCGTTTGGCGATGGCCCAGCGGTGCACCTCCGACGGGCCGTCGTACACGCGGAACGGCCGGACCTCACGGGTGAGGCGTGCGATCGGAAGATCTTCGGAGACACCGAGACCGCCGCACATCTGAGCGGACCGGTCGACGATGCGGAAGATCGCTTCGGCGGCGAAGGTCTTGGCGATCGACGTGGCATTCGCGGCGTGGGAACCCTGGTCGAGTTCCCAGCACGCCTGCACGAGCAGCGCCCGGGTCGCCGCGATGTCGATTTCGTTGTCGGCGATCATCTTCTGGATCATGCCGAGATCGCCGAGGCGGGAACCGAATCCTTCGCGTTCGGCGACATAGCGGACGGCGGTGTCGTGACCGCGGCGGGCGGCACCGAGCCAGCGCATCACGTGCGTCATGCGGGCAGGTCCGAGACGCACCTGCGCGTAGGCGAAGCCTTGGTCGACCTCGCCGAGCACCGCCGAGTCGGGGACGAACAGATCCTCGAAATCGACCTCGCAGTGACCGCCGATCATGGAGCGGTCGAGGGTGTCGATATGGCGGCCGATCTTCAGACCTGCGGTGTCGGCGGGGGCGAGGAACATCGTGGCGCCGCCGCGCTGCCCGGGCTCACCGGACGTGCGGGCCATGACGATGAAGAATCCGGCACCGTCGGCACCGGTGATGAAGTGCTTGCGGCCGTTGATCTTCCATCCGCCGGGCACCTTCTCGGCGCGCGTGTTCAACGCGTTCGGATCGGCACCGGCACCGGGGGCCGGTTCGGTCATTGCGAAGGCCGAGCGCACGTCGCCGGCGGCCAGCGGTGCGAGGAACTGCTGTTTCTGCTCGTCGCTCGCGATGTGCGCGAGCATGTGCACGTTGCCCTCGTCGGGGGCAGCGATGTTGAGCGCGGTGGGGCCGAAGAGCGAGTATCCCGCGGCCTCGAAGACCGGGGCGCGGTCGGACATGTTCAGGCCGTGGCCACCGTATTCGACGGGCGCGTGCGGAGCGAAGACACCGGCAGCCTTGGCGGCCTTCTGCAGATCCGCCCGGATCACGTCGCCGCCGGCAGCGGTGATGTCGCCACCGTGGGTGTCCTCGACGGGAAGCACTTCGTCGCGGACGAACTGCTCGGTCCGTGCGATGAGGTCCCGGACGTGGTCCGAGTAGGACAGGTCGACCGCCATACTGAGCTCCTTCCGTACCGACCGATCGATCGCTCGGTGAAGTTCACCGTGACATACCCTCACGATCGGGTCAAGCCCAGGGGGTGCTCGGCTACGCCGCCCCGACCGCATTCCGCGCGACCTGCAGGTATCGGCGCACTATCTCGTCGGGAGACAACGAGCCGTCGGGCCGGTACCAGCCGGCCACCGCGACGCACATCGTCGTCACCGCGCGACTGGCGTCCTTCGGGAAGGACGTGGAGAAGGTGCCGTCGGCAACGCCGGCCTCGACGATCTCGTCGATGATGCGCTGCTGCTCGTCGCGCAGCGCGACGAAGGCCCGGCGGGCCTGGGGTTCCATGCTGCGCATCTCCGTCGACGCCACGAACGCCTGGTCGCGGCGGAACATGTGGAAGCGCAGCAGCGACTCGACGACCGCGTCGAATCGCTCGGACGGGCTGGGCCCGGCCTCGGCGAGCGCCTGCCTGCTACGGGCGAGCAGGTCGTGCAGCACGGTGGTGGTGAGCGAGACCAGCAGCGCCTGCTTCGACGGGTAGTGGTGGTACAGCCCCGGCACCGACAGACCGGAGCGCGACGCGACCTCCCGGATGGACGTGCCGTCGTAGCCGCGTTCGGCGAACGCCTCGAGCGCAGCGACGAGCGGCTTGGGCAGATCGGCCGGGCCGTAGTGCCGCCACGACCCGACGTCGCCGGAAACCGGATCCTCACGCGTGTCCATGGTCAACACCGTAAGGGACGGCTCCGGCGACCTCGGCGCTCGCAGGAGCGGTAGCCGCTCGCAGGATCAGTAATCGTCCTCGCCGTAGAGGACGACACCGCGGAGGTTCTTGCCGGCGTGCATGTCGGCGTAGCCCTCGTTGATGTCCTCGAGCTTGTAGGTCTTGGTGACGAGGTTGTCGAGATCGAGCTGCCCGTTGCGGTACAGCTCGAGGAGCCTGGGGATCTGCGAGCGCGGACCGGTGCCACCGAAGATGGCCCCCTGCAATCGCTTCTGCAGCAGCGTCAGCTCGAACAGGCTCATCGTCACCTGCGAGTCGGTGGCGTGGCCCATGCCCACGACGACGACCTGCCCGCCCTTGGCCGTGAGACCGAGTGCGGGACCGATGATGTCGCCGGTGATCTCGCCGACGGTGATGACGGTGACGTCGGCCATCTGCCCCCAGGTGATTTCGCCGATCACCGGTGCGGCCTCCTCGATCGATGCGAAGACGTGCGTGGCACCGAACTCCTTGGCCTTCTGCCGCTTGAATTCGACGGGGTCGATCGCGACGACGAACCGCGCACCGGCGTGCGCCGCACCCTGTACGGAGTTGATGCCGACACCGCCGACACCGATGACCACGACGGTGTCGCCGAGCTTGGTGCCGCCGATCTCCGTGGCCGAACCCCAGCCGGTCGCGACGCCGCACCCGAGCAGGGCGGCCTTCTCGAGCGGGATGTCCTTCTCGATCTTGATGACCGACGCCTCGTTGACGGTGACGTACGGCGCGAACGTGCCGAGCAGGCACATCTGCAGCACCGGGTCGCCGTTCAGGGTCGCGCGGTAGGCCTTGTCGGAGATGGCCTGACCGGTGAGCAGGCCGGCGCCCTCGTCGCAGATGTTCTGCAGACCCTTCGCGCAGGACCGGCAGCGCCCGCAGGCCGGAATGAACGCGAGGACGACGTGGTCGCCCTCCTCGAGACCGCTCACTCCCGGCCCCACCTTGGTGACCACACCCGCCCCTTCGTGACCGCCGAGGACCGGGAAGAAGGGAAGTGGTGTCGCGCCCGAGCGCAAGTGCTCGTCGGAATGGCACAGACCCGAAGCCGCGAGACGGATCTGCACCTCACCTGCTACGGGATCGCCGAGATCGATCTCCTCGATCTCCCACGGGCGGTCGATTCCTTTGATGATTGCTGCCTTCGTCTTCACCCGAGCCTCCTGAGCCGAAAGTGCATGTGACGTGCGTCACGAAATTCAAACACTTATCGAACAGGGGGGCAACGGGGTGCGAACCCCTTCCGGAGTGCGCAGTTAACCGCTACATTCGGTAACAGAAAACTTCTCGTAAAGGGCTACCGCCATGATTCACGTCCGCCACAGCGCCGTCGCAGACATCCCCATCGACCTCGCGTTCTCCTACGTCGACGACTACCGGAACGTTCCCGACTGGATGTTCGGAGTAGCCCGTTTCCAGCCCGTGGGCGGACAGGTCTCCGGTCTCGGCGCCGTCTACGACTCGACCATGCGGATCGGCCCCAAGGATCTCGACTCGCGTGTGGAAGTCGTCGAATGGGAACGCAACCGCACGATCGTCCTCGACTCGATCGCCGGATTCCGCGCCGCATCGTCGTGGACCTTCACGGACCTCGGCGACGCGACGCGGCTCGACGTCGACTTCGGCTACCGGCTGCCCGGCGGGATCGCCGGCCGCACACTCGGCATGCTCATCGAACCGATTGTGGGAACGGCGATCCGGCAGACCGAGCACGCGTTGCGCACGCGGCTCGGTCGGCTGATCTAGGACCGGACTCAGAAGTTGCCGCGCGCGGCCTGCTCCCGCTCGATCGCCTCGAACAGCGCCTTGAAGTTGCCCTTGCCGAAACCGAGCGAACCGTGCCGCTCGATCAGCTCGAAGAACACGGTCGGACGGTCGCCGACGGGCTTGGTGAAGATCTGCAGCAGGTAGCCGTCCTCGTCGCGGTCCACCAGGATGCCCCGCTTCTTCAGCTCCTCGATCGGCACCCGGACCTCACCGATACGAGCGCGCAGCTCCGGATCGTCGTAGTACGCATCGGGAGTCGCGAGGAACTCCACGCCCTCCTCGCGCAGCGAATCGACCGCGGTGAGGATGTCGTTGGTGGCCAAGGCGAGATGCTGTGCGCCCGGTCCGCGGTAGAAATCGAGATACTCGTCGATCTGCGAACGCTTCTTCGCGATGGCGGGCTCGTTGAGCGGGAACTTCACGCGGTGGTTGCCGTTGCACACCACCTTGCTCATGAGCGCCGAGTAATCGGTCGCGATGTCGTCGCCGACGAACTCCGCCATGTTCGTGAAACCCATGACGCGGTTGTAGAAGTCGACCCACTCGTCCATGTGCCCGAGTTCGACGTTGCCGACGACGTGATCGAGCGCCTGGAAGATCCACTTGGGCGCACCCTGACGCTTGCGGTAGGTCGAGGTGCGCTCGACGTAGCCGGGCAGATACGGACCGTTGTAGCGCGACCGGTCGACGAGCGTGTGCCGGGTGTCGCCGTACGTCGCGATGGCGCCGATGCGGACCGTGCCGTTCTCGTCACTGATCTCGTAGGGCTCCTCGAGGACGGCCGCCCCCTGGCGCCGGGCGTGCTCGATGCACTTGTCGACATCCGGGACCTGGAGCGCGATGTCGACCACGCCGTCACCGTGGAGGCGATGGTGCTCGATCAGCGGGCTGTCCGGATCCACCGCACCCTTGATCACGAATCGCACGGCGCCGCTGCGCAGTACGTAGGCGTGATGGTCGCGGTTGCCGGTGGTGGGTCCGGAATAGGCGACGAGTTCCATACCGTAGGCCGACTGGAAGTAGTGCGCCGTCTGCGTAGCGTTGCCGACCACCCACACCACAGCGTCCCAGCCGCTCACCGGGAACGGATCCCGCTCACTGTCGTACTCCACGAGACCGACGAGGCGCCGGAGCTCCTCGGCGTCGAGCTGAGCGAGGCGTTCGCTGTCGGTCAGGGTGTATTCCAGAGTCATGGCTGCAACCTCCTGCCGCTCACTGCGGCACAGTCGTTGTGTCGTGTGTCACCAGGAGAAACCCACCCGGTGGTGGGACGCAACGTCGCCTTCGACAACTGGTCCGACTGACTCGAATTCGTCGGAATCCTTGTGCTCACCTATACAATCAGGCTAGTTTTCGGCGCTCGAGGGGAAGGAAGCGCAATGCGCGAGCCCGTACAGCTGGACGAATTGGATTTCGCTCTCCTCGAGGCCCTGCATGCCGACCCGAAGGTCGGCGCGCTCGAGCTGTCCCGTCGCCTGAAGGTCGCGCGCGCCACCGTCTCGGCACGCCTGCGACGCCTCGAGGACACCGGGGTGATCGCCGGCTACGAACCTCGGATCAACCTCGCCGCAGCAGGTTTCGACGTGCAGGCATTCGTGACGATGGAGATCGTGCAGGGCGCTCTCGAAGACGTCACCGAGGTCCTCGAACGCATCCCGGGAGTGCTCGAAGCGTTCGCCACCACCGGCGCGGGCGACGTTCTGTGCCGCATCGGGGCCGAATCGCATCTCGGTCTCCAGCAAACCCTCATCGAACTGAACCGCTCATCGATCGTCGCGCGGTCGACGAGCGTCATGGTGCTCTCGGAGGTCGTGCACTACCGGGCGATGCCGCTGCTCCGCACCCTCCAGCCCGAACGATCCGCGAAAGCACCGGCCTACCGGCGGTGAGCCGATCACCGCCACAATCTCGTTCCGGCTAGCCGGATTGCACAGAAAAAAGTGCTTCAGGCGTCCGGACCCTCCGCACGCTGCACAGTTGACCGAGCCACAGTTGCGCAGGATTTGTTACTGCCGTCACAGTCGTTCGCCATGAAGAACCTGCTGACCCGATTCGAAGAAAAAGCCCCTGAGATCGTCTTCGAGTGGCACGACACCGAGACCACCGCCCGGGGCTGGGTCGTCATCAACTCGCTGCGGGGCGGTGCGGCCGGTGGCGGCACCCGCATGCGCCGCGGCCTCGACCGGCGCGAGGTGGAGTCGCTGGCGAAGACCATGGAGATCAAGTTCACCGTCTCCGGACCCGCAATCGGTGGTGCCAAGTCCGGTATCGATTTCGATCCGTCCGACCCCCGCAAGGAGGGCGTGCTGCGCCGCTGGTTCGCGGCAGTCACTCCCCTGCTGCGGGCCTACTACGGCACCGGTGGCGACCTCAACGTCGACGAGATGAACGAGGTCGTTCCGCTCACCGAGGCCAACGGCCTGTGGCACCCGCAGGAAGGTGTCGTCAACGGTCACTTCGGCAAGGACGAGCGCCAGCGCATCCAACGGGTGGGCCAGCTGCGGCTCGGCGTCGCGAAGGTCGTCGAGGACGCGCGGTTCACTCCCGCCACCAGCACGAAATACACTGTCGCCGATCTGATCACCGGCTACGGTGTGGCCGAGTCGGTCCGTCACCATCAGCTCGTCTACCGGGGCAGCGACCTCGCGGGCAAGCGCGTGGTGGTGCAGGGCTGGGGCAATGTCGGCGCCGCCGCTGCCTACTATCTCGCTCAGGCCGGCGCGTCGATCGTGGGCATCATCGACCGCGACGGCGGCATCCTCGAACCCGAAGGACTCTCCTTCGACGAGATCCGCACCCTGCTGCTCGAGCGCGACGGCAACGCCCTGCGCAGCGACCGGATGCTCCCCTTCGACGAGGTGAACGCCCGCATCTGGGATCTCGGAGCCGAGATCTTCCTGCCGTGCGCCGCAAGCCGGCTCGTCACCCGCGAACAGGTCGACCGCATGGTCGCTGCAGGGCTCGAGACGATCGCCTCCGGCGCCAACGTCCCGTTCGCCGACGACGAGATCTTCTACGGCCCTACCTACGAGCACGCCGACAAGTCCGTCGCCGTGATTCCCGACTTCATCGCCAACTGCGGAATGGCCCGGGCCTTCGCCCAGCTCATGGAAGGCGACGTGGAGGTCTCCGACGCCGCGATCTTCGGCGATGTGTCCACCACCATCGAGACGGCCCTGCGCCGGTGCCACGACCGCTCGACCGAGCTCACCGGACTCGCCGCGACGGCCTTCGAGATCGCACTCGATCAGCTGGTCCCGGCCGGGGAGCGCATCGATGACTGACACCCTGGCTACGGCGACGACGACCGGCGCCCAGGGCCCCGCAGGGACCACGACGGGTGCTCAGAGCATCGCGGGCCTGCATCGCGCCATGCGGCCCCGCCAGCTCGTCATGATGAGCCTCGGCGGCGCCATCGGGGCCGGCCTGTTCGTCGGGTCGGGGGCGGGTATCGCGGTCGCCGGCCCGGCGATCCTGATCTCGTTCCTGGTGGCGGCCGTTCTCGTCGTGTTCGTGATGCGCATGATGGGCGAGATGGCCGCGGCCAACCCCGCCAGCGGTGCGTTCTCCGAGCACACCGAGAACGCGCTCGGTCCCGTCGCGGGGCGCACAATCGGCTGGCTGTACTGGGTGCAGGTGATCATCGTGATCGCCGCGGAGGCCACCGGTGCCGCCGCGATCACCGCGGTGGCACTGCCCGGCATCCCGCAGTGGGCGTCCGCGCTGTTCTACATGGTCGTGCTGACGGGCGTGAACCTCGTCGGCGTGCGCCGCTTCGGTGAGGTCGAATTCTGGTTCGCCGCAATCAAGATCGTCGCGATCCTCGGGTTCCTGGTGATCGGTGTCGCGATGATCGCCGGGTGGATGCCCACCTTCGAGACGACCGGCTTCGCGAATCTCACGGCACACGGCGGGTTCGCTCCCACCGGTATCGCCGGTATCGCCGCCGGCCTGCTCATCGTGGTGTTCGCGTTCGGTGGCACCGAGATCATCGCGATCGCCGCCGCGGAGACCGCCGATCCCCGTCGCAACGTGGGCCGCGCGGTACGCACCCTGGTGTGGCGCATCCTCGTGTTCTACATCGGGTCGGTGCTCGTGATGGTGACGATCCTGCCGTGGACCTCCGAAGATCTCGCGACCGGTCCGTTCGTCGCCGTGCTGGAGGCCGGGGCCGTCCCGGGTGCCGCCGCGGTGATGACCGTGATCGTCGTGGTCGCACTGCTCTCCTCGCTCAACGCGATGCTGTTCAGCGCTTCCCGGATGATCTTCTCGCTGTCGCACCGCGGATCGGCGCATCCCGTCTTCGGGCGACTGTCGTCCAACGGCGTTCCCCGCAATGCGGTGCTCGCCTCGGTGGCGTTCGGCTTCGTCACGGTCGGACTGAACTACCTCTACCCCGACCGGGTGCTGCCGCTGCTGCTCAACGCCGTCGGCTCCACGATCCTGGTGCTGTGGACGTTCGTCGCGGTCTCGCACATCGTGCTCCGTCGTCGCGCACGCCGCAACGGCAGCGAGGACGCACTGCCGCTGAAGATGTGGGGCTTCCCGTACCTGTCGTACGCGACGCTCGGTCTGCTCGCCGGTATCGCGGTGCTCGCCCTGTTCGACCCCGCCGCTCGTACACAGCTGCTCGCGACCGGCGCGCTGACCGCAGCGATCGCCGGTACCTGCACGGTGCTGGCACGGCGACGCGCTGCGGCCGAGACGGTTCAGGGGCGCCAACCGTAAGGGCGCGTGATGATCTCCATGAAGTGACCGGCGGGGTCGAGGAAGTAGGTTCCTCGACCCCCGTCGTTTCTGTTGATACCGGGTGCCGACTGCCGAGGATCGGCCCAGTGTTCGATCTTCTGCTCGAGGATCCGGGCGTAGATCTCGTCGAATTCCTCCTCCGACACCAGGAATGCATAGTGCTGCGGCGGATACTCCACGTCCGGTGGCGGTTCGGCGAAATCGAGGGTGACACCGTTGCCGAGTTCGACGGCGAGGAAGTGCCCGGCGGGCACCGGGTCGGGCAGCCCGAACAGGGTGGTGAGGAAGTAGGCCGAATGCTGCTTGTCGTCGGCCGCGACGATGGTGTGGTTGAACGCAATACTCAAGGAGAACTCCTTGTGGTCCCGCGCCTCCATGCCTGACGCAGTCCGTCATCGGCACGCGACGCTGCGTCCAGAGATACCTTCCGTGCCGGAGGGATGCAAGCGATGAGTTCTCCGCGCTTCCCGTGTCTGTACTCGGCGACGACCTTCGAAAGGGGACGACGATGAAGCTCACGGTGACGACCTTCGTATCGGCCGACGGTGTGGCCCAGGGGCCCGGCGGTCCCGACGAGGACCGCAGCGACGGTTTCGAACGCGGTGGTTGGGTGGTGCCCCTGTTCGACGAGGACACCGGCACGTTCATCGACGAGGTGTTCTCGAAGGTCGATGCGTTCCTGCTGGGCCGGAACACCTACGACGTCTTCGCTGCGTCGTGGCCGAACTCGACCGACCCCGACGACCCGGTCGCCCGTGCACTCGACACCCTCCCGAAGTACGTCGCCTCCACGACGCTCACCGACCCGAAGTGGCAGAACACGACCGTCCTCGACGGCGACGTGCCCAACGCGGTCGCGGAACTGAAAAAGCAGCCGGGACGGGAACTGCAGGTCCACGGCAGCATCGGGCTCGTCCACACCCTCTTCGAGCACGATCTGGTGGACGAGTACCGCCTCATCACGTTCCCTGTGGTCCTCGGTCAGGGGCGGCGACTGTTCCCGATCGGGGGTCGCGACACGAAGTTGGATCTCGTCGACTCGCGCACTACTCCGTCCGGCATCGTCATCACCGTGTACCGCCCGGCCGGGCGACCCGAGTACGGACTCGCCGAAGTGGAGTGACCCGGCGACGGGCTGCGCTGAGTCCGCGTCGGGGGTTACGTTCGGCGCCGCAGATGCCATCATGGAACGGAGCAGATCGGTACGCCACGAGGCGAAAGGACTGCCATGGGCCTCTACAACGATCACGTCGTACCGCGACTGGTGAACATCGCCTGTGCACCGTCGTTCACCGAGGCGAACCGGAAGCGAGTGTGCGCAGGCTTGAGCGGCCGCGTCCTCGAGATCGGATTCGGTTCGGGCCTGAACGTTCCGTACTACCCCACTTCGATCGAATCGGTCAGCGCCGTCGAACCCGCCGATCTCGGATGGAAACTCGCCCGATCACGCATCGAGGACTCACCCGTCCACATCGAACGATCCGGTCTCGACGGGCAATCGCTTCCGTTCGAGGACAACACCTTCGACAGCGCACTGACGACCTGGACCCTGTGCACCATCCCCGATGCCGACGCGGCCCTGCGCGAGGTACGGCGTGTCCTCACGCCCGGGGGCACGCTGCACTTCGTCGAACACGGGCTCGCCCCGGACGAGAGCGTCCGACGGTGGCAGCACCGGCTCGAACCGATCCAGAAGCGGATCGCCGGTGGTTGCCACCTGACACGACGGATTCCCGACCTCATCCGCGGTGCGGGTTTCGACATCCGCGAACTCGACACCTTCTACGAGGAGAAGACTCCGAAGTTGTTCGGTGCGCTGTCGCTGGGAGTCGCCGAGGCCGCCCGGTAGCCGGGGAGGAGATTGCGCCCACCCCATTCACCCGGGCGGCTCCACGCGTCTTCGCCGATGCGCCGGCGGCGATGGGTCCCTGCTCAGAACAGGACGACTCCGCGCAGGTTCCTGCCCTCGTGCATGTCGACGAATCCCTGGGCGATGTCGTCGAGCTTGTAGGTGGTCGTCACGAGCTCGTCGAGCTTCAGCACGCCCGAGGTGTACAGGTCGATCAACCAGGGGATGTCGGCGGTCGGCGTCGACGCGCCGAACAGCGAACCCTGCAGGCGCTTCTGGTAGAGCACCAGCTCCATCGGGCTGATGGGGATACCGAAATCCGTCATCTTGCCCAGACCCGTGACGACGCAGGTTCCCGCTTTGCGGATCGCCGAGAATGCCTCCGCGATGTGCTCACCCGTCGTCACTCCGACCGTGACGATCGCGGAGTCCGCACCCTGCCCGTTGGTGTACGACCGAGCGATCTCGGTCGCTTCCGTCATATCGGCGACCGCATGGGTGGCCCCGAACCGCAATGCCGACTCCCGTTTGAACGGCACCGGATCGACCGCGATGATCCGAGCTGCCCCCGCGTGCGCAGCGCCCTGGACCGCGTTGATCCCGATACCGCCGATCCCCTGGACGATCACGGTCTGCCCCGGATACACCTCGGCGGAGTTGACCGCCGCACCCCAACCGGTGCCGACTCCGCAACCGAGCAGGCACAGCTTGTCGAGCGGCAGATCCTTGTCCACCTTGATCGCCGAGTCGACGCTGACCGTCGTGTACTGACTGAAGGTCGACAGCCCGCACGTCTGGGCCACCGGTGTTCCCTCGAGGCTCAGGCGGAAACTCGTCGGATCGTCGGGACGACTGCCGGTCATGATCGCCGCGCCGCGGTCGCACAGGTTCTGCATTCCCTTCGCGCACCACCGGCACCGACCGCACGCTGCCAGGAACGAGAAGACCACATGGTCTCCGACGGTCCATCCGTGCGTTTCCGGCCCGACCTGCACGACGACACCGGCACCTTCGTGCCCGCCGCAGATCGGGTAGACCCCGACCGCGTGGTCACCGGCGGCGATGTGGTCGTCGGAATGACACAGCCCCGCGGCCACCATCTCGACGGTCAGTTCGCCGCGGCGCGGCTCGTCGAGGTCGAGGTCGACCACCTCGTAGGTTCCGGGCGTGCTGCGGATGATCGCGCCGCGAGTTCTCATCGGTTTTCTCCTGAAGGCATCGAAGGACGGGACAGCAACGGCGGAATCACGGCGTCACCTGGGCGGACATTCCGGCTCTGTAACCGTCCGCGTAGGGCGGCAACATCCCCCATTCACGCCGGGGGTCGTAGTCGGGAGAAACGAAAATTGTTCTGGCATGACTGAATTCGAGGAATCCCTCCAGGCCGTTGTAGTGCCCCATCCCGGATGCCCCGACCCCGCCGAAGGGCGCATCGAGCATGCCCGGATGCATCGCGATGTCGTTGATGGTGACGCCGCCCGAGGTGGTGCATTCGAGGACGCACCGTCGTTCCTCGTCGTCCTGCCCGAAGTAGTAGAGCGCGAGCGGCTTCCGACCGGAATTGATCGTGCCCAGCACCTGTCCGAGGTCGTCGTACGTGCGTACGACCATGACCGGGCCGAAGATCTCCTCCTGTGAGACGGCTGCGGACTCCGGCGGGTCGATCACGATGCGGAGCGGGCGGCGGCGTTCGGCGATGGCGACGGGCTCGTCCGGTGCCACCACGATCCTCGCTCCGAGTTCCTGTGCCTGACGGACATATCCGTCGATGCGGGCCGCGTGCCGGTCGTCGACGATCGCGGTGACGTCCGGATTGCCGGCGATGGTCGGGAACAGTTCCCGGTAGGTCCCGCACACGACGTCGAGGAACGATTCGAGCATCTCGGCCGGCACGTGGACGGTGTCGGGACCGACACACAGCTGACCGCTGTTGATCGACTTGCCGACCGCGATCCGGTAGGCAGCCGTCGCGATGTCCGCGGAACGGCCGACGATCACCGGAGACTTGCCCCCGAGTTCGAGGGTGACGGGTACGAGATTGAGGGCCGCGTTCGCCATCACCGAGCGCCCGGCCGCTTCCCCGCCGGTGAACACGATGTGGTCGAACGGAAGGGAGGTCAGCGCCTTCGCGACATCCGGTCCACCGGTGACCACCGCGACGTCGGCGGGATCCAGGAATTCCGCCGCGGCGTCCGCCAGTGCCCGGGATGTGCGCGGCACGATCTCGGACGGTTTGAGAACGGCGCGATTGCCTGCGGCCAGGACCCCGGCCAGCGGGGCGAGAAGAGTGAACACCGGGGCGTTCCAGGTGCCGATGATCGCGACCGATCCCTTGGGTTGATAGTGAACCGAGGCGGTCGCACCCAGCTGGTCGTACGGCGAGAAGGGGGCTCGCTGCTGCGGCCGCATCCATTCTTCGAGGTGGTCGCGTGCGTACTTCAGGGCCGAGAGCGAACCGAGCACATCATTGGTCGTGGAATAGCCGGGATGGCGTCCACCGAAGTCGGCGTCGATCGCGTCCACGATCTCGTCCGTGCGGGCGACGAGCATGTCGATCACGCTCTGGATCCGCTCTCGTCGTTGCACGGCCGTGCTGGTGCGTTGTGCACGGAACTGTCGGCGCTGCTTCTCGAGCAACTCGCCGAGAACGGGATCGGCGCTGGTCACGATGGTCATGCGGCGGACGCTATGATGCGAATCACATTCCTACGCGCCGATTCCCGCTCACCGGGACCCACGTAGATCGAGCGACAACGGACCGCACACGCCGACCACCGCGAATTCGAACGGCCCCCGTGCGTGTCGCGTTCTCACCGGTCGGCCCACCACGGGGACCGCTTCTGCAGGAACGCCGTCATCCCTTCCACCGCTTCCTCGGAACCGAACAACCGGGCCGAACGCGCTGCCAGGTCGTCTCCGTAGCGATCGAAGTCCGCGAGGATCCGCTCTGTGACGAGACGTTTCGATTCGGCCAGACCCTGCGGTGAGCATGCACGGATCTCCGCGAGCAGTTCCGCGACGGCAGTTCCGGTATCCCCTGTCGAGACGGTGACGAGACCCTCGGAGCACGCCTCCTCCGGGCCGAACCGTTCGCCGGTCAGGAAGTACCGTGCTGCCGCACGCGAGGACAGTCGCGGAAGTACGGTCAAGGAGATGATCGAGGCGGCCAGACCGAGCCGTGCTTCCGTGAGGGCGAACGTCGACTCGGGGCCGGCCACGACGATGTCGCAGGCTCCGATCAGGCCCATACCACCGGCGCGGACGTGCCCGTCGATACGAGCGAGGACCGGTTTGGGCAGTTCCAGGATCTGCCGCAGCAACGCGGTCATGTCCCAGGTGCGGGCGGAAGCCGCCTCCTGCGCAGATCCGGAGGATCCACTCAAATCTGCTCCGGCACAGAATGTTCCACCGGTGTGGGTGAGGACGACCGCGCGGATATCAGGGTCGGTGGCCGCGGCATCGAGTCCGTGGCTCAGTTGTGTCAGCAGCGAGGCGGACAGGGCGTTGCGGTTGTGCGGGGAGTCGAAGGTCAGTGTCGCGACGCCGTGGTCGACGTCGTAGTGCACCACCACGGGGTTCGGTTCGGTCATGACGGCTCCTGAATAACGCTCATGGTCTGCCTTCCGGGCCGGGACTGTCGGACGGCGCGTCGTCGTGCGGCGTGACCACGGCGAGGACGGTACCGACGGCGACCTGATCTCCGACCTCAACCCCAAGTGCCGTGAGGGTGCCGGCGGCGGGTGCGGTGACGGTGTGCTCCATCTTCATCGCGTCGAGCCACACGAGCGGCCGGCCCGCTTCGACCGCATCGCCGACGGCAGCACCGAGCCGGATCACCGATCCCGGCATGGGTGCGAGCAGTGATCCGGCGGCTATCCGGGCCGTGGGGTCGACGAAGCGCGGGACGGCGGTCAGGCGCACCGGTCCGAGCGACGAATCGACGTGCACCGCATCGCCGTACCGCGTCACCGCGACATGCCGGCGGACACCGTCGACGTCCAGGACCACCCGATCCGGTGCGAACTCGACGACACGGAGGTCGCCACGGCCGTCGACGTATGCCCCGTCACGCGTGAGCCGGTAGCGCACCTCGTGGTCGCCGTGCACGCCGGTGAAACGCGTGAGCTGCGGCTGGGAGGGCAGATTCCGCCATCCCGAGGGCAGGCCCCTATTCACCGTGGCGGCAGCGCGGTTGCCGGCCGACTCCGCCAGAGCGGCTGCGATCGCGGACACCGCTTCCGCGTGCGGGGAGGCGAGCGGGGCCGACAGTTCCGCGAGTCCGTGGGTGTCGAAGAAGGCGGTGTCGGTCTCTCCCGCACCGAAGGCGGGATGTCGCAGCACCGCGACGAGGAGATCGCGGTTGGTGACGATGCCGTGAATCTCGGTGCGTGCCAACGTCGACGCCAGCAGACGCACCGCGTGGTCGCGGGTCGGCGCGTACGAGATGACCTTGGCGAGCATCGCGTCGTAGTGGACCCCGACCTCCGTTCCCGCGACGACACCCGAATCGACGCGCACACCGGGCTGCCGGAGCACGTCGAACTCACGTGCCTCGTGCGGCAACGCTAAACGGTGCAGGGTGCCGGACTGCGGTTGCCAGTCCCGGGCCGGGTCCTCGGCGTAGAGCCTGGCCTCCACGGAATGACCTTGTACAGGTGGAGGTTCGGGGTCGAGGCGGTCGCCGTCGGCGATGCGGATCTGCAGGTCGACGAGATCGAGTCCGGTCGTGCATTCGGTGACGGGATGCTCGACCTGCAGGCGTGTATTCATCTCCAGGAAGTGGAACTGCCCGGAGCGGTCCGCGAGGAACTCGACGGTGCCGGCGCCCTCGTAACCGATGGCCTGTGCGGCGCGGTGAGCGGCATCGAACAGGCGCCGGCGCATCCCGTCGATCGCGTCGACGAGCGGCGACGGTGCTTCCTCGATCACCTTCTGGTGGCGTCGTTGGATCGAGCATTCACGTTCACCCACCGCCCACACCGTGCCGTGCCGGTCCGCGAGGACCTGAACCTCGATATGTCGTCCGTTCTCGAGATAACGCTCGCAGAACACCGTGGAGTCGCCGAACGCCGACGCCGCCTCCCGGCGGGCCGCCTCGAGTTGCCGCGGCAGGTCGTCGAGCGTGCGCACCACCCGCATTCCGCGTCCTCCGCCGCCTGCGGACGCCTTGACGAGCACCGGGAGGTCGGCGTCGGTGATGTCGGCGGGGTCGAGTTCGGCGAGAACGGGGACACCCGCGTCGGCCATGATCTTCTTGGCTTCGACCTTCGAGCCCATCCGTTCGATCGACTCCGGGCGTGGTCCGATCCAGATCAGCCCCGCCTCGAGCACCGCACGTGCGAATCCGGCGTTCTCGGACAAGAATCCGTAGCCCGGGTGAACCGCGTCGGCACCCGCGGCCAGTGCAGCCGCGACGATCTTCTTCCCGTCGAGGTAGGTCTCGGCGGGAGAGACTCCCGGAAGTCGCACAGCGGCATCGGCATCGCGCACGTGCGGACTGTTCGCGTCGGCATCGGAGAACACGGCGATCGCGCCGAGACCGGCCCGGCGGCACGAGGCGAACACGCGGCGGGCGATCTCCCCGCGATTCGCCACGAGCACGGTGGTGATGGTCGATTCGGTCACGGGAACCTCACATCCGGAAGACGCCGAAGGATTCGGCGCCGCTGATCGGGGCGGTGGCAACAGCCGATAGGCACAGTCCCAGCACAGTACGGGTATCGCGTGGGTCGATGATGCCGTCGTCGTAGAGACGACCGGACAGGAACATCGGCAGCGATTCGGCTTCGATCTGGTTCTCGACGGCCGCGCGCATCGCCTCGTCGGCGGCTTCGTCGAAATCCTGTCCACGCGCCTGCGCGGCCGCGCGTCCGACGAGGGAAACGACCCCGGCCAGCTGGGCACCGCCCATGACCGCGGATTTGGCGCTGGGCCACGCGAACAGGAACCGCGGATCGAATGCCCGCCCGCACATGCCGTAGTGGCCGGCGCCGTAGGACGCACCGAGCAGAACGGAGATATGCGGCACCGTGGAATTGGCGACCGCGTTGATCATCATCGCCCCGTGTTTGATCATGCCGCGTTCCTCGTACTCCCGGCCCACCATGTACCCGGTGGTGTTGTGCAGGAACAACAACGGGGTGTCGGCGCGGTTGGCGAGTTGGATGAACTGTGTTGCCTTCTGCGATTCCTCGTTGAACAACACACCGCGTGCGTTGGCGAGAATCCCGATCGGATAGCCGTGCACCTGTGCCCAACCGGTCACGAGCGAGGACCCGTACAGCGGTTTGAACTCGTCGAAGTCGGAATCGTCGACGATACGGGCGATGACTTCTCGCGGATCGAAGGGCTGCCGGAGATCCTCGGGGACGATCCCGAGCAACTCCTCGGAGTCGTACCGGGGTTCGCGTACCCCGGTACGGGGCGCCGGACCGGCCTTGCGGTGGTTGAGACGCCGCACGATGCTGCGCCCGAGGCGCACCGCGTCCTGTTCGTCGACGGCGAAGTGGTCGGCCAGACCCGAGATACGCGCGTGCATTTCGGCACCGCCGAGCGACTCGTCGTCGGATTCCTCACCGGTGGCCATCTTCACCAGAGGCGGTCCGGCGAGGAATACCTTCGACCGGTTCTCGATCATCACCACGTGGTCGGACATGCCGGGAATGTATGCGCCGCCGGCGGTCGAATTGCCGAACACCAGCGCGATGGTGGGGATGCCCGCCGCCGACAACCGGGTCAGATCACGGAAGAGCCGTCCGCCGGGGATGAACACCTCCTTCTGCGTGGGCAGATCCGCACCGCCCGATTCGACGAGGGATATCAGCGGCATCCGGTTCTGCAGGGCGATGTCGTCGGCACGCAAGGTCTTACGCAACGTCCACGGATTGCTGGTGCCGCCGCGCACGGTGGGGTCGTTGGCCACGATGACACATTCGACGCCTTCGACCACGCCGATACCTGTGACGACACTGCCGCCGACTGGAAAGTCGGTGCCCCAGGCGGCGAGCGGCGACAGTTCGAGAAACGGCGAGTCGCGGTCGAGGAGCAATTCGATGCGCTCCCGCGCGAGCAACTTGCCTCGATCGTGGTGTCGGCGGACGTACTTCTCACCACCGCCGGCGAGGGCCTTGGCGTGTTCGGCGTCGAGGTCGGCCAGGCGAGCGCGCATCGTGTCGGCGGCCGCGCCGTATTCCGTGGAACCGCGGTCGAGGGTCGAGATCAATATGCTCACGTGCGCTTCTCCAGGAGGACGGTGGGAATGTCGAGGTATCGGGCGCGCAACCATTCACCGAGTCCCTTGGCCTGCGGGTCGAATCGGTTGCGCGAAGCGACGCCACGGCCGAGGATGCCCTCGATCACGAAGTTCACGGCCCGCAGGTTCGGGAGCAGATGCCGCGTGACGGACAGGGGCTCGATTTCGGGAAGCAGATCCTTCACAACGTCGACGGTGAGGAAATGTGCGAGCCAACACCATTCGTCGTCGGATCGGACCCATACTCCGATATTGGCATCACCGCCCTTGTCGCCGCTGCGGGCACCGGCGAGCGTGCCGAGCGGAACGCGGCGAGTCGGTCCGGGCGGCAACGGCGCGGGCACACCCGGGTCCGGCAACGGCTCGAGGACACGGGTGACCGCCGCGACCGGAATGTCGAGGCGGGTGCCGTCGGGCAGCACCGCGACATGCGGCACGCGTGTCGCCTCGACGTACTCGGCCGTGTAGACACCGTAGGCGGTGCCCGGACCGGGCGGAGCGGTGACGAAGAAACCGGGATATCCGGCGAGGGCGAATTCGACCGCCGTGGAGGTGAAGGCGCGTCCGACGACGTCCGGATCGGGATCACGTGCAGTACAGCGCAGCAGCGCACTCGCGGTCTCCTCCGTATCGGCATCGGCATGATCGGTGCGAGCGAGGATCCACTCGAGTTCGGCAGGCCGCCTGGGCAGGTTCGATTCCATCTGCGATCGCACCAAGTGTGCCTTCGCGTCGATGTCCAATCCGGTCAGGACGAAGACGACCTCGTTGTAGAACCCGCCGAGCGCGTTGAGGCACACCTTCAGCGTCGGCGGGGGCGGCTCGCCCCTCACTCCGGTGATGCGGACACGATCGGGTGCGTGCAGGCTCAGCCGGGCGGTGTCGATGCGCGCGGTGACGTCGGGGTTCGCGTACCGTCCGCCCGCCACCTCGTACAGCAGTTGCGCGGTGACCGTGCCGACGGTCACGGCTCCTCCGGTGCCCGGGTGTTTGGTGATGGTGGCCGCTCCATCGGCCTCGATCTCGGCGATGGGAAATCCGGGGCGGACGAGATCGTCGAGTTCGGTGAAGAACGCGTAGTTTCCGCCGGTGGCCTGGGTACCGCATTCGATGACGTGCCCGGCGACGACGGCACCTGCAAGTGCATCGAAGTCATCGGGTGCCCAGCCGAAGTGAGCGGCGGCGGGACCGACGATCACGGACGCGTCGGTCACGCGCCCGGTCACGACGATGTCGGCTCCGGCCTCGAGACACCGGGCGATGCCCCACGCACCGAGATAGGCGTTGGCGGTGAGCGGGCGGGGGTCGGCGGCGAAACCGAACTCGTCGATGCGGGCGACGAGATCGTCGCCCTCGACATGGGCGATGCGCGGCGACAGGCCGAGCCGATCCGCAACCGTGCGTAGCGCCGCGGCCAGGCCTGCGGGATTGAGCCCACCGGCGTTCGCGACGATCCGCACCCCCTTGTCGAGGGCGAGACCCATACAGTCCTCGGCCTGCCGCAGGAACGTCTTGGCGTAGCCGAGACCCGGATCCTTCAGACGGTCACGACCGAGGATGAGCATCGTCAGTTCGGCAAGGTAGTCACCGGTCAGATAGTCGAGTTCCCCGCCTTCGAGCATCTCGCGCATCGCAGACAGACGATCGCCGTAGAAGCCGGAGCAATTGCCGATACGCACGGGATTGCTCACGCGGTCCCCTCCTGGACCGGACGCCCTGTCGGCGACGAATATGTCCGACTCGATAGTCGCGGCAACTCCATCATGCGGTCAGCGTCACATGTCATCGCCCTCAAAGCAAGCAATCGTGATTGTTTTGCCCTGGGCGCATGGTCGCTACCCGCGCCCGGAAGCGGTTGCGGCGAGCACGTCGGGACACCCGGCGAATTCGATCTTTCCCACTGCACGAACTCGTCGCCGAGACGTCTCCTTCACAACACCTACCCCCACCGGGGCAGATACCGTAGATGCATACTGCACCGAGGTCAGGAGTCGCTGTGCCGAAGCTGGAAATCAAGCAGAAATCTCAACTCTCCCGCAACCAGGTTTCCGAGCGGTTGATTGCACTCGGACGCGCCCTGGCGACGGGATCCGAAGTGGACCTGGACTCGGACGGAGGCTCGATTTCGGTCGATGTCCCCGACCGGCTCCGATGGGAACTCGAGATCGAGGTGGACGGAGACGAAGTCGAGATCGAAATCGAATTCAGCTGGAGCGACACCCCTTCCGAGAGTTCGGAAGAAGATTCGGATGTGGACGAAGAGGAGAACGAGAGGGACGAGAGCAAGGACGAGGACGAAGGCGAGGGCGAAGACGAGGAGAGGGTTCGAGACGAGGAGAGGGTTCGAGACGAGGACGAAGAGGAGGAGGACGAACCGCCGCACACCACTTCGCGTCCGAAAGCCCCGATCAAGAAGGCGGTGCGGCGCGGCCGGCCACGCAAGAGGACCGCCGACTGATCTACCTGCGCCTTCCCCCCGGATGAGACGCCACTCCTACGCCCGTCCCGCCGTTCCAGAACTGATCGACTCCCTCTTCCGGGACTTACGCTGCGACGATGCCCGCGACGGGAATACGCGCGTCGACCGCCTGCCGGAAGTTGATCATCGCGCGTTCGAGGTGGTCGCGGTTCGTCACGAGTACAGCGCCTGTTGCGCGACGTTCGAGCAGAACATCGTTGGTGAAGCGTGCGTTCTCGACGGTAGAACCGGATTCTGATTCTTCGGTGATGCGTTCCGGTGGAATCCCCCGTGCCACCAACCAGTCCTTCATCGCCCGCGCTTCGGTGACGCCGTTGCGCGGCACACCACCGGTGACGACGATCGGCGCTTCCGGATAGCGGTGCGCTGCACGCAAAGCCGTGTCGAGACGTTCTTCGAGCACCGGCCTGATCTTGCCGTCCTCGGTGAGTCCGGCCCCGAGCACGACGAGATGCGTACCCCTCGGATTCAGGTCGAGCATCAGCGGAAAGTGCGGCGTCAGCTTCTCGAGCTCGGTGCACGCGACAATGAGTGCGTCGATGGTTCCCTGGCACAGCGGGGTGATGGACAGTACGCCGTTCACCACGGTGTCGACTGCCGGCGTCGCCGCCGCCTGCCCTGTCGATCCTCCTACTGCAGCTGTGGCCGCGACTGCCGTCGCCACCACCGTCCGTCGCACAGCTCCCATGCGAGTCCCCCTTGTCTTCTCGGATGTCGGCCGTGCCGCACTGTGCCATCTGGACGCGCGCCTGGGGGAGATCGAGCCCGACGCGAGGAAGTCTCACCGCATGCCGCAGCCGGATCGATGACGTCTGACAATCGGCTTTACATCCGCACCACTGGACTGTCCATGAACAACAGCGACGATCGTTGCAAGGCGCTCCATTCGGACACACCGATGTTCCCACGATGCGCACGAGCAGAACGTGTGTTCGAGTTGACGACGTCGCACACCCGTGCGACCATCCCTCCACCGACCTGAAAACAGGTCGACCCCGGCAGGTGCGCCAACACCGGACCGGGGTCTGGGCACAAGACAGACAGGACTGTCATGCACCGTAGGGTGGAGTCTATCCACACGCCCCCGAGAGGCGTACCTCAGCAACGAGCTGTGAGCGCATTCGTCCGCGCCGGCCGCCATCTACCCGCTCCCCCGGGTTCACCCCCGACGTCCTGACTTTTCAGCCCTCCGATCCGATCGTGATCGAAGGGCTCGAGGCGTTTCACCTGCATCGTCGCGCACGAGGGCCGTTCCGGTAGCCGAGGCTCGTCGACGCAGCTCGTCGCTCGTCTCCCACAGTCCGACGTCAGCGCGCCGACGCTGCGAGCCGGGGCCGTTCCCTGTCTCGAAACCGACTGGGCACCAGTACCCCTCGTCTCCACAGCTGGTGGTGGAGCACCCGCTCGTGAGGGTCGACACGAACGACCGGGTCCAGTGCGAGCCGCACGTCCTCCGCGACGTGGGGCTATCCGTGCTGGCCGAGATGGTCTATCGGGGCATGGCGACCGGGCAGCCTTGGGGAAGGGGACGACGACTCAGGGACCCGAAGGGTCTCCGATCGGTCGGGGACAGCCGCCCGCAACCACCGAGGATCTCTCCCGCACGGAACAGCCGATGACCTAGCACCCGCTGAATTCGTCCTCTTTCAGAACCGACAGCACGGGGCCGCCTTCACCGATCGATGCTCCCACCGAGGGAGCCTGGTCGACGACGACCCAGTTCCTGTCCCATACCTGCGCGCGCCCCTGACCGGTCGCGTCGACGCTCGTGGAGTAGAACACGCCGGCGGCCTGGATGGTGTCCTGTGCCGCTTGGAGATCCATGCACACGACGTTCGGCATCACCGCAGTGGACGCGACAGCCGCGACCTGCGTGGTGGAGACCTTCGTCGCGGGAGCGGTTTCCGGAGCGACGGTCCGCGCCGTGGTGGCAGCCGACGTCGTGTACGACGTGGTGGTCGTCGGTGCGGCAGCGCGAGGAGTCGTACTCGCGTCGTCCTTCGTGGGTGAGTCCAGACCGTCCGAGATATCGCCGATGATTCCCATGAGGACGATCAGTCCGGCGACGGCAGCGGCGATGACCACCCCGCGACGGATCCTCGGAGGCTTCGGCGGCTCGGGCGGCGGTGCCATCGCCGCCCGCACATCCCCCGCGAGGAACGCGCGGTGGCCGGCTTCGGCGCGTGCGGCGATCGCGTCCTGCTCGGCCTTGATGCGCTTACGCCGATCGCGCAGGGGCTTGCCGATCGCGAGATATCCCAGGCCGGCCGCGAATGCCAGGAACAGGATGGCGTCGGCCACGTTGCCGTTGACCACTTCCACGATCGCCAGCCACAGCGTGATGGCGGCGAACATCCCCGCTACAACGCGCAGGTAGGGGACGACGAACTTCATGTTTCTCCTTCAACCCGGCACCAGGCCCCGTGTGCCGCTTTCCCGATCGCACACGCGCTGAATGCCCTCCTGAACTGGTGTCGGAGCGTCACCCCTCGTCGTTACGACACTCGGGTGGCGATTTCAGTGTGTTCAGCCCCGGAATCCGGGGGCAGATCCACCCAAGTCGGCGAAGCCTTCATGTGATGGTTGACACACCCTGTTCGTGAATGTAGCTTCATGGAAAATGAATATCCATTCACTCGCAGAGAATGTCCGTTCGATAAGACTCCTACCTGCAGCGATGAAGGGGATCCCATGACCGACTTCGAAGACATCACCTACGAGACCGACGGCGCAGCCGGCATCATCACGATCAACCGGCCCGAGCGCTACAACGCCTTCCGGGGCAAGACCGTCGAGGAACTGATCAAGGCATTCCGGTCGGCCTGGGCCGACAGCCGGGTCTCGGCCGTCATCCTCACCGGCGCCGGTGAGAAAGCCTTCTGCACGGGCGGCGACGTCAAGCAGCGCGCCGAGACCGGCGACTACGGCCCCACCGAGAGCGGCATGTTCGAGATCGGCTACCTCCACAAGCTCATCCGCGACATCCCCAAGCCGGTCATCGCAGCCGTCAACGGTGTCGCCGTCGGCGGCGGACACGTTCTCCACGTCCTGTGCGACCTGACGATCGCGTCGGAGAACGCCCGGTTCGGCCAGGCCGGACCCAAGGTCGGCTCGTTCGACGCCGGATTCGGCTCTGCCTTCCTCGCCCGCGTCGTCGGGGAGAAGCGCGCGAGAGAAATCTGGTACCTGTGCCGCCAGTACGACGCCGCCACCGCCGAACGCTGGGGACTGGTGAACTGGGTTGTCCCGCAAGACAAACTGCTCGACGAGGCGAAGGCGGTCGTTGCCGAGATCGCCGAGAAGAGCCCCACCGCGATCAAGTTCCTCAAGCAGTCGTTCAATGCCGACACCGACCACCAGGCCGGCTTGAGCAACCTCGCGATGTCGGCACTCGACCTGTTCGGCAAGTCCGACGAAGGACTCGAAGGCGCCAAGGCGTTCGCGGAGAAGCGTCCCGCCGACTTCGCGAAGTACGTCAAGGCCTGATCCGAATTTCCCAGACCCGTAAGGACCTCCCATGAGCAACATCGCACTGGTCACCGGCGCTGGTTCCGGAATCGGCAAGGCCATCGCTCTCGCCTTCGCCGCGCAGGGTGATCGCGTCGTCGCCGCCGATCTCGACCTGGCGGCTGCCGAAGCCACGGCCAAGGAGTACCCCCAGCTGATCACCGCATTGCCGGTGGACATCTCCGACCGCGCCCAGGTCGACGAACTCCGCGACCGCACCCACGCAGAAGTGGGCGTGCCCAACGTGATCGTCAACGCTGCCGGCTGGGACCGCACCGATCAGTTCCTCAACGCCACACCGGAGTTCGCCGAGAAGGTCGTCGCGATCAACTATCTCGGCCCGGTGCACATCTGCAGTGCCTTCCTGCCCGGCATCATCGACGCCGGCAACGGTGGTCGCGTGATCAACCTCGCCAGCGATGCCGGCCGGGTCGGCAGCTCCGGCGAATCCATCTATGCGGGAGCGAAGGGCGGCGTCATCGCCCTCACCAAGTCGCTCGCCCGCGAGATGGCCCGGCACAACATCAACGTCAACTGCGTGTGCCCCGGCCCCACCGACACACCGCTGTTCCAGGCCCAGGAGGAGAAGCTCAAAGCTGCTCTCATCAAGGCCATCCCGTTCCGGCGACTCGCGCGACCCGAGGAGGTCGCCGCACCCGTCCTGTTCTTCGCATCCGAGGCCGCATCGTTCATCACGGGCCAGGTGATCAGCGTCAGCGGCGGCCTCACCATGGCCGGCTGATCGACATCGTCAGGGGAGATCGAATCATGAGCGCGTCGTACAACGCCCGGGCCTACCGGGAGTACTTCGAGAACGACTTCACGTATCTCAACGGCTTCCGGCGCAACCTGGGACGGTACGGGAACCGCGTTGCCATCACCGATCCCGACACCGGAACCCGGTTGACCTACGCCGAACTCGGCGAGCGTGTCGACCGAGTCGCCACAGGTCTGGCCGATGCAGGTGTGCAGGCCGGGGATGTCGTCGCCTATCAGCTGTTCAACAGTGTCGAGTTCGCCGAGCTGTATCTCGCCACCCAGGCGGTGGGCGCGGTGGGTTCGCCGATCAACTTCCGGCTCGCCTCCGGCGAAACCTCGTTCATCCTCGACAAGTCCGCACCCACGGTCTTCGTCTACGACACCGAGCTCACCCCGATGGTGACGGAGGCGCTGGAACGCTCGGCGCACACACCGAAGGTGATCGTCGCGGTGGGCGACGGCGACCCTGTCTCCGTTCCCGGCGCCACCGTCGTGCGGTACCGGCACCTGGCGGCGGATCGGGTCGCGCTCCCGCCGCTGCACCGGACGGTGTGGGACGAGACCACCCGCCTCTACACCTCGGGCACCACCGGCATGCCGAAGGGTGTGCCGCTCAACAGCATGATCGAGATCTTCAGCGCGCACGACGTCATCATGCACTTCCCGTTGAGCCCCGAGGACAAGACGCTCAACATGACGCCGTGGTTCCACAGGGGCGGCCTGTACTCCGGGGGACCCAACCCGGTCTTCTACATCGGCGGAGAAGTGTTGCCGCTGCGCACCTTCGACGCCGACCGTGTCCTCGACCTCGTCGCCGAGCACGGCCTCACCTTCCTCATCGGAGCGCCCACCAACCTCGCGATGCTCGCGACCGCGCAGGAGGCCCGTCCGCGCGACCTGTCATCGCTGCGCGGCATCGTCACGATGGGTGCGCCGCTCGAACGCGAAGCGGCACTGCGCTACCAACAGGTCCTCAACCCGCGGATCTTCAACGGCTACGGCAGCACCGAAGGGTTCTGGAACACCTTCCTGCGCCCCACCGATCTGCCCGAACATGCCGGCACCGCGGGTCGCGCTTGCACCGACGACGACGTGCGCGTGGTCCACATCTACGAGGACCGACTCGCCCACCACGACGACGTCGTCGCCAAGGACGGCGAAGAGGTCGGAGAGGTAATCGTCCGCTCCCCCAAGGGTTCGAACGCCTACTTCGACTCCCCCGACCAGGAGAAGGCCAAGTTCAACAACGGGTGGCTGCACATCGGCGACCTCGCCACATGGGACGCCGAAGAGTTCGTCACGATCGTCGGACGCAAGGACGACATGCTCGTCTGCGGTGGGGAGAACGTCCATCCGGTGCAGGTCGAGGAAGCGCTCAACTCGCATCCGGGTGTGTCCGACTGCCTCGTCGTCGGCGTGCCCGACGAGCGCTGGGGACGCGTCGTCGTCGCATACATCGTCGCCGGAAGTTCCGATGTCACGGCCGACGTCCTCGACGCGCACTGCCGTGAGCATCCGATGCTCTCCACATTCAAGCGACCGCGTGCCTACCGGTTCGTCGAGTCGCTGCCGGTCTCTGCCACCGGAAAGAAACTGCACTACAAGGCAACCCGAACGGCAGCCGACGAGTTCGCCGCAGGATTGTTCACCGCACCCACCGACTCGAGGATCACCCGATGAATGCACGCCTCGAATACGAGACCGAGCACAACCAGTTCCGAGAGGTCGCACGCGACTTCGTGCACAGCAAGATCACTCCCGTGCACGAGGACTGGGAGCACGCGAGCTGCCTCGACCGGTCGTTGTTCACCGAGGCCGGCAAGCTCGGACTGCTCGCCTTCTCCGTCGACGAGGAGTACGGCGGTCCCGGTGTCGACGACTTCCGCTACAACGCCATCCTCATCGAGGAGGTCAACCGCGCCGGCAACGCCGCAGCCGGCATTGCGTTCTCCCTGCAGAACGACGTGGTGCTGCCCTACCTGACCGAGCTGACCGACGACGAACAGAAGGCGCGGTGGCTGCCCGGCGTCGTCCGCGGCGAGACGGTGCTGGGTATCGCCATGACCGAACCCGGCACCGGCAGCGACCTCACCGGCATCCGCACCTCCGCGGTGCGCGACGGCGACCACTACGTCGTCAACGGAGCCAAGACGTTCATCTCCAACGGTCAGAACGGCGACCTGTTCGTGGTCGCGACCCGCACCTCCGACGACCCGCACAAGGGTCTGACGCTGCTGGTCGTCGAGGCCGACACCCCCGGCTTCTCCCGCGGACGCAATCTCGAGAAGATCGGTCTGCATGCCCAGGACACCAGCGAGCTGACGTTCACCGACATGCGGGTGCCGGTCGCGAACCGGCTCGGCGACGAAGGTCGCGGCTTCTACCAGCTGGTGCACAACCTCCCGCAGGAACGGTTGTCGCTGTCCATCGGCGCGGTCGCAGCCGCCGAAGGCGTCCTCGCGCAGACCCTCGACTACGTCCGCGAACGGAAGGCCTTCGGGAAGCCGGTGTCGAGCTTCCAGAACACCCAGTTCGTGCTCGCCGAGCTGGCCACCGAGCTCGACATCGCCCGCACCTACCTCGACGATTGCATCGCCGAGCACGTGGCCGGGCAGCTCACCGCCGCCCGCGCCGCGCGCCTGAAGTGGTGGGCCACCGAACTGCAGGTGCGTGTCGCCGATCGCTGCCTGCAACTGCACGGCGGCTATGGCTACATGCGCGAATACGGCGTCGCACGCGCTTTCGTCGACGCCCGCATCCAGACGATCTACGGCGGAACCACCGAGATCATGAAGACGATCGTTGCGAAGGATCTCGGGATCTGACGACCGTCCCAGCTGCACGATTCACACCGCTGAGCACTCGGTACTGTGAATCGGACCGAAAAGCGACGAGGAGCCCCTATGACCACCGACCACGATGCACTTCCCGTGGAAGAGGCCGTGCGGGCAGTTCGTACCAGTTCCCGCCGCAAGCAGGTCCTCGACGCCGCCGTGCAGGTCATGCAGCGCACCGGTTTCCACCAGATGTCGATGCAGGCGCTGGCCGACGAGGCCGGTGTCAGCGTCGGATTGATCTACAAGTACTTCGGTGGCAAGGAGGAGATCCTCCTCGCCACCATCGTCTCGATCCTCGACACCTTCCGCGACCAGATCGAACCTGCGATGGAGGCCGCCGGCGACGATCCCGTCGAACGGCTCGCCGCCGGCATCCGTCGCTACATCGAGATCGTCGACGAGAACCTCGACGCCACCGTCCTCACCTACCGGGAGAGCCGCACGCTCGACGCCGACGGTCGCGCCCGGATCAAGGAACTGGAGGTCGAGACGTCGGCGCCGCTGCGCTCCGCCCTCGATGACGGTATCGCCGCCGGAATCATGGAGCCCATCGACGTCGACCTGATGGTGTTCGACATCCTGTTGCTCGCCCACGGGTGGGCGCTCAAGCACTGGCACTTCGGATCCATCTACACCCTCGACGACTACATCCGCCTCCAGACCCGGCTGGTGCTCAACACGACACTGAAGGCAGAGCGGCGTGCGGACTATGCGCGCTTCCTCCGATAGGCACGTCGTTTGCGCCGCGCATGATGCTATAGTCGTGCGCGATTGCAAGCATCGCATTGATGCCGAACCCGTGACAAAGTAGGTCGACTCGCCGACTGGGCACGGATGGCTGCCGGCCACCGATCGGACCGCACAGGACTTTCATCGCTCGCACTACTACGCGTCAGACATTGTGACACGCCACGTAATGACCTTCCGCTATCTCGCGCAGCAACGGTTCTTCCGCCGCGCAGCGGTCGGTCACCAGTGGACATCGCGTGCGGAACCGGCAACCGGATGGTGGATCGAGAGGAGACGGAAGGTCTCCCTCGATGAGAGGTACGGCCTCGGATTCGCCGCGCAGAATGTCAGGATCGGGGATCGACGCCAACAGCAACTGTGTATACGGATGCAACGCCAGGCTTTCCATTTCTCGGCTCGGCGCGATCTCACACACCTTGCCGAGATACATGACCATGACTCGGTCGCTGATGTTCTTCACCACCGCCATGTTGTGGGCGATGAAGATCATCGTAAGCTCGAACTCAGCCTTGGCCTGCTCGAGGAGGTTGAGGATCTGGGCCTGCACCGAGACGTCCAGGCTGGACACGGGTTCATCGCAGATGAGAACCTTCGGCTTGAGCATCATGGCGCGCGCGATGCACACCCGCTGACACTGACCGCCCGAGAGCTCGCCCGGAAGCCGTTCCCACACCATGTCCGGATCGAGCCCGACCGATTGCAGCAGGTTCCGACCCAATCGGTCGAGCCGCTCCTTGTTGCGCTGGCCCCACATGCGGGGGCCCTCCGTGACGAGATGCTTGACCTTGCGGCGCGGATTGAGCGACGAGACCGGGTCCTGCATGATCATCTGCATCTGCGCTCGAATCTTACGCAGTGCCGACGCGCTCAGCGTGGTCAGCTCGGTTCCGTCGATCTCCACACTGCCGGACTTCGGCGCCGGCAACTGCAGAACGGCGCGCCCGGCAGTGGACTTGCCGCAGCCCGATTCACCGACGATGCCGAGTGTTTCGCCCTGGAGTAGGTCGAAGCTGATGTTCGAGACGGCGTGTACCGTCTGTCCCCGCCCGACGGGGAACTCCACCACCATATTCTCGACTGCGAGCACAGGTTTCTCGTTCTTGCGCAGGTGCGCAACACCACTACCGGCCATCAGATGGTCTCCACTTCGAGCTCGACATCGTTGGTGTCGGCGGCTCCCGGCGCTCCGAGGTCGCTCACAGCCACACCGCCCAGAGGGAAATGGCAGGCCACTTCATGCGGGTGGCGGGCTCCGACGGTATCCAGAGTGGCAGTCAGGACCGGCACCACCTCCCGGCACGACTGCTGCACGTACTTGCACCGGGACGCGAAGGCGCATCCCATGGGGGGCTCGGTCATGTCCGGCAGGCCGCCGTCGATGGACTCGAGGCGGGCGTGCGGTTGCTGGTCGAGGCGAGGCACCGCCGCCAGGAGAGCCTCGGTGTAAGGATGTCGCGGACCGGTGAACAGCTCTCGGGTGGGTGCCATCTCGACGATCCGTCCCGCGTACATCACCGCAACCCGGTCCGTCTGTCCGGCAACAACTCCGAGGTCGTGACTGACCAGAATAGTGGCCATCCCGAGTTCGGTGCGCAGCGAATCGAGCAGCTCGAGGATCTGCTTCTGGACGGTGACGTCCAGCGCGGTCGTCGGTTCGTCTGCGATGGTCAGTTTCGGGCCACACGCGAGTGCCATCGCAATGACCACGCGCTGGCGCATACCGCCTGACAACTCGTGCGGGTACTGGTCGATGCGCCGCGCAGGTTCGGGAATGCGCACCTTGCGCAGCAGTTCTATCGCGCGTTCGTTCGCCTGGATCTTGCCCAGGCCGAGGTGCGTGCGAAGGGACTCGGTGATATGGGTACCGATCCGTTTGAAGGGATTGAGTGCCGACATCGGGTCTTGGAACACCATCGCGATATCCTTGCCCCACAGCTGCTGCTGCTCCTTGCGGGTCGAAGTCTGCATGTTCCGGCCCATGAAGCGCACCTCGCCCGTGACAGTGGTACCGCTATCGTTCGATACGAGACCCATGATCGTCTGCGCCAGAACGGATTTACCCGATCCGGATTCGCCGACGAGGCCAAGCGTCTCCCCGGCGGCGAGCTGTAAGGAGACTTGCTCGACCGCCCGGAGTTGTCCGCGCTTGGTGCGAAACCTGGTGGACACGTTGTCCACCGTCAAGATCGGTTCATTACTGCTCACAATTTCACCTCCCGAGTGCCCCCGGTCTTCCTCTGAGCTTTCTCACCGACCATATTGAACGAGAACACGGTCAAGAAAAGGAAGAAGCCGGGCACCAGCACGACGTACGGATACTGCTCGAAGACGTTCCCCTGCCCTTCGGAGATCATGTTGCCCCATGTCGGGGACGGTGGCTGAATGCCGAGCCCGAGGAAGCTCAGCGATGCTTCGGCAACGATCATTACCGAGATCATCACCATGCCGAGCGAGGCCAGCGGCAGTGCAACGTTCGGTGCGATCTCACGGAGCATCACTCGCAGCTTAGTTGCTCCCATAGACCTTGCGGCAAGCACGAATTCGCGTTGAGAGTACACAAGCGTGTTCGCTCTGGCGATACGGACCATACTGGGAATCGCCAGTATGGCGAGAGCTAGCGCAATGTTTCGCAGATTCGGTTCGAGCACCGATGCGAGCGCGATCAGCAGGATCAGAGCTGGTACCGCGAGCAGCGAGTTCGTCATGACACCGATGATGCGGTCGACCTTGCCTCCGAAGTAGCCTGCGACGATGCCGATCGCTCCGCCGATGACCATACCGATCAGCACGGCTGCCACAGCAACGATGAGCGACGACCGGGCACCGTAGACGGAACGCGCGAGCAAGTCGAGACCAAAATTGTTGGTTCCCAATGGGTTGGACGAGAACAAGTTCGGTTCGGCATAGCTCTCGGCGGCGAGGGTCTTGGTAGTGTCCTCGTGCTCGGCCAGCGGTAGCAGTGGGGCGAACAGCGCCGCCGCGATGAGAGCCGCCAGCCATACACAGGACAGGACGAAGGTCAGGTCGAAGTCCGCGCCGAACCGGGCCAGCCCGAGCCGGCGCATTCCCATGTACAGCGCGACCGGTCCGACCACGAAGAGCACGGTCCGGACGCCGATGACCAGTAGCGGCGCCAGACCGATACCGATGGCGACGACGCCCACCACTGTCAGAAACGCTCCGATCCGGTACAGGTTGCGGCGTTCCACGAGGTCGGACGCGTCGGCCGACCTCCCTGCATTCGCGTCGTCGAGGACGCGCCCTGTGATGGCCGGCATCTCGATTTCGTCGGTTGTGGTCTCAGACATGGGCTCGTCGGCTCCTTGGGTCGAGGTATCCGTAGGCGATGTCGATGACGCCGTTGGCCACGACGTAGATGACGGCGATAACCAGCACCGCACCCTGCACCATCGGCATATCACCCTGCTGCGCCGCGCGGACGATGAGCGAACCCATCCCGGGCAACGAGAACAGCGTCTCGACGATAACGGTGCTGCCGATCATCGAACCGAGGACGACGCCGAGCATCGTGATCAGCGAGAACGACGACGGGCGCAACGCGTCGCTGAAGAGTAGCCGAGTGTTCGACATACCCTTCGCCTTGGCGACGAGGATGAACTTTTCCCTGAGTGTCATGACCAGGTCGCTGCGGAGAATACGGGTGAACATCGCCATCTCCAGCAGGCTGATGGCGATCGCCGGAAGGATGGCGTGGTAGAGGTTCTGCCCCAACCCCTCCGAGATGCGGACCCACTGGGACCGGGGAAACCATCCCAGGTGATTCACCGCCAGCATGATCAGCAGGAGACCGGACAGAAAACTCGGGATCGACAACACACCGAACGTGCCGGCCCCGATCGCGCGATCGATCCAGCTGCCCTGGTGACGAGCGGAGTACACAGCCAACGGCACCGCGACGACGATCGCGATGACCAGGCCCATCAATGCCAGTTGGAGGCTGACGGGCATCGCCCTGCCGATGCTGTCGATGACCGGCCCCTGTGGCGGGACCATGGAAGTTCCGAGATCGCCCTGAAGCGCACCCGACAACCAGTGCCAGTACCGAGTCAAGAAGGGATCATCGAGGCCCATCTCGGCGCGCACCCGCGCGTAGTCCTCGGGCGCGTGGCCCTCGCCGAGTATCGCGACCGACGGATCGCCGGGGATGAACGATACAAGAGCGAAGGTGCCGAGGCTGACGATGAAGAGCACCACGACCAGTTCGGTCAACTTGTCGATCACTGTTCTCACCATCGTGTTATCCCCTCCTCACTGTGTTCATGGGTCCCAATCTCTGTGTTGGCATGACTTTGTGCTCACCACACGGAATCGCAGGTGATCAGGTTCTCCGAGCCGAATGAACCCCGGCCGTGCCTGGCGGGATGCCGTGCGTTCCCGTTCGTACGGAACGAAGTTCGTCCCGGCCGAGCAACTCCGGAAGTTACACCTGTTGTCGCTGTCGCCGAGGCGAGATTCATTCATGGCCCCTACAACTATTGCACAGCCAAGCCTCGATTGTTACCGTCGCCACATCGAAAGTGATGCGCCGAGGCCGGCAGAGCGGCAGAAGTGGAGACCACTGACGCGATCAGGCCACGCACGCCTCTACCCGTCAGCTCAATCTTTCTCTGCGCGCGAAGTATTGCCCTCGGTAGCCCGGTAATGCGGCACACGCACAAACCCAGTGACGACGGTCCGGACCGTACGCAAGCGGCTTCTCCTAACTGGGCGTACCACCTTCGCACCGACGAGCAGTGTTCCAAGAGCATGGAGGTCAATCAGTGACAATCAAATACTCTAGGTTCGGCAGGCTCCTGTCGACCATGGCGGTGACCGCCGTCGTCCTGGCGGGTTGCGCCAACACGACCGCGGGCGACGATGCCCGGAGCGGACAAGCGGATTCCACCTCGGTGCCGCGTGGGGTCCTGGGCGACCAAGGCGATCCGGGCACACCCACCAAGGGTGGAACGCTGAGCTTCGCCTCGTACTCCCCTGTCACCAACCTGGACCCAGCGAAGACTCAGGGAGCGGGCCCCACTGGGGGCACCGAAATGGCAGCCGTGTACGACGTGCTCATGCGATACGACGCGGATTCGCAAACGTTCGTGCCTCAGATCGCGCAGTCTCTCGAGGAGAGCACAGATCGGTCGACATGGACCTTGACGTTGCGGGCCGATGTACGGTTCAGCGACGGTACACCTTTCGATGCCGACGCGGTGGTTGCCAGCATCGAGCGATACAACGACAATCGAGGGCTCTACTCACAGCTGTTCACCGAGATCGTCCAGAGCGTCACCGCGAAGGACTCCAGCACCGTCGAGTTCAAGCTGAACAGAGCGTGGTCCAACTTTCCCGCCATCCTTTGCTACGGACACGGCATGATCGTGGCGCCTTCCGCGCAGCAAGGTGACACCTTCACGCCTATCGGCGCCGGACCCTTCAGCGTTGTCAAACTGCTTCCCCAGCAAGAACTCGAATTGAAAGCCCGGCCCGACTACTGGGGTGGGGAACCCAATCTCGACGGTCTGAAGTTTGTCGCCGTTGCAGGTGAGCAGGCGAAGATCGAGACACTGAGGACCGGTGGCGTACAGGCGATCTACCTCCGAAACGCCGCCACCGTCAATGCCGCGAAGGAAGAGTTTCCCGGATTCATCGAGGCTCACAGCCAAGCGATGATCGGACAGATCAACCAAGCACCAGGGCGTCCTGGCGCGGATCGACGGCTACGTCAGGCGATGGCCTATGCCCTCGACCCCACAGTCCTCAACCAGCGAGCCCGGGACGGGCAAGGCCTGCCCGGTACCGACCTGTTCCAGCCGTGGTCGCAATGGCACGGCGAGGAAACCGGCGTCACGCCCGAAGCCTCCAGGGCCGAGCAACTGGTCGACGAGGCGAAGAAGGATGGTTTCGACGGCAAAGTCACCTACGTCAGCATCAATGACCCCGATGCCCAGAAGCTCGCTCTGGCAATACAGGCACAACTCGATTCAGTCGGATTCGACACCTCGATCGAGTACACCAACAGTGCCCCGGACATGATCAGGCGCGTCTACGTCGACCGTGACTTCGACCTTGCACACGGCGCATACAATGCCTCCGACATCGACCCCGAGATCCGCATGTTCAATGCGATGCACAGCAAGGCGAACAACCTTGTGGGTCTTGCAGATCCGAAGGCCGACAGCCTCCTTGCCGCGGTACTGTCCGCTCCGGATGCCGAGACGAAGAAGCAGGCAATCGACGACATCCAGACGTACGTGAACGAGGAACAGCCGTTCCTCGCATGGGGAGCCAGCAATACCTACGTCGCGTGGTCCCCGAACGTCTTTCGAATGAATCCGTCGATCGACCACATCATGTTGTTCGACAAGGCGTTCATCCGCGACTGATCTCGGACATTCCCTTCGGGATCTGCCGGATGATGTGGCATATCCGGGCCTGACATTCGAGATCTACCGCTGCAGAAGATGATTCTTCTTTCACAGGTGACGCGAGGACGCCCGGTCGCTCACCTACCTCGATGGTCGATCACGCGCCCTTTGCCGAGCGGGCCGCGCTCGGGTAGTGACATACGACTACCCGAGCGCGGCCTGCTCGTCGAGCAGATACCCCCAACCCCGGCTCAGCGCCTCGAGGTTCGTCGAGGCCGAGACCATCATGAGCACGCAGACCGTTGCGGCCGCTCGACCGACTCTGCGAGCCGACCGCACCTGCCCCATGAGTACTGCCGGCACTGGCACACCAGGACAACTCGCAATCGATCAGCCGGCCGCATCTTCTCTCCTCGCCTGATTCTGCTCGAGAAGAGCCGTGTACTCCTCGAAAAGCTCGACGAGCAACAAGCGGCGAGCAGGGTCCATCGGGTCCAGCATTTCTCGCATCACACGCCGGCGCTCCTCGACGAAGCGCCCGACGGCCGCCTCTCCGCTCGGGGTACATCGAAGGACGACGTACCTGCGGTTCGAAGGATCGGTATAGCGCTCGAGGAGCTGCATCTCAACCAGAGGGTTGATTGCGCGTGTGACTGTCGAGGGGTCGAGCCTCAGCTTCGCTGCAAGCTGATTCATGTGCATCTCGCCGTGCTGAGCCACCACCTCCAGAGCATCGATCTGAGCGACGCCGAGTCCCTGACCATCGACCGTGTACAACTTTGTCTGGTTCCACTCCCGCCGTTTCGTATGCAGAAACCGGCGGGTCACGTCGATCAAGCGGTCTCCGATAACCACGGATTCACTTTCGGGCTGCAGGTCGCCCCATACCGGCGTGGTGATCCGATCGGGCACGAGCTCCTCGGAGTTCGGCGGAACAGGCATTCTCGTATCTCCTCAACACGTCGACTCCCACGCCTCTTGCGCGCCCATTCTACTGCATGCGCTGCCCATAGTGGTGAGACACAACTGTTGCATATACAAGTCTTGTATGCGCAACGAGTAGTCGTTAGCCTCAATACACACCGCGATCGTCCCAGCGCCGCAGCGTGGGGACCGAGCCCACGACAGAAAGGAGGCAGCGGGTGTATCTACGAACGTCGGAGAAGACCGACAAGCTGCGCCAAGAACTTCGCCGGTACTTCAATCTCCTACTCACAGAAGAGGTCCGTGCCGAACTCCGCGCGGAAGGCGCGGCCGGTGGCCCGACCCGCAGCCGAGTGTTGCGGCAGATGGGAAGCGACGGCTGGCTCGGTATCGGATGGCCGACGGACTTCGGCGGTCAGAGCAAAGGGCCGGACGCGCAATATGTCCTCTTCGACGAGGCCTATCGCGCCGGAGCACCGCTACCGATGGTCACGCTCACCACGGTGGCCCCGACACTCATGGCCAAGGGCTCGGAAGACCAAAAGGAGTACTTTCTGCCCCGAATTCTTCGCGGAGAACTGATATTTGCCATCGGCTACACGGAACCGGCCGCCGGCACCGACCTGGCATCGTTGCGCACACGCGCGGTCCGCGACGGCGACGAATACGTCATCAATGGGAACAAGGTGTTCACGTCCGGAGCCGACGGCGCCGACTGGATCTGGCTTGCAGCCCGCACCGACCCGGAGGCGCCCAAACACAAGGGCATTTCGCTGATCCTCGTACCGACCAGTTCGAACGGGTTCTCGGCAACGCCGATACACACGGTCGGCGGCGGGACGACGACAGCGACCTACTACGACAATGTACGGGTTCCGGTCACGAACGTCGTGGGCCAGGAGAACCGCGGCTGGGAAATGATCACCACCCAGTTGAACCACGAGCGCATCGGTCTCGCAGCACTCAGCGGCGTGTGCGAAGGGATGCTCGAGGACACCATCGAATGGGCCCGATGCGCAAAGACGCCGGACGATCGCGCTGTGATCGAGCTCCCTTGGGCTGCAACCAAGCTCGCGGAATCGTACGCCCGAGTACGAGCCATGCAGTTACTGAACTGGCAACTCGTGGACGCGACCGGAGACCGATCTGCACTCCCAGGAGACGCATCCGCCGCCAAAGTGTTTGCCACCGAAACCGCAATCGACGTCTATCGCATGTTACTCGAAGTGCGTGGTTCGACAGCGATGCGCATCACAGAACAACCATGGCGGAGCGACTCCGGACGCCTCGCTCTGCTGAACCTTTCTGCACAGATCAACACGTTCGGCGGAGGCGTAGCAGAGATTCAACGAGAAATCGTTGCATGGAACCGACTTGGCATGGCACGGAGGACTCGATGACCGAGCGCAGCATGGACTTCTCGTTCGACGAGCAACAACAGATCGTCCATGAACTCGCAGTGTCGGTGTTTGCGAAACACAGCACCGACGAGCGGGTTGCAGAACTCGAACGCGCCGGCCAGGCGTTCGACAGCGAACTATGGACTCGATTGATCGACACCGGGTTGCTGGATGTCGTCCTGCCCGCCGAGATCGGTGGAGGCGGCGTGGGCACGGTGGGACTGGCGATTGTGCTGGAACAACAAGGCAGACATCTCAGCCGAGTCCCCCTCGTGTCCACGTCCATCGCCGCATCTGCCCTAGCGGAATTCGGTGATGTGGACTCCCCGGCCCTGCCGTCGATCCGGGACGGTAGCGCCCGTATCGCAGTGGCCGTTTCCGATCCGTGGGGCAGCGTACGTGCCGAAGGGCATGACTACGGCTGGGTTCTGAACGGAAGCCTCCCTCAGGTCTACCTGGCGGGATCGTGCACACACGTCCTCGTTCTCGCTGACGATTCACGATGCACTCGAACATTTCTGTTGTCCCTCGAGCGCGACGGACTCGAGGTCGACCGCTTCGAAGGCATCAGCCGTAATATCCACGCCTCCATAGACTTCAACTCGGTTCACGTCGACAATCGCGATCTCGTGGGCCGCCCCTCACATTCCGGAGACCCGGCACGGTGGATACGCACCCGGCTGCTGACCGGGATCGCGGCGCTCGAGTTGGGTCTGTGCGAAGAGGCTGTGAAGCGCACCGCGGAGTACACATCTACCAGGGAGCAGTTCGGCCGGCCTTTGTCGACCAATCAAGGGGTGGCAATGCGGGCGGCCGACGCCTACATCGACACCGAAGCCATCCGGTTGACGATGTTGGACGCAGCCTGGCAACTCGACCAGGGTGAAGACGCAGCGACAGCCGCTCTGGTGGCGGCATGGTGGGCACGTGAAGGAGGTGTCCGTGTAGTGCACGCGACTCAACACCTTCACGGCGGTATGGGCGCCGACGTCGACAACCACATCCATCGATTTTTTCTCTGGGTTCGAGAACTCGACATTGTCGCAGGGCCGGCGCCCGCTCTGCTCGACGAGCTCAGTGCTGTCCTCACCGCAGGGATCTGAAGATGACCGATCCCAGAATGGTGGCCACGAAAGGAGTTCTGTTGAATCACGATGCCCCGTTGACCACGGCGGACTTGCTACGGAGGCGGGCGGCGGATGACCATCCCGCCCTCCTTTTCGAGGACTCGCAATGGTCGTGGCGAGAGTTCGTCGCCGAATCGAGCCGACGAGCCCATTTGTTCCAGGACCTCCATGACCCTGACCGGCCCTTTCATATCGGCATCATGCTCGAGAACGTTCCCGACTACCTGTTCGCAATAGGCGGTGCTTCCTTCGCGGGAGGGACGGCGGTCGGCATCAATCTGACTCGAAACGGTGAGGAACTGGCCGCGGATATCCGCTACACCGATTGCGAGATGATCATCACCGACAGCGTTCTCGTAAAACGCCTGGAGGGTCTCCAACTCGGGCTACACCCGGACAAGATCATCCTGATCGATTCGTCGGAGTACAGCAATCGGCTCGACTCGTATCGAGATCGCGGAATACCGGATGTTCCTGCAGCACATGACCCACAGACACAGTTGTTGCTCCTCTTCACTTCCGGATCCACGGGAAAACCGAAGGCAGTAATTTGCTCGACGGGTCGATTTGCGCGAATTGCATCGCGTGCGCACATGAACCTCGGGCGCGACGACGTCTCCTACAACGCCATGCCACTCTTCCACGGCAACGCACTCATGGCGTGCTGGTCGAATCCTCTGTACACCGGCGGAACATTTGCGCTGGCCCGAAAATTCTCGGCTTCGCGCTTCGTCGACGACCTTCTGAAGTTCAAGGCGACGTATTTCAATTATGTCGGCCGCGCACTTGCGTACGTCCTGTCCCGACCCGAACGCCCCGAGGAGAAGCAAACCTTCCTCAAGTTCGCATTCGGCACCGAAGCGTCGAAAGTCGACCGTGAGGAGTTCGAACGTCGCTTCGGAATAGTTCCCACGGAAAGCTACGGAGCCAGCGAAGGCGGTCTCGCGATCGTCAGAACAACGGACACGCCCGAAGACGCGTTAGGACGTCCCCGAGACGAGATGGGGGCAGCAATCCTCGATCCGGAGACGCTCGAAGAATGCGCCCGCGCCAGATTCGACCGGAACGGTCGCCTCCTGAATGCAGGCGAGGCCATCGGAGAGATGGCCAATCTGACCGGTGCCCGACAATTCGAGGGCTATTACAAGAATCCCTCGGCTGCCGACGAACGGATCCGAGGAGATATTTTCCTGACCGGCGACCTCGGATACTGCGACGAGGACGGCTACTTCTATTTCGCGGGCAGGGCCGGGGAAAAGTTGCGAGTCGACAGCGAGAACTTTTCGGCTGCGCCGATAGAGCGCATCCTTTCACGCCACCCTCAGGTCGTTCTTGCAGCAGTGTATCCGGCTCCCGACGAGCGGACGGGGGACCAGGTCATGGCGACACTGCAAGTCGCGGATCCCCGACACTTCGACCCCGGCGGCTTTGCGCAGTTCCTGGAAGACCAACCCGACCTCGGGACCAAGTGGGCTCCCAAATATGTCCGAATCGTCACCAACGTTCCCGTCACTGCGACGCGCAAGATCGACAAAGTGCAGTTGCGCAACGAATTGTGGTACGTGGACGATGTCATCTACTACCGGCCGTCCGCAGATCTGCAGTATCGACTTCTGACGCAGGAAGATGTGGACAGAATATCGGAAGACTTCGACAAGAACAGCCGAACCAACCTTCTCACTGCCCTGCGCACATCCGATTACGCGCGGTCGAGGGGGAGATGATGGACCAAGACCGTATGGAAAAGGAAATACACCTGATCATCGAGTCGGGTGATGCACGGGTCTCGGTTGCGCGGGATCCGGTGAATGAACCCATGATTCATCATCTGTGTGATGCGATCAGGGACCGGAATCCGGTATATCTGGACCGGAAAGCGGCGGAACAAGCAGGACACCCGGATGTCGTGGCTCCGCCCAGTGCGCTACAGGTGTGGAACATGCCCAGCCCCGGTGAGATCGATGCGTCGCGTCCCAATGATGTCGAACGTGTCTACAGCCTGTTACGTGAGGGAGGTTTCGCAAACGTCGTTGCAGTGAACTGCGCGCAGGAGTACGCGCGATACCTGATTCCGGGTGATGTGCTGACCTGCGCCGAGAAGGTCGAACATCTGTCAACGCGGAAGTCGACGAAACTCGGTTCCGGCTATTTTGTCACGACCCTCACCACCTATACGGACCAGACGGAGCAATTTGTCGGTTCGATGCGTTTCCGAACATTGTGGTACACCAATACTCAAGGCAGAGAAGATGATTGACGCGATACGACCTCGTCCCCCGATCAATGGTGACAACCAGTTCTTCTACGACGAACTGAAGGCCGGGAGGGTTTCAGTTCAAGGATGCAACTCATGCGAAGAATTGCGCCACCCGCCAGTGCCTATGTGTCCCAACTGCCACTCGTTGGATTGGTCGCCGAGACAGATGTCGGGCGAGGGCGAATTGATCAGCTATGTCGTAATGCATCATCCCATCGTGCCACCTTTCCAGGACGGGTACATCGTTGCCTTGATCGAGCTGACCGAGGGTCCACGTTTGGTGATGAACCTGGAAGGAACCAGGGAAGACGACGTCGAGATCGGCATGAAAGTCGAGGTAACCGCACATGCGGTAGACGACGAGTTGACATTGCCGACGGCGTCACTGTGCGCGTAGCCGTCCGCCACCGAACCCCGAACAGGAGTACTGCCGTGAAGAACTACCAGGCCGGGGATCGTCTTCCTGCCTCCGACGTTCCCGTTACGACGTACCTCGTGGTCGCCGGCGCCATTGCCACACGAGACTTCCAGCCCGTTCACCACGACCGCGATGCTGCCCGAGCGGCCGGTACACAAGACATCTTCATGAACATCCTGACGACGAACGGCCTCGTGGGCCGGTATATCACCGACTGGGCCGGCCCCGAAGCACGATTGAAGAAGCTCGATATCACCCTCGGAGCACCGAACTTTCCCGGTGACTGTCTGACATTCACAGGGCACATAGACGAGCTCTCAGAGGACGGAACGGCTCGCGTGTCGATAGAGGGTCGAAACTCCTTGGGGGTCCACGTGTCGGGAACTGCCGTGCTCGCCCTGGACAGTAACGAGGTGACTGCACATGCATAACATCGTCGACAAAACAGCGATCGTCGGCATCGGGGCTACCGAATTCTCCAAAGCATCGGGTCGTTCCGAGCTGCAGCTTGCCCTCGAAGCATGCAAAGCGGCTCTCGATGACGCTGGGATTTCGCCGCACGAAGTCGACGGTATGGTGACCTTCTCGATGGACACCAACCCGACGATCGAGGTGGCTCGCGGATTGGGGTGCAAGGAACTGTCCTACTTCAGTCTGGTCGACTACGGCGGCGGGGCCGCTGCAGGTACCGTGCTACATGCTGCGATGGCAGTCGCGACAGGCGCTGCTGAAACGGTTCTGTGTTACAGAGCGTTCAACGAACGATCCGGCAGGCGCTTCGGTAGAGCTATGAGCGTGGAGGGATTGGCACCGGACGCCCGGGCGGCGCACTTCGGTTGGTATGTCCCCCATGGGCTGCTCACCCCCGCGTCGTGGGTTGCGATGCTGGCTCGTCGGTACATGCACGTCTCCGGCGCGACCAGCGAGGACTTCGGACGCGTCGCGGTAGCCGACCGGCGCCATGCAGCGACGAACCCGAACGCATGGTTCTATGAAGCGCCCATCACATTGGAAGATCACCAGGCCTCGCGGTGGATTGCCAAACCGCTGCATCTTCTGGACTGCTGCCAGGAATCGGATGGTGGTCAAGCTTTCGTCATCACCAGTCTGGAAAGAGCACGCGACCTCGTGTCAAAGCCCGCGGTTATCCGTTCCGCCGCGCAGGGCTCGGGATACGACCAGCACTCGATGACGAGCTACTACCGGGCCGACAAGGACACGTTCCTGCCCGAAATGGGCGTCGTAGGTAGACAGTTGTGGTCCGATACCGGGTTGGGCCCGAAGGATATTCAAACAGCGATCTTCTACGACCACTTCACACCGTTCGTGTTGTGCCAACTCGAAGAGTTCGGTTTCTGCGAACGAGGGGATGCCAAGCATTTCATTCGTGACGGTGAAATCGAACTCGGTGGCAGTCTCCCGATCAATACGCACGGAGGGCAATTGGGTGAGGCCTACATTCACGGCATGAACGGCATCGCGGAAGGTGTCCGGCAGGTTCGCGGGATGTCGGTGAACCAGGTCGACGGAGTAGAGAATGTGTTGGTGACTGCAGGTACCGGTGTGCCCACGAGCGCCATGATTCTCGGAACCGACGAGTAGATCGACGGGTTCCTCTGCCGTGTCGCCGGCTGGTAGTTGCCGGCGACACGGTCATCGAATTTCTGGACACGATTCGCTGCAGATGTATGAGACCGACCGTCGCACCACTTGTCAGTCCGTACCGAAACCGGATGCCGGGCGGGCAAAGACTTCACGCAACATCGGCACGAAGTGATCGATCGGCAAGGTGGGGTATGCCGGGTCGAAGGACACCTGATCCCACTCGGCGCAGAAATGGGCACAGGTATCGAAATAGGGAGAGCCACGGAATTTTTCGCGTGCATTGGTATCGAGCCCGAGCCGGTCCCAGTAGTGGTAACCCTGGAAGATGCCGTGGTGCTGTACGACCCAGGTCGATTCCGCGTCCAGATAGGGACGGACGATCGACGCTGCCAGTTCTGCGTGATTCGCCGGTGCCATGGCGTCACCGACGTCGTGCAGCAGGGCCGCGACGACCAGATCTGTTCTGGCGCCTTCGCGGAGAGCCCTCGAAGCCGTTTGCAGCGAGTGCTCATAGCGGTCGACCTGGTATCCCAGCGTCGGTCCTTTGAGGGAGTCGAGCAAGTCGATCATGGTGTCGACCAAGCGATCGTTGAGGAACTTCTTCGACTCGGTGAAGATGAGATCGATGTCCTCCTTCGTCGACTCGTCCATTCGAGTGAAGCTGACAACGCGGTTCGGCTGGCCGATCTCGGTCACAGGGATTCCCTTCTTCGGCGAATACAGCATCGTGGCCCACTGACGTGCGTTCTTCCTACTGACGCAGCGGCCCCTACCGCAACGGCTTTCCCTCTCATCGGGCTGATCTCTCACGGGGGCCGATCGCCGACACCGGTATATGAGCGCCGGTCGTCGGCACGGATTCTTCGGACACCAGAAACGCGGCGGTCCGGGCTACCAGGTCGGTTGTCACCCACGCGGACCGGTCCGCGTTCGGTTGCAACGTGCGGTTGGCGGGGGTGTCGATCACCGTCGGCAGCAAGGCGTTGACCCGCACTCCCTCGGCGCGGTACTCGGTGGCCAGCACGTCGACGAACGCGAGCAGTGCAGCCTTCGAGGTGATGTAGCCGGATGCTCCCGGGAACGGGGCGCGGGCAGCTGCGCTGGAGATACACACGATCGACCCGCCACCGGTCGCGATCATGTGCGGCAGCGCGGCCCGGCTGGCCAGGAATGTCGGGCGTACGTTCAGGCACAGTTGTGCATCGAAATCCTCGACCCTGGTTTCGTGGACTCGTCCACCCATGGCAAAGCCACCGACCAAGTTCACCAGCCCACGTAGCGGTGCGTCGGTCCGCGAGGCTGCCACCTCGACCGCGCGACCGACCGCTGCCTCGTCCAGCGGGTCGGCTCGAACCAGCTCCAGCTCGCTGTCGGCGAGCCCGGCCAGTCGCCGATCGGCGGCCTCGGAACGAGACGGCACCACCACGCGCCAGCCGTCGCGCAGCAGCCGTTCGACGACCGCCACTCCGAGACCGCCTGTCCCACCGGGAACGAGTACGGTCGCGGATGGATTCATCCTTGTGCACCTTTGCCTGCCGGCTCGAGGCGGCCGACGCTCGCCGCAACCTCGAGTTCACCGGCGGCGAGCGCTGCCAGAGCCAGATCTCGAACCTTCCCCTTGGCCAGCTTGCCTCCCGAAGATCGAGGTATCTCGTCGACGACGAGTAGATATTCGGGCAGGTACTCCTTGGTTATCCCGTGCTCGACCAGATGCGCGGTCAGGTCGGGAAGTGTCGGACCGGCAGCGGAACTTCCGCTGATGACTGCGCAAACCCGTTCACCGAAAACGTCGTCGGGAAGCCCTACGGCCACCGCCATCTCTACGTCCGGGTGAGTCTCCATCTCTCGCTCCACGTGGGCGGCCGAGATGTTCTTCCCTCCCCGGATGATGATTTCGGCCTTGCGGCCGACGACCGTGAGATAGCCGCTGTCGTCGATGGTGACCAGGTCTCCCATGAGCAGCGAGCCGTCCGGTGCGTAGAGCTCGTCGTTGGCCGCCGGGTCGTCGTAGTACCCCATACTCAGAAGTGGCCCCGTCCCACCCGGCTGTCCCGGTCCGCCACTCGCGGTGATGTCCCGCCCCTCGTCGTCATACAGCCGAACGGTCATCGACGGTACTATCCGTCCCGCGGTCGTCAGCCGCTTCTCCCGAGGGTCCTTGGTCGTCGTGTAGCTGAAGGCGCCACTCTCGTTGGATCCGAAGAACTGCAGCACAGTGGCGCCGGTCCGGTCCTCGAATCGCGCTGCATCGGGGTAAGGCACCGCCTCCCCGCCGGTGAACATGACCTTCAGGGACGAAAGGTCGACCTGTTCCGCCAGATCGGACGCGAGCAGCATGCGAAATTGCGTACTGACGCAGAACAGAACGGTCACCCGTTCTTCCTCGATCTTTCGCACCATCTCGTCGGCACTGAAACGAGGCAGCAACACCGTGGGTGCCCCGAGCAGAGTCGGCGCGAAGTGGCTCGTCCACAGTCCGAAACCGAAGGGGGCAGGAACAGCTGCGAGGAAAACGTCGTCATGCCCGAGTTCGCCGGCCTCGATGGCCAGCTGAGAGAAGTGCATCCAGCGATTCTGGAACTGCACCACACACTTCGGCAGGCCGGTAGTCCCCGAGGTGGAGTTCAGCATCGAGACATCGTCCGGGCCGAGGGCACGCGGACGCACCACGTCGTGCGGGGCGAACTCGATCGGGACCTCACGCCAGCTCCCGGAATCGAGCCGACGCAGCATCTGCACCTGCCCGTTACCGATGACGAAGTGTATGCGGACCGGCAACCCGGCCGCGAGCAAAAGCTTCCCCAATTGCTCGACGTCGCGGCCACGGTCGTCCGCCCTGGTGATCAGCGCGACCGCACCGGAACGGCCCAGCAGGTGCGTGATCTCGGCGTCACCGGCACGTGCGCCGATGCCCATCGCCACGAGACCGGCGCGCTCGGTTCCTACCAACGCCGCGTGTACGTCGGCAGTGTCCGGAAGGAGCACTCCGACTCGTTCCCCGGGCTCGATCCCGGCGCCGACCAGTGCTGCCGCGATCGCGTCGGCGTAGACGTCGTAGTCGCGCCAGCTCGTCCGGTCCATACCCGCGACGAAGGCCGGCGCCGCGGGAATCCTCTTTGCGTGGTCGGCCACCACTCGACCGAGCGAGCGCGTACCCCACCAACCGGCTTGTTTGTAACGCGCAGCCACCGCGTTGTCCATCGCTGCCTCCCGGGCCCGAACTCGTGATCGTGTCGGCCGTCACATGACGGCCGGACCCCACGGTAACGCCTTCGAGGCGGAATTATCAAACGATTGATTGGCTTTCCAATCGATCGCTTGATTAGGTCGACCACAACGGCTACCATAATGCACATTCGTGACCCGCCTCACACCACGTTCCCACCGTGGTGGACCCACCTCCCCGTGGGTCCTCTCGGCCTCGCCGGGACGAAATGCACTCCCCGCAAAAGAGATTGGATAGCATGGAAACCCTCGACTACGACGCCACCACTTCCGGGCCGTCAGCCACCGACCAACTGCACTTTCACGAGGCCGGTGAGGGTCATCCGCTTGTGCTGTTGCACGGGTCGGGCCCGGGAGTCTCCGGCTGGTCCAACTTCTCGAAGAACCTGCCGGTCTTCGCGCGCAACTTCCGCACCATCGTCGTCGACATGCCCGGTTTCGGTGCGAGCCCGGATATCGAGTACGACCGCCCGTACCCCGAACTCGCCGCGGAGTCGATGGTCAGGCTGCTCGACGACCTCGGTATCGAAAAGGCCCACCTCCTCGGCAATTCCATGGGTGGATGGGTTGCACTCGAGACGGCGGCGCTCGCACCCGAACGCGTCGAGCGCCTGGTGTTGATGGGCCCCGGCGGCCTGTACGCGCCGCTGCTCGGACCGATGATGAGCGAGGGTGCCCGGCGTCTGAACGCGTTCCTCGTCGACCCCACCCGTGAGGCGCTCGAGGCCTGGGTCGACTCGATGGTCTACGACCCGGCGACGATCACACCGCAGTTGCTCGACGAACGCTGGAACAACGCCACCGCCCCCCGGGCCATCGAGCGGATGCGCGCGGTCATGGCATCGCTGGCACTGCCCGGCAAGGCTCCGTTGTGGGCACGCACCGACGAGATCCCGCACCGGACCCTGGTCACGTGGGGACGCGACGACCGCATGCTGCCGCCGGACGGCGCCCTGTTCGCGCTCCGGCGCATGCCCAAGGCGGACCTGCACATCCTCGGTGAATGCGGGCACTGGGCGCAGGTCGAGCGCAAGCACGACTTCGAGTCGCTCACCACCGATTTCCTCACCCGCTGATTTCCCCTCTGACATCGAAGGAGTTTCCCCACATGGAGTTCCGGCACGAAGCACTGGACACCGCCCTCGCCGCAGGCGACCGTCTGAAGGCACTCGAGGCGGAGTGCGCCGAGGAGCGCCGCCTCTCGGCGGACACCGCGAAAATCCTGCGCGACGCGGGCGTCATGCGACTCATCCAACCCAAGCGTTACGGCGGGTTCGAGGCCGATCCGGGGGTCTTCAACACCGCGATGTACGAGCTTGCGCGGCTGTCGAGCTCGGCGGGTTGGGTCACCGGTGTCGTCGGCGTCCACTCCTGGCACCTCGGCCTGTTCCCGGATCAGGCCCAGAAGGACGTATGGGGAGAGAACCCCGACGCGTGGATCAGTTCGTCCTACAGTCCGGCCGGCACCGCCAAGATCGTGCCGGGCGGCTACGAACTGACCGGACGGTGGGGATTCTCGTCGGGCAGCGATCACTGCGACTGGGTCTTCCTGGGCGCGATGGTCACCGACGAGCAGGGGAAGCGCACCGGGCAGCACATCCATCTGCTGCTCCCCCGCGCCGACTACACCATCGACGACGTCTGGTTCATGTCCGGGCTCGCCGGCACCGGCAGCAACGACATCGTCGTCGACGGCGCATTCGTGCCCGAGCATCGCACGCACGACGTCGTCGACCTCTACGCGGAACGCTATCCCGGCAACGAGGTGAACACCGCCGGACTCTTCCGGTTGCCCTGGTACACCCTGTTCGTCAACGCCGTCGCAGTGCCGTTGATCGGCATGGCCCGCCGAGTGATCGACGAAGCTGTCTCGATCCACAAGTCCCGCTTGACGATCGACGCGTCCAAGATGCCGCACGCGGCCACACTGGCACGCCTGACCGAGGCGGACTTCGAGGTCGATACCGCGTACCGAATCCTGCAGTCCGACCTCGCCGACGCCTTCGACGCCGTCGAACGCGGCGAGCCGGTCTCGATGGCGATGCGTCAGCGCACCAAACGCGATCACATCGCGGCCGTCGGGCTCGCGGTCTCGGCGGCGGACAAGGCCTACCAGGTGGGTGGGCCACGGTCGATCGCGCTGTCGAGTGCCCTGCAATCGGTCTGGCGCGACGTCCATGCCGGCCAGCACCACGCCATCAACCTGCCGGACATCGTCAATTTCGAGTACGGCCGGTACATGCTTACCGGCGAACCCGGCAACCTCTACTGATCTCGAGGAGTACACAATGCCTGTTCTGTCACTGGGATACTTACGGCTCAACGTCGAGTCGGCGGAGCGGTGGAATACCTTCGTCCGCGATTTCATCGGCATGATGCCGGTCGACGGCCCGTCGCCGGACTCACTGCACTACCGCATGGACCATTACCCGCCGCGCCTGGTCGTCACCGAATCGGCCACGCCGGGACTGGAGGCCGTCGGCTTCGAGGTACTCAACCGCTCCGACCTGAAGGATCTGGTGTCCCGGGTCGAGGCCATGGGCATCGAAACCCGTGCCGGCACCGCCGAGGAGTGTGCGCTGCGGCAGGTCACGGGCTTCGCCGCATTCGACGACCCGTCCGGCAACCGGGTGGAACTGTTCTACGGGCCGGTGCTGAGCCATCGGCGTGTGGAGCTTCCGCACGTGTCCGGCTTCGTCACCGGCGATCAAGGCATGGGACACGTCATCCTCAACTGTGTCGACACGGAAGCGGCCTACAAATTTTACGTAGGGGTACTGGGATTCGCCGAACGCAACTCGCTCGCGTTGCCCGGCGGCACCAGCTACTTCCTCGGCTGCAACGCGCGCCAGCACACGCTCGGACTCAATCCTGCCGCGGGCCCTGCGCTGCTGCACTTCATGGTGGAGACCGTCGACCTCGACGACGTGGGCAAGGCTCTCGATCGCGCCCACGATCTCGGAGTTCCGATGATGCAGTCGCTGGGCAAGCACACCAACGACCGGATGCTCTCGTTCTACACCTACTCCCCCGAGGGTCACGCCACCGAGATCGGATGGGGTGGTGAGCGAATCGAAGGCGCGGCCCCGACCTACCGGATCACCGAGGGCGCGGTGTGGGGCCACCGGTACACGCCGCCGCCGGCCGGAACGAAGGGTCTTCCGCAGTGACGGGCACCGTCGACGGCGCGGTGCCGGCGGGTGGCACCGCCGCCGTCGCGGAGGACACCCACCGGTGGACGCCCCGGTTGGTCTCGATTCTGATCGTCCTGATTCTCGTCAGCGAGATCATCCCGGTGTCCGCGGTCCTCGCGGGTACCGCATTGCCTGCCATCTCGGCCGAGTACGCGACAGCACAGGCCGGCTGGACCATGACGATCGCGTTCCTCATCGCGAGCATCGCGATGCCGTTGGTGGGCAAGCTCGCCGACATGTACGGCAAGAAGCGCCTGTTGATGATCGTGCTCGCCATCACCCTCGTCGGATCCCTGCTGTCCGCGGTCGCGTCGAGCTTCCCGATGTTCCTTCTCGGGCGGGCGCTGCAGGGTGCGATCTTCTCGGTCGCGTTCCTCTGCTATTCGCTGATCCGGGACGTCTTCCCGGAGAAGATCGTGCCGTTCGCGGTCAGTGTCACCGTGACCGGCACCGGTATCGTCGTCGTGCTGCAGCCGTTCCTCGCGGGCTGGCTCATCGACAATCACGGTGTCGCGGGCGCCTTCTGGTTCGTCACCGTCCTCACGGCGGTACTGGCGGTCGCCGCATTGCTCGTGGTGCCGGAATCCCCGGTGCGGTCCACGGATTCGCGTCCCGATCTGGTAGGTGCGTTCCTACTGGGCAGCTCGGTCGCTGCCGTTCTGGTCGCGGTGAGTTCGGCGCCGCAGTGGGGCTGGACCAGCGCCGGAACGCTCGGTCTGCTGGCGGTCGGGTGCGCGCTGTTCGCAGCCTGGATCGTGCAGGCGGGCCACGTCCCCGAACCACTGGTCGATCTGCAGCAACTGCGACGTCCGGCGCTGTTGTACACGGTGCTCGCCTCGGGTCTGGTGTACGGCGTCGGCACCACGACCAGCTCGATCCTCGCGATCATGGCGATGACGCCTCGCGAAGCCGGCGGCGACTACGGATTCGGCATGACTGCCGGTGAGTTCGCGATCTTCGGCGTGATCAACGGAATCGGCATCGTCGGCGGCGGACTGATCGTCGGGCTCACCGTGCGGCGACTCGGAGCGAAGGTGCACATGGTCGCGGCGGCCGTGGCCATCGCGGTCGGCGCGCTGACTATGGGCGTCGGGCGGGGTGACGAACTGCTCGTGCTCACCGCGACCGGCCTGGCCCATCTCGGTGTGGGACTGGCGGGCGCCGCGATCCCGAACCTCGTCATCGCGGCGGTGCCACCCGAACATCAGGTGGTCAGCTCCAGCCTCACCGAGGTGAGTCGCACCCTGATGGCGGGTATCGGCACGACCGTGGTGTTCGTGGTGCTCAATGCGAACATTCAGGCGATGACCGGCGGAATTCCGTTGTACGAGGGCATCGGGTTCCAGTGGGCCTACATGTTGATCGCCGCATGCGCAGTGCTCGGCGGGCTGGCGGCAACGCGACTGCCCGGAAGAAACGGTGAACCATCGACGGCCTGATCCCCGCGCAGCATCAGCACCGGACGCACCGCCCGACCGACCGAGTCCTGATCCTCATGGAGGATCCGCCGGTCGAGCGGGCGGTGCGCCGCGCCGTCGGCGAATGTTCGGTATGACAGCGGCCGATGTGGCACGGGTGTGCCACGACGAACCACCCTGGTGGACGCCGAGGTGACAACCGTCGACCGCAGCTAAGTTCTGTAAATTTGGTAAATTCAGCCGTTATGGATTCCAGGGGGCACAAGGACGTGACGGCAGTACCTGCACAGGGACAGGGCGGGAAGTCGCAGAGTCCCGATCCGAGCAGCCTGCGCTGGCGGCGGCTGGCCGAGATGGTGGCAGACCAGATCCGCGAGCGCATCCTGCGGGGCGACCTGAACGAGGGTGACCTCCTGCCGAAGGAGGCCGAACTGCGCGAGCAGTACCCGGTGAACGTGCAGTCCCTGCGTGAGGCCCTGCGCATCCTCGAAGCCGAGGGTCTCGTCCGTGTCCGGCGCGGTAACCGGGGCGGAGCCGTCGTGCACCGACCCACCCCCGGAAATGTCGCATACAGCCTCTCGATGGTGCTCGCGATGTCGGGGACGGACATCGACGACGTCGGCCGCGCTCTCCACGAGGTCGAGCCGATGTGCGCCGCCTTGTGCGCGGAACGTGAAGACAGGGGCACCGAAGTGGTTCCGGTCCTTCGCGCGCTGCACGAGGAATCCCTCTCGAATGTCGACGATCTTGTTGCCGCAACCACGCTCTCGCGACGGTTTCACGAATCCGTGGTGCACCTGTGCGGAAACCGGTCGTTGATCGTGTTGGCGGGAGCCCTCGAAGCCCTGTGGTCGAGCCACGTGACGGGTTGGGCCAGCGAGCGAGCGGACCCGGAGAGCATCCCGCCGGCCGAACGAGCGCAGGCGTTGGCCGTGCACGGCCAGATCCTGCAGTGCATCGAGGACGGCGACGCCGCATCGGCGCGGGTGATCGCGGCCCGGCACCTCCGGGACGTACAGACCTATCCGCACGACCCGGAACGACCTGCCGTTGCCCTCGATCCCGCGGTCGCGCGGGACCGCTTGTTCTTCGGTTGAACGGCCCCGGCCGTCCGGCCGGGGCCGTTCAGAATCCGGTCAGAAGCTGTTCGGGTCGTCGATCACGCTCTGCGGCACCGGATGCCGGTACAGCTTGGAGGCGTTCTCCCAGGTGATCTTGCGCAGTTCGTCGGCGGAGAGTCCCTTCATGGATTCGCTGACGACCTCCATGGTCCGCGGCCACAGGCTGTCGCTGTGCGGGTAATCTTCCTCCAGCAGGATGTGATCGATGCCGATCCGGTCGCGCAGCACCATCGTCGACGGGTCTTCCACGGCGCAGAACCAGAAGTTCCGCTTGAGCACGTCCGCGGGGGAGATGTCGATGCCGTCCCACGTGCCGTACATCGACGAGTACGTGGTCATGTGGTCGAGACGGTCGAGAAGTGCTGGAACCCAACCAATTCCACCTTCCGACATCACGATCTTGATGTTCGGGAAGCGTACCGGGATCTTCGAGAACAGCCAGTCGACGGTCGCGAACATGGCGTAACCGAAGAACAGTGTGCCGGACACGTCCGGCGGGGCGTCCTCCGACGTGCTCGGCGACGTGCTGGACGAGCCGATGTGCAGGTTGATGACGGTCTCGGTCTCCTCGCACGCCCGCATGATCGGGTCCCAGTGACCCGAGTGCACGGACGGCAGCCCCAGGGCATGGGGACCCTCGGAGAAGGTCACCGCCTTGAAGCCGCGCTCGGCGTTGCGGTAGATCTCCTGCGCACCGATCTCGGGATCGAGGAAGTAGGGGATCTGGCACGGGATGATGCGGTCCGGGTACGGACCCGCCCAGTCCTCGAGGTGCCAGTCGTTGTAGGCGCGGGTCGCAGCGAGCGCCAGTTCCTGATCCTTGGTGCTGAGCTGCAGACGCTGGCCGGCGAATCCAGGGAGGAACGACGGGAAATTCAGGGACGCATACACACCCGAGAGGTTCATGTCTTTGACACGGTGGTGGATGTCCCACGAACCGCGGCGCATGTCCTCGAAGCGCTGCGGGTCGAAGCCCCACTCGTCGACCGGGCGTCCGACGACCGCGTTGAAGCCGACGTTCGGAATCTCCTTACCGTCGTACACCCAGATATCCGCGCCGTCCCGGTGGATGACCTTGGGTGCCCGGTCGGCGAACTTCGCCGGCAGGCGCCCCTCGAAGGTGTCCTTCGGCTCGACGATGTGGTCGTCGACGGAGATGAAGGGGAAGGGCCGGTGCGCCTTCTCCGGCTCGGGCAGGAAAGTCACCTTTCCCTTGACGTTCTGGGTGAAGTCGGTGTTGTGGATCAGTTCGTCGAGATTGGCCATCTCGCACGCTCCTCAATTGTCGGGGGTCGGCGAATCCGGCTGCGCTACTCACGCAACCGTAAACGTTTGGGATACAGATGTTGTCAGTCGAGAACGTCGAGATCGGTACGGATCAGCTTGCGTACGGCGCCTGCCCAGTAGACACCGGCCGCGCGCTCGACGAGCGCCTTCTGCATCGCGACGCGAATGCTCTTCTCGATCGGTAGTGGGTCTTTGCCGAGCAGCAGGATGTCATACGCCAACCGGCAGAACCGGTCGATCGAGGCCGCGCGGTAGACCGCGAGTTCGATCGTGTCGGCTGTTGTGATGATGCCGTGGCTGGCGAGGATGACGTTGTTACGATCGCCGATCTGGTCGGCGAGGCCGCGGCCGAGTTCGGCGTCGTTGATCTCGCCCCCGTACTCGTCGACCAGGGACAGGTCGTCGTCGTACAAGCTGCCGGTCTGGTGCGCGATCATCGGCAACACACCGACGGCGGCCAGCAAGGTCACGTAGTACGGGTGGTTGTGGATGACCACCCGGGCGTCAGGACGACGCCGATGTAGTTCGGTGTGGATGTGATAGGCGGGTGTGACATCCCACTTTCCTTCTATCACAGCACCGTTCGCGTCCACACGGCACACGTCGGAGGCTTTGACCTCGTCCCACCACAACCCCCACGGGTTGATCAGAAGACTGTCGTCGTCCCGATCGGCCCAGGTGATGTGGCCGGCCATGTTCTCGCTGAAGCCGTTGTGCGCCAGGATCCGGAACGCGCAGGCGAGTTTCTGCGCATTGCTGAGGTCGACCCCGATCGGGGGCGTGGCACGTGGTCGCCACTCACCTGTCGAATCCGGACCACCTCCGATCGCAGTCGATTCGTCGTACACAGTCACAGCGCCTCCAGGGGTGAGATTGGGGTCACAGAGTCGGACGTGGCGAAACTCTATCTTACAAAAGTTACGAATGTAAGCCGCCCTTCGGACGATGCCGTCGCCTTCGGCGAGCAACACCGGTGGGCCGCACCCACGACCTGCGCAGGCCCGCATTCTTCCGACCTGCACATACACTCCGCCGAGCGGCCCGAATCGGTAGAGATTCACCCCCCGACCTCGATGAACCGGGGGCCAGCCAACCGCTTGATTGACATTATTCGCGGATAGTCCTAGATTTGTGACGCGCGCCATACGGCACACACCCCTCGGCATTTCATGCCCCCGACCGCACTCCGAATCGGTCAGGTGCAGAAGGCCGATGGCCCCACGACGGCACTGTGTCCCTCGAACAGCCGTCGCACACCGCGCGCCTGCTCCTCCGTCCCCTCAACCCCACAGCATGCTCCCGACAAGGAGAACCGGCATGACCGCCTCGCCAACGCAGAACGACCCCTCGGGAAGGCCGACGCCGCCGAACCTGCCTCGGGCCAAAGGCCGAGCTCGGATGATCATGGCCGTCAACATGGGAAACACGTTGGAGTGGTTCGACTGGACCGTGTTCGCGATCTTCGCGGTCTACTTCTCCAACCAGTTCTTCAACTCCACCAACGAAGTATCGAACCTGTTGTCGACGATGGCGGTGTTCGCGGTCGGGTTCGTCATGCGCCCGATCGGCGGCCTGCTCTTCGGGCTGGTCGCCGATCGCCGCGGCCGCAAATTCGTCATGGTGCTGACCATGACCCTCGTCGCAGTATCGAGCGTCCTCATCGCGATCGCGCCCACTTATGAGCAGATCGGTGTGTTCGCATCGCTGTGGCTGCTCGTCGTCCGCTGCGTTCAGGGTGTCGCGCACGGTGGTGAGCAGGGCGGTTCGTACACCTACATCGCCGAGGTGGCACGGCCGGACAACCGCGCGCTGTGGGGTACCACTGTCATCATGTCCACCGTCGGCGGAACCGTGCTCGCCACCCTCCTGGGTGCGTTGATGCGTACCGGGATCGACTCCCAAACGATGGCCGACTGGGGCTGGCGAATCCCGTTCCTGATCGGTGGTGTACTCGGCTTCTTCGCCCTCTACCTCCGCCGTGGCCTCGAGGAATCCGAAGCCTTCACCGATCAGGCCGCCGAGGCCGTGAGCGCGGGGGCACCGTCGTCGGCCCGCTCCGCACTCCGGGACATCTGGGCGCAGCGCACCTCGATCCTGCGCGTCGTCCTCCTTGTCGGCGGCACATCGGTCTTCTCGTACACCTGGTCGGTGAACGCGCCCGCGTACGCCATCAGCTTTTACAACGTGAACGACAAACTGGCGATGTGGGCCGGCGTGGTCGCCAACGTCGTCTTCATCCTCGCTCTCCCGCTCGCGGCACTGCTGGCCGACCGGTTCGGACGTCGCCCCAACAACATCGTGTGGGGACTGCTGGTGGCCCTGCTCGCCTTCCCCCTGTCCGGCATGCTCGACGACTCGGCCGTCACCCTGGTCGTGGCGATGTCCCTGGCGCTCGTCATCCAGGCACTCGCGGCCAGTACGCAGGTCGCCTGGTTCGCCGAACTGTTCTCCACGAAGTCCCGCGCGGCAGGTACGGGAATCGCCGTGTCGCTCGCGGCCGCGATCTTCGGAGGTACTGCGCCTTACCTCAATTCGTGGCTGACCGCCCGCGGCACGCCGGACCTGTTCACCTGGTACGTCATCGTGCTCGCACTGGCTGTTGCCGCCGCCGCCTACTTCACTCAGGAGACCAAGGGTTTGGTCCTCACCGCGGAGAAAGACGCCCCGAGCGAAACCACCGTCCGCTCGGCCTGACTGCCGCGGGCCGACTCACACCGATCACCTACACCGACACCGATCACCTACACCGACACCGACACCGACACCGACACCGACACCGACACCGACACCGACACCGAAGGAAACTGACATGGTCGACAACACCCGTACCGTCGAATTCTCCCGGATGGACGACGCCACTGCCGCGGAGATGGAACTGATCCGGGACGAGGCCGCGATTCATCGACGCGACCATTGGCTAGGGACGGTGGTGCGTCTGCTCGAGTCGATGAAGGGCTACACCTTCGGTTACCGCGTCGATCGCTACGAGCATTCGTTGCAGTCCGCGACCCGCGCGCACCGGGAGGGCGCCCGTGTCGATCTGGTGATCGCCGCACTGCTGCACGACATCGGCGACGATCTCTGCCCGGACAATCACAGCGAGGTCGCCGCCGCCATCCTGCGACCGGTCCTCGACGACGAGGCGGTGTGGATCGTCAAGCACCACGGTGTCTTCCAGACCTACCACTACGGTGACAAGCTCGGCATTCCGACCGACAGTCGTGACCGGTACCGGGACTCGCCGTACTTCGACAGCTGCGCCCACTTCTGCGCAGCCTGGGACCAGGAGTCGTTCGACCCCGACTACGATTCGGAACCTCTCGAGTTCTTCATGCCGATGCTCGAGGAGGTCTTCTCCCGCCCACCCCGCACGTGGGGTGACCAGAACCTGGCGTGGTCGAAAGAACCCGCCGACGACCCGCAGTCCGCATAATCCGCACACCCATCGCTTCCGCACAGGAGGACCCAGTCCATGAGTTCGATCGACGTGGAGAACGACGCCAACGCACAGCCGGACCCCGAGGAGGGGTGGATGTCGATGGGTGATGCGCTCGCGATCGAAGACAGTTACCTCACACCGGTCGCCCGCATTGCGATCGCGTCATGAGAGTCAAGACCGTCGACGTATTCACCTGCCGGGAAATCCTGCGGATCCGGTCCGGAATCGAACAGTACGCGTTGCCGGAGGGGTTCGGTGAGTATTACTGGGCCGAACTCCTCAGGGACTGTTCCGAATCCGACGCCCTCGAAACCACCTGGGCGCATTACCGCACGAGCACACGACCCTTGACCCCGGCAGACATTCTCGGGCAGGTCGAGTCGCGACGCGCGGCCCGGGTAGCAATGGTTGTAAGGATCGCCGATCGCCTGCTCGGTGAACGTACACAGTTCGGCTGGACCGCAGAGCAGCTCGCCCAGTGGAAATCCACCTTCGAAACCGAGATCGGCAGAGGAGCGGAGGTCGAGGATGCGCGCGAGTGTGCGGACCACGACGTTTGCGGTGCAAGCGATTCGGGCGATGACGCCGCCGCAGAGATCGCCCCTCCGATAGCCCTGGCCCCTCCCCCCGCCGACTGAGCCACGCAACGACCCCATTCGGGAGCGAGGAACCCGGCGCCGCCACCGAGGTAAAACAGCCCTGACCCGCTGATAGCCTCGTGGCGGCACCTACACGAATCGTCCGCATACGAGAGGTAAACAGTGACAGCCAGCCGGCGTCAGATGATCCTGGCCGAATCGGCTCGGTTATTTTCCGAACGAGGCATCTCGGCCACCACGATCCGCGAGATCGCCGATGCGGTGGGCCTGAACTCCGGGACTTTGTATCATTACTTCGACTCCAAGGACGCGATCGTCTCCGAGATCCTGAGGAGTTTCCTGACGGACCTGGTAGGCAGTTACACAAACGCCTTGACCAGCACCGGAACGGCCCGTGGCCGTCTCGAACTCATAGTCCGGGTTTCCCTGGAAGTTGCAAATCAGCACCCCTACGCTACGGAAATCTATCAGAACGAGTTCGACAACCTCGGTGCACTTCCCGAGTATGCGGAGATCGCCGGAGCCGTAGAGTCCTCCCACCGGGTGTGGTTCGATGTAGTCGATGAAGGCGTGCGTGGCGGTGAATTCAAGTCCGGTATCGACGTCTTCGAATTCCAGCGGATGATGCGAGAGTGCGTCTTCCAGTCGGTCAGGTGGCACCGGGACACGCTCGCAGCCGACATCGAATCTATAACGGCTACCGTCACCTCGGTGTTCCTCGACGGGTTCGCTCCGGAACGAACCGGCTCATCCGATGTGCCGACGCCACCGTCGTCGACGGATGCGCGGCGCGAACCGGTACCGGCTACGAGTACCGGTCCGGAGTCACCCGCCGACACACTGGACGGCCTTCGTTCCGAACTCGACGAACTGCGCTCCGACATGCGTGCCATGCGGAGCCTTATGGAGACGTTGTCCACAGAGCACGACACGACCGATGACACCACTACCGAGGGTTCTACGGACAGGTAGAACCCTCGGCCCACACAGTCATCAGCCCTGTCCGGTCCGTTCGATCGACTGGACGAACCGAGAACACGACTCGATCGACGCGACGGAGACGCTGTGGTCGGGGTAGATCAAGGGCCAAGTGTGTCCTTGATCCGCAACCACTTCCAGCGTGCAGGTGACATTCGCCTTCGCGAGTGACCCGACCAGCCCGAGTGCATCACCGACCAGCGCCTCGTTGCCGCCGACCTGGATCAGGGTGGCCGGGAATCCGGTGTGATCGGCCAGCAACGGCGACGCCAGCGGGTCACTTGCAGGGGCGCCCTGCAGGTAGTCCTCGCGTGCCGACTCAGCCGTCGCCAGCGGGAAGAAGACGTCGGGTGCGGTCTCGTAGAACGGCGACGAGCAGTGCAGGTCGAGCCACGGCGACAGCAGCATCAGCCCGTCAGGAGTGCGCAGACCGCCCGTCTTTGCCGCGACGATCACCGCAGCGGCGAGACCGGCGCCTGCCGAGTCACCGGCAAGAACGATCGGTCCCTCCGCCGCGGACGTGAGTGCCTCGTAGACAGCGATGGCGTCGCGCAGCCCGGCCGGAAACGGGTTCTCCGGCGCGAGCCGATACCGCGGCAGGACGACCGTGGCGTCGGCGCCGGCCGCGATCTTCGCCGCGTAGGCGTTGTATGCCTCCGGACTACCCATCCGGTATCCACCCCCGTGCAGGTAGAGGATGGTGGCCCGGTCGCCGGCCCGAAGAGTCCGGCACGGCACACCCGCGAACTTTGCATCACCGGCCGTGACCCCCAGCGCGGGGTCGATCTCGGTCGCGGCGAACATCGCGCGGCGGTCCAGCAGTTCCGGACCCGCCGGCCTACCGGCCCGTTCGGCAGGCAGCGACTCGTGCACTGTCATCGGCATGTCGTCTCCCAAATGATGTTCTACGAAAGGATGCTCACGAGCGGACGGTCTCGATGAGCTTGTCCGGATGACGAGCGGCAACCGTCCGGCGGATGCCTTCACGCCAATCCACCGTGCACGGCCCGGTGATGGAGGCACGCAGCGTGGTGTCCGCGATGGATCCGCGCAGCGTTCCCTCGATCGGAGTCACGTCGACGACGGGCTCGACCCCCATCAACTCGCCGGCGTAGGCCGCCCACTCCTGCACGCTCACCGGTTCGTCGCCACCCCAGTTGACGATGAGAGCAGGTGTGGAGGCTGCCTCGAGCAGGGCACCGACCTGGGTGTTGATGTCGTCCTCGTAGATCGGGCTGTACATGCACGGATCCCAGCGGGTGGTGATCGGCCGGCCGTCAGCGATGGCGTCGACGTGCATGGCCGGGAGTCCCCCGTTGGGCCCGTACGACGCGTTCATCCGAGCGATCGTCACCGGAACACCGAAGGCGCGGGCGGCGAACCGCGCGGTGGCCTCCTGGCTGATCTTCGACATCGAGTAGGTCGGGGTGTGGGTGCTGTTGCACTCGCCCAGCGGTGACTGTTCGGTGAACAGGTACATCGGGTCGTCCTGCGGGCGGTAGACCGAATGGGTGGACATCACGAGTGCGCCCTTGGCGGACCGGCAGTGCTGCAGGAGAAGTCCGGTGCCTTCTGCGTTGGCGCGGATCGCGGCGTCGTAATCCCAACCCGGAGCCAGACTCGCCGCCAGATGTACGACGTACGTGAAATCCTCGGGTACACCGTCGAAGTCGCCGTTGCCGAGATCGCAGGTGATCGGGACGATTCCCGCTTCGCTCACCCGCTGCCGGTCGTCGGGCCGGCTGTAACGCGCCAGTCCCCACACCTCGTTCTCGGCCGCCAGCGTCCTCGCGATCGGGAACGCGATCTGACCGGTCACCCCGGTCACCAGGATCTTCTCACCGCTCAACACAGGTCTCACCACAATTCGTCGGTGTACTTGTCCGTACCGACCACAGTCGGGATGAACGGCGACGCGAAGGTGACCGTGCCCGCACCCGACTTCTCGATATCCGTTGCGTAGTCGACGATGTGCTGCCAGCTCGCGGTCGGCTCGTCTTCGAGAAACAGCATCTGAAGGATGCGGTCGGTGGTTCCGCCGTCGTTGCCCATCTTCATCGGCACATTGTGGTCGGAGGGCCAGGGCTTCATTCGCCAGCTGCTGATCAGATCGACGGCACCCTTGCCGACCAGGGTCTCGGCCGGTCCGTTGTCGATCATGTCGATAGCGGCGGCGCGGTCGACGCCCTCTGCTGGTTCGATCATCACGGTGACGAGGCCGCCGTAATGGTGATCGTGTGCGAGTTCGAGAGGGACGCCGTCCTCCTGCGCAGAGACGGTCGAGTCCGGCAGGTACTGGCCGGTGTGGACGTGCTCACGCTCGGCGAAGCCGCGGCCGGCGGCGTACAGTTCGCCGACCTGCTTCTGCGCCCACGCGTCTGCGACTTCCGCATCGGGCTCGTGTACCCAGTAGATCGCAAGGTACGAACCATTCTCGGTCTTCGTCGCGACCGGTCCGGTCTCCGGGAAGCGCAGGTCCTTCAGAGCCTTCGTGGCGACCCAACGGCTGCCGGTGAACCAGCCCGGACCGACCATGCAGCCCGAGTAGCGGTGATCGCGCTCGTACCAGCGGTTGTACTCGACCTCATGACCGCGCGACGGATCCACCATGGTGAACAGTGCGTAACCGAGTCGCACCGGAGTCAACGTCATTACTCTCTCCTGACTTTCGTGAACCGGACGCACGGGCAGCCGGAAGGTCGGCTGCCCGCAGTCCTCGAGAATTCCTGTCGGTATGCCGCCGGCTCAGCGGGTCGCGGCGATGCCGTCGAAGGTGTCGTCCTCACGCCACTTCTCGAGCATCTCGAAATATTCGTAGCCGGGTCCGTACAGACCGCCCGCAAGGGTGCTGCGCTTGTCGTCGACACGGCCCTCGTTGTTGTAGTGGCCCGGAGTGCACGAGAGGTTCCATTCCCGTCGCATCTCCGCGTGTTCGGCGATGGTCGCGTTCCAACCTGCCTCGGCCTCGGCGGTCGGTTCGATGGCCCGGATGTCCTCCTTCAGGCACTTGCCGACCATGTAGACCATGTGCCGGGCCTGGTTGTCGATGAGATTCGAGATGTTCGAAACCTGGGTCGACTGAACGAACCCCAGGAAGAACAGGTTCGGGAAGTCCTTGCTGAGGAAGCCGTGGTAGGTGCTCGCGCCCTCGGCGAACTTCTTCGACAGCCGGTTGCCGTCGCGGCCCAGCACGTCGTAGCCGGCCTTGTCGGTCCAGGTGCGTCCCTGCTGGAAGCCCGTCGCGTAGATGATGAGGTCGACCTCGTACTCGCGGTCGCCGACGACGATGCCCTCCTCGGTGATCCGGTCGATCGGCGTGGTGGAGGTGTCGATGATGTGGACGGATTCCTTGTTGAACACCGGAAGGAAGTCGTCGCTGAAGCCCGGTCGCTTGCACATGGTGCGGTAGTAGGTCTTGAGTTTGTCGGCCTTGGCCGGATCCTTGACGATGGCGTCGACCCGGTCGCGCAACATCTCGTTCCACTCGTAGTCCGAGCGCTCCATCGCGTCCATGTACTGCTCGAGGGTCGGTTCCGCACCGCCGGCCTCGTAGATCTTACGCATCTGGTACTTCGCGAACTTGATCCAGCCGTCGTCGACGTCGCAGTCGACGGTGGCGCGGTCCATCGCGCACTTGTCGAAGGAGACACGACGCTCCTTCTGCCACCCCGCGGGCAGGGACTTGAACCATTCGAGGTCGGTCGGGGCGTTCTCGCGGGGCGCGATCTGGCTGGGCGTGCGCTGGAAGACGACCAGCGACTTCGCGTGCTCGGCGAGGTGCGGGATGGCCTGGATGCCGGTGGCACCGGTGCCGATGATGGCCACGCGCTTGTCGCGGAGCCCGGTCAGATTTCCGGTGGTGTCGCCGCCGGTGTAGTCGTAGTCCCACCGGCTGGTGTGGAAGCTGTGGCCGGCGAACTTCTCGATGCCCGGAATGCCAGGCAGCTGAGGGCGGCTGAACAGGCCGCTCTGCGTGGAGACGAAGCGGGCGCGGAACACATCGCCGCCGTCGGTGCGCACCGTCCACCGCGCGGTGTCCTCGTCCCATTCCATCTCGGTGACCCGAGTCTGGAACAGGGCGTGCTCGTACAGGCCGAACTGCGTGCAGAGGGACTGGGTGTAGGCGAAGATCTCGCTGCCGCGCGTGTATCTCTCGGTGGGGATGTAACCGGTCTCCTCGAGGTACGGCAGGTAGATGTACGACTCGATGTCGCAGCGCACGCCCGGGTAACGGTTCCAGTACCAGGTGCCGCCGAAATCTGCTGCGACGTCCAGGATCTTGAAATTCGTGACGCCGATCTTCTTCAGCTCGATGCCGGTACTGATGCCCATGAAGCCCGCGCCGATGACGAGCATGTCCAGGTCGGCGGTCTGCGGCGGCGTGGTGCGCGGACCGTCCGCGTACGGGTCGGCGTCGTAGTCCGCGAATTTGCCTTCGAAGTCGATCGCCTGGAAGGTATCGGCACCGGTGTTCGGCAGGCGCTTGTCGCGCTCTTCGGCGTACTTCGCGCGGAACCATTCGAGGTCGTCGACCTTGCGCTGGGGTTCCCAGAGGTGTGGGTCGCGTGCGGTGGTGTCAGGAGCGGTCATGAAAGTCCTTTGGTCGTCACTGCGTCGAAGTGCGCGATCCGGCGGCGGAGGGGATTCGTCGCTGTGACGCATTCAGCGAGGTATCGAGGGGAAGCCGTAGTCCGGCGCAGGCCCGGTCACCAGGGGGTGCCGGCAGGGATGTGCATGAGTTCGACGCGGTTGCCATCGGGGTCGGCCACGAACACGAACTGCGGCGCGGTCGGATCGCCCAGACCGGCGCGGGTCTCCGGCACCAGCGTGCCGCCGTATTCGCACAGCGCGTCGGCCGCGGCGTCGATGTCGTCGGCGAAGAACGACAGGTGGGTCATGCCCAGATGGTTACGACGGGTGGGAGGCGTACCGATCACACCGGGCTGCCGGTAGGACAGCAGTTCGATGCGCAGTCCGTCCTTCTCCAGGAAGGTCGAGGTGAGGCTGCACGGTGCATCCACCTCAGGGATCTGCTCGTCGATGTCGTATTCCATGATCTTGATGAAACCCAGTCCGTCGCAGTAGAAGCGAAGACTCTTGGCGAGATCGGAGACACACAACCCGACATGGGAAGTGCGGTACGTGTGCACGGTGGCTTCGGTGTTCGCAGTCATCCGGAGGTCCTGTTCGTGTGAGGGGTGCGGTCAGCCGACGGCGACGGGGGTAACCGGGCTCGCCGTTCCGCCGGTGATCTTCAGGGCGCCGATGGTCAGCAGGAACTCGTAGCATCTGTCGGCGGCGAGTTCTGCGAGGTTCATGTTCTCGACCAGGTAGATGCCGTGCTCGACGAGCAGGATGATGTGTCCGCCGAGGTAGACATTCTGATCGAAGGGGATCGGCTCGATCGCTGCATTGTCGGAACCGACCAGCGCGACGTCCTTCTCGGCGAGGAAGGCAGCCGCTTCGAGGCCGATTCCTGGTTGCGGCATCATCTCGCCCTGGTTGACCAGATAGTCCTCCAGCCATCCCGTGCGGATGAGCACCAGGTCGCCCGTCTGCAGTTCGACGTCCTGATCGTCCAGCGCCTTCTGCAGGTCGGCGACGGTGATGACGTAACCCGGTTCGAGCAGGTCGACGCCCTTCGAGGTGGCGACGTCGATGAGGACGCCGCGGCCGGCGATGCCGCCGACCTTGTCGATGCTGCACTTGGCCGCACCCGAGTACGGGGTGACCTGATCGGCGGGGTAGCCGTTGTAGATCTTGTTGTCGGCGTAGACATGACACAGTGCGTCCATGTGCGTCGAGGTGTGCGACGGCATGACGAGCTGGTCCTCGTTGGCACCCACGCCCGGGGCACCGCCGTTGGCGCGCGCCATCGCCTCGTCCTGATGGTTGGTCAGGGTCAGCCGCTGCGGGATTCCGCGGTATTCGAGGTTCGGCACGCCGGATCGCTGGATCGGGATGCTGAGACTGTAGGTCTTGCCCGTCTTGGGCAGGCGAAGGGCGGAGAGGACCCGCTCCGGTGTGAGGTGGTTGAGGGCGCCCAGCTCATCCGCTTCGCCCCAGCGGCCCCAGTTCGACTTACGCGTGCTCAACATCGACTCCTCAACATCGGGTCCTCGGTAACGAGGTTCGGGGGTGGTTGTCGGTCGGTTCGGGACGTGCCGGACAGCAAGTACGAATCGAATCCATGAACGACGACATCTACCCACACGACTTGTGACCGGACTCACTGTAGCCACCGGCTACGTTTGCGTCAACAACTCGGCCCGAATTCGGTTCGGCTTCGAGCGGGATTCCGCCACTGCGTAGCACGGGACCGCGAAAGAGCGGTCACAAGTAAGGATTCAGAATCCACCTGGCATAACAGGCCGCACATTTCCCATTGACATATCTGCGTCCACGTGTCCACGCGGGGACGGGCCGCAGAACGCGACGCAGATCCCCGGCCTCGACGTCAACCCGACTGCGGCCGGATGATCTGCTCCCCGAATCCGGCGACGAACTCCGACGCGGCATTCATCGACCGAGCGTCGGCATGCACACACAGATGCGTGACACCGACCTCCGCCAGTTCGCCGGCCTGCTCGACGAACCGCATCACGGAGCGGGAATCGGCGAGATCGACCGGCGGGGCGCCCACCTGGATCGAGATCTGCGCCGGGTCGCGCTCGGCGCGCAGCAGCTCGTCCCGCAGGCGCACCACGCCCCGACGCAGATCCTCCACGCCCGCCATCGAAGCCGTCCGAACGGAGGACGTCATCCGCTCGGACCCGATGACCGGGCACCACCCCTCCCCCGCGCTCACCACCCGCCTGATCGCGGCACGACTGTTGCCACCGATCCACAGCGGCGGATGCGGTTGCTGCACAGGACCGTACAGACGCATTTCCCCGGTACCGCCGAACCTTTCACCGGTCACCGGTGTCGACGGCGAGAACCAGATGTGCCGCAGTGCATCGATGGCCTCGTCGAAGAGTGCGGCGCGGTCGTCGAAGCTCACACCCAACGCGGCGAATTCCGATCGCAGGTAACCTGCCCCCACCCCCACGACCAGGCGTCCCCCGGACAGAAGATCGAGAGTGGTCAGCGCCTTGGCGGCGAGATACGGGTTGCGGAAGGGCAACACGTAGAGGTTCGTCATCAACTTCAACGATGTGGTGGCCGCCGCCGCGTACGCCAGCGCGACCGCCGGTTCGAAGCTGTCGTGCCCACCGGCCTCGAACCACTTCGCGGACGGTGCCGGATGATCGGCCAGACACAGCGCCTCGAAGCCGTGATCCTGCGCTTCCCTGCTGATCCGAGCGAGCACGGGACCCTCACGGAAACAGGGAGCCGCACCTGCGACGTCGCCGGGATACTCCAGAGTGAACCGCATCTCGGTGGTCCTTCGTTCGTGGACCCGGGGCCCTACGGCGCCTCGGTGAAGTCGTAGTGCGACTCGTCCGGGCTCTCGCACAGTTCGTAGTACTTCTCACCGTTCCACGGTGCATTCATCTGCAGCCGGCCGAACTCGTTGACGTAGTAGTTCTTCTCCATCGCCGAGTTCGGCATCAGGTAGATGAGCTTCTTGGCCTCTTCGTGCAATTGCTCGTTGTACTCGTCGAAGGCGTCCTTGCGGATGACCATCGACGCCCGGCCCTTCTCGAGCATCCCCACGATGCACTCGGCGATGTACCCTGTCCAGACCTCGAACCACACCGGCAGACCTGCACCGCTGGCCACCGGCTGCGAGTTGGGGCCGTACAGCATGAACATGTTCGGGAAACCCGGCACGGTCATGCCGAGGTGTGCCTGCGCACCCTGCGCGGTCCAGACGTCTTCGAGGGTCACACCACCGAGGCCGAGGTACTGCGTCGGCCAGATGTATTTCTCGGTCTGGAATCCGACCGCGGCGATGACCAGTTCCGTCTCGCGCGTCTCCCCGTCGGCGGTGACGATCGCGGTGTCGGTCATCCGTTCGATGGGGGTCGTCACAAGTTCGACGTTGTTCCTGGTCAGCGAGGCGTACCAGTTGTTGTCGACCACCGGGCGTCGCGTCATCGGCGGGTAGTCCGGGATCAGCTTGTCGATGAGATCCTGCCGGCCGTCGACCTGTGCCGAGATGTAGCCGACCAGGATCTCGCGCAGCATGTCGTTGCGCTTGCTGATCTGCCCGCCGTTCGCGATCCACTCCGCGTCCGGCATGAGCACGTTGCGCAGGTCGATGGTGGCCAGGCCGGCGACGTACTTGTTCCAGTTCCAGTAGAACGGCATCTTCTGGATCAGCCACTGCAGCTCGTCGGAGATCGGCACGCCGTAGTTGGTTCGCGGCGAGATCCACTGCGGTGTGCGCTGGTACACCGTCACGGATTCGGCCTTCTCGGCGATCTTCGACAACAACTGCACGCCGGTCGAGCCGTTGCCGATCACGGCGACCTTCTTGCCGGCGTACTCGACGTCCTCGTTCCACCGGGCGGTGTGCACGATCTGGCCGGTGAAGTCGGAGACGCCTTCCACCGAGAGCTCACGCGGCGTCGCGAACACACCGCTGGCAGCGACGACCACATTCGTTTCGACCTCGGTGACGGACTCCTCGCCCTGCACGGTCAGTGTCCAGCGCTGAGTCGGCTCGTCGAAACGAGCCTCGGTGACGTCGGAGCCGAACCGGATATGTTCGTACACACCATACTTGCGTGCCACGTGGTCGATGTACGCGCGCACGTCCGACTGGCGGGCGAAGTACTCGGTCCACGGGTACTTCTTCTCGAAGGCGTACTCGTAGGTGAAGCTCACCGTGTCGACGCGCACGTCGGGGTAGGTGTTGATGCTCCACACCCCGCCGACCTCGGCGCGACGCTCGTAGATCGTGAACGGGACGCCGAGATTCGCCAGCTGCACACCCATGGCGATACCGGCGAAGCCCGCACCGATGATCGCGACGTGGTAGCCCTCCGGAATCACCTTCTCCCCGTGCCATTGTGCCTGATAGGGCAGGTCGGGGAAGGCCGGGAGTTTGTGCCGCATGATCAGATCGTCGGGTCCGAGAGTGCGGGCTTCCGCCATCTCGAGCAGCTCGACGATCTCGTCCCGCGACGGGACCGGCAGCGCCGACTCGTCCGGTTCGGTGAGCAGGTACTCGACGGACTTCGCCCGGATGAGCGCGGTGTCCTCGTCGGAGAACACGACCGCGTCCGTCGTCGGGCCGAAGACGCGTTCGGGGGTGATCGCGGCGATCTCCGCGTCACGGGTCGCCTGGTACAGCGCCATCCGCAACGCATTGGTGTCGGCGCACTCGACGGCGCGCTCTATGAAGCTACGTCCTGGCATGGGAACTTCCAATTCTCGGATTCGGGGGCGGGCACGGGGGCCGTGTCAGTCGAGGGCCGCGCCGGACAGCGCCCGCTGGTCGATGACGGACTGCCGGAGGTGCTGCTTACGGATCTTCATCGTCGGGGTCTTCGGCATCTCCGAGACGATCACGACGTCCTCGGGGAACTTCGCCGGCGAGATACCGACCTCCCGGCAGTACGCACGGATCTCGTCGACGTCGAGATCGGCTGCACCCTCGTGCAGTTGCAGCACTGCGCAGATGCGCTCACCCGACCGGTCGTCGGGCAGGCCGATGACGGCGACGTCCGCGACCGCGGAATGCGCCGCGAGCACCTCTTCGATCTCGGTGGGGCTGATCGATTCGCCCTTGCGGATGATCAGGTCCTTCTCCCGGCCGACGAGGACCAGATGGCCCTCCGCCTCGAGCCTGCCGGTGTCGCCGGTGAACATCCAGCCGTCGGCGTCGAAGGGACGGATGATCTCACCGTCGGCGCGGTACTCCTTGAACAACATCGGGCCGCGCAGCCACACCCGGCCCACCTCTCCGGTGGGCAGCACGTCGTCCTCCTCGGTACGGATCTGCACCTCGCAACCGAGCACGGGACGACCGGAGGTGGTGGCCAGTTGCTCGATGCTGTCGCTCATCCGCGCCGAGGTGATCATCGGGCACTCGGTCATGCCGTAGGCGTGCAGGATCGGGATGCCCATCTCGGTGAGCACGTCGCGGAACAGCTTCTCCGGCATGGGCGCTCCACCGCCGGTCAGCATGCGCAGGGTCGGAACCACGCGAGCGCCCGGGTTCTTCCGCTGTTCCTCGAGCAGCAGGGCGTAGTGCGGGGTCGAACCGCCGGTGATGGTCACGCCCGCACGACGCATCAGGTCCACTGCGGCACGCGGCTCGTAGACCTCCATGAGCGTCAGCGTCATGCCGGTGTTGAGCGAGGCGATCAGCAGGTCGGGGCCGCCGATGTGCGCGTACGGGAAGAAGATGGTGCCGACGTCCTCGGCCGTCGCGCCGATCGCATCGGCGAGGGAGACGCCGCCGGCGATGAGCGTGCCGTCCGTGTGGCAGACCCCCTTGGGCGCCGACGTCGTTCCGGAGGTCGTGTAGATCCAGCGCACCTCGTCGCAGCCGACCGGCACGGAAGGAAGGCCGGCCGGGTCGCCGTCAGGCAGCTCGGAGGAGACGATCAGCAGATTCAGGCGGCCACCGCTCGCCGCACGCAGCTCCTCGGCCATGGCGCCGTGGTCGAAGCCGCGGAACTCTCCCAGGGTGATCAGCCATTCCGACTCGCACTGGGTAAGCATCGCCCCGACCTCGCGTGCCCGGTAGAGCGGGATGATCGGGTTCTGGGTCACGCCGAGACGCGACAGCGCCAGGCTGAGCACGACGGTCTCGATGCGGGTGGGCAGCTGCCAGCTCACCGTGGAGCCGGGTACGATACCGCGGGCCAGCAGACCGGCCGCGACACGTTCGGCCACGGAGACGACCTCGGCGAAGGTCGTGCGGCGATCGTGCTCGTCGATGAGGGCGACGGCGTCGCCGGTGGCCTCGGCCCGCAGGGTCAGCAGATCCCACAGGGAGACTGCGTCGTTCGGCGCGATGTCCGAGTTCACGAGTTCTCCTCCTTCGTCTTCGAGGAAAGCGGGCCGGGTGTCAGGAGCGGATATCCGGTGCGCAACAGGGCATTCGCGTGCCCGTGCCAGTGGATGTCGAAGGCCGACTGCAGCGCCGACTGCTGACCCATGATGTCGAGGGTCTGATTGACGGCACGCTTGGCGGTGGCCAGTCCCCAGGGGTCCATCTGCGCGATCTCCCGCGCGAGGTCCATGGTCTGCGTGTCGAGTTCGTCGAGCGGGACGACGCGGTTCACCATGCCGGTGTCGAACGCCTCGGCCGCGGTGAGCTTCCGGGCGGTGAACAGCATCTCCTTGGCGCGCCGGGCGCCGAGTTCCCATGTGTGCGCGTGGTATTCGACGCCACCGACACCGAATTTCACGACGGGGTCGCTGAAATAGGTGTTGTCGGCCGCGACGATCAGGTCGCACGGCCAGATGACGTTCAGCGCCCCGGCAACGCAGGCACCCTGAACGGCTGCGATCGACGGTTTCGGCACGTCGCGCCACTTGCGGGAGAAGCCGAGATAGTGCTCGGTCTCCCAGCCGTAGGCGCTCTCGAGGGTCGTCTTCCCCTCCTTGAAGTACCCCGGGGCCACGGTCTTCAGATCGTGGCCGGCGGAGAAATTGTCGCCGTTGGCACGCACGACGATCACCTTGACCGCATCGTCGCGGGCGGCATCCTGCCAGCGGGCGTCGAGGTCCTGCAACAGCGATGCGTCCTGCGCGTTGTGCTGGTCCGGACGGTTCAGGCTGATGACGGCGACAGCGTCGTCGACGCGGTAGTCGATGTAGCTCATCGGCCGGTCCCGGTGTAGATGCGGTCGAGAGCCTCGACGATATCCGCGTCGTTGCGTGCGGCAGAACCGAAATCGAACTGCCAGCGCTTGGCGGCGTCGGTGAACAGGTGCACGTTCGACTCGATCATGTATCCGATGCCGGCGTGGACCTCGTGCGCCGAGTGGACGATCTCCTGCGCGGCCCTCGCCGCCTGCTTGCGCATCAGACCGATGTGCGGCTGCGGATCGAGACCGGCGTCGAGGGCGGTAGCTGCCGACCGGGCGTGCACCGAGGTGAAGTGCGCAGCAATCGCGAGGTCGGTGCACAGATACTGCACCGCCTGGAAGCGGCCGATCGGTCCACCGAACTGGTGCCGCTGCTGCGCGTACAGCACGGTGATGTCGAGCAGCTTCAGCCCGGCGCCGTAGAGCTGCGCCGCGCGCAGCACCGCTCCGCGCTGCTCGGCGACCTCCACGGCACGGTCGGCGTCGGCGCCGCGGGCGAGCACGGCACCGTCCGGCAGCGGCAGCTTGTCGAAAGTCACTGCGAACATCGGGTATCCGCCCATGTTCGGCATCGCGCCGACAGCGGTTGCGGAGCTCGCCTGCACCACTGCCACAACACTTTCCTCGCCGGGTGCGTACACGAGGAAGCTGTCGGCGTCGCCCGCGTGGTCCACGGCCAGGGCAACCCCGTCGAGCGTGCCGTTCTCGTAGGTCACCGACGAACCCCACTCGGGGGACGGGAACACCGGGACCACCACGGCCTCACCGTTGCCGATGCGCTTGGCGAGGCCCGTCGCCTCGTCGGTGCCGATCACCAGCGCGGCGTCGCGGGACATCGTCAGTTCGAGCAGCGGAGTGGCGGCCAGCGCCCGTCCCGCCTCGACGAAGATGCCGGCGATCGTCGCGAGTGACGGGCTGTCGGCGTCGGCGCCGGTCGGGTCACCGAGCTGCAGCCAGCCGAGTTCGGCGAACTGCGCGACCTGGTCCGCGAACGGAACCGTGTTGGATCGGTCCTCGAGCGGCGAGTACCGCGCGAACACCGACTTGCTCACATCTGCGAGGGCAGCGAAGTCCTCGCCCCATGCCAATTCCATCTTCAGCTCCTATCGGGGCAGGCCGAGGCCCCGCGTCGCGAGCACCATCCGCTTGAGTTGGGACGTTCCTCCGGCGTGGTTGGCGAAGGACTGCCGGTACCACGCCTCGGGCTTTCCGTTGAGGGGGGCGTACGACGATCCCGACCGCAATTGGCTGGTCGGGCCGAGCACCCGGTCGTAGATCTGGGCGAACAGCGGTTCGTACTCCTTGGCGGCGACCTGCTGGACACCACCGCCCCACGGGGTCTGGCGACCGTGGGCGTTGTCGCCGATGATCTCGTAGGCGAGCAGGCGCTGGGTCTGGACGATGCCGGCGAGTTCGGCCAGGTCTGCCTTCACGTGCGGGTCGTCGAGCTTGCCCGGGATCGCCTTGCAGTACTCGAGCAGGTCGCGCAGCCGCGCTTCCTGCATGGCGTAGATCGGCTCGACGGTCCCCGACGCGTAGAAGGCACGCATGATGTACTGCCAGCCCTTGCCCTCCTCGCCGATCAGCGAGGACGCCGGCACACGGACGTGGTCGAGGAAGGTGCTCGACTGGACGCCGCCGCCGTAGTTGCGCATCGGGTGCAGGGTGACGCCAGGGGTGTTCAGGCCGACGACGAAGATACTGACGCCGGCGCTCAGGCTCGCCTCGGGGTCGGTGCGGGCGGCCACGTACAGCACGTCCGACATCGGTCCCCAGGAGGTGAATGCCTTCTCGCCGGTGATGACCCAATCGTCACCGTCCTTGACGGCCTTGGTCCGCAGCGAGCCGAGGTCGGAACCGGCTCCGGGTTCGGTCAGGCCCTCGGCCCAGAGGGTGCGCATGTTCGCGATGTCGGGCAGCAGCCGCTTCTTCTGTTCCTCGGTGCCACCCACCAAGATGGTGCCGGCGGCGAGGAAGATGCCGACGGAGTTGATCAGAGGCGCGTCGGCCGCGTACAGCTCCTCGAGGAAGATCTGATTGAAGATCGGGGTCAACCCCTTGCCGCCGTACTCCTTCGGCCAGGTCAGGCCGATCCATTCCTTGGCGGCGATCTTCTTGCTGAATTCGACGGCGATGGCCCATTGTTCGGGCGCGTCGTCGAACTCGGGGTTGAAGGCGTGTTCCTTCGGCAGCTCGGCGTCGAGGAACTCCCGGATCTCGGCGCGCCAGGCCTCGTGCTCTTCTGTCAGGGTCGGTCTCATGAGGCGTTTCCTGCCTGAAATTCGTCGGTTCCCGCGGTCTGCTCGGCGGCACCGCTGCCGAGGTGACCTTCGGGGTAGAAGCGGCGGGCCCACTGACGGATGTCACGGAAGCCCGCAGCCTCGGCGGTCGCGAGACCCGGGGGCTCGGTGTAGCGCTGGTGCTCCCAGATAGCGATGTCGGCCTTCAACTGTCCGACGGCGTTCCGCTGTCGCTTGGCCACTCGGGTCTCGTCCTCGCCGTCCTCCTTGCTCGCCCACGCGGAGAACCGCACGATCGAGTGCTCGTCGTCGACAGGGGTGACGGCGGTCAGCGAGCAGATGGAGCCGACGCCGTCGGCGTGGGAGAAACCGAGCCCGAGGCCGAGAAGCGAAGCGCGGGTGCGGCCTTCGACGAGTTCGTACGCGCCGTCGACGCCACGTCGCTTGAAGTTCAGGGCCAGCTCGGTCTTGAAGTCGGTGTCGCCGAACTCGCGGTGGACGACGGTCGGGATTTCGTCGGCGCGGTGGACGTACTTGAAGTGCGCGAAGTCGACGCCGTTCTCGGCGGCGTACTGCGGGTGGATCGGCAGCTCGTCGCTTTCGAAGCGGCCGGCCTCCCCGAGCTCGTGGTAGTCGTCCGCCGTACCGCAGGTCGGGAACAGATCGAAGATGCTGGGAACGTCGTACTGCGGGTCGCGGCCCTCGGCGTCGTGCCAGAGGTACATGATTCCGTCGCGTTCGGCGGTGGACCAGGTACCGATCCTGCGGACCCGGTTCGTGGCCTTCTGGTACGGAATGCAGGTGTTGCGGCCTTCCGGGCTCCATTGCCATCCGTGGAAGGGGCATCGGATGTCGTCGCCGGCCACCGTGCCACCGTGGCCCATGTGGGCACCGAGGTGCTCGCAGTAGGCGTTCAGGACCACGAGGCGGCCGTTCTCGGTGCGGTAGGCGACCAGGTCGTGGCCGAAGTAACGCAGCGGCTTGACGTCGCCGGCTCCGATATCGTCGGACCAACCGATCTGGAACCATCCCGTCGGCTTCATCGATAACGCCATGGCTGACACTTCATCCTCCTGAACTGTTGCAACAGAGGCACTTTCGGACTTTCGCGGAAGACTATCCACGACGAAGGCTTTCACGGATCGCACTCGGCAGGCATGCGTCGGCATACCCGTTCACCGGCACCCGGCGGAGCATCCTCCACTCGGTAGCCGGGGTCACTGCAACCGTATGCCGTGACTGGCATCACTGTAGCCACTGGCTACGGTTGCGTCAACAAGACGATCGGAATACGACGTTTCAGCAGATGAGAGAGGGCGCCGACGCGTCGCGGTGGTGTACCGGGGCAGGCTCGCGACGCACACGCCGAGTGCTTGACGGTCGAACCCGCCGGCCCTAGCATCACCAGCATCGATACAGGTGCCACCGCGGTGGCCCGGATTTCCTACCATCCCTTCGTTTCCCGCCCCACGCACTACGCTTCCGCGCTTCGTGCGGGTGGGTTCGCATCGACAGCGAGGTCGAGAATTGAAAGCGATCGTCTTCGACGGCACCGTCAACAAGCTGGTCGACGGTGTCACCGTCCGTGCTCCCGGTCCGGGTGAGGTTCAGGTCCGCATCGTCGCGAGCGGTCTGTGCCAGAGCGACCTGAGCGTGGTCAACGGCAAGATCCCGTTCCCCACCCCCGTCATCCTCGGACACGAAGGCGCCGGCATCGTCGAGGCCGTCGGGCCGGGTGTGAGCACGCCCGCCGTCGGCGACCACGTCGTGCTGTCGACGCTGGCGACATGCGGCCAGTGCGTTGCGTGCACCTCCGGACGTCCCACGATGTGCCGCGCGTCGTTCGGCAACCGGGACACCCCTTTCGAACTCGACGGCACCCCGATCCACAACTACGCGGCCCTGTCGACCTTCACCGAGCGCATCGTCGTCAAGGCCGGACAGGCAGTGCCGATCTCGAAGGAGGTCCCGCTGTCGACGGCGTGCCTGATCGGTTGCGCGGTGCTCACCGGGGCCGGGGCGGTGTTCAACCGTGCCCGTGTCGCCCCCGGCGACTCGGTGGTCGTCATCGGTGCCGGTGGCATCGGTCTCAACGTCATCCAGGCCGCCCGCATCGCCGGCGCCACGACGATCGTCGCCATCGACACGAACCTCGACAAGGAGGCGAAGACCGGCCTGTTCGGCGCCACCCACTTCGTCGATGCGACCGCCGGCGACACCGTCGCCGCGATCCGGGAACTCACCGACGGCGGCGCCGCTCACGTCTTCGACTGCGTCGGCGGTGAGGCCATCACCAGCCAGGCGATGGAGATGCTCGACTGGGGCGGGCAGCTGATCATGCTCGGTGTCGCCGGGCCCGAGGCCAAGCTGTCGGTCCCGGCCACCACCTTCTACATGGACCGCTCGGTGCTGGGATGCCGCTACGGCTCCTCACGCCCGGGCGCGGACATCCCGAAGTACGTGGAGATGTACCTGTCCGGCCGGCTCCTCCTCGACGAGCTCGTCACCAAGACCTACGAGCTGGAGAACTTCGAGTCCCTCGTGGACGACGCCCGAGCCGGGAAGCTCGACCGCGGCGTGCTGCTGATGCCGTCCTGATACACCCTACGACGAGAACAGGCGGAAGACCTCGCAGGTCTTCCGCCTGCTCCGATACCGTCGACGCCCTGAACGCCTCACCCGTCGCGGTCGGGCCGGGCTGCGTACACGAGAAGCTTGAGCAGCTCGGTGACCTCCTGCCGGAGATCGTCCCGGCTACGCCACCGATTGTCGGCGAGCTCGATCATGTACGGCTCGTACAGATCCCATACCGAACCGACGACACCGAGAAGTCCCGCCACCACACTCGAATCGAACTCGGCCCGAACATCCGGCTCGACCGGGTTCTCCCAGAGTGCGTCGATCTGCGCGCGATAACCGTTCGACCGTGCTTCTCCGAGCAGCCGATCCGGCTCGATCCCTTCGAAGATCGACCACATCAACATCCGGCCGAACTGACCCGAGTCGAGATCGGCGCCGATGGAGTTGTCGATCGCGGCATAGACGTCCTTCTCCTCGGACAGACGCTCACCGCCGTAACCCACCAGCAATTCCATCACCGCCACCAGCAGATTCTCCTTGGTGCGATAGAACCGGTGGATCAGCCCGTACGACACGTCCGCCGCAGCGGCGACCTCCCGGAGCGTCACCTTCGCAGGGCCCTTGCGTGAGAAGAGGTCGGCAGCCGCGAGAAGGATGGCCTCTTGCGCTCCGGATGCTCCCGGGCGGGTGGGCCTCCACTCGGCGATCTTCTTCTCCGCGATGTCGGGGTCGGGTTCGGCCTGCAGTGCAGGATGTTCCTCGATCGAGCCGGTCGTGCAGGTGCCGGCCAACCGCAGTGCGTCGTCCTTGGTCTCGGGATCCAGCAGTAGCTCGGCCGGAGTCCGATCGAATCCCTCGGCCTTCGTGATCGCCCACAGAGCGATGGCAGCCGGTTCGATGTCCTCGTCGAAGGCCGCGAGGAGCTCGGGGACCTCCGGGTGGATTCTGCGATTGTCGGTGTCGAACTGCCATACCGGGAAGAGCGTCACCCCGTCGCCCGCATAACCGAGCATCTTCCGGCTCCGGACACGCTTGTTGATCGCCTGGCGACTGATATCCAGGAAGCTCGCCACCTGCGGCGTGGTCCAGACGTCGTCGGCATAGGCGGCGGTCTCACTGAGGTGCTCCATATGGCGCAGACCCTATCATGATCGGCGACAGCGGGATTCGCGTGGCGAATCCGCTTGCCGGTGCAGACGGCGATCGATCGGTGTTCCGATGTCGCACCCCATCTTCGCGAATCTCCTCCGTCCTGTCATCCCACTCGACGGAACAATGCCCCGCAACGTATTGACGACAGTGTAGCCAATGGCTACTGTGACCGCAGTCACTGGTCGGTGGCGACTCGGCACGGCCGCGTCACCACCACATTCATGCCCGGATCCCGGACGCTGCTCGGCTACGTGCCCGGTAGCGGCCCGGACAAGACCGGGCCACATCGAATGTGAGTCGGAGATACACACGCCGCCGCCCGTCGCGGAGGCCTCGACATCTGCGAGGTCCGCTCACGAGACCCGCCCGCACCGAGTCGGAACCGAACTTCCCCCGGTGAACACACCGGGGGACGCAACCGAACAGGATCGATATGAACTCACCCGAGATCGCGGCGTCACCCAGCCTGGCCCGCAGGGCATCGCTCGCGGGCTTCTTCGGAACTGCCGTCGAGGCCTACGACTTCATGGTCTTCACCTTCCTCATCGCCTACCTGTCGCCTCTGTTCTTTCCCAGCGACAACCCCGCGGCCGGAGTACTGAGCTCGCTCGCGGTTCTCGGTACCGGCTTTCTTGCACGCCCCATCGGCGGCATCGTCTTCGGCCGGATCGGTGACCGATACGGTCGTCGCTTCGCTCTGATCGTCACGATCTCCGGCATGGGCGGGGCCACTGTTCTCATGGGCCTGCTGCCGACGCACGCCACCGTCGGAATCATGGCCCCGGTCCTACTCGTCTTCACTCGCATGCTGCAGGGATTCTTCGCCGGCGGCGAGCAGATGGGTTCGGCTACCTTCGTCACCGAGCACGCCTCCGCCAAGAACTACGGCATCCTGAGCGCGATGACACCGGTGGGCTTCGCCTTCGGTGCCGCCCTCGCTCCCCTGGCCGTCGCCCTCACCACCTCCCTGACCTCCGAAGAGACGATGGCGAACTGGGCCTGGCGGATTCCGCTCCTCATGTCGTTGCCCTTGATGCTGTACGTGCTGTACCTGCGTAAGCGCCTGGAGGAATCACCCGATTTCCAGCAGCTCGCCGGTGCGCACAAGGTTCAGTCCTCCCCCGTGCGTTCGGTCCTCACCCGGTACCCCGCGACCCTGCTCCGAGTGATCGCACTCAGCACCTCTGTACTCGCGATCGGGTACGTGGTTCCGGCATACATGCCGTTGTTCCTGCAGCAGGAGGTCGGTATGTCCCCGGGAGTCACAGCCTGGATCGCCACCGCCGGATCCACCTTCGCCATCGTCATCGGATTCGGGGCCGGCTTCCTGATCGACAGGAGCGGTCGCAGGAACACCATGATCATGGGGCTGGGCACGATACTGATCACGATGTTCCCGATCATGTACTTCATCAAGGCCACCGATGGAAACCTGATCGTCACCGCTTCCGGTCACATGCTCCTCGTCGGCCTTGCCGGAGCATCCGCCGTCCCTGTCTACGCGACGCTCACGTCGGCATTCCCTGCCGCTGTCCGCTATACCGGCGCTGCCATCGGATTCGGTTTGGGATCGGCGATCGGTGGAGGACTCGGACCTTATCTCGCAGGGAAATTCACCGCGGTCACAGAGAATTCCTACGCCGCGTCGGGCGTCGTCGGCGCTGCAGCCCTCCTGGGCATCGTGGTGATCGCCACCATGCCGAACAGTAAGAGCAGCGCTGCACCGGAAGCCTCGCTCATCACCGGTGACACCGAATCCGCCGGCACGGATCCGGCCGAGATGTCCTCACCGATCCCGAAAGTGGTTTGACATGCAGAACGACCGTACCGGAAGCGATCGGATAGTCGACTACCGCAGCCGATTCGACCTCGCACAACGCCGTTACCTCGTGCTCGGTGGCGGGCAGGGAATGGGACGGCAGGTCTCTCATGCCCTCGCCCAGCTCGGTGCCGAGGTGATCGTCGTCGACGTGGACCGGGACCGCGCCGATGCGGTGTGCGCAGAGATCGGCTCACCGGCCACACCTGAGCAGGTCGATGCCACCGACGACTCCGACATGAGGGCGTTGGTCGGCCGGGTCGGTGAGATCGACGGTGTCGTCGATGTCATCGGCATGGCGCGTTACGGACCCCTGCTCGAAATCAGCGACGACGACTGGCGTTGGGAAGAAGGCATCGTCCTGCGTCATGCGGTGCTCGCACTCCGGCATTTCGGTCCTCGGCTCCGCGACCGCGGCGAAGGATCCATCACCTTCGTCTCGTCGGTCTCCGGCATCGGCAGCTCCCCGGTACATGCTGCCTACGGCGTGTACAAAGCTGCGCTCGGCTCACTGGTCCGGTCCGCGGCAATCGAGCTGGGCCCTTCCGGAATTCGCGTCAACGCGGTGGCTCCGGGGTTCGTCGTCACGCCCCGGATCTCGGCGCTCCTCGACTCCGAGGCGCTGGAGAACACCCGCGCCCAGATACCGCTTCAGCGGTTGACCCTGCCGGCCGACGTCGCGAGCGCCCTGGCCTTTCTCGTGAGTGACCTCGCCCGGACGATCACCGGCCAGGTGATGGTCGTCGACGGTGGATCCACGAACAAGTATCCGTACGACATGTCGGGCTTCTGACCCGGTCCGACACTTCTCACGCCGACATCCCCGACCGAAGGTTGACGATGCGGTAGCCAGTGGCTACAGTTTCTCCAACCGCAGTGATCGTGGTCACCTCCCGACGTTCCGGTCGCGGTATACCGGGCGCTTCGTTCCTACTGCACAAGGAGAGGAATCGATGTCCTACGCCGTCGATCCCGCATACCGGCCGATGATGGGAGTCCTTCCCGAACTCGACGTCTCCGATGCCGAAAAGGCGCGTGCGGTAATTGCTTCCATGAGGACGGAAGATCCGATGTCGGCCGTGCCCGCGGCCGTCGAGGTGACCCGCCGGACAGCGCCGGCGATCGACGGATCCGGCATCGACCTCGTCGTGTTCCGGCCGGAAGACCGTGCCGGCCGGCCGATTCCCGGAATCGTTTATTTCCACGGCGGCGGATTCGTCTTCGGCGACGCCGCCACCGATGTCCGGGTTCCGTCGGCACTCGCCGCGAATCTCGGCGCGGTGGTGGTCTCCGTCAACTACCGCCTCGCGCCGGAACATCCCTTCCCCACACCGTTCCACGACGCCTACGACGCTCTGACCTGGGTTGCCGGCGACAACGACCTCGGAATCGACCCGAGCCGGATCGTCCTCGCCGGGATCAGCGCCGGCGCCGGGCTCGCCGCGGCAGTCGCACTGAAGGCCCGCGAGACCGGTGGTCCTGCGGTGATCTTCCAGGCACTCGACTCCCCCGTCCTCGACGACCGGCTGCTCACGACCTCTGCCACCGAGTACATCGATTCCCCGTTGTGGAACCGGCAGAACGGGATCGACAGTTGGCGTCACTATCTCGGGGCCGACGCCGACCGGAATACGACATCGGAGTACGCCGCCCCTGCCAGAGCGGTCGACCTACGCGGATTGCCCCCGGCCTACATCGCGGTCACCTCCTTCGATCCGCTCCGCGACGAGGGAATCGACTACGCCCAGCGGTTGACGCAGGCGGGCGTGCCCACCGAACTGCACCTCTACCCCGGAACCTTCCACGGATCGTCCGGAGTGTTCCCACAGGCTGCGATCTCCCAGCGGATCGACACCGACTACACCGCCGCCATCCGGCGAGCACTGACCAGCTGAACCACGAGCATCCCGGAATCGGAGAATCATGCCGCACCGCTTCGAAGGAAAAGTCGCGATCGTCACCGGTGGCGCACGCGGACAGGGCGAACGGATCGTCCGGACACTCGCGCGCGAAGGTTGCTCGGTGGTGATCGGTGACGTCCTCGACGACCTGGCGAAGACCGTCGCCGACGACCTCGGAGACTCCGTCGTCCACACCCACCTCGACGTGACCTCCCCGGAGGACTGGGCCGCCACTGTCGCCGTGGCGACCTCGACCTTCGGCGGCCTCGACGTCCTCGTCAACAACGCGGCGATCTACCGCAAGCAGCTCCTCGAGGACGAAACCGTCGCCGACCTCGACAAGGTCCTCGCCGTCAACCTGCGCGGACCGTTCCTCGGCATCCAGGCCGTCGCCCCCGCTATGCGCGCCTGCGGTGGCGGTTCGATCGTGAACGTCTCGTCGCTCGCCGGCACGACGTCCTATGCCGGGCACGGCTCGTACAGCATGTCGAAGTGGGCGCTGCGCGGACTGACACGGACCGCAGCGATCGAGCTCGAGCCGTCGAAGATCCGGGTGAATGCGGTGCTGCCCGGCAACCTTCGCACCGACATGTCGCCGACCACCGGTTCCACCGAAGCCCCGACCGGCCTCAAGCGCCAGGCCGACCCGCAGGAGACCGCCAACGTCGTGGTCTTCCTCGCCTCGGACGACGCGTCCTTCGTCAACGGCACCGACGTCGTCGCGGACGGCGGCTCCCTGCTCGGGTAGCAGTCTCCACCCCCGAAATCCTCAGCAGGCCGCCTCGCGCCGCTGAAGCAGATCCGATCCTTGGAGGAACATGTCCACCTCGACCCCGGAAGCCGGCCGTACCGCCGAACGCTTCGACGTCGTCATCGGCGCGGGCTTCAGCGGAATGTATGCGCTTCACCGTCTCCGTCAGCAGGGCCGTCGGGCCGTGTGCCTGGAGGCAGGCGACGGCGTGGGCGGCACCTGGTACTGGAACCGCTACCCCGGCGCCCGCGTGGACATCGAGTCCATGCAGTACTCGTACTCCTTCGACGACGATCTCCAGCAGGAATGGTCGTGGTCGGAGCACTTCTCGCCGCAACCGGACCTCGAGGCATACGCGAACCATGTGGCCGATCGCTTCGGCCTGCGCGAGGACATCCGCTTCGAGACCCGCGTCGACGAACTGACCTTCGACGAGTCCGCGGACGAATGGCATGTCGGTACCGCCTCCGGCGACCGCTTCGTCGCCCGGCACGTGATCGCGGCGACCGGCAGCCTCGACGTCTCGAACGTCCCGGACTGGCCCGGATTGGATCGCTTCCGCGGCGAGGCGTACCACACCTCGCGGTGGCCCAAGGAGGGCGTCGACCTCGCCGGCAAGCACGTCGGTCTGATCGGTACCGGTTCCACGGGCATCCAGATCACCCCCGAGGTCGCCGCAGTTGCCGAGCACCTCACGGTCTTCCAGCGGACCCCGAACTTCAGCCTTCCCTCGCGCAACCGGAAACTGGATGCGGAATACCAGCAGGAGTGGAAGGCCAACTATCCCGAGCGGCGCAAGCAGATCCTCGGCACCCACGGCGCGGTGCTCATGAGCAATGTCGCCGAGCAGCGTTCGATCTTCGACTACACCGAAGAAGAGCGCGAAGAGATCATGGAGCGGGCGTGGAACGCCCGGAACGGACTCGAGTTCATCCGGACGTTCACCGATACCTCCAGCGATCCGAAGGCGAACGAGATCCTCGCCGAGTTCGTGCGCAACAAGATCCGGTCCGTGGTCCACGACCCGGAGACCGCAGAACTCCTGTGCCCGAAGACCTATCCGATCGGCGGCAAGCGGATCTGCATCGACTCCGGCTACTACGAAACCTTCAACCGCGACAACGTGAGCCTGGTCGACGTACGAGCCCACCCCATCGAGGAGGTCACCGAGTCGGGCCTTCGCACCAACGAGTCCGAATACGACCTCGACGTGATCATCTTCGCCACCGGCTTCGACGCAATGACCGGTTCGATGTTGAGGATGAACGTGACCGGCGTCGACGGAGCACGACTCGCCGATCACTGGGCCGGCGGACCGAGGACCGTCTTCGGTCTGATGACGGCTGGTTTCCCGAACCTGTTCATGGTGCACGGCCCCGGCAGCCCGTCCGTCCTGGCGCAGATGATCACCACGGGTGAGTGGCAGGTCGACTGGATCCTGCGGACCATCGATCATCTCGAGGAGAACGAGATCTCCCGCTTCAGCGCCACCCCCGCGCAGGAGAGCGAGTGGGCGGCCGAAGTCGACACCGCTGCGTCGGGCACGATGCATTCCCGCACCGACTCCTGGTACACGGGTGCGAACATCCCCGGCAAGCCGCGGGCCCTGCTGATGTACGTCGGCGGTTTCCAACGCTATTCCGATTGGTGCACCCGCGCCGCGGACGAGGGCTACACGGGATTCGAGAAGAAACAGCGCGTACCCCTGTCCTGAGTCCGGATTCCGGATCACACAGTCGAATTCACGAGAACAACGTAGTCAACGAGAGCGCAGGCGACCGAGAGTGAGCACCTTGCAAACCGTCGGTGTCGGATACGAACTGACCGTCATCGACGTCATCGAAGAGACCCCGGATTCGAAGTCGATCGTCCTGCGCACGCCGGAGAACTCTCGTGAACTGTTCGCGTACCGCCCCGGCCAGTTCCTGACCGTCCGGATACCGAGCGACCGCACCGGACATGTGGCCCGGTCGTATTCGCTGTCGAGCGCTCCCGGCATCGACGACGAGTTGAAGGTCACGGTCAAGCGAACTTCCAGCGGATACGGTTCGAATTGGTTGTGCGACAACGTCGAACCGGGCAATTCCCTCACCGTCCTGCCGCCCTCAGGTCGCTTCACGCCGGCGGATTTCACGAGAGATTTCCTGCTGTTCGCAGCAGGGAGCGGCATCACGCCGATCATCTCGATCCTGAAGACGGCCCTGCTCCGGTCCGACCGGTCGGTCGTTCTCTTCTACGCCAATCGTGACCGCGATTCGGTGATCTTCCACCGCGAACTCGAGGACTACGCCGCGAAGTTCGACGACCGTCTGACGCTCCACTACTGGTTCGACGACGTGCACGGCATCCCTTCACGTGACAGGTTCGCGGCACTGGCGGCGGAGCACACCTCACGGGAGGTGTTCGTCTGTGGCCCCGCCCCGTTCATGGACGGCGTCGCCGACGGGGTGCGAGCGGCAGCTGTTCCCGCGGAGCGCTTCCATCAGGAAGTGTTCGTCTCGCTTTCCGGCGACCCCTTCGAAGCACCCGCGCCGCTCGTCGACGGCGATCCTGCTTCTGCGGTGGAGACGGTCGTGCACCTGGACGGCGAGTCGCATCGGTTCGGGTGGCCGAGCGGCAACACCCTTGTCGACGTGTTGCTCGACCGCGGTGTCGACGTGCCGTTCTCCTGCCGATCGGGTGAATGCGGATCCTGCTCGTGCACAGTTGTTTCGGGGACGGTCGTGATGGAGAAGTCGGACATCCTCGATCCGTCCGATATCGCCGAGGGGTACATCCTCGGATGCCAGGCACGTCCCGACTCGGGTCCGATCGAGATCGAGTTCTGACCCCGTTCACTCGACGGGCCGGATGTGTTGACGCCGTCGCAGCCAAAGGCTACAGTGATCTCTATCACGGCCCGTGCGGGTGAAATCTGTTCTACTCCAATACTTTCTGTCGCGTTTCGATCTCCGGGCACCACGGCCCGAGCGAGCTCCGCGCCGCGGCCGTGAACAAGAGTCGTAGACCTCCTCCAGAAAAGAGACAGCGTTGACTCGGTTGTTCGACACCCATCGGCTCGGCGGACTCGTCCTCGACAATCGTCTCGTGATGGCGCCCATGACACGGGCACGGTGCATCGACACGATCCCGACGGCGGAGACTGCGGAGTACTATCGCCAGCGGGCGACCGCCGGACTGATCGTCACCGAAGGCACACCGATCTCCCCGGAAGCGCAAGGCTACGTGTACGTTCCGGGAATCTGGTCGCCGGCGCAGGTCGCCGGATGGCGCACGGTCACCGACGCCGTCCACAGCGAGGGCGGGCGGATCTTCGCCCAGCTCTGGCACGTCGGCCGGTTGTCGCACGCCTCCCTCCAGCCGGAAGGCGGACAACCCGTCAGCGCAGGTGCCGTGCCCGCTCCGGAGAGCAAGATCTTCGCACTCGACGACGACGGGAACGTCGGCTTCGTCGACGTCGGCGATCCCCGCCCGCTGAGCACCGAGGAAGTCGGCCGGGTGGTCGACGACTTCGCGAGCGCGGCAACCAATGCCGGGGTTGCCGGCTTCGACGGTGTCGAGTTGCACGGCGCCAACGGCTACCTGTTCGAACAGTTCCTCAACCCCGCGACCAACACCCGGTCCGACCGCTACGGCGGCTCCTACACCGATCGCGCCCGGTTCCTGCTCGAGACGGTCGACGCCGTGATCGAGGTACTCGGCTCCGCCCGGGTCGGAATCCGGATCTCCCCCTTCAGCGAACTGTTCGACATGCCCGCCTATCCCGAGGCCGCAGAGACCTATCTGTACCTGGCCTCGGAACTGTCGCGTCGCAACCTCGCCTACATCCACCTCATCGACCAGCGGCCCTCCGGCGGTCGGGTCCTCGGCACCGACTTTCTCACGGCCTTCCGTGCCCGGTTCCGGGGAACGATCATCCTCGCCGGTGGAATGACCCAGGAATACGCCGACGAGCTGATCGAGCGGGACCTGATCGACCTCGCCGCCTTCGGGCAACCGTTCATCGCGAACCCCGACCTCGTCGCACGCCTGCAGAACGGGTGGCCACTGACGGCACCGGACCCGAGCACCTACTACGGCGGGGGCGCCGAGGGATATCTCGACTACCCGCGATTCAGCCCGGCGACCGTGTGACCCGACAGATACGCCACACGCGCGCCGAGAACACCAGAAGGAATCTCCATCGATGACGGAAACGACGTCAACCCCCACCCGGTGGCGTGGCCTCGACCTGGGCACCCGAGTGGTCGGCTACGACGAGCGCGATGCCATCCTGTACGCGCTGGCGGTCGGTGCCCACGCCACCGACCTCGACCTGGTCTTCGAGGACCGGCTCCGCGTCCTGCCCACCTTCGCCCTGACCCTGGCCCAGTGGGCACCCGATGCGCTGGGCGTGCTCGGAGCGTTCGACACGAAGACCGCCCTCCACGGCTCACAGAGTCTCGACGTATTTGCTCCCCTGCCCCGCTCCGGCGAGATCGTGCTGTCGGCACGAGTCGGCGAGGTCTGGGACAAGGGCCGTGCCGCGGTGTTCGAGGTCGTCGTCGAGAGCGACTACTTCGTGGCCGCCTGGTCGCTGTTCGCTCCCGGCGCAGGCGGATTCGGCGGCGATCGCGGCCCCTCGGCGCCGTCCGCGCCCGAGGGGGGCCCGACCGTCGTCGGCACTCTGACGACCGATCCCGATCAGGCTGCGCTCTACCGTCTCACCGGCGACCGGCACCACATCCACATCGATCCCGACGCCGCAGCACGCATCGGACAACCGCGTCCGATCCTGCACGGCCTGTGCACCTTCGCCGCGACCACCTTGCCTCTCGCAGACATGCTCGGCGCCCACCCGGCCGATCTGAAGGCCCTGGCCGGTCGCTTCGCGGCACCCGTCTTCCCCGGCGACACCGCGCAGGTCCGCGCCTGGGGCGACGCCACCGACGCGCGCTTCGACGTGACCACCGACGGCGGTGCCGCCCTGACCGGTGGCCGCGTGTCCTTCGGCTGAACCCGACCACACCCCCTTCCCGTTCCGATCGGAGCATCATGACGAGCACACCCCGATTCGAAGGCAAGATCGCCTTCATCACCGGAGCCGCCCGCGGGCAGGGCCGCGCCGAAGCCGTCCGGCTCGCGAGCGAAGGCGCCGACATCATCGCCATCGACATCTGCAAGCCCCTCGAATACCCCGCCTACCCCGGCGCCACCCCCGACGACTTGGCCGTCACCGTCAAGGAGGTCGAAGCGCTCGGCCGGCGCATCGTCGCCCGCGAGGTCGACGTCCGCGACTTCGACGCGCTCCAGCAGGCGCTCTCGGAGGGCGTCGCCGAACTCGGCGGCCTCGACGTCGTCGTCGCCAATGCCGGTGTCTGCACCGCCGCCACCACCTGGGAGCACGCCCTCGAGCAGTGGAAGGAGACCATCGACATCAACCTGACCGGGGTCTTCCACACCGTCAAGGCGGCCGTGCCGATCCTGCTCGAGCAGGGCCGCGGCGGCGCCATCGTCATGACGAGCTCGGTGGCGGGTCTGCGTGGGCTGCCTTTCGTGGCAGCCTATTCGGCCAGCAAGCACGGGGTCGTCGGTCTGTGCAAGACCCTGGCCAACGAACTCGGCCAGCACCGCATCCGCGTCAACACTGTTCACCCAGCCGGGGTGACCACCGACATGCAGCCGGTCGAGATGCAGCAGCTGATCGCCGATCATGCCGACACTCTGGGGCCGATCTTCATGAACGCCCTGCCGGACGCGGCGACCGACCCGGAGGACATCGCCGGCACCGTCGCCTGGCTGCTGTCCGACGAAGCTCGTCACATCACCGGAGCTCAGATTCCGGTCGACCTGGGAACCCTCATCCGCTGACTATTGGAGGTCCGATGGCCGAACTGTCCATCCCCGAATACGATTCCGCCACCACCGTTCGCTCCGACGAGGTCGAGATCGGCGCACCCGCGAGTGTCGTGTGGGAGGTCCTCACCGACCTCGACAACTACCCGAACTGGAACCCCTTCTGCATCGCGGCGCAATCGACGCTGGAAATCGGTGCGCCCGTGAATATGACGCTGGCCGACTACTCGGGAGCCACGGAGACCTTCCCGTACACCGAATACGTCTGTGCCGTGGTGCCGGAACGCCTGCTGTCATGGGAGCTCCGCCCCACCGAGGTCTCCGCGCAGGCTGCCCGACGCGATCAGGTCATCGAACCGATCGACGAGAACCGGTGCCGCTACTACTCCACCGACGCCTTCCTCGGCGAGGAAGCGCACCAGATCATGGCCGACAGCGGTATGTGGGTGAAGCGCGCCTTCGACGACACCGCCGTCGCACTGAAGAAGCGCAGCGAGGCGCTCCACGCCGAGCGCAGCCTCGGTTCGCCCACCGCCTGACACTTCCACTTCCCGGCACCACCATCAGAAAGGCCGACATGGCACATCGTATGCAGGACAAGATCGTCATCATCACCGGCGCCTCTTCCGGTCTCGGCCGGGCGACCGCCGAACTGATGGTCGCCGAAGGTGCTCGCGTGGTGATGGCGGACATCAGCCAAGAGGCAGGTGAGGCCGCAGCACAGGAGATCGGCGCCGAGTTCGTCCGTACCGACGTCGGCAATCCGGATGATGTCGAGGCTCTCGTCAGCGGAACCGTCGCGCGGCACGGACGGCTCGACGTGATGTGCAACAACGCCGGTGTCCACGCCGCCGGCCCACTGCTCGACACGACGAACGACGACTTCGAACGTGTGGTGGCCGTGAACTTCGCCGGCATCTTCTACGGCACGCGCGCGGCAGGTCGGGTGATGGCGGAGCAAGGATCCGGCGTCATCGTCAACACAGCCTCGAACGGCGGCTACCTGCCCACCGAGGGCATGGCCGTCTACTGCGGCACGAAGGCGGCCGTGGTCGCGATGTCCAAGGCGTGCGCACTCGAACTCGCACCCAAAGGTGTTCGTGTGAACACGATCTCGCCGGGAACCATGTTGAGCGGAATGGTGCCGGACGTGGAGGGCATCGTCGACGTCCTCGACAAGCTCCAGCCCGTCGGATACGCCGCGAACCCCTCCCAGATGGCCACGGGCATTCTGTACCTCGCCTCGGACGACGCGAACTACGTCACCGGGCACGATCTGATCGTCGACGGTGGGGCCACTGCCGGTCGGGTCGCTCTCGGAGTCTGACATCCCGTATGCGGAACTCCGAGAAGGGAGCGGGTCGATAAGTCGGTTCGAGAACAAGGTGGCGCTGGTGACCGGCGCCGCGAGCGGGATCGGTCGTGCGGTCGCGGAACGTATCGCCGCCGAAGGTGGCGCCGTGGTCGTCGCCGATATCCAGGACGACCTCGGCACCGCTGTGGCGCAGTCGATCGTGGACGGTGGCGGTCGAGCCGTCTACCAGCACCTGGACGTCTCCTCCGAAGCGGAGTGGCAGGAGACGATCGCCGAGACGGTCGACACCTTCGGGAGCCTCGGGATCCTGGTGAACAACGCCGGAATCGCTCATCCGGACCTGATCGAGGACACCGAGACGGAGCTCTACGCCCGGGTCATCGCGGTGACGCAGACCAGCGTCTTCCTCGGCCAGCGTGCGGCGAGCTCCGCGCTGAAGGCGTCCGGCTACGGTTCGGTCGTCAACGTCAGTTCGATGTTCGGCGTCATCGGAGGGTTCGGATCCGCCCCGGCATATGCGGCGGCGAAGGGCGCCGTGCGGGCGCTTTCGAAGAACACGGCCGTCGCCTGGGCACGGCAGGGCGTCCGTGTGAACTCGGTGCATCCGGGTTTCATCGACACCCCGACGCTCGGAGACCAGGGCCGAGAGCGGATGGCTGCACTGACACCACTGGGCAGGCTCGGCACCTCGGACGAAGTGGCGGGCCTCGTCGCGTTCCTGGCGAGTGACGAAGCGTCGTTCATCACCGGTGGGGAATTCCTCGTGGACGGCGGCTACACCGCGCAGTAATCAGCAGGTCCTCGTCGCAGCGGAGCGCGAAATAGTCATCAGTGCAAGCTATTAAGCGCTCCGATGACCGATTCCCGCTCCGCTGGCGGGGTCGGTGAGTGCGGGGTCCCGCGAGGTGTCCTTCAACGCGACCCCCGACGCCCCCAACTGCCGCGCGCCGTTCACGAGGGCCGCAACGACGCGCGCCGCGTGCTCGTAGGTCATCCCGCCGGGCGGGTGGATGTTCGACACGCAGTTGCATTCGGCGTCACTGCGTCCCGGCCTGGGGCAGTACGTCAGGTACACACCGACGCTGTCGGCCACCGACAGACCGGGGCGTTCGCCGATGATCACGAGCATCGTCGTGACGCCGAGCTGCTCACCGATATGGTCCCCCAGCGCGACCCGCGCCTGCGTCGCGATCACCGGCGGCGCCACCCTCAGCCCCGGCAGGGCAGCGACGATCGCTGCGAGAAGATCGGGTCCGTGGGCGTCGAGGGCAGTGGACGACAATCCGTCGCACAGCGCGATGCCGACATCGGCCTCCGCTCGCGGCAGCGTGATTCCCTCGGCGAGCTGCCGGCCGAGGTCGGGACGTCGCAGATACGTACTGCGATCTTCCGCTGCGCTTTCCACGACCAACGGATCGCCGAATCCGAGTTCCTTCGTCCGCCGCACCATCCCGGGCACATCGAGCGGGACGTGCACAGCGTCGCGCGCCTCGGCATGGGCCGTCACGAATTCCAGATGACGACGTGTCGGGATGCTGTTCCCGGTGCGTCCCAGTCCGATCCGGGCTTGGGTGTGCCGGCGCAGTTCGTCCCACAAGTCGCTCACAGGGCACCTCCGAGTGCGCGCAGCGGGGAGGCGCCGACGTCCACCGGCAGAATGCGACCGACGTCGTCCGCCATGCCCTGCCTGCGTAGCCAGTCCTCGAATTCCGGTGCCGGTCGCAGGTCGGCGGCCTCCCGCACGTACAGCGCGTCGTGGAACGACAGCGACTGGTAGCCGAGCATCACATCGTCGGCGCCCGGGACGGTGATGACGAATGCTGTTCCGGCAACGGCCAACAGGGTGAGCAGGGTGTCCATGTCGTCCTGGTCGGCTTCGGCGTGGTTGGTGTAGCAGACGTCCACGCCCATCGGCAGGCCGAGGAGTTTGCCGCAGAACTGGTCTTCGAGACCCGCGCGGATGATCTGCTTGCCGTCGTAGAGGTATTCCGGTCCGATGAATCCGACGACCGTGTTGACGAGCAGCGGATCGAACTCGCGCGCAACGGCATACGCGCGCGCTTCGAGGGTCTGTTGATCCACCGGTCTGCCCCCGGTCCCGAAATGGGTGCCCGACGACAACGCCGAGCCCTGCCCGGTCTCGAAGTACATGACGTTGCTGCCGACGGTCCCCCGTCGCAGCGACCTGCCGGCTTCGTTGCCCTCCCGCAGCACTGCCAGGTCCACCCCGAAGCTGCGGTTGGCGCCTTCGGTGCCGGCGACGGACTGGAACACCAGGTCGACGGGTGCGTCCTTCTCGATCAGGTCGATGGTGGTGGTGACGTGGGTGAGCACGCACGACTGGGTGGGGATCTCGAATCGTTGCCGGATCTCGTCGAGCAGGTGCAGCAGGTCGGACACGGCGTGCGGCGAGTCGCTCGCCGGATTGATGCCGACGACCGCGTCGCCGCACCCCATCAGCAGACCGTCGAGGACGGACGCGGCGACCCCACGCGGATCGTCGACGGGATGGTTCGGTTGCAGGCGTGTCGCGAGCCGGCCGGGCAATCCGATGGTCGTGCGGAACGCACTGGTCACGGTCGCGGCACGGGAGACCGCGATGAGATCCTGGTTCCGCATGATCTTGCTGGTCGCCGCGACCATCTCCGGGGTGAGTCCCGGCGCGAGTGCCGCGAACACGTCGGCCGAGTCCGGTCGGGCCGCGACCTCCAGGAGGTGGTCGCGCAGTTCCCCGACGGTCATGTGCGAGACCGGCGCGAAGGCCGTCGCGTCATGGGTGTCGACGATCAGCCTGGTCACCTCGTCGGTCTCGTACGGGACGACCTCCTCGGTGAGGAAGGCGGTCAGCGGGAGATCCGCCAGAGCCAGCTGTGCCGCGGCACGTTCGGCGTCCGAGGTGGCGGCGCACCCGGCGAGTTCATCGCCCGAGCGGCGCGGTGAGGCCTTCCCGAGCAGGTCGACGAGGCCGTCGAACTCGTAGCCGGTTCCGCCGAGCTGTTGCCGGTAGATCGTCATCGAGGCCTCCCGCGCAGGACCGGTTCGACGAATGTGCGCACGCAGTGGAGTGCAGCATTCCATCTTTTCGCCGTCGTGTCCGGTGAGTGTCGCGAACGAAACGCCGCTGGTCGTCGGTTCCTAACCCCGCTGATACCAGACGTCCGTAACCCGTTGCGCCATGTGCCGCATCCCCGCCGCGGTGGGGTGGAGGGTCTTCGCCAGCGACAGCGACTGTCTCCCCTCGTACCAGCGCTGCTCGGAGGGCGCACACGCGTCGTGCCCTTCAGCCCCGGCCATGACGTCGACGAACTCGGCACCGGCCTCGGCGGCGGACCGGGCGAGCACACGGTTCATCCGGGAGAAGAAGTTCGTCACGAACGACGCATCGGCGTCGCTGGTGGGGATGTTCGGCCAGCAACCCCGGTTGCCGAAGACGCCGCCGTGCCCGACCAGCAGGACCCGTGCGCGCGGTGCACGTTGCTGAACGGCGGTGAGTGTCGCGGTGACCTTCGGTCCGAGCGCACTCAGGGCGGCGTCCATGCGCGAGACGGTGCCCGGGTCGGTGCGGCAGTGGGCGTCGCCGCCCGGAAGCTCGGTGTAGCACGCCGAGACGATCCCCGACCAGCCGACATCATTGCCACCGATGCTCAATGTGACGAGGTTCGTGTCCGGGGCGAGCGAATCGATCTGCGGGGCGACCGATCCGGTCGACGTCTGCTGCGGGACGGATGTGATGTGTTCGGTGCGCGCACCCGTACAGGCGACGTTGACGAAGCCGACCGGGTGCAGCGAACCCGCGACGAGATTCGGATATCCCGCGTCGGCGCGGGCGCATCCGCTGATCATCGCCGCTGCGTCGAGGTAGGGTCCGGCGGCACGCGAGTCGCCGAGCGCGACGTAGCGAATGCCCTGCTCGCTGCCCGGGTCGCTCATCGCGGATACCGGCCACACCATCGATGCAGCTGCCATGCCGGCGACGATCCCGGCTCGCACAATCGTCTTCATCCAGACCCTCCGACAGCATGTTCTCCCGGCTTGAGATCGGCACGAATTACAAACACGTTACGAGCAGCGGGTAAAGATCCCGGATGAAGCGCGGATGCACCTCGCCCCACCAGCACATTTTGTTTACCTTCCTGTTCGAACGGCTACCGTCCATCTGTGACCGCCCACAAAGTTCTCGACGGCCGCTACGAGCTGAGCGGTCTACTCGGCGTGGGCGGGAGCGGCGAGATCCACGACGGTTGGGACACTCGCCTCCACCGGCCCGTCGCGGTCAAACTGCTCGGACGGGAGTTCGGCAGCAGACCGGACGTACGACGACGTTTCGAGGTCGAGGCCCGGGCGGCCGCGGCCCTGAACCACCCTCGCATCGTCGCCGTGTACGACACAGGCGAACACGACGGACGTCCCTACATCGTTATGGAACGGCTCCCCGGCCGCACCCTCGCAGACGACATCTCTCGCGGACCCCTGCCCGGCGATCGGGTACGCACCGTGCTCGTCAGCATTCTCGAGGCTCTCGTCGCCGCACACGACGCAGGGATCCTCCATCGGGACATCAAGCCGGCGAACGTGCTCATCACAGAGAACGGCGAGATCAAGGTCGCCGACTTCGGCATCGCCAAGAGCGTCGGCGACGACCTCACCCGCACCGGTGAACTCGTGGGGACCGTCGCCTACCTGAGCCCGGACCGCATCACCGGACATGCCGCGTCCGTGACGGACGATCTGTACGCGGTGGGGATCGTCGGTTACGAATCCCTGTGCGGGCGGAGGCCGTTCGCCGAGGACAACATCCTCGCGCTGGCACGGGCCATCACACACGACCTACCGCAGCCACTGCCCGAGCTCCGTCCGGATGTCCATCCGGGACTCGTCGCGGTGATCGAGCGGGCCATGGCACGTGAGCCTTCCGACCGATTCCGCACTGCACGCGAGATGCTCTCGGCGCTGAGGAATTCCAGCGAATACTCTGCCGCGACGTCCCGCCTGCCGGCAGGATCCGTAGCCGGCCCGACAACCACCGCACACAGATCCACGGATCGTCCTCGTGGAGTTCTCCTCGCGACGGGACTGACGCTGGTCGGAGCGATCACCGTGGGCGGCCTCGCGCTGGGATTCGGACGGGATTCCGCCTCTCCGCCTGCCGCAACTCCGGAAACCGCCACTTCGGGCACCTCCGCGTCGCTTCCTCGACGGATACCGGCGACGACCGAGATCCCCCAGCCCACCGACTCCGGGGTCGTTCCGGCGAGCACCGCAGTCGAGACTCCGATCGCGCCCGTCCCGGAGACCGTCCCCGTCGCACCACCGACCGATTCCGTGCCCACGAGGTCCGGACCGGAGTCCCGCGGGAACAACGGGCCCGGCAACAACAACGGGAACGGCAGCGGCAATTCCCGGGGCAACAACGGGAACGGCAACGGCAACAACGGTAATGGGAACGGGAACGGGAACGGGAACAGCGGCCGCGGCAACGGCAACGGCAACGGCTGAGGCCGCTCAGCTCGATCCGCGCACCACGAGTTCGACGGGAAGTCGCGTCGACTCCGTTTCCCCGTCGCGCACGAGTTCGAGCAGCCGCTCGATGGCGGTCTCCCCGATATCGTGCGCGGGTGAACGCACGGTGGTGAGTGGCACCGGCAGCTGCGCGACGACGGGGATGTCGTTGTAACCGACCACGGCGAGATCGCCGGGGATGGACAGACCCAGGTCGCGGGCGACGCCGAGGATGCCGATGGCGATGGTGTCGCTGACCGCGAAGATCGCGCGGGGACGATCCGGACGATCCAGCAGTGCACCGGCGGCCTCCACACCCCCGGCGACGTCGAAGCTCGACCGCACGATCCGCTCGGGCGGCAGTGACACCGACGCTTCCTTCAGGGTGTCGACGAAGCCGTCGCGGCGGTCGTGGGCGGTGCTGGCGTGGTCGGGACCGGCGATGATCGCCAGGTCGTCGTAACCACGGTCGAGCAGGTGCCGGGCGGCCAGCGCTCCCCCTCGGTAGTCGTCGCCCACCACGAACGGCAACCCCGCGTCGGCATGGCGGGTGACCGCCAGGATGGGCAGCGATCCGAGTGCCAGCGACTCGACGAACGGACGACCGGGAAGGTGCAGGCTGCTCAACAGCAGACCGTCGACCTGGCGGCCCACCAGCAGCGCGATGGCGCGACGTTGTGCCTCGAGATCGTCGGGTGGACTCGACAGCAACACCGAATAGCCCGCTTTCGTGGCGGCTTCCTCGATGCCCTGGTAGGTGGTGGCGACCACGCCGTCGGTGAGCCGCGGCATGACGACGCCGAGAGTCGTGGTCTTGCGGGTGCGCAGGCTCGCTGCCCACAGGTTGGGCCGATATCCCAGTTCGGCCGCTACCTCCCGCACCCGCTGGGCGGAGTCCGACCAGCCGTCGACCGGTTCGGGCTGGCGCAACACCCGCGAGGCCGTCGAGACGTGAACGCCGGCGCGCTCGGCGATCTCCTTGAGTGTCGGGGCGCGGTCCGGACGGGGCATTCGGCTCTCCTGCTTGTTTCACATCGAGTTCGCTTTCCGGGTTGACGAGCCCGGAACATGCCCTTAGCGTATGCCATGCAATCGTTCGTGCAAACGTTCTCGCAATCGTTCTGACAAACGTTTCCTCGACCACCGGAGAAAGCCATGTCCCACGTTCAGTCGCTGCCCCAGCTCTTCGCCCTCGACTCCCTCCTCGAGCAGGAGGAGATCGACATCCGCGACACCGTCCGCAAGTTCGGCAACGAGCGCATCCGCCCTCACGTGGCCCAGTGGTTCGAGGAAGCGAAGCTCCCGGCCCGCGAACTCGCCAAGGAGCTCGGGCAGCTGGGCGTGCTGGGCATGCACCTCGACGGTTACGGTTGCGCCGGCATGAGCGCCACCGCTTACGGCCTGGCCTGCCTCGAGCTCGAGGCCGTCGACTCCGGCATCCGCAGCCTCGTCTCCGTGCAGGGCTCGCTGGCGATGTTCTCCATCCACCACTGGGGCAGCGAGGAGCAGAAGCAGGAATGGCTCCCTCGCATGGCCGCCGGCGAGGCCATCGGCTGCTTCGGTCTGACCGAACCCGACTTCGGCTCCAACCCTGCCGGGATGCGCACCAACGCCAAGCGCGACGGTGACGACTGGATCCTCAACGGCACCAAGATGTGGATCACCAACGGCTCGATCGCCGACGTCGCCGTCGTCTGGGCACAGACCGACCTCGAAGAAGGCGCCAAGGGTATCCGCGGCTTCGTCGTCCCCACCGATACCCCCGGCTTCTCCGCACCGGAGATCCACGCCAAGCTGTCGCTGCGCGCCTCGGTCACCTCGGAGCTCGTCCTCGACGACGTGCGTCTGCCCGTCTCGGCGATGATGCCGAAGGCCGAGGGGCTGCGCGGACCACTCACCTCGCTCGGCGAGGCCCGCTTCGGCATCGTCTTCGGTGCGATCGGCGCGGCCCGCGATTGCCTGGAGACCGCGATCGACTACGCCCGGTCGCGCGAGGTGTTCGACAAGCCGCTCGCCGGCTACCAGCTCACCCAGGCCAAGATCGCCGACATGGCGCTCGAGGTCGGCAAGGGCCACCTGCTCGCCTATCACCTCGGCCGCATCAAGGACCGCGGCGAAATCGCCCCGGAGCAGGTCAGCCTCGGCAAGCTCAACAACGTGCGCGAGGCCATCGCCATCGCCCGCGAGTGCCGGACCATCCTCGGCGCCAACGGCATCACGCTCGAGTACCCCGTCATCCGTCACGCCAACAATCTCGAATCGGTGCTGACCTACGAGGGCACCTCCGAGGTCCACCAGCTGACCATCGGCAAGGCGCTGACCGGTGAGGCGGCCTTCCGGTGACCGCCGTTCCCGGCGCGCTCGAGGGGCTGGTGATCGCCGACTTCGGTCGCGTGCTCGCCGGCCCGTACGCCACCATGCTGCTCGCCGACCTCGGGGCAGAGGTCGTCAAGATCGAACGCCCCGGCTTCGGGGACGACACCCGGCACTGGGGTCCGCCCTGGGTGGGCGAGGAGTCCACCTACTTCCTCGGCGTCAACCGCAACAAGAAGTCGGTGGCCATCGATCTGACCACCGAAGGCGGACTCCACCGGGCCCGGGATCTCGTGCTCCGTGCCGACGTCGTCGTCGAGAACTTCCTGCCCGGCACGATGACTCGGCTCGGACTCGGCTACGAGCAGGTCCGGGAACTCAACCCCGGCATCGTCTACGCGTCGATCACCGGCTTCGGCGGACACAACGATCTGCCCGGTTACGACCTGCTCATCCAGGCCGTCGGCGGCTTGATGAGCATCACCGGACCCGACCCGGCGACACCCACGAAGGTCGGTGTCGCCGTCGTCGACGTCATCACCGGAATGCACGCTGCGGTGGGCATTCTCGCCGCACTGCGGCATCGCGACCGCACCGGGGAAGGACAGCGGGTCGAGGTGAACCTGCTGTCGTCCCTGCTGTCGGCGCTGGCGAACCAGTCGTCCGGCTACGTCGCGGCGGGTGTGGTGCCGAAGGCCATGGGCAATCGTCATCCGAGCATCGCGCCCTACGAGGTGTTCCACACCGCCGACCGGCCGTTCGTCCTCGCCGTCGGCAACGATCGTCAGTTCGCTTCGCTGGCCGAGGTCCTCGGCGCTCCCGAACTCGCCACCGACGAGCGGTTCATCACGAACACCGCCCGCGTCGCGAACCGGGAGGAGCTGACGAAGATCATCGACGAACTGCTGTCGACGGACACCGCCGACGCGTGGTTCGACGCTCTGACCGCAGCACGGGTGCCGTGCGGTCCGCTCAACGACATCGCCGACGCGGTCGCGCTCGCCGAACGACTCGGCCTCTCACCGGTGGTGTCGATCGACGATCCCGACCGGGACGCTCCGCTTCGTCAGATCGCCAACCCGATCCGGCTCAGCGCCACCCCCGCGACCTACCGCACCGCACCCCCACGGTTGGCGTAGCCGGACGCTCTCGTCACTCGGACTTCTGTTCCTTCAGAGTGTGCGCGACGAGAGCGTTGGCGTGCCCGTGGCCCATGCCGTGTTCTTCTTTGAGCCAGTTCACCAGCTCCATGTGCTTGCCGAGATCCGACGCGCGGATCATGGTCTTCCACTCCTCGATCGGGCGCCCGTACTTCTGCTCGATCGACGGGAAATACGACTCGGGTCCCTTGACCTTCTCGCTCATGCCGGAAGGTTAACCAGGGCGACCGACAAGTTCCGTCCGATCCGCTGAAAACGACCGCGGCGCCGCAGTCCCGGATGGGACGCGGCGCCGCGGAGGTACGGAAGTGGATCAGGCCTTCGGGCCACCGGCCACGTAGATGACCTGACCGGACACGAAGCCCGCGCCCTCGGACGCGAGGAACGATGCGGTGTGGGCGATGTCGTCGACCTCGCCGATGCGGCCGACCGGGATGTCGGCCGCGACGTTCGACTTGAAGTCGTCGAACGACACGCCGAGACGCTCGGCGGTCGCGGCGGTCATCTCGGTGGCGATGAAGCCCGGCGCGATGGCGTTGGCGGTGACACCGAACTTGCCCAGCTCGATCGCGAGGGTCTTGGTGAAACCCTGCATGCCGGCCTTGGCTGCGGAGTAGTTGACCTGGCCGCGGTTACCGAGGGCCGACGTGCTCGAGAGGTTGACGATGCGGCCGAACTTGGCGTCGACCATGTAGCTCTGGACGGCACGCGTCATGAGGAAGGCGCCACGCAGGTGCACGTTCATGACGGCGTCCCAGTCGTCGACGGTCATCTTGAACAGCAGGTTGTCGCGGGTGATGCCGGCATTGTTGATCAGGACGGTGGGTTCGCCGAGTTCGGTGGCGACCTTCTCGACGGCAGCGGCGACGGACTTCTCGTCGGAGACGTCGGCTCCCACGGCGAGCGCCTTGCCCCCGGCGGACTCGATGGCCGAAACGGTGTCTTCACAGGCGGATTCGTCGAGGTCGAGGACGGCGACCCGGTACCCGTCGCCGGCGAGACGCTTCGCGACGGCTGCGCCGATACCGCGTGCGGCTCCGGTGACGATGGCAGTGCGGGGTTGTGTGCTCATAGCGTTCCTCCGTAGGGATGGGTGGTGCCGTCAGGTGATGGTGAGTCCGCCGTCCACGGCGATGGTCTGACCGGTGACGTAAGCGGCGGCGTCGGACGCCAACCACACGGCGGTAGCTGCGATCTCCTCGGCATCCCCCGTCCGGCCGAGAATGATCCGCTGCTTCATGGAATCGAGGTATCCGGGCTGGTACTCGTCGGTCATCTCGGTGCGGAAGAAGCCCGGCGCGATGGCGTTGACGCGGATCCCCTTCCTCGCTCCCCACTGCTGCGCCAGGTCGCGCGTGAGGCCGATGACGCCCGCCTTGCTGGCCGAGTACGCGGCCTGCGGCAGACCTGCCGTGGTGAGACCGAGAACCGACGAGATGTTGACGATCGCGCCACCGGGTTGCATCACCCGGGCGACGGCCTGTGCCGCCCAATACGATCCGTTGAGATTGATGTCGATGACCTGCCGGAACTGCTCGGGGGTCTCCTTGGTGGCGGGGACGGCCGTGCCGATCCCCGCATTGTTGATGAGGATGTCGACCCGACCGAGCTGTTCGACGGCCTGATCGACCATGCGCTGGGCCTGTTCGGGATCGGCGATGTCGGTCTCGACCGTGACGGCCTGCCGTCCGGCTTCGCGGACCAGCTCGGCGGTCTTCTCGAGTCGGTCGACCCGGCGTGCGGCGAGCACGACATCGGCTCCCGCCTCGGCCAGCCCTCGGGCGAACGCGACACCGAGGCCCGAAGAGGCACCGGTGACGATGGCAACGCGGCCGTCGAGACGGAAGCGGTCGAGCACGGACATACGTCATCTCCTCGCTGTGACGGGGCCTACAGGAACTGTACAGCCGACGGTCATCTCATCCACCAAACAGCCTGTATCCAATTTTGTTGAACAACACTGCGTTTCAGAGCCAGATCCTATTCTTCTCCTCGGCGGATCCTATGCTGCCGCGAACGCTGCAGCGCGGAGAGGACTCCGCGTCGCACCCACCGTTACCAAGTCGATAAGCACTGGCTTACTTCTAAGCGCTTGCTTATCGTGCGATGCCGTAGCGGGCTTGTCAACAGCAGCCGGACAGGAGCGGAAGACCTTCGTGAGCGATGCATGGGACGATGTCGTCGGCGGATCCGAGGCCCTCGGGCCGTTACGACGACGCTGCGATCATCAGCGCCCCGTATGCCGATCTTGCCCTGCGCCTGGTGGGTGCCGTGCGTTAGCATCGTCGCCACCATCGGATCGGGGGGATCTACGTGGGCAGGGGGATATCGCGCCGCCGTCGGCTCCTCGAGACGCGAGAGCATCTGAGGGGAGCTGTCGTCCATGTCCATCAATGACAACGTCGTCGACCGACTGTCGGTGTCGCTCGGGGTCGACGCCCCGGCCCCCGATTCCGTCGCCCGCCGGCAGTCCAATTACGACACACTGGCCGCACGCATCGACGTGGGCGTCGATCCCGAGTACATCGCGGCGTTCGAGAACTTCCACGGCATGGAGCACGCCGACATCCACCGGTTGTCCCAGAGCATCAACCCCGTCGCGATGACCACCCTGGCCACCGAATGGGCCGAGCTCGGAAAGGGTTTCAGTCTCACGGTCGCGTGGGGCACGCTGATGATCCGAAAGCTCGTCTCCCAGCACTGGGAGGGTGCGGCGGCCGACGCTGCCATGGACGCGACCGTGCGATTCGGCGAATCCGCACAGCAACTGTCCGATGCCGCACGCGCGACGTCCGAGAAGCTCCGCATCGCCGCCGACGTCGGTGAGCGGGTGCGATCGTCCGTCCCCCCGCCCTCGGCGAACACGTCGTCGCTCCTGTACGCGCTCGATCCCGTCGCGGGTGCCGCCGCGGCCCGGCAGGAGGAGGCCGCTCGCGCCCAGGCCGTGCGGGTGATGGAGGCGCTCTACAAGCCGTACTACCGCGATTCCGGCTCGGCGGTCCCGGTACTGCCCTCGCCGTATGCCGCCACCACGAGTCGAGCAACCGAGGGCTTCGTTCCTCAGAGCTACGGCACGTCGGCGATCGGCGGCACCCAGGCGGAGGGTGGCACGGCGGGGATCCCGAGTAGGAACGGAGGAGGTCCGGACGGGCCGACACCCGCGGAGGCGGAGAACCGTACGCCCGCGGAGACTCTCGGAGAAGACCCGGGCGCACGCGCGAACAACTCCGATTCCGCCGGTGGAGCAGGTTCGAACGATCCTGCGGCGACCACTCCTGCGGCCGCCTCCCCCACTGCGACCGGCGCCCCGGGAAACCCGACAGGTCACTCGTACGGTTCTCCGTCCGCCGGGACGGGTGGAGGTGTCGGGGGTGGTCTACCGGGTGGCGGCTCGGCCGGCGGGGCGTCACCTGCGGCCGGTCCCTCCCCGCTCGTCGCGGGAGCCGCGCCCACCGGCGGTGTGGCCGGTCGACCCGCTGCTGCCGCGACTCGCGGCGCAGGCGCTCGCCCGTTCGGGATGATGCCGGGAATGGTCCCGCCCGCCTCGTCCCGCGGCGACGAGCAGGACAAACGCGTGGCGAGTTATCTCGTCACCAGCGACAACGGGAACGAACTGATCGGGTCGTTGCCCGACACCGCCCCGCCGGTTCTGGGGGCCTGAGGCTGTGAACCGGCACCTCACACCCGACCGATTCCTGGCCTCCTGGACCGCCGCGGGCGGCGACGATTTCCCCTTCCCGCTGCGCTACCGAACCTCGGTCATGTGGGAGGACGAGCACGCCGCGAACCTGCGGGCCGCCCGGGCGTGGCGGAACGAGACACCCGACCCTGCCCTCGACGACGCGATGCGCATCCTGCTGACCGGCCGGATTGCGGTGGAGGTCTACGGCCGTTCGACGGATCCGGCGTGCGAGGTCTTCGTCCGCGCCGCCGCGACCGGCGAGCAGGCCGTCCTCGCCCGTCAGACTCCCGTCGCAGGCGATATCCGCATCACCACGACCACCGACCTCGCGGGCGCGATCGTCGGGGAACTGCCGGTCGTGGCCGCGGGCCGCGAACCGGCATGCACCGCGCCGAGCCGCGAGGTGCTCGAACCATCCGAAGCCGGAGCAGTCCGCCGTCCGGCGGGTGGCACGCACGCAGAGTCGTTGCGCCGGTTGCTGCGTCGCGAACGCTCGGCCACCGGCAGCATCCGCATCCTGCGGTACGCACATCCGGGGTACACACCCGTCGCCGACATCGGCTGGTTCGACGTCGTGGACGACGGCCGGTATCTCTTCCATCCCGGTACCGATCTCCGTGTCGCCCCGGGCACCGTCGACGCATTCGTCCGGGAACTGTCGACGCAACTGTCCAGGCTGTCCCCCGAAGGTCGGAACGGCGTCCTCCGGCCGTACTGAGCGTCGTTCGGACCCCTCACCGAACAGGCCTGTCGTCTAGGCTGGCGACATGACGGACCGGGACCGCACACCCGACGGCAGGCCGCAGAACGCGCGTCCGCGCGACGCCCTGGGGCGCCCGCTGCCGCCGGGCGAAGAAGGCGTCGAACGCATTCCCGACGATATCGACCTCGATGTCGAGGAGACCATCGCCGAAGGTCAGCGTCTCCTCGATCACGGTTTCCCTTTCCACGCGCACGAGGTCTTCGAGGCGATGTGGAAGAAGGCGCCGCCCGAAGAACGTCCCCTCTGGCAGGGTCTCGCCCAGCTCGCCGTCGGTTTGACCCATCTGCTCCGGGGCAACCCGACGGGGGCCGCGTCACTGTTGAAGCAGGGGCAGGCCCGGGTGCGGCACTACGAGGACGAACCGCCGTACCGGCTCGACATCGACGGTCTCTCGAGCTGGGCCGATCATCTGCTCACCGAGATCGCTCGCGACGAAACCGTTCCCGCTCCCCCGACCCCGCGCCTGAGGATGCCCTGATGCCGATACTTCCCATGTTCCCGCTCGGCACCGCGCTGCTTCCCGGATCCGACCTGCCGCTACGCATCTTCGAACCGAGATATCTGCAACTCGTCCAGGACTGCGCGGCCTCGCCGGACGGCCCTCGCTTCGGTGTCGTTCTCATCGCCCGGGGACACGAGGTGGGCGGAGGCGAGCAGCGACACGATGTCGGTACCGTCGCACGGATCGTGGTCGACGACGAGGTCGGTGCAGGTCGTCGTGAACTCGAATGCATTGCAGAGGAACGCATTCGCGTCACCCGATGGCTTCCCGACGATCCCTACCCGCGCGCGGAGGTGGAGCCCTGGCCCGACACCGATTCGGGGCCGGTGGATTTCGCCGCGATCACCGGACCGATGGGCCGGCTGTACGGGGTACTCGATCGCCTCACCGACGGCCGGGCCCCGCTACCTCCCGCCACCACCGAGCTGCCGGACGATCCCGGCGCGCGACTGTTCGCCCTCGCCCGGTACGTGCCGATGGGGGAAGCGGACCGTTATGCAGTGCTCGCCGCACCCGGTCCGGCCGAACGCATGGCGGTGCTGCTCGAAGCGATATCCACCGCAGTCGATCTCGCGGAATGGAAGCTGAAGGGCTGAGATATCAGGCCGTCCGGTCAACGGGAACACGCCTCCTGTGACCACCCGGTTGCGGGCTAGGGTCCGTGGCACTGCTCGTTCCCGACCGGAAGGCACACCGATGGATACCGTCGAGCAAAGGCTGGCCCGGCTCGAAGCCCTCGAAGAGATCAGGATGCTCAAGCATCGCTACTTCCGGGCGTGCGACGCCAAGGACCCGGAAGCGATGCGCGGATGCTTCGTCGCAGGGCGCGCCGACATCTACTACGGACCCGCGCTGGGCAGCTTCGACGACGCCGACGCCCTGATCGACATCTACTCACGCATCGCCCTCGAACGGCTCGACGACCGTTACGTCGTGCTCGACATGCATCACGGCATGCATCCGAGCATCCACCTCACCGGACCCGGTACCGCCACCGGCGCCTGGACGCTGCGGTTCCGGCAAGTGGATCTGCGCGCCCGCACCGAACGGGTCACCGCGCTCGACTACGACGACGACTACGTGGTCGAGAACGGCACATGGAAGATCTCCCGCTGCCACGTGAAGGTCCTGTGGTCGATCCAGCGGGCCCTCACCGACGACGTGGAAGTGGTGCAGTGATGGCAGAAGCAAAGGTGGCGCTGATCACCGGCGCGAGTCGCAGTGTCGGCAAGGGCATCGCGTGCGCTCTCGGTTCCGACGGTTGGACCGTCTACGTCACCGCCCGTGGCCCGGTCGACGTCGACGGTCCGCTCGACCACACCGCGGCGGAGATCACCGCCCGCGGCGGCCGAGGCATCGCGGTGCAGTGCGATCACCGCGACGACGCGCAGATCCACGACCTGTTCCGCCGGATCGCCGACGAACAGGACTCCCGGCTCGATCTGCTCGTCAACAACGTGTGGGCGTCACCGCCGGGCTTCGCGGGGTTCTCCGAACCGTTCTGGAAGCGTCCGATCAGCGACTGGGACAGCCTGATCGACGTCGGGCTCCGCGCACACTATGTGGCGTCCGTCGAAGCCACACAGCTGATGGTGCCGCGCGGCGACGGGATGATCGTCAACATCTCGTCGTTCGGTACGCGCGGTTATCTGCACTCGGTGCTCTACGGCATGTCGAAGGCCGGCCTGGACAAGATGGCCGCCGACATGGCCGTCGAACTCCGCGGAACGGGGGTCACCACCCTGTCGCTGTGGCCGGGCCTGGTGAAGAACGAAGCCATGCTCGCCCGTGGCATCGACAACTTCGAGGGCTTCTCGTTGGCCGATGCCGAAACTCCCGAGTTCATCGGGCGGGTGATCGTCGCTCTCGCAACCGATCCCGAGGTGAACGCACGCAGCGGCCGCACCCTCGTCACCGCCGAGGCCGCCCTCGATTACGGCATCGTCGATGTCGGAGGCAACCAACCCGCTTCACACCGGGAGATCTTCGGGGGCGGGCCGCTGTTCTGATGTGTGCAGGTGGCAGGCCACCCGGCCGCCACCTACCACTTCGGTGACCGCAGGTCGCACCTCCCGGCACACCGGCATGACCAGCGGGCAGCGAGTGCTGAACGCGCAACCGGTCGGCGGGTTCGCCGGATCGGGCAGCTCCCCGTCCAGACGGATGCGTTCGCGGCGGCGCTGGCGCGCCGGATCCGGAACGGGGACCGCGGACAGCAGAGCCTGCGTGTAGGGATGGGCCGGTTCGGTGAACAGGCGCTCCGTCGGTCCCCACTCGACGATCCGTCCCAGATACATCACGGCCGTGGTGTGGGCGATGTGACGCACCACCGCCAGATCGTGCGCAATGAACAGGTAGGCGATGCCCAGCTCCGCGGAAAGCTGCTCGAGCAGAGCGATGACCTGGTTCTGCGTCGAGACATCGAGTGCGCTGACGGCCTCGTCCGCGACCACCAGTTTCGGTTCCACCGCGATGGCCCGCGCGATCGCGATGCGCTGACGTTGCCCACCGGAGAACTCGTACGGATACCGGTCGGCGTGCTCGGCGCGCAATCCGACCTGTTCGAGCAGCCGGCCGACCTTGCGCCGGCGTTCGTCCTCGGTGAGATCGGTATGCACCTGCAGGGGTTCGGCGATCGCATCCCCGACGGTGTGCGACGGATCCAACGACGAATACGGGTCCTGGAACACCATCTGCATATGACGTCTCGCGCTGCGCAGTTCGCTTCTGTCCAGCGCGGTCACGTCGACACCGTCGAGCACCACCGAACCCTCGGCGACATCGACGAGTCGCAGGATTCCCCGAGCCGTCGTCGACTTGCCCGAACCCGATTCACCGACCAGAGCGAACGTCTCGCCGGGGAAGATGTCGAAGTCGACCTCGTCCACGGCACGCACCACCTGCTTGCGACGCGACATCCGCCCCCCGACGGGGAACTCCACGCGCAGCCCACGAACCGTCAGCAGTGGCTGCCTGGTCTCGATGTCGACGAGTTCGGCGGTCATCGGTTTCCCTCCAGCATCAGATCGTTCACCCGTGCGCAACGCGAGACGCGCTCGTTCCCCAGCGCATGAAGCGGTATCACCGTGTCGCATTCGTCGAGATGGTGCGCGCAGCGCGGCCCGAAGCGGCAACCCGCCGGCATCGTGCCGGGTGCGGGCGGGGAGCCGGGAATGGTGTGCAGGTCGCTGCGACCGTCGATGGTCGGAACCGACCGCAACAGGCCTTGGGTGTACGGATGTTTCGGAGCTGCGAAGAGTTCCTCGGTGCGGGCCTTCTCGACCACCTGCCCGGCGTACATGACGACCACCTCCGTGCACAGGTCGGCCACCACCCCGAGATCGTGGGTCACGAACAACACACCCATGTCGAACCGCTCGGCCATGTCCCGGATCAGGTCCAGCACCTGAGCCTGGATCGTGACGTCGAGCGCGGTGGTGGGCTCGTCGGCGATGAGGAGGGACGGTTCGCACGCGAGCGCCATCGCGATCATGACCCGCTGTCGCATGCCCCCGGAGAACTCGTGCGGGTACTGACGTACCCGGCGGGCCGCATTCGGAATCCCGACGAGGTCGAGTACCTCGACGGCGCGCGCCAGCGCGGCCTTCCGGTTCACGCGACGGTGCCGCCGCACCACCTCGGAGATCTGGTCGCCGACCGTGAAGACCGGGTTCAGGCTCGTCATCGGTTCCTGGAAGATCATCGCGATGTCGTTGCCGCGCACGTCGGCGAGTTCGCGGTCCGGCATCGCCAGCAGGTCGCGTCCGCGGAACCGGATGTTTCCGGAGACGGTGCGGGACTGGTTCGCCGGCAACAATCGGAGGACCGACGAGCAGGTGACGGATTTCCCCGAGCCGGATTCGCCGACGAGACCGACGAGTTCACCGGCCGCCACATCGAAGGAGACGTCCTGCAGGACCGATGTCCAGCCGGAACCGGTCGCGAATTCGACGCCGAGGCCGTCGACGCGCAGCAGTGGTTCGGTCATCGTTCGCTCCGGTTCTCGCGGCCCACCGAATCACGGATTCCGTCGCCGAGGGTGTTGCAGGCCAGTACGGCCAGGATGATCGTCAGGGCGGGAATCACCACCGGCCAGGCCGTGTAGTTCCATGCTTCACGCCCCTCCGCGAGCATGCGGCCCCAGCTCGCCTCCGGTGGCTGGACACCCAATCCCAGGAAGCTGAGTGACGACTCTGCGAGCAGAGCGAAACCGCACGCCAAGCTGATCTGAACGATCAACGGAGACAACGTGTGCGGAAGGACATGCATACGAACGATCCGTGTGGTCGGGGTTCCGATACTGCGCGAGGCCTCGATGAAGGTGCTCTCGCGTACTCCGATGACGGCTCCACGTACCACGCGGAAGAATCTGGGGCCGAACACGATTCCGATCGCGATCATCGCATTGGTGAGATTGGTACCCATCACGCCGACGATGGCCATCGCCAGCAGCAGCGGCGGGAAGCTCAGGAAGGCATCGGCGACACGGGAGAGGATCGTGTCCCACCAGCCGCCGAGAAAACCCGCCATCAGGGCGGGCACGACCCCGATGAGCAGTCCGACGGACACCGAGATGATCGCGGCGGAGACCGCGACGCGCGCACCGTACAGCAACCGGGACAGTGTGTCTCGACCCAGATTGTCCGTACCGAGCAGATATCCGTCCGACAGCGGAGGCAGGCGACGCGCGGTCAGGTCCTGGACGATCGGGTCGTACGGTGCGATCAGCGGGGCGAGCAATCCGAGGACGGCGATCAGCAGGAGGAAGACGGCCGCCACGACGGCTCCGGGACGATTCCGGAACCGCCGCAGGAATCTGCGGCGTGGAGATTCGCCGGTGGCCACGGTCGTGTTCTCCACCGGCGTGGAGACGGTGAGGTCGCTCATGCGGCGCTCCTTGTTCTCGGATTGAGGTAGCCGTAGGAGATGTCGACGAGCAGGCTCATGATCACGGTGGCGAAGACGCCGAAGATCACGACTCCCTGGATGGCGGGCAGGTCGCCGGAGAGCACCGCCTGCACCGCGAAATCTCCGAGGCCTTTCAGTCCGAAGACGGATTCGATGACGGCCGTGCCACCGAGCAGGAAGGCGATCTGCATGCCCAGGACCGTTGCCGTCGGGATGAAGGCGTTCTTCAGGGCATGCTTCCACAGGACGCTGCGCCGGCTCAGGCCCTTGGCGGTGGCGGTGCGGACGTAGTCCTGCTGCATCACCTCGATCATGGAGCCGCGCAACTGGCGGGCGATCTCGGCCGCCGCGGCCAGTCCCAGTGCGACGGCAGGCAGCAGCAGGTGACTGAGCCACGGCCACACTCCCTTGGCGAGGGGGGTGTAGCCGGTGGCCGGCAGGACGCGCAGGGTCAGCGAGAAGACGAGCACGAGGAGCAGACCCAGGACGAAGTTCGGCGTGGCGACTCCGAGCGTCGATCCCACGCCGGTGGCACGATCCTGCCAGCTACCGGGCCGGCTGCCCCCGACGATGCCGGCCGGGATCCCGACGAGCAGCGCCACGACCACGGCCACCATCGCCAGCGAGAACGTCACCGGCAGGCGGTCGACGATCATGTCCAGCACGGGCGCCTGATAGGTGAAGCTCGTACCGAGGTCGCCGCGAACGACTCCGAACAGGAAATCGAAGTACTGCACGAGGACCGGCTGGTCGAGGCCGAGTTCCTCGCGGACCGCCTCGATCTGCTGAGGCGTCGCCGACTCCCCGGCGATCCGGTGTGCCGGATCGCCGGGGATCAGGAAGATCAGACCGAATGTGATGGCGGTGGCGATCATCAACAGTGGGACGATCGCCAGCAGGCGCTGACCGATAATCCGAAACATTCTGCACTCCCTGTGGTTTCACGGATCCGTGACGATCACGGTCATGAGACCGTGCGACTGCCTGTGTCAGGGGGCGGCCACGCCGACACCACGCCACTCGTCGACCACCCGGTTGGGCTCGTAACCCACCAGCCTGTCCGAGGCGACGGCACCCAGCTCGGCGAACGCGATCGGCAGCATTGCCGCATAGTTCATCACCACGGCGTTCACTTCACCGAGGCGCACCGCGCGTTCTGCGGGGTCGGTGGCGCGGTTGGCCGCTTCCATGGCCTCCCGGAAACCGGGGATCGCATCGTGGGACGGGTTCTGCGGGGAATCCTGACCGTAGAACGAGGTCAGCAGCAGGGAGGGATCGGCGCGGCCGACGAGCGTGGTGAGGATGGCATCGAGCTCTCCCCGGTTGAAGGCGGGGTTGAGGTCCGTCGGCGTCATGGAGCGGATCTCCATGGTGATGCCGACCCGTGCGAGTTGCTCCTGCAGGATCTGCCCGATCATCTGGTTCTCGGGAAGGTTGGACACACCCGCCACGAAGGAGAATCCGTTCGGGACACCCGCGGTGTCGAGCAGCTGCTTCGCCTTGTCGGGGTCGAATGCGTACTGATCGTCGAGGGCGTCGTTGTGGGCGAAATATCCCGCGGGGAAGTTCTGGCTCGCGGGTTCACCGTGCCCTTCGAGTGCGGTCTCCACCACCGACTCCCGGTCCACGGCATGGGCCAGGGCCTGTCGCACTTCGAGCTTGCCGAACTCGCTCCGGGTCCGATTCAGGTTGAGAACGTAGTTGTTGAGGCTGGTCTGCACATTCGTCTGCAGTCCCTGCTGCTCGGCAGGGTCGAGCGACATCGGCGTCGCCATCGCCGCGTCGAGCTGGTCGGAGGCGACGGCATTCACACGGGTCTGCGGATCGGTCATGACGACCCACTCGAAGTGCTCTGCCTGCAACGCTTCCTGATCCCAGTAGTCGTCGCGGGCGACGAAACTGTACTGAGCGCCCGGCTGGGATTCGGTCACCGTGTACCGGCCGGCTCCCGCCGGTTGGAGTACGAGCGCCGCATTCTTGTCCGGGCTTCCGAAAGCGTTGGGGTTGACGATCATTCCCGGCAGGTCCGACAGCGTGAGCACGAGCTGTCCGCCCGGTCCGTTCAGTCGGAGCACCACGGTGTGTGCGTCGGACGCCTCGACCGATTCGACGCCGGCGAGCATCGCGGCCGTGATCGAGTCGGGTTCCAGCGCGCGACGGAGATTCGCCACCACGGCAGGCGCATCGAGCGGTGTGCCGTCCGAGAAGGTCACGCCCTGACGCAGCTTCAAGGTCAGCGTGGATCCGTCCTCGGAGAACTCCCAGGATTCGGCGAGTCCGGGCACCGGATCGGCGTTCCGGTCGCGATGCACCAAACGGTCGTAGACGAGATTCAGCATGGTCGAATCGCTGGTGATCCGAGTCTTGTGCGGATCGAAGGACGACGCACCGTATGTCGTGGCATAACGCAGGGGTACCTGGGGGTCGATCTCCGCGGTGCTGTCGGTTGCAGCCGACGTCCCACAGCCGGCGAGCAGAAGCGCGGCAGCGAACGCGGCGACGACCGAGGTCAACGATTTACGAGACATGAGATTCCTTCGTTTCTGGAGCGGTCGACGGTCAGGACGCGGCGATGCCGACGCCACGCCATTCGTCGATCAACAGGTTCGTTTCGTATCCGACGACCCGATCGGTGAGTGTCGATCCGAGTTCGAAGAAGACCAAGGGCACAGCAAGGACGTTGTCCGAGACGGTCTTCGAGACCTCCCCGAGCCTGTCCCCCCGAACCTGCAGGTCGGTCTCACGGTTGGCGGCGTCCAGCGCCTCCCGGAAGCCCGGTGCAGTGGTGCGGGAAGGGTTCTGCGGTGAATTCTCCCCGAAGAGCGCGGACAGCAGCAGCGCCGGATCGGAACGGCCGGTGAAGGTCGTGAGAAAGGCATCGGCGTCCCCCCGGTAGAAGGTCGGCGACGCATCCGACGGGGGCAGCGGCTCGAGCTTCATGTCGATGCCGACCTGTGCGAGTTGCTGCTGCACGATCTGCGCCACCTGCACGTTCTCGGGGAGATTCAGCAGGATCGCAGTGAACGAGAATCCGTTCGGCAGCCCCGCATCGGCCAGCAGCTGCCGCGCCTTCTCGGGATCGTATCGGTAGTCGTCGGCGAGATCCGGGTCGTACGCGAAGTAGTCCTTCGGGAAGTTCTGCGCCGCCGCTTCGGCGTGGCCCTCCATCGCCGTGTCCGCGATAGCCTGACGGTCGATTGCGTGTGCGATGGCCTTGCGTACCTCGAGCTTGCCGAACTCGCTGCGGGTCCGGTTGAAATTCAGCGCCATGTGGTCGAGCCGAAGTGCGGTCTCCACTCGAAGGCCCTGCTGTTCGGCGGCGTCGATCATCAGGGGTGTGGTGATGGCGACGTCGATGTCTCCGGCCGACACCGCACTGAGACGCGCTTGCGGATCGGTCATCACCGTCCAGACGAAGGTGTCGGTGCCGATCGCCTCCGGGTCCCAGTAGTCCGCCCTGGCGGTGAACTCGTACTCGGCGCCCGGTCGGGACGCCGCAAGGACGTACCGTCCCGCACCTGCGGGCGTGAGCGCGAGTCGTGCATCCTTGTCCGGGTTTCCGAAGGCTCCGGGATCGACGACCATCCCGGCAAGATCCGACAGCGCCAGCACGTACTGAGCACCCGGACCGTCGAAGCTCACCACGACCGTGCGGTCGTCCGATGCGGCGACCCCACTCACACCCGCCAGCATCGGCGCCGTGATCGAGTCCGGCTCGAGCGCACGTCGGAGATTGGCGACGACGGCGTCGGCGTCGAGGACGGCGCCACCGGAGAAGGTCAACCCCTCCCGCAGGTGGAGGGTCAACGACCTCTCGTCGATCTCCCACGCTTCGGCGAGTCCGGGCACCGGCTGCCCGGCTGCGTCACGGTGGACGAGGCGGTCGTAGACCATGTTGAGCATGGTGGCGTCGCTGGTGATCCGCGTCTTGTGCGGATCGAACGACGAGACTCCGAAGACGGTGGCATAGTGCAGCGGCACGGCAGGATCGGCGACCCCGGAGTTCTCGGTGGGAGTCGAACCGCACGCGGTGAGCAGGACTGCACAGGCTCCGATCGCCGCTCCCCACAAGCGGATCGGCGACCTCCTCGACACAACAGCCATGCCACCCCTCTCTCGAAAATGTTCGTACAGACCGGTTTCGGGCAGCCGTACCACGGCTGCCCGATTACCGACCGAACCTATGAGTCTGTGACGCGTCACACTCTGCAGGTCCCGCTGATCGAGATCGGCAAGCACGGGGACGTTCTACGGACGAGGGGTGGTCAACGCGCCCTCGGAAGTCGTGTATGGTTGGACATGCAACGCGGGGTGGAGCAGCTCGGTAGCTCGCTGGGCTCATAACCCAGAGGTCGCAGGTTCGAATCCTGTCCCCGCTACCACCGACCGGCCCGGACTCACACGAGTCCGGGCCGGTTCTTTTGTGGATGCTCCTCGGTCTCGGTACGGCTCCCCCCGGCCGCGCTCACCGAGTAGATTTCGCGGCAGAGTCTCTGCAGAGCGGGAGGGTGGGATGGCCAAGCGCGCGACCGTCGCCGATCGACCACGGACTCCCCGTTGGCTCCGGCCCACGATCGTCGGTGTGCTGCTGGCCGTCGCCTTCTATCAGATGTCGGGCTGGCTGTTCCACAATCTGAAAGGCTTCCTCGGCCTGCTGTTCCTGGCATGGTTGTTCAGCATCACCATCGAACCGATCGTCGATCGGCTCGAACGGTTCGGGATGCGTCGCGGTGCCGGCACCGGCCTGGTGTTGTTCTCCCTGATCGCACTCACCATCGGGTTCTTCGCGGTGTTCGGCACGCTCCTGTTCGACCAGATCGCCCAGTTGCTCACCACACTTCCGGATGCGCTCACACGCCTCACCGATTGGGCGAACCGCACTTTCGACACGAATTTCAAGACCGGGGACGAGCTGCTCAAGATCACGCCCGACACGCTCCGTGATCTGGCGCAACGGTTCACGCCCGGTGTGCTCGGCGTCCTCAGCACCCTGGTCGGTGCCCTGTTCCAGATCCTGACGCTTCTGTTGTTCGTCTTCTACATGTCTGCGGAGGGGCCGCAGATGCGGCGGACGATCGCGAGCTGGTTCCCCGCCCGGCAACAGCAGTTGATCGCGAACGTGTGGGAGACCTCGGTGGAGAAGGCCGGCGGTTACGTCGTCTCCCGGCTGATCCTCGCCGCCGCCTCGTCGATCTTCACTGGAATCTTCTTCCTGATCATCGGCGTTCCGTACTGGCTTCCGCTCGCGATCTGGACCGGGGTGGTCTCGCAGTTCATCCCGACCATCGGTACCTATCTCGCAATCGGTCTCCCCGCGCTCATCGCCGCGGTGCAGCAACCGCTCGACGGCGTGTGGGTGATCGCCTTCGGCACGATCTACCAGCAGGTCGAGAACTACGTGCTGCACCCACGCATCACGGCCCGCACCGTATCGATCCACCCGGCGGTGGCATTCGGTTCGGTGATCGTCGGTGCCACCCTGTTCGGCCCGGTGGGCGCTCTGGTGTCCGTGCCGGTGGTCGCGATCCTGCAGGCGCTCGTCGAGTCCTTCGGGCACCGCTACGAATTGATCCCGGAGGTGGGCGGGGAGGAGCCGGACCCGGACAGCCCCGACCTCACGGCCGACAGTGACGACTACGACTGAGAAGCGAGACGGGGCCGGTCGCACGATCTCCTCGCGCCCGGCCCCGCCGTCGTTGCCCGGTCGGACGATGTCCGATCAGACGATGAGCTTCGCCGCGGTCGCAGCGACGACGTCGTCGGTGCTCACACCGGGCGCCGTCTCGACGAGCTTCAGTCCCTCCTCGGTGACGTCGATGACCGCGAGGTCGGTGATGATGCGCTGCACGCACCCACGACCGGTGAGCGGCAGAACGCACTCCTCGAGGATCTTCGGGTCGCCCTTCTTGGTGACGTGATCCATCATCACGATGACGCGCTCGGCGCCGTGGACGAGGTCCATCGCGCCGCCCATGCCCTTGACCATCGCGCCGGGCACCATCCAGTTGGCGATGTCGCCCTTGGCGGAGACCTGCATCGCGCCCAGGACCGCGACGTCGATCCGGCCGCCACGGATCATGCCGAACGACTGTGCCGAGTCGAAGTACGACGCACCGGGGATCGCGGTGATCGTCTCCTTACCGGCGTTGATGAGCTCGGGATCGAGTTCGTCCTCGGTCGGGTACGGGCCGACGCCGAGTACACCGTTCTCCGAGTGCAGGATGACCTCGACGCCGGGCTCGAGGTAGTTCGGCACGAGGGTGGGCATGCCGATTCCGAGGTTGACGTACTGGCCGTCCTCGAGTTCCTCGGCGACGCGTGCCGCCATCTCCTCGCGGGTCAGCCCCTTCTTCGTTGCCTGTGTCATGAGCGCACCGTCCGGTTCTCGATGCCGACCTCGACGGGGCCGACGTGTACGACACGCTGCACGTGGATGCCGGGCGTGTGGATTTCGTTGGGGTCGAGTTCGCCGGGTTCGACGAGGTGCTCGACCTGCGCGATCGTGATGCGGCCCGAGGCGGCGGCCGGCGGGTTGAAGTTGCGGGCGCTCGCGCGGTAGACGAGGTTGCCGTGGCGGTCGCCCTTCCAGGCGTGCACGAGCGCGTAGTCGGCGACGATGCCGCGTTCGAGCACGTAGGTCTCGCCGTCGAACTCGCGGGTCTCCTTCGGCTTCGACGCGAGGGCGATACCGCCGTGCCCGTCGTAGCGCAGCGGCAGTCCGCCTTCCTCGACGGCCGTGCCGACCCCGGCGGGCGTGAAGAAGGCGGGGATGCCCGCGCCACCGGCGCGCAGGCGTTCGGCGAGCGTGCCCTGCGGGGTGAGCTCGACTTCGAGTTCGCCGGCGAGGTACTGGCGCGCGAACTCCTTGTTGGAGCCGACGTACGACGAGATGGTGCGGCGGATGCGCCCCTTCTCGAGCAGCAGACCGAGCCCGAAGCCGTCGGTACCGCAGTTGTTGCTGACGGTCTCGAGGTCGGTGGCGCCCTGTTCGAGCACTGCATCGATGAGTATCTCGGGGATGCCGACCAGGCCGAACCCTCCGACAGCGATCGTGACGCCGTCGGGGATGTCGGCTACGGCCTCGGCGGCGGAGGCAACGACTTTGTCCATGTGTGCCACGATACCCTCATGTGTACGTCATGTGAACTACCGTCCGCGATGCGAACACATACGCGTAGGATCGTTGCGGGTGCACAACGGCGGCACTAACCTGTTCGCATAGCGTCCATCCGTCCACATCGCGAACATTTCGGATCGGAGGTCCGTGTCTTCCTCATCCCCCGGCGCCGGCTACCGGGGCCCGCTGTTCGACCCCGTCTTCGGCGCGGACGAACTCGGTGCCGCCCTGTCGGACCGCGCGTGGATCGGCGCCCTACTCGACGTGGAGGTCGCGCTGACCCGTGCGGCAGCTGCACTCGGCCGCATCGAGGACGCCGACGCCGACGCCGTCGCGACAGCGGCCGCGTCGCTCGCCGGTGATCTCGATCCCGCCGACCTCGGACGACGATCCGCGGCGGGCGGCAATGCCGTCATCCCCCTGGTTTCGTTGCTGCGGGAGCGAGCCGATGCTCCCGCGCGGGCCGTGCACATCGGCGCGACCAGCCAGGACGTCCTCGACACCGCGCTGATGCTGCTCGCCCACCGCGCGGGCGCCATCGTCGTGGCGAACCTGCGCTCCGCGGCCGACGGCGCAGCCCGTCTGGCCGCCACGCACCGTGAGACGCCGATGGTCGCGCGCACCCTCGGCCAGCAGGCGCTGCCCACCACCTTCGGTGCTCTCGCGGCCGGCTGGCTCCTGTCCCTGGACGACGCCGTCACCGAACTCGGCCGCGCCCTGTCCGTCCTGCCCGCGCAGTACGGCGGGGCCGCAGGCACGCTCGCCGCCGTCCATCCCGACGGCTTCGCGTTCGCCGACACCGTCGCCGACCTGCTCGGACTCGCACGTCCCGTCGCCCCGTGGCACACCGCACGCACTCCGATCACCACCCTTGCAGGCGCACTCGGCGTCGCCGCGGGTACGGTCGCGAAGCCCGCCACCGATGTCGTGCTCATGGCGAGCACCGAGTTCGGCGAGGTGAGCGAGGATGCGCCCGGCGGGTCGTCGGCCATGCCGCACAAGCGCAATCCCGTCGCGGCCGTCACCGCGCGTGCCGCCGCCCGGCGCGTACCCGGTCTCGTCTCGACGATCCTGTCGTCGACCGACCACGAGTTCCAGCGCGCCGCCGGCGCCTGGCACGCCGAATGGGAGACGCTCGGCGACATCCTGCGCCTCACCGGCGGTGCCGCGCACCAACTCTCGGTGAGCCTGAACGGGCTGCACGTCCACACCGACGCGCTCGACCGCAATCTCGCGCTCACCGGCGGAGCGATCCTCGCCGAGAAGGTCACTGCCGCACTCGCCGAACACACCGACGACGCACGCTCGATCGTCACCGATGCGGCGGTCGCCGGCAGGCGGCTCGACGAGGACCCCGTCGTCACAGCACATCTCGATCCGCAGAACGTGCGCGAACTTCTCGACCCCACACGCTATCTCGGTCATGCCGCCGACATCGTCGATCGCGTTCTCACCCGCCACGACACCACGAACCGAACCACAGGAGGTACCCGATGACCGTCATGCTCAACTACGAACAGTACGGCGACCCCACGAAGCCGACCGTCCTGTTCCTCGGTTCGCTGGGTTCGGACCTGTCGATGTGGGCACCGCAGATCCACTCCCTGTCGCCCGACTGGAACGTCGTCGCGGCCGACCATCGCGGACACGGCCCCTCCCCCGCGCCGTCCGGCCCCTACACGATCGAGGAGCTCGCCGGCGACGTCGTCGCCCTGCTCGACTCGCTCGGACTCGACGCCGTGCACTACGTCGGCCTGTCGCTCGGCGGTGCCGTCGGACAGTGGCTCGCCGCGCATCACCCCGAACGCGTGCGCACACTGACGCTGCTGTGCACCTCGCCGGCCTTCCAGCCCGCCCAGCCCTGGTACGACCGGGCCGCGTCCGTTCGCAACGACGGCCTCGCCTCGATCGCCGACTCCATCGTCTCGCGATGGTTCACTCCCGAACTGGCCGAGCACGATCCGGATCTGGTCACCCGCCACGTCGAGATGGTGAAGGGCACCACCGACGAGGGCTACGCCGCATGCTGCGAGGCGCTGGCGACCTGGGACGGCCGTCCCGATCTCGCGCGGATCGTCGCGCCCACCCTGGTGATCGCCGGCGAGCAGGATCCCGCCACCCCGCCGTCGACGATGCAACAGCTGGCCGACGGAATCGCCGACTCCGCCTTCCACGTCGTCTCCCCCGGCGCGCACCTCGCCAACGTGGAGCAGGCGGGACGGATCACAAAGCTCATCCGCGAACACATCTCGTGCGCCACTCCATCCGCCGCGCACCGCACCGCGGTGTTCGAGGAGGGACTGCGGGTGCGCCGTTCCGTCCTCGGTGACGCCCACGTCGACCGGTCCATCGAGTCGACCACCGAATTCACCCGGCCCTTCCAGGATTTCATCACCCGCACGGCATGGGGCGACATCTGGGCACGTCCGGGCCTCGACCACCGCACCCGCCGCCTGCTCACCCTCGCGATCCTCACCGCGGTCGGCAACGAGCACGAACTCGACATGCACATCCGCGCCGCCCTCCGCGCGGGGATCGATCCCGACGACCTCGTCGAGGTGTTCCTGCACACCGCGGTCTACGCGGGAGTCCCCAACAGCAACCGCGCGTTCGCGCTCGGCAAGCAGGCACTCGCCGACACCGAGGGAGGCACGGGGTCGTGAGCACTCCCGACGTCACCACTCCCGAGGTCGCTCGCGAGAACCCGGGAGCGTCAACAGATTACGTGCAGTCGCTGGCCCGTGGCCTGTCGGTCATCAAAGCCTTCGGTGCGCATACCCAGCGGCAGTCGCTCTCGGACGTCGCCCGCGCGACCGGCCTCACTCGCGCCACCGCCCGCCGATTCCTGTTGACGCTCATCGAACTCGGCTACGTCCACACCGACGGTTCCCAGTTCTGGCTCACCCCACGGGTGCTCGAACTCGGATACAGCTATCTGTCCGCGCTGACGCTTCCGGAGGTTGCGCGGCCGCATCTCGAATCGCTCGCCGAGAAGGTCAAGGAATCGACCTCGGTGTCGGTGCTCGACGGAGACGACGTCGTCTACGTCGCGCGAGTCCCTGTCAGCCGCATCATGACCGTCACCATCACGCTCGGCACCCGCTTCCCCGCCTACGCGACCTCCATGGGACGAGTGCTGCTCGCCGGCCTGACCGACGACGAGTTCGAGGCCTATCTCGCCCGCGCCGATCTCGCACCCATCACCGGCAACACCGTCACCACCGCCGAGGAGCTGCGCGCCGAGATCGCCACGGTACGTCGCAACGGATACTGCGTGGTCGACCAGGAACTCGAAGAAGGCCTGCGATCACTTGCCGCACCGATCCGCGACGCGTCGGGAACCGTTGTGGCGTCGGTGAACCTGTCGACCCACGCGGCCCGCTACCGGATGGAGGTCGTGCACGGCGAACTCGTCCCGGCGCTGCTCGCCACCGCCGAGGCGATCTCCACGGATCTCGCCCGCACCCAGACCCACCAGTGAACAACCCCGATCGAGGTACATCATGACCGACGTAGTGATCTGCGAACCCCTGCGCACCCCGGTGGGCCGGTTCGGTGGTGTTCTGAAGGACATCGCCCCCGAGGATCTTGCAGCCACCCTCATCCGCGAACTCGTCACCCGCACCGGCATCACCGGCTCCGACATCGACGACGTCCTCCTCGGCCAGGCCTCCCCGAACGGTGAAGCCCCGGCCCTCGGCCGCGTCGCCGCCCTCAACGCCGGTCTCGGCGTGGACGTTCCGGGCCTGCAGGTCGACCGCCGCTGCGGCTCGGGTCTGCAGGCGATCCTGCAGGCCGTCATGCAGGTCCACACCGGCGGCAGCGACCTGATCCTCGCCGGCGGCGCCGAGTCCATGAGCCAGGCCGAGTTCTACGCGACCGGCATGCGCTGGGGCGTCAAGGGCGAAGCCGTCGCACTGTCCGATCGCCTCGCCCGCGCTCGCGTCACCGCCGGTGGCCGCGACTTCCCGGTGCCCGGCGGCATGATCGAGACCGCCGAGAACCTGCGTGCCGAGTTCTCCATCAGCCGTGAGGACCAGGACGCGCTTGCCGTGCAGTCGCACCAGCGCGCCGTCGCCGCGCAGAAGAACGGCGTGTTCGCGCAGGAGATCGTGCCCCTCACGGTGCCGCAGCGCAAGGGCGATCCGCTGGTCGTCGACACCGACGAACACCCCCGCGCCGACACCTCGATGGAGTCCCTCGCCAAACTGCGCCCGATCCGCGGCAAGATCGATCCCGAGTCGACCGTCACCGCGGGCAACGCCAGCGGCCAGAACGACGGTGCCGCTCTCGCGATCGTCACCACCGCCGAGAAGGCCGCCGCGCTGGGTCTGCGTCCACTGGCCCGCCTCGCGAGCTGGGCGGTGGCCGGTGTGCCGCCGCGCACCATGGGTATCGGCCCGGTGCCCGCCACCGAGAAAGCCCTCGGCCGGCTCGGACTCACGCTCGCCGACATGGACGTCATCGAACTCAACGAGGCGTTCGCCGCACAGGCCTTGGCGGTCACCCGCTCGTGGGGCATCGAGGCCGACGACCCGCGCCTGAATCCCAACGGCTCCGGCATCTCGCTCGGACACCCGGTGGGCGCGACCGGCGGACGCATCCTCGCCACACTGCTGCGCGAACTCGACCGCCGTGAGGGTCGCTACGGACTCGAGACGATGTGCATCGGCGGTGGCCAGGGGCTCGCCGCTGTATTCGAGCGCATCGCCTGACGGCGAGTGACGGTATTCGACCGTAGCGCCCGACGTTCCCCGCACGGTGCTCGCGACGCGATCCTCCGTCGCGAGCACCGTACGGTGTCCGTCACTCCGGCGCGACCCGCACGAGCATCTTCCCGAAGTTCTTCCCTTCGAGCATGCCGATGAACGCCTCCGGGGCGTTCTCGAGTCCGTCGACGATGTCCTCGCGGTACTCGAGCTTCCCGTCTCGGACCCACGCCGAGACCTCACGCAGGAAATCGCCGTACATCTCCTTGACGAATTCGCTCTGGATGAACCCGCGGATCGTGAGGCTCTTGGTGAGAATCGAGTTGAACAGTCCCGGAAGACGGTCCTTGCGGTTCAGATCTGCACCGTTGTACTGCGCGACCAGACCGCACACCGGAATTCGCGCGTAGGTGTTGAGCAACGGCCACACCGCCTCCTGCACCGGTCCGCCCACATTCTCGAAGTAGACGTCGATGCCGTCGGGAACTGCCTCGGCCAGCGTGTCGGCGAAGTTCGGGTCGCGGTGGTCGATCGCCGCGTCGAAACCGAATTCCTCGATCAGCGCGCGGCACTTCTCCTGCCCACCTGCGATACCGACCGCGCGCGCCCCTTTCAGCTTCGCGATCTGCCCCACGGCAGATCCCACCGGCCCGGTGGCGGCAGCGACGACGACGGTCTCGCCCTCCTTCGGCTGCCCGATCTTCAGAAGTCCGGAATAGGCTGTGAAACCGGGCATTCCGAGCACACCCACGGCAGTGGATATCGGCGCGGCCCGCGGATCGAGTTTGCGTACCGCGGAACCGTCGAGGACGGCGTGCGACTGCCAGCCGGCACCTGCGAGGACGTAGTCGCCCGGCTCGAGTCCGTCGTACCGCGATTCGACGACCTGGCCCACCGTTCCGGCGACCATCACGTCCCCGAGTTCGACGTGCGCGGCATACGACTTCGCGGTGCTCATCCGGCCGCGCATGTACGGGTCGAGGGACAGGTAGACGACGCGCAGGAGGATCTGACCGTCGTCGACCTCGGGCAGATCCACCGTCTCGAAGCGAAAGTTGTCGGCGGTGGGTGCCCCCTCCGGACGCGAGGCGAGAACGATGCGGGTGCTCTGACTCGTGGTTTCACTCATGCCGACAGTGTGCCGCACGCGGAGGCGTCCTGAACGCCGCGCGGGCACCCCGGCAGGCACGATCTCGCGCCGGAGGGGTGTGGGGTCAGGCGCTGCGCTGCACCTCACCGCGAGGCACCTGATAGTTCGAGAACAGCTGCGAGTGGATGACCTCGGTGAAGGACGGTCCGTCCTGCTCGACCCGGGCAGGACGGCGAGTGGACGAAGCGGTGTGCGAGGCACCCATCTGCGATGTGGAGCGGATCGCCATGTCGATCTCCTCTCGGAAGGCGGGGAGAGGCGGCCACCGGCACCGTACAGAAGGTGCAAATCGGGTGAGCGACCCCTTGGGAGATACATATACCCCGTCCATGCCCGATATGCACCTGTCGCTTTCGGCGTACCTCGCACCGGTCCGTCGGAGGCCCTCGGGAGCTACCTGCGGACCTCGTGACCGTCCGAGGCGGGAAGTACACGGATCGGTGCGCTCGTGGCCGAGTTCAACGCCCCCACCCGGCCACTCAGGGCCGAGTCCGGATCCCAGGCCCGCACGGCGATCGTACGAGAACCTCCGGGAGGCAGGTGGAACCACGAATCCTGCAGGTCACCACCGGTGACATCGAGATGAACGTAGTGCGCGGCGGCCTCGGTTCGCACCTGCACGCTCCAGCCGTCCGGGACCGGTCGAGCGGTCGCGTCCAGCCCGGTTCCACGCTCGACGGCCCGTGCCGGACCACCCACGAGATGCACGGACTCCGACAACACCGCACCGGCGTGATCCACCAGCCGTGCGGTGGCAGTCTCGAATGTGCGCGGCCCGAATCGATACGCAAAATTGACATCGGTGAAGCCGCCTGTCAGCGCAGCCCACGAGAACACCCGGGTTTCGTGCGGATCGAGACACAACGGCAGCGACACGTCCACCGGCACGGCACCCGACGGGGTGTGGGCCTGCACCTGCAGCGTGACGTCGAGGACGTCGGCGGTGTCGTTGATCGCGTCCACACGCAGACCGTCGAGGCCGTCGTCGGTGAGAAGCACGGTGACGGGCGCGAACACCCGGGCCAGCACCCACCACGGTGCCTTCGGGTTCCCGTCGGCGTCGAGCACACCCCATCCGGCACCCGGTTGCAGGTCGCGGGCGGACAGGATCAGGGCGCCGCGACATCCCGATCCGGCTCGTCGCCAGTACTGCAGCACCTCGGTGTACGCCTCGCACATCGCCGCCCGCCCGAGCGCGAGATACCGGGCGGGATCGGCCCACCGCACCTCGGAGGGGTCGACCCCGAAGATCGTGCGCACATAATGGTCTCGCACGTCCTCGAAGTCCCAGGGGGCGCCGTTGTCGCGTGGCACAGCCGCCTTCCACCGCGGATGGTGACCGGCAACATTCACGCTGCCGAACTCGGCTTCGATCGCGGTGTCGGACGGCGGAATCGAGAACGCGAGGCATTCGGCGGCGAAGCGGACGCCGGCGACACGTACGTCACCGATCGGACGGCGGTATCCCCCGACACCGAAGTAGTGCGCCACACCCGAACCGACCGCGATCGGAAGCGTGTCGCTGCCCGGGGGCGCGGACGGCGACGAGGACACCCACACCGCACCCGGCCACTCACGGTCGACGATCTCGGGCAACCAGTCGTCGAGTGCCGCAATCGGCACGCCGGTCAGACCCAGCATGGCCGGTTGCTGTTCGGTCTCGCTCCCCCCGCACAGCACGACGAGAGCCGGATTCCCCGCACACCGGCGCGACAGTGCGCGCACCTCGCCCTCGAGCAGCGAGCGGACGTGCGGGTCGTCGGGCGGGTCTGTCGTGGCGAGCATGACGTCCTGCCACACCATGATGCCCAGTTCCGCACACGCCGAGTAGAACTCGTCGTCCTCGTAGACCAGGGTGCCCGGGATACGGATCGTGTCCACGCCTGCGGACACGCAGCGTTCGAGGATGCGTCGGGTGCCGGCCGGGTCGTTCAGCGCGATGGGGTCGGTCGGTGTCCACACCAGTCCGCGGCAGAAGACGTCGACGTCGTTGACCCGCAGGCCGAAGCCGTCGCCGGGAACCTGCTCCACCGAGCGGAAACCGATGCGGCCCAGTTCGATCCGATGCCCGTTCAGAAGAACGTGTGCCGCATACAGGTTCGGGTCGCCGTAGGTGTGCGGCCACCACCGTCTCACCTCGGGGAGCGTCACCTGCATCCGCACGTGTGCCGTACCGTCGGATCCGTAGTCGGGCCGTGCGTGCGCCGTCGCGCCTTCGATGTCGACGACCGCCTCGGAGACGGCGGCGCCGGCCAGGACGAGATCGATATCGGCGATCCCCTCGGATCCGTGCAGAGCCGTCCGTATCGCACATTCCAGCACGACCGGTTCGCCGGAGCCGACGAGACGCACGGGACGCCACGGACCGACCGGTGCCGGGGCTCCGCCGTAGACCGGGGCACGCCCGAGCATCGTGGCGCGGAACCACCGCAGTCCCTGGGCCGATACGAGCGACGAACGCCAGCGTCCGCGCGGCCTGCGCTCACGGAGTGCGGCGTCGAGCGAGGCGCACCGGATGGCGATCCGCGTCGTCGACGACAGGTGGTCGAGAACGACGGTGAACGGCACGAACATCGATTCCGATGTGGCGACGAGCGTACCGTCGACCCAGACGTCCGCGAGGGTCGCGAGCCCGTCGAAGGTCAGGTACCACGGTCCGTGGCCGGACACCTCGACGTCGGTGACGAACCACCAGTCGCTGCTGTCGGGTGACGACGCCCGGGCCGCCGCGGCGCCGTCGGCATCCCGGATCGCGCCCGCGGCCGTGCCGGGTATGCGGACCGGTAACCAACGACCGTCCTGTGGGAGTTCGTCGGGATGCACCACCGTCCCGGAATCGACTCCGAGGCAACGCCACCGGGTGTCGTGCAGCAGATCCATGTGCGCCGGACCCGTCATCGCACGCCGGCGGCGCGGACGACGGTCGCCATGGCGTCCCCCCAGGCTTCGGCCATCGCGACCAGCTGATCACCGGGCTCGACATCGCGGCCGCGCGCCGCGCGGGCCATGCGGAACTGCACGCTCTTCGCACCCTCGGCGACCGCGCGGAATCCGTCGGCCGCGGCCGCCGCACCGGGGTAGCCGCGACCGTCCATGTAGAGGCTCACGTCGGCGGCGAGTTCGGCGGTCGCGCCGCATTGACGGAGCACCCCGAACGTCCACGGATGGAAGACGTCCATCCCGCCGGTGCGGATCCGGTCGACGTCCGCAAGAACCCGGGTTCCGAGTTCGCGCACCGGGTTCGAACCGGCACGCATACGCAGGTGCCGCAGGAGCACCGTGTCGAACGCATCGCACTGCGGCTGCGACGCCTCGACCCGCACCTGCTCGAGATAGGGCGGCCAGGTGGGTACCGGCTCGTCGAGACCGAACACTCCGCGGAAGTCCTCACCGGTGAGGATGTGATAGCCGCTGTTGTGGAAGTACTCGAGCGTCTCGGCATCCCGGTCGATGAGGTTGGGCACGATCGTGGTCTTGGAACGACTCTCCCGGTATCCGGTGCCCTCGGTGTCGGGCAACCAGTAGGCGTCCACCTCGACCGTGGACAGCAGACCGGCGGCGGCATTGTCCTCGAGGTGGTCCACCGGACGGCGCCACACGTTCATCTCCGCGACGTCGACCCCGTAGAGCGACATCAGGTCTTCGGGGCGGAACTTGAGGAAGGTCCACTGGGCGCCGTCGAACCGGGCCGAGAACGCGCACGCCGCCGCGGGGACCGGATCGTGGCCGAGCGCATGCAGCACCTCGACCCACAGGTCGACGTAACAGTTGGTCTCGGTCCAGATCCTGTCGGCGGCGTGCACGAAATGCGGTGAGTATCCGCCGACGCGGACGTCGATGAGCCGATCGCTCACGGGAACAGCCTGTCGCGCACCGGAACGGGCCAACGGTCGACGTCGAGTCCGTGGGTCCGCAACAACGCCAGGGCGATGCGCTCCATACCGAATCCGACGCACGCGCTGTGTGCGACTTCGCCGTCGGCCGTGCGGATCTCGAACGTCTCGCCGAAGTGCTCACGATGGCAGTTGCAGGAGACCACGGCGGTGCCCTCGTCGAGGTCGCCGTAGAGACGGACGGTCAGTTCGGTCTTGAGGTTCTCGGTGCGCTGGTTGACGGCCAGCATGCGTCCGGCCCGTCCGAAGAACGGATCGTTGGCGGGCACGGCGCTCGCGTCGAGACCGAGCGAGTCGAGCACCTCGAGTCCTCGCTGGATCCAGGAATCACGATGCTGCGCAGCATCGTTCTCGGTGCCGATGCGCACGAACTCGTGCATGCGGAATGCCTGCATGCGGGCGGGATCGACGGCGGGTTCGTGCCGGAAGCAGTAACCCAGAACATCGAGCAGTTCGCCGCCCTCACGCAGCGTGCCGGTGTACCGCGAGTAGGCGGGATGGCATGCGGCGGAGACCAGCACGGTGTCGGCGGGTTCGAGCCACGGGTCCCACGCCTCGCCGCGCGAGCGGGCGGCCAGCAGTGCGGCGTGCTCGGCGTTGCTGCCCGCGAAGGTGTTCACCGCTCCCGTCAGGTGCGGGAACGAGGCGATGTAGTCGGTCCGCTCGAAGCTCGTCCTCGGGAAGACCGGCGGGAAGCGCAATCGCGTCGCCGCCCGGCCCGGACCTGCCGCGACCACCACTCGGTCGATGCCGTCCACGATGTCCTCGAAGACACCCGAACGTCCGTAGAGGCCGGGAACACCGGTCTCCACGAGCAGTTCGGCCCCGAGCAACTGTTGCTGGAAGTCGAGGCGGGCGCGCTCGAGTTCGGACAGTTCGTCGGTGGCAGTGCTGGTCGTGGCCGGACTGGTCACAGAGTCCCCCGGTAGGCGATCGACATCTGGGCCGAGTTGTTCATGATGCGGTCGTTGTTGACCATCACGGCGGCACCGTGCGCGTCGCGCAGGTGACGGCCGAGCGAGTACTGCGAATCCTCGCGGTATCCGGCGATACCGCAGACGAGCATCGCGCGGTTCACCAGATCCACGACGAGGGTGGACGCGGTGACCTTGAGGTTGTTCATGGCGAGCGAGAAACCCATGCCCGACATCGATTCGTCCTGTGCCGACGCCGCGGCGTCGAACCGGGCGGCGGACGCGGCGACGAGATCGGCGAACTGCTGGTGCACGGCGGCCGCTTCGGCGAGTCGCAGCGCACCGGGCGGGGTGACACCCGGGCTGCGGCGGGCCGCCGACCGCACGAACGAACGGGCCTTCTCCATCGTCGCGTCGGCGATGCCGAGCCACACCGCCGACCACACACTGTGCGAAACGGGAAGCATGGTGCGCGACGAGATCTCGGCATAGGACGCACCTACCACGAGATCGGCGGACGTCGTGCCGGTGAGGACGAATCCGGGACTGCATGTGCCCCGCAACCCCAGGGTGTCCCAGCTTCCGGTGGGCTCGAGGGTCACGCCGTCGCGTCGGCACACGACGAGCGCCTGGTCGCTCGGCGGGCTGTCGGCGGTGCGGCGCGCGGTCACCAGGATCGCATCGGCGTACTCGCCGTACGAGATGACCGGCGCGTTCTTGGTGAGCGAGACCGTCTCTCCGTCCCGAGTGAGGGCGCAGACGCTGCTGCGCACGTCGCCACCGGTGCCGAGTTCGGTGGTCGCCGAAGCGATCAGGTAGTCCTTCGCCACCGCCTCGGCGACGAAGGCCGCCACGCCCGGGGTGGAGTGACGCACGAGCGACAGGATCTGCGTCTGGTGCATCGCGAAGATCATCGCGGTCGAGGCGCAGTACCGGCCGAGGATGCGTGCGACGGCGCACAGCTCACCCAGCGACGCTCCCTCCCCGCCCTGTTCGACGGGGACAGCGCAGTTCAGGAGCTTGTAGGCGCGCAGCGCGTCGACGGCCTCGTGTGGAAATCGTCCCTCCCGATCCACCTCGGCCGCCGCGGGTCCGGCGCTCTCGCGTCCGACGATCTCGGCACGCGCGAGCAAGGACAGCTCGGTGTTCTCCGATACGGTGAGCGGCGCGGACACGGAGGTCACGCGACGCCCAGTTCCGTCAACGCCGACCGGATGGCTCCGACGCTCGCGAACGTGCTCTTGCGCAGCAGTTCGTCGGGGAACTCCACGTCGAAGGCGTCCTCGAGGGCGAGCATCACGTTCACGCTGGCGTGCGACGTCAGGCCGAGTTCGTAGAGGTCGGCGGTGGAGTCGAGCACCGTGCTGTCGACCGACAGCTTCGCGTGCGCACCGAGGACCTTGCGGATCACCTGCTCCGTCATGGATGTTCTCCAGTTTCTGCTTCTTCGACGCGGGTCGCCACGACCGTCGCGATGGCATATTCGGGCTCGTGAGAAATCGAGACCTGAATGTCGGTCACCTGTTCATCTCGCGCCAGGGCAGCCGCGTTACCGGCCAGTAGGACGGTGCATCCGCCCCAGTCCGCGCGGCGGATCTCGATGGCTCGCCACGGCACCGCTCGGTCGCGGGGACGCAGGACCTTCATCACGGCTTCCTTCGCGGCGAACCGCGCCGCGAGCCGTTGTGCGCGACCCGGGCCGGTGCATATCTCCAGCTCGTGGAGGGTGAACACACGCTGCAGGTAGCGGTCGCCGAAGCGGTCGATGCTCGACGCGATGTCGCGGACCGTGACGACATCGCAGCCGACGCGTGTCGTCGCGACGCAGGGGCCGCTGCCATCGTCGTTCATGGGTCACTCCTCGGGATGCGCTGCACACGGTAACCGCAGGCCGGCCGAGATACACCATCCGAACACCTCTGGCCCGCAGGAAATCCCGGAAATCACCCCGACTTTCACCCGGAGTGCCCGTCGAGCACCGGCAGTTCGCGCGGTGAGCCGGGGTTCGCCACCGCTACACGCCGCGTCGGTCCCGGCTCGGCGCGTCGACGGCGAAAGGCCCCGACCGGATGGTCGGGGCCTTTCGGTGATCGGGGAACTATGCGGACGCCGGCACGGCTTCCTTGTCGCCCGGCCGCTCGTCCTTCGTCTCCGTCGCTTCGTTCTCGGCGGTGGGCACCGGCGCGGTGCCCTGCGCGTAGTAGAAGTGCGGGCGGCGGTGTCCGAGGAAGGAACCGCACCACGACAGGACCGCGATATAGCGGTTGCGGAAGCCGACCAGGTAGACGAGGTGGACGGCGAGCCACAGGACCCACGCGATGAAGCCGGTGAGTTCGATCTTCCCGACCCGCGTGATGGCGCGGAATCGGTTGATGATCGCCATGCTGCCCTTGTCCTTGTACTGGAACGGGGTGCCCATCGCGACCTTGCCGATGATCATCTTCGCCACGTGGCGGCCACCTTGCATTGCGAACGGCGACTGCGCCGGCAGGTTGTCGAGAGTGACCATGTCGCCGATCGCAAAGATGTCGTCGCTGCGGCCGACGGTGAAGTCCGGGTCGACGAGCAGGCGTCCGCCGCGGACCGTCTCGCAGCCGGTGCGCTCGGCGAGCACGTCGGCGAAGTCGTTGGCCTGGATACCGGCCGACCAGATGATGGTCTCCGCGGTGAGGCGGCGGGTCTCCTCGGTCGTGGGCGTGGTGAGCGTGGCCCCGTGCTCGTCGATGTCGGTGACCATCGTCCCGAGAACGACGTCGACGCCGCTCTTCTCGAGCGATTCCTTGGAGTACTCGCTGAGCTTGCCGCCGAACGGGGGCAGCACCTTGTCGGCGCCCTCGACGAGCGTGACGGTGACGTCCTCCGCGCGGATGTTGCCGATGGACTCGGCGAAGTAGCGCTGCGCCAGCTCCTTGATCTGTCCCGCGAGCTCGACTCCCGTCGGGCCGGCGCCCACGACGATGAAGCTGAGCAGATTCTTCCGACGTTCCGGATCGGTGGTGACGTGTGCTTCCTCGAAGCACCGCACGATCTGACGGCGAAGCCGCTCCGCGTCCTCGACCGTCTTCAGCGCGTACGTCAGGTCGGCGAACTCGTCGCGTCCGAAGTACGCCTGACGCGCGCCGGTCGCGGCGACGAGGTACTTGTAGCCGAGGCGCAGACGCTGACCGCCGGCTTCGTAGACGACCGTGTTCTCTTCGGGCAGGACATCGACGACCCGGCCCAGACGGACGTCGGCCTGGGGGTACTCGGCGAGGATCGCACGCACGGAAGGAGCGATCTCACCGGGCGAGAGAACCCCGGTGGCGACCTGGTAGAGCAGCGGCTGGAACAGGTGCTCGGTGGTCTCCGAGATCAGTACGAAAGGCGTGCCGGCCTTGGCGAGCTTCTTGGCGGTGGCCAATGCTCCGAAGCCGGAGCCGACGATGACCACGTCCGTCCGATCGATCCGGGTCGCTGTGTCCGCACCGTCCATGCTGTCGTAAACCTCCGCGTGCTGGTGTCATCTCCGTTGATGTATGACTCCCAACGTAGGTACGAAGGACCCTTGTTATCCACTAACCTGGGATATTCGAAAAACTGTTATCTGTTCTGCTCATAAATACAGGTGGCCTGTCCTCGGGAGGAGCCATGGATTTCCGTCAGCTGCGCTACTTCTTCGCCGTCGGTGAGGAGGGCAGCTTCTCTCGTGCCGCCCAGCGTTGTTTCATCTCGCAGTCGGCGATCAGCCATCAGATCGCGAAGCTCGAACACGAACTCGGCGCCACCCTGTTCGACCGCACCACTCGTTCGGTCGAGCTCACCCCCGCCGGCCGGCGCCTGATGCCGATCGCCGCCGAGGTGCTCGGCCTCGAAGCGAAGGCCCTCGAGGTCGGCCGCGAGCCGCGGGAGAGCATCCGGATCACCGCGAACATGAGCTTCGCATCGCAGAGTCTCGACGCGATCTCCAGCGTCCGGGAACGTCATCCCCAGATCGACGTGGAGTTCGTCATCAAGGACTTCACCGACCGCGTCAATGCGGTCGCGTCCGGGGAAGCCGACCTCGCGCTGATCCGCGGCGACGTCGACCGGCCGGGTCTGGAAGCGGTGCGCCTCGGCATCGAGGAACTCGTGATCGTCACGTCGAGCGAGCACCCGCTGTCGGCGTTCTCGACCGTCGACCTCGGCGATCTCGCCCACTATCCGTTGCTGCTGCCGCCGCGGGCCAACCAGGTGCTGTTGCACCGTGTCGTGGAGGACGCTTTCGTGGAGGTCGGGCGCCGCGTGCGCCTCGGACCCCCGATCGCCCGCGACCACACGGCGACGCTCGAGGTACTCACCAATCCGCGGGCGTGGACCGTGCTCTACGCCGGGACGGCGGCCGGCACCCCTCGCAAGGGGCTGAAGTTCATGCGCGAGATCCACCATCGGCTGCAGGTGCCGGTGTGCGGGGTGGTGCAGAGGAACGCGAACCCGAACCCCGAACTCGAGTTCCTCATGCGGGCGCTCGCGCATTCGATCGTGCCGCCCACCGACAGCGCGCCGTGACCCGATCCTCCCCACGGCCCGGAGGAATCGGAGAGTCCGCCCCCTACAGCGTGGTGGCAACCTGCCACGCCGAGTGCATTGCGCCTTCGATGTAATCGACCGAACCGGCGTCACCGACGACCCGGACGTCGACGCCCGAGCCGGTCAGTTCCTCCGCCAGAGGAGCGGCCGCCGACACCCCCGTGGCAACGATCACCATCGATGCCCGCACCGAATGCGTTTCTCCGCCTGCGACGAACTCGACGGTCTTGCGGGTGATGCGCTTCAGGGCGGCATTGCGGTGGATGTCGACGCCGACGTGGCGGGCATGTTTGACCGCCGTCCACCGGCGCGGCATCGCCATGGGCACACCGAGCTGACCGCCCTCGGCGACAAGGGTCACGCGGCTGCCGCGCTCGGCGAGGAACTCGGCCAGCTCGAGGCCCACGAGAGAACCGCCGACCACGACGACGTTGCGGGTCATCGGCAGGAACTTGAGGAACTTGGTGCTCAGGAACCGGATCCTGTCCGGGCTCTTCGTGATCCCCAGCGCACCCCCGAGCCGCCCCATCACGCGCAGCAGAGGGGACTGGCCGGAGACGTCACCGGATCCGGTCATGAGAGCGCGCATGGTATCGCCGGTGTGTACGTGCGGGAGATTGCCGCCCGGGACGTCGGGCCGGTCGCGGACGGCGCCGGTCGCGACGACGACGACGTCGGGCGAGAGCGCCCGGACGGTCGCGGCGGTGGCGGTGGTGCCGAGCCGGACGTCGACGCCGAGGCGGGCGACCTCACTCTTCAACCAGTTCAGCAGCCGTTCGTTGTCGGGGGTGGTCAGCGTGGAGAACCACAGGGTGCCACCGAGCCGGTCGGTCTTCTCGAGCACGGTGACCCGGTGCCCGCGTTCGGCGGCGATGCGCGCGGACTCGAGACCGCCGGGGCCGGATCCGACGACCACGACATGCTTGCGGGTCTCCGTTTTCGGGAACGGCAGCAGGGTCTCGTTACCGAGCGCCGGATTGACAGCGCACAACGGGGTGTCGTCCCAGAAATTCTCCTGGACGCACACGTAGCAGTTGATGCAGGGGCGAATCCGCTCGGGCGTACCGGCTTCGAGCTTGTTCACCACTTCCGGATCGGCCAGGAGCTGACGACCCATCGCGACGAAGTCCGTGCGTCCTTCGGCGATCATCTTCTCTCCGACCTCGGGGAGCATACGGCCGACGGTGATGATCGGGACCGACACCGCACGCTTGATCACGGCAGCGTTGTCGGTGTAGAAACCGACCTTGTTCGGCAGCGGGCCGTCGGTGAAGTTCGCGAACGCGTTGAGCGCCGTACCCGTCACATGGATGGCGTCGGCACCGGCCTGTTCGAGCAATACCGCTGCGGCAGCTGCCTCGTCGGGTGCCATGCCGTCCGATTCGCCGTACTCCTGCCCGGCCAGACGGACGATCACCGCGAGGCTGTCCCCGACCTCGTCCTTGACGGCGCGCACGACCTCACAGGCGAGTCGTGCCCGGTTCTCGAGCGAGCCGCCGTATTCGTCGGTGCGCTGGTTCGAGTAGCGGCTGAGGAACCCGCCGAGCACATAGTTGTGAGCACAGTGGATCTCCACCGCGTCACCGCCTGCCGCCTTCACCCGGGCGGCCGCCTCGGCGAACATCCTGACGAGCCACGCCAGATCCTCGTGGGTGGCTTCGTGATAGGTCGACGTCTTGCCCCCTTGGATGGCGGCCATCTTCTTCAGTTCCGCCGGGGTGCAGTCGATCATGGCGCTCATGTCGCTCGGCGGCCGGGGCTGCGAGGGGACCAGCATAGGGCGGTCTTCGAGCGTGTCGATCCGCGCGACCCTGCCGTGATGGGTCATCTGGACACACAGCTTGCTTCCGGCCGCGTGGACGGCGTCGGCGAGGGCCGCGAGACCGGGAATGAATCGGTCCTCGGACAGGCCGGGTTCCTTCTCGCTGGCGCAGCCGAGCGGATAGGCGACCGCGCAGCAGCCGGTGATGATCATGCCGGTACCACCGGCGGCGCGCGCGGCGAAGTGGTCGATGTCGGGCTGGTGGATCTCACCGTCCTCGCACAGGTTCATGTCCATCGCCGCGAGCACCACTCGGTTGTCGAGGGTGATCGGGCCGATGGTGCCGGCGGAGAGGAGGTGGGAATAGGACCGGGTGTCGTTCATAAGGAAAGCAGCTCCTGGAAATAGCCGAGAGAGATCTCTCGAATAGCATGAGAATGTGTTGTGCAGCAGGTCTATACGCGATGGGCGTTCCTCGGAAGCGTGTTTCGGCGCGCATCCCGGCGGGGTCGGACGAGAGCCTGCAGGGCGGCACCGTAGCGGTCGACGATGTCGTCGATGGGCGCGGCGAGCAGCCACGGGCTTTCCACGACGTACAGGGAGGTCATCAACCCCGCGAGCTGTGCTGCCAGCAGATGAGCGCGCAACTCGGCGTCGTCGCCGTCGAGACGCGGCGCCAAGGGGGTGATGATCATCTGTTCGATGGCGTCCTGCAGGTGCTCGCGGACGGCGGGGCGGTCCGACGCGCGTACGAGTGCGGCGTAGACGGCACCGGATTCGTCGGTCTGCCGGGCGCGGGTGCGCCGGACGACGAAGTCGACCAGCGCTCTGCCCAATCCGTCGAGTGGCCCCCCGATGACCTCGAGGAACGCGTCGGACATCGTCATCGTCCGCACGAACAACTTTTCCTTGGATCCGAAATAGCGAATGACCAGCGCGGGATCGACACCGGCGTGGCGCGCGATATCCCGGACGCCGGTGGCGGCGAAGCCCTGCTCGGTGAACAATTCCTCGGCCGCTTTCTCCACGGCAGCACGGTTGTGGGCGGTACCGGTACGGGCACCCTGCTCGATTTCGCCAGACATCCTCGTCCTCACCTGTAGTTCCGCCAGTTCAGTCAACGGCGTTGACGAGAGCATGTCAACAGTGTTGACCGTCTCACCGTCACAGAATGCGGGCTCACCGATGAAGGTGCACGTCGCATCCGGCGTGAGCACGATGACCGTCCTCGTACGCACCTACGGATGCACCCGTCGCCGACCGGACTCGGACCGTTCGGCCGGCCCTCGTGCAAGGATGCGAGGAGCAGTAGTCGACGAGGCCGCAGGAGGCGCTCATGGAGCACACCGAATCGTCGTTCACCGGCGGCGGGGCGATCCCGATCGTGTACGACGTGTGGTCGCCGGAGGCCCCTACGGGCGTGCTGATCCTCAGCCACGGACTGGGCGAGCACGCCCGTCGCTACGACCACGTCGTCGAACGGCTCACCGACCTCGGCCTGGTCGTGTATTCGCCCGACCACCGCGGTCACGGGCGGTCGGGCGGCAAGCGTGTACACGCACGCGAGATGCGCGAGTTCACCGAGGATCTCGACACCCTGATCGACCTTGCGCTCCACGAGCATCCCGGACTGCCGGTGTTCATGCTCGGGCACTCCATGGGGGGTGCCATCGCACTCGCCTACGCGCTCGACCATCAGGACAGGCTCACCGCGCTCCTGTTGTCCGGACCGGCCGTGATCGTCACGTCGGGAACACCGAAGCCGGTCGTGGAGATCGGCAAGCTGATCGGACGTTTCCTGCCCGGTGTGCCGGTGCAGAAGCTCGACAGCACGGCGGTGTCGCGCGATCCCGCCGTGGTCGCGGCGTACGACGCCGATCCGCTCGTGCACCACGGTCTCGTGCCCGCCGGGCTCGCGCGAGTGCTGGTGCTCAACGAGCAGAGCCTCGAGCAGCGCCTTCCGAGCCTGACCCTGCCGTTGCTCGTCATGCACGGCACCGAGGACACCCTCGCCGATCCGGCCGGGGCGCAACTCATCGCCGACCGTGCCGGTTCGGAGGATCTGACGCTGAAGTTGTACGACGGGTTGTTCCACGAAATATTCAACGAACCGGAGAAGGACCGCGTGCTCGACGACCTGACGGCCTGGTTGAAGGCCCGGCTCGCCGGCCGATAGGAGAACTCGTGTCGACACGCATGCCGGTCGCCTTCCTCGGCCACGGCAGTCCGCTCAACGCGCTCGAATCGAACCGCTACACGCAGGCATGGGCGGCATTCGGACGTTCCGTTCCGACTCCCCGCGCGATCCTGGCGATCTCCGCGCACTGGTACATCAACGCCACTGCTGTGACGTCGATGCGATCGCCCCGCACGATCCACGATTTCTTCGGGTTCCCGCAGGACCTGTTCGACGTGGAGTATCCGGCTCCGGGTGCTCCGGAACTGGCGGAGGAGATCGCCGATCTCGTGCGCCCGACGTGGGTGGGCGCCGACATCGATTCGTGGGGCATCGACCACGGCACCTGGTCGGTGCTCACCCATGCTTTCCCGAATGCGGATATTCCGGTGGTGCAACTCGGCCTCAATGCCTACAAACCGCTCAACTATCACGTGGATCTCGGCGCTCGCCTCGCCGCATTGCGCGACCGTGGGGTGTTGATCGTCGCGAGCGGCAACGTCGTCCACAACCTCGGGGCGTTGGATCCGCGGCGACCGGGGACGGGATTCGACTGGGCGCATCGATTCGACGAGGACGTCCTCGCCATCCTTCGGGACCGTCCCGGAGACGCGGCTGCGCTGCACGAGCACGCCGACTATCGCAAGGCCGTGCCCACCCCGGACCATTTCCTGCCGCTGCTGTACGTCGCGGGTCTCACCGCCGAGTCCGGGGAACAGCCGGCCACTCTCGTCGACGGGGTCGAATACGGATCGTTGTCGATGACGTCGTATGCCCTCGGAACGGACTGCCCGTCCACCGACGGTGACGGGCACGGGGCCGGATTACCCGAGACCCCGGAACCATCCGACACCAACCTGTGAGCGTTCAGGCAGCGTCGTCCACTGCCACGATCGCGCGCCGTGCGAACCGGGTACTGAGTCCGATCAGCTCCATCGCCTCGGGAAGCGCGCGGGCCAGGACCGGCCACGCGTGGATCTGCCCGCGCCACAGATGTGTCTCCACCGACCGACCTGCCGACGCGAGATGCTCGGTCATGATCTCCACGTCCGGCCTGGTCAGCTCGTATTCGGCCGCGCACATGAACATCGGGGGGAACAGCGCGGGATCGGCGTCGACGGGGTTCATCTCGCCCTCGATCGCTTCTTCTCCGGCGAACCAGCGCGGACGGATCTTCCCGAGGGCCTTGATGGGTAGGTAGGCGTCCCTCGCCATGTACTTCGGATCGTGCTTGTCGAGATCGAGGTTGAGCAGCGGCGAGTAACCGATCACCGCTGCCGGTCGCGGGATGCCGCGACGCGCGGCGAGCTCGGCGACCTTCGCCGCGAGATAACCACCGGCCGAATCGCCCCCGACGACGATGCGGGTGGGGTCGTCGGCCACCTCGAGCAGTGCGGTGTACGCGTTCATCGCGTCCTGCACCGAACCTGCGATCGGCACCGCGGGCACCTGCCGGTAATCCATCGAGTACACCGGTGCGCCGGAGTCCAGGGCCAGTTGCACGCACAGCTGACGGTGGGTGGACGGGCCGCAGAAGATGAAACCGCCGCCGTGGAAGTAGAGGATGGTGGCGTCCTCGAGCGGGTCGTCGACCGGCTTCGGGGAGATGATCCGCTCACCGGGCACTCCACCGAGTTCGGTCTGCGTGACGTGCACGGCACGCGGGGTGGGCGTGATCCTGTCGACCACCCACGACAGCCGGCCGAGCACGGCGATTCCGAAGTCGTTGCTCGGCCAGAGGCTCAGGATCGGCTTGAAGAGGATCCGGACCACCCACAGGAGGATCAGCGCGACCCTACTGCTGCGGTCGTGCCAGGTCACCGCATCGGTACGCATGTGCACACACTATGTGACCGATACGGTTCGGGCATCGAGAGTTCCGACACCCGCGAGTCCCGGCAGGGATACCGGTCACCCGATCCGCAGCAGCGGCACGAGCAGTTCCTCGTCGGTCAACGCCCCGTGCTGCCCGGGCAGGTTGGACATGACCTGCTCCCCGTCGCTGCGGATCACCGTCGATTCGCCTCGTCCGACGGCCACGATGTCGCCGATCCGCCTGGCCAGCGACGGATCGGGATCGGATCCGAACAGGCACGCCGCGAACGCGTCGTCGCGGGTGCCGACCCACGCGTGGTCGCCGAGTTCGTTGCGCCAGCGTTCGAGGACCCGGCCGACGTGGTCGGTATAGATGTGGCGACATCGCGGCTCGCCGGCAATGACGGTGACGTCCTCACCCAGACCCGGTGTGTGGTCGAAGTCGATGCGACGGCCGCGGGAGGCATCGACCATGCCGTGGTCGGCGGTGACGAGCAGACGGGTGCCGTCCGGCAGCGCCCCGGCAAGCTGTTCGACGAAACGGTCGACCACCGTGAGCTGCGCGAGCCACGCTGCGGATTCCGGCCCGTAGACGTGCCCGAGCGTGTCGACCTCCCCGATGTAGCAATAGACGAGACTGCGGTCGCCCGTGCGCACCGCGGCGGCGACCTGGGCGAGCAGATCGCCGTAGGCGGAGACCCCGACGAAGTTGCCGCCGCGCAGCACGGCCCGGGTGAGACCGCTCCCTTCGAAGGCCTTCGGCACGACGGTCGTGACGGTCAGCCCGGCCTCGCGGCCGCGTTCGAACACCGTCCGGTGCGGCTGCACGGTCTCCGGAACGAGGTCGTCGCGCTGGTCGATCGCGGTTCCGGCGAGGGTCCAGCGCAGCCAGTTCACCGGAGCTTCGATCTCGTCGACATACGACTGGTAGCCGGTGATGCCGTGGAGACCGGACGGCAGCCCGGTCCCGAGGGAAGCGAGGCTGACCGCTGTGGTCGTGGGGAAACCGGCACGCATCGGGCTCCCCGGCGCCTGTGTCAGGTACGGGGCTGCTTTCGTGTTGCGCTGCAGCAGTTCCCATCCCATTCCGTCGACGAGCAGGACGACGGTGTGGTCGGCCGGGGCCAGGTCGAGTCGATTGCTCTCACCGGCGACCCCCGCCGACGAGAGCACCGAGGGCATCAGGTCGGCGAGGGTCGGCTCGGCGTAGACGTCGCGCAGGGGCAGGCTCATATTCCGAGTATGAGCCACGGCCGTGCGCGCGGGTGTCACTTGATGTCGGACCCGTGCTTCGTCAGCGGCATGATCTCGATGTTCATGTAGGGGAACAGCGGCAGGTTCCACAGGATCTCGTGCAGCTCGTCCGCCGACTCGACGTCGAAGATCGAGATGTTGCTGTACTGGCCGACGATCCGCCAGATCTCGCGCCACTTGCCCTGGCGCTGCAGATCCTGACTGTAGGCCTTCTCCTTGGCGACGGTCTCGGCGCGCACGTCGGGGTCGAGATCACGGGGGATGTCGACATCCATCCGAACATGGAACAGTGCCATGATATTTCTCCTTCTTCTGTTCTGGCGAAAATGCGGATCAGGAGCGCGCGTACTTCTTCACGACGTCCATGTCGAGGTCGACGCCGAGACCCGGCCCCTCGGGCAGGTGCACCTGACCCTCGGAGTAGTCGAGCGGCTTCTGCAGAAGTTCGACGGCGAACAGCTGCGGACCGAACAGTTCGGTGCCGTAGTCGATCCCCGGTTCGGCGCAGGCGAAGTGGATGGACGCCGCGGTGCCGATGGGTCCTTCGATGGAGGTCGCGCCGTGGCAGCGCAGACCTGCCGCCTTCGCGACGGCGACGACCTGCTTGCTGCGCTGCAGCCCACCGCACTTGGTGGTCTTGAGGGCGACGACATCGGCGGCGCCCAGCTTGGCCACTTCGTACGCGTCGTGCGGAGTCTGTACGGATTCGTCGGCCATCACGGGCGCCGAGACGCGGCGGTTGATCTCGGCGAGAACATCGAGTTGGTCTGCGGGAGTGGGCTGCTCGATGAGCTCGACACCACCGTCGACGAGTTGCGGGACGTGGCGCAACGCGGTGAAGCGGTCCCAGCGGGCATTGACGTCGATGCTGAATCCGACCTCGCCGCCGAACGCTTCCACGATCTTGACGACGCGGCCGGTGTCGACCGCCGGGTCGAGCGCACCCATCTTGAGCTTGAAGGAGAAGTTCAGGCGCTGCTCGCGCTTGTGTGTGACCTCTTCGACGATCTCCTCGAGTGGAGCCGCGCCGAGCGCCCAGCGCACGTCGACGCCGGTGCGGAAGGCACCGCCGAGCAGCGACGCGACCGGCACACCCAGTGCACGACCCCAGGCGTCGTGCATCGCGACGTCCACGGCGGCCTTCGCGAAACGCGCGTTGGCGACGATGCGCTCGATATCGACCATGACGCCGCTGATTTCGTCGACGCCGCGCCCGATGATGTAGGGACCGATGTAGCGGTCGACGATCTGCTGCATCGTCTCGACCGACTCGCCGCCCCACCACGGTCCGCCCGGCACGACGCCCTCACCGTAACCGGTGACGCCATTTTCGGTGGTCACCGCGACGAGCAGGATCGGCTGCGCCTCCGAGGTGGTGGTGGCGAACTTGTGGGGCCGGATCAACGGCACATCGATGATCGTCGTGGTGACGGATGCGATCTTCAGATCGGGATCGGACATCGGAATTGCTCACAATCGGGTCGGGGTGTGACAGGGGGTACGTCGCCGGTGTATTCAGCATGAATGCCGGTGCCCCAGAGGGACACCGGCATTCACGATGCGAACCGCGCTCTCGTTCGGATGTGATCAGGCCGCATCCGCGGTCCGGATCACGCTTCCGGGTCGAGCACGAAGTTGTAGGTCACCTCGGCGATACCGTCGGCGTTGGGCTGCGGATCCAGGATGAGCTCGGGCTTGACGGCCGTCGCGACATCGTCCTCGACCCACTCGCCACCCTGGAAGTACAGCTGGGTGGTGATGGCGCGCTTGCCGGGAGCCTTCACCATCAGGTGCAGGTGGGCGGGGCGCCACGGGTGTCCGCCGTAGGACTTGATGAACCAGCCGGTCGGGCCGTCGGACGGGATCTGGTAGGGAGCCGGCTCGAGCGTGGTGATCTCGAAGTTGCCGTTCTCGTCCACCTCGACGGTGCCGCGCAGGTTCCACTCGGGGATGCCGGGGGCGAACTGCGAGTAGAAGCCCTCTTCGTCCGCGTGCCACAGCTCGACGGTGGCGCCGGGCAGACCGTTGCCCTCGAGGTCGGTGACCTGGCCCTTGAAGACCAGCGGCGGCGCGACCTTGTCCTTCTCGCGCATCGGCATGGTGCACTTCGACGGGAGCTTGGGGCTGTCCGGGACGTAGTAGGGGCCTTCGATGGAGCCCTTGGTGCCGGTGAAGCCCTTGCGGTTGTAGTGCACCTTCTCGATCTCGTGCTCGAGGAAGACGTCGAGCCACAGCGGCCACTCGCCGTATTCACCCACGTCGATGAGCCACTGCTTGAGCACGCGGTACTCGTCGTAGGTCACCTGGTGCTTGTCGACGATACCGGCGAGAGCGTCCAGCAGGTCCTTGTAGATCGCCGACGCGCGCTCGACCGAGGTGTCGGACGTGACCCGCTCGGACTTGAACTTGTCGGTCGCAGCGTTGCCGGACCCGTGGGCAGTGGGGTTCTCCATGGTCGTCATGGCTCTCCTCGTGAAGGACTGAACTATCGGGAAGTGTGGGGCCGGTGCGACACGGGGGCTGCGGTGATCACCGGTCTGTACGCTGTGCGTACTTGTGTATCGCAGTGCGTACACCACATACTGTGCGTGGTGTCACACAGCTTGTCAACACCGGATCGGGCACCATCGACGAGTACGCAGGTAGGAGGCAGGATGCCGAGCATCGACCTAGGTAATGGTCCTAGCAACGACCGGGACTTCATTCAGAGCATCGAGCGTGGTTTTGCGGTATTGCACGCCTTCGACGACAAGGACCCGAATCCCACCCTCGCCGAACTCGCCGCCAAGACCGATCTGTCCAGGCCTGCGGTTCGACGTATCCTGCTGACCCTGCAGAAACTCGGATACGTCACCTCGCAGGGGACGCGATGGTCGCTCACCCCGCGCGTACTCAGCATCGGCCAGCACTACACCGCGTCCCACACCCTCGTGGACTCGGCGCTACCGAAACTGGTCGAGATCGCCGAACACACCAACGAATCGGCGTCGCTCGGCGTGCTCGACGGTACCGAGGTCGTCTACGCCGCGCGCGTTCCGGTCCGCAGGATCATGAGTATCAACGTCTCCGTCGGCACCCGTGTCCCCGCCTATGCCACCTCGATGGGCCGGGCACTCCTGGCCTGGTCCCCACGCGAACTGGTCGACCACATACTCGACCGGACACAGTTCGAGCGACTCACGAGCGCAACCATCGACAACCCGGACGACCTGCGTACCGAACTCGCCCACGTGCGCAGCCGGGGATACGCCCTCACCGCCGCGGAACTCGAAGAAGGACTCATCACGATCGCCGCGCCCGTCTTCGACCCCTCGGGCCACGCGGTCGGAGTGCTCGCATGTTCGACGTCGACCGGCCGGCACACCCTCGAGTCGTTCCGCGATCTCACCGCGAAACGGGTGGTGGACTGCGCGGAGCGGCTCAGCAGCGAACTCGGCTACCGCCACCACTGAGGACGCCCACCTCATCCCCGCAAGGTGGTCGACGGTGGCACCCCGTACTTGCGCTTGTAGGCCGCCGCGAACCGCCCGGTATGGGTGATGCCCCACTCGAGAGCCACATCGGTGACCGACAACTCCGCGGCGTCGCCCATGGTGAGTGCTTCGTGGATACGCTCGAGGCGCAGGTCGAGAAGGTAGTCGCGAGGACACACCCCGAGATATTCGCGGAAGCCCTCCTGCAGGCGCCGCACACTGACCCCGGCCACCTCGGCCATGTCGGCGGTGGTCCACGCCGAAGCGGGGTCCTCGTGCAGGCGGTCGAGAACCCGCTTGATGATGCGCGGACGCGCACCCCCGGTCGGATCCGCGTCCTCGGGCATGACCGCGAGGATGAACGACGTGGTCAGAGTACCCGACAGCTGCTCCGCGACAAGCGCATTCCCCCAGAGCGATTGGTCTGCCCCGAGTTGCTCCACGACCGAACGCAACAGCGTCATCCAGCTCTGCCCCGCCTGGGTCGTCAGATCGACCCGGTCCGGAAGACGCAGATCGGGGCGAGCGAGGACGCGCGCCATCTCGCGCTGCAGGTAGTCGCGCTCGAGCTTGATCCCGACGACCTCACAGTCGTTCGTCCACTTCTGCTCCGGCGCGGCGGTGTCGGGACGGAAGACGGCGCCGTGGCCGACCGGCGACACCACCTCGTCGCCCGCGGTGATGAGACCGGACAGCGGAATGTTCACCGCATACGCACCGGGATGATCGCTTCTGATCGACACCGCCGCGCCCCAGCGGATGCGCGCGAGACGGATGGGCCCGAGCGGCAGCGTACGGAGCCGGAGCGACGGCGCGGCGTCGTCGAGGGGGCTCAATTCGTGCTCGAAATACGCATTCGAGACGGCTTCTTCCACCTCTTCCCACTCGGCGGGCCTCGGAGTCGGCTCCACTGCCATCGGCTCCTCACCTTCGTTCCGGCTCGTCGTCGACGTTCCGACCTGCACATCCACACGATCCGAACGCATGCGACCCAGTGTGATGCGGAACACCGTCCCAGGCAAACAAGGACCTAGGACCTACTCGTCGCGCTAGGTGGATAGTGACCGCGCTCACCGGATCGCACAAGCCTCTCGACCTCCATATGGTCTGTGTCACAGCGCATCGAACCCCACCCCTTCGCACCGGACAGGAGGACGCAATCATGGATCAGCGCATACTCCGCAACATCTTCGGACAGTTCGCCAGCGGCGTCACCGTCATCACCTGCGCGAACAGTGACGGGGAGCCTCACGGCGCGACCGTCACCGCGTTCACGGCCATCTCACTCGAGCCGCGCCTGTGCCAGGTCACCCTGACCCGCACGTCGAAGGCCTGCGGATTCCTGTCCGACGCGCCGTTCGCCGTCAACATCCTCGCCGCCGACCAGCTCGGCACCGCGATGCACTTCGCCGGACGGCCGCAGTCGCCCGAACCCGTCTGGGAGCAGGGACCGACCGCCCCTGTCCTCGCCGGCACGGCCGCGACCCTGTCGTGCACTCCGTGGCGGGAGTACGACGGTGGCGACCACGTCATCTACATCGGCGAGATCGTCGACGCGACCTTCGACGAGACCGCCGACCCGCTTCTCTTCTACCGCAGCACCTTCCACGAACTCGGCGCTCCGAGTGCCTCCACCGCGTGGAACGGCTCGCTGGACGACCCGCACAGCGGATGGTTCGACTCCCAGACCCGCTTCGTGCCGTTCCACCTCGCCGCAGCCCGCGCCTGAACGTCTTCCACTCCCCCCGGACAAGGAGAAATCCCATGACCACCACCGAACCCCGGCCCTCGGAAACCCTCGACCGTTCCAAGGTGAACGTCGCCGCGGACTCCCCGGCCAACCAGCAGACGAACTTCGCCTCCCGTCCCATGACCGGCGACGAGTACATCGCTTCGATCGACGACGGTCGCGAGATCTACCTGCACGGTGAGCGCGTCAAGGACTTCACCAACCATCCGGCCTTCCGTAACTCGATCCGGATGACCGCACGTCTCTACGACGCCCTGCACACCGGCGAGCACGTCAACACCCTCACCACCCCGACCGACACCGGCAACGGCGGCGTGACCATGCCGTTCTTCCGGACCCCGAAGTCCGCCGACGACCTGCGGGCCGACCGCGACGCCATCGCCACCTGGGCGCGGCTGACCTACGGCTGGATGGGCCGCAGCCCCGACTACAAGGCGTCCTTCCTCGGCACGCTCGGCGCGAACGACGAGTTCTACTCGCCCTTCCAGGACAACGCGAAGCGCTGGTACCGCGAGTCGCAGGAGAAGGTCCTGTACTGGAACCACGCGATCATCAACCCGCCGGTCGACCGTCAGCTGCCGCCGGACCAGGTCGGCGACGTATTCATGAAGGTCGAGAAGGAGACCGATGCCGGCCTCATCGTCTCCGGCGCCAAGGTCGTCGCGACCGGCTCGGCCATCACGAACTACAACTTCATCGCCCACTACGGCCTGCCGATCAAGAAGAAGGAATTCGCGCTGATCTGCACGGTGCCGATGGACGCACCCGGCATCAAGCTCATCTCGCGCGCCTCCTACTCGCAGAATGCGAACGTCGTCGGTTCGCCGTTCGACTACCCGCTGTCGTCGCGGATGGACGAGAACGACGCGATCTTCATCTTCGACAAGGTGCTCGTGCCCTGGGAGAACGTCTTCATGTACGGAGACGTCGAGAAGATCAACAACTTCCTCGGTGGCTCCGGCTTCCTCCAGCGCTTCACGCTGCAGGGCTGCACGCGACTCGCCGTCAAGCTCGACTTCATCGCCGGTCTGCTCATGAAGGCCCTCGACGCCACCGGCGCCGGCGGATTCCGCGGCGTGCAGACCCGTGTCGGTGAGGTGATCGGCTGGCGCAACCTGTTCTGGTCGCTCACCGACTCCATGGTCAACAACCCGGAGCCGTGGATCGACGGCACCGTCATCCCCAAGCTCGAATACGGCCTCACCTATCGCATGTTCGCGATGCAGGGCTACCCGCGCATCAAGGAGATCATCGAGCAGGATGTCGCCTCGGGCCTGATCTACCTGCCCTCGTCCGCCGCCGACTTCAAGAACCCGGACGTGCGCCCGTACCTCGACAAGTACGTCCGCGGCTCCGACGGCATCCAGGCGGTCGACCGCGTGAAGGTCATGAAGGCACTGTGGGATTCGATCGGCTCCGAGTTCGGTGGCCGCCACGAACTGTACGAGCGGAACTACGCCGGCAACCACGAGAACGTCAAGGCCGAACTGCTGTTCGCCGCCGAGAGCCGCGGCGACGTCGCCTCCATGAAGGGCTTCGCGGAGCAGTTCATGAGCGAGTACGACCTCGACGGCTGGACCGTGCCCGACCTGATCGGCAACGCCGACGTCAGCGCGTACTACAAGTAGAAACCCGCACTCCGCGCGCGGGCGGATGATCTCCGTTCCCCCTGCCCGCCCGCGCGCGGTCCCACCACCATCCACCCCGCGAAGGAGCGTCCGAGATGACCACGACTGCTTCGAACTCCGTATCCCATCCCCCTGTACCGGAATTCGACGCCGTGGTCCTCGGACGCTCCTTCGCTTCTCAACGGGTGGCGGCCCGCTTGCGCGACGAATTGCGGTTGTCGATCCACGAGATCGGCACCGCGAGTCTCGTCCGCTACGACGACATCGACCACAGATGGGAGATCCTCATCGGCGACACTGTCGTCACCAGAGCGAAGTTCGTCGTCGACGGACACGGCGGTCTCGCGGTCCTGGGCCGCGAGGACAGCACGACCAACCGGCGCACCGTGACAGTGAACGGTTTCCCGAATCTGTTCCGTCCCATCGTCACTACGCACACGGATCCCATCGGGTACACGGTGTCGTGCATCGAGTACATGCGCAGCAACGGTCTGGACTATGTCGAGCGACGGCTGCGGACGCCGGTCGCGGACGACGACTTCCCCGAGCTGTCGTTCGATCGGCCTATGCCGATCCTCTGGTTCGGCTGAGCCGTCCGAGAGGGCACCGAGCGGGTGACGACAACGAAGTCGTCGCCCGCTCGCGTACGTTCGCTCTCCCCGCTGCTCAGCCACGCAGGACTTCGGCGGGAGCGGCACCGTACCGCTTCCGGAAGGCCGCGGCGAAGCGCCCCGGGTGGCCGAAGCCCCATCGGAACGCTACGTCCGCCACCGTGATTCCCCCTGCCGCGAGGTCTGCGTGCGCCCGATCCAATCTGATGTCGAGCAGGCATGCGGACGGGCTGCTTCCCACGTACTCGGAGAACGCCTCCTGGAGCCGCCGCACACTCGTTCCGGCGATCTCCGCCATGTCGGCCGCCGTCCAGGCACGGCCCGGATCCTCCCGCAGAGCGTTCAACACCCGGCGCACCATCCCCGGACGCGGTGCCGGTGACAGCCCGTCGGCCGGCGCGACCGCCAGGACGAAGGCGGTGGTGACCGCTCCCGCGAGCTGAGCCGACACCAGAGGGTTCGTCAAGACGTGCGTGGCGCCGGTGAGCTGGTCGCTCAGTGATGCCACCAGCCCGTGCCATTCCTGCGCGGAACCCTTCAAGTCGATCCGATCGGGCAGCTCGAGTCGTGACCGTAACGGGCCACCGAGGATCCGGTCCGCTTCGCGTTCGAGGTGCTCGCGGTCGAATTTGATTCCCAGGACGGAACATTCCGCATCCCAGCGGGTGATGAGCGAGGGAGTGTCGGCGCGGAAGACCGTCGCGGAGCCCGGTTCGGAGACGACGACTCCCGACCGGCCCCGCGATTCCAGACGTCCACTCAGGGGGATGTTCACCTCGTAGGCACCGGGATAGTCGCATTCGATCGCGACGTCCGCTCCCCAGCTCATCCGGCCGATGGTCACACCACCGAGATCGGCCGACACGAGTTCGAGTCCGGGCCGGTCCGTCGTCCCCAGGCCTGTGAGGCGGTGCGGGAAGTAGACATCCGCCACCGCACGGGAAGCCTCGTCCCAATCCTCGATCTCGGGCACACTCACGCTTTCGAGACTAACCACTACGGAGACCTGGATCACATAGTCGCGCGATCCGTCCGGAAGCCGCGCAATGTGCATCGACCTTCGGTCCGGTTGCGCCATATGGTCCACGTCACACACATCGAGGGCCCCTTCCCGGGGACCGCAGTTCCCACCGCGTAGGAGATCGAATGACCAGCACCCTCTCGTGGCTCGACGAGGTCACGATGGAACAGCTCGAGCGCAACCCGTATCCCGTCTACGAGCGTCTTCGCGCCGAGGCGCCGGTGGCCTTCGTCCCTGTTCTCGGCGCCTACGTCGCCTCCACGATGGAGGCCTGCCGTGAGGTCGCGACCGGCGACGACTTCGACGGCATCATCACGCCGGCGGGTGGGCGCACCTTCGGCCATCCCGCGATCATCGGCGTCAACGGCGACATCCACCGGGACCTGCGATCCATGGTCGAACCTGCACTCCAGCCCGCCGAAGTGGACCGGTGGGTCGAGGATCTCGTCCGTCCCATCGCGCAACGCTACGTCGAGGCGTTCGAAGCCGACGGCACGGCGGATCTCGTCGCCCAGTACTGCGAGCCGGTGAGCGTGCGCGCCCTCGGCGACCTGCTCGGGCTGAAGGACGTCTCCTCGGACACGCTGCGCGAGTGGTTCCACAAGTTGTCGGATTCGTTCACCAACGCGGCGGTGGACGAGAACGGAAACTTCACCGGCCAGGAGCGTTTCGACGAAGGCGACCGGGCCAAGGAGGAGATCCGATCGGTCGTCGATCCGCTCATCGACCATTGGATCGAACACCCCGACGACAGCGCCATCTCGCACTGGTTGCACGACGGCATGCCCGAGGGGAAGACACGCGACCGCGACTACATCTACCCCACGCTGTACGTCTTCCTGCTGGGAGCGATGCAGGAGCCGGGTCACGCGATGAGTTCGACGCTGGCGGGTCTGTTCACCCGCCCGGAGCAGTTCGAAGCGGTCGTCGACGAACCGTCGCTGATCCCCCGTGCGATCTCCGAAGGGATGCGCTGGACTGCACCGATCTGGTCGGGAACGGCGCGTATCGCCAAGCGGGACAGCATCGTCTCGGGAATCGAGATCGCCGAGGGTTCGGTGGTGATGCTGTCGTACGGATCGGCGAACCACGATATCGACATCTTCGATGCACCGAGCCGATACGACATGACGCGTCCGCCGCTTCCGCATCTCGCCTTCGGTGCCGGCAAGCATGCCTGTGCGGGCATCTACTTCGCGAACAACGTCAGCCGCATCGGTCTGGAAGAGCTGCTCGAGACGATTCCCAATCTCGAACGCGATACCTCCGAGGACGTCGAGTTCTGGGGCTGGGGCTTCCGTGGACCGAAGGCTCTGCACGCCCGATGGGAGATCTGACCGTGACGTACACACTGACCGCCGGCACCCGCACAGTGCCGTGCGAACCCGGCCAGACGGTGCTCGACGCGTTCCTGCGCAGCGGGCAGTGGATGCCCAACTCGTGCAATCAGGGCACGTGCGGTACCTGCAAGATCAGGATTCACAGCGGCGAGGTGGATCATCGGAACTCACCCGAGCAGACGCTCACACCCGACGAGCGTGCCGCCGGTTACGCACTGGCGTGTCAGACCACACCGTGCAGCGACGCCGTCCTGGACACCCCTGCCGGGCAGGACACGACCGGCACGCACACGCTGCGCGACCTCGCGGCGACCGTCATCGAGGTCCGGGACATCGCCGCCGAGACCCGCAGGGTCCTGCTCACCGCCGACGAGCCGCTCGAATTCTCGGCCGGGCAGTACGTCGAGCTCACGGTGCCCGGGACCTCCGTTCGTCGCCGGTACTCCCTGGCCAACCCACCCTCGGAGCCGAAACTGCTCGAACTGCACGTCCGGCGGCAGCCGGGTGGGATCGCGAGCGATTGGATCTTCGGAAGCATCGAGGTGGGTGAACGCGTGGAGATCACTGGTCCCTACGGCGACTTCACGTTCGATGCCGAGAGTGCCGGACCGATGGCGCTCCTCGGCGGCGGTACCGGCCTCGCCCCGCTCAAGGGCATCGTCCGGCATGCACTCGTCCTGAATCCCGATCGGGAGGTCCTGCTCTACCACGGGGTCCGCACCTGCGCCGATGTGTACGACGCCGACTTCTTCCGCGAACTCGAGGCACGCCATCCAGGCTTCCGGTACGTCACCTGCGTGAGCCGGGAGACCGGCGGCGACCGGGAGGGCTACGTCACCGACGCGTTCGTGGAGGACGTCTCGTCCGCGAAGGAGTTCACCGGTTACATCTGCGGATCCGACGCATTCGTGGAAGCATCGGTCAAGTCGTTCAAACGGCGCCGCATGTCGCCGCGGCGTATCCGACGGGAACGATTCACCGCCGGCTGAGCCGGCAGTTGTGTACCGCCGGCTGAGCCGGCAGTTGTGTACCGCCGGCTGAATCAGGAATTCGGCAGCGCCGCCCGTGTGGTCACGGGCGGCGTTCGCTTGTCGAGGGTCTTCCGACCCGGTTCCCAGGGGTCCTAGGTATCCCTAGGCATTTACCCGGTGTGACTGTGGACACAGGCTGTCATCGTGGATGTATTGCCGGACACCCCGCGGCCGGGCAGGACCGGACGACACACTCGTCCGCCGCACTTTCCGCCCGCGTCGGCCGCGTCGGACCCAGCCCGTCCGTCCCGGAACGAAGCCGATACCTGGAGGATCTCATGACCGACACCGTGGAACACGTGCGCGCTCGACTGGACGGCGCTCTGATCGAGGACCCGACCACCGGGCGGTACCAGATCCGCCGTGACGTCTTCACCGACGAAGAGATCTTCGAACTCGAGATGAAGTACATCTTCGAGGGCAACTGGGTGTACCTCGCGCACGAGAGCCAGATCCCCGAGGTCGGCGACTACTTCACGACGAACATCGGGCGGCAGCCGGTCGTCATCAGCCGCGACAAGGAAGGCGAGCTGCACTGCCTGATCAACGCGTGCAGCCACCGTGGCGCGATGCTGTGCCGTCGCAAGACCGACAACCGCACCACCTTCACCTGCCCCTTCCACGGCTGGACGTTCCGTAACAACGGCAAGCTGCTGAAGGTCAAGGATCCCCGCGACGCCGGCTACCCCGAGCAGTTCAACACCGACGGCAGCCACGACCTGCGGAAGGTCGCTCGTTTCGAGAACTACCGCGGTTTCCTGTTCGGCAGCCTCAATCCCGACGTCAAGTCGCTCGAGGATCACCTCGGCGACACCACGAAGATGATCGACATGCTGGTCGACCAGTCGCCCGAGGGCCTCGAGGTGCTGCGCGGTTCGTCCACCTACACCTACGACGGCAATTGGAAGCTGCAGGCGGAGAACGGTGCCGACGGCTACCACGTCTCGGCCACCCACTGGAACTACGCCGCGACCACCGCGCGCCGCACCGCCGGTGAGTCCACCAACGAGACCAAGGCGATGGACGCCGGCACGTGGGGCAAGCAGGGCGGCGGCTACTACTCGTTCGACCACGGTCATCTGCTGCTGTGGATGTGGTGGGGCAACCCCGAGGATCGCCCGCTGTACCCGCGCAGGGAGGAGCTGGCGAAGGAGTTCGGCGAGAAGAAGGCCGAGTTCATGGTCGGTGCGTCGCGCAACCTGTGCCTGTACCCGAACGTGTACATCATGGATCAGTTCTCCTCGCAGATCCGGCACTTCCGCCCGATCTCCGTGGACAAGACCGAGGTGACGATCTACTGCATCGCGCCGAAGGGTGAGAGCCCCGAGTCCCGCGCCAACCGGATCCGTCAGTACGAGGACTTCTTCAACGCGACCGGCATGGCCACCCCGGACGATCTCGAGGAGTTCCGCTCCTGCCAGAAGACCTACCTCGCGACGGCCGCGCCCTGGAACGACATGAGTCGCGGCGCAACCCACATCCTCAACGGACCAGACGAGGTCGCGAAGGATCTCGGGATGACGAAGGTGCTGTCGAGCGGTGTCAAGACCGAGGACGAAGGCCTGTACCCGATCCAGCACGGCTACTGGCTCGAAGTGATGCGCGACGCCATCGCATCCGAGAGCTCCGCCGCCGACCCCTCCGCGCTCTGAGAGGACTCCAGATCATGACTGCTGTACGCGAATTCACGCAGACCGACATCGAACAGTTCCTCTACCGCGAGGCCCGGCTGCTCGACGACCGCGAGTTCGAGAAGTGGCTCGAGTGCTACCACCCCGACGCCGAGTACTGGATGCCGGCCTGGGACGACGCCGGTGCTCTCACCGAGAACCCGCAGACCGAGATCTCGCTGATCTACTACCCGAATCGCGGTGGCCTCGAGGACCGGGTGTTCCGCATCCGCACCGACCGTTCGTCGGCGACCTCGTTGCCCGAACCCCGTACTGGACACAACATCACCAACGTCGAGATCCTCGAGCGTCGCGGCACCGAGATCGACCTGCGGCACAACTGGTTCTCGTTGTACTTCCGCTACAACACCACCGACACCTACTTCGGAACCACCTTCCTCACCCTCGACGTCTCGGGCGCACAGCCGGTGATCAAGAAGAAGAAGATCGTCCTCAAGAACGACTACATCCACCACATCGTCGACGTCTACGTCGTCTAGTCCGACCCCATCACGAAAGGAGGCACGTGCCATGGCGTACCAGGTGGCATTGAGCTTCGAGGACGGGGTCACCCGCTTCATCAAGGTCAACCCCAACGAGACCGTTGCCGACGCCTCGTACAAGGCCCGCATCAACATTCCGCTGGACTGCCGTGACGGCGCGTGCGGAACATGCAAGGCCTTCTGCGAATCGGGCAGCTACGACGGTGGCGACTACATCGAGGACGCTCTCACCGACGAAGAGGCCGAGCAGGGTTACTGCCTGCCGTGCCAGATGATGCCGGAATCCGACCTCGTGGTGCAGATCGCGAGCACCTCCGATGTCGCGAAGACCGCGGCTGCGTCGTACACCGCGACCATTACGGACCTGCGCCGTTTCTCCGAGAGCGTCGTCGGGTTCACCGTCGAGATCGACAACCGCGACGACCTGGTGTTCCTGCCCGGCCAGTACGTCAACATCGGCGTGCCCGGCAGCGACGACGGCACCGGTAAGCCCGCGACCCGCTCGTACTCGTTCAGCACCGGTCCGAACGAGAGTTCGCTCGCGTTCCTGGTGAAGATCACCGAGGGCGGTCTGATGTCCGAGTATCTGCGCGACCGCGCGCAGGTCGGCGACACCCTCGAGTTCACCGGCCCGTTCGGCAGTTTCTTCCTGCGCGAGCGCAAACGCCCGTCGCTGCTGCTCGCCGGCGGCACCGGCCTGGCGCCGCTGCTGTCGATCCTGTCGAAGATCGAGACCGACGGCTCCGACCACCCGGTACACCTGATCTACGGCGTCACCTTCGATCACGACCTCGTCGAACTCGACAAGCTCGAGGAGTACACGAAGAAGCTTCCGAACTTCACGTTCGACTACTGCGTGGCCGACGAGTCGTCGTCCGCTCCCAACAAGGGATACGTGACGGGCCTGTTCGAGCCGTCGCACCTCAACGACGGGGATGTCGACATCTACCTGTGCGGTCCGCCGCCGATGGTGGAGGCAGTGCGTAACCACCTGTCGGACAACGGCATCAATCCGACGAACTTCTACTTCGAGAAGTTCAACACGTCCGCGACCCCGGGCGGGGCGACCGCCCCGGTGGCGACGGACGCGGAGAAGGCCGCTGCCGAGAAGGCTGCCGCCGAGACCGGCCGTCCGGTGGTGCTCGAGAACCCCGAGCCCGGCAACTACGAGATCGGCGAGGAGCACCCTCCCGTCGCCGAATCGGACGAGCAGTTCGATGCCCGCATGGCTCTCGAACTCGGCGTCGTCGAACTGACGATCGGCCGGCTCACCCCCGAGCAGCTCGTCGAGTTCCGGATCCTCGCCGAGGCGTCCGGCGCTTCGGTCGAGGGTGAGCACTTCACCGACGCCGCAGCGTTCACCGACACCAACGCGGCCTTCCACGAGTTCCTCTTCCGCTGCTGCACCAACCCGGTCCTGCTCGAGGCCTACGACAAGCTCGAGGTGACCCGGCTGATGAAGCAGGTCCTGCGCGACGCGCAGTGGGTGGAGGAGCACATCGTCGACGAGCACATGAAGATCGTCGAGGCGTTCGAGAAGGGCGACAAGAACGCAGCGCGCGATCTGATCGTCGTCCATTCCCAGCACGCCAAGGAGACGATGCGCCGGGCGATCGCCAGCGGTGCCACGGCCGGTGCCTCCTCATGACCGACACGAAGATCTTTCCCGGCCGGTTCGACGGCCGGTGCCTGACGATCACGGGCGCCGCGCAGGGCATCGGCCTCGAGGTCGCGACGCGGATCGCCGCCGAGGGTGGTGAGGTCGTGCTCGTCGACCGCGCGGAACTCGTGCACGAGGTGGCCGAGCAACTCCGTGAGTCCGGCGGCAGGGCCCACTCGGTGACGGCGGATCTGGAGACCTTCGAAGGGGCCGAGGAAGCGATCTCGTACGCGATCCAGACCACCGGCCGCATCGACGTGCTCATCAACGTCGTCGGCGGAACGATCTGGGCGAAGCCGTACGAGCACTACGCGCCGGAGGAGATCGAGAAGGAGATCCGGCGTTCGTTGTTCCCCACCCTGTGGACGTGCCGCGCGGTCGCGCCGCACCTGATCGAGCGACATGCAGGGACGATCGTGAACGTCTCGTCGGTGGCGACCCGCGGCGTCAACCGCGTCCCGTATTCGGCGGCGAAGGGCGGAGTCAACGCGATCACCGCGTCGCTCGCTCTCGAGCTGGCACCCTACGGCGTTCGCGTGGTGGCGACCGCGCCCGGCGGCACCGTCGCGCCGGAACGACGGATCGCTCGCGGTCCGTCCCCGCAGTCGGCGCAGGAGAAGGGCTGGTACCAGCAGATCGTGGACCAGACCGTCGACTCCTCCCTGCTCAAGCGGTACGGCACGCTCGAGGAGCAGGCCGCCGCGATCTGTTTCCTGGCCTCCGAGGAGGCCTCCTACATCACCGGCACGGTTCTTCCCGTCGCCGGCGGCGATCTGGGCTGACCGCCCCTCGCTCGGCCTCACCGGAGGCACCGATCCCTCCGGTGAGGCCACTTTTCTCCCCGAATCAGCTTGTGACTCCCCTCACAGACCGGAGTAACCCATGATCCATGCCACGCAGACCTGGGCCAGTCCACAACATCGGCGCAGCGTCATCTGGATCGTCGCGCTCGCGACCCTCGCGATCATCTTCGACGGCTACGACCTCGTCGTGTACGGCACCGTCCTCCCCACGCTGATGGCCGACCCCACTCAGCTCGGCGAGATCTCCGCCCAGCAGGGCGGTGCACTCGGCTCCTACGCCCTCATAGGCGTCATGGTCGGCGCACTGACGACGGGAGCCTTCGGCGACCGAGTCGGTCGGCGGAAGATGATGCTGATCAACATCGTCTGGTTCTCGATCGGCATGGGCGCCGCCGCATTCGCCACGAGCATCCCGATGTTCGGTGCGCTCCGCTTCTTCACCGGCATCGGGGTCGGAGGCCTGGTCGCCACCGCCGGCGCCGTGGTCGCCGAGTTCGCTCCGCCCGGTAAGCGCAACCTCTTCAACGCCATCGTCTACAGCGGTGTCCCCGCCGGTGGTGTCCTGGCCTCGCTGCTCGCCATCCTGCTGCGCGACGCCATCGGCTGGCGCGGGCTGTTCCTCATCGGCGCGCTGCCCCTCGTCATCCTGCTTCCGCTGGCGCTGATCAAGCTTCCCGAGTCGCCCGCCTGGCTGCAGTCGCGGGGACGATCCGACGAGGCACAGCAGGTGTGCGCGAAGTTCGGTTTCCCATTGCCGTCCGCGGCACCTGTCGCTCCCACCGAGAAGATCGGGTTCGCAGCACTCGCCACCCGCAAGTACGCGCTCGGTACGGGCCTGCTCGGCATGATGAGCTTCGCCGGCCTGCTGCTCACCTACGGGCTCAACACGTGGCTGCCCAAGATCATGGCCGACGCCGGTTACAACGCCAACGGATCGCTCGCCTTCCTGCTCGTCCTCAACGGCGGCGCCATCCTCGGTGGCCTGCTCGCCTCGAAGATCGCCGACGGCCGGGGACCGCAGTCCGTCATCGTCACCACCTTCTTCCTCGCGGCCGTGGCCCTGGTGCTGCTGACCCTCGGCTTCCCGCTGCCGGTGCTGCTCACCGCCGTCGCGATCGCCGGTACGGGCACGATCGGCACCCAGGTGCTCATCTACGGTTTCGTGTCCAACTACTACGACACCCCGGCCCGCGCCGCCGGCGTGGCATGGTGCGCCGGTTTCGGCCGCCTCGGCGGCATCGTCGGCCCGGTCATCGGCGGACTGCTGATCGGTGCGGGCTTCGCGAACAACGTGAACTTCTACATCTTCGCGGGGATCGCGCTCGCCGGCGGTCTTGTCACCTGGTTCGTCCCCCGTCCCGCCGGCATCGTCTCGCCGGTCCGCAGTTCCGACCGTTCCGCGCCGACTACCGTGGACGTGTGACGGGCAACACTGTGCTGATCGGCCGGAACTCCGAGTTGATGCAACTCGAACGCCTCCTCGACGAAGCCCGCGCGGGGGTCCCCTCGCTCGTCCTCGTCGAGGGGGCGTCCGGCGTCGGAAAATCTTCCCTCGTCTCGCATTTCGTCGCTCGCCACGACGACCTGGCCGTCCATGACGCATCCGGCGCGCCCTGGGAGGCCGGACATCCCTGGTCCGTGCTCGAACAGCTTCTCGGCGACACCGTCGTCGCGGGCGACCCGGTGGAAGCGGCCCGCACTCTCCTCGATCGGATCGACGATGTGACCGTGATCGTCGTGGACGACGCGCACTACGCGGACGTCGAGTCGTTGCAGTCGCTGTCCTCCTCGATACGGCGAGCGCACGGACGCCCCCTTCTCATGATCTGGATCGTGCCCGACGTGCTTCCCGACGATGTCGCCGAGGCGACCGCGCGCCTTCTCTCGAACAATCATCGCGTGGACACGATCCACGTCGGTCCGCTGACCCCACCGGATGTCGCGCAGCTCGCCCTACATCGCATCGGTGTCGATCTGTCCGCGTGGACGGCTCGTCGTCTGCAGGAGCACACTCTCGGAAATCCCCGCTCGGTCCTGCAACTCCTCGACGAGATCCCCCGCGACGAATGGTATCGGTGGCAGGCGCGCTTCCCGGCCCCTCGGCAACACTCCGGGAGGGTGGCCCGCATCCTCGCTCGATGTTCACCGGACACGCGTGCCCTCGTCGAATCGGTTGCCGTCCTGGACACTGCCGCCACGCGGGGATCCATCGAATCACTCACACTCGTCGCAGAACTCGCCGAGATCGGCGACACCACCGGACCACTCGACGAAGCGCACCGACTCGGTCTGCTCACGATGCGCGAACAACGAGGCGTGGTGTCGTTGTCGTTCCCCGACCCCATGACCCGTGCCGCCGTGGCCGACGAGATCGGTCCGGCACGCTGGCACAGTCTGCACGAGCGGGCCGCCTCGATCGTCGACGACGAAGGCGCCCGGCTGTTCCACCTCGTGTCCGCGACGCCCACCGGTAACGAGGAACTCGCCGCCCGCCTCGACTCCTATGCCCGGCGCTGCGCCGCCGACGGCGCCTGGTCCCAGGCAGCCGAAGCGCTGATCACCTCCAGCCGCATCACCCTCGACCGAGAATTGCGGACTCGCAGGATGATTCGCGGTGTCGACGCACTGACCGGCGCGGCGGATCTCCCTCAGGCCCAGACGTTCGTTCCCGAAATCGAGAGCGTGCCGAGCGGGCCGATGCGCAATGCCGTGCTGGGTTATCTCGCGATCCAGAAGGGGCGGGCCGCGGAAGCCCATCATCTGCTCACCGAAGCGTGGTCGATGCTCGACGACCCGGAGTCCGACCCTGTACTCGCTGCGACGATCTCCCAGCGAATGGTGCTGCACTCGCTGGCACGACTGCGCGGCGACGACCTCGTCCTGTGGGCCGATCGCGCCTCGCACACCCTCCCCGAAACAACTCCTCCAGTGGTGGAGTCGCGAGCCATCCGGGGCCTCGGACTGGCGATGACCGGACGGGTCGACGAAGCGGTCGAATCGTATTCGGCTCTGTCCGACGCCATCCGGCTCGGGGCGCAGAGCCAGCGCATCCGCATGGCCGAGGGATGGCTCGCACTCGCGCTCGACCAGCCCGATCTCGCGCGCACGGAACTCGAAGCCGCAGAGCCGACCACCTTGCGCGGGGGGTCGCTGCGGATCTCCTTGTGGGCACAGGCGTGGCTCGCCCGAACGCAGTTCGCCCTGGGCGCATGGTCCGACGCTCTCCGCACCGTGGACCGTGCCGCGGCACAACTCGAGGCGACGCAACTCGATCTGCTCCGACCGCTCGTGCACTGGACCGGGGCCCAGGTCCACGCGTTGCGCGGGAATTGGGGTGCAGCAAGAGAGCACGCCCATCGGGCTCGCGCCGGAACCGGTGACTACTCGCTGATGCTCGTACCCGCCTGCCTGTGTCTGGCGCAGTGCGCCGAAGTGGTCTCCGACTACACGAGTGTCCTGCGCTACCTTCAGCCGATCGTCACCATGCGCGGCCGGGGTGCGATCGACGAACCCGGGCACTGGCCGTGGCCGGACTTGTACGGTAACGCCCTCGTGGTCACCGGACGGGTGGACGAGGCGGACGAATTCCTGCGTCCACACGAGGAACTCGCCGCCGAGCGCGAGCACCGGTCCGCCAGGGCACGGCTGGGCTATGTACGCGGCCGAATTCTCGGCGCACGTGGCGACATCGACGCTGCCCGTGACGCCTTCGAGAGCGCCCTCGACGAGATCGACACGCTGCCACTGCCCTACGACCGCGCGCGCATCAACTTCGCGTACGGCCAGACGATGCGCCGGGCGGGGCGCCGCCGCGACGCCGACGCGGTGATCCGCACCGCCCGTGAACTGTACTCGTCGCTCGGTGCCGTCTCGTACGTCGAACGCTGCGACCGGGAACTCAAGGCCGGCGGTCTTCGTACCGGTGACAATGAGGCAGACTCCCTGCGTTCGGATTTCACGACCCTCACCCCGCAGGAACGCGCTGTGGCCACACTCGTCGCGTCGGGCCGCACCAACAAGGAGGTCGCCGGTGAGCTGTTCCTGTCCGTCAAGACTGTGCAGTACCACCTGACCCGCGTGTATTCGAAATTCGGCATCCGCTCGCGCAGCGAGCTCGCCGCGAAGTTCCGACAACAGGATCGAGGTTGACCATTGACCGCCGTGGACGATCGCCCCACCGCCGAGACCGACCTGTACGAACGTCCCGTACGTCCCGTCGTCGGGCCGCGCGGCATACTCCGGGATCTCGGTCCGCGATACGCCGCGAACGGTCTGATCGGCCTCATCTTCTCGTGCACGGGCCCGGTCGCGGTGATTCTCGCGGCCGGCGCCGCCGGTGGGTTGAGCGCGCCGCAACTGGCGTCGTGGATCTTCGGGGTGTTCGTACTCAACGGCCTGCTCACGATCGTGATGAGCATCGCCTACCGGCAACCCCTGGGGTTCTTCTGGACGATCCCGGGCACGGTGCTCGTCGGCGGGTCGCTGACGCACCTGAGTTGGGCGGAGGTGGTCGGCGCGTTCTTCGTGACCGCTGCCCTCGTGACGGTGCTGGGGGCCTCGGGGCTGGTCCGCCGGGTGATGGAGGCCCTGCCGATGCCGATCGTCATGGCGATGGTCGCGGGTGTGTTCCTGAAGTTCGGTATCGATCTGGTGGCGGCGCTCGGTTCCGACGTCGCGATCGCCGCCCCGATGGTGATCGTCTTTCTCCTGCTCAGTTCCGTTGCCGTTCTGGGTAAGTGGATGCCGCCGATCCTCGGCGCGCTCCTCGCCGGGGTGTGCGCGGTCGCGTTGTCGGGCCGGTTCTCACCGTCGGGGACCGACAGCGCGGTGTTCGCCGCACCGGTGTTCACCGCCCCGCAGTTCACGTGGTCGGCGATCCTCGAACTCGTCGTGCCGCTCGCCATCACCGTGCTGGTCGTGCAGAACGGGCAGGGCATCGCGGTGCTGCGTTCGGCCGGCCACAACCCGCCCGTCAACGTCTCGGCGATCGTGTGCGGGCTGTGGTCCTTCCCCGCCGCCTGCGTCGGTGCCGTGTCGACCTGCCTGACCGGGCCGACCAACGCGCTGCTCGTGTCGTCGGGCGAACGGTCCCGTCAGTACACCGCGGCGATCACGTGCGGGACGCTGGCGATCGTCTTCGGACTGTTCGCACCGTTGTTCGTCCGGTGGATGATCGCCGCGCCCGCCTCGTTCGTCGCGACCCTCGGCGGCCTGGCGATGCTCAAGGCGTTGCAGGGCGCCTTCGTGGCCGGATTCGCGAGCAAGCACACCATGGGTGCGCTCGTCGCGTTCGTGGTCACCGCCTCGAACATCACCGTCTGGAACATCGGCGCAGCCTTCTGGGGGCTCGTCGCGGGTGTGGCCGTGTCGTGGCTGATGGAGCGTCCGGACTTCAGCCGCTGACCCCGACCCCGACGTACTCGGCGAGGTGCTCGCCGGTGAGCGTCGACCGCTGCTCCACCAGTTCGGCGGGGGTGCCCTCGAAGACGACGCGTCCACCGTCGTGGCCGGCGCCGGGACCGAGGTCGATGATCCGGTCGGCGTGGGCCATCACGGCCTGGTGATGTTCGATGACGATCACCGACTTCCCGGACTCGACGAGCCGGTCGAGCAGGCCGAGCAACTGTTCGACGTCGGCGAGGTGCAGGCCCGTGGTGGGTTCGTCGAGGACGTAGATCTCACCCTTCTCGGCCATGGCCGTGGCCAGTTTGAGCCGCTGCCGTTCACCTCCCGACAGGGTGGTCAGGGGCTGGCCCAGCCGCAGATAGCCGAGCCCGACATCGGACAGTCGCTGCAGGATCTTCGACGCTGCAGGTGTGCGCGCCTCGCCCTCGGCGAAGTACTCCTGCGCCTGCGCCACGGACATGCCGAGCACCTCGGCGATGTTCTGTCCCGCCAGGGTGTACTCGAGCACGGCGGCCTGGAAACGCTTGCCCTCGCAGTCCTCGCACACCGATTCGACGGTGGCCATCACTCCGAGGTCGGTGTAGACGACACCGGCACCGTTGCAGGTCGGGCAGGCGCCCTCGGAGTTGGAACTGAACAGGGCCGGCTTGACGCCGTTGGCCTTCGCGAACGCTTTGCGGACAGGTTCGAGCAGACCCGTGTAGGTCGCGGGATTGCTGCGACGCGAACCCTTGATGGGGCTCTGGTCGATCGTGACCACCCCGTGGCGGTCGGCCACCGAGCCGTGGATCAGCGAGCTCTTGCCCGACCCGGCCACGCCGGTCACCACGACGAGCACGCCGAGGGGGATGTCGACGTCGACGTTCTGCAGGTTGTGCGTGTCGGCGCCGCGGACCTCCAAGGCGCCGTTCGGGGTGCGCACCGTCGGTTTCAGCGACGCCCGGTCATCGAGGTGGCGACCGGTGAGGGTGTCGGCACGACGTAGTTCGTCGACGGTGCCCTCGAAGACCACCTGTCCGCCCTCGGTGCCGGCGCGGGGACCGAGATCGACGATGTGGTCGGCGATCGTGATGGCCTCGGGCTTGTGTTCGACGACGAGCACGGTGTTGCCCTTGTCGCGCAGCTGCAACAGCAGGTTGTTCATCCGCGCGATGTCGTGCGGATGCATGCCGATCGTCGGTTCGTCGAACACGTACGTGATATCGGTCAGCGACGATCCGAGATGGCGGATCATCTTGATGCGCTGCGATTCTCCACCGGAGAGCGTGCCGGTGGGGCGATCCAGCGACAGATATCCCAGCCCGATCTCCGCGAAGGAGCCGAGCAGATGCCGGAGGCTCTTCAGAAGCGGAGCGACCTGCGGAAGGTCCAGTTCTCGAACCCATTCGGCGAGATCGCTGATCTGCATCGCGCACACGTCCGCGATGCTCCTGCCGTCGATCTTCGACGACCGGGCTTCGGGAGCGAGGCGCGTACCGTCGCAGTCCGGGCACGTGGAGAAGACGACCGCCTTCTCGACGAACGCGCGGATGTGCGGCTGCATCGCATCGAGATCCTTGGACAGGAACGACTTCTGGATCTTCGGTATCAACCCTTCGAAGGTGACGTTGATGCCTTCGACCTTGACCTTGGTGGGTTCCTTGTACAGCAGGTCGTGGAGTTGCCGCTCGGTGAACTTCGCGATCGGCTTGTCGGGGTCGAAGAAGCCGCACCCACGGTAGATCCGGCCGTACCAGCCGTCCATGCTGTAGCCGGGGATCTTCAGGGCGCCTTCGTTGAGAGAGAGACCGTCGTCGTAGAGCACGGTCAGGTCGAAATCGGATACCGACCCCTTACCCTCGCAGCGCGGGCACATGCCGCCGAGCCGGTTGAAGGTCACCTTCTCGGCCTGGGTCTTCCCCGCGCCCCGCTCCACCGTCACCGCGCCGCTCGCCCGCACCGACGGCACGTTGAACGAATAGGCGTTGGGCGGACCGATGTGCGGCTGCGCGACCCGGCTGAACAGGATGCGCAGCATCGCGTTGGCATCGGTGGCGGTGCCGACCGTCGAGCGCGGGTTCGATCCCATCCGCTCCTGTCCGACGATGATCGCCGCGGTGATGCCGTCGAGCACGTCGACGTCCGGGCGGGCCAGGGTCGGCATGAAACCCTGCACGAACGCGCTGTACGTCTCGTTGATCAACCGCTGGGATTCTGCGGCGATGGTGCTGAACACCAGCGAGCTCTTCCCCGAGCCGGACACACCGGTGAACACGGTGAGCCGCCGCTTCGGGATCTCCACGCTGATGTCGCGGAGATTGTTCACCCGTGCTCCGTGTACCCGGATCGCGTCGTGGGTGTCGGCGACGTGCTCTTCGTGTGCCGGTGCGTCCTTCGTCGAGGTCATGATCGAAGACTCCAGTGTTCGTATCGGTACGGACTCGGAAACGAATACAACGATCGGAGAGTAGGACCGATCGTCGGATCGGTCAGCGCAATTGCTGGATGCGGACCATGTTGCCCGCGGGATCGCGGAGAGCGCAGTCGCGGACGCCGTACGGCTGGTCGGTGGGTTCCTGGACGATCTCGGTGTCGCCGGCCTGCAACTGCTCGAACGCCGTGTCGAGATCCTTCGTGGCGAGGATGATCGACGCGAAGGTGCCCTTGGCCATCATCTCGGCGATGGTGGCGTTCTCCTCCTCCGTGATGCCGGGGTCGGCGTCCGGCGGGTACAGCACCAGGGACGTACCGGGAGTGTCGCTGCGTCCGAGCGTGATCCAGCGCTTCCCGGCGTAGCCGACGTCGTTGAGGACCTCGAAGCCGAGCAGATCGCGGTAGAACGCGAGGGACGCCTCGGGATCGGTGTGCGGAAGGAATGTCTGGTGAATGGTGATGTCCATGCCGATCACGGTAGGACCGGCGGACCCGTCCGCGCTTCTCGATTCCTGATCGGTCTGGTGACATTCCTGGCCACGCACGACGGGATCCCGTTCGTCTCCTCGGATGCCTGTGTGCGGTAGACGCTCGGAGGCACACCGACGAGTTCCGTGAACCGGGTGCTGAAGGTACCGAGCGACGAGCACCCCACCTCGAAACACACCTCGGTCACGGTGAGGTCGCCGCGTCGCAGCAGGGTCATGGCCCGCTCGATGCGCCGGGTCATGAGATACGAATAGGGCGACTCGCCGTATGCGCTGCGGAACCGGCGGCTGAGATGTCCGGCCGACATGTTCACGCCCCGCGCGAGCGCCTCCACATCGAGAGGCTGCGCGTACTCGCGATCGATGCGATCGCGGACGCGGCGCAGCAACGCGAGGTCGCGCAGACGTTGATCGGTGACGGGTCTACCGGGCACGCTCCGATCGTGCCACGTGGCGGCGTCACAATCCGTTCCTCGTGGGAGTCCACAGACGATTCACCCCGTGAGGACCACGGAAGCACAAACACGACCCGGCGAACCCGGACAACTGACAACCTGTCCCTACCTGCTCATGTACGGACGAAAGGTCACCGATGGCTCGTGCGGTTCGCGTCGTCGTTCTCGGATCCGGGTCGTGGGGCACCACGCTCGCCTCCCTGTCCGCGCGGAACACTCCGACGACACTGTGGGCGCGGAACGACGACACGGCCCGTGAGATCGACACCGAGCACCGCAACCGCCGGTATTTCGGTGAACGCCCTCTGCCGCAGAGCCTGCGCGCAACCTCCGATCTGGCCGCGGCCGCGCGCGAAGCAGACGTCCTGGTCGTCGGTGTCCCGTCGCATGCGATGCGCAAGACGCTCGAACAGGTCACGGACGAGGTGCGAGCGTGGGTACCGGTCGTCTCCCTCGTCAAGGGTCTCGAGCCGGGCACGCGACTCCGGCCCACCGAGGTGATCACCGAATGCCTGCCGGGGCATCCCGTCGGGTTACTGGCCGGGCCGAACATCGCCGGGGAGATCGCCGACGGGATGGCCGCCGCGGCGGTGGTCGCGATGCAGGACGAGGCAGTGGGAGCCGCACTGCAACCCCTCTTCGCCACGTCGCTGTTCCGCGTCTACCGCAACACCGACGTGCTGGGCTGCGAACTGGGCGGCATCCTCAAGAACATCGTGGCGATCGCGGCCGGAATGGCCGAAGGGCTCAGCGTCGGCGACAACACCCGGGCGATGGTCCTCTCCCGCGGACTGGCGGAGATGACGCGGCTCGGGGAAGCCATGGGCGCGGACCCGCGTACGTTCGCCGGGCTCACGGGCATGGGAGATCTGATCGCGACGTGCACGAGCCCGTCGTCGAGGAACCGCAGGATCGGAGAGGCGCTGGCGCGCGGACTCGGCATCGACGAGGCCGTCGAGGCACTGGGGCAGGTCGCCGAGGGAGTGAAGACCGCGCCGACGGTCATGGAACTCGCACACGAGTACGGGGTGGAGATGCCCATCGCGGCCGAGGTCGCGGCGGTGGTGACGGGGAAGAGCACGCCGACCGACGCGTACCGGGGCTTGCGTCGCGTCGCTCCCGGCCATGAGGAGGACATCGTCTGACCCTTTGTTCGACGTTCCCGGGCAGGTGCCGGAAAGCCGAACGAAGAGCTGCCCTCCCTCTCCCACAGGCTGAGCGAACGCTAATTGAAATGTTGTGCCATCGTGGTGCCATGACTTCTGCCGCCGACACGCTGTCGTCCCTCCTCGACACTCGTTTCAGCTGCCGCGCGTTCCTGGCCGAGCGGGTCCCGCGCGAGGACATCGAACGCATGTTGCTCATGGGGCAGCGCACGGCGTCCTGGTGCAATTCGCAACCGTGGCAGACCCACATCGTCAGCGGCGAGACCACCGACCGCCTGCGCGAGGCCGTCTACGCGCAGGCGACCTCCGGCAATCCGGATCCCGACATCCCGGGGCCCGCCGAATACCGCGGCGCGTACGCCGAACGTCGACGCGGTGCCGGCTATGCCCTGTACAACGCGCTCGGTATCGCCCGCGACGACTACCAGCGCCGCACCGAGCAGATGCTCGAGAACTACCGCTTCTTCGGCGCGCCGCACGTCGCGATCATCACCACCGACAAGGCCCTCGGCGTGTACGGGGCGGTCGACTGCGGTGGGTACGTCTCGACGCTGCTGCTCGCCGCCGAATCGCTCGGCATCGCCGCCGTTCCGCAGGCTGCCGTCGCAATGACCTCCACCGCGCTGCGACGCGAACTGAACATCGACGACGACCGCGACATCGTCTGCGCCATCTCGTTCGGCTACGCCGACGAGGCGCATCCGGCCAATGCGTGTCGCACGGATCGCGCCACGCTCGACGAGACCATCGAGTGGCACGACTGATCCCGGTCGTTCCGGCCGCAGGTCGCGCCCGCGGCTGAAACCGTGGTCGTTGTCGATGTTTCGGTGAATTCCCGACGACAACTGCAACCTCGGCGCCTGCCGGGTCCATGCACGCATGCGCATTCCAGACTTTGACATTCATTTTCGATAGCGGCTATTCCTTTCTGCATGACAACGCTCTCCCGCTACGGCGGCGCCGCCCTCACCGCCGTCGCTGCAACCTTCGCTGCCGCATGCACCGGCACGACAGAGGCCGACACCCCCGAGACGCCCACATCCACCGCCGCCACGGAGGTGGCGAGCGCCGAACCACGCCTCGTCGTCACCTACGACGGCGGCGTCCTCGTCGTCGACGAAGACGACCTCACCGTCGTCGGCGACTTCGCACTCGACGGCTTCAACCGACTCTCCCCCGCCGGCGACGGACGGCACGTGCTGATCTCCACCGAGGGCGGATTCCGCGTCCTCGACACCGGTAGCTGGACGGAGGCGCACGGCGACCACGGCCACCACTACTCCGGAGCGCCCGCTCTCACCGACCTGACGTTCACCGCGGAGAAGCCCGGACACGTCGTGCCGCATGCCGGGGTCACCGCGCTGTTCGACGACGGCACCGGACGCATCGACGTCTTCGACCCCGCCGACCTCGCCTCGGCGACCGAACTCCCGACCCTCGACAGCCGCACGCTCCCCGAGGCCCACCACGGCGTGGCCGTCCCGATGCCCGACGGCGGCATGCTCGTCACCCTCGGCGACTCCGAGAAGCGGACGGGGGTGGCACTGCTCGACGAGAACGGCACCGAGATCGCGCGCACCGACGAGTGCCCCGGCGTCCACGGTGAGACGGTCGCGGCCGACGGGGGCGTCACCTTCGGATGCGAGGACGGCACGGTCATCTTCCGCGACGGATCGTTCACCAAGGCGCCGGTGCCCGACCCGTACGGCCGGATCGGGAACCAGGCGGGAAGCGAGGACTCGACCATCGTCCTCGGCGACTACAAGATCGATCCCGACGCGGAACTCGAACGCCCCGAACGCGTCGCGCTCGTGGACACCCGAACCGCGTCGGTGCGCCTCGTCGACCTCGGCACGAGTTACACCTTCCGCTCACTCGGTCGCGGGCCGGCGGGTGAAGCACTCGTCCTCGGCACCGACGGCAACCTTCACGTGATCGATCCCGGGTCCGGGGAGATCGTCCGGCGGATCGAGGTACTCGAGCCGTGGACCGAACCCGACGAGTGGCAGGCACCCCGGCCCGCACTCGAGGTGCGCGACGGGACGGCGTTCGTCACCGATCCCACCACCGACTCGCTGCACGCGGTGGATGTGACCTCCGGGGAGATTCGCTCGGCCGAACTGCCGCGCACCCCGAACGAGATCAGCAGCGTCGACTGACTCCGCTACGGAAGTATTCGGCTTTCCGATGCAAGGGCCGGAAAGCCGAATACTCTCCTCGCGAACAGACGGCCGAGGCCTTCCCGCACTGTGATCCACCTCACCCGACAAGCGTGCGAAACGGAAATCTCCGTCAAAACGGCTGGGGAGGCATTGTTCTCGTCGCCCGATCCCGAAGACAACGATTGTGTAACGTGGCGACGCACCTGTTTCCGACCGGGAGGTATCGCCCGTGCTGTCGACCGAAGTCCGTTCCCGACCTGTTCGATCCCTGCTGATCGCCATCGGTCTGACGGTCTCGGCGCTGGCAGTCGCGGGATACATGCGCGACGCGGTGAACGAGTACCTCATGGATCTCGACGTCTTCCGCGATGCCGGCTGGGCCTTCCTGCATCACACCCCCCTGTACACGGAGGGCTTCTTCAGTCATTCCGGCTTCCGGTTCATCTACCCACCCTTCGCGGCGTTCCTGTTCGCGCCGATGGCGCTGGTGGGCAGCACCGCACTGCAGGTGTTGTGGACGGCAGGGCTCATCGCTCTCGTGTGGTGGGTGCTCAGGGTCGTCTACCGGCGACTCGACATGTCCCAGCCGAGTCTGATCGCCGCCGCGTCGCTCGGGCCGGTGCTGTGGCTCGAGCCGTTCCGCTCCAACTTCACGTTCGGCCAGATCAACATCGTGCTCATGGCGCTCGTGGTCGCCGATCTGCTCGGCGTGATCCCGAAGCGCTTCCGCGGTGTCGGTATCGCGCTGGCCGCCGCGATCAAGGTGACCCCGGCCGCCTTCGGTCTGATCTTCCTGCTGCGCCGCGACTGGCCGTCGGCATTCCGCGCGTTGGGTGCCTTCGCCGCGACCGTCGCGTTCGGTTACTGGTTGCGCCCCGATTCGACCGTCTACTTCTGGACGACGGAGTTCTTCGCGACCGACCGTGCCGGCGACCCGTCGTTCTTCCGCAATCAGGCCCTCACCGGTCTCATCGCCCGCTTCGACTTCTCCGACGGCACCGCCAAGGCACTGTGGCTGGCCGGTGCGCTGATCATCGTGGCCGGTACCGCGTGGGCCGCCTACCGCTTCCTGCGGGCCGACGAGCCGGTGGTCGCGGTGGCCCTGGTGGGCCTGGCGTCGCTGCTCGCCGCTCCGATCGCCGTCACCCACCACTGGGTGTACGCCCTGTTCCTCGTGCCGCTGCTGATCGCGCCGGCCTACCGCCGCTGGTGGCCGGTGCTGCTGCCCGCCACCGTGGTCTTCCTCATCGGACCCAACCACCTGCTGCGTGAAGCGTCCTCGGGTGGCTGGGTCGAGCAGCTTCTCCTCGAAGTCCTCGGGACCTCGCAGTGCCTGGCCGCGATCGCGGTGTTCGTCGCCGCGATGGTCGCCGCGCGCCATCGTCGCCCCGGCGCCGAGAACGCCGTCGAGCGCGAGGAGACCGTCGCCGCGCCGGTTCAGGTCCAGAACGCCGACGCGACGAGATAGAGACCCGTCCCGACAACGGTGCTCAGCGCGGCGTTGCGTCGCCACAGATGCACCGCGATCGTGCCCGCGAGACCGACACTCGCGGGTAGCCAGGTCGACTCCCCCACGTCACGCAGTGTGTACATCACCAGGATCACCATGACGCCCGCGGGCATCGTACGGCCCAGGAAATCGACGAAGGCGGAGTTCTTCAGCGCCGACAACGCGAGGAACGGCGCCGCGCGCAACGCGACCGTCACGACGAACATCACCGCCAGAGCGCCGAGGACGTATCCGGCGCCGGGCACCGACTCAGGCACGGGCCACCTTGTTCCGGTAGACGAACCGCACGAACAGGCACACCACGAACAACCCGAGCCCGACGACGAGCATCTGGCTTTTCGCGACCAGCAATGCGACGAGACCGCAGACCAGCGCGAGCACCGGCGCCGGCACGTCGCGGTTGGCGCGGAAGGCATCGATCGCAAGCACCGCGAACAGTGCCGTGAGGGCGAACTCGAGTCCGGCGAGCCCGTCGGGGAGCACTGCCCCGATCAACGCGCCGATCGTGCCCGACACGACCCACATCAGCTGGCAGAGCACCTGGACCGTGAGGATGCGGGTACCCGAGAGCGGCTCACGTGCCTTGGGGGCGACGATCGCGTACGACTCGTCGGTGAGCGCATAGACGCCGTAGAGACGCCCGAGCCGGCTGCGGATGCGGTGCAGCGGGAACGACAGGCCGTAGAAGACGTGCCGGAAGTTCACCAGCAGCGTCGCCGCGGCGACCGAGGCGAGCGGCGTGACCGCCGCGATCAGACCGATCGCGAGGAACTCCATCGACCCCGCGTAGATGACGGTGGAGAAGATCGGCGCCCACCACCATTCGAACCCGCCCTGGGTGAGAACCACACCGAACGCGAGCCCCAGCGGGATCAGTCCCAGCCCGACGGCCCAGGAGTCCTGGATACCCGCGCGGATCTCGAGGGTACGGCGGTCGGGCATGCTCATCAGGCTATCGCCGGGCCGGAAGTCTCGGCGCCCGGCCCGGAGGAAGGTGATCTGTGTCCACCTCGTTCACGGAGGTCGTGTCCTCCGCCTGGCAGGCCGTGTCGACCGTCGACCAGCCCGCTCCGACGATGGTCGTCGTCGGAACGGCGATCGTCGCACTCGTGCTCGTCACCGTTCGGCCGCTGTGGCTGAAGACCCGCCATGTCGTCACGCAGGCGCACGAGGGGTCGCACGCGCTGGTCGCGGCGCTCGTGGGCCGAAAACTGTCGGGCATCCGTCTGCACAGCGACACCTCGGGGGTGATGGTGTCGTCCGGCAACCCGCGAGGCCCCGGCATGGTCGCGACCACCTTCGCCGGGTACACCGGTCCGGCCGTGCTGGGATTCGCGGCGGCGACGCTGCTGACCCTGGATCGGCCCGCCGCGGTGCTGTGGTCGATCCTCGCCGCGCTCGCCGTCCTGTTGCTGCTGATCCGCAATCTGTACGGATTCGTCTCGGTGGTGATCGCGGGTGCGCTCGTCGGTGCGGCCGCCTATCTCGGGGACCCGATCGTCCGGTACACCGCGGCGTACCTGATCACATGGGTCCTGCTCCTCGGCGCGACCCGCCCTGTCCTCGAACTCGCCCGCACCCATTCGCGCGGTCGCGGCCGGGGCTCGGACGCCGACCAGTTGCGCGGACTCACCCGCGTGCCGGCGGCCGTATGGATCGCGCTGTTCGCGATCGTCACGGCGGGTACCGCCTTCTACGGCGTCACACGGATCGTGGTGACCCAGCTGTCCTGAGTGGCCTCGGGATGCGGGCGGCAGCACGGACGACCGCGTGCAGGCTCGCGGTGAGCACGGAGCGGTGACGCCCCGCTGCCCACCGTGTGTCGTCGCCGCTGCGGAATTCGATCAGGGTGAGTGCGTCGGTGCCGACGCTGCTCTGATGGAGGCCGAGCACCTCGATATCGATGCCGAGACGGGCGAGAGCGTCGGTCGATGCTTCGACGGGACCCACGCCCTCGTGGACACTGCGGTGTTCGGTGCCGCCGACACCCAGCGTGATCGTGGTGCCCGCGTCGGTCACGTCGAAGGCGCGCAGCACCGGTGCACCCGGGACGTCCGGCCGTGCGAGATATGCGGCGTCGAAGATCTCCCACAGTTCGGTCGCAGTGACCTCCCCGCCACTGGTGTCGGTGTGGTCTTGCACGTGGCGAGTGAAGTCGATCTGGAGCCGACGCGGCATTTCGATGCCGTATTCGCTCTCGAGCAGGTAGGCGACCCCGCCCTTACCGGATTGCGAATTGACACGGATCACCGCGTCGTAGGTACGTCCTATGTCGGCGGGATCGATCGGCAGATATGGTACTCGCCACTCGATCTCGGACTCGGGACGGCCCTCGGCGACGGCGCGTGCCCGGTGCTCGGCGAACCCTTTCCTGATCGCGTCCTGATGAGTGCCGCTGAAGGCGGTGTGCACCAGGTCGCCGACATACGGGTGCCTCGGGTGGATCTCGATGCGATTGCAGTATTCGACGGTGCGGCGGATCTCGTCGATGTCGGAGAAATCGATCATCGGATCGATGCCCTGTGCGTGGAGGTTCAGTGCGAGTGTCGCAATGTCGACGTTGCCGGTGCGTTCCCCGTTGCCGAACACGCACCCTTCGACCCGCTGCGCCCCGGCGAGGACGGCGAGTTCGGCGCACGCGATACCTGTGCCGCGATCGTTGTGCGGGTGCACGGACAGGATCACCGCGTCGCGTCGCGCCAGGTTGGTGTGCATGTACTCGATCTGGTCGGCATAGACGTTCGGGGTCGCGATCTCGACGGTGGCCGGAAGATTCACGATCACCGGCCGTTCGGGGGTCGCGTCCCACAACTCGGTGATCGCGTCGCACACCTCGAGCGCGTAGTCGGGTTCGGTGAGGTTGAAGACCTCGGGTGAGAACTCGAACCGCACGTTCGGCAGGTCGCCGGCCAGTTCCAGGACGTCGCGGCCACCGGCGACGATCAGTTCCGTCAGCGCGGTACGGTCGCGGTCGAGGACGACCTCGCGCCAGGTGGGAGCGGTCGCGGTGTACATGTGGACGACGACCTCGTTGCGGACACCCCGGACGGATTCCACCGTCCGCTCGATGAGGTCGCGACGTGCCGGGGTGAACACCACGATGGTGACGTCCGGCGGCGCGATGTCGGTCTCGACGATCAGGCGCACGAAGTCGAAGTCGGTCTGCGAGGCGGACGGATAACCGACCTCGATCTCCTTGTACCCCATCGCGACCATCAGCTCGAAGAAGCGGCGTTTGCGGCCGGGATCCATCGGTTCGGCCAGTGCCTGGTTGCCGTCGCGCAGGTCCACCGGCACCCACAGCGGGGCCGCGGTCAGGCGTTGTGTGGGCCAGTTCCGTTGCGTCAGTGGAACCTCCACGCGGGAGGACACATCACGGTAGCGATGTGAGGACATGGCGGAGTGCCGCTGCCTGTTCCAGACGGGGGCGTCGGCAGGAACCGGACCGGCAGGAGTGGAGATACGCGGGAACGTGCTGGTGCTCATCGGAGAAGTCCTTCGTCGATCGTCGTTACGAGGGACCGGCGCGTGTTCGACTCCACGACGGGGAGCCGGTCCGGCTAGGCCCCGCCGTGGCGGCGAAGGAGAAGGAACGCGAAGGAGCACATGCCCCGAAGGCTAACATAACTCCTCAGACAAGTAGAGGAGTAGGCGACTCTGCGATGATGGAACCATGACCGTCGTCCGCCGCGAGCCTCTCGCCGACCAGGCCGCCGAACTGCTCCTCGAGCGCATCCGATCCGGAGAATGGCCGCTCGGCGCCAAGCTGCCCGGCGAGACGACGCTGGCTCCGCAGCTCGGCGTCGGCCGCTCCACCGTCCGCGAAGCGATCCGTCAGCTCGCCGGACGCGGCATCCTGACCACCCGGCAGGGCGCCGGCGTGTTCGTCACCGCTCTCGACGCACCCGAGGACTGGACGCGCACGGTCGCGCGCGCCGACATCCTCGCCGTGATCGAGGCCCGCATCGCCGTCGAGGTCGAGGCCTCGGCGCTTGCCGCCGCGCGCCGCACCCCCGCCGAACTGCGGGCATTGAAGAAGTCACTGCGGGAACGCGAAACCCATCGCACGGCCATCGAGGAACACGTCGACACCGACATCGTCTTCCACCGCACCATCGTGGTCGCCGCACACAACCCGATCCTTCTCGACCTGTTCGACGGCTTCACACCCCGTAACCGTCACGCCATGATCGAAATGCTCCGCACGCGCGGCACCCACGGGGACGACGCCGACCACGATACCCACCGACGCATCTACGACGCCATCGCGGACCGTGACGGGGTGACCGCCGCCGCCGTCACCCGCGACCACTTGTCCTCGCTCACGACGGCACTCGGCCGATAGCCGGGCCGGTTTTCTGCGGACGGTTCTCGACCTCCCGGGTGCGGGACGGTCACTTCTCGATCTGCATCGCGACCGCCCGCACCGGGGCCCCGTCGACGCCGGCGAACGGGATCGGCAACAAGGACACGAGCGGATCCGTGAAGTCGATCGCGTCGAGATTGCGCAGGTTCTCGCAGATGATCGCGCCCGCCTCGGCAAGCACGTGATGCGCCGCGAGCGTCTCGTCACCCGTAGGGTCCACGCTCGGCGCGTCGATCCCGAGGGTGCGGACCCCGCGGTCGAGCAACCACCGGCACGCGTCGACGCTCATGGCCGGATGGTCGAAATACCGATCGGTGCCGAAATACCGCGACCAGCCGGTGAGGACCAGCGCGATGTCGCCGGGACCGATCGTGCACCGGCCCCACATGTCGGCGGTGACAAGCGAACCGGCGTCGACACCAGCGCGCACATCGAGCACCACACCGCGTCCGACGAGGACATCCGGCGGTACCGCGTCGATCGCGGCGCCGCCGCTGCGCACGTGCCGGGGCGCGTCGACGTGGGTGCCGGTCTGCGATCCCATGTCGATGCGCATCAGGTCGAATCCGTCGGTCTCGACAGTGGCGTGCGGTGTGAACGTCGGTGCCGGATCCCCGGGATAGACCTGGATGTCCGGGGAGATCACGTGGGTCAGGTCGACGATCCGCCGTACGCGCATGACATCACTCCTGTTCGGATCAGCCGAAATCGACCTGCCGTTGCGCATTCGCGAGCGCCGTGACCACACCGGTGCCGAACGCACCGAGACGGTCGAACAACACCGCCGTGCCGACCGCGATGCCCTCGCTGCTGATGTGGTTGTCGGCCTCGATACCGACCTCCGGTCCTTCCGGCAGACGGGACAGTGCCAGGGTGACATCGGAATTGATGTAGCCGACACCCTTGTCCGACCAGTTGGTCACGAACGACGTACCCTCACCGACGGTCGCGGTGTTGACGAACGGCGACAGCTCCTCGCCGACGATGATCGACAGCTGCCGCGACCACAGGCGCTTGCGATCGGAGTTCTGGTGTTCCGACCGCACCCGCGTCCATCCCGGGCCGTCGCTGCCGTACCACGACGAGTACTCGAGCGGTCCCGGCTGTGTCTCCGGCGAACCGGGCGGAGGCGTCGGGGACTCACCACGCATCCACACCGATCCGGGCGGCGGTGCCGACTTACGGAGGAAGGTGAGCGTCGCGCGCGCCGACACCTCACCGCCCTGCATCAGGTTCGCGTCGGCGACGCGGATGCGGTTGCCGTCGCGCACCCGGGTGGTGGTGAAGGTGATCGGCTCGTTGCGCACCGGCCTGAAGAGATCGAGCGTGAACCGGGACGGGACGAAACCATCGACGGCATGGTGGATCTCGAGCTCACGCGCCACCAGGCCACTCACACACGGCCCGTTGAGCATCGTGTCCGACCACGGACTGGTCGCGTACTTCGTCGGCAGGTAGACACCGTCGTCCTCGGTGAAATAACCGCGGTTCTTACGCTCGTGCATTCGAAAATTCTCCCAGCACCGGACGCGGCGCGCTCATCGGGATGCCCCAAGATGGGATCGTGCACGTACACGAACCCGATGTTCCGGCCACCCGTACCCGCCTGATCGTCGACGTCGACACCGGCATCGACGACGCCCTCGCCCTGCTCTATCTCGTCGCGAGCCCGGAAGCCGAGATCGTCGCCGCCCTGTGCACGGCGGGGAACGTGCCGGTGGACCAGGTCACCGCCAACACTCTGTCGTGGCTCGAGATGTGCGGCCGGCCGGACATCGAAGTGGCTGCCGGATCGCAGGTTCCGTTGGTCGCGCCGCTGATGACCACCGAGGACACCCACGGTCCGCAGGGGATCGGGTACGCGGAACTTCCCGCTGCGTCGCGCTCGCGGTCGTCGCGATCGGCCGCGCAGGCATGGGTCGATCTCACCCGCGAGCATCCGGGGGAGCTCACCGGGCTCGTCACCGGTCCGCTCACCAATCTCGCGCTCGCCCTGCGTATCGACCCCGGGCTGCCGACGCGGTTGCGTCGCCTCGTGATCATGGGTGGATGTTTCCACCATCCGGGTAATACGACACCGACCTCGGAATGGAACGTCGCGGTGGATCCGGAGGCCGCCAAGGTCGTGTTCGACGCCTTCTCGATCGCGCCTCCGGACCGGCGGCCGATCGTGTGCCCGCTCGACGTCACCGAGTCGATCGAGATGTACCCCGAGCATGTCGCGCGGATCGGGGACGTCGTCGGGGTGCCCCGCTCCGGGGAACTCTCCCCGGACGCCCCGCGCGGTACGCGATCGACGGCCGATGTCCCTCTCGTCCGCCACATCTCCGACGCATTGCGGTTCTACATGGAGTTCCATCGTGATCAGGGCCTGGGCTTCCTCGCGCACGTGCACGACCCGTTCGCCGCGGCGGTCGCGCTGGGCGCGGTTCCCTACACCTCCCGGCCCGCGACGGTCGACGTCGAACTCGACGGGCGGCTCACCCGGGGTACGACGGTCGCCGATCTGTCCGGTATGTGGCAGAGGACGCCGAACGCGGTTATCGTGGCGGGCACCCGCCCGGCCGAGTTCTTCGATCATTTCGTCGAGCGAGTGGGATCGTACATTCGCGATTTGAGCCTACCCCCGAGTAAGAACTAGCGTCGACAGCGCACAGTTCGGGGACAAGGAGATAAAACGTGGCACAGAAAGTGCGCGTCCAATATTTCGACGATATCGACGGCCAACCGATCATGGACGGCCTGGCGCAGTCGTTCCGCATCACGGTCGACGACGACGAGTACGAAATCGACCTGCGGCCGGCGAACGCAGACAAGTTCCTGGCGGTACTCCGCCCGTGGCTTCACGAGAAGGCACCTGCGAAGCCCGCGTCGACCACCCGCACCATCACGCCGAAGACGACGGCAGCACGAGCCCGCACACGGACGGCGGGAACCCACAAGGCGATTCCGCCCACTCGGTCGCCGGAGCAACTGGCCGCGATCCGACACTGGGCTCGTAACAAGGGTTACGACGTCAGCTCGCGCGGCCGGATCCCGCGGCACATCCTCGAGCGGTTCGAAGCCGCCCACTCCTGAGCATCACCCCGCCGCTTTCCGGCAGCAGGCCATGAGCACCACCGACGACCGGTGCCGTCTCGTCACGCGACGAGATGGTGCCGGTCGTCGCGTCGGATGGTCACCGCAGCGACGATCACGCCCACGACCACGCCGATGACGGTGTCGACGACCCGGTTGACGGCGAGGCCCGGACCCGCGTGCTGCCCGAGACCGGTGAGCAGCAACGCCATCGTCGTGACCCCGACCGAGGCGAGCCCGTAGTTCCGGGTCACCGTGAGTTCGGTGAGCGTCTGGAACAGCACGGCGGCCGCGACCACCGGCCAGTAGCCCGGATCGAGCGCGAGCAGCACGGCAGCGATCATCGCACCGCCGACATTTCCGATCAGACGCTGGATGCCGCGCTGAACGGTGTTGCGGTAGTTCAGTCCTTGCAGCGCCGCCAGGGCACCCATCGCAGCCCACAACGGATGGTCGAGCCCGATCAGTGCGGCGAGCGACGCGGCGAGCAACGACGCCACGAAGATCCGGGCCGCTCCGATCAGCACGAGGCGGTCGAGCAGACGACCACATCCTTCACGGACGAAGCCGGGCGGCGTCGGCAGCACCGGCCGACCCTCGACATCGACGCGTGGAATCTCGATGTCGCGCCGTGCTTTCCGAAGTTCCGACTCGAATCGGGTGAAGTCGTCGCGGCGCGCGCGGAAGGTGTCGTGCGGTCCGCTGTCGAGCACCGTCTCGGCCGCGTCGAGCAGGGCGACCAGTTCGTGGACATGGGCGTCCGGACGCCGCGGAGCGTTGAGTGCGACGGTCTCGCGCGCCTTCCGGATGCTCTGCCGCGCTACGGGAACGGCTTCCGCACCGCGAGTTTCGACGGCGGAGACCGACGCGAGGGCACGCGCGACCGCGAGACGAGCGGGCGTGTGGGGATGGGAGAGCGCGGGCAGCATCGCCACGACGTATCCGAGCAGCGCACCGATCGCCACAGCGGCGGTGACCAGGCCCGCATCTCCCCATCCGTCGGAGAAACCGGCGGCGCCGGCGGCCGCGAAGATGAGGATCACCGGGCCGGGGCCCATGAGGGAGAAGGCCGTGAACACCCAGTACGCGACGGCCGAACCCACTGAGAGCACGACGATCTGCACCCACAGTGGAGCACCCATCGCGCCGAGCGCAGCACCGAACGCGGTGTACCCGACGATGCCGAGACCGACCCACGGAAGTCGCACCGCGAGACGCCGATACGGCTCGTATCTCAGGAAGGCACTCGTGAGTGCGCCGAGGGCGGCGAAACCGGCCATCTGCGCGTAACCGAGCAGACCACCGCCGACGAGAGCGAGCATCGTCGCGAACCCCACACGGAGCGCGACGGCCACGGTCGGGTCGCCGTGACGCACCTCGAGGGCGTCCTTCCACGCACTCACCGACAGTGGATGCGCGAGCGCTCCCCGGGCGTGACGGAGCTGAGGGCGGTCGTCGAGTCGGCGGTCGAGCATCCGTCCACTTTATTACTTCACCAGTAAAATATCTATGAAATTGTTTGTCCGCGGCCGTTAGACTTGCCACATGCCCTCCGAGACACCCCAGCCCGATTACGTCGATCGCGTACGTCTCGGATGGACCGCTCACTACCCCGACCTCGACCTCCGCCCCATCGACGTGATCGGCCGCATCACCCGCATCGGGTCGCTCGCACTCACCTGTTTCGATCGGGAACTCGAACCGAGCGGCATCAGCCGCAGCGAGTTCGAGGTGCTCAGCGCGCTCGCCCGCAGCGACCATCCGTTACGTGCCAGCGAGGTCACCTCGATCACGGGCATCTCCGGTGCGTCCACCACGAAGCACACCGAGCGACTCGCCACACTCGGTCTCGTCGAACGCACACGACTCGAGCGCGACGGCCGCGTCGTGCTGCTCACCCTCACCGACGAAGGCCGCGCACTGGTCGAGGCAGAGTTCCCCCGGCGACTGGCACGCGAGAAACAGATGCTCGAAGGGCTCGGCGACGACGAACTTCAGACCCTGTCCGACCTGTTGCGCAGAGTCGTCCGCAACGTCGAGAACCACTACCCGAACTGAACCCCGACGACGGTCAGGGCATCTCGTGCGTCTCGGCCCGTTCGATCTCGCTCACGGCGCGGCGCAGGTACGCCTCGGGAGCCACGCGGCGCGCAGCGACGAGGTCGGCCACCACGAGCAACCCGGCCGCCAGATACTGCTCGGGACGGATCCTCGGACGTCCGGCGTCGGGATCGGACACACCGAGCGCACCCGTGAGCACGGCGACGACGGCATCGGGTTCGAGCGACGGCACCCATCGCAGTCCGGAGCGGACGGAGCGTTCGAGCACCGCCTGCACGTCCTCACCGGCCAGTCCGTCGGGATGCAGTTCTTCGAGCAACTCCCGGACCATGCCCGCGTGCACGGCCGTGACCTGCTCGTAGGGCAGGTCCGCCAGCACCGCGACCGCCTCGTCGAAGGGCTCGGCCGACTCGCTGCGGACGGCGGCGAGCGCATCGGCGGTGGCCGCCGCGATCTCCCGCGGCGTTCTCGGCCAGTGGTCGGGCCACACAGCGATCTCCTGTCCTCCTCGTGGACGCCCGGTCACAGGCGTTCCTGCAACGCGAGCGCGTCGTGCGGGGCACAGCCTTTCATGTCGTTGTCGAAGTAGACGTAGACGTCCCTGCCGTCGCCCAGCCACCCGCGGATCCTCTCGGCCCACACGTCGAGAACCTCGGCGGTGTACCCGCTCGCGTACAACTCCTTGTCTCCGTGCATCCGCACATAGACGAAATCGCTCGTGACCTCGGTGAGGAACGGGAACTTTCCGGCCGTGTCGGCGACGACGAGCCCGATGTCGTGCGTACGCAGCAACTCCACGGCCTCCGGGCTCGCGAGGTCGGGGTGCCGCACCTCGACGGCATGACGCAGCGGACGCTCGGCGTCCACCTCCACCCACACCCGGTCGTCGGCGAGCTTGTCGGTGTGGCGACGGGCGAGTTCGGCCGCGGCCGTCGTGGTCCGCGGCAACCGGGCGAAGAACTCCGCGAGCCTGTCCTCCTCGAAACCGAGGGTCGGCGGGAGCTGCCACAGCACCGGTCCGAGTTTCGGGCCGAGCGCGAGCACACCGGAGGCGAAGAAGTTCGCGAGTGCGTCGTCGACACCCGAGAGCCGTTTCATGTGGGTGACGAACCGCCCGCCCTTGACGGCGAAGACGAAGTCGTCCGGTGCGGCGTCCCGCCACGCGAGATAACTGCTCGGGCGCTGCAGCGAGTAGAAGGAGCCGTTGATCTCGATCGATCCGAACCGGTGGGCGGCGTATTCGAGTTCGCGGCGCTGGACGAGCCCTTCCGGGTAGAAGTCTCCGCGCCAGCCCGGATAGCGCCATCCCGATATCCCGATCCTCACCCCGGCCACGTTCCCGAGCGTAACCTCGGGTTCGATTCGGCACGCGCAGCACCACAACCGCGCTTATCCTCTGGGCTACAAGATCACATCACACGCCAGGAGCCGTCATGTCCACGAGCTCGGTTTCTTCCAACGATCCGTTCCGATCACTGCTGAAGCAGATCTGGTGGGTGGTGCTGCTGCGCGGCATCCTCGCCGTTCTCTTCGGTGTCGTCGCCCTCGTCTGGCCCGGCATCACCGTCTGGGCTCTGGTGGTCGTCTTCGCGGCCTACGCCATCATCGACGGCATCGTGCTGGTCGTCCAGTCGATCCGCGACAAGCCCGAGGGCTGGGGCTGGTGGCTCGCCATGGGCGTCGTCTCCGTCCTCGCCGGTCTCGTCGCGCTGTTCTGGCCCGGCATCACCGCACTCGCACTGCTGTACATCATCGCGTTCTACGCCATCCTGTTCGGCATCACCGGCATCGTCGGTGGCCTCCGCTTCCGGAAGGTCCCCGGCTCCGGGTGGGTGTGGTCGGTGCTCGCGGGCGTCGTCGCCGTCCTGTTCGGCATCGTGCTGCTGATCTTCCCCGGCGAGGGCATCCTGAGTCTGATCGTTCTGCTCGGCATCTACGCGATCCTGTTCGGCGTGCTGCTCATCATCCTGGCGTTCCAGGTGCGCAGCGTCGCGAAGAAGGCCGGCGTCCTCTGACCACCGGCCTTCCGCCGTCCCGCCTCAGGCATCACGCAGACGACCCCATGCGTGCCAGCGATCGATCTCGATCCACGCGTTCACGCGCTTGCCGTCCCGCGCGTGGTACGGCTTGCCCGTGTAGTGGCGAGCGATCCGGTCGATGTCCTCCAGGGACGGATCGTCGGCGAATTCGACGACCCGTCCCTGGATGCTCACATGCGTGACCCAATCCTGCGGATCCATCGCCGACACACTGACCCGCGGATCGTTCCGCAGGTATTCGAGGCGCTTGCGCCCGGAGTCCATGTTGACGAGGATGCGGCCGTCCTCGGCGACGTACCAGGTCGGAACGGAGACCGGCTGCCCATCCGGGCGCAGGGAACTGATCGTGGCGTAGTTGGGCTGCGCGAGGAATTCTGCGACGGCCTCGGGCATCGGTCGTTTCGGCACGGCACTCCCTTTCGATGCGGCGGATGCGCTCTTCCAAATCGAGACTATGCCTCGATTACCGGCGAAACCGTCCGCAACGACGCGAGGTGGACCGACCATGGAGGTCGACATCCCCGAGAAGGAGACGATCATGCCGCGATATCTCTGGCAGGTGAACTACACCGCGGACGGCGCCCGCGGTCTGCTCACGGACGGTGGCACGTCCCGGCGCGACGCCATCGTCCGGATGGTCGAAAGCGTGGGTGGGACGGTCGATTCGGTGCACTTCGCACTCGGTGGCCACGACCTGTACGTGCTCGGCGAAGTGCCCGACGAGATCGCGGCCGCGACACTCGAACTCCGCACCATCGCGTCCGGTGCCGCGCGGTCCACGCCGATCGCCCTGCTCACGCCCGAACAGGTCGACGAGGCCGCGCGGCGCGAGGCGAGCTACCGGACACCGGGGAGCTCGGACAGCTGATCGCTCGCCTCCGTCGGCCCGGATCCACCCGGTACCGGCACGGGGGTCGTTCAGACGCTTCGGAAGTCGCGCTCGCTACCGGCCCACTCCCGGGCCCATTCGCGCAGCTCGACGGCACGGATCTTGGAACCGTTACCGCCGACCGTCGTGGGCATCCGCTCGATGATGTGGATCGCCGTGGGCACCTTGAACGCTGCGAGGGTCTTGCGGCACCACGCCTTCAATGCGTCGGCGGTGGTGCCGGCCGGAGCGTCGGGTGTCGGCACGACGAAGCCGACCGCCTCCGTGTAGCCGCCCTCACCGGTCAGACCGACGACCTTGGCGGTGCCCACGCCCGGGTGTTCGGCCAGCCGCACCTCGATTTCGGCGGGGTCGACGAGGAAGCCACGCAGGCGCAGCACGTCGCCCATCCGGCAGACGTAGCGATAACCTCCGTCACCGAGATCGACCGCGAGGTCGCCGCTGCGGAACCATCCGTCCGCGGTGAACGCGCGCGCCGCAGCGTCGGGGTTGCCGAGATAAGCGTCGACGACGTTCGGACCGCGGAACTGCAACTCGCCTTGTTCTCCGGCCGGCAGGACCCGGTCGTCGTATGGATCGGCGACCCGCAGTTCGATCGCGGTGTCGACCGCGCGACCGCCACCGTTCCATCGCACCGACTCCGGATCGTCGGCGTTCCACAGCATCGCGAGGGCGAACACTTCCGACGAGCCGAACACACCGGAGGTGTGGGTGCCGAACTCGTCGCGCAACCAGCGGGCGATCTCGTGGGAGCGGCCGAGGAAGTCGGCGATGCCCACCCAGCGCAGCGACGACAGATCGACGCCGTCACCCTCGTGCCAGGCGTCGTAGAGGCGGCCGAACAGGTCGTCGGCGCCCACCGCATGGGTGACCTTCACCTCCCGCATGCGGCGCAGCACGGCCGCCGGGTCGAAGACGGTCTCCATGAGCAGTGCTCCACCACCGGCGAGGGCAGCCATCGCGGTGCTGAAACCGAATACCCCCGAGACGGGAAGCACGCACAGCGCGACATCACCGTCGGTGACCTTCATGACCGCGGCGTCGGCGCGACCGTGGCGGACGATCGCGCTGTCGCGGTGCGCGGCCAGCTTGGGCACGCCGGTGGAACCGGACGTCGTGAACGCCACTGCGATCCGGTCCTCGGGATCGTCGTCGGCACCCGCCGGGGTGAGCGTCGCGGTGTCGGGCGTCTCGGGCGCCGTCGCACCACGGGTGTCGCCGCTACCCGCGATCCAGGCCCCTCCACCGAGGTCGAAATCGGCCGGGGACGCCGACGCGTTCGCCGGTCCGGGCACCACCGCGACCACCGGGGTGTCCACCTCGGACACGGACTCCGCGGCCTCCGTGAGCCGGCCGAACAGGTCGAGTCCGTGGAAGGCGGCCGGCACCGCGACGACGGCAGGTCGCGCCGCGGTGAGGATGTGGGCGACCTCGCGGGTGTTGTAACGGGTGTTGACGCCGATGACGTGCGCACCGAGCGCGGAGGCCGCGAACTGCCACACGATGGCATCGGACCAGTTCGGCAGCATCACGGCGACGCATCGACCGGCGCTCAGGCCGATCTGTTCGAGTTCGCCTCGCACGGCTGCGACGCGGTCGCGGAACTCTCCGCGACTGCGGGCCACCGCCGCGTCGTCGACGATGTCGTAGACGATCGGTGCGTCCGGATTCGCGGCGGCGAGCCCGTCGAGCATGGCAGGCAGGGTGTCGAGTCGGGTGGTGGTCACAGCGCTGCCTCCTCGGGGATGCCGGCCCGGCGCAGCTCACCGATCCAGGTGTCGGCGAGTGCGGCGAAGTCGTCGATCTCCTCCATCGGATAGTGCCCGATGCCGGCCAGTGCCGTGAAGCGGGCTTGTCCGGGAAGAACGTCGTTGATCGCGTCCGCGGCCTGTGCCACAGCATCAGGGTCGATCCACGGGTCGTCGACACCGGCGACGAGGTGGATCGGTGCGGCCACCTGGTCGAGCCGGTCGCGCACATCGTGGGTTCCCCACCCGATGAGATCCGACGACGAGATCTCCGGATCCTCCCGCTTGTGCATGAGCGCGATCGTGTGCGCCTTCGATTCCGGGACCGAACGGCCCACGGATGCAAGAGTTCCCAGATAGGTGCGCTCGGAACGCGACGGACCGGCGACGTCCTCGAGTTCGCGGCGCAATCCGGCGACGTTGACACGCCCCGGGCCGGCCTCGGCTTCCATGGCCACGGCGCCGGACAGCGGACGGTCCGGGCGGGTCGCGAGCTCGAGAGTGAGCTTGCCGCCGATCGAGCAGCCCATGACGAACGGCCGGTCGATGCCGAGCGCGTCGAGCATCGCGCACAGCCAGTCGCCGTAGGCGACGAGACTCGTGACGGGACCACCGGGGGCGGGTTCGGAACGGCCGTGCCCGGGCAGATCGGGTACCACGACGCGGTAACCGCGTTCGGCGAGCGCGCGAGCGACATGACGCCACTGCACCCCGCTCTGGCCGGCGGTGTGGAGGCACAGGACCGTGGGCAGTTCCGCCGCGTCGACCCCGTTACCGGAATGCGCGTCGGGCGTGACGATCTCGACGAAGCCGAGCGCTCCGCCGATCTCCAGGTAGCGGGCCTCGATCATGAGCGGGCCTTCCGGGCGAGGGCACGGGCGTGCCCGATGATCGTGTTGAGCGGCTTGGTCAGGCGCAGGTACTCGTATCCGTCTCCGGTGGACGAGAACTCACCGCGGATGGCGCGGCGCATGAAGTCGTTCTCCTCGGACAGGACGAGGCCGGCCCAGGCGTGGTCGGGTGCGACGAAGGTGAACGTCGCGCCGTGCGGGGTGCGCCGGGTGACGTCGACGATGCGGCCCTTGTAGATGCGCAGGTGCAGTTCGGTCTCGCCGCTGCGCAACCCGATGGTGCCGTCCCAGGTGGACAGCGCCGCGGTGAATTCCCGATCCTCGGAGAGACTCTCGGCCAGCAAGCCGCCCCAGGCGGGAGTGCAGAAGTCCAACTCGGGAACCGTCGGCAGTTCGTCGCCGAAGGACCAGGTCTCGGTTCCGGATTCGCGCACCGTACCGGTGGCGTCCACGAGCCGGACGAAGCGGCGTACCGTCCGGCCGGACACGCGGGTGAGCACGGCGTCCGCCGAGACGACGTCCGATGCGGAGACCGGATCATGTGCGTGCCAGTCGAATCCGGACGGAACGCCACCCGGCACGGGTGGGACGAGCGACGCGACGGCGAGGGCACCGAGGACGGGTGAGCCGGCCGGCGCGACGGAACCGGCGGCGGTCAGGACGTCGGCCACGGCACGAGGTTCGGAGGTGACCCGGTCTCCCACGGTGAGCGGTCGGGTGGTGGTGTGTGCGCTCATGCCGATTCGGGCCTTCCCAGGAGTTCGTCGGAGATGATCCGCATCTGGATCTCGCTGGTGCCCTCGAAGATCTTCGTCAGACGCGCGTCGCGCCAGTGGCGCTCGACCTGGAAGTCGGTGGTGTAACCGGCACCGCCGTGGATCTGCACGGCTTCGCTGGTGACCTGCTCGGCCATCTCGGTGGCGACGAGCTTGCACATCGACGCCTCGAGCGAACAGCGGCGGCCGGTGTCGATGTCGGTGGCCACCGAATACATCAGCTGGCGCGCGGCCTCGATGTCGGCGGCCATCTTCGCGATCTTGAAGCGCAGGTGCTGGAAGTCGCCGATGGGACGGCCGAACTGCCGCCGGGTGTGCACGTACTCGATGGAATCCTCGAGCGCGGCGCGGGCGAGACCGATGGCGCGGGCGGCGGTGTGGGCACGGCCCACTTCGAGACCGGAGACGGCGAGATAGAAGCCCTTGCCCTCCTCGCCGAGCATCGTGTCGGCCGGGATGCGGAAGTCGTCGAACGACAGCTCCCAGGTGCTCCAGCCGAAGTAGCCGATCTTGCGGACCTTGGTGCCCGAGATGCCCTCGGGGAACACGCCGCGTTCCTTCTCGACGAGGAAGGCGCTGATCCCGCGGTGTGGCTTGGCCGGATCCTTGTTCGGATCGGTGCGGGCGAAGAGCACGAGATAGTCGGCCTCGTCGGCGTAGGTGCACCACATCTTGGTGCCGTTGACGACCCAGTCGTCGCCGTCGCGCACGGCGCGGCACGAGATGTTGGCGACGTCGGATCCGGCCTCGGCCTCCGACAGCGCGTATGCACCGAGATACTCACCGCGCGCGACCTTGGGCAGCAGCGCCGCCTCCTGTTCGGGCGTGAAGCCGCCGCCCATGCCGTTGCCGCGGGCGAGCAGACCCGAGACGCTCATCCAGGCCCGCGAGAGTTCCTCGGCGACGAGGCAGTACTCGAACACTCCGAGTCCGAGACCGCCGTGCTCCTCGGGGATCATGATCCCGAAGAAGCCGATCTCGGCCATCTCCTTCTTGAGGGAGTCGGGGATCGTGCCCTGGACGGGGTCGAGCTCGTTGGCGACGGGCAGCACCTTCGTCATCGCGAAGTCGCGGGCGAGGTCGCGGATCGCGAGTCGTTCCTCGGTGAGATAGCGCGGCGAGTCGGTACGCGGCTGCGAGGGGCGGTGGGTCATGGGGGTGCACTCCTTCGATGGACCGGAGTAGGTCATTAACGCTTGTTCACCCCAGTACAGCACGGCACCCCGAGCCCGTCAACGGCTCAGCGCGAATATCCGACCAGATTGAGCGCGTATCCGGCGAAGTCGTCGGCGACCTCCTGGGCCGTGAGCGGACCGTCCTCCCGGAACCACAGGGGGATGCCGGCGCACATCGTCAGCACCGCGGTGACGCCCTGATGCACCCGCTCGAGGGAGAAGATCCCTTGGGACACACCGTCTTCTGCGATGTCGACGAACAACTGTTCCTGCGCGTCGCGGGAACCGACCACGCGCGTGCGGTCGAGCCGGCCGAGATAGCGCAACTCGGAGTTCGCCACCAGGCACGCACGCGGATTCCGCGCGGTGTACAGCGCGTGGGCGGCCACGGCCGCGCGCCACCGCTCGGCGGGATCGTCGCCGACCTTCCGCAGAGCGTTGCGGGTCGCCGTGAACTGCTCGTCGCTCGCGCGACGCAGAATCTCCACGAGCAGTTCCGACTTGTTCTCGAAATGGTTGTAGACGTTGGCAGCGCTGCAACCTGCGGAGTTGGCGATGTTGCGCATCGTCGCGCCGTGAAAGCCACACTCGTAGAACTCGTCGAGTGCGGTCTCGAGAATCCGTTCGCGAATGGACGAGGACGTACCGTTCGACCGGCTGTTCATCCCTGCACAGTAAGCACGAGGGGCGCCGACCAGCAACAACCTTCCCGTTGACGCAGATCTTCGCGCTTGTTATGGTCCAGCTCACATGAACGGTCGTTAATAACGGACTTCGGAGGATCTTCTGTGTCCAACCCCCAGCTCGAACCCTCCCTTCTCGAACGCATCACCCGTCTCGAAGACCTCGAGGCGATCCGCCGGCTCGACGCGCAATACTGCCGCCACCTCGACGACGGCAACTGGGATGCCCTGATGGATCTGTTCACCGACGACGGCGAATTCGACGGTCTGTCCCATCCCCGGGGCAAGGCGGAGATGCGCTCCTTCTTCGCAGGACTGGCCGACGGCGGCCTGACCTCCTTCTGGCACTTCATCACGAACCTCGAGATCGACCTCGACGGTGACCGCGCCACGGTGCGTTCGTTCCTGTGGCAGCCGTGCGTCACCGACGGCGCCCCGGCCATCGCAGCCGGGCGCTACAACGATCAGCTCGTCAAGATCGGCGGTCGCTGGCTCTACAAGGTCAAGCAGGTGCGTTTCCACTTCTTCGGCCCGCTCGAGGCCGGCTGGGACGAGAACCTCTTCGCGCTCGACAGCGCCCGCGGTGCGGCGGTGCGGGCATGACCGACACCGTCGCCGGCGACAACGCGACATCCCCGAAGGACGAGCTCGTCTGGACGAGGATGCTCCACCTTCCCGAAGTCGCGGAACTGCGTCGCCGCCGCAGTCGGGTCACGAACACCCTCGGCGGTATCACCGTCGTGCTGTTCGCGACCTTCCTGATCGCGTTCATCGGATTCCCCGAGCGGCTGGGAACCAATTCCGTCTTCGGCATCCCGCTGTCGCTGTGGGTCGTGTTCTCACAGTTCGCAGGCACCTGGGTGCTGGTCTGGGCGTACTTCCGCCTCTCCCGCACCTATATCGGACCCGCCGTCGACGACGCCGTCGCGGCCGTCGAGCAGAACCGTCCCGCATCCGAGGAGATCGAATCATGAGCGGCGACGCCGACCATCTCGCCATCGCGATCTGCAGCGCCGTCATCTCGCTGACCCTGTGGGTGACCTTCGCTGCGTCCCGACGCGCAAAGAGCGCCGACGGCTTCTTCGCCGCCGGTCGCTCGATCTCGAGCTGGCAGAACGGATTCGCCATCGCCGGCGAGTTCATCTCCGCCGGCAGCTTCCTCGGCACCACCGGCCTGATCTTCTCGAAGGGCGTCGACGGAACGGTCATCCTGTTCACGTCCGTCATCTCGTTCCTGCCGGTCCTGTTCCTCCTCGCGGAGAAGATGCGCAATCTCGGCAAGTACACCCTCGCCGACGTCCTCGTCTTCCGGACCGACTCCCGCAATGTGCGGGTCGCGGTCGCGCTGAGCACCATCGCCACCGGCACCTTCGTGCTGCTCGCCCAGCTCGTCGCCGCGGGCGTGCTCCTCGAATCCGTCTCCGGCATCCCGTTCTGGCTGTCGGTGGTCGTCGCCGGATCGCTCATGGGCGTCTACGTCTTCGTCGGCGGCATGCTTGCCACCACCTGGGTGCAGGTCATCAAGTCGACGATCCTGTCGGTGCTCGCGATCATCGTGTGCTTCGGCATTCTGGCGCAGTTCGGCTTCGCCTTCCCGAAGGTCCTCGATGCAGCCACAGACAACGCCGTGGCAGGTGACGCGATCCTGTCGCCCGGTCTGATCTTCGGGCAGACGAGCGCGATCAACCTCGTCTCCTACGCTCTCGCATTCGCCCTGGGCACCGCAGGCATGGCACACATCCTCATCCGGTTCTTCACCGTTCCCGAGGCCACCACGGCACGTCGTTCGCTCGGCTGGACCGTCGCACTGTGCAGCCTGTTCTACCTGGTCGTCATCGTGATGGGCTTCGGCGCCGCGGCACTGCTCGGCCCGGACGGAACGGACCTCGTCGGCCCGGGCGGAAATCTCGCCGCACCGGTCCTCGTCACCGAACTCGGTGGTGGCGTGGGCACCGTCGGTGGATCGGTGGCCCTGGCGCTGGTCGCGGCCGTGGCATTCGCGTCCATCGTCGCGGTCGTCGCCGGTGTCGTGATCTCCGCGGCGGGCACCTTCGCCCGCGACGTGTGGCCCGCCCTCACCCGGAAGGAACCGATCGAGCACCTCGATGCGGACGACCAGGCCCGAGAAGACGACGCGCAGGCCCGCATCGCCCGCTACGGAGCGGTGACCTTCAGCGTCATCGCGATCGGCCTGGCCATGCTCATCGGTGACGACACCAACATCACCTTCTTCATGGGCATGGCGTTCATGGTGGCCGGCAGCGCACACCTGCCCGCCCTCGTGCTGAGCCTGAACTGGCGGCGGTTCAACGCCACCGGCGCGGTGTGGGGTGTGCTCACCGGCCTCGTCTCGACGATCGTGAGCCTGATGTTCACCGAAGCGCTGTGGATGGGCAGCGGTCCCGCTCCCCTGACCATCCAGCTTCCGGTGATCGTCACCATGCCGCTCGGCATCGCCGCCTGCATGATCGGTTCGATCGTCGGCGAGAAGCGTCGGGGACGTGGCCGCCTCGAGGACGAGAAGTTCGCCGAGATGCTCGTACGCGCGGAGACCGGCATCGGCGCGGAGGCCGCCGGCACACACTGATCCGTCATCGATATTTCGGGTTCGCAACCTTCAGCCGGTTCGCGGCGAACCCCCTGATCACCTCGGCGACCTGCGGGTCGTCGAGGTGATCTCGTCCTGCCCGCACTCCCAGGGCGAGCTCCGTCTCCGAGCGGTAGCCGAGACCGGCGAGCCGCACCCGGTAGATCTCCCGCACCGCCGGCGCGACGGCGGCCTCCCGCGCGGCGATGCCGAGTACGTGCGCCGCGACCCTGCTGCGGTACCGGGTCTTCGCGTCGGCACCCGACCCGACTTCCAGCACGAATTCCCGGACGGCGCCGAGCAACTCCTCCACAGGCGGCGTCCCGAGGAGATCCGCAACGGGAGCGGTCTCCGCGTCGTCGTGGGGAGGAACGCCGAGCAGATCCAGCAGATCGTGTTCGCACTCGGCGACGCGGCGACCGATGGCCAGCAGTTCGAGGGTGTTGTCGCCTCCCGACGACGCCGCGGCGGCCTGCATCCGGCAGATCACCGCCCACCGCAGCGATCCGTAGACCTCCCACCACCGAACGACGTCGGGATCGGGGTTCTGTCCCGATTCGTCGGCGTAACCGCGGAACAGGTCGTCGCGGGACCCGAACCCACCGACAGGGTGGGGTGACCCGAAACGCCACGCCCTGGTGCACAGCCACCCGAGGTCCTCCATCGGATCACCGACGTGCGCCAGTTCCCAGTCGAGTACCCCGCGCACCCCGACCGGGTCGACGAGCAGATTGCCGTTGCGGAAGTCGCCGTGGACGAATGTCTTTCCGGTTGCCGCTGGGCGATTGCCGGTCAGCCAGGCGAACGCCGCCTCGAGTGCCGGCACGGGCGCGCCGGTGGCGACGTACTCGTCGAGCAGGAAGGTCAGCGGGTCGTACTCGGGGAGGTTCGGTACGGCCCCGATGTCCATGCGGTGGATCTTCGCCAGGATGCGCCCGAGTTCGTAGGGCAGCGTGGCCCGGACGTCGGCCAGATTCTCGTCGCGCAACAATTTCTGCGGGAGCGCCTCACCGGGCACCCGTGACATCACGAGATAGGCGCCGATTCCGGGGCGCGGCTCGTCGCCACTGCGGTCGATGATGTCGGGCACGGGCACCCCGACGCGCGCCGCTTCGTCGAACGACGCCGCTTCCATCGCGATCCGGTGGGTGTCCTCGCGACCCGGCGGATCGCGGCGCAAGATCAACTCCCGGACGGTGCCGGTGTCCGACGCCGCGGTGAACGCCCACGTCTCCCGGCTCGCACCCCCGGTGAGCCGCTCGATGCGCCGCAGCGTCCACGTACCGCCGAGAACCGACGAAAGACGCTTCGCCAGTTCGTCTTTCAATTCACCGCTGACGCCGCCCACCGGGACCTCCCTGTTCGGTTTCCTGCGGTGGATACTCCCACGGTGATGCGCGGTGTGCGAGCACTTCCACCGCGACGTCGTGGAGTGTCAGGCCGCGAACCCAACCGCCCCGATGACCGGGATGATCGTCATGAAGACGATGGCGATCGCGAAGAGCGTGATGGTGATCTTCTTGTCCCAGCGCGATCGCGTGCCCGTCGCGGCGAGCATGAAGAAGACGAACCCCACGCAGATCGATCCGATACCGATGACGACGGGTGTTTCCAACATGGCTCCATCATCGCCCATCACCGGTTTGCACCGCGGTAGCGGCTGTGAGAATCGATCAGGATCAGCCGTGTCGTCTCAGGTACCTTCGGGGACACACGAGAGGGCTCGAGCCACCGCCGGTGCTTGCATCATTTTGCGGATCGCGGCGGCGAAGTTGGGAGCCTGTGCGTCTTCGAGACGAGCCACCAGGTTGAACGGTCGACCGAGTCTGCGGTGATAGGCGATCTGTTCGAGCAGGGCTTCACGGACAGTGGAGATTGCGTCCCGGTGGACGAGCATCAGGAAGTCGTCCGGGGTATAGACCTCATAGCCGAGAAATTCGTCATGAGCTACCGCAAAGTCGTGAAATCCATTGTCGCTGGTGATGACATATTGGACGTCACCATGTTCGGCAGCGGCATGCAAGTGCGCGTCGTACTCGTCTGTATATGCCAGACCCGGATCGATTTCGTATCCCTTGATTCGGCCGTGTACGGCCACTCTGACGATGTTGTCCCGCACTCCCCCGATCTGACGATCGGAGAAGTGCGGGTGCTTCTTGCGCAGGTGATATACCAGCTCCGCAAGAATGTCCTCGGTCCAACGCAGGTGGAACAATGGCGGACCGGACCTGTTGGCCAGCAGGCAGAGCCAGTCCCTCAAAGTCCGCGAATACAGTACGTTCGCGTCCGGCAGCACGTTCGGCACTCGTGAACTCACGCGTGTGACAATAGGCTCCCTACCGCCACATACACATACGAGCCTCCCGACTGTCAGTAATCCAGTCCCTCGGCTTCTTCGAAGTCGCGCAGATCCTGCAATGCGACCCTTTGTTGCTCGCGCAGCCGATCCCTGTAGGCGAGGACGTCCGCAGTATGGAGTCGCGTGTGGGTCCCGACCTTGTGTCCTGGGATCTGCCCTTCGCGGATCAGTTTCATCAGCGTCGGGCGAGAGATGCCGAGTAGATCCGCCGCTGATGTAGTGGTCAGCTCATCCGGCATCGAACCGATGGTTACCGTGCCACCCGCAGCGACGATCTGCACAACTTCGGTGAGGATTGCGGCCAGCTCGGCGGGAACCACCGACAGCAGATCCGCAGGGTTGAACGCTCCGGCCTGCGACACCTGATCCGATGTCACCGTCAGTGTCGTCTTTCCCACGCCGCGATCGATCACTGCGTCCATCGCTCACACCTCCTGCATCCACTCCGACCGTAGTCACTTTCACTTATAAGTGCAACATATTTGTAGGGGGTGATACCCGCCCACCTGGGACGCCCAAACGGAGAGAGGCTGTGAGGCTTCTCGACAGTCCGAGCCGCCACAGCCGAGAGATCAACGCCGGAGGCCGGACCCCGGCCGGAAGGCCCCATGGAAGGTCATCGGCACGTGGTGCTGCAGGTTCACCGCCGCGACCGGCCCGTCGCCCGGTCGATCGGCGCGCAGAACGACGAGTCTGCTGGCCCTGCGCGCGGGCGGGTGCTCGAGTGTCAGCAACCAGCCGTCGCCCTCGGCGTCGCAGCCGGCGCGAAGAGCGGTTCGCAGACGGTGTCGCCGGCGTCGGCCGTGTATCGGCTCACGGCTCCGGAGCGATGATCGATCGTGGTGACCGAGTCGGGATCGCCTCCCGGGACCGATGCCGACGCCGTGTAGCTGTAGCGATGCTCGGTGGTAGCGAACCGCTGGTCGAGCTGGGGGAACTCACATCCGTGATCGTCGAGTTCGATGGTGGTGGTGACGCGGCGGGTCCGCCGGTCGACCGACAGCCGGGTGAGGGTGCCCCCGAAGGCCGGCCCGGCGGACTCGCGATAGTTGCGTGCCTGTTCCACCCTTCCCAGCCATCGGCGGGATCGTGTGCGACGAGTTCGACGACGGTGCGGTCCCCGTCTTCGTGGGCATTGGTGACGTGGAAATGGAACAGCGCATCGTGTTCGACGGTGGGTCGGCCTACCGCCGTCGCGCGGGACCAGGACGATGGTGGTGCCGAGTTCCGGCCGATAGGACAACGCGTCGTCGAAGGGACGCAGACCCAGAGCAACCGGGATCGGATTCCGGACCACCAACGGTCCGAGTACGAACATCAGGTGGCGTTCGGTCAGCGCGAAGTCGTGGACGAATCCGAGCTTCGGAATCGGGACGGTCGCGAGTCCGTGCAGCCGACGGCCGCGATCGAGTCGATAGCAGCGGATCATCGGTCGCAGGAAGAAGTCGAGCCCGGAGTTGAACACCTCACCTGTCGCGGGGCGGGTCTTCGGATGCGCGGAGAACGCTCCGAGGCGCTTCAACGCACCACCGAAGGATTCGGGCCCATAGGTCTGCAGGGTCTCGGCGTCGAGCCGGTGCGGTCGTCCCCCCTTCCCAGAGGGCGTAGAGCACGTCGTCGTGCAACAACACACTCGTGTTCGCGAGATTCTCAGGGAACCTCAGCGCGTTGGCGAGCGACCCGCCGATCCTCTGTGTACTGAATCCTTTTGCCGGACGACGTGTCTCGTTCGTCCTTGCGAAGCTCTTCGTCCGCACGTACCGATTCCGGTAGTGGACCCCCTCCGGCCCGATGTCGATGCGGGAGACCATGCCGTCACCGTCGAAGATATGACTCAGGGGATGACCGTCGACGTCGAGACGGCCGGGCCCGATCCGGTAGAGCGCGCCCCGTAAGCCCCCGGGGATCGCGCCCTCGATGTCGTCCAGGTCGTAGTCGAACTCCCGGTGCTGGGAGTCCCACGGTGACGCCCCGAGTTCCTGCACTTGCTGTTCCGACGCCCCCGTTGCAACGGTCATGTACCGACGGTCGCACAGATGAGACAGATTGCGAAGAACGGTCTCATTGCCCTCCGCGACATCGGCGGATCAGCGATTGAGCTGTGTGATCCGTCCGGTCAGCAGTGTGGCGAACGCCGTCCACGCCGAGTACGGAACCAGCGCGGCACCCGCAGCCGGATTCGCCGCGGCCGTCCGGCGGGTCAGATCTGCGGTGCTGGCGGCGAGCAGTGCGGCCACCACAGTGGCAGGCATCAGCCGATGCCACTTGAAGAACACCCACGACCACGACGCGTTGAGGACGAGATTCGTGGCGAGCGCAGCGATGTAATTGCGACGTCCCGTGTCGTCGTCGGCCTCGGTGTACTCGTCGATCGCGGCGGCCGAGGTCACTGCGATATCGGCATACAGCGCGGTCCACACGATCGGAAACGCTACGGCCGGGGGCTGGAAACCCGGCTTGCGCAGCTTGCGGTACCACCGGGAGTTCGTGTCCTGGGAGGCGATCGATCCGACGAGCGCGGTGGTCGTCGTAGCAGCGGCGGTCGCGAGCACGGTGCTGAGTCTCATGTCGTATCGGCTCCTGTCGAGGACGGTTGCCCGTGGGCTACCCGAGCCGAACATCCGGGAAACGGACGTCGGTAGGGTGGCGGGCGGGAAGGACGATATGAGCGGGTTACAGCAGGTCGGTGACGGTGTCTGGGCGTTCGTGCGCACACCGGGCGGTTGGGGCGAGGCCAACACGGGACTGATCGTCTCCCCGGGATCGGCATCGCTGGTCGTCGATACGGTGTGGGATGTCGAGTGGGCGCGACGTATCGCCGAGGTGCAGACACCGCTCGTCGCCGATGCTCCGATCACCGATGTCGTGAACACGCACAGCGACGGCGACCACTGGTGGGGCAACGACACGCTGCCATCCGACACACGGATCATCACCAGCGCCGCCGCACTGGACGCCATGCGCGAAGATCTTCCACCGCGCGCCCTCACGGTGCTTGCGGGCACGGGCTCGCTGATCCGGCGGCTGCCGGGACCGATCGGCGCGGCAGGTGCCTACATGGCGCGCGTCCGCGGCGACGCCCGCTTTCCCCGTCGCACACCCCGGATGCCCGACACCACTTTCACGACCTCGCTGTCTCTGGAGATCGGTGGTCGCGTGGTCGAACTCGAGCAGCTCGGGCCGTGCCACACGGCCGGCGATCTCGTCGCCCGTGTCCCCGACGCCGGCGTGGTCTTCACCGGCGACCTGCTGTTCATCGGTTCGACTCCGATCCTGTGGCACGGCCCGCTCGACAACTGGTTGTCGGCGCTCGACCGTCTGCTCGGCTGGGACGCCGCGGTGTACGTGCCCGGACACGGACCGACCTGCGGTGCGGCGGAGATCCGAGCACTGCGCGACTACTGGCTGTGGCTGCGCGACGCCGCCCACGATCATCACCGGGCCGGACTCACTCCGCTCGAGACAGCGCGGATGCTCGTGCGCACGAGAGACTTCGATGCGTGGCGTCACTGGGAGTCGCCGGAGCGCATCGCGTTGAGCCTGAGCACCCTGTTCGACCAGTGGAACGGCAACCCACCGGCGCCGCCCACCGTGAGGCGACGCGCTGCGGCCTTCGTGACGGCCGAGACCCTGCTGCGCGAAGGCACATTCGAGGCATCCTGACCGCCGGTCAGGACAGGTGCTTCGGCTCCGGGGTCGTCTTGTGCGACCAGTCCGACCCGACGGGCGCGGTTCCGAGCACGTCCGGGCATTCGTCGTCGCGACTTCCGGCGGGCGTCAGGGAGATCACGATCGACTTGTAGGTGGGGCAGTTGCTCTTCAGCGCAGTCGAATCGAGCGGGACGAGAGGGTTGGTCTCCGGATAGTAGGCGGCCGCACTTCCCCGCGGCAGGTCGTACTCGACGATCCGGAACCTCGTGGCGCACCGTTCGCGGTCGTCGCCGTCCCATCGTGTGAACAGGTCGACGAAGTCTCCGTCGTCGAAACCCAGTGCGGCGATGTCGTCCCGGTGCATGAACACGACGCGACGGCCGCCCTCGATCCCGCGGTAGCGGTCGCTGAGGCCGTAGATGGTGGTGTTGAACTGGTCGTGACTGCGCATCGTCTGCAGCAGCAGATGCCCCGGCGGGACCTGAACCACCTCCACCGGCGAAACGGCGAATTCCGCCTTACCCGAATCGGTCTCGAAGCTTCGGGTATCGCGGGGCGGATGCGGCAGGATGAACCCTCCCGGACGCCGGACATTGACCTCGTAGCCTTCACAACCCGGGACGACGCGGGAGATGCGCGAGCGGATGTTCGCGTAGTCGTCGCGCATCGCCTTCCAGTCGATCCCGTAGCGGTCGCCGAGCGTGGCCTCGGCGATGCCGGTGATGATCGCGACCTCCGAACGCACGTGCCCACCGGGCGGCTTCAGCGGCCCCCGCGAGGCGTGGACGGCGCACGTCGTGTCCTCGACCGACACGAACTGCGGTCCCGAGGCCTGGACGTCCTTGTCGGTACGCCCGAGCGTCGGGAAGATCAATGCTGTTCTGCCGCAGACCAGATGGGAGCGGTTGGGTTTCGTCGAGATGTGCACCGTCATGTCGATGCCTGCCATCGCCTCGGCGGTGACGGCGGTGTCCGGCGCCGCCTGCACGAAGTTGCCGCCGAGGCCGAGGAAGAACCGCACCTTGCCGTCGCGCATCGCCTTGATCGAATCGACCGTGTCGTAACCGTTCTCACGAGGAGGATCGAAGCCGAACTCCTTCTCGATCGCGTCGAGGAAACTCTGCGGTGCGCGTTCCCAGATCCCCATCGTGCGGTCGCCCTGAACGTTCGAATGACCACGCACCGGCATCAACCCCGCGCCGCGCTTGCCGATGTTGCCCTGCGCGAACGCGAGGTTGCAGATCTCCTTGATGGTCGCGACCGCGTTGCGGTGCTGAGTGATCCCCATGGCCCAGCAGAAGACCGTCGCCTTCGAGCGGCGCACCATCTGCGCGGCCTCGGTGATCTGCTGACGCGACAGGCCGGTCGCGGCGACCACCTCGCCCCAGTCGATGTCCCGGACGTGTTCGACCCATTCGTCGAATCCCCGGGTGTGGCTCTGCACGAAGTCGTGGTCGAGCGCGTCCCATTCGACGAGCAGCGACCCGAACGCCTGCAGCAGCGCGAGGTCGCCATTCACCTTGATCGACAGATGCAGGTCGGACAGATCCGTTCCCCGACCGAGCACGCCGCGCGGTGTCTGCGGGTTCCGGAAGTTGACCAGCCCCGCTTCGCGCAGCGGGTTGATCGTCAGGATCTTCGCGCCGTTCTGCTTGGCCTCTTCGAGTGCGGTGAGCATGCGCGGGTGGTTGGTGCCGGGGTTCTGTCCCTGCAGGATGATCAGCTCGGCGTGGTGCACATCGTCGAGCGTGACGCTGGCCTTGCCGATGCCGATCGACTCCTGCAGCGCGATGCTCGTGGACTCGTGGCACATGTTCGAGCAGTCGGGCAGGTTGTTCGTCCCGAACGCCCGCGCGAACAGCTGGTACACGAAGGCCGCTTCGTTCGATGCCCGTCCGGACGTGTAGAAGGTGGCCTGATCGGGGCTGTCCAGCGACTTCAGCTGTTCACCGATGAGGGTGAAGGCCTCGTCCCACTCGAGCGGGGTGTAGTGCGTGGCGCCGGGCCGCTTGACCATCGGATGCGTGATGCGGCCCTGCTTGCCGAGCCACAGCTCGCTGTGCCCGGCCAGTTCCGCGATGCTGTACCGCGCGAAGAACCCGGGGTCGGCGCGTCGCGTGGTGCCCTCCTCGGCGACGGCCTTGGCACCGTTCTCGCAGAACTCGGCGATCTTGCGATGACCGGGGTCGGGATCGGGCCACGCGCAGCTCGGGCAGTCGAACCCTTCGGCCTGGTTCAACTCGAGCAGTGTCTCGGCGGAACGCATCAGTCCCATCTGCTCGAGGGATCGCTTCACCGCCACGGCGACGCCGGTGACACCCGCTGCGGCCTTCTTCCGGTCTCCGACCTCGAGGTCGCCTTCGTCGTAGTCGGCCCGCCGGTCACGGTTCAGCATTCGATCACCTCTCCCACGCACGGTTTGCCCAGGAGTACCCCGGTCCGCTGCCTGCCGAAACGGGTCGGCGATTACGCCCGGACCCGCATCGCGCAGCCCCACCCGGACGTACTCTCGGGAAATGGGACGGTCGAAAATGCTCGGAATCCCGGCCGCTGCGGCGGCCGCTGTCGGTGCCTACGATCTTGTGCAGAAGCGACATTCGCTGCTACGCAACTTCCCGATTCTCGGGCACGGCCGCTATCTGCTGGAGTCGCTGGGACCCGAACTGCGGCAGTACATCACGACGAACAACAACGAGGAACGGCCGTTCAACCGCGATCAGCGCCGGTGGATATACGCTTCGTCGAAGAACGTCACCAACACCTTCGGATTCGGCAGCGACAACGACATCGAGTACACCGACGGGTACACGATCATCAAGCACCGCACGTTCTCGGACCTGCCGCCGTCGAGTGCCCCTCACGGGGGCGAAAAGGTGTCGATCCCGTCCGCGAAGGTGCTCGGCGCTGCCCGGGGACGTGCCCGTGCCTTCCGTCCCGAGTCGTTCGTCAACATCTCGGCGATGAGCTTCGGCTCGCTGTCCGGTGCCGCCGTGGAAGCACTCAACCGGGGTGCCGGGGCGGCCGGATGCCTGCAGAACACCGGTGAAGGCGGCCTGACGACGTATCACCGCAACGGTGGAGAGTTGATCTTCCAGATCGGCACCGGCTATTTCGGTTGCCGCGACAAGGACGGACACTTCGACCTCGCACGATTGAAGCGGGTCGTCGAATCGGCACCCGTGCGTGCCCTGGAGATCAAACTCAGTCAGGGCGCCAAGCCCGGACTGGGCGGATTGCTACCCGGAGCCAAGGTCACCCCGGAGATCGCCGAGGTCCGTGGAATCCCCGTCGGCAAGGACTGCGTGAGCCCGTCGCGCCACACGGAATTCCACGACATCGACGGTCTGCTCGATTGGGTCGAACTGCTCGCAGCCGAAACGGGACTTCCCGTGGGGATCAAGTCCGCCGTGGGCGACACGACCTTCTGGGACGAACTCACACGCCAGATGAGCGAGACCGACCGCGGAGTCGACTTCGTCACCGTCGATGGCGGCGAAGGTGGAACCGGCGCTGCGCCTTTGGTGTTCGCCGACGCCGTATCGCTTCCGTTCCGCAGCGGCTTCGCGCGGGTCTACGCGACATTCGCCGAGGCCGGCCTGACCGACGACGTCACCTTCATCGGCGCCGGCAAACTCGGCCTGCCCGACAACGCGGTGGTGGCGATGGCACTCGGATGCGACATGGTCAACGTCGCCCGCGAACCGATGTTCTCGATCGGATGCATCCAGGCGCAGAAATGCCATACCGACCGGTGCCCCACCGGAGTGGCGACGCAGAACCGTTGGCTCACCCGAGGACTCGACGTCCCGACCAAGGCCGACCGCGTCGCCGACTACATCGAAGCCCTCCGTCGCGACGTGTTCAAGATCGCGCAGGCGACGGGGGTGGCGCATCCCGGCCTCATCACCGTCGACGACATCGAGATCGCCGACGGCAATCGACGCGCCGTCACCCTGCGGGAGCTGTACGACTACCGGGACTGGTGGGGGCTGCCCTCGCAGGTGGATCGAGAGGAGATCACCCGGCTGATGACCGTGGAGGCCGTGACGACGCCGGGTGGGACCGAGAGGTCGACGGCTACGTCGTAGTCGTGCGCGCGTGCGTCGGCGGGTACGGACCGAACGACCCACCGACCGGAACCGGCCCGGCAACTGCACGACACGGTCGACGCACAGGTCGGCGGAACCCTGTGGGTCTGCAGCACAATCGGTCTCGGTGGGGCATGCGTCATCACTCTCTACCGGCCCGGAACCATTTCGAGAAAGTCACAGCAGTTCGTCGAACCTCGGCGTCCGTACCGTCGGATGTCCCGAGGAGGGTGACTACCGACTTCTTCGAAAGGAATGGTTGCTGCTCGTGGCGTGGCTCGCGCTGTCCGCATTCGTTGCCGTCGTCTTCGCTCGTGTCATCCGGTTTCGCGAAGATCGCGAAGGCCCGCTTCCACTCGACGGTGTGAGCACACGCATGACCCCGCGACCCGAACCACTCGTACGCACAGACGTGAGAGCTGCTGCAGTCGGGGTGTCGCAATGGCCGGTCCGCACTCGGTAACCCACGAAGGGGCCCCAACCCGCAACCCCTGACTCAACGCCGGGGCTGCCCATACCATCTAGCTACATCGCCATCAGGCGCTGAACCCTGCCGTCGCCCTTGACGAGAACGATTCGGGACACCTCATCCAAAAATGTGTACAGTTTTGGATGCAGTGATGCGAGCGCAAGCTGACAACGTATGTAAGGAACGACACATGAGCGCATTGGACGGCCAGGTAATCGTCTTCACAGGTGCTGGCGCCGGGATCGGCCGATCGGTAGTCACGCGGTATGTCGCCGAAGGCGCCCGGGTTGTGGCAGTGGACATCTCAGAAGCGGTGAACGAGCTACCCACCCAACTAGGTGATGCCGTGATTCCCGTCGTCGCAAACGTAGCGACCTGGGAAGGAAATGTGGCAGCCGCCCGAACCGCGCTCGACCAGTGGGGCCGCATCGACGTCTTCGTCGGTAATGCGGGCATCACGGACGGCGCACGACCGCTCGAGCAAATTTCCGGGGAACAGCTACCGCAGGCATTCAGCGAACTGTTCGGTGTCAACGTCCTTGCCCCGATGCTCGGTGCCCGGGCATGCTTCGACGCACTCGTCGAAAGCAAGGGGTCGGTGATCCTCACCGGGTCCTTTGCCAGCACCAATGCCGCAGGTGGTGGCGCACTGTACACAGCATCCAAGCATGCGGTGCACGGCCTTGTCCGCCAGTTGGCCTACGAGTTCGCACCCGATGTGCGGGTAAACGGTGTGGCGCCAGGCGTGGCCCCGACTCGACTGCGGGGTACTCAGTCGCTCGGTCAGGACTCGGCAGATTCGGTGCTCGACGGCACGGACAAGGCGCTTCCCACTCAGGAGATCGCACCGGTCAGCGCATACAACGGTGTCTTCACCATGCTGGCATCGCGTACCGAGTCGGCAGCGATGACGGGATCGCTCGTGACGGTGGACAGTGGACTGTCCATCCGAGGTATCGCCAAGCCTGGCGGACGCGTATTTGGGTGATGACCTCCACGGATCTGACCGGCAAGGTTACGGCGGTCACACGAGCGCTGGTCGGCTCCACCCGGCAGTGGGCGGCCGAGATCGCCTCTGTGAAGTCACAGCGAACGTCGCGAATCCCGGGACGATCAGAACCGGGCATTTCGCCTAATATTTTGCGGCGTCTCCTACGAACATCGAGGCCGCGACTTTCATCACGCGGCTGCCGCAACACGGTCGACGGGTGATCTGTTCACCACCTGCGTACCCGCAACACCGCACCGTTGGTGTCGCTCGGCATCAAAAATCTCCCGCTGGTGCGTCGACAGGGTCAGCCGCATCAGGTTGGAAGGCCTCGCGACACTCGGACAGGACCATTGACGCTGCCTGCTCGACGTGGAGGAGATCGTTCCCTTCTGATTCATTACCCATCTGAAGACTACCTGGACGCATTCTCCACTTCGCCTCCGACCCGGCCCGCACCCTGGCCGGCGACGCATCGAGCAGACAACGGTTTGGGAATGTGTTGGATCGACAGTCCGGGCCGACACGAAAGGCGTTCGACAACCATTTCGAACATGTCGACACCCAGAGCAGCCGACTCGGTTGAAGCCGCTTCGGCGCGAGAAAACACCGAGTCCGCGCCCGGCGCCGCCAGGATCGTCTCGGATACAATCGGTTTCACGGCCGTTGCCAGAGAGATTCATCGGTCGGCTCTTTATCCGAAAGGCCCACATCTTGCAGAATATCGAGGAATTCGAAAGCGATTGTACTCATTTCGACCCCGGTGCCATGAAAGCCTCGAGCTTTTATCAGTTACTGACATCCTCGGTTGTTCCTCGACCAATCGCGTGGGTTTCCACTCGATCACGCGACGGGGTGCTCAACCTTGCTCCGTACAGCTTTTTCACCGTTGCCTCTACCAAGCCACCGATTCTCCAGTTCACCTCTCTGGGGCACAAGGACAGTTGGCGTAACATCGATGAGACCGGCGAGTTCGTCATTCATATCGGCACAGAGACACTGATAGACCGAATGAATGAAACATCGGCTGCGTTCGGTCCCAAGGTCGACGAGTTCGAAACAGCCGGACTGACACCGCTGGACAGTGCCGTTGTATCGTCACCACGAGTAGCTGAGGCTCCGATCGCATTCGAATGTGAAAAACATCTGATTCTTGATGTAGGGAACTGCTCGCTGATCCTGGGTCGCGTAGTCAACGCCGTTGTACGCAACGACGTGCTGGCCAGTGACGGACTTCCCGACTTCACCAAACTCGCAGCACCCTCGCGACTCGGCCGGAACGAGTGGGGGCTGACGCCAGCGACCGTCGTGCGCGACCGTCCCTGAAATCAGGAACGGTCGCGCGCCAGTCGGCGCCGAACAGTGCCGAAGTCCCTGTGCTGCCACTGCCTCTTCCGAGTCACCACAGCAGGACGGAGAACTTCGCAGGGGCGGCGGATCTCTACCCGGCTGAAGTACATACACAACAGATAGGGCCACGGAGCGGGATTACGGTTCCGGACTGACCGTCCCGATGCAACCGTGACGCAGTACACGTCGCCTCCGCAGTTCTCCGCTCGACCAGGTTCCACGTATCGTATGAACTAACTGTATACAGATCTGCTACCACGCAGCTCATACACACGGGGGATACATGACAAGTAGTGCAGGACGCCTTCGCGCCGGTACGACCGTCGACGACGTGTACGCGATCCTCAGGGAGCGCATCATCGACGGCACCTATCCTCCAGGTCTGCGAATGTCCCAAGAACGGCTCGCCGCCGAACTCCGAGTGAGCCGGACTCCGCTACGCGAAGCACTGCAGAGACTGGAAGCAGACGGTCTGGTAGTGGCGTACGCGAACCGCGGTATGTCGGTCGCCCCCATCGTGAACTCCGACACCGAGCAAAGTTATGCACTCCGGGTGCTCGTCGAACCTCCGACCATCGCCGCCGTCGCTTCCCAACTGACATCCGAGGACATTGCGGACATGGAGAAGTTCCTCGAGGAGATGCGGCGGCATCGCTCCCACAGTCGACGTTTTCAGGACGCTCACCAGCAATTCCATCAGGTCACACTGCGTCGGTATCCGGATAACTTTCGGGAAATGATCGATCGGTTACATATCGGTATATATCGGCATCAACGCGTCTATCTGTCGCATCAGCGCACTCCCGACGATTTCATCGATGTGGACAACGACCTGTTGCGTGCCATCAAGACCCATGATGCCGACAAGGTGCATCGCATCATGGAATTCCACCTGATCGACGCGGCCCTGGGTCTCGTCCTCGATGCCGATCCCGACCATCGGTTCAATTCCGGTTCAATTCCCTGTTGGTCGCCGCAGCGGGACGCCAGATCGAGATCGCGCACCGACCCGATGGCGGAATCGATCGGCCGGCCGAAATCCGGTGGACGTTCCGAGACCGAGTCGATGTCCCCGTTCTCGAAACCCAGAATCTGATTCTGCGGACGACCTTTTGACGAGCAATTCCTGACTTACGGCGAGCAAGACACTTTCTCTCCGCGGACCCGTGAACTCTCCGAATGAACTGCACTGACTGCACATTCGAAATGTCGGTAATCCGACTCGCACATCCCCGGACGGCACCACCATCCATCACCGCCATAGAGGTCGGCAGCGCGGGCCCGTGGTGCCGTCCGGGTTCTACGACAGATTGATTCCGTATCAGGGTGCGAGAAGCGCACCGGCCCGCGGCACCACCGGATCGAGACCGAGGCGATTCAGGATCCGCCACGTCGTCGCGGCGGCAGCCGACAGCACCGGGATGTCGAACTGTTGCTGAACCGCGTCTAGAACGGGAAGTGACGGCATCTGTACACATGCGCTGAGCACCAGCGCATCCGCGCCACTGGTATCGACCCGGCGCACATGCTCCAGCAAGTTCTGCGGATCGAGACGCCCCACCTCGAGGTTGTCGGCTACCTCGAGTGACAGCGAGTCCACGACGCTGAAACCTTCGTGCTCGATGTAGTCACACACCGTCGCAGTGAGCGGCTTCATGTACGGTGTGATCACCGCGATCTTCTTGGCGCCCAGATGCGCGAGCGCTTCGGTGAGAGCACCTGCTGACGACAGAACCGGGATGTCGGTGCCGCTTTCATTCTTCGCAATAGCCGCCAGCTTCGGCTCGGATTCGGCGTGGTACCCGTGCCCCTGCGCCATGATAGCGACGAGGCAAGCGTATGCCATCACGTCCACGCGTGCGTCGGCGAGTTCGGCCGCGCACCGCAGCGAATCCGCGTCCATCGCGGTCAGCTGCTCGGGAGTGACGTGCTGCATGCGCATCCGGGAGGAGTGGAAGGTGAACCGTTCCGGACGGATCTCCTCACGGGCACGGAGCATGGAGGGGATCTCGGTCTCCATCGTGGTGTTGGAACTGGGCACGATCATGCCGATGCGGTAATCGAGAGCCATTGGATAACTACCTTTCTTCACAACAAAAGGGCAAGGTGGCGCAACCGAAGGGGGTCAGCGCACAGCTGCTCCGGGGACACGCGCGGTGATGAGATTAGGCGTGGCCAGCGGAGGTAGGTCGATGTCTTGGTCCCACTCGATCAAGACGGGTTCCCCGGCGCGCAGTCGAGCGAGATCGCCCAGTCGTATACCGAGACCTTCCATGGTCACCGTCAACGAATCGAACTCGTGGTCCGCGTCGAGGGACATGATCATGCCGAGGGCGGTATCGAGGAGGTGGAACTCGAGTAGGGAACGAGCCTGCGCGCCGTCACGAACGCGGATTGCCTGAAGAAACAGCGCGTCGGTGGCCGTGAGACCACATACCACCGCAGGGGATTCGAAATACATGCGTTGATGCCGATCGATGCGAGTCAGATGGGACTCGATCAGCTTCCGCATTCCTTCAGGGCACCGAGCGAGGAGCACCCGGTGGTAGCGCCAATGAGCCAGTTGGAATTCCCGCGAGGAAACCTTGGTGTCCTCCATCTCGGACAGGGCGACCGCCATTGCCGCGACGTCCGACTCGGTCACCTCGTCGAGCGCACCCGTCACCAAGGCCGGCTCCACCAGCAACCGCACTGCATACGAATCCTCGACATCACCGAGATATATCGGAGCCACCATCACCCCCCGGTTGGCGTGGTTGACGACCAGGTTTTCTGCTTCGAGTCGGCGCAACGCTTCACGCAGCGGAGTGCGCGACACTACCAGTTCTTCGGCCAGACGTACTTGCGACAGACTGACACCAGGCCGGTACACGCCAGCCAAAATGCGTTCGCGGAGCACGTCATACGTACGCTCAACCGCATTGCCCCGCGGGATCACCGCTTTGGCACCATCACCCCCGCGGGGCGCGAACTTCGTTTCCTCGACCGGCATCGTTTACGAGTCCGTCGAACCGAGTCTGGCTGCAATCAGTCCGGTGAAGAATTCTGGTTCTTGATCGGCAAGCACTTCGAGTGCCATGGCGTCCAACAGAATTCGTGCCTGCGTCCTCGGGACATAGAGTTCGAGCCGCTCGCCATTCCGGGTCGACACCTTCCGGAACCGTACACCCGCGAACTCGTTGCCGATGCCGTCCCACGGCTCGGCACTGACAACGCCGAGTGGAAGATCTTGCGAATCATCATGTTCTGTCATCACACAGTCTCTTTCGTCTCGGTCGATACAGAGACTACCGACGGTTCACCGGCGTAGATGTTCGCCTCGCGTCTCCCGGCAAGGACCGGAAGCTTCGCGCGTGCCCGCTCGACAGCACCGAGATCGAGCTCCACCACGTGCACCGCCTCCGGTTCCTCTCCGAGATCAGCGAGGATCTCACCCCACGGCCCCACAGCAAGGGCATGACCGTAGGTGGCGAAGGCATCGGCGTACTCCGTTGTCGGTGAATGCACCGTAGCGGAGGCAACGACAAAGGCATGGTTCTCGATCGCCCGCGCCCGCAACAACGTGTGCCAGTGCGCCTCGCCTGTGGACTGGACAAAGGCTGCCGGCACGAGCAACACCTCCGCTCCGGCTGCAGCGAGCGCCCGGGAAAGCTCGGGAAATCGCAGGTCGTAGCAGATTGTCAGCCCAACACGTACACCATGGATATCGATGATCACCACACGATTACCGGGTTGCTCGACCGAAGAGGCTTCAAAAGATTGCCCGTCGATGTTGGCATCGAACAGGTGCAACTTGTCGTAGCGCGCCGCAATGCGACCGTCGGCATCGAGAACGAGTGCGGAGTTGAAGATTCCGTGCGTGGTGCGATTCTTCATCCCACCCAGCACCACGACGACCCCGAGGCGACGCGCGACCTCCCTCAGAGCTGCCACCGGCGCGGCGTCCTCGCTCAGTGCGGCTTCGCGCATCTGCACGTTGGTGCCCAGCATCAGTCCGTTCTCAGGTAGCACGACCAAGGTGGCGCCGTGGGCTGCTGCCTGCTCCACGAGCCGGAGCGCCACCGCGAGATTCGCCTCGATATCGGTGGTTACGTGCCACTGGGTCAACCCGACTTTCAGGGTGCGGGACTCGGTCATGACTGCTCCGATGCAACCAACGACCCCGACCGTTCCCTGGCTTCGTCGAGGTCCATGTTCACCACAGTCCACCCACCACCGGAAGCCTCCATAGGCTCATAGGCGTAGACGTGACCGTGCACTGCAGGACCCACGACACCGAGCATGATCATCCAGTTCATGATTTCGTACTGGCCGTGTTCGAGGAGGGGGAACGGCTCGAGCGAGCACATATCCAATCCTCGACCGGACTGCATAAGCTGCAGAAGATAGGTATCGAACTCGGTATCGACACCACCGAAGTGACCGGGATCGAGCCAGTGCGACAGACCTCCGGTTGCCAGGAACGCCACCCTCAGCCCCGAATTCTCGATCGCGCTACGCAGCGCCTCACCGAACCGTCGAGCGTTGAAGGGTGAGAACGTGCGCGCGGGCTGGGTGATCACAGGGATGACCGGGAGGTCCGGACGCGGGAGCAGCAAACGCAACGGCACGACGAGTCCATGATCGAGGTCGACTCGCGGAGCCTCTTCCACTTCCAGCCCGGCAGCACGGACCGCCTCGGCCAGCGCGCGAGCGAACTCTGGCCGACCGGTGAGCTCGAGGTCGAGGTCGGGACGTTTGAAGAACTCCATCGATCCGGAGTGCTGGTCACCCACACCGAGCACGATGTGACCGGTGTCGAAGCTCTGGAAATGGCAATCCGCCGAGACGAGAATGACGTCCGGATCCGCGGTGGCAATGTCCTTCGCCAGTTTCTCGTAACCGGCGAGCAATCTGGACACGGCATCCTCGGGGTCGATCTCGGGACGGGCCAGCAAATCGGGAACATGCGAGCATCCACCTGCGAACACCAGGTTGGACAAGACATCCGGAGTGGGCAGCGGAATCGATTCGTCGACGACGAACTGTCCCACACTCGAGGCGTCACTCAAGTCGTCGTTGAACCATCTGCTGACGAGAATGGTCAGCCCATCATTCAATCCGATCGCCCGGAGCCGGTCGCGGTTTCCCGCCAGAATCGTTGCTGCCCAATCCTCCTCGATGCCCAGCAGTTCCGGAGCTCGGGACGGTTCCGCCTTCACCGTGGCAAGCAGGTCGGCGTCGCGTGCCATCGCAAGGATGGCATTCTCGATGGTGTTCTTGTCCATAGCGATCACATTCCTTCGTTGATCCGGGTCAGTCCGTGACGAGCTTGCCGTCGCGCACGACCGCGACACCATCGATTTCGACAGTGCAACCGCGCATCGGAACGTCGAGGTGCGCAGGAGTTTCACGGTTGGCGAATCGATTCGACCCCGTCGACCACATGAAGTTTCCTGCGGTCGAGCGCAGTTCCTGTCCGTACAACGTGCGGGGGTCGTAGACATCGAATGCCGACCACCGGGCACGCTCGAGCAAACCCCAGCCCATGTGGCTCAGCGCCCACACCTCGCTGTCGTCCCACGCTTCGAAATAGTCATTGAGAAGGTGCGCGTCCACACCGTGACCGGACACACTCCTGATGTAACCCTTCTCTACCTCGAGGGTGACCGTGTCCTGGACGTACCGCTGCCACGGGATCAGCGCATCTCCCGGCTGCAACACGATCCGACCCTCTGCGGTCCGGTCGTTGGGGAAGCACGCGACGAAGCCGGAAGGCCAATGATCCCAACGTCCCGGCTCATCGACATATCCCCACTGGTGCGTGATGGGAAGGTCAGTGCCCGAAATATCAGCAGTCAAGTCCATTCCCGCCGAGTTGGTGACACGCAGGGTGCTTCCGGTCCGGAGCCGGTCGCCGCCGGCTTCGACAACTGCACGCAACCCGGCGTTGCCGGACAAGCGTTCGAGAACATCGTTGGGCTCGGCAACGAACAACATACGCTTGCCGTTGCCGGTGATGCGGGTACGGACGTCGGAGTGGATCAGACCACCGACGGTGACGTCGACGACGAAGTCGCACTCGCCCGCAGCTGCCAGCAGCGGTGCGACCTCTCGTCCGTCCGCCTGGTACGGCGGCAGGTTCGGATTGGACAGACTCGATGCGTGGAGAACCAGAACTCCGGCACCGAGCTGGCGAGCAGCGGCCACTGCAGCAGCGACGTACTCGTCCTTCTGATCCAGCTCTGCAATGACACCGACCGTTTCATCAGCGGTGACCTTGCAGAGCTTGAACTGTTCGACGAAATTCTCGGTCAAGGTCTTCGGCATAGGATGACTCCTCGATCAAAATTGGTGGACAGGTGGTGTAGACACCACCGGCGAGAGCTGCACGACCGATCTTCGTCAGTGCGCGCCGCGGACGGCTCCACCGTCCACGGACAACGTCGAGCCGGTGATGAACGCGGCACGGGGTGAGGACAGGAACGCGACCGCATCGGCGATCTCGGTGACCTCGGCCCACCGTCCCATCGGAATGTCTTGTACGACTTTGGCAATCTCCTGCTCGACGGTGGTGCGGTTGTTGCGGGACTTCATCTCGACAATGCCCTGCATCCGGTCCGTCCCGGTCGCGCCGGGCATCAATTGGTTGACTCGCACGCCGGCGGAGGCGACATCGGTGGCCAGCGTCTTCACGAATGCCGAGGCAGCGGAACGATAAGCGGAGGACAGGACTCCGCCTTGCGCAGGCTGACGCACCCAGGTCGACGACAGCAACACGATCGAACCACTACCTTGCGCCTTCATCACCTTCGCGGCGGCGGTTCCAAGCTGAACGACCGGCCGGAGCAGCAGGTCGTGTGCAGCCTGCCAGTCCGACCACTCCAGCTCGAGAGTCGGCTGGATTCGGGGGCCAGGCGTGTTGAGCACCGCAACGTCCAGTCTGCCGTGCCTGTCGACTACCGTCTCGACGAGAGCGGCGGTGGCCTCCGGATCGGCGAGGTCGGTCTCGATCGGAACGATGCACCCGTCACCGATGTTCTCGGTCTCCGAACCGACGCTACGCGCCGACACGACGACGGTCATTCCCTCCAGGGCGAGCCGCTCGGCGGTAGCACGGCCGATCCCGCGAGACGCGGCGGTCACCAGCGCGACGCCTTTCTCGAGACCTAGATACACGATAACTCCTTCGAAAGTAAGTGGTAGATATCAAGCAAAGAGATCAGGTGATCTCGCGTATCGCCTGTTCGGGGCACAGCGAGATCGCGCGTATCGCCTTGTCGTGGTCTTCTCGAGGCACCGTGCCGTCCCCGACGGTCGAGGCGTAACCCCATTCGTCGGACGTGAATACCGACGGACACACGTCGAAGCAGATGCCGTAGCCGTCACACTTGGTAGCGTCGACTGCCACCTTCAGGGTGGTGGAAATGACGTTCATCCTCGCGTCTCCTTTGTCGAGGCCTCGGCACGACGAGCGAGTTCGACCCCAGCCGTGCGAGCAAGTGTGAACGCACCGTCGACGAAGCCACAGGCTCCGCGGCCCGGGGTCGTCTGCCCCCACCGCACCAGATTTTCGTGATGGACCGGATCGGCGTCGCCGCGGAGCACCTGCCGGAACGCGCGTGCCACCGCTGTCGTACCACTGACGCACACGCCGCACTGCATCGCCGATTCCCGCTGGAACCAGGCACTCAATTCTCCTGCGAGCATGACGATGTCGTCATCAGCACCGAGAACAGTGACTGCTGCACAGCCCAGTCCGCTGCCGGCGGCACGCACCGCGTCGTAACAACACAGCAGGTCGCTGTGGTCACCGCTGAGGATTCCTCCGAACCACCCACCGATCAGCATCCCGCTCATGGGCTTGTCGGCACCACCACCGGCAACAACAAGATCGATGATCGGGCGACCCAAGGACATCTCGAATACTCCCGGCGTTCGGCATGCGCCGGTGAGAGTGAACAGTGCAGTGCCCTTCGACGTGCCGCTACCGACCGAGGCGAATTCGGTGGCCCCGTGCACGCGGATCCACGCGGCGTGAGCAAGGGTTTCGACATTGTTGATCAGTGTCGGTAGTCCGCGCACACCCGCCTGGAACGGTCGCGGCGGCTTACTGGTCGGTTTGGCGGGAAAACCGTTGATGGACTGGCAGACCGCCGATTCCTCACCGGCAACGTAGGTGTTCTCACCCTGATGGGTACGCAACCGCAACCCCTCGGGAACGAGACCACTGTCCCGGATCTCCGCGATGGCGCGATCTACGACTGCTTTGGTTTCCGAATGTGAGACGTACACGATTGCCTCGTCGGCTCCGACGACCTCGGCTGCGAGGAGAAGCCCGTCCAGGACCAGGTGCGGCCGACGAGTGAGCAACCACTTGTCCTTGCTCGAGGCGGGTTCACCCTCGTGGCCGTTGGCGACGACGACCTTCGGCCCGGTCGCGGCGGCCACCACCTCCCATTTTCGGTACGCGGGAAAGCCGGCGCCGCCTCGGCCACGCAAACCCGCCCGCTCGAGCTCGGCCAGGAATACAGAACCAGCGACGGGGCCGCCGAAGAAGCCGAGTTCGAGTTCGTTCCGGAGGCCCCAGTGACCGTCCTCGACTCCCGGCACGACCAGGCGCGGAGGGGTGGATGCGACCGTCCTGGCCGGTGTGTCGACCGAGGGGGCACGGTACAGAACCGATTCGATCGCAGCTGTCATGATAGTCCCCTGACAAAATCGAGTGCGTCGCCGAGTGATACGACGTCGCCGTACTTGGCATCGATGTCGAGCAGCGAGGCATCGTGGGGTGCGCGTTCGCGATCTCCGACGCATTCGCGGACGACGAACGCGGGTAGGTCCGCGGCGCACGCGTCGACGATCGTGGCACGGATGCACCCCGAGGTGGTGGCGCCGGCAACGAAGATCGTGTCGACGCCGGCGGCACGCAATTGCTGCGCGAGGTCGGTATAAGCAAAGGCAGAAGCCGTCTGCTTGACGACGAGACGCTCGTTACTGCGTATCTCGAGCCGCTCGTCGATCTCGACGCTGCGGTCGCCGTCACGCAATCCGGCCAGTGCAGGCATCTTGGTCAGCCAGGTCGCGCCGATTCCGTCCCCGTCTGCGGGGAACGCGATGGTGGTGAACCACACCGGCACTTCGTGTTCACGGGCGACCGAAAGCAGGGAACGAGTCGCCTCGACGACGTCGTCGAGGGAGAAACCAGGTCCGTACTGGGCCTCGGTGAATCCGTATTGCAGGTCCACGACCACGATAGCGGGATTGCGTCCGGGCGTCAGACTCCCGTGGAGGCCGCCGGCGCGATATCTGGCGCGGACGTCGTCGAGGGCGCTCAAAACTCGAACTCCGGCCACTCGCCGGGCTCTGCCCGCATCATGTCGGCGTAGAATGCATACAAGTTGCGTTGGACCCCTTCCTCATAGCGGGTCCAGTACACTTTCCCCGGTCCCGGCCAGTCGGAGACCGGTGTAGCCATACCGATTCCAGGCAAGCCCATTTCGTAGTTCAGCTCGAATCCGAGCAATTCGCTGGCAACCGATCCACCCGTCCGCGACACGGTCAACCACGGCTCCGTATCGTCCATCTCGAATGAACCGCCGAGCGAGAAGGTACCGAGTCCCGCGTGGTACGCCCGATCCTTCTGCTCCCGCGTCATGTTCTTGTACCCGAGGAACCAGTTCCAGATCTCGATCTGGTTGGGCCCCTTGGGCTGCCAGGTACGAACAGTAAGGATTCCAGTCGGTGCGTGGTGTGCGCCGTCCTCGGTCATCGGCAGAGCGAGAATAGAGAAGTTGGGAAACACATTTCCGACGAACACACGTGAACGGCGCGCCACCTCGAGCTGCTCGGGCGAGATATTCACACTGTCGAAGTGCTCGGCGAGCGAGTCGGGGAACCCGAAGAAGTTCGGCCCGGGATCGTCGGCGTACTCGGCCATGGAGAAGGACAGCGAATGCCCGGGAGAAGCCTGGATGTGATATCCCATCATGTTCTCGCTGAACGGAACCGGAAAGGCGCCGATACTCCACACCGATTTGTGTAGTGTGCCGAGGTGGTAATCGTCGCCGGAGAAGTTGTCGGCTCCCGACTTCCAGTTGGCGTCGACTACGAAACGCTGCGGTGCACCGAGGACTTCGACTCCGTCCTTGTCCAGACCGAATACGAGATCCAGGTACCAGGACATGCCCCCGAGATAGGTTTTCAAGGGCGGAGCCGACGCATCGAGGGTCGCGAAGATCAAACCGTGGTACGTCTCGACCTGCGCGGCCTTTGCGAGACCATTGTCCTCCTTGCTCATCCCCCTGAGTGCGTTCTTCCATAGCGGAGCTCCGACCAGAGAGCCGTCCGAGGAATAGGTCCACCCGTGGTATGGGCAACGGAAGTGGGATGAGTTCCCGGAGTCGGCGCGGCAGATCTGGACACCACGGTGGCGACACGCGTCGAACAGGACGTGAATCTTCCCGCGTTCGTCGCGGGTCACCACGAACGAATCCTCGCCGATCTTACGGACGACATAGTCGCCGTTCGCCTCGATCTCCGATTCGTGCGCCAGAAATACCCAAGCGCGGCCGAAAACCCGTCGCAGTTCCGACTGGTAGATTTCCGGGTTTCCGAAGATCTCGGCGGGAATGCGTCCGTCGGGTAGACCGGATTCGATGCGGTCCATGACTTCACGGACCTTCGGAGGCAGGTTCGGCGACGGTTGTGTCTCTGTCTTGCCACTGCTCGTCACAGGATTCATGGGCTGCACTTCCTGGCTTCAGGGGGAACGAGGTCGTCAGAAGAAGAGGGAAAAATTGTGGGTACCGATCACACTGAGATCGAGGTAAACCACTCGTCGCAGTAGCCGCCAACGACCGTCCTCGTGGCGGAGCACGTCGTGCCGCTCACCGGAAAGCAACTGCGGAGTCGTTTGTTCCTGACGTGTGCGATAGATCAGCATGTTGCTTCTGGCTTCCAACAAGTTCGGATCCGCGCTTGCATGCGGTCGTACCCGTATGTTGGTGATGAAGTGGCGCAGACGCGACGGCGGATCCTCGGCCCAGGCGTATTTCGTCTCGCCGCGGGTCACACGAGAATTCAGCGATCCGTACGTCTCGTCCAGATGGAAAGTGGACGAGTGGAATCCGCGACCCCGCGCTCGCTCGACGGTTTCCCGGACCGGGACCTGGTAGACGATATCTGGGCTGACCAGTTCGGTGAGCCATTTGCGCTCGTCGAGATCGTCCAGCAACTCCGCTTCGTAGTGCAGGAAGTCGACAATTTCGCCATGGCGAGGGTCGGTCACCGAAAGAGGACGGGTCGTCTCCTCGGGGGCATACGGAGCAACCATCAAGCACCTCCAGAACTGGATACATTTTTGGATGCACTTATCATGGCGTGGGAGAGCTCACACCGCAAGTCCCAATCCGGAATGTTTCCTGATGGACACAAAACGCCTCGGACGAACCTCCCCGACGCGTGACCTACACCCCTCGAACCCCACGCTGCCGGCACCGACGATCGGCTGATCCCCCACGGACAAAGAAGCACCCCCAACCAGGCCCGCTGACTTCCGGTGTCGCAAAACATCAGGTAGCCTGCAGCTGCTCCCGTCACTGCGGGGTGTTTTCAACTCCTGCTCGATACCGACTACGCGGTGGTCATACTCCGGCTCATGCCGAGATTCCCTCGGCGTATATCTGTCGCTTCCAGATCGGCACTTCTGTCTTGATCCTGTCGACCAAGGTCGCGCATGTCGAAAGTGCGGCAGCACGGTGCGGGACTGCCACAGTCACGGCCAGCGCGATGTCCCTACCGCCAACTCCCCGACCCGATGTACGACCGCGACCTGCAACCCGGTCTCGGCAGCCACTCGAGTACAGCACCGTTCCAGACATCGCGGCACGTCGGGGTGCGCTCGATAATCCAGAGCAGAGACCGCCTTCCCACCGTCATGGTTGCGCACGACTCCGGTAAAGTGCATCACCGCTCCGTGTTCGGGTTCCGTAACCACGGCCTCCGCCAGTGCCGGGTCGACCGGTTCCGAGGAGATCTTTGCCAAGAAAGCACGTGAGTTGATCACCATGATGTCCTTACATTTTCAGCCACCGGCAAACGGCGGGAGCACGTCGACACGCGAAGCGACGGGCGTCTCGAGATTGCGAGTCAGGTCGTCGTCCAGCAGGAACGCCGCGACCGAAAGCACTCGCTCCATTGGTGGGCCGTACCGTGCAACGAGGGCCTCCCGGAGGTCGCCGAGCATCGCACCGGCGTGTAATGACACGGTGCTCTCGCCGCCTCCGGCTGCTTCTTCCGCTGCTGCGAAGAATCGCACAGTGACCGTGATGTGTGCTGCGTCTTCATCCACCGATAGCTCCCATACTCCGCTGGGGTGGTTCGAAACCCGCCTCGTCGATGCCGTGCCCTGCCGATTTGTTCCACATCGCCCCGCGCCAGAGATGGGCGAGCTCACCGTCGTCGGCGCCGCCCCGCATGGCGGCACGCAGGTCTATTTCGTCGTCGCTGAACAGACAGGAACGTACGGTGCCCTCGGCGGTGAGGCGGGTGCGGTCGCACATGGAGCAGAAGTTGCGTGTCACGGAGGCGATGACGCCGACCGTCGCCGGCCCGCCGTCGACGTACCATTCCTCCGCCGGCGCGGAAGGATCTTCACGCCCTGCCGGAGCCAGAGCGAAACGTTCTGCGAGCACCTCGAGGAGACGCTGGGCGTACACCATCGATGCTCGGCCCCACATGTGTTCGGCGTCGAGAGGCATCTGCTCGATGAATCGTAGGTGTACCCCTTCGTCGAGACACCAGCGCAGAAGATCAACGGCCCCGTCGAGCGTGTCGGACATCAACACAGCGTTGACTTTGACCGGGTCCAGGCCGGCTGTGGTGGCGGCCCTGATTCCGGCCAGTACCGATGGCAGCCGATCACGTCGGGTCAGTTGCGCGAAATGGTCTCGGTTGACGGTGTCCAGAGAAATGTTCACTCTCGTCAACCCCGCTGCTGCGAGCGCTCTGACCCGGTGCTCGAGACCGACAGCGTTCGTCGTCATCGCCAGGGGCGTCCGAGGCACTACGGCGGCGCAACCGGCGACGATCTCTTCGAGATCGCGGCGCATCAAGGGTTCGCCGCCGGTGAATCGGACTTCTTCGACGCCCAGCTCGTGGACTCCGATTCGCACGAGGCGGACGATCTCGTCAGCGGTCAGAAGTTGCGCGCGGGGGATCGCGGGCAGGCCTTCTTCAGGCATGCAGTAGGTGCAACGTAGCGAACACTTCTCGGTGACCGATATCCGCAGATCCCGAGCGACCCTGCCGAACCGGTCGAGAAGTCCCGGTACGTCGGGTCGGCCGGTCATCATTGTTCCGCCCCTGGTCGTCGGCAGACCCAGGAAGCTTTGATCGGCCCGTCGGGCAAGTTCGGCATCTCGAGATGCCGGGGCGGTACACCGAAGCAGACTGTTCACCATCTTGCAGTCCTTCTGGTCACAGCAACAACGAGGTGTTCCTTCTCTCAGAACTGTATACTAAAGTGGATCCAATCATACGGATGGCGACCCGGAGACGTCGACGACGGACGCTTCCGTGCCCATCGACGAGATGCCGAAATACCCTCGGCCGCAGACGTCTTCATCACCCAGAGCGCACCGGCATCGTTACTGATACGCCCTTGACGACCACAAATGTATACAGTTAACTGCCACTCAGGAGGAAACCACCACGAGAGCCCGAGCGGCGACACACGATGACCCCGCCGGGTCGAGATCACACCAATGCTCCTACTTCGCCTCCTACGTGGAACGCAGCCAGTTCGAAGCGGCGCTTACGGCCGGGACCGACTTCGGGCTTCCGCTTCAAGCACGCAGGGGAACCGGAGAACGGAGCCGCACCTGCAGTCGAAACTACCTTACGTAGGGCCAGTTCTGCGTCCCTGAATCCCAACCCGAGGCCAGCCATGAAACCACCCTTGTTCGAATACGAGGCACCCCGAACCGTCGACGAAGCACTCGACCTTCTCGCAGACGCTCAGGAGGGTGCGACGATCCTCGCGGGAGGGCAGAGCCTCCTTCCTCTGCTCAACATGCGGTTCGCCAGGCCGGATCTGGTCATCGATATCAACCGCGTGCAGGGACTCGGCGACATCACCATCACCGAGACCACTGTTTCGACCGGTGCGATCGTCCGTCTCGCCACGCTGGAGAACGATCCAGCGATTCGTTCGGCACTGCCGGTCCTCGGCACCGCGGCGTCTTACGTGGCTCATCCACAGATCCGGGCGCGCACCACGATCGGCGGGACGCTCAGCCACGCCGACCCTTCCGCCGAGATGCCCACCGTGGCAGTTGCACTCGGGGCAACGATCAACCTCCGGTCGCAGAGCGGATCGCGCGCAGTGGCCGCTGAGGACTTCTTCGAGTCGGTGTTCGCCACCTCCAAGTCCCCCGACGAGCTCATCGTCTCGATCGATTTTCCGATCCGACGGGGCATGACCTTCGTCTACGACGAGATCTCCCGTCGCCAAGGTGATTTTCCGTTCGCCGGCCTCTGCCTCGGTATCACCCTCGACAACGGGCTGATATCCGACGTCCGCGCGGCAGGTGCCGGTGTAGCAGATGTCCCCCAGCGTCTCCACCAACTCGAAGGGGCGCTTCGAGGCAACACGATCTCCGAGACTATCGAGGACGCCGTTGAGGCAGCCGGCGATGAGGTCGATCCCCCCACCGACATCCACGGCACTGCCGCGTTTCGCCGCAGCCTTCTTCGGACCCTCGTGCGACGTGCACTGACCGAACTGGACGAGGAGCAGAAATGACCGATCACACACGCTCCGTCACCTTCACCCTCAATGGGGTGGAGTGCACGCGTACCGTCCCGGTGCGTGAATTATTGAGCGACTTTCTCCGTCACGATCGAGGATTGACCGGAACTCATGTGGGATGCGAACAGGGCGTTTGTGGTGCCTGCACCATCCTGGTGGACGGAACACCGATCCGTTCGTGCCTGATGCTCGCGGTCCAGGTCGACGGCTCGTCCGTCGAGACCGTCGAATCACTCTCCGAGGGTGACGAACTGTCGAGCTTCCAGACCTCGATGAAAGAGAATCACGGTCTGCAGTGCGGTTTCTGTACGCCTGGGATCCTGATGAGTGTCACCGCTGCCCAGCGCCAGGGACGCAGCGTCGAAGAAACCGAATCCGAAGTTCTCGGCGGGCACATCTGCCGATGCACCGGCTACTCAGGGATCCGGGCAGCAATCCGCCAGACCTGGATGGAGGCACACGAATGAGCACAACCGATACCGACGGCCGCTCCTCACTGATCGGAGCCCCCGTCACACGCATCCAGGACGACCGCATGCTTCGCGGCAACGGCTGGTATGTGGACGACATCTCCGAAGCGGGCACCTTCCACGCAGCAGTGCTACGCAGTCCCATCGCAGCAGGAAAGATCACCGGATTCGATGCGTCCGAAGCCGAGAACGAACCATTTGTGCGACTGATCCTGGGACCGGACGAACTCGAGGCCCGACTCGCACCGGTTCCGGCACCGTGGCTCATCCCTGGGCAGCAGGAAACCGAGGTGGCACTATTCTCCCGCACCATCCGTTACGTCGGACAACCGCTCGCGATCGTCGTGGCCGGCAGCCGCGCCGAGGCAGAGGACGCACTCGAACTCATCGAACTCGATTTCGAGGAGTCCCCCGCGGTGGTATCGATCGCGAATGCACGCGCCGAGGATGCCCCCCTGGTGCGGCCCGAGTTCGGCTCGAACTGCGTGGGACAGATCCACTTCGGTGACCCGATCGAGACTCTCGAAGAAGTCTTCGCACGAGCCCACACCGTCATCGACCGCGAGTTCACCATCCCGCGGATCAGCCACAACTCGATGGAGCCGCGAGGACTCGTAGCCGAATGGACCCCGGCTGTCGAACAGCTCACCGTTCATTCCAGTACCCAAGTTCCCCACATGGTTCGGCAAGAAGTGGCCAAGACCCTCGGTCTGCGAGCGGATCAGGTCCGCGTCATCGCCCCCGATGTCGGTGGCGCCTTCGGTCTCAAGACCTTGCTGTTCCCCGACGAAGCGATGGTGTGTCTGGCGGCCCGAACGATCGGTGGCCGCGTCAAGTGGATCGAGGACCGATCCGAAGCGCTCGTAGCGAGCTACCACGGTCGCGGCCAACACGATCGAGCCCGCCTGGCTCTGGACGAGAACGGTAAGTTCCTCGGATTGCATGTCGACCTGCACGGCGACGTGGGTGCCTACTCGTGCACCGGCACCGGAGGCACCGGACCGTTCCAGGTCGCGGGGCTGATGGTCGAAGGTCCCTACCACTACGAGGCGGCTGCCACCACGGTTGCCGCGTGGTACACCAACTGCGTTCCCACCGGTGCCTACCGCGGTTACGGAATGCAGGAGGCCACCTTCGTTCGGGAGCGGTTGGTCGACGAAGCAGCCCGGGTCATGAACATCGATCCCATCGAACTGCGGCTGCGAAACATGATGTCTTCAGAGGAACTCCCCTTTGTCACGCGGTTGCAGATGCCCTACGACAACGGGGACTACCCTCGGGCTCTGCGGCTCGCGGTGGAAATGACCTCCGGAGCGCAGCAGTCTTCGGAAGAACGCGTCCGCCGTGGCATCGGCTTCTCGTCGATGACCGAAATTACGGGTTTCGCGCCGACTGCCCTCACTCAGGCGTTCGGTATCAACTGGAGCACCTGGGATTCGACCAAGGTCCGGGTCAACGAGGACGGCTCGGTGACTGTACATTCCGGCGTCACCTCAGTCGGACAGGGCATCGAGACGGCCCTGGCGCAGATTGCAGCGGACACCCTCGGTATCCCCATGTCTCGAATCTCGGTCCAACTGGGTGACACCTTGGTCTCTCCGTATTCGAACATGGCGTCCCAGGCGAGTCGCGCCGTGGTGATCGGTGGTGCAGCCCTGCTCAAGGCGGCCACCCGGATGCGGGAACGGATGATGGTCCTTGCAGCGTCCGCTCTGGAAGCCGCCACCGACGACATCATCTTCGATGGAAACGATTTCAGCACATCCGACGGCGCTCGGACCATCGGTTGGTCCGCGGTCGCCCACCGCGGGTGGATGGGTTGGGGGCGTGGGGACAGTGAGTCCATTGCACTCGAGGAACTCGGTGAATACGATCCGGCCAGCATCACTTACGGGTATGCCACGCACGCTGCCCAAGTGGCGGTCGATCTGGATACCGGCAAGGTGAGGTTGGAGAACTACTGGCTCGTGCACGACGCCGGAACAACCGTCAACCCCCTTCTCGTCAACGGGCAGATGATCGGTGGCGTCGCCATGGGAATCGGAAGCGCACTCCTCGAGGAGGCACCGTATTCCGACGCCGGACAGCCCTTGGCCACAACCTATCTCGACTACAATCTGCCGATGTCCGAGGACGTACCCGACATCGAGATGGCACATTTCGTGAGTCCGAGCCCCATCACCCCGGGTGGCTTCAAGGGAGTGGGCGAGAGCGGCACCATTCCGCCACCGGCCACGATCGTGAACGCCGTGGCGGCTGCGGTACCGGAAATTGCCGCCGATTTGAGCTTCCTTCCGGTCTCCCCCAGCCGTATCTGGGGTCTGCTCGACAAAGCCGGACTGACCCGGTAACCAGGAACCCCCTCACCATCCGACAGGCAAAAAAAATGATCTTCGAAAACGAATTCAGTGTACCTAGCACGGTCGACGAAGCATGGACTCTTCTCCTCGACGTCGAACGCGTCGCGCCGTGTATGCCCGGTGCGACCCTCGACTCGATCGACGGTGACGAGTTCACCGGACGCATCCGGGTCAAGATCGGCGCCATCCAGATGACCTACAAGATGAAGGGCCGCTTCATCGAGCGCGACAAGGAGAACTGGCGCGTAGTCATCGAGGGCTCCGGCAAGGAGAACCGCGGTACCGGCACTGTCAAGGCCACCATCACCCTCACGATGATCCCGAGAGGCGACACTACCGATGTGCGGGTAGGAACCGACCTGGCCATCACCGGTAAGCCCGCCCAGTTCGGCCGGGGCGTTCTCGACGATATCGGTTCCAAGATTGTCGGCCAGTTCGCGAAGAACCTGGCCGCGGCTCTGGACGAGGACAAGAGCGCACCGACTCCCGCCGAATTCGCAGCTCCGACCACCGCACAACCCACCCCGACTGTCGCACCGGTACGTCCGGCACCGGACAACGAGCCGCTCGACTTGGTAGGTGTGCTGGCCCCGAGCCGGGAGCGGATGATCACCATCGGTCTCGCAGCGCTGCTGGCAATCGTCACTGCGCTTTTCCTGTCGCGGCCGCGGCGCCAGAGCTAGGATCGGACGTTTCGAATGCGTGAGGTAGTAGACCAGATCGCCGCTTGGCAGGACGTCGGAACCGACTGCGCCATCGCTACGATTGTCGCGGCGTCAGGCTCGACTCCTCTGCCTGCCGGAACGATGATGGCGTTCTCCGCCGAGGGCAGCGTCGTCGGCAATATATCGAGCGGATGCGTCGAGAGCGATCTCTACCACGTCGCGGCCGAGGTCATGCAAACCTCGGTCGCGACGCTGCGCCGGTACTCTGTCGACGACGACGAGGCAGGTGGCCTCGGTCTCATGTGTGGCGGGTCCATCGAAGTCCTCGTGCAACCCGCTGGCATCCACGCTCTGCCCGGCATCGCTCTTCTACAGCAAGCACTCGCTGCGGACGAACCGGTCGCCGTCTCCACCGTCATCACCGATGGGCCGACGCTGGGGAGGTCCATGGTGGTGACGGTGCGCTCACGTGCCGGGAGCTGCGGCACTCCACCCTTGGACGAGTCCGTCGCACGACAGGCTGAGCATCGACTCGGTACCGCAGCGACCACAACGTTCACCTTCGGCGAAGATGGCGAGTGCGCGGAAAGTACCCTGACAGTATTCACGTCGTCGATCGCCCAACCACCGCATCTGATCGTAATCGGAGCTGTCGACTTCGCCGGGGCACTCGTCCGTACAGGAAAGACCCTCGGCTACAAAGTGACGGTATGCGACGCGCGACCGGTGTTCGCCACCGCGGTGCGTTTCCCGGAGGCGGACGAGATAGTCGTCAAGTGGCCGCACCAGTTCTTGGAAAATGCTGCTATCACGAATAACACGATTATCTGTGTCCTCACGCACGACCCCAGATTCGATGTCCCGGTACTTGAGGTGGCATTGCGTTCCCCGGCGTGCTACATCGGAGTGATGGGCAGTCGTCGCACACACGACGACCGGATGCGGCGCCTCCGGGATGCAGGTGTAACCCAGGCGGAACTGTGCCGGCTCCGTTCGCCGCTCGGCCTTGATCTGGGCGCCGCCACCCCCGAGGAAACCGCGATCTCTATCCTCGCCGAGGTCATCACACTTCGGCGAGGCGGCACCGGTCGTCCACTGCAGGACTGCAGTGGACCGATCCACCGACAGTACGAACCGCACCCGCTCGTGGATCCAACCGGCGCAGCAGGTCCGCGAGCATTCGATGTGTTGCACGGCGCGTCAGCACTCTCACCTTGCCGATGATCGAAGCCAACGACTTCTTCGACGGGTAGGTGTAGATCGCCTTCTTGCAGGTCCGGCTCCGCCGAGCACAGCGCTGGATGCGTCAGCCGAGGAAGTCGGAACCCCTCATCGATGTGACGCATCCTCGTCTTCTCGGTCGACAGGTGTAGGCCCATCGGTGCAAGCACCACGCCGACCTCGTCCCACAGCGCTTCTGCGTCGGCGCGTTGGCCGTGGAATGAGGACTACGAAGTCGGCGGCGTAGCGGACGAGCTTCATGACCGCACCCCGGGTTCAGAGCACGATGCCCAGTGCTCCAAGCAGGCCGCCGAGAGTCAGGACGAGAGATCCGAGAAGCATGAGTATTCCTCCTGTGCAGTGTGGAATCGAATGTGCGTCCGGCGTCGGACGCTCACTCAGCGAATACCCGTCGCAGCATCTTCGACACCTGAGCTTTATCAAAAATGTGGTTTGTTATCGGACAGTGTCCTCGGTGCGGTCGGCGCCGACATCCCCGGTCCGGGCCTGTACCGGGTCCGGGAGGTATGGCAGGTGCTGTGGTCGATCCCCGGCGCAGCCCCAGTCGTGGTGTGGTTGTCGAACCCGTATGTGCTCGGCGCGATCACCCTCGCCGCCGCGGCGAGGGTGCTGTGGGCATTCTGGCCTCGCCGCGACGAGAGCGCACCTCACACCGATACCGACTCGCCGGAGCCGCGATCATGACACGTCGGCGACTGGCGGTGGCGGTCGCGGCGGTCGGAATCCTCGCCGTGCTCGGGCTACTCGCCGTGCCCGGACCGATCGGCCCGACGATGGCTGAGGTGCTCGGCACCTCGGTCGCGTTCGTGCCCACCACTCGACTGTCCTCGACGCGTCTTCGGGCAGCAGTTGCCGGGCTACATTCGAGCCTGATGCTCCGTCGGGCAAGCAGAGTGTCACCGCCGCGGCCACCAATGATCTCGCTGCGCGCATCGACCAGCTCGAACGGCGACTCGGCCAGACGTCCGTACGTGGATGCCATCTACGAGCAGCTTCTTTACAGCGCCGTCTCCTGCGCCGGGTTGATTCACCGGGTCGGCCGACCCGCCGAACCTCGCCGGATCGGCCTCGCCGCGCCCGTGGAGTTTTTCCTGCGTGACGCGGATTCGATGCGCGCAACGCATGCATTATGCGCACTGCGTGCAATGCACGCCCGCGCCTGCCTCTCGCTTATACCCATCGCTATATCAACTAAGAGTGTCGATCGCCTCTTTTCGCTGCGGACGTCGATCGGCTCCGCAGCCTGATGGCGTGCGCCTCGGCAGATGACCGACATGTCGCGCCGACGACACGACTATCGGCGGTGGCCGGCCGGCCGACGACGCGGCAGCCGACCACGGTGCTTGTCGCTGTCAGATCACCGATGGACGTCCCCCTGCCGTAGACCGACCTCCTCGACGTGTTCTTGATGGATAGTCATAGCCCCGACAGTCGCCGCGCAGTCGCCGAGGTCCGGCTGGGATGACGAGAGAAGGAACGATCGGAACAAATCCGCCGGTGCGAGCTGTTCACGGGCGATGCGGGGGTGAGCGTCGAGGTGTACGCGTGCCCGGCCGGGCGGTAGTGGTCCGGTGCGTCCGATCGTGCCCGCGCACCAGCGAACACGGCAACTCGTCGTCGCAGCGCACACCGCATGCCGGCACCGGACACCGGTGATCGGGCAGGTGGAGCAGGCAGAAGTAGTTGCCGCATCCCGCCTCGTCGTCTTCTTTGCACCCGAGGGGATTGTCTCCGCACAGATACCCCCGTCCCCGGTCGATCGGCCGGTGACACTGGGGCTCGTCGCATTCGGCCGCGACTCCGTATCCGGCTTCACGGCGGTCGGGAAGGATGTAGTACACGAAACCCATGGTTTCTCCTCACGTGTGAAACCGTCGGGTTCGTCGCAATGCCCGTGGATCGGGCGCCGATGCCGAACAGCACCGCCTCCGGTCACCGAGAAGATACGAGCGAACTTTCTGCTGGGCGGTCCTGGCAGCGCGCGTCGTCATGCGTGGACAAGGTCGATGCACACCGGGGTGTCGAAGACGGCATCGCCAGCTGCTGGGTTGAACTGGCGATGCCTCCCCGAGCTGAGCTATCCGGATAGACCGGCCTGGGTAGGTCCGTGTACCCCCGGCAGCGGATCGTAAACATAGATGCTTGCTTCACAAATCGCGGAGTGCGAGCGGGGTGAACGGGGCGTCCGGAACGGTTGCGCGCGAACAGAATAGAACAGAACCGTAACAGGACGAAAGGCGTGATGAACCGTCACCCGAGCAGATGCACCTCGACGCAGGACACGACCGTCGACGGTGCATGCGAGGTCGGGCGACACTACGAAGCAGGTGAGCAGTGAGCCTGGCGGGTCCCCGTCGGTAGATCCGGCCAGGGACGAACCTGCGCCCAGTCCTCAGGGCAGACCTCGTCGATGCCGGCATCGGGGCCGTAATGATCGCGGGCGATCTCGAGGGCCCGGGTCTGCACTTCGAGGGTGCTCATTCCGTCGGCCAACACCAACAGCAGTTGCGCCGAGCACAACGGACGGCTGATCGAAGCGCTCACTCGACAGGTCCAGTCGCTCACCCCGGTCTCCTGTCCGGGGGACCGCCTGCGCCCCTCGAACCGGCACCCACATCGAGGGCGACGACACGCTGACACCCGGACAATGATCCGGGCACATGCACACGAGGGACCGAATATATTGTGTGACAATGGAACTTCATCAGATCTCCGGATTCGGAGTGTTCAGGGCGCTCTACGGCGCGCGGCCACTCCGCGGAACCGGATGGGCGCCGGCATCCGCGGAAACCTCGGTTGATGGCTCATGAGCGACGAGGCCGGAACCATCGGGGTCCGGCGGATCCTTCGCTACGCCGCCAAGTTTTTCCGGATGGTGCCCTCGATGTCGAGGCTAGGCCCTTATCGCGAAACACACCAGTTCCGATGTGTCCTCTCAACAGGCCCTGGCCGTGTCTGTCAGGAATGCGTGATCCTCGATGAGTCTCCGGCCGGCCCTGGTACCCCGTAGGAGCGGCACACGTCGGAACCACCGAGATCCCGCCGGCACGCGCCGACGGGATCTCCTGTGCCCCGCTCCTTCGACCGGGAAATCCGCAGTAGAGCTACTTACGCCCCGCCTGCCACTGCATGCCCCACCCGAAGGCGCGGTCGAGGTCGGACTGGCTGCCGTCGATGTACTGGACGAGGCGTTGGACGGTGATGCCCTGCCCGGTGTTCTGCAGCATCGCGATCGCGCAGATCCGCGCGCCGTTGTTGGGCGAGTCCAGGCGAACCTCGATCTGCGGGCCGGACGGCGGGGTGAGGGTGACGACGCCGTCCACGGCGGCCCAGTTGGGGGCACCCTCGTAGATCATCGCGAAGATCAGCACGCGCTTGAACAGTTCGGGACGTTCGAGGTTGACGGACATGTTCTCGCCGCCGGTGCTCGAACCGGTGCGGTCGTCGCCGTCGAGGTGGATGTAGGGCGCGGTGTTCAGCGCGCCGAAGCTGTTGCCGAGGGCCTGAATGACGCCCTTGGAACCGTCGGCGAGTTCGAAGAGGCAACCGAGGTCGAGGTCCACGCCACCGCTCGCGCCGGTGAGCTTCGCGAGGAAGCCCTTCTTCTGCTCACCGCGCGACCAGTTGAGGTTCACCCGCGTCACACCTCGGCCCGATCCGGCCTTGGAGAGGCTGACGGTGGGTGATTCCTTGGTGAGGTTGATCTTGCTCAGGTTGATGCCGCCGGCGTTCTGCTCGGGCTTCTTGTTGTAGTCGATGGCCATGTCGAGCCTTTCGTGGGAGTGGCTGCGCGAATGCGCGTGTGATACGGAAAAGCGATGGGAGCCCCCGATCCGAGATGTCGGATCGAGGGCTCCATCGGCATGTGATTCGAACTGTCGAAGATCAGGGGATGGTGGTCTTCACAGCATCTTCGCCTTCCCGCGCCGCGATCTTGCGGTTGCGGTAGATGCTCGAGGCGAACGCCGCACCGATCAGGGCGACACCGACCAGGCCGGTGACGACCTCCGGCACGTGCGTACCGATCGAGTACAGCAGGATCAGTGCCAGCGCACCGATGGCCCAGTGGGCACCGTGCTCGAGGTACACGTAGTCGGACAGCGTGCCCTTGCGCACCAGGAAGATGGTGATCGAGCGGACGAACATCGCGCCGATGAAGCCGAGGCCCAGGGCGATGATGATCGGGTCGGACGTGATGGCGAAGGCGCCGATGACACCGTCGAACGAGAACGACGCGTCGAGCACCTCGAGGTAAAGGAACAGGAAGAAGCCGGCCTTACCGGTGGCCTTGGCGAGGCCGCTCGGGCCGCCGCCGGTCTCTTCGCCTTCCTCGGGGATGTGGAACATCTCGCCGAGTCCGTTGACCGCGATGTAGGTGATCATGCCGAGTGCGCCGGCGATCATGACGGTCGAGACCTTGTCGTCCGGGGCGATGACGGTGGCGGTGATGAGCAGCAGCACCGTCGCGACGACAACCTCGAGTTGCTCGAGCTTGCCGGCCTTCGCGAGGGGACGCTCGAGCCATTCGAGCCACTTGATCTCGCGGTCTTCGAGGATGAAGTGCAGGAACAGCATCAGCAGGAACATGCCGCCGAACGCTGCGATCTGCGGATGCGCGTCGGTGATCAGGGTCTCGTAGCTGGGGCTGCCGTCCGGGAAGTAGGCGGCGCCGTCGGCCGGCGGGTTGAGCGCCAGGTCCAGTGCCGCGATGGGACCGAGCCCGGACGCGATCCACACGATCGCGAGGGGGAAGATCAGACGCATACCGAAGACGGCGATGAGGATGCCGATGGTGAGGAAGATCTTCTGCCAGAACTCGCTCATCCGCCGCAGCACGGTGGCGTTGATGACCGCATTGTCGAACGACAACGAGACCTCGAGGATGCCGAGGATCACGCAGAGGAACAGAGCTTGTGGGCCGCCGTAGAGGAACGCCACCACCAGAGAGACAACGGTGACGACCATCGACGGACCGAATATTCGCAGAACCACGAAGCGTGGCCTTTCTAATCGGAATCAGGGCGTTGCAGGGTGGTTACTGCAGATCGGTTCCGGCTTCGGTGCGGCGACCGAAGCCGGAACCGGAGCGACGAACTAGACGTTGACGCCGTAGTCGCGAGCGATGCCCGCGAGGCCGGACGCGTAGCCCTGGCCGATGGCACGGAACTTCCACTCCGCACCGTTGCGGTACAGCTCGCCGAACACCATGGCGGTCTCGGTCGAGGCGTCCTCGGTCAGGTCGTAGCGAGCGAGTTCGTTGCCGTTCGCGCGGTCGACGACGCGGATGTACGCGTTGCGGACCTGGCCGAACGACTGGCTGCGGGCGTCGGCATCGTAGATCGAGACCGGGAAGAAGATGCTCTCGATGTTCGCCGGGGTGGCGGCGAGGTCGACGTTGATGACCTCGTCGTCGCCTTCGCCCTCACCGGTGCGGTTGTCGCCGACGTGCTCGATCGCGCCGTCGGGCGACTTGAGGTTGTTGAAGAAGACGAAGTGCTGGTCGGAGACGACCTTCTTGTCCGCCCCGGTCGCGATGGCGCTGGCGTCGAGGTCGAAGTCGGTGCCGGTGGTGGTGCGAACGTCCCAGCCCAGGCCGACGGACACTGCCGTCAGGTTCGGAGCTTCCTTGGTGAGGGAGACGTTTCCGCCCTTGGTCAAGCTGACGCCCATGCGGGGTCCTTTCGATCGTTCCAACGGTCGACGTACCGGTGTAGGGCACGCGCGGTGTGCGTGTCTCCCCACACTAGTTGTTGTCGTGGGGTACGCCCATATCCACTATGCCCGGTCCCGTGCACTGATTCCCCGAGACGTACGGACCACGGTTCCGACCGGCGGAAAGGCGACGCGTCGGCCGGGTGGACGTGCGCCCAGTACCATTCGGTTCTGTGGCGAGCCGATGGACGCGCCGCCTGTTCGGCGGGGAATATGCGGAAGATCCCGCGGCTCGTCGTGCACACGATGCGATGGTCGCGGCGTTCCTCGACATGGACAAGCGCCAGTCCGTCATCGAGGCCGGTGTCGCCGCATCCCACGAGTTCGAACCCGAACGGCATCTGCTCCGTGAGTGGGATCCGATCCGGCAGGTGTGTTATCGCGCCGGGGAGACGTATCTTCAGCTGGCAGTGACGGATCCGGACCGACCGCTCGCTCCTGCGCCCGCCTACGAGCAGGCGTTGCACCAGATTTCCGAAGCAATACGAACACTTGATGAATTCTTCGGAAACAATCAGGGTCACCTCGAGCACATGACGGCCGTGGCGAACACCGTGCCCGAGCTCGCGCACCGGATACGCACCGAAGCGCAGGGCGTTCTCGCCGCGACGCAGCAACCCGACTTCGTGGCCTTTGCTCACTATCCATCGGTGCGCGCGGCCACCGACGCACTCGAGAAGGCGCTGAACAGTCTCGATGCGGCGCACGGAGTGGGCGCGACCCGCACGGCCGCCCTTCGGGTCGAAGAAGCGACGGCGGTCCTCCGCACCGCGCTCGCGCAGGCTCCGGGCCGCCGCGACGAGGCCGCACGCACCCTCGCCTCGGTCACCACCCGGCTCGGAGCAGTCCGGACACGAGCCGAGGGCCTCGCGCCCGCTTTCTCCGCGCTGCTCAGGGAGTTCAACGCCGCCAGTTCCGCGGATCTGTCCGGCAACGAGACGCGGGCGCGAGAGCTTCTCGCTCGCGCGGAAGACCAGCTCACGCACGCTCGCGCGGCAGCGAAGGAGGGCAGGCCCGAGGACGCGCTCGCGCTGGTTGCGGCGATCCGCGCCGAACTGTCCCGCGCCGAAGAACTGGTCGACGCCGTGACCTCACGACTCGCGACCCTGCGCTCCGTCCGGCAGAATCCGGGGGCCAAGGTCGACGAGGTACGGTTCCGTCTCCGTGACGCACAACACCTGGCAGTGCAACGCGGACTGGCCGCAGAATGGGGTTCCGTCCTCGACTCGCAGTTGAGCCGGATCGACCGGGCCGTCGACGCACTCACCGGTGTGCACCCCGACTACTGGGCCTACGTCAGAGATTTGGATGCGGTGTCGACCTTCATCGCAGGAGTGGTCGATCGAATGAGAGGACGGACCGAGAACGTATGAGGGGGGCCACGCTTACCGAAGTGCGCGCCATGCAGCACTTCCGGCATCTCGACGGCGCGACGTCGGAGGAATTGTTCCTGCACCGTCCCGAGCCGTTCGGGCACGGCGACAACCGCGACCGTCTGGCGACCGCTCTCGGTGCCACGCTGTATGTGCCCGCGACGCGCGGTGATCTCGTCGCGACGATCACCAGGCGCGGCGCCGAAGGCGTGACCTCGATGGTGCTCGACCTCGAGGACGCCGTCGCCGACGACGAAGTCGAGCAGGGCCTGCGGAACGCCGTCGCGACCCTCGACGCCCTCGCCGCGAACGGACCGTCGACGATGATGTTGTTCGTTCGTGTGCGCACCGCCGACGGCATCGAGCGGGTGGCGTCCATGCTCGGCGCCGGCAAGACCGTGCTCACCGGATTCGTGGTGCCGAAGTTCACCGCACGCACCGGTCCCGCCTTCCTCGAGGCGGTCGCCGCGGCATCGGCCCTGCTCGGCCGCCATCTCTATGCGATGCCCGTCATCGAATCGGCGGAGGTCGTGCATCGCGAGACCCGGGACGACGAGTTGCGTGCGATCTCCGGGATTCTCGCCGAACACCGCGACCGCATCCTTGCCGTCCGGCTCGGGGCGACCGACATGTGTGCCACCTTCGGGATCCGGCGCGACCGCGACCTGACGATCTACGACGTGCGGGTCGTCGTCGATGTGATCGCCGATGTGGTGAACCATCTCGGACGGACCGACGGAACGGGTTTCGTCATCACCGGACCCGTCTGGGAGTATTTCGCCGACCACGAGCGCATGTTTCGGCCGATGCTGCGTTCGACACCGTTCGAGGAACAGGATGCCGTGCTGTTCCGCCAGCAACTCGTCAGCCGCGATCTCGACGGCCTGCTGCGCGAGATCGCCCTCGACCGGGCCAACGGGATCCAGGGCAAGACGGTCATCCACCCGTCGCATGTCGCTGCGGTGCACGCCTTGTCGGCCGTCACGCACGAGGAGTATCACGATGCGACCGACATCCTCGATCGCGACAACGGGGGTGTGCAGGCATCGGGATACGGCAACAAGATGAACGAACGCCGCCCGCACCGCACCTGGGCCGAGCAGACCCTGGTGCGCGCGTCGGTGTTCGGTGTCACGCGCAAGGGGATCACCTTCGTCGACCTGCTGACGGCGCTGGTGGACCGATGACCTACCTGCTCGATACTCCTTGGGCCACAGCAGAGCTCGGCCTTGCGTTCCAACACGTCGACTCGTCGTGCGGATACACCGTGCCCGAACTCGTCCGGCCGGGACTGCGACGCAATCCGCGTCGAGCACACCTGCTGGTCTCCACGGTGCTCGGTAAGCACATCCCCACGGAGCCCGCGGTGGTCCGCGGTGCCGGCCGCCGTCTCGGTGAGCTCGTCGCCGGGCTGCTGGGCGACGCGTCGTCCGATGCAGTCGTTCTCGGGTTCGCCGAGACGGCAACGGGTCTGGGCCACTGCGTGGCCGAAGCCCTCGCCGCGGCGTGTTACCTGCATTCGACGCGGCGGCGTGTCCCCGGAGCGGAGGTGCTCACCGGTTTCGAGGAAGGGCACTCGCACGCCACCTTCCACCTGCTCCAACCGACCTCCGGCGCGCTGTTCGCCAACCCTGCGCCGCTCGTTCTCGTGGACGACGAGATCTCGACGGGAGCAACGGCTCTCGACGCGATCCGCGCACTGCACCGCGACCGTCCTCGCGGTCGGTACGTGCTCGCCTCCCTCGTCGACATGCGTTCGGAGCAGGACCGCCTCCGGACCGAGGAGGTCGCAGCGGAACTCGGCGCGACCATCGAACACGTGAGCCTGGCGAGTGGATACTCCGTCGTGCCCGACGATCTCGTCGCGCGGGTCGCGTCGTTGCCCGAACCTGCCCTCAATCCGGAGGGTGATCGACGCGGCGACGTCCGGTTCGTTCGTGCACCCTGGCCCTCGCACGTGCCGGACGGTGGCCGGCACGGGATGTTGCGAACCGACGCAGAGGGATTCGACACGGCTCTGGCAACGCTCGCCGACACGATCACCGATGTGCGGGACGCACAGCGACCTGCCGTCGTCATCGGACACGAGGAACTGATGTACCTTCCGCTCCGGCTGGCCGACGCACTCACCGAACGCGGCACGCCCACGCGGTTCCAGACCACCACCCGATCCCCCGCCTACGTGATGGACGTCGACGGATATCCGCTGCGTCGCGGATTCCGCTTCACCGCACCCGAACACATCGACACCGAGTTCGAGAACGAGGTGCCGCGCTATCTCTACAACGCGCAGTGGCCCACCCCGACCGAGATCCGGCCCGAGTTGATCCTCGTGATCGATTCGCCCGCCGACACCGACCGCCTCCACGCACCGGGAGGTGTTCTCGACGTGCTCACCGCAGCCGGCGAGGACGTCCTCGTCGCGGTCGTGCCCGCAACCGATCCGACGGTGCTGCGCACCCACAGGGAGATTTCATGACCGTGCCGCTCACCGGACCCGAGTTCGGCTCCTACGCACCCGACGAGGTGACGTGGCTGCTCAAGAACCTCTCCCACGTCGACCTCGAGGGCGACATCGCCGAACGCGAGGCACGGATCCAGGCGGGTCTCGCGCACTACGCCGAGTCCCTGCCGATCGAGTACCAACCCGACGCCGCCTATCGCGAACTGTTCGACAAGGCACTGGCCACGACAGCCGGCCGGTTGGCGCATGCGGTGGGCACGGTCACCGAACTGCTTCTCGCCGAACGCGGGACGGACCTGACCCTCGTGTCGCTCGCGCGGGCGGGCACCCCCATCGGCATCCTGATCCGCCGGTGGGCGTTGCGTCGGCACGGCCTGTCGCTGCCGCACTACACGGCATCGATCGTTCGCGGGCGCGGAATCGACTGCGCTGCCCTGGATTACGTTACCGAGCGACACGACCCCGAATCCGTCGTCTTCGTCGACGGCTGGACCGGTAAGGGCGCGATCGCACGCGAACTGTCCGCCGCCCTCGCCGAATACGCCGCGCGCGGCGGCCCCGGCCTGTCCGACGATCTCGCCGTGCTCGCGGACCCCGGCCACTGCGTACGCACCTACGGCACGCGCGACGACTTCCTCATCGCCTCGGCCTGCCTGAACTCCACCGTCTCCGGCTTGGTGTCACGGACGGTCCTCAACGACACGCTGATCGGCCCCGGCGAGTTCCACGGGGCGAAGTTCTACTCCGAGCTGGCTTCCGACGACGTGTCGAATCACTTGCTCGACGCTGTGACCGCGGAGTTCGACACGTGCGGGGACGTCGACTCGGCCGCACGGGCGGTGCTCGATTCCGACCGCACGCCCACCTGGGCCGGCTGGGAGTCCGTCGAACGAGTACGGGCACAGTACGGAATCTCGAGCGTCAACTTCGTCAAACCCGGTGTCGGGGAGACGACTCGTGTGCTGTTGCGCCGCGTTCCCTGGAAGGTGCTGGTGCGCGACATCACGTCGGACGAACACGCCCACATCCGCATGCTCGCGGCTGCCCGGAACGTCCCCGTCGAGGAGGTCCCGGACCTCGCCTACTCCTGTATGGGACTGATCAAGGACCTGCCGTGAACACCCCTGTGCCTGCACTGGTCGCCACCGACCTCGACCGCACCCTCATCTATTCGCGCGCCGCGATGACCGGCGACCAGTTCGCCACGCAGGACCTGCTGTGTGTCGAGTACTACGAAGGTGCACCGCTGTCGTACGTCACCGACGGCGCAGCCCGACAACTACGTGCCCTCGCCGACGAGGCGGCGGTGGTACCGACGACCACGCGCACACCCGAACAGTTCCGCCGCATCGACCTCCCCGGCGGCCCGTGGCGGTACGCCATCGCGAGCAACGGTGGGTCGATCCTCGAGGACGGACATCTCGACCCACGCTGGCGCAGAACCGTGGAGTCGGCGGTACGTGAGGGGGGCGCGAGCCTCGACGAGATCACGACCGAACTGCGCAGTCGCATCTCCGAGGACTGGGTGTCGAAGTTCCGCATCGCCGACGAGTTGTTCTGCTATCTCGTCGTCGACGTCGCAGCGCAACCTGCCGGATTCCTCGACGACTGGCACGACTGGTGTTCGGCGCGGGGCTGGAACGCGTCGCAGCAGGGCCGCAAGATCTACACGATGCCGAACAGCGTGTGCAAGAGCCGCGCGGTGGCGGAGGTGCGCCGCAGGCTCCGAGATCGGGGGGTGCTCACGGACGATGCGCCCGTCCTGGCCGCGGGCGACGGCGCGCTCGACGCGGAGATGCTCAAGGCCGCAGATGCCGCGATCCGGCCTCGTCACGGCGAACTCGAACTGATGGACTGGTGCCACCCGACGGTGTCGGTGACCGGCGCTGCGGGCGTCACGGCCGGGGAGGAGATCCTCGCCTGGTTCGCCCGATCCGCTCGTCTTCCGGCCGCTTCGTAGAGTAGAAGGCGCCCGGTCACCGACACAGTGAGGACACATCTCTTGCCGACTCCGCTCTCCAAGGGTCAGAACGGACCGATCACCGCGTCCGACGTCGTCGTCTCGCTCGAGCTGACCACCCCTGCCGATCTGTCCGCACTGCTCGTCAAGGCCGACGGCAAGGTGCGTTCCGACGCCGACTTCGTCTTCTTCAACCAGCCCACGGGACCGGGCGTGCGCCTCGTTTCCGGGGCGCCCGGTCAGGCCGCGTCGCTCGCCGTGTCGCTCGCGCAGGTGCCCGCCGACATCGATCAGGTGCGCGCCGTGATCACTCTCGACGACGCGTCGAGCAACTTCGGCCGGTTCGCGCCGCCCACCGCGCGGGTGTCCGACAGCAGTGGAACCGTGCTGTACGAGTACCGGATCGACGGACTGAGCAGCGAATCCATCGTCATCGCGCTGGAGCTGTACCGGCGTCAGGGTGCGTGGAAGGTCCGCGCCGTGGGGCAGGGATATGCGGGCGGATTCGCGGCGCTGGTGACCGACCACGGCGTCAGCGTCGACGACGCTCCCGCTCAGCCGGCGGCCGCACCGCAGCCCGTCGCTGCCACGCCCCCTCCGCCGGTGCAGCCGACCCCGCCTCCGGCACACACCCCGCCTCCGGCACAGCCTGCACAGCCCGCCGAGGTCAGTCTGACGAAGAACCGTCCGGTGAGCCTGGTGAAGGGTCAGAAAGTCACCCTGCGCAAGGACGGCGGCGTCGCGCTGACCTTCCTGCGCATGGGTCTCGGCTGGGATCCGGTCGAGAAGCGCGGCCTGTTCGGCAATCGCTCCGCCGACATCGACCTCGACGCCTCGGCCGTGATGTTCGCCGACAACCAGATCGCCGACGTCGTGTACTACGGCCAGCTGCAGTCGAAGGACGGATCGGTCCGGCACCAGGGCGACAATCTCACCGGTGCCGGCGAGGGCGACGACGAGGTCATGCTCGTCGACCTCACCCGCGTCCCCGTCCACGTCACCACGGTGATGTTCATCGTGACCTCCTACAAGGGCCACACCTTCGAGCAGGTGCAGAACGCGTTCTGCCGCCTCGTCGACGGCACGATCGACACCGAGCTCGCCCGCTACACGCTGCAGGGCGGCATGCCGTTCACGGGGATGGTGATGGCGAAGGTCTACCGCCAGGGCAGCGAATGGAAACTGCAGGCCATCGGTGAGGGCATACAGGCGAAGCATCCCGGTGAGGCCGCGCCGCAACTGGGCCGGTTCCTGGTCTCGTAGCCCGTGGGCGAGCGTTTCACAGCGGGACAGAATGCCCCGCTGGCGACCAGCACGGTCCGTGTCACGGCGTCCGCCGCCGTCCCGCTGGACGTGTGCGCGTTCGTCGTGGACGACCACCTGCAGGTCGGTTCCTCCGACGACGTCGTGTTCTGCAACCGATCGAGGACGACAGGCGTCCGGCTCGAGGACGGGGTGATCGACGTCGACGTCGACGCCGTCCGTCCCGGCGCACGTGTGCTGTGCGCGGTCGGCTGCGAACGACCCGCTGCGGTGTCGACCTCCCTGTCCGATGCGGCCGGCACGGTACTCGCGACGTTTCACGTGGAACCGGGGGCCGCCGGTGAGACGGCTTTGCTGTGCTGGGAGATCTACCGCCGTAACGGCGTGTGGAAGGTGCGCGCCCTCGGCCAGGGTTACACCGGCGGACTCGTCGAGATGTTCACCGCCCACGGGGTCGACGCGGACGACTCCCCGGAGAAGACCTCCGACTCGGAAACGGCGCCCGCCCCGGCCGTCGGACTCGAGCCGCTCGAACTGCTGTGGCGGATCTTCGAGGACGCCGCGCGTTCGGCGGCCGCATGCACGTCGAGCCTCGAGTTCGCCCGGCTGCGACTCGACGACGAACTCTCGGCGGCGGTAACCGACCCCGCCCGCCGTACCGGCCCCGAGGCCGAGCGGTCGAGACAACGTGCGCAACAGCGCTACGACGAACTCGTGGACGCCGCCGAAACACGCTACCGGAACGACAGTGCAGTGCTGGCCGCGGAACTGCTCGCCGTCGATGCGGCCCTGCCGCCGGCTCTCGCCTCCTGGAGCTCTCCCGCCTGGATCCGATCCCTCACGCCGAGCGACGGTGTGCGCGTAGGTGATGTGGCGGCGGATCGCGGGCTGTTGCATATTCCGTTGTGCCTGCCGGCGCCGCTCGTCCGCCCCTTGTGGCTCGAGGGCGAACCCACCGAACTCGCTCCCGTCGTCTCGTCTCTGGTCGTGCGGCTGCTCGCCGCTCGGCCCGGCACACTGTTGCACCTCGTCGATCCCGGGCGGACCCTGCCCGAACTCGAACCTCTCACCGCAGCGAGATTCGCCGGGCCGCCCGTTCACGAGCGGGCACAGGTCCCGGCGAAGCTCCGGGGCCTGGCCGATGCCGCAGAGTTGGACGCGCTCGCGCAACAGGTCGACGGAGGGCTGCCGGTGTCGCCGGTGCTCGTCGTCCTCGCCGGGTTCCCGTACGGCTACGAGCACGACGACCTGCTGCAGATCGTCCGGATCACGAGAGCCGGTGGTGACGGCCGTATCTCGATCGTCCTCGCGGGCGATCCACCGGACGACGACGATCCGGTCGTGCAGATCCTTCGGGGCGAAGCCCAGCACCTGCCCGCGGACGGACAACTGACCGATCCGTGGACGGAAGGCCGTTGGGCGTTCACACCCGACAGCCTGCCCGCAGAGACCGAGCATCTGCGCGGCGCGCTGGGCGGAAACTCTCTGCAGGAGTGATCGGCGGTCCCCGAGTTCGATCGTTCCGGACCATAGGTTTGTCCTAACGTTTCGTGCGGCCGCAGGTCTTTGTGGCAGTAGTCACTCTCGTGATCGACTGGACCGGCGCGGGCGGCATGTCCGCGCGTCGGCCGTGTCGATCAGGAGCGTGATGTGAGCAGGTTGCACCTTCCCAACCGAATTCGGCAGCTGGCAGTAGAGCATCCGGATCGCGCGGCGGTCAGCTCCGGCAGCACGACACTCACCTGTTCCGAGTTCGACGCCCTCACCAACCGGGTCGCCTCGGCACTCACGACGGTTCCGGTCACCTCCAGGCGCGTGGGCGCACTGCTGCGCATGGGCCTTCCCGGTGCGGCCTCGTTCGTCGGTTGCGCCAAGGCCGGTCTGGTGTTCACTCCGCTCAACTGGCGCCTGAATCCAGGCGAGATCGCCGACATCGCCGGCGACGCGCAGCTCGACGTGTTGATCGTCGAGGACGAGTTCGCCGTCTCCGCGCGCGCCGCCGGCGAGGGGCTGCCCGGTGTGCAGATCGTCGTGGTCGGTGACGCGTCCTCCGTTCCCGGCGCACGGTCGTGGGACGACTTCGTCGCCTCAGGCGACGGCATCGACCCCGGTTTCGGTGACGACCCGCGGACCGAAGTGCTGCAGCTCTACACTTCGGGCACCACCGGACGCCCCAAAGGCGTTGTGGCGACGCATCACAACCTGTTCAACGAACCACAGAGCTTCGCGCTGTACGAATTCACCGAGGACTCGGTCTCACTCGACGCGCTACCTCTGTTCCACATCGCCGGCGTCGGGTGGATGAGCACGTCGCTCTCCGCCGGACTGCATCTGGTGCTGCTCGGCGAGATGCGCCCGGATGCGGTGGCGGCCGCCATCTCCGAACACGGCATCACCCATGCCTTCCTCGTGCCATCGGTGATCAACATGCTCGTCGAGATGCCCGATTTGCCGGACTACGATCTGTCGAGCCTGCACCTCGTCGCCTACGGCGCCTCCCCCATCACGCCCACGCACCTCGCCCGCGCCATGGACACCCTCGGTTGCCGGTTCGTGCAACGCTACGGAATGACCGAGACGATGGGCGCTCTCACCGCGCTGCGTGCCGACGACCACGACCCGCACGGTCCGCGCTCCTACCTCCTTCGCTCGGCCGGCACCGGACTGCCGGGCATGGAGGTCCAGATCCGCGACCTCGCCACCGGTGAACCGCTCCCCCAGGGCGAAACCGGCGAGATCGTGAGCCGGTCACGCAACAACACGCCGGGTTACTGGCGGCGCGAGGCCGAGAACGCCGAACTGTTCACCGAGGACGGTTTCCTGCGCACAGGAGATGCCGGGCACATCGACGAGGACGGCTACCTCTTCGTCACCGACCGCGTGAAGGACATGATCATCTCCGGCGGGGAGAACGTCTACCCGATCGAGGTCGAATCGGTCATCTCCGAACACCCTTCCGTCGCCGAGGTCGCGGTGGTGGGAGTCCCGGACGACCGCTGGGGCGAAGCCGTGACCGCCGTCGTGCGAGTCGCGCCCGGAGCCGAGGCACCGACCGAGGCCGAACTCCTCGAGTTCACCCTCGAACGTCTGGCGTCGTACAAGAAGCCCCGGCACATCCACTTCGTCGACGAGCTGCCCCGCAACGCGAGCGGCAAGGTCCTCAAGCGCACACTGCGCGACGAGTTCGCTCCCGCACGGGAAGGAACGACGCCATGATCGTCACCGAGGATCTCGGTACCGTCCAGCGTGAAGCGTGGGCGGCCGGCGTACTGCCACCGGTCGAAGAGGTACGGCCCGGACTGTGGTCGATCCCGGTCCCGATGCCGAAGAACCCGCTGCGGTACGTGCTGTCCTACGCGCTCACCCTCGACGACGGCCTCGCCCTGATCGACCTCGGTATGGACACCGAGGAGTCGTGGGATGCCCTCGTGGCCGGTGTCGCCGGGACCGGCCATCACATCACCGACGTGCGCTACGCCGCGATCACCCACCTGCATCCCGACCATTTCGGCCTGGCACCCCGGTTGAAGGAGACGACCGGCGCCGTCATCGCGATGCACGCCGCCGACGCCGCCGCCCTCGGGCACTTCACACCGGAGGACGTCGCCGCCGACGAGGAAGCGTGGCGCGTGGATCTCACCGGGCTGGGTGCCCCACCCGAGGTCGTCGAGGCGGCCCGCTTCGAACTCGTACGTTTCCCGGAAGGGAAGAGCGCAGATATTGTTCTCGCACAAGGTGATCGGCTGGATGTTCCCGGATGGAACATCGAGGCGGTGTGGACCCCCGGCCACACGCCCGGACACCTCGCGTTCGTCGACCGCGACCGCGACCTGCTGTTCAGCGGCGACCACATGCTTCCGCGCATCAGTCCCAACATCTCCTCGGGCCCCGGCGAACTGGTCGACCCGTTGCACCGCTACCTGTTGTCGTTGCACGCGACGACGGCACTGCCCGACTGCGAGGTACTGCCCGCCCACGAGTACCGGTTCCGCGGAATCACCGAGCGCGCACGCCAACTCATGGATCACCACGAGGTCCGCCTCGACGAGATCCGCGAGACCGTCGCGGCCCGTCCCGAATCGACCGCATGGGAGATCACGACCCGCGTCACATGGTCGCGCCCCATCGACGTGATGACCCCGCGACTGCAGCGACTCGCCGTCCGCGAAACCCAGGCTCATCTCATCGTCCTCGCCGACCGAGGCGACATCCGTTCCGACGGTGGAACTCCCGCCCGCTGGACTCTCTCCGCTCCGACCCGTACGAAGGAAAACTGACATGAGCGTTGTCCTCACCGAATTCGCCGACGGCGTCGCGGTGTTCACTCTCAACCGCCCCGAGGCCAAGAACGCCGTGAACCTCGAGGTGTCGGAGGCACTGGCCGCGGCCATCGACGAGTTCGAGGCACGCCCCGACCTGACCATCGGCATCCTCACCGGTGCCGGCGGAACATTCTGCGCCGGGATGGACCTGAAGGCGTTCGCGCGCGGCGAGAAGCCGTCGATCCCCGGCCGCGGCTTCGGCGGCATCACCGAGGCACCGCCGAGCAAGCCGCTCATCGCCGCCGTCGAAGGCTGGGCCCTGGCCGGTGGATGCGAACTCGCGCTCTCCGCCGACCTGATCGTCGCGTCGCGCGACGCGAAATTCGGCATCCCCGAGGTCAAGCGCGGACTCGCCGCGGCGGCCGGTGGCCTGCTGCGTCTGCCCAAGATCCTGCCCTACCCCCTCGCGATGGAGCTGGCCATCACCGGTGATCCGCTCACCGCCGAGGTCGCCCATCACCACGGTCTGGTCAACCGCGTCACCGAACCCGGTGAAGCACTGACGGTGGCAAAGGAACTCGCCGCTCGCGTCGCAGCGAACGGCCCCCTCGCGGTGAAGGCGACCAAACAGGTCGTCGCGATGGCCGCCGGCTACACCGACCCCGACGCCTTCGTCGCGCAACGCACGTTCATCGATCCGGTCTTCGCCTCGGCCGACGCCAAGGAAGGCGCCCGGGCGTTCGCCGAGAAGCGCGCTCCGGTCTGGAAGGGCGAGTAGACATGTCGGACGTGCTGGTCGCACCGACGTTCGGAGCGACCCGGAACGACGACTCCGTCCGCGCGCGCCGAGGATGCCTACGCCCGGGGCCGGTGACCGAAGTCGTCGAACCCGACGCGCTCCCGGTGAACATGTCGGCGCGGATGCTCGAGCAGGGCCACCGGAGGATGGCGGGTGCCGGTGACACCCCTTCCTGACGGTTCGGTCCGGGGCGATTGAGGCCGTCGCCTACGATAATCGGGTGGACTTGCACCTCGTGACCTATTTCGTGGCCGTCGTCGACCACGGCGGGATCACGAAGGCTGCTCAGGCTCTTTATATTTCGCAGCCGTCGTTGTCGCAGGCCATCCGCACCCTCGAACGGCGCCTCGACACCACCCTGTTCGACCGCACCGGTCGGCGGCTTACCCTGACCGAGGACGGTCGCGTCCTCGACGTCGCCGCGCGCCGGATCCTCGCCGACGTCGAACGGGCGAAACAGAAGGTCGCGGCGGTGCGCGATCTCGAAGCGGGCCGCGTCGAGATCGTCACCTACGCCACGTTCTCGATCCATCCGGTCATCGAATTCGTCCAGCGCTTCCGCACGCGCTATCCCAACCTGACCGTGCGGGTGAACGACGCGGAAGGACCGCCCGGGGTGCACGCGGCGTTGCGCCGCGGCGAGGCGGAGATCGGCATCACCGATCTGTCGGTCGAGCACGCCGGCATGATCACCATCCCGATTCTCGAGCAGGAGATGGTGCTCGCCCTGCATCCCGACCTCGCCACCGATGTGCCCGACCCGGTCACCCGAGCCCAGGTCCGCGACTTCCCACTCGTCCTCGACCTCGGCTCCCGTGCGAGCGCGGCGCGCACCGGCGAACTGCTGGGGGCACAGAACGTCGTCGTCGACTGCGCCAACCAGGCAGCTCTGTGGCAGTTCGTCGAGCGGGGCACCGCCGGAACGGTCGTTCCGCGTCGCGTCGCCGAGAAGCAGATCCCCGGTGCGGTCGTCCGATCGCTGGACCCGCCCCTCCGGCGGCCCATCGGGTTGGTGGTGCGCCCCGGGGATCTCTCCCCCGCTGCCGCCGCGTTCGTGGAGACCACTACCGCCGCCCCGTGGGAAGCGTGACGACATGGAGTTCCGTCAGGTCGAGTATTTCCTCGCCGTCGTGGAGAACGACGGCATCAACGGCGCGGCCGCCGAGCTCGGGGTCGCCCAGCCCACCGTTTCCCAGGCGCTGCGCAGTCTCGAACGCGAGCTCGGAGTGCGGCTGTTCCATCGCATCGGACGCGGCATGGTGCTCACCGCAGCGGGTAAGGCTCTCATCGGTCCGAGCCGGCAGATCCTGCGCGATGTGAACGCCGTCGAAGAACTGCTCACCGTGTCCACGACGGAAGTGACCGGCCGCCTGGATCTCATGGTGTTCCCCGCCCTCGCGACCGGACCGATCGTCGACCTGGTCTCCGAGTTCCGGCGCCGCCACCCCAAGGTCACCGCGCGACTCGGCGACCTGCGGACCGAGGAATCCACCGCGTCGGTCATCCACGACGGTCACTGCGAATTCGTCGTCACCCACCTGCCCGTCGAGGACGAGGTGGGGCTCGAGATCATCGAACTCGGCCAGACCGAATACTGGCTCGCCTATCCGCCCGGCACCGATCTGCCACCCGGACCGCTGTCGTTGGCCGAACTCCCCGACATTCCGATGGTGTTCGTGCCGCGCGGCGGCGGTTCGGTGAGCGACGCGATCGACTACGCGATGCGACGGGCCGAGGTACGGCGACCCATCTCGGTGCTCACCGACCATCGCGAAGCCCGCCTGCCGATGGTGCTCGCAGGCCTGGGCGGGTCGTTCGTCGAACGTTCTCTCGCCGAGTCGGTGCAGGACATCGCGGTGGTCCGCCCGTGTGAGCCGACCTTCGCGCAGTCGTACGGAATGGTGTTCGACCCGGTGTCACTGTCGAGGGCGGGACGCGCATTCGTCGACTTCGTGGGAGCGTCCGGGGAGACCGTCCCGGACGAGTGAGTCCGCCGGGCGGTGACATCCGGGGATCGGGGCGCGACGATAAGTGGGTACGACGCCCATTTCCGTCCTCGGGAGATGATCCGTATGTCCACTTCGACGAGTTCGCCGCTCCACCTCGACTCCGCCGACGGCTTCGCGCAGCGCGTCCTCGATTCCGTCCTCGGCACCATGGACACCCTGTCGATCCTGATCGGCGACCGTCTCGGCTGGTATCGCAGCCTCGTCGACGACGGACCTGCCACCGCCGACGAACTGGCCGCACGCACCGGAACCCATCCGCGGTACGCCCGTGAGTGGCTCGAACAGCAGGCCGTCACCGGTCTGCTCGACGTCGACGACGGTGATCCACCGCGTTTCGGTCTCTCTCCGGCCGGCCGCGACGTACTCACCGATCCGCACAGCCTCACGTACATGGCGCCGCTCGCCCGGATGATCGTCGGTGCGACGATGCAACTGCCCGGCCTGCTCGAGGCGTACCGGGACGGCGGTGGGGTGAGTTGGAGCCGGTTCGGCCGCGACGTGTGCGAATCGCAGGCCGACGCGAACAGACCGTTGTTCGAGCAGGTGTTGCCCGACGTTCTACGCTCGGTGCCCGAGATCGACCGGGTGCTCGGTGAAACCGGTGCGCGGATCGCCGACATCGGATGCGGCGGAGGATGGTCCACGATCACGATCGCGCGGACCTATCCGGATGCGAAGGTGTTCGGCTTCGACATCGATGCGCCGTCGGTCGAACTCGCCCGATCGAATCTCGCGGAGAACGACGATGTGGCGCAACGGGTCACGTTCACGCAGTGCGATGCGTCCGAACTCCCGGAAGGAAACTTCCGTGCGGCCTTCGCATTCGAGTGCGTCCACGACATGCCGCGGCCGGTCGAGGTGCTGGCTGCCGTACGGCGTTCACTCGCACCCGGCGGCATCATGATCGTCATGGACGAAGCAGTCGCCGACACCTTCACCGCACCCGGCGACGACGTCGAACGGCTCATGTACGGCTACAGCCTCACCATCTGCCTCCCCGACGGCATGAGCCACACACCGAGCGCCGCGACGGGCACGGTCATGCGGCCCGATACCCTGCGCCGCTATGCGCTCGACGCCGGTTTCACGGAGGTCGACGTGCTGCCCATCGAGGACTTCGGGTTCTTCCGCTTCTACCTCCTCCGCACCGGATAGCAGCGCCCGCCGGAACGCCGGCAGCGAATGCCACGCGTCCCGAGAACGGTTCGTCGAAGCCGATCACGCGCCGAGCATGCCGGGCGCGACTCGCCTCCGGACGCCGCGGCGAGGGTCGGTTGTGGACAACTCGACGTCCTCCCCAGTCCGGTCATCTGCGACGAAAGAAGTTCGGGGAGGCTGGGTCCGAGTTCTTCGAGAGAACCGGACGCAACCTCCCCGAACCGGGAACCGACTGATTACGCGACGCGCTCGAAGATCGCGGCCAGCCCCTGGCCGCCACCGATGCACATGGTTTCGAGGCCGTAGCGGGCCTCGCGACGCTGCAGCTCGCGGGCGAGGGTGGCGAGCATGCGTCCGCCGGTCGCGCCCACCGGGTGGCCGAGCGAGATGCCGGAGCCGTGGACGTTGGTGCGCTCGAAGTCGGCCTTGCCGAATTTCCACTCGCGGGTCACGGCGAGGGCCTGCGCGGCGAATGCCTCGTTGAGCTCGATGAGATCGACATCCGCGAGGGTGATCCCGGCCTTGGCGAGGGCGACCTCGGTGGCCGGTACGGGTCCGATGCCCATGACCTTGGGCTCGACACCGGCGACACCCCAGGAGACGAACCGCACCAGCGGGGTCAGGCCCAGCTCGGCGGCCTTCTCCGGGGTGGTGACGATCGCCATGGAGGCGGCGTCGTTCTGGCCGCTGGCGTTGCCGGCGGTGACGGTGGCCTCGGGGTCCTGCTTACCCATGATCGGCTTCAGCTGGGCCAGGGTCTCCAGGCTGATGTCCGGGCGCGGGTGCTCGTCGGTGTCGATGACCTCGTCGCCCCTGCGGCTGCTGACCGTGACGGGGATGATCTCCTCGGCGAGGATCCCGTTCTTCTGGGCGTGGACGGCACGCAGATGTGAGTTCAGGGCCAGCTCGTCCTGTTCGTCGCGGGAGATCGAGTACTCGCGACGCAAGTTCTCGGCGGTCTCGATCATGCCGCCGGGCACCGGGTAGAAGCGGCCGCCGGCGGTCGAGCGGGCACGGACCAGACCGTCGTGCATCTGCACACCGGTGCGGGCGCCACCCCAGCGGATGTCGGTGGAGTAGAACGCCGCGTTGCTCATCGACTCGGTACCACCGGCGACGACGAGATCGTGGTCGCCGTTACCGACCTGGAAGGCGGCCTGGACGACGGCCTGCAGCCCCGAACCGCAACGACGATCGATGTGCATGCCGGGCACCGTGATCGGCAGACCGGCGTCGAGGGCCACGACGCGGCCGATGGCCGGGGCCTCGCTGTTGCCGTTGCAGTGACCGAGGATGACGTCCTGAACCTGTTCGGGGGCAACACCGGTGCGCTCGAGCAGGCCCTTCAGCGCCGCGACACCGAGGTCGACTGCGGTGAGGGACTTGAACATTCCACCGTAGCGGCCGATCGGGGTACGGACCGGCTCGCAGATGACAACTTCGCGCATGATGACCTTTCGAAAGTGAACGGGTGACGGGGTGGACCGTCACATGAAGCGGCCGCCGGTGACCTCGAGGACGGTGCCGGTCATGTAGGAGGACATATCGGATGCGAGGAACAGTGCGACGGAGGCAATCTCGTCGACCTCGCCGGGACGGCCCATCGGGATCTCGCTCATCTTCTGATCCCATGCCTTCTGCGGCATCGCCTCGGTCATCGCCGATCGGATCAGGCCGGGCTGGATCGCGTTGACCCGCACGCCGTGGTGCGCCATCTCCTTGGCGGCGGCCTTGGTCAGGCCGACGATGCCCGCCTTGGCGGCGGAGTAGTTGGTCTGGCCGACCATGCCGACCTTGCCGGACAGCGAGGAGATGTTGACGATCGCGCCGCGCTTGGCCTCACGCATGATCGCGGAGGCCTTGCGGGTGCCGTGCCAGGTGCCCTTCAGGTGTACCGAGACGACCAGGTCGAAGTCTTCTTCGGTCATCGTGCGCATCGTGGCGTCGCGGGTGATACCGGCGTTGTTGACCACCACGTCGAGCGAACCGAAACCGTCGACGGCCTCGGCGAGGAGGGTGTCCCAGTCGGCGGACTCGACGACGTCGGCGCGCACCGCGCGGGCCACGTCGCGGCCGCCGAGTTTCTCCGCAGCGGCGTTCGCGGCGTCGAGATCGAGGTCGCCGATCACGACACGAGCGCCGGCGTCGACGAACTCCTGCGCGATGGCGAAGCCGATTCCCTGAGCGCCACCGGTGATCACGGCGGTACGGTTCTCCAACAGAGACATCCGAGATTCCTTTCGATGGGGCACGCGACGGCCCCCGAATATGTCGATGTTTCCGAATATAACGGCGAACCGGCCGGTAGAGCGGCCCTCATCCATCGAGAATGCCTATACGGGAATGGCGCCATTCGTATTGGACACCTCCCGGCGACCACACGAAGGTTGTAGACATGACACTCTCCATCCCGTCCCCCGAGGTCGACGAAGACGACTTCCGCGAGATCCTCGCGCAGACCCGCGCGTTCGTGCGCAACGTGGTCGTGCCGCGCGAGCAGGAGATCGCCGAGACCGATGCGGTTCCCGAGGACATCCGCCAGGCCGCGAAGGACATGGGTCTGTTCGGCTACGCCATCCCGCAGCAGTGGGGCGGCCTCGGTCTGAATCTGCAGCAGGACGCGGAACTCGCGATGGAGCTGGGCTACACCACCTTGTCGCTGCGCTCGATGTTCGGCACCAACAACGGCATCGCCGGTCAGGTGCTCGTCAACTTCGGCACCGACGAGCAGAAGGAGCAGTGGCTCGAGGGCATCGCGTCCGGCGACGTCGTGGCCTCCTTCGCCCTGACGGAACCGGGCGCCGGTTCGAACCCGTCGGGTCTGCGCACCAAGGCCGTGCGCGACGGCGACGACTGGGTGATCACCGGTGAGAAGCGGTTCATCACCAACGCTCCGCTTGCGAACCTGTTCGTCGTGTTCGCCCGCACCCGACCGGCCGACGAGAACGGCACCGGCATCGCCGTCTTCCTCGTCCCCGCCGACACCCCCGGCGTTCGGGTGGGCAACAAGGACGCCAAGATGGGCCAGGAAGGTGCCTGGACCGCAGACGTGCACTTCGACGACGTACGCGTGCCGAACTCCGCGCTCGTCGGGGGCAGCGAGGACGTCGGGTACAAGGCCGCGATGGTCTCCCTCGCCCGCGGCCGCGTGCACATCGCCGCGCTGTCTGTCGGGCAGGCCCAGCGCGCCCTCGACGAGTCCGTCACCTACGCCGCGACCGCCACGCAGGGCGGCAACCCCATCGGCAACTTCCAGTTGGTGCAGGCGATGATCGCCGACCAGCAGACCGGCGTCATGGCCGGCCGCGCCCTCGTCCGCGACGCTGCCAAGGCGTGGGTCGAGGAGACCGACCGCCGTATCGCGCCGTCGGTGGCGAAGCTGTACTGCACCGAGATGGTCGGCAAGGTCGCCGATCTGGCGGTGCAGATCCACGGTGGCACCGGTTACATGCGTGAGGTGCCGGTCGAGCGGATCTATCGCGACGTGCGTCTGCTGCGTCTGTACGAGGGCACCAGCGAGATCCAGCGCCTGATCATCGGAGGCGGCCTCGTGAAGCAGGAGCAGAAGAAGAACTCCTGACGCAGATACGAACACGCCCCCGGCATTCGATGCCGGGGGCGTGTTCGGGCGGTGTCAGGAAACCGTCAGGCGCGAACGCAGATCCGTCTTGAGGATCTTGCCCGCAGCGGAGGTCGGAAGGGCCTCGACCATCACTACCTCGCGAATCTTCTTGTAGGGCACGACACGTTCGGCGACGAACGCCTTCAGCTCCTCCTCGTCGACATCCTCGCCGGCAATCGGGACGACGAAGGCGACGGGCTCCTGGCCCACGGCACCGACGTCACGACCCACCACCGCGGCGGTGGACACCTTCGGGTGCGTCACCAGAATCTCCTCGAGCTCACGTGGATACACGTTGTAGCCCTTGTAGATCAACATGTCCTTCGCCCGGTCGGCGATGAACACGTAACCGTCGGCGTCCACGTAGGCGATGTCGCCGGTCGCGAGCCAGCCGTCGACGTACTGCTCGGCTGTGATGTCCGGATGCCCGAGGTAACCGCCGGTGACCTGGGGGCCACGCACCCACAGTTCTCCCCGCTCGTCCGGCCCGAGGACGACCGACGGGTCGCCCTGCGCGCGGATCTGCACCTCGGTGTCGAAGATCGGCAGTCCGACGCTGCCGAGGCGGTATTCGGTGCCGACGACGAGCGGCATCGCCGTGACCACACACGTGCCCTCGGTCAGCCCGTACCCCTCGGCGATACGCGCATTGGGGAATGCGCGCTCGAGACTTTCGAGGGTCACGTGGTCGATCGGCGCCGCACCGGACGCGACAACCCGCACGGTCGACAGATCCCGGACAGCGACATCGGGGTGCTCGGCGAGCGCATGCCACATGGCGGGACTGCCCGTGATGTAACTGGCTTCGTACTGCTCGATCAGAGCGAGCATGTGCCCCGGCTCGAACCGTCCGGCAAGTATCTGGGTCAGGCCGCAGGCGAGGAGGAACGACGTGTTGATCAACGCGTGTGCGTGGAACAGCGGGGATACCACGATCGTGGCCCCGTGGGCCGGGACGACGCCGGCAACGTCCAGATCGTCGATCGGTTCGAGCGAGATCCGCCCGTCGACGTCGGCGACCAGCTGATGGCCGGCTCGCCACGCACACATCTGGGTGACGTTTCCGACGACGTTGCGCTGCAGTACCCGCACTCCCTTCGAAACGCCGGTCGTGCCACCGGTATACGCGATGTGCGCAATGTCGTCCGGGCCGGTGACGACCGGCTCGAATGTCGTGGGGCGTTCTTCCAGTGCATCACCGAAATGCACGGCACGGGAGCCGTTCACCGCCTCGTCGGAGACGACTGCGATCAAGCGCACACTCGTCCCCTCCGCGGCTCGGAGCAAGGTGTCGAGTTGCGCGGCACCAGTGACCGCCGCGACCGCGGAGGTCTCCTCGATCTGGCGCCGCAGACCGGGTTCGGGCTGGAGCGGATTGACCAGCGTGACCGCCGCCCCCACCCGGAGCGCGCCGTAGTAGGCGATGTGGAACTCGACGCAGTTGCCCAGGTGCAGGAGAACGACGTCGCGGGCTCGCACCCCGGCCTCGTGGAGCACGCTCGCGAACTGCGCCGACCGTGCGTCGAGGTCGTTGTAGGTGAGGACCCGGTCGCCGTCGATCACTGCCGGCCGGTCGCCGTAGACGGCGGCGAGGCTCGGCGCCCACACCGCCATCGTCGTCGCCGGGTACGACAGCCTTCGCTGTGCGAGATCGGAAGCCGAAGTCATGGTCGACGCCCGGCTCAACGCGGTGCCATACGGATGGCGCCGTCGAGGCGGATGGTCTCACCGTTGAGGTAGCCGTTCTCGAGGATGTCGGTCGCGAGGCGGCCGAACTCGTCGGGTCTGCCTAGACGGGACGGGTTGGGCACCGTCGCCTCGAGCGACTTGCGGACGTCGTCGCGTAGACGGGCGAGCAGCGGGGTGTCCATGATGCCCGGGGCGATGGTGTTGACGCGGATGCCCTTGCTGGCGAGGTCGCGTGCGGCGACGATCGTCATGCCGACGATGCCGGCCTTGGATGCCGAGTAATTGATCTGGCCGATCTGGCCCTCGAAGGCCGCGACGGAGGCGGTCATGACGACGGCGCCGCGCTCGTCCTCGATGAGGTCGAGCTCGGCCATGCGCTCGGCGCCGAGACGCAGCGCGTTGAACGAGCCGATGAGGTTGAGGCGGATCACGAACTCGAAATCCTCGAGCGAACCGGCCTTGCCCTCCTTGTCGAGGACACGCATCTTGCGTCCGGCGCCGGCGCAGTGCACGACACCGCGCAGACCGCCGCGCTCGTGCGCGACATCCAGTGCTGCCGCGAACTGCTCCGAATCGGTCACGTCGCCGGGGGCGAAGACGGCGCCGTCGCCGAGTTCCTTCGCGATCTCCTCACCGTTCGAGCCGGGGAGGTCGATGAGAGTGACGTTGCCACCGGTCGCCAGGACGCGACGTGCGGTGGCGAGGCCGAGACCGGATGCTCCGCCGGTGACGGCGACGGACAGACCTTTGAGTTCCATTGTGCTTCCTTCGAGTTCGTAGCAGCTGGGTGACGAAGTGGAATCAGGACGGCTCGGAGAGCTTTCGAATCAGAGCACTTCGAGGATGGTGGCGTTGGCCATGCCGCCGGCTTCGCACATCGACTGCAGTCCGTAACGGATGCCGTTGTCGCGCATGTGGTGCACGAGGCGGGTCATGAGGATGGCACCGGATCCGCCGAGCGGGTGACCGACACCGATCGCGCCGCCGAGTGGGTTGAGGCGGTCGGGCTTCGCGCCGGTCTCGACCTGCCATGCGAGCGGCACCGGTGCGAACGCCTCGTTGATCTCGAAGGCGCCGATGTCGTCGATGGACAGGCCGGAACGCTTCAGTGCCTTCTCGGTGGCGGGGATCGGGCCGGTGAGCATGACGACCGGGTCGTCGGCGGCGACGACGGCGGTGTGGATGCGGGCGAGCGGGGTCCAGCCTTGTGCCGCAGCGTATTCGCTGGTGGTGATGAGCAGGGCGCCGGCGCCGTCGGAGATCTGCGAGGAGTTGCCGGCGTGGATCACCCCGTCCTCCTTGAAGACGGTCCTGAGCTCGGCGAGTGACTCGAGGCTTCCGCCGCGGCGGATGCCCTCGTCGGTGGCGAAGTCGCCGACCGGGGCGATCTGTCCGGTGAACGCGCCCGCGTCGGTGGCGGCCGCGGACAGTTCGTGCGAGCGCAGCGAGAATTCGTCGAGCTGCGTGCGGGAGAAACCCCACTTCTCCGCGATCATCTCCGCCCCGATGCCCTGGCTGAAGCCCGCGACCTCGAAGCGGTCGAGCACGTTCTGCGGGAAGGGCCGGCCGTCCTTGCCGGCGCTGCCCATCGGCACGCGGCTCATGGACTCGACACCACCGGCGATCACGACGTCGTTCTGTCCGGAGATGACGGTCGCGGCGGCGAAGGACACGGCCTGCTGGCTCGATCCGCACGCGCGGTTGATCGTGGTGGCGGGCACGGTGACCGGCCATCCGGCCGCGAACACGGCGCTGCGCGAGACGATTCCGGCCTGGTCGCCGACCTGGCTCACGCAACCCCACTGGACGTCGTCGATCGTGGCGGGGTCGAGGCCGGTCCGCTCGGCCAGCACGGTCAGCACGTGTGCGGACAGGTTGACGGGGTGGATCTCGGACAGTGCACCACCGCGACGTCCGATGGGAGAACGGACGGCGTCGACGATCACGGCATCGCGCATGCGAATCGGTCCTTTGCTGTTGCGGGACACGGCTGCCGGGCAACCGTGATGGGAAACGACGACCGGCCGGGTGGTGGTCCTCACAGTCGAGGAGACCATGCACCCGGCCGGTAGGGGAAAGTCTTTCGGCGGAAGCTTCCGTTAGGTGGAAGCTATGCCGAACTGGTCAGGCCGCGGCCCGGATGATCTTGCGATCGCGCTCCGGGTTCGCGAGGAACAGGACCAGGATCGCGGCGAGCGCACCGAGTGCACCGATGACCTGGAAGGCCGTTGCGTAACCCTCCGCCGCAGTGGCGGCGTTGTCGACGAGGACACCCGTGCCGTAGGGGGCGACCAGACCGCCGACGGCCATCAGCGCGAGGAAGACCCCCATCGTGCCCGCGGTCTGCTGCGGCGGGCACAGCTCGGAGATCGCGGCGTTGATGAGCGGGAACGCGATGGCACCGAATCCGTAACCGATGGAGACGACTGCGACGGCGAGACCCGGCGTGCCGATGGAGGGGAGGAAGACCAGGATGGCACCGCAGATGAGCACGCCGACGGCGGGCACGATGATGCGGACGACCCGCGAACGGTAACCCTTGGCGCTGAGACGGTCGGTGACCGTGCCCGAGCTGATCATGAGGAACAGTCCGATGATGGACGGCAGGGCGAACATCGAGCCGGCCTGCAGAGCGCTGTAGCCGAGACCGACCTCGAAGTAGGACGGCAGCCAGGTCAGGACGACGGTGGTCAACGCGTAGACGACCATGATCAGGATCGCACAGCTGAGGAAGGTGCGGGTGAGGAAGATCCTGCGCCACGGCACGGACGGTTCGGTCTGCACGGCGGAGGCGGCGGTCGCGGCGCCCTTGACGGCCTTGCTGGTGTAGGGACCTTCCTTCCAGCCGAGGAGCCAGCAGCCCATCCAGACCGCACCGAGGATCGACAGCGAGATCAGCGCGGCACGCCATCCCCACTCGACGGTGATGAAGGTCAGGACGGGAGCGAGGGCGATCTTGGCAACCGAGGCGGAACCGGCCAGGAAGGCGCCGGGCAGGCCACGCTTGGCCGGCGGGTGCCACGAGTACGCGGCGGTGTGCATGAGTGCCGAACTCGGTCCTTCGGCGAGACCGAGCAGCATGCGGGTGACCACCAGCATCGCGAAGCTCGCGCTGACGACGAGCGGCAGCATGACCACCGACCAGATCAGGCCGAGGGCCAGCAGGGCCCAGCGGAGGGTCATGTACTTGTTCAGCGGCCCGGCGAAGAATCCGCCGACGGTGAATGTGACGAAGAACAGCGAACCGACCAGGCCGATCTGGGAGGAGCTCATGCCGAGCTCACGCGCCAGAGGCTGGGCGATGATGCCGAGGACGGCCTTGTCGGCGTAGTTGACGACGTAGAGGAAGATGACCAGGCCGGTCATGCTCCACGCGCGGCCCGGGGTCACGAGAGGTGTCGAGCCGGTCACCGGCCGGCCGGGTCCGTCGGCGGTGGCCGACTTGTCGTGCGCGATTTCGCCTGTGGTCACTGAGAGTCCCTTCAGAACTCGAGCGGGATGGCCGACTTGCGAACAATCTGCATGTCGCTGTCGGAAGAACGTCACGCCTGGCGTCTGCATGTATTGAACGTGAGCCAGGTCACCCGACACAAAGAGCGGAAGATGAACGAATCGATCACTGAAACCTATGACCCCTCACCGGGCGGATTCGGTCCGCATCGAGTATTGGTCTGCGCTAACCGAGCGATAGCCGATCGGCGCTGTTCCCGGCGGCAGAACCTGGGCATGCTGACTGTGCCCGAAACAATCTGCGACGACGAGCGAGCCCAGCATGAATTCCACCGCTTCCACCGACGAGCTGCCCTCGTCCACTGCACCCCTCGCGGGAGTGCGCGTGGTCGAGGTGTCCAGCTTCGTGGCCGCACCCCTGTGCGGCATGACCCTGGCCGCGCTCGGCGCCGACGTGATCCGGGTCGACCCGATCGGCGGTGCCGCCGACTACCGTCGCTGGCCGGTCACCGACGACAACGAGTCGATCTACTGGGCCGGCCTGAACAAGGGCAAGCGGTCGTTCGCAGCGGATTTCCGTAATGCGGACGCGCAGAAGCTGATCCGCGACCTGATCATCGATGCCGGCGTGCTGGTCACCAACGCTGCCGGTCGCTCGTGGCTCGACTACGACGAGCTCGCCGCGATCCGCCCCGACCTGATCCACGTGCAGGTCCTCGGTCGCGCCGACGGCACCGGTGCCGTCGACTACACCGTCAACGCCGCCGCGGGCTTCCCGCAGGTCACCGGCGCCGAGAACGTCTCGACCCCGGTCAACCACGTGCTGCCCGCCTGGGACGTCTCGTGCGGCCTGTACGCCGCCCTGTCGGTCGCCTCGGCCGTCTATCGCCGCGAGATCACCGGTGCCGGAACGAAGGTTGTGCTTCCGCTCGAGGACGTCGCGTTCGCGACCGTCGGCAATCTCGGCTACATCGCCGAGGCCCAGCTCGGCCGTCCCGTCCGGGAGAAGGTCGGCAACTCCGTCTACGGCACCTACGGCGGCGACTTCGCCACCAGCGACGGCGCACGCTTCATGATCGTCGCGCTCACGCCACGGCACTTCCGCGATCTCACCGGGCTCACCGGCACCGCCGACGCCGTGGCCGCCCTCGAATCCGCACTGGGCGTGAACTTCCGCGACGAGGGCACCCGGTTCGAACACCGTCACGTGCTGAACAGCCTGTTCGGCGCCTGGTTCGCCCGTCACACCGCCGACGAGGTCGAGAAGACCCTGGCCGGCACCTCTATCCTGCACGAGCGCTACCGCACCTTCGCCGAGCTCGCCGCCGACCCGCGCGTGACCGACAACCCGATGTTCCACAAGCTCGACCAGCCGCGCATCGGCAGCTACCACGCACCGAGCACCCCGATGTCCTTCGACGGCCGGTACCCCGAGGTCCGTCCCGCGCCGGCCAACGGCGACGACACCGCCGAGGTGCTCACCGAACATCTCGGGCTGACCGACGACGAGGTCGACGCCCTCGCAGCATCCGGCACCATCCGCATCTCCCCGAAAGAGCACGCATGACCCGCCTCGCCCAGACCCTCGGTCTGACGGAATTGCAGTCCGAGATCCTCGACACGGTCCGCACCTTCGTCGACCGCGAGATCATCCCGAACGCTCAGGAACTCGAGCACTCGGACACCTACCCGCAGGCCATCGTCGACCGGATGCGCGATATGGGTCTGTTCGGGCTGATGATCCCCGAGGAGTACGGCGGACTCGGCGAGTCGCTGCTGACCTACGCGCTGTGCGTCGAAGAACTCGCCCGCGGCTGGATGAGCGTCTCGGGTGTCGTCAACACGCACTTCATCGTCGCGTACATGATCCGCCGGCACGGCACCGAAGCGCAGAAGCAGTACTATCTGCCGCGCATGGCCACCGGCGAGGTCCGCGGCGCGTTCTCGATGTCCGAGCCCGAACTCGGCTCCGACGTCGCCGCGATCCGCACCAAGGCCGAGCGCGACGCCGACGGCGACTACGTCATCAACGGCCAGAAGATGTGGCTGACCAACGGTGGTAGCTCCACCCTCGTCGCAGCGCTGGTCAAGACCGAGGAAGGCTCCGACAAGGCGCACAAGAACCTCACGGCGTTCCTCGTCGAGAAGCCCGCCGGCTTCGGTGAGGTCGTCCCGGGCGTCACCATCCCCGGCAAGATCGACAAGATGGGGTACAAGGGCATCGACACCACCGAACTCGTCTTCGACAACTACAAGGCATCGGCCGATTCGATTCTCGGCGGTGAGCCCGGCAAGGGCTTCTTCCAGATGATGGACGGCGTCGAGATCGGCCGCGTCAACGTCTCGGCCCGTGCCTGCGGTGTCGCGATCCGTGCCTTCGAGCTCGCCGCGCGGTACGCCCAGCAGCGCACCACCTTCGGTAAACCCATCGCCCAGCACCAGGCGATCTCGTTCTCCCTCGCGGAGATGGCCACCAAGGTCGAGGCGGCCCACCTGATGATGGTCAACGCCGCCCGCCTGAAGGACTCGGGTGAGCGCAACGACGTCGCCGCCGGCATGGCGAAGTACCTCACCAGCGAGTACTGCTCCGAGGTCACCCAGGCCAGTTTCCGCATCCACGGCGGATACGGCTACTCCAAGGAGTACGAGATCGAACGTCTCATGCGCGAGGCTCCCTTCCTGCTGATCGGTGAGGGCACCAGCGAGATCCAGAAGACCATCATCGGCAAGGGCATCCTCCGCAGCTACGCACTGTAATAGATTGCGCCGCAATTGGATCGGTTTCCATACCTATACATCCGGAAGGACAACGCGTGAAGCGTACGGTATTCGACGAGGATCACGAGGCGTTCCGGCAGACGGTGCGCGACTTCATCGCCAAGGAAGTCACTCCCGTCTACCACGAGTGGGAAGACGCCGGCCACCCGCCGCGCACGTTCTACAACCGCCTCGGCGAACTGGGCATCCTCGGAATCCAGGCGCCCGAGGAGTTCGGTGGCGGCGGCGAGTCGTCACTCAAGTTCAACGTTGTCGTCGCCGAGGAAACCTCCGCTGCCGGCGTGACGTTCGGCTCGTACTCGGTGCACTCGAACCTGATCCTGCCGTACCTCATGGAGAACGCCACCGACGAACAGAAGCAACGGTGGATCCCCGGATTCGCTTCGGGCGAGCTGATGTTCGCGATCGCAATGACCGAGCCCGGCACCGGTTCCGACCTCGCCAACATCGCGACCACCGCGAAGCTGTCGGAGGACGGCAGCCACTACGTCGTCAACGGCGCGAAGACGTTCATCACGGGCGGTGCCCTCGCCGATCGCATCCTCGTGGTGTGCCGGACGACTCCGTTCGATCCCGACAACCGTCGCGGTGGCCTGTCGATCCTGGTCGTCGACACCACCTCCGAAGGTTTCTCCGTCGGACGCAAGCTCGACAAGATCGGCCTCAAGGCCTCCGACACCGCCGAACTGTCGTTCGACGACGTGAAGGTGCCCGTCACCGATCTGCTCGGCAAGGAGGGTGAGGCCTTCTCGTACCTGACGCAGAACCTCGCCCAGGAACGCCTGACGATCGCGTTCGGTGCTGCCGCCACCGCCGCGGCCGCCATCCAGCACGCGATCGCATACACCAAGGAGCGCAAGGTTTTCGGCAAGCCCGTCGCCTCGTTCCAGAATTCCAAGTTCGTGCTCGCCGAGTGCTCGACGGAACTGCAGGCGATGCAGATCATGGTCGACAACGCGATCGAACTCAACGACCGCGGTGAGCTGTCGGTGGCCGACGCGGCCCGCGCGAAGCTGTTCTCGACCGAGGCGGCCGGCCGCATCATCGACAAGTGCCTGCAACTGCACGGTGGGTACGGATACATCACCGAATACCCCATCGCGCGCCTGTACGCGGACACCCGTGTCAGCCGCATCTACGGCGGCACCAGCGAGGTCATGAAGACGATCATCGCCAAGGATCTCGGCCTGTAGGTCTGCTGAACCATTTCGGTGGAGTGGACCCGCGACCCGGGGTCCACTCCACCGAAGTCTTTTCCGGCTATCGTCTTGCCCCATGCAACTGCTCGTGAAATCGAAACGGGTCATCGAGGCTCGGCTCAGTAGTTCCGCGGTCCGGGCACTGTCCGGGTCGATGGTGGCCTACGAGGGACAGATCACTTTCAAGTCCGCCGGGTTCGGCGGTGGCGAAGGCGTTCTCGCCGGTCTGCGGCAACGCGCGACCGGCGAGGGCCTGTCCCTCATGGAATGCGCCGGCACGGGCGTCGTGTATCTCGCGCACCAGGCGCAGGACGTCACGATCCTGGAGTTGAACAACGAGACCCTGCAGGTCGAATCCGAGCAGCTGCTCGCCCTGAGCGGAAACCTGAACACCAACGTCACCTTCGCAGGCCTGCGTGGCGGCATGAGCGGGCAGGGGCTGTTCACCACCACCGTCACCGGCACCGGACAGGTCGCGTTGCTGTCGGCCGGGGGTCCGCTCATCCATCTCGAGGTGTCGCCACAGTATCCGCTCGTCGTCGATCCCGACGCCTTCGTGTGTGCGAAAGGCCAACTCTCGCAGTCGTTCGTCACCGACGTGTCGTGGCGCTCGGCCATCGGTCAGGGCAGCGGCGAGGCGTTCTCCCTGAAATGGGACGGCGTGGGCGTCGTCTCCATCCAGCCGGCGGAACGGTAGGAACAGATGAGCTTCACGAAGATCAACGGCAAGGTCGTCCGTGTCGACCTGCGGCAGTCCGGTCCCGTCGTGGCGCGGCGCGGCGCGATGCTGTTCTACACCGGCAACGTGCGGTTCTCCCCTCACGGCGTTCCCGGCGGGGCCGGGGGTGCGCCCGGCCTCGGCGGACTCGCCGGCATGGCGGGGCGCATGCTGCAAGGCGAGCACGAGGCCACGATGCTCGCGCAGGGCGACGGTGTCGTGCACTACGGCTTCCGCGGACTAGAGACGCACATCGTCGACATGTCCGCCGGCGGGGAACTGCGCGTGGAGGCCTCCCGCCTGCTCGCTCACACACCCGGACTGCAGTCCGCCGTCGTCTCGGTGGCCGCGGCTTCCGGTGGCGGCGGTGGCGGTGGGGGTCTGTTCGGTGCGCTGCGGGGCGCGGCCACCGGCGCGATGACCGGCACGGGCATGTTCACCACCCAGCTGACCGGCCAGGGTGCGGCGGTGCTGCTCGCCCACGGCGGAGTGTTCGAGCTGCAGGTGGGGGGCCCGACTCCGGTGGTCGTCGACCCGCAGGCGTTCGTGGCGTCCTACGGCCCGGTCCGCACCGAGCTGAAGTCCTCGATGAGCTGGCGGAACGTCGGGCGCACCGGCGGGGAGGCCATGCAACTCGAGTGCACCGGTCAGGGAATCGTCTACGTGCAGGCATCGGAGGAGAAACTGTGAGTACCGTCCTGAATCCCTCGAGCTTCACGGGCAGCGACAACGTGCCCGGTAACTCGTACGCCTACTGCATCGACCTGCAGTCGCCGTGGTTCCTGTCGAAGGGCGCGATGATCGCCTACTACGGGCAGATGCAGTTCTCGGCGCTCACCCACGGTTTGCAGGGCGGCCTGCTGCAGATGGTGGCGCAGCAGTTCTCGGCGCCGCTCTACCTCGGCGATTACGTCGTCGCCGAGGGCTTCGGGAAGCTGATCCTCGGCGACCGCGGTTACGACATCAACTCCTACGACCTCGACGACGGCAACCTCACCATCCGTCAGGCGAACCTGCTCGCGTTCGAGCCGGGCCTGTCGTTGAACCAGTCGATCGTGCCGGGCTTCCTCACCCTGATCGGCACGGGCCGGTTCCTCGCGTCGTCGAACGGCCCGGTGATGTTCGCCGAACCGCCACTGCGGGTGGATCCGGAGGCGCTGGTCGGATGGGCCGACTGTCCGTCCCCCAGCCACCACTACGACGAATCGTGGATCACAGGCTTCGTCTCTGCCGGGGCGCGCCGTTTCGGGGTGCAGTCGGGCGAGGAGCGGCAGTTCGATTTCACCGGTGCGGGCACCGTCCTGATCCAGTCCAGCGAGAAGGTCCTCGACGATTCACCGCTGGTGCGCACGATCGAGAACCAGATCCCGGGCCTCACGTCGCCGGGACTACAGCGGATCAACCAGGTGGTGTCGCAACAGATGCAACAACAGCAACAGCTGTGACACACCCTGGCGGGGAACTGGGCACAACACCGATCCGCACCCCTCGTTCTGTGACTACGCTCACAAGCTAGGCTAGCCTAAGCCGGTGTAAGGTTTGGACTACCTAAGTGAGTGTTCCCTCGGTCGCAGAAAGGTGGCTCTGATGATCGTCTGCAGTTGCCACGCTCTTACCCACCACCACATCGAGGCCGAGGTGGCCGCGGGCGCACGATGCACCCGCGAGGTGAGTGCCAAGTGCCGCGCCGGCACCGATTGCGGCAGCTGCGTCCGGAACATCTCGGCGATCATCCGGCAGGCACGCGGGCGGAATGAGACCATCGAACTCGAGACCGCCGTGTAGCCAGCCCCTACCCGGCGGTAAACCTGATGGTTCACCCCGGGAGGTGCCATGAAGGGCGACAAGAAGGTCATCGAGTTGCTCAACGAACAACTCACTGCCGAGCTCACCGCGATCAACCAGTACTTCCTGCATTCGAAGATGCAGGACAACCGCGGATGGGCGAAACTCGCGAAGCACACCCGCGACGAGTCGTTCGACGAGATGCGTCACGCCGAGAGACTCACCGATCGGATCCTGTATCTCGACGGGCTCCCCAACTACCAGCGCCTCGGGGCGTTGCGTCTGGGCCAGACCGTCAAGGAGATGCTCGAGGCCGACCTGCAGGTGGAGATCGAGGCCCGCGACCGGCTCCGGAAGGGATCGGAGTACATGCGCTCGGTCAGCGACATCACCTCGGCCAACATCTTCGAGGAGATCCTCGCCGACGAGGAGGAACACATCGACTACCTCGAAACCCAGCTCGATCTGATCGAGCAACTCGGTGAGCCGTTGTACCTCGCCCAGCACATCTCTCCGCCGGAATAACCCGGCACGACGGAACGGGCCGCGGCACTGCGCCGCGGCCCGTTTCTCTATGCTGTGGGACACACCAGCCCGTCGTCGGTGGAGAGGAAGACCATGAGCGATTCGTCCGTGACCGTGGTGCACAACGCCGAGAAGCAACGTTACGAAGTCCGGGACGACGACGCCGTCATCGGGTACACGCAGTACCACCCCGACGACGACGGTCGCCTCGTCTTCGACCACACCGAGATCGACAAGGGCTACTCCGGGCAGGGACTCGGGGGCACACTCGTCGGTTTCGCTCTCGACGACGTCCGCGAACGCGGCAAGCGCATCGTCGCGATCTGCTCGTACGTCGACAAGTTCGTCACCGAACACCCCGACTACCAGGATCTGACTACCTAGACATGCACGCGGGCGCGGCACGACCGGGTGGGTCGTGCCGCGCCCGACGCAGCTGTTCCGGTCGGATGCGACCGGATCAGTGTCCTGCGCGATTGCGCAGGTCGAGTGCGACGTCGGTGATCATGTCCTCCTGACCACCGACGAGCCCGCGGCGGCCGATCTCGACGAGGATGTCGCGGGTGTCGAGACCGTAGATGCTCGCGGCAGTCTCGGCGTGACGCAGGAAGCTCGAGTACACGCCGGCGTAGCCGAGGGTGAGGGTCTCGCGGTCGACCTGCACCGGACGGTCCTGCAACGGACGCACGAGATCGTCGGCGGCGTCCTGCAGCCCGAACAGATCACAGGAGTGCTTCCATCCGAGCAGGTCGGCGACGGCGACGAACGGCTCGATCGGGCAGTTACCGGCGCCGGCACCGTGTCCGGCCAGCGATGCGTCGACGCGGATGACGCCTTCCTCGACGGCACACACGGAGTTGGCGACCGACAGCGACAGGTTCTGGTGCGCGTGGATGCCGATCTGAGTGGTCTCGTTCAGGACCTCACGGTAGGCACGCACACGCTCGCGGACACCGTCCATCGTGAGGCGTCCGCCGGAGTCGGTGACGTAGACGCAGTCGGCACCGTAGGACTCCATGAGCTTCGCCTGCCGGGCGAGCTCCTCGGACGGAGCCATGTGCGACATCATCAGGAAGCCGGACACGTCCATGCCGAGTTCCTTCGCCGCGGCGATGTGCTGCGCGGAGACGTCGGCCTCGGTGCAGTGCGTCGCGATACGCACCGACCGCACGCCGATCTCGTAGGCGCGCTTCAGCTCGTGGACGGTTCCGATTCCGGGCAGGAGCAGCGTGGTGAGAGTCGCCGAGTTGATCGCTCCCGCTGCGGCTTCGAGCCACTCCCAGTCGGTGTTGCTGCCGGGGCCGTAGGTCAGGGAGTGACCGGCGAGACCGTCGCCGTGCGACACCTCGATGGCGTCCACACCGGCACGGTCGAGCGCACCGGCGATCTTCGCGACGTCCTGCGGCGTGATGCGGTGACGGATGGCGTGCATGCCGTCGCGCAGGGTCACGTCCTGGATGTACAGAGCCGTTCCGTCGCCTGCGAATTCGCGAGTCGTCGTCGTTGCCGCGGTCATGCCGTCACCTGATCCTTCGTGCGTGCCGCCACGGCGCGTGCGACCTGCAGCGCCGCAGAGGTCATGATGTCGAGATTGCCCGCGTACTCGGGCAGATAGTGTGCTGCGCCCTTGACCTCGAGGAACACCGCGACCTTCCACAGGGGACCGGTGTGGTCGGTGAGCGTCGCCATGGACTCGGTGACCTCGGTGAACTGCACCTCCTGCTTGAGGGCGTAACCGGGCACGTACTCCTGGACCTTCGCGACCATCGCTTCGACGGACGCGACGATCTCGTCCTTGCGGTCCTCGCCGACGAGCGCGAGCACGGTGTCGCGCATGATCATCGGCGGTTCGGCCGGGTTGAGGATGATGATCGCCTTGCCGCGCGTGGCACCACCGATCTTCTCGATGGCCTGCGAGGTGGTCTCGGTGAACTCGTCGATATTGGCGCGGGTACCGGGACCGGCCGACTTCGAGGAGATCGAGGCGACGATCTCGGCCCAGTGCACCTTGGTGACCTGGGAGATAGCGGCGACGATCGGGATCGTCGCCTGTCCACCGCAGGTGACCATGTTGACGTTCGGCGCGTCGAGATGCTCGGTGAGATTCACCGGCGGCACCGTGTACGGGCCGATCGCGGCCGGCGTGAGGTCGATGAGCATCTTCCCGTGCGGGCGCAGGAGCTTCTCGTTGTACTCGTGTGCCTTCGCCGACGTCGCGTCGAAGACGATCTCGATCTCGTCGAACCGGGGGTGCTCGAGGAGGCCCTCGACGCCCGTGGAGATGGCATCGATACCGAGACGCTTCGCCCGGGCGAGTCCGTCGGACTCGGGGTCGATACCCACGAACGCGATGGTCTCGAGTTCGGCGTCCGCCAGTCGCTTGATCTTGATGAGCAGGTCGGTGCCGATGTTGCCCGACCCGATGATGGCAACCTTGGTGGTCATGAGTTCTCCTGTGCGGTGGAGCTTTCGGAAGAGAAACGCGCTGTCACGGTGCCGAGCGAGGAGATCTCGGCGCGGACCGTGACACCGGGGGGTGCCGGAACCATGGGGCCGAGTGCGCCCGACAGCACAACCTGCCCTGCGCGCAGGGGCTGCCCGAACTCGCGTGCCGTGCGAGCGAGCCACAGCAACGCGTTCAGGGGATCGCCGAGGCACGCCGCGCCGGTCCCCTCGGAGACGAGTTCGTCGTCGACGTACATCCGCATGGTGACGTCGATCGGCTCGAACTCGTCGAGGGTGAGCGTCTGCGAGCCGAGCACGTAGAGGCCGCTGGAAGCATTGTCGGCGACGGTGTCGGTGATCTTGATGTCCCAGCCGTCGACGCGGCTGTCGACGATCTCGAGTGCGGCGACCGCGTGCCCGACGGCGGCCCGGACGGTCGCGAGATCGAGATCGTCCGAGTCGAGGTCGGCGGCGAGGACGAATGCGATCTCGGCTTCGGCCTTCGGCTGGAGCAGACGGTCGCTGGGTACCTCGTCGAGGCCGGTGACGTCCATGTCGTCGAAGAGCACGCCGAAGTCGGGACGATCGACACCGAGCTGCCCCTGCACCGCCGGGGACGTCAGGCCGATCTTGCGGCCGACGATGCGGGCGCCCGCGGCGAGCCGGCTGTCGGTGAGCTGTTGCTGCACCGCGTACGCCAGGTCGATGTCGGTCTCCCCGATCAGATCGCGGACCGGGCCACACGGCACGGCGCTGCGCATGGCCTCGATGAGGCGGTCTGCCGCACCGGCGACGCGGGTGCGATCCGCCACGGATGGGGTGTTGGAGCTCGTAGTCATCACGTCCTCGTCCTTCGATGGTCGATCCCCATCGTTACCGGGACACACGCTCCGGCATAGCGTGAGGTTCCGGTGAGTGGAACGCTCGGCCTCACAAGTTGCGGATGGCCTCGCGACGGGCGTGGGTGGCAGCGATGCCCGCGGCGGCGGCCTTCACCGCACCCCCGTGTTTCTCGGGACGGAATCGGGTGACCGGACCGGTGACGCTCACCGCCGCGATCGGGCGCTCGTCCTCGTCGAAGATCGGGGCGGCGACACAGGCGAGTCCGACGGCGGACTCCTCGAATTCGAACGCCACGCCACGCTCCACCACGGTCGCCAGGTTCGCGCCGAGCCGGCCGGGGGTCGTGATGGTCCGGGGAGTCTTGCGCGACAAGCCGGCCTCGACCACCTCCGCCAGCAGTTCCGGTGGGGAGAACGCGAGAAGAGCCTTGCCGATCCCGGTGCAGTACATGGGCATTCGCCCGCCGATCCGGGACGGTGTGGAGGCGGGCCGGTGCCCGCCGATCTTCGAGACGTAGACGACCTCGACTCCTTCGGGGACACCGAGGTGCACGGTCTCGTGGGTGCGCTCGTACAGATCCTCCATGAACGGGATCGCGACCTCGACCAGCCCCCGCTCGACGGAGGCACGCAGACCGAGTTCGAAGAGCTGACCGCTCAGGCGGTATCCCGCCGGATCCTTGTCGAGCAGGCGGACGGCGACGAGATCGGTGACGACGCGGTGCAGCGTCCCCTTGGGTAGTCCCGTGCGCCGGCCCAGTTCGGCGAGGGTGAGCACATGGTCGTCCGCGGTGAACGCCCACAGCACGGTGACAACCTTGCCGAGCACCGTGTTGGTGTCCACCCCGTCGCCCGGCGGACGGGCATGCACCGGCGACTCGCGTTGTCCTTCCACGTGGCTCAGGTTAGGACACCACGCACCGCATCCGGGACGGGCGCCCGCGCTGGCATCCTGGATGTGTGACCGAGCGCAAGCGGTGGGATCTGACGTTCGAGACGTGGATCGAACGGCAGATCCGCGTGGCGCAGGACCGGGGCGATTTCGACGATCTGCCCGGATACGGCAAACCCATCCCCGACCACGGCGACGACGATCTGTGGTGGGTGAAGAGTTATCTGGCGCGTGAGGGTCTGTCGACGGAGGCGCTGCTGCCGCCCGAACTGCAGTTGCGGCGCGAGATCGAGCGGCTGCCCGGCACGGTCGGCTCGGCGCCCAGTGAGAAGGTGGTGCGCGACATCGTCTCCGATCTCAACCGGCGGATCGCCGACTGCCTGCGTTTCCCGAGCGGCCTGCCCGTACCGATCCACAAGGTCGACGCCGAGGAGATGGTGGAGGTGTGGAAGGTCGAGCGGGCACGTCGTCGCGAGGAGGCCCGCACGGCCCTGAACTCGACGCGACCCCGGCTCGAGACGGAGTCCGAGACCGGGGTCGCGCGGAGAAGGTGGATCTTCCGGTGGTTCCGCAGGCGGAACCGGCCCGTCGTCAGGGAAGGGTGAGCGGTGCTCCGGTGGCGGCGCGCACCTGATCCTCGGTGACGCCCGGGGCGCACTCGGTCAGGACGAGGCCGTCGGCGGTCACGTCGATCACCGCGAGGTTGGTGACGATGCGCTGGACCACGCCCTCGCCGGTGAGCGGCAGCGAGCACTGCGAGACGATCTTCGGGTTGCCCTGCTTGTCGGTGTGCTCCATGAGCACGATGACCGTGCGGGCCCCGTGGACGAGATCCATCGCCCCGCCCATGCCCTTGACCATCTTGCCGGGCACCATCCAGTTGGCCAGATCGCCGGTGGCCGAGACCTCCATGCCGCCGAGCACCGCGGTGTCGATGTGGCCGCCGCGGATCATGCCGAAGCTCAGCGCCGAGTCGAAGAAGGCCGCGCCGGGATCGACCGTCACGGTCTCCTTACCGGCATTGATCAGATCCGGGTCGACGGCGTCCTCGGTCGGATACGGCCCGGTGCCCAGGATGCCGTTCTCGCTGTGCAAGGTCACGTGCACCCCCTCGGGCAGGTAGTTGGGGATCAGCGTCGGCAACCCGATGCCGAGGTTGACGTACTCCCCCGGAGCGAGTTCGCGTGCGGCTCGCTCAGCCATCTGCGTGCGCGTCCAGCCCAGTGTCTCGACAGCTGTGGTCATGTCTCTACGCTCCCTTCCCGGCGCTGACGGTGCGCTTTTCGATCTGCTTGTCCTGGACACCGGTGTGCACGACCCGGTTCACGAAGATGCCCGGCAGGTGCACCTCGCCGGGATCGATCTCGCCCGGCTCGACGAGTTCTTCGACCTGGGCGATGCACACACGCCCGGCCATGGCGGCGAGCGGGTTGAAGTTCATCGCGGCCTTGTTGAACACGAGGTTGCCCTCGGTGTCGCCCTTGAGGGCGTGCACGAGCGAGAAGTCGGCGGTGATGGACTCCTCGAGCACGTACCGCTTGCCGCGGAACTCGCGGATCTCCTTCGCCGGCGACGCCACGGCGACCGATCCGTCGGCGTTGTACTTCCAGGGCAGTCCGCCCTGCGAGATGGGGGTGCCGACCCCGGCGGGGGTGAAGAAGGCGGGGATGCCCGCGCCACCGGCGCGGAGCTTCTCGGCGAGGGTGCCCTGCGGGGTCAGCTCGACCTCGAGCTCACCCGAGAGGTACTGCCGGGCGAATTCCTTGTTCTCCCCGACATACGACGCGGTGACCCGGCGGATACGCTTGTCTGCCAGCAGGATTCCGAGACCGTGTCCGTCGACGCCACAGTTGTTGGAGAACACCTCGAGGTCGGTGGTGCCGGTGTCGGCGATGGCCTGGATCAGGATGTCGGGGATGCCGCACAATCCGAATCCGCCCACCGCGAGAGTCGCACCGTCACGGATATCGGCGACGGCCTCCGCCACCGTGTCGAACACTTTCGTTGCCAATTCACACCTCTCGGGATCCGGGGAGCCGCTGGGTGCTCCGCTGAACCGATCACGTCCACTGGATGAACGCGGTCACATTCCTGGGATCTACTAAAGATCGGGCAGGTAAGGAACACAAGTGCTTCGAGAAATCTTCCGGCAATTGGTCGTACATCGAACAGAGATCGTCAATCCGTTCACTCAGTGGACGTATGATCGGGACATGTCATCCGATGCCCGGGGTCAACTGGTCGCGCGGATCGCCGCTCTGCTGCGCACCGTCTCGTCACACGAGCCGGAAGGGGTGACGACCTCGGAGGTCGCCCGCGCCACCGACCTCGCCCGGCCCACCGTGCACCGGCTGCTCAGCTCGCTCGCCGAGGAAGGGCTCGTCGACCGGGATCCGGCGTCGGGACGCTGGGCCCTCGGACCCGAGCTGTACCTGCTCGGGTCGCTCGCCTCCGTGCGCTACGACATCACCGATCTCGCCGGTGACGTGCTGCGCGACCTGGCGCGCGCGACCGGCGAGAGCGCCTTCCTCTCGGCGCGGCGGGGCGACGAGACGGTGTGCCTCGCGAGCGAGGAGGGCAGCTTCCCGCTGCGCTCGCACGTGCTCCACATCGGGATCCGCTTCCCGCTCGGGGTGGCGTCCGCGGGTCTGGCGATCCTCGCGCACATGCACGACCAGGACATCGCGGCGTATCTGTCGCGGGTCGATCTCACCGCGGAATGGGGACCGGACCATGCACGACCCGCACTGGAGAAGCGCCTCGAGGCCACGCGACTGGCCGGCTACGCCGTCAATCCGGCCCTTCTCGTCGAAGGCAGCTGGGGAATGGGCGCCGCGGTGTTCGATCACCGCGGCACCCCGACCTGGGCATTGAGCCTGACCGGCGTGGAGAGCCGGTTCCGGCCCGATCGTGTGCCCGAACTCGGTGAGGCGCTGCTCGACAGCGCCCACCGTCTCACTCAGTTGTTGCGTCACCGTCCCCGGTGACGCACGGTCATGCCGAGGCCGCCGCCGACGCGCGTTGCAGCACGCGCTCGGCGTGCCGCAGCACGGGGGCGTCGACCATCTTCCCTTCGAAGTCGAACACACCGCGCTCCGATTCGGCGGCCTCGAGGACGCGTCGCGCCCACGCCTCCTCCTCCGGCGTGGGGGCGTATGCCCGGCGGACCACGTCGACCTGGCTCGGGTGGATCGACACCTTGATGTCGAATCCGACCGCCACGGCGTCGAGCGCCTCCTCGTACAGGCCGTCGGTGTCCTTGATGTCCAGGTACACCGAATCCAGCGCCCAGCGGGCGTGACCCTTCGCGGCGAGCAGGGTCACCGACCGGGCGTGCTGCGCCACCGCCCGGTACGTCCCGTCGGCGCGACGGCTCGCGTTGCCACCCAGCCCTGCCACGAGATCCTCGGCCCCCCACATCATTCCGAGGGTGTTCTCGGCGACGGCGATGTCCTCCACGGCCAGTACCCCGAGGGGCGACTCGATGAGCGCGACCACCTCGAGCGGGGCGAGTGAGCGCACTTCGTCGCCGCTCTCGCACTTGGGCAGCATGACCCGCGTGTACGACGTCCGGTTCAGCGCTTCGAGGTCGGCCTCGTGGTCGGCGGTGCCCACCGGGTTGACCCGCACCACGGTGCGCTCGGGATCGAGCGGAGTGGCGACGAGCGCCTCACGGGCGGCCCGCTTGTCGGCCGGCGCGACGGCATCCTCGAGATCGAGGATCACCACGTCGGAACGTTCCGCCGCCTTGCCGTAGCGCTCCGGACGATCGGCAGGACAGAACAGCCATGCGGGGCCGGGAAGTTCCCAGGTCATGTCGTGGGCCTCTTCTGGACGAGGGTCTTGCGCACGGCGACGGCGACGACATCGCCGTGCTGGTTGCGACCGGTGTGCTCGAGGGTGACGATACCCTCCCCCGGGCGGCTCTTCGACTCACGCTTGTCGACGATCTTCGTCTCGGCGTAGAGCGTGTCGCCGTGGAACAGCGGCTTGGGGAAGGAGATCTCGGAGAAGCCGAGGTTCGCGACGATCGTGCCCTGCGTGAGCTGGGCGACCGACAGTCCCACGATCGTCGAGAGCGTGAACATCGAATTGACCAGCCGCTCACCGAAACTCGTCTCGGCGGCATAGGCGGCGTCGAGGTGCAGCGCCTGCGTGTTCATCGTCTGCGTCGTGAACAGCGTGTTGTCGGCCTCGGTGATCGTCCGGCCGGGGCGGTGCTCGTAGATCGCGCCGAGTTCGAACTCCTCGAACCACAGTCCGCGCTGCACGATCCGCTTCTCCACGGTGGTGTCGGTCTCGCTCACAGTCCCAGCTCCCGCCCGACGAGCATGAGCTGCACCTCGGTGGTGCCCTCACCGATCTCGAGGATCTTGCTGTCGCGGTAGTGCCGCGCGACGGCGTACTCGTTCATGAAGCCGTAGCCGCCGTGGATCTGCGTCGCGTCGCGGGCGTTGTCCATCGCGGCCTCGGACGCGACGAGCTTGGCGATCGCGGCCTGCTTCTTGAACGGCCTGCCGGCGAGCATCGCCGCGGCCGCGTCGTAGTAGGCGGTACGCGCGGTGTGGGCGCGCGCCTCCATGCGGGCGATCTTGAAGGCGATGGCCTGGTTGCTGCCGATCGGGCTACCGAACGCCTCGCGTTCCTTGGCGTACTTCACCGATTCGTCGACGCAGCCCTGGGCGGCGCCGGTCGACAGTGCGGCGATGGCGATGCGGCCCTCGTCGAGGATGCGCAGGAAGTTGGCGTAACCGCGGCCCCGCTCGCCGAGGAGGTTCTCCTCGGGGACCCGCACGTCGGCGAAGGTCAACGGATGCGTGTCGGAAGCGTTCCAGCCGACCTTGTTGTAGGCGGGCTCGGCGGTGAAGCCCGGAGTGGAGGCCGGCACGAGGATCGTGGAGATCTCCTTCTTACCGTTCTCCCGCACACCGGTGACGGCGGTGACCGTCACCAGCGAGGTGATGTCGGTGCCCGAGTTGGTGATGAACTGTTTGTTGCCGTTGATGACCCACTCGCCGTTCTCGAGCTTCGCGGTGGTCTTCGTGCCACCGGCGTCGCTGCCCGCACCCGGCTCGGTGAGACCGAAGGCCGCGAGGTTGCGGCCGGTCGCGAGCTGCGGCAGCCACTCCTGCTTCTGCTTCTCGTTGCCGAAGCGGTAGATCGGCATCGCGCCGAGCGAGACACCGGCCTCGAGGGTGATGGCGACGGACTGGTCGACCTTGCCGAGCTCTTCGAGCGCGAGGCACAGCGCGAAGTAGTCGCCGCCCATGCCGCCGTACTCCTCGGGGAAGGGCAGGCCGAACAGACCCATCTCGGCCATGCCCTGCACGACCTCGTAGGGGAACGAGTGCTCGGCGTCGTGCTGTGCGGCGACCGGCGCGACCACGGTGCGGGCGAAGTCGGCGACCGTCTTGCGCAGCTGCTCGTACTCGTCGGGAAGTTGACCCGTGGCCAGGTATTCCGTCATGACTGTGCTTCCTCCGTGTCGGCGTGCGGGGTGACCCGCGCGAGAAGTTGATCGACCTTGACCTGCTCACCGGCGGTCGCGAACAGTTCGACGGTGCCGTCGACGGGAGCGGTGAGCGAATGTTCCATCTTCATGGCCTCGACGACGACGAGCGTCTGCCCGGCAGTGACGGTGTCGCCGGACGCGACGGACACCGCGATGACGGCACCGGGCATCGGGCTGGTGATGTCGGCATCACCGGCGTGCGCGTCGTCCCCGCGTACCGACGCCTCCCGCACCTCACGGACGGCGACGCTGCCGTGGCCGTCGGAAAGCCAGACCGCGCCGTCGGATTCGCCGACACGGTAGCTGTGACGACGACCGTCGAGCACCACCGCCAGATCGGAGCCGTGCAGCACCGCGCTGAAGCGGTAGGTCTCACCGTCCTCGACCTCGGCGAGGCCCGCGGCCGGGGTTCCCGTCAGGCGCACGTGCGCGGTGCGGTCGCCCGAGGTGAGCCGCGACGTGACGGGACGGTGGGCACCGACACGCCAGCCGTCGGGCACCGCCCACGGATCGGTGGTGTCGTCCGCCCAGCGGTCGAGCCACCGCAGGACAGCCGCGGCGACGAGCGTGGAATCGGCGGTCGTGGGTGGGGTGTAGTCGCCGAGTCGACGGTCGAGCAGGCCGGTGTCGAGCGCGCCGGCGATCACGTCGTCGTCGGCGAGCAGGAATCGCGCGAAGTCGACGTTGGTGACGACGCCGAGCACCGCGGTCTGCGCGAGCGCCCGGTCGAGACGGCGCAGCGCTGCGGCGCGGTTGTCGGCGTGGGCGATGACCTTGGCGAGCATCGGGTCGTAGTCGCTGCCCACGACGGTGCCGGCCCGGATACCGGAGTCGACGCGTACCCCGGGGCCGCTGGGCTCGACGACGTCGGCGATCTCGCCACCGGTCGGGAGGAAGCCGCGAGCGGGATCCTCGGCGTAGACACGGGCCTCGATCGCATGACCGGTGAGCGTGATGTCGTCCTGGGTGAATCCGAGTGGCTCGCCCCCGGCGATACGCACCTGCCATTCGACGAGGTCGAGGCCGGTGACCATCTCGGTGACGGGATGCTCGACCTGCAACCGGGTGTTCATCTCCATGAAGAAGAACTCGTCCGGCTTGTCGGCGGAGACGATGAACTCGACGGTGCCGGCGCCGGTGTAGTCGACACTGCGCGCGGTGTTGCACGCGGCCTCACCGATGCGGGCGCGGGTGACCTCGTCGAGCAGTGGCGAGGGCGCCTCCTCGATGACCTTCTGATGGCGTCGCTGCAGGCTGCACTCGCGCTCGCCGAGGTGCACGACGTTGCCGTGCGCGTCGGCGAGCACCTGAACCTCGATGTGGCGGGGACGCTGCACGAACCGCTCGAGGAAGAGGGTGTCGTCGCCGAACGCCGAAGCAGCTTCGCGGCGGGCGGATTCGAGCGCGGCGGGCAGGTCCTTCGGATCCTCCACCAGCCGCATACCCTTGCCGCCCCCGCCGGCCGACGGCTTGACGAGCACGGGATAACCCACCTCGTCGGCGCCCGCGATCAGTTCGGCGTCGGTCAGGCCGGGGCGGGAGATGCCGGGCACGACGGGAACGCCGAACTCCGACACCGCCGCCTTGGCGGTGATCTTGTCGCCCATCGTCTCGATGGCGTGGGCGGACGGGCCGAGGAAGGCGATGCCCGCGGTGGCACACGCGGCGGCGAAAGCCGGGTTCTCCGAGAGGAATCCGTAACCGGGATGGATGCCCTGCGCGCCGGTCGCGAGGGCCGCGTCGATCACCTTGTCGATCACCAGATAACTCTCACGCGCCGCAGCCGGCCCGAGCAGCACCGCGGTGTCCGCTTCCTGCACGTGCCGCGCGTCGCGGTCGGCCTCGCTGAACACGGCGACCGAGCGGATGCCCATCGCCTTCAGGGTGCGGATGACGCGCACCGCGATCTCACCGCGGTTGGCGACCAACACCGTGTCGATCCGAGTCGTATCAGTCATGGGTGCACTCACATCCGGAAGACGCCGTAGGAGACCGGCTCGAGCGGGGCGTTGGCGCACACCGACAGTGCCAGTCCGAGAACTTTTCTGGTGTCTGCGGGATCGATGATGCCGTCGTCCCACAGACGTGCGGTCGAGTAGTAAGGGTTGCCCTGCGCCTCGTACTGCTCACGGATCGGAGCCTTGAAGTCCTCCTCCTGCTCCGGTGTCCAGGGCTTGCCCGAGGCGTCGAGCTGATCGGAGCGCACCGTGGCCAGCACCGAGGCAGCCTGATCACCACCCATGACCGAGATGCGGGCGTTGGGCCACATCCACAGGAAGCGGGGCGAATACGCGCGCCCGCACATCGAGTAGTTGCCCGCGCCGTACGACCCGCCGATGACGACGGTCAGCTTCGGCACCCGCGCGCACGCGACCGCGGTGACCATCTTCGCGCCGTGCTTGGCGATGCCACCGGCCTCGTAGTCGCGGCCGACCATGAAGCCGGAGATGTTCTGCAGGAACACCAGCGGGATCGACCGCTTGTCGCACAGTTCGATGAAATGCGCGCCCTTGACGGCGGATTCGCCGAAGAGCACCCCGTTGTTCGCGACGATGCCGACCGGGTGGCCGTGGATACGCGCGAAGCCGGTGACGAGGGTCTTGCCGTACTCGGCCTTGAACTCGTGGAAGGAGGAGCCGTCGACCACGCGGGTGATGACCTCGTGCACATCGTAGGGGATGCGCGGATCGGTGGGCACCACGTCGTACAGCTCGGCGGGGTCGGCCTCGGGCTCGGTGGTGGGTTCGACGTCCCACGGGCGCGGAGTGCGCGGACCGAAAGTGGAGACGATGTCGCGCACGATGCGCAGCGCGTCGCGGTCGTCCTCGGCCAGGTGGTCGGTGACGCCCGAGACCTTCGAGTGCAGGTCGCCGCCGCCGAGTTCCTCCGCGGTGACGACCTCACCGGTCGCGGCCTTCACCAGCGGCGGGCCGCCGAGGAAGATGGTGCCCTGGTTGCGGACGATGACGGCCTCGTCGCTCATCGCGGGGACGTAGGCACCGCCGGCGGTGCACGAGCCCAGGACCGCGGCGATCTGCGGAATTCCCTTGGCGCTCATGGTGGCCTGGTTGTAGAAGATGCGGCCGAAGTGCTCGCGGTCGGGGAAGACCTCGTCCTGCCGCGGCAGGAAGGCGCCACCCGAGTCGACGAGGTACAGGCACGGCAGGTTGTTCTGCAGTGCGACTTCCTGTGCCCGCAGGTGCTTCTTGACCGTGATCGGGTAGTAGGTGCCGCCCTTGACGGTGGCGTCGTTGGCGACGATCACGCACTCACGGCCGGCGACGCGGCCGATTCCGGCGATCATGCCGGCGCCGGGGCACTCGTCGTCGTACATGCCGTTCGCCGCGAGGGGTGACAGCTCGAGGAACGGGCTGCCGGTGTCGAGCAGTTCGTCCACGCGGTCGCGGGGAAGCAGTTTGCCCCGTGCGACGTGCCGCTCCCGTGATTTCTCACTACCACCCCGCGCTGCGGCAGCGAGCTTGTCCCGGAGCTCTCCGACCAGCTGTTCGTGCTGGTCGCGGCTGGTTGTCGAGGCCGTCTCAGCGGTCGTCACGAACACCATCCTCGGTAGATCGAATAATCGTCATTAACTGAAATCCAGGTTAGTTATGATTAACCGAGTTGTCCAGACCACACCGAGCGGAGATTTTCATGACCCAGTCCGCGATCGACGTCTCGACCGCCTCGGGACGCCCGACGCGGCGTAGCCTCGCCAAGGCGGAACGCCGACGCGACCTCCTGCGTGCCGCAGCGCACCTGATCGCCGAACGCGGATTCCCCGGGGTCCGCCTCGAGGATCTCGGTGCCGCCGTGGGTATCAGCGGACCCGCCGTGTACCGACACTTCCCCAACAAGGACGCCCTGCTCGTCGAGATCCTCGTCGAGATCAGCCGCCGCCTGCTCGCAGGTGGCACGCAGGTCGCCGAGACGAATCCCGAACCGCGCGACGCCCTCGAGGGCCTGGTCGACTTCCATCTCGACTTCGCCTTGGGCGAGCCCGACCTCATCCGCGTGCAGGACCGCGAGTTCGCGTCCCTCCCCGACGAGGCACAGCGGGAGGTGCGGGTGACCCAGCGTCGTTACGTCGAGATCTGGGTCGGCGTACTGCGCCGCATCGACCCGGTACTGCCCGAATCCGATGCACGCACGATGGCGCACGCGACCTTCGGGCTCATCAACTCCACACCGCACAGCGCCGACCCGCGCTCCCCGGAGAGCACTCGCGCGGTGTTGCGACGCATGGCCCTGTCGGCCCTCACCGCGACCCCCTCGTCATTCCCGGCAGACACAGCATCCCCGGCCGACACGGCCCGAACGGAGACCGCATGAGCTACTTCGAACGACTCGGTCCGACATCCTTCCGCGCCACCGAGCACGTCGGCGGGGCGTGGAACGAAGCCGAACAGCACATCGCTCCCGCCCTCGGTCTGATCGCCCACGTCATCGAATGCGACCGCGACACCCGACGCGACGACGGACTGGTGATCGGGCGCCTGTCGTACGACATCCTCGGCACCGTGCCGGTCGGTCCCGTCGTCACGACCGTCGAGGTCCTGCGTCCCGGTCGCACCATCGAACTCGTCGAGGCCACCCTGGCCCACGACGGGCGCGCGATCGTGCGCGCCCGGGCGTGGCTGATGCAGACCCGGACCACCGCGGAGATCGCCGGCACGGTTCTGCAGTCGATCCCGTCGCCCGAGGACAGCGAACCCTGGGATCCGACGACCCTGTGGCCGGGAGGATTCATCGACTCCGTCGAGGTGCGTCGCACCTCGTCCGGTCCCGGACGGGCCTCCTTCTGGGTGCGCACGCCGCTCGCGCTCGTGGACGGCGAGAAGGTCAGCGGTCTCGCCGCCACGGCCGGTCTGTTCGACATCGCCAACGGCATGGCGGTGCGCGCCGACCCGAGTAAGGTCGCCTTCCCCAATCTCGACCTCACCGCGCACCTGTTCACCGAACCGCGCGGGGAATGGGTCGGTTTCGACACGTCGGTCTCGTTCGGTGCCGACGGCATCGGCCTGACGAGCACGGTGCTGCACGACACCACCGGCCCGATCGGCACGATGTCCCAGATCCTCACGGTGCGACCGATCTGATCGATCGCACCGAGTTCGGCTCCCGAGGTCGCGGCCGAGGACGCGAGCTGCCGGTACCCGAGCGACCCTGGAGCCGTTCCGGCGCCCGGGAGTTTTCCGAGCCCATGGCTGGCTCCGGAGGCGCCGCACCGGTGGGTTACAGTTCGCTCCTGGGTTCAGCAGGCAGCCCGTCCAAACGTGTGTTCGCAGACCGAAAGGTCCGGTCCGCACCGCCGTCGGGATTCCTCGCCTTCGGCGTGAATCGGGCACGGGCCGGGAAGCTGGGGTGGATGTGATCGGTTTCGTGCGTTCTGCCGAGGTCGGAGCGACGGTGCGGCGATGAGGGATCCTTCGGTTCCCGAACCGCGTATCGAGCGGTTCTCGTCTCGGCTGGTCGTGCAGAGCTGGTTCCAGGTCGCGTTCGCGGTTCTGGCGGTGTTCGCCGTCCTCGGTTCGATCGTGGGCGGGATCTTCATCCAGCGCACCGTGCAGATCACCGACGAGCTGACCGGGCGGATCCAGCCCGCGATGACGCAGGCCTACCGGTTGCAGACCTCGCTGCTCGATCAACAGACCGCAGTCCGCGGGTACGCGCTCACGACCGACCCGGCCTTCCTCGGGCCGTATCGCGCCGGCCGGGCCGATCAGCAGGTCGCGCTCGACCGTCTCCGCGAACTCCTCGCCGACCATCCGGAGCTCCTCGCCGACATCGACTCCATCGACGCCACCGCCCGGCAGTGGCAGCTGCAGTATGCAGAGCCGATCATCGCCACCGTCGTGCCCGGAGAGCCGCGGCCCGTCGATCCGGCCCTGGCAGAGGAGGACCGGCTGACCTTCGGTGAGATCCGGTCGATGTTCGTCCAGGAGAACAGCGCGCTCTCCCGTGTCCTGGAAGAGAACCTCGACGATCTCGTGCAGTCCCGGACGATCCGCAACTCGGTCCTGATCGCCATGGTGATCACGTTCATCCTCACCGGCCTCGCGATGGTGGCGCTCGTCCACAATCTCGTCGCCGTGCCGCTCAGCAAGCTCCGCAAGGCCAGTCGCCGGGTCGCGCTGGAGGAGAACTTCTACCAGCACATCTATCCGCAGGGACCGAAGGACATCCGGGCACTGGCCCTCGACGTCGAGACGATGCGCGGTCGTATCGCCGATGCGCTGTCGGATTCCCGCAACCAGCAGGCCCTGCTGGCCAGACAGGCGGAGGATCTCGACGCCCAGGCCGAGGAACTACGACGTTCCAACGCCGAACTCGAGCAGTTCGCCTATGTCGCATCGCACGACCTGCAGGAGCCGCTCCGGAAGGTCGCGTCCTTCTGCCAGCTCCTCGAGAAGCGCTACGGGGACGTCCTCGACGATCGTGGGCGGCAGTACGTCGAATACGCCGTGGACGGCGCGAAGCGCATGCAGGTCCTGATCAGCGATCTGCTCGCTTTCTCGCGGGTCGGGCGCGTGCACGATGCCTACGTCCGGGTGGACCTCGGGCGACCGCTCGACAAGGCGTTGTTCAATCTCTCGGCGTCGATCGAGGAGTCGCAGGCTCGGATCGAACGACCCGACTCGCTACCCGAACTGACGGGCGACCCGACACTGCTGACGATGTTGTGGCAGAACCTGCTCGGCAATGCGATCAAGTTCCGGCATCCCGATCGCACCCCCGTCATCCGGATCGAGTGCGAGAAGGTCGAGGACGAGTCGAGCTCGCAGTGGCAGTTCTGCGTAATCGACAACGGCCTCGGGATCGACAGCGAATACGCCGAGAAGGTGTTCGTGATCTTCCAGCGCCTCCATCCCCGCGAGGACTATCAGGGCACCGGTATCGGATTGGCATTGTGCAAGAAAATCGTCGAGTATCACGCGGGAAGAATCTGGATCGACACCGAGTACAGCGATACTCACCCCGAGGGCACTCGAATCTGCTTCACCCTCGGAACCGCACCACCACCCGGCGAGCAGAAGCACGGGACCACCGCCTGAGGAGCACTACGTGACCTATCCCGCTGCCCGTCCGGTGGACGTCCTGCTGGTCGAGGACGATCCGGGCGACGAGCTCATGACCCGCGAAGCATTCGAGGACAACAAGATCGGCAATGCCCTCCACGTCGTCCACGATGGGGAGGAAGCCCTCGACTTCCTGTACCGACGGGGTGCCCACGAGAACGCTCCGCGCCCGGACCTGATCCTGCTCGACCTCAACCTGCCGAAATACGACGGCCGGCAGGTCCTGACGAAGATCAAGTCCGATCCCGAACTGTCCGACATCCCCATCGTGGTACTCACGACCTCCTCGGCCGAGGAGGACATCCTGCGCAGCTACAAGCTGCACGCCAACGCATACGTCACCAAGCCGGTCGATCTCGACCAGTTCATCGGTGCCGTGAAGCAGATCGACGAGTTCTTCGTGCAGGTCGTGCGGTTACCGCGCCGCGGACGTCCCTGAGATCGTCCCGGGCGCTCGCCGAGCGAACCGTCAGGCGAGGATGCCGAAGATCGCGGCCACGAAGATGATCACGATCACCGCGACGGCGAGAAGCGTGAGCCACCCGCTGAGGGGGAATCGCTTTCTCGTGTCCGGTTCCGGAGCGGACAGCCCGGACGTCGTCCCCGAGTCCGGGGGCGTCGATCCGGGTGCCACGCCGCCACCGGGCTCGAGATCCGGGGTGCGCGAAGGTTCGGGATCCTGGCTTCCGTGGTGTTCGGGGTCCGAAGTGGTCACCTGACCTCCTCCTGTGCGGCTGCGCTCCCGCAAGAGCGGCCACAGACATGTGTCGCGGTGATTCGGTTCTGTGGCGACATACCTCTCCTCCGGCACGCGCAAACATGTGCGGCGCGGCAGGGACCCGCTCGCGGGCAGCGTTTGCCCGCGCCGAGCGCGGGTAGGCATCGGGAGACACATGCCGGGCACGGCCCGACATTCCTTCACCCGAGGAGGCGAGGAGCGACATGAAGGCAGTGACATGGCAGGGCCGCCGCAACGTCAGCGTCGACACGGTGCCCGACCCGACGATCCAGGAGGCCGGTGACGCCGTCATCCGCGTCACCACCACGAACATCTGCGGCTCCGACCTGCACCTGTACGAGGTGTTGGGAGCCTTCATGACTCCCGGCGACATCCTCGGCCATGAGCCGATGGGCATCGTCGAGGAGGTGGGTTCCGGAGTCACGAAGCTGAAGCCCGGCGATCGGGTGGTGATCCCCTTCCAGGTGTGCTGCGGTCAGTGCTTCATGTGTTCCCACGGACTGCACTCGCAGTGCGAGACCACGCAGGTCCGGGAGGAGGGTACGGGTGCCGCCCTGTTCGGCTACTCGAAGCTCTACGGCAGCGTGCCGGGCGGGCAGGCCGAGTACCTGCGGGTACCTCACGCCGATGCCACCCACATCAAGGTCCCCGAGGGTCCGGCGGACGATCGCTTCGTCTACCTCTCCGACGTGCTGCCCACCGCATGGCAGGCCGTCGAATACGCGGAGATCCCCGACGGGGGCAGCGTGACGGTGCTCGGCCTCGGCCCCATCGGGGAGATGGCCGCCCGCATCGCCGCACACAAGGGCGCCCGGGTGATCGGGGTGGATCTCGTTCCCGAACGGCTCGCCCGGGCGGCGTCTCGCGGCATCGAGGTCGTCGATCTCCGTGAGGTCGACGACAACCCGGGCGACATGATCCGCGACATGACGAACGGGCGCGGCACCGATTCGGTGATCGACGCGGTGGGCATGGAAGCGCACGGCTCCCCCGTTGCGAAGCTCGCCCAGAGCGTTGCGGGCCTCCTGCCGTCGGCGATCGCCGAGCCGTTCATGGAGAAGGCCGGCCTCGATCGTCTCCACGCGCTGTACACCGCGATCGACGTCGTGCGACGTGGTGGCGCGATCTCGCTGAGCGGCGTGTACGGCGGGGCGGCGGACCCGATGCCGATGCTCACCCTGTTCGACAAGCAGATCCGTCTCCGTATGGGGCAGGCGAACGTGTTGAACTGGGTTCCGGAGATCCTGCCGCTGCTGACCGACGAAGATCCGCTGGGGGTCGACGACTTCGCCACCCACCGCCTCCCGCTCGACGACGCACCGCGCGCGTACGAGATCTTCCAGAAGAAGCAAGACGGCGCAATCAAGATCGGCCTCAAACCGTAAGCGGAGCAACAGGAACCGGGCCCGGGAATGATCCCGGGCCCGGTTCGTCGCAGTGACTCAGTTCTCGATCGCGGTCTGTCCGTTGCCTTCCGCGTCGATCACGGAGATCTTGCGCGGCTTCGCCTTCTCCGCGACCGGAATCGTCACGCGCAGAACACCACCCCGATATTGTGCTTCGATTCGATCGGTGTCCAGGGTGTCGCCGAGGAACAACCGACGGGTGAAGACGCCTCGCGGCCTCTCGGTCGAGATGAACTCCTTGTCCCGGTCGACTTCCGGGCGTTCGGCGCGAACGGTGAGCACGTTGCGCTCGACATCGAGTTCGATCGACCCGGCGTCGACGCCGGGGAGATCGAACTCCGCGACGAAACGGTCGCCCTCCCGCCATGCGTCGAGCGGCATCACCGCGGGACGGGCCATGGTGCCGAGCACCTGCTGCGCGAGACGATCGACGTCGCGGAACGGGTCGGTGCGCATCAACATCGGTCTGTCACCTCCGACTGTCCGGCCGTTCGTGACGGCCACACTCCGTCAATTATCTGTGCCAGTTGACACAGATTTATTATGGCGCTGCTGATACACTTCGGTCAAGGCTTTGGTCAGCTGCGGCCCCCACGGCCCACCGGAGGAGACGATGACGCACGATCCTTTTCTGCGCGCCCAGCGCGGGGTCTACGGGATCTCCGTGGCCGCCGAACTCTCGGGACTCGACCCACAGACCCTGCGCCTGTACGAACGCCGGGGCCTGCTCAATCCTGCCCGTACAGCGGGTGGAACGCGTCGCTACAGCGAGAACGATCTCGAGACCGTGCAACGGATCGTCGAGCTCGTGGCATCGGGTGTCAATATCGCCGGCGTCGCCCGGATCCTCGAGCTCGAAGCAAGCAATGCGGCGCTGCAGGCGGACAACACACGTCTGCGTTCCGCACTCGACGGCGGCCCACCTCCCCTACCGGGAGGGTCGTAGGTCTTCGGTCTCCGTGCGACGACCAGCGGAGATACCGGAAAACGGACCCGGAACGCGCAAAGGAGGCTAGCATCGAAGAACGCCTCACAGGTGCGTAGGTGTGTGTCCGACGAACGGACGCGCCGATAGCAATAAGGGGTGACCTCAGTGCGTAATGCACATTCCGATTCACCGAGCGCCGAAAACGGACGTGAAGACACCGCGTCCCGGTCGCATTCCATCGCAGACGACACGATTCGCTGGCCTGATCCCAGCCCACTCGACGCATGGTGGGCCCGTGTCATGGGAAAGTCCGTTCCCTGACCGGACCGACACCCCCGCAGGCAGTTCCGACCGATTCGACCACACCGAGGTGGACACATGATGCCGCGCCGCGACCCGCTTGCCGGTGACCGGTGGGTCTTCCGTTGCGATCATTGCGATCACTGCTACCGCACTGCCGCACGGAGTCGACTGGAGGCCGAACTCCACGCCCAGGTGAACGGCTGGGCCACCGGGCCGACCACGCTGTGCCCCGGATGCGCCACCCTGTTCGTCGACGGGGCAACACAGCTCGCGCACACCGACGGCTGAACCGGCCGTCCGATCGTCCCGACGGCTGAGCCGTCCGATCGTCCCGACGGCTGAGCCGTTCGATCGTGGCAGTCGCCGGTCCGGAGGCGGGTGAGCATCTAGGCTCGCCTCATGGCCGGCGACGCGACACGCATCGATTCACCCGAGAAGCTCTCGGCTGCGCTCGACACGACGGGTTATCTCGCCGACGACGGACTGGCGACCGTCGTCTTCCTCGCGATGCGCATGGGCCGCCCGCTCTTCTGCGAAGGCGAACCCGGCACCGGGAAGACCTCGCTCGCAGCGGCACTCGCCCGGGCCCTGGGCCTTCCGATGATCCGTCTGCAGTGCCACGAGGGCATCGACGCCTCGCAGGCCCTCTACGACTGGGATTTTCCCCGGCAGCTGCTCCATCTACGGTCGCTCGAGGCGGCGAGCGACGGTGCGCTCGACGCGGACACCGCCGAACGTTCCCTGTACACGGAGCGCTATCTCCTCGTCCGCCCGTTGCTGCGAGCACTCACCGAATCACCGTGCGTGCTGCTCGTCGACGAGATCGACCGTGCCGACGACGAGTTCGAGGCATTTCTGCTCCAGTTGCTCGACGAGAACGCCGTGACGATCCCCGAACTCGGTGAGGTCCGTGCCGAGGTCCCACCTCTGGTGGTGCTCACCTCCAACCGGACCCGCGAGGTGCACGATGCACTCAAACGCCGCTGTCTGTACCACTGGGTGGAGCATCCCGATCTCGAACGCGAGGTCGCGATCCTGCAGCGGCGGCTACCGGGACTGGGGCGCCCGCTCGCCGAGCAGATCGCCCGCGCGGTGCAGTCGCTCCGCGGACAGGAACTTCTCAAACCGCCCGGTATCGCCGAATCCCTCGACTGGGCACGCGCACTGCTCGCCCTCGATCGCGACGTCCTCGACGCGGCGACGGCCGCGGCGACACTCGGCGCGGTCCTGAAGTACCGCGAGGACATCGACCGTGTCACCCGAACCGGTCTCGACCTGTCGAGGGCGGGGTGACGACCGCCGCCGGCCCGGTCGTCGGCCTCGCAGGTTTCGGCCGCGCCCTCGCCGCCGCCGGTCTTCCCGTCGCTCTCGACGCGACCGCCACCTATCTCGACGCCCTGGGACACGTCGACGTCGGGGATCCCGTCCAGGTCTATTGGGCGGGTCGCGCCACGCTGTGCCGCACACCGGACGATACGGCCCGCTACGACGCGGCCTTCGTCCACTGGTTCGGCGACACCGTCCCGACCGGTTCGCGGACCCACGGGCAGCGCACCCGCACCGCGCGGATCGCCGCGTTGTCCCGAGGCGAGGGCGCCGACGGCGACTCCGGGGACGAGGCACCACGACTGCAGGTCGCGGCGGACGACACCGATGTCCTCCGTCATCGCGACGTGGCCGAACTGACGACCGCCGAACGCGCTCATCTCGCCGAACTGCTCGCGCGGTTGCAGCCCCGTCCGCCGACACGTCGGGCACTGCGTTCGAAGCCTTCCCGGCGCGGAGCGGTGGACCCGCGGCACACCCTGCGCGACATGCTGGCGAGCGGAGGCGAACCCGTACTGCCACGGCACCGTGCGCGGGCGACCCGAACGCGCCGGGTGGTGTTGCTCATCGACGTGTCCGGCTCGATGAGTCCCTATGCCGACGCGCTGCTACGGTTCGCGCACGTCGTCACACGTGCCGCCCCCTCGTCCACCGAGGTGTTCTCCCTCGGCACGCGGCTGACCCGCCTGTCGCGGGCGCTGAGAGCCCGCGACCCGGACGTCGCGCTCGCCGGGGCCTCACGAGCGGTACCCGACTGGGCCGGCGGGACACGCCTCGGCGACACTCTCCACGCCTTCCTGGACCGTTGGGGGCGTAGGGGTTCCGCGCGGGGTGCGGTGGTCGTGATCTTCTCCGACGGCTGGGAACGCGGCGACGCCTCACTGCTCGGAGAGCAGATGGCGCAGCTGCACCGCCTCGCGCACCGCGTGCTGTGGGTGAACCCGCACGCCGGCGGCGAGGGCTACGAACCGATCCAGTCGGGTATCTCCGCGGCGCTGCCGCATATCGATCGTCTGCTCGCGGGACACAGCCTCGCGACACTGGAAGAACTTCTCGAGGAGGTTCGGCGTGCGTGAAATTCTGGACGAACTCGACCGGCGGTACCGGGCCGGGGAGACCGTCGCGGTGGGCACCGTGGTCTCCACCTTCCGGTCGGCACCGCGGGGCCCGGGTGCATCGATGCTGGTCGCCCAGGACGGGACCGTCACCGGCAGCGTCTCGGGCGGATGCGTCGAGGGCGATGTCTACGAACTCGGCCGATCGATCATCGCGAGCGGGCAGCCGGTGCTGCAGCGCTACGGGGTCTCCGACGACGACGCGTTCTCCGTCGGCCTCACGTGCGGCGGCATCATCGACGTCTTCGTCGAACGGATCGATGCGGACTCCTTTCCCGCCTTCACCGACCTGCTCGGCTCCGTCCGGGCGGGCGAGCCCGTCGCTCTCGCGACCGTCACCGCCCATCCCGACCCGGCGGTGCGGGGACGGCGGATGGTCGTGTGGCGCGACCGTGCGGACGGGCAGCTCGCCTCGTCACGCATGCACGACGCCGTCGTCGACGACGCGCGCGGCCTGCTCGAGGTGGGACGTTCGGGCACCCTGCACTACGGCACGGACGGTGAGCGTCGCGGTGAGGGAATGTCGTTGTTCGTCAACGTCTTCCAGCCCCCACCCCGGTTGATCGTGTTCGGGGCGATCGACTTCGCGTCGGCGATGGCCCGGCTCGGTTCGTTCCTGGGTTACACGGTGACCGTGTGCGACGCGCGCGGGGTGTTCGCCACCGAAGCCCGCTTCCCCGGTGCCCACGAGGTGATCGTGGACTGGCCGCACCGTTATCTCGCGGCCGAGGCCGAAGCGGGTCGCGTGGATGCCCGTACCGTCATCACGGTTCTCACCCACGATCCGAAGTTCGACGTGCCGCTCCTCGAGGTCGCGCTGCGGCTCGACGTGGCGTACGTCGGCGCGATGGGTTCGCGCCGCACCCACGACGACCGCATGGAGCGCCTGCGGGAGACGGACCTGACCGAGGAGGAACTGGGACGCCTGTCGTCGCCGATCGGTCTGGACCTCGGTGCCCGCACCCCCGAGGAGACCGCCGTGTCCATCGCCGCCGAGATCATCGCGCTGCGATGGGGCGGGGGCGGCGGCCGGCTCGCGGAGACACGCGGACCGATCCACATCCACGAGGAGCACATCGGCGTTCGGAAGTCCTGAGCGCCCTCGTCGATCGCGAAGCTCTGGGCGCCGATCGGAGCCGGACTCCTCCGTGGCTTGTCCTCGAGGCGGCGGTCATGCAGTTCCTCGGGGCAGGTTCCGCCTCCGATCGGCGCGAAGGCGATTTCGGCGATTCGGGTCCTTCCTGTGCGCGATATGCAGCAGAGTGTCAGTGATCTGTATCACTGCGTCACGTGAGGTACTTGGAGGACCCATGCGCATCACTGTCACCGTAGACGGAACGCAGTACACGGACGACGTGGAACCGCGACTGCTTCTCGTCCACTACCTCAGAGATCGACTCGGGAAGGTGGGCACGGTGGTCGGTTGCGACACGAGCAACTGCGGTGCCTGCACCGTGTTGTTCGACGACCGCAGCGTCAAGTCGTGCTCGGTGCTCGCGGTGCAGGCCGACGGGCACTCCGTCACCACCGTCGAAGGGCTCGCCGAGGACGGCAACCTGCATCCGGTCCAGGAAGCGTTCCGCGAGAAGCACGCACTGCAATGCGGCTTCTGTACGCCCGGGATGATCATGGCGACCATCGACCTGCTCTCCGAGAACTCCGATCCGAACGACGAGGACGTACGGCACGGTCTCGAAGGAAATCTGTGCCGCTGCACCGGATACCAGAACATCGTGGCCGCCGCGCGTGACGCCGCGCAGCGGCTGCGCGAGAACCCGGCAGCTACCGAGGAGGCCGCACGATGACGAGCACCGTGGATCCGACCACCGACGAGGGCGCCGGCGACTCCGAACTCGGCCGGGCGCGCCGCCGCAAGGAGGACGAGCACCTCATCACCGGCCGCACGCGCTGGACCGACAACATCGTGCTCCCCGGGATGCTGCACGCCGCGATCCTGCGCAGCCCGGTCGCGCACGCCCGCATCACCGCCCTCGACGTCTCCGAGGCCCGTGGCAAGCCGGGGGTCGTCGCCGTCTACACGGGCGCCGACCTCGCCGAGGAGCAGGGCAGCCTGCCGTGCGCGTGGCCGATCACCGAGGACATGAAGACCCCGAACGCCCCCGCCCTCGCCGTCGACACCGTGCGCTTCGCGGGTGAGGCCGTCGCAGTCGTGGTGGCCCGCAGCGCATACGAGGCCCACGACGCCCTCGATGCCATCGACGTCGACTACGAGGACCTGCCCGTGGTCCTCGACCTCGAGACCGCGGCACGAGACGACGACCTCGTCCATCCCGATCTCGGCACCAACGTCAGCGCGACGTGGGTGTTCGACTCGGCCGAGGCCGGCAGCGGCGGCGACGTCGAGGACGCGATCCGCGATGCGGAGGTCGTCGTCGAACGGACCTTCCGGCAGCAGCGGCTCATCCCGGCCTTCATGGAACCGCGTTCGGTCGTCGTCGATCCCACCGCCTCACAGATCACCATGTGGTCGGCCACTCAGGTGCCGCACATCCTGAGATCGATGCTCGCGATGACACTCGGCCTCCCCGAGCACAAACTGCGCGTGATCGCCCCCGACGTCGGCGGTGGTTTCGGTGGCAAGCTGCAGGTCACGCCGGAGGAAGTGCTCACCCTCCTCATCGCACGTCGCCTGCACAAGCCCGTCAAGTACACCGAGACGCGCAGCGAGTCGATGCTCGCCGCGCATCACGGACGCGACCAGGTCCAGAAGCTCACCCTCGCCGCCCGCCGCGACGGCACCGTCACGGGCCTGAAGGTGGAACTGCTCGCCGACATGGGCGCCTATCTGCGACTGGTGACGCCGGGTGTACCGATCCTCGGCGCGTTCATGTTCACCGGCATCTACAAGTTCGGCTCCTATCGCTTCGCGTGCACCAACGTGTTCACCGACAAGGTGCCCACCGACGCCTACCGCGGCGCCGGCCGTCCCGAGGCCACCTTCGCGATCGAACGCATCATGGACGAGCTCGCCGTCGAATTGTCCATGGACCCCCTCGAGCTCCGTGAGAAGAACTGGATCAAGCACGAGGAGTTCCCGTTCGATACGGTCGCGGGTCTGACCTACGACTCGGGCAACTACGAGGCCGCGACCGCCAAGGCGCGAGAGTTGTTCGACTACGACGCATTACGACGTGAGCAGGCCGAACGGCGCGAACGCGACGACCCGGTCCAGCTCGGTCTCGGTGTCTCCACGTTCACGGAGATGTGCGGCCTGGCCCCGTCGCGGGTGCTCGGTTCGCTCTCCTACGGTGCCGGCGGGTGGGAGCACGCCGCGATCCGTATGCTGCCGACCGGCAAGGTCGAGGTCGTCACCGGTGCGTCCGCGCACGGCCAGGGCCACGAGACGGCGTGGAGTCAGATCGTCGCCGATCGGCTCGGAATCCCGTTCGACGACATCGAGATCCTGCACGGCGACACGCAGAGCTCACCGCGTGGTCTCGACACCTACGGCTCCCGGTCGCTCGCGGTGGGCGGCATCGCGGTCGTCAAGGCCGCCGAGAAGGTGGTGGCCAAGGCCCGGCCGATCGCCGCGCATCTGCTCGAATGCTCCGAGGACGACCTGGATTTCGAATCCGGGCAGTTCCGCGTCAAGGGAACGTCGAAGTCCGTCGGGCTCACCGACGTCGCGCTCGCGGTGTTCGCCGCGCACGACCTGCCGGACGGCGTCGAACCGAATCTCGACTCCGAGGCGACCTACGACCCCGACAACTTCTCGTTCCCGCACGGCACCCATCTGTGCGCGATCGAGGTCGACACCGAGACGGGACACGCGCGCATTCGCAAGTACGTGTGTGTGGACGATGTCGGCCACGTCGTGAACCCGCTCATCGTCGAAGGTCAGGTGCACGGCGGACTCGCCCAGGGCATCGCCCAGGCCCTCTACGAGGAGGCGGTGCACGACGAGTCCGGTACCTTGCTGAGTTCGTCGTTCGCCGAATATCTGTTGCCCACGGCGGTGGATCTGCCACCCTTCGTCACTGATCGTACCGATACCCCTGCACCGGGTAATCCGTTGGGTGTCAAGGGAGTCGGCGAGGCGGGCACCATCGCTTCCACGCCGGCGGTCGTCAATGCCGTACTCGACGCGGTACGGCCGTTCGGCGTCACCGACGTCGAGATGCCCTGTACACCGATGCGGATATGGCATGCTCTCCGCGACGCCCGAGGAGGCACGAAATGATTCCGGCCCCGTTCGACTACGTCGCTCCGTCCACCGTCGACGAAGCAGTCGCCGCGCTGGCGGAGGCCGGTGAGGATGCGAAGGTCATCGCCGGTGGGCAGAGCCTGATGCCCGTCCTGCGCCTGCGGATGGCGGCACCGACGGTGCTCGTCGACCTCGGCAGGATCCCCGAACTGCGCGGCATCCGCGACGACGGCGACGCGCTGGTGATCGGCGCGACCACCACTCACCACGACGTGTTGCACGACCAGCTCGTCGCGGAGCACGCACGGCTGCTGGCCGAGGCGACGGCGACCGTCGCCGACCCCCAGATCCGGCATCGCGGCACGTTCGGCGGGTCGCTCGTGCACGCCGATCCGGCCGGGGACCTCGCCGCACCCGCCGTGGCGCTCGAGGCGACCTTCACCGTGGCCGGACCGTCCGGTCGTCGTACCATCGCGACGGACGACTTCTTCCAGGACTACTTCACGACCGCCGTCGAACCCGGGGAGATCCTCGTCGAGGTCCGGATTCCCAAGCACACGGGCTGGTCGGCGCGCTACGAGAAGTTCCATCGCGCAGCTCAGCAGTGGTCCATCGTCGGCGTCGCGGCGACCCTCGAAGCGTCGGGCGGCACCATCGAGCGGGCCAGGATCGCCCTCACGAACATGGCGGCCGTCCCGGTCCGGGCACGCAGCGTCGAGGAATCGCTGGTCGGCAAGCCTGCGACGGCCGAGACGATCCACGCCGCCGCCGAGCGCGCCACCGAGGGCACGGCTCCCATGACCGACGGAAATGCCGACGCCGAGTATCGGAGCCACCTCGCCCGGGTACTCACCCGACGAGCGATCACCACTGCCTCCGGGGTCTAGGCGTTCCGCAGAACGTCCTGCTCCCGGAACCACTTGTTCGGAAAGGACCCCATGCAACTCGAACACACACTGTCCGTTCCCGCACCGGTCGAGGAGGTGTGGACCGCCCTGCTGAATCCGGAGAAGGTCGCGCCGTGCATGCCCGGCGCGACGCTCACCGGCGTCGACGGCGACACCTTCACCGGGACCGTCAAGGTGAAACTCGGACCGGTGGCGCTCACGTTCAAGGGCACCGGCGTGTACGTGGAGAAGGACGAGAACGCCCGCCGGGCGGTCATCGAGGCCAATGCGAAGGACACCCGGGGCAACGGCACGGTGGCCGCGACGATCACGGTCGTCCTCACCGGCGACGGCGACCGCACCGACGGCACCGTGAAGACCGACATGAAGATCACCGGCAAACCTGCCCAGTTCGGGCGGGGAATGATTTCGGATGTCGGCGGCAAGATCCTCGAGCAGTTCGCGGACTGCCTGTCGAAGAAGCTCGGGCCCGAGGCGGCGGCCCCCGCCGGGACGACCGCCGAGGCAGCCGAGTCGCAGCCCAACGAATCCGTGCCGGCGAGCCCGCCACTCACCACCGCGGGCTCGGGAGACGAGGCGCCCGGCGGCGCATTCGTCGGGCCCGGCGCCGGGGACGGCGACTCCGCGCAGGCGCGGCCGAACGAGTCGGTGCCACCCAGCCCGGTGAGCGCCTCCCCGGCACCGGCGATGACGCCGGCACCTCCCACGCCGTCGACGATTCCCTCCCCGGCCGCACCCTCGCAGCCCGAGGCCGAACCGCTCGACCTCATGCAGTACGCGAAGGGATCGGTCGTGACGCGGGTCGCGCCGGTGGGAGTGATCGCAATTCTCGTCGTGGTCATCGCGGTGATACTTCAGCGTCGATCGGGACGCTGACCTCGCCGGATCCACTCGAACGCTGCGGATCGGACCCCGTCGAACGGACCGGTCCGCAGCGTTCGTCGTGGTCAGCCCGCCTGAGCTGCGACGCGCCGGCGCTCGACCACCGGGTCCAGTTGCGCTCGGAGCCAGGTGTGCGCGGGATCCGCATCACGTTCGGCGTGCCATACGGCGAATTCGCGCAGGGGCGGCAACGGGAAGGTCGGTTCGAGAATGCGCAGGGACGCCGCTTCTGCGAGGTGCCGGGCCATGCGCTCGGGGAGAAACGTGATCAGGCGTGTGTTCTCCAGTGCATACGGGAGAACCGCCAGGTTGCCGCTGGTCGCGCCGACCCGCGCCACCACACCGGCACGCAGTAACGCTCGACCGAGGTTGGTGTCCTCGGAGTACGGCGCATAGGACAGCAGTGGGTACCGACCGAGCACTTCGCGCGTGAGCTTCGTGCCGGTGTACGGGTGCCCGGACCACACCGCCCCGACGAATCTGTCGGACAGCACGACCCTCTTCCTGCAGTTCTCGAACTCCGGGGATTCGAGGACGTATTCCGGCAGGACGGCCAGGTCGATCTCGAATCGACGGAAGGCATCGAGTCCGGCGCCGTTGAGCGGCAGCAGATCGAAACGGATATCGGCCGGGGCGCTCCCCCGGACCAGCTGGCGCAGGAGGGTGATCTCTGCGTAGTCGCCGGTCATGATGGTGAAGGTGCGCGAATCCGTCGCGGGGTCGAAACCGGGTGCGGTCAGCACCGAACGTTCGAGGGTTCGCAACACCTCGCGGAGCGGTTCGACGATCGCCTGGGCCCGCGCGGTGAGCCGCAGCGTGCGGCCGCTCTTGACGAGGAGCGGATCGTCGAATTGCTTGCGCAAGCGTGCAAGAGCCGTACTCGTCGCGGGCTGCGACATGTTCAGGCGACGGGCCGCACGGGTCACATTGCGTTCGGAGAGCAGGACATCGAGTACGACGAGCAGGTTGAGATCGACCCGTCGCAGCTCCATGTGCCCCCCTGACATCGAAACCCGGCGGAACGGGAAATTCCGGCGGCATCGTAACGCACGACCGTGATGTATACGCAAGGTCGGATACCAGCTATCGGACTTGGACAGTGATCTTGTGAGCGCCACGACGTACTACCTACTCTGACCCCCGTCCTGACGGCAGCGAACCGTGATTCGCCCTGGCCCGAATTGCGAAGGCGACGCTCTTCCTCGCCGAAGTCCGTTTCGGCGGCCGCCGACTCAGGCATGCAGAGAGGTTCGGGGGCAGAACATCGTGGGTCTCATGAGGCAATTCCGGCGCCACACACCGGAGAACTGGCGTCTGTGGCGCAGGATGACCGTGGTCGTCGCCGTCCCCATCGTCGCCGCCACCCTGTACGGCTCGCTCCGCGTGTACGACCTGTACCAGGAGAACGACGCCTACAGCGCCGCTGCCGAGAACGTCTCGATCCTGCCGACCCTCGCCGATTACGCCACCAGCGTCACCGGTGCCGCCGCGGCGACGATCCTGTCCCTCCCCGTCGACAACGGCGCCCAGGTCGCCCGCGAATCCGCTGCGACCCTGCGCGATCACATCGACGGCAAGGATCTCGATCCGCAGATCGCCGCGATGATCAACCGCATGCTCGCCGAAGGCGAGAGCCTGCTCGACAGCGCATCGTCGGGAACACTCGCGCCGACCGTGGCCAGCGAACGCGCCGAAGGATTCGTCAGCCGCGCCCAGGCCGCCTACCGCGCCATCACGACCACCACCGACGATCTCACCGTCCAGCGCGAGAGCGCGACACTCCTCGATCTGTGGGACACCCAGTGGTCCCTGCTCGACCAGGTCCTCGCGTACTCCGCGCTCAGCACGGGAACCGACGGCGCCCTGCTCATGTGGAACAACGCACTCGGCGTCGAGTCCGCGCGACTGGCCGTCCTTCGCGACACCTTCGTCGAGAACGACGCCGCCGACGCCGCCCGGGTCGACGGCCTCATGTCCCAGCTCCAGAACCGCCGCAGCATCACGGCCGACCTCGACAACGACGAAGGCAACGTCGCCGCCCTGCGCGGGTCGATCTTCGAGAGTCTCATGGTCTACCAGGAGGAGGTCTCCGGTTCCGCGACCCGCGCGGTGGCCGTCCTCGACGATCTCGCGGCCGGAGCGCGCACCGAGGCTCTCAAGAACGCCATCGGTGTCGCGATCATCCTCCTGCTTGCCCTCACCCTGGCGATCGTGATCGCGATGTCGCTCGTGCGGCCGCTGCGCCGACTGCGCGACGACACCCTGCGCACCGCCGAACAGGACCTTCCTGCCGCCTTGGCCGCGATCAAGGACGGCGCCGAAATCGAGTCCGTCACACTCGATCCGGTTCGCGTCCGCACCCGCGAGGAGATCGGTGAGGTCGCGCGCGCCGTCGACAACATGAAAGAGGGTGCCCTGCGTCTGGCCGGCGAACAGGCCCAGTTGCGACGGCAGGTGAACGAGATGCTCGAGACTCTCGCCCGCCGCAACAAGACACTCGTGGAACAGCAGCTGGCGCTTATCGATTCGCTCGAACACGAGGAGCGCGACCCGATGCGTCTGCAGAACCTGTTCGCACTCGACCACCTCGCCGCCCGCATGCGGCGCACGGGCGACTCGCTGCTCGTCCTCGCCGGCACGCGCCAACGCCTGGGCCGAATCCCCGACACACGGCTCGTCGATGTCCTGCGCGCCTCCGTCTCGCAGGTCGAGAACTACCAGCGCGTGAACATCGGCAATGCACCGGAAGGCAGTCTGGTCGGCAGCGCAGTCACCGACGTCGTCCACATGATCGCCGAACTCCTCGACAACGCACTGCGTGCCTCACCGCCCGAGAGCAACGTGGCGTTCGCGTTCTCACGCGCCGTCGACGGCGGTCTTCTCCTCGAGATCGCCGACCGCGGAATCGGTATTCCCGCAGACGAACTCCTCGAGATCAACATGCGACTCGGTTCGGCCGGCGAAGCCGGATCCGGTGCCGCACGCCGAATGGGCCTGTTCGTGGTCGCGCGCCTCGCCGATCGGCACAACATCACGGTGCGGCTGCGTCCGACCTTCGACTCGACCACCGACGCCGGCATCACCGCGAGCATCTACCTGCCGACCAGCCTGCTCAAGGGAACCGGCAGGAACTACGACGATCCGTACCGGATCGATCGGCCGCGCCGCCTGCCCGACCCTCCTCCGGAGCGCACCGAGCAGTATCACGCCGACCCGGTGTCCGTGTCGCAGCCGACGGCCGGGAACCGGCAGCCCGCGCCCGCACACGTTCTCGCGACACCCGGGACGAGCCCGGGCATCCGACGCGGTCGACTGCACGAACGACGGGTTCCCGGCGGCGCGGGACAGTGACAGGCAGTCTGCCGTCCCGGCTCGTGAACGGCATCCTCACCCCCGCCGACTCGGAGCGCGCGAGTGACGACCGGTGACCCACTCGTGCGACAAATCCGGCACGGTGGGTATCCGGCGGGATAGAGTCGGACCTCGACCGTGCCGTATCCGAGGGAGCAACCCGTGAAACGCTTCGCGCGCACCACAGCACTTCTCACCGTGTCCGCATTCGCCCTGGCGGCCTGCTCCGGTGGCGGGGACGACGATCCCCTCGCCGGGGATTCGGCGGACGGCGGCGCGATCGTCGTCGGTTCGGCGAACTTCCCCGAGAACGTCCTGCTCGCGGAGATCTACTCGCAGGCGCTCGAGAGCGCAGGGTCCGAGGTCACCCGACAGTTCAACATCGGCAGCCGCGAGATCTACTACGACCAGGTCGCATCGGGTGCCATCACGCTCGTTCCGGAGTACAACGGCGCGCTTCTCGCGCGGGTCGATCCCGACAGCACGGCCACCACGACCGAGGATGTCGATGCGGCTCTGTCCGAAGCTCTTCCGGACGGGCTCGAGATCCTGGCCTCCGCTCCCGGTGAGAACAAGGATGCCCTGGTCGTCACCGAGGAGACGGCGCAGCGGTACAACCTGACGAGTATCGCCGATCTCGCACCGGTCGCGGGCGAGCTCGCCCTCGGGGGTCCCCCGGAGTTCGAGACCCGGCAGCAGGGTGTCGTGGGTCTGCGCGAGGTGTACGGAGTCGAGTTCCGCGAGTTCGTGCCCACCGACACGGGTGGCCCCATCACCATCCGGGCGCTCTCGGACGGCACCGTGCAGGCCGCGAACATCTTCACCACCGACCCGTCGTTGAGCACCGAACCTTTTGTGGCACTGGAGGACCCGAAGTCGGTGTTCGGAGCCCAGAACGTCACCCCGCTGGTGCATCGCGCCGATCTCGACGACGACGACGTCGCAAAGATCGATGCCGTGTCCGAGAAGCTCACCACCGACACCCTCGTCGTACTGGTCGGACAGGTGGTCACCGACGGCCGCGACATCGACGTCGTCGCCGAGGAATGGCTGCAGCAGAACGATCTGAACTGACGGAAATCGGTGCCGCGTGATCACATTCGACAACGTCGAGAAGCGTTATCCCGACGGGACCGTCGCGGTCGACGGACTCTCGCTCGAGGTCCCGACGGGTACCCTGACGGTGTTCGTCGGGCCGTCGGGGTGCGGGAAGACCACCTCGCTACGCATGATCAACCGGATGGTCGAACCCACGGGCGGGCGTGTGCTCGTCGAGGGCCGCGACGTCCTCGACGAGGATCCCCGGATCCTGCGCCGCGGCATCGGATACGTCATCCAGCACGCCGGGCTGTTCCCCCACCGCACGGTGGTCGACAACGTCGCCACCGTGCCCCGGTTGCTCGGTGCGAGCCGTAAGGAGGCCCGCGCCACAGCGATGGACGTGCTCATGCGGGTCGGACTCGGAAAGGAACTGGTGCAACGCTATCCGGCGCAGCTCTCCGGTGGGCAGCAGCAGCGTGTCGGCGTGGCACGCGCATTGGCGGCCGATCCCCCGATCCTGTTGATGGACGAGCCGTTCTCCGCGGTCGATCCCGTGGTCCGCAAGGACCTGCAGGACGAACTCCTGCGCCTGCAGTCGGTGCTGGCCAAGACCATCGTGCTCGTCACCCACGACATCGACGAGGCGATCAAGCTCGGCGATCGCGTGGCCGTCCTGCGGCCCGGCGGAGTGCTCGCCCAGTACGCGACGCCGGAGGAGCTTCTCACTGCTCCCGCCGACGACTTCGTCGCCGGCTTCCTCGGCGTCGATCGCGGGGTGCGGCTCATGTCGTTCTTCTCGTCCGCCGACCTGCCCTTGCGCACGGATCCGATCGTCACCCGGGACGACGCCGAACCCGTCGGCGACGGTCGCTGGACCCTCGTCGTCGACGACGAGAGGCATCCGGCAGGGTGGCTCGACGGCAGCGCCCGCGACGGAAATGCCGATACGGAATTCGTCCCGGTGGGAAGAGCATTCGTTCCCGGACGCGATCCACTGCGCGTCGTACTCGACGCGGCGGTGCTCTCACCGTCGGGTCATGCCGTGGCGGTGGACGACGACGGCCGCGTGCTCGGGGTGATCAGCGGCGAAGAGGTGGCGGCGGCAGCCCGCGCGGCCCACGACGGCCGGCAGTCCGGTGCCGCACCTCGGCTCGAGATGCGGAAATCGCCGTGAGCCTGCGCATTCCCGGTTACCTCGGGACGTTCTGGGAACTGCTCGGCGATCATCTCGTCATGGCGCTCGGCGCGTCGCTGCTCGGCCTGGTCATCGCGTTGCCCCTGGGCCTGGCGTGTGTGCGGTGGCCGCGGGTGTATGCGCCGGTGCTCACGGTCTGCAGCGTTCTGTATTCCATTCCGTCGCTTGCCTTCTTCGTTCTGCTCATCGCGTTCACCGGGATCAGCCGGACCACGGTGATCCTTCCGCTCGCCGTCTACGCACTGGCGGGACTCGTCCCCAATGTCGTCGACGGGTTGCGCGCCGTACCGGACAGTGTGCGCCAGTCGGCGGTGGCGATGGGGTTCTCGACACCCCGCCGGCTGCTCACCGTCGACCTGCCGTTGGCGATCCCCGCGGTCATTGCCGGGCTGCGTGTGGCCACGGTAGCGAACATCAGCATGGTGAGCGTCGGGGCGCTGATCGGCATGGGAGCCTTCGGTGCGCTGTTCACCGCGTCGGTCCAACTCGACCGGCTCGATCTGGCGATCATCGGCATCGTCGCGACCGTCGTGATGGCGCTGGTCGTCGACGCGGTGCTCGTACTCGTCCAGCGCCTCACCACTCCGTGGATGCGTGGCCCCTCGAGAGCGCGCCGATGACGACGCTGCTGCACTACCTCGCCGAGTACTTCGGTGACGCCGCGAACTGGTCGGGTGCTTCCGGGATCCCGACGCGACTGGCCCAGCACTTCGGGTACACGCTGCTCGCGTTCGTGATCTCCGTTCTCCTCGCGTTGCCTCTCGGCCTGTGGACAGGGCACACAGGTCGCGGCGGCGTGCTCGTATCCCTCACGGCGAACGCCGCACGCGCTCTCCCCACCTACGGCCTGCTCGTGTTGCTCGTGGTGCTGTACGGGATCGGACTGGTACCGGTGCTGGTGCCGCTCGTGGCACTCGCGATCCCGCCCATCCTGCTGAACTCCTACGAAGGGATCCGCGGGGTCGACCCGGCGCTGACCGATGCCGCCCGAGGAATGGGGATGACCTCGTCCCAGATCCTCCTGCGGGCCCAACTACCGGTCGCACTGCCGCTCGTGCTCGTCGGTATGCGTACCGCCGCCGTCCAGATCGTCGCGACCGCGACCATCGCCGCGGCGGTGAGTTTCGGTGGAGTGGGAAGACCGATCGTGGACGGTCTCGCACGCAGCGACTATGCACTGGTCGTGGGCGGTGCCGCTCTCGCCGGGATCTGCTCGTTGCTGGTGCTCGCGATCTTCGCCGTCCTCGGTCGGCTACTCGTCTCGCCCGGCGTCCGCGCCTCACGGGACTAGCCTCGGACGGCCTCCGACGCCTTGGGCGGCCCGGAAACCTGTCGGTGGCCCGGAGCACACTACGAGTAGAGACGAAGTCCTATCGAGGAGGCGCAGGTGCGATGTATGCGCAACGCGAAACCTACTTCGGCTGGACGTCTCGGCGCGTACCTCTGTACGCCGCCGCGCAGCTCCCGGCTACATCGGCCGCACCCGGTTCGAGCGCCCCTTTCGACGACGAGAGCGTTCCCTCGGGTGTGACGCTCGACCGGCTCCTGCCCGAATCCCTGCTGCACGGCCGTCTGGTCGCGTATCACGACGCAGGCGAGGACAGGGACTACGTGGCCGTGACGGTCGGTGCGGTCGCGGGTGAGACCGATGTGCCGGTACGGGTTGCCGCGGAGGAGATGCTCGTGCTGTCCGCGGCCCGCAGCGTGGCGAACGGGATCCTCGTCGGCACGGAGGACGACGATCTCGACGAGCTGGAGGTCGACCGTCAGCTCCGCTTCGGCGGGCCGGTTCGCGACCTGCTGGAATACATCGGCGCGAGGTCGGTCGTCGTCGATTGGAGCCCTGCCGTCGCGTGACGCGGCCGAAACTCCGTTATCGCGGATGTGTGACGCGCCGATACAGACATCTGCAACGACTCGGCTTTCAGTGGTACCGTCATGAGCGTCCCCGTGACCAAACCGTAACAATTCGGGGACTATCGCAGCCCTGGATCGGGTACCCGATTGCTCGGGTTCCGCCGGGAGGTGACCGGAGGTGGCGATGCCGGACTGGTAACTACGCCCGTCGGGGGCAGCCCGGCATCGCCACTTCCGCCTCGGTCGACCGTAACTCGGTTCTCCGAGACCGACGAAACTCAGTTCTCTGCGATAGACACAGCAGCGCTCATCGCCGCCAGAGCCGCCGGCGCCTCGACCGCGAGGAGATGACCCGCGTCGGGAATCGCCACGAAATGCGCTCCCATGTCGTCGGCCAGCTTGTTCAGCGCGTCGACCTGCACGAGGGGATCCTTGACGCCCACGACCACCTCGACCGGATGCCCGCGCCAGCGACGCAGTACGGCTCGATCGAGGCGGGGCAGGTTCGTCAGCGACGTGCAGTACGCACCCACGCGGCAGGACCACCGCAGAGTCTGCTCGTCGGGGCGGTAATCGCAGCCCGCGAGCGCCCGGAGGTAGCGCTCGGTGTTCTCGAGATTGGGTTCGTTGCGCCACTGCAAGCCGGGGATGAGGGCGCGGTGCCACCGGACGCGCGGAACGAGTCCCAGCGGCGCGGCGATCACCAGCTTCTCGATCCTGTCGAGATCCTCCACCGCGGCCGCCACCGACGCCGACCAGCCGAGACCGATCACGGGAACCCGCTCGACGCCGAGTGCGTCGAGGACCTCGACGAGCCAGTGGCCGTAGACCGCGTGGATGCGACTGTCGGGCCGGCCGCCCGCACTCGCACCGGGCAGACCCGGGACGTCCACGAGCACGACCCGGTGCTGCTCACCGAACTGCTCGGCCAGCAGACGCAGCCCAGCCGCCGGAAGGTCGCCGCCCGCGAGCACCACGACCGGTGGTGCCGTCGCAGGACCCGTGGTGAGCACGTACGTCTCCCCCAGCGAGGTACGGGCGACGTGCTCCTTCACGGGACGCTTCCAATAGGTCAGCAGTCCTGCACACGCATGGTGGATCACGCTGTCGTCTCCGGGGCAGCGGTAGGGCGAACGTGTGAGCAACGCCATCATCCTCCTGCCCGGACGTTTCCGGGGACGAGGGATTCACGGGTGAACGGCATGAGTGGATCTTCTTTCGTGGGGTACGACCGTCTTTCGCCGACCAGCCTCCGGCACACCGCAGGACACCGTAGCCCAGTCTTCGGCAGGAACGCCACCCGTGGTTCCCGAGACTCCACAGGCGCCACTCGGGTCACTCTCGTGCCGAATGCCCCTTCATCCCTATGTCTCCAGGTCCTCCCAGGTGGCGTGGACCTGCGGCCGGAACCCGTGACCGGTGTCGGGCTCGGGCAGATGCCCCTCGGGGTCCACGACGACGACCTCCACCCCGTCGCCATGGAGCCGACCGATCATCTCCAGCAACAGACGTCGGCCCACGGGCAGCACCGTGCGGACGAGCGACAGGTCGAAGACCACGCGCTTCGTCTCCACCGGCTCGTCGACGACCGCCGTCACGAGCCCTTCGGCACTGGTGAACTGGAGGTCGCCCTGCAACTCCAGGAGTGTGAGAGCCTCCTCACCCTCACCGATCACATGCCGTCTGCGCAACACCGAGTGCGAAACCATCGGCGCGTCCATCAGATGCAGATTCATATCGCGGGACAGACGGCCGAAGGCCGCGACGCCCTGCACGCTGGTCCCGTGATCGTCGAGCCGCGGCGAGTAGGCCGCAATACCCAACTGTCCCGGTAGGATTCCTATGATTCCTCCGGACACACCGCTCTTGGCCGGGATGCCGACGGTGGAGAGCCAGTCCCCTGCCGCGTCGTACATCCCACAGGTCGCCATCACCGACAACACCTGACGCACGACATCGCGGGAGAGAACCTCCTCACACGTCACGGGTTGCACGCCGCCCGCCGCGAGTGTCGCGGCCATCATGGCGAGGTCCTTGGTGGTGACCGTCACGGAGCACTGCCGGATGTATCCCTCGACGATCTCGTCGGGATCGTCCTCGAACACTTCGTATCCGCGAAGAAGGTTGGCGATAGCCACATTTCGGTAGGAGTTGCCGAGTTCCGACGCAGCGACCTTCTCGTCGATCACCAGCTCACGACCCGCCAGGGACGACAGCAGGCAGCGGATGTCCTCCACCGAGTCCTCGGGCCGGCGACCGTCGAGCACCAGAGCGTGAGCGGCGAGCGCGCCCGCGTTGATCATCGGATTCAGCGGGCGTCCCGTGTTGCGTTCGAGCGAGACCTCGTTGAACGCCTCACCGGACGGCTCGACGTCGATCACGTCGAGCACGGCGCCGAATCCCCTTTGCTGCAGTGCGAGACCGTAGACGAAGGGCTTCGAGACGGACTGGATCGTGAACTCGGTGTCGTCGTCACCCACGGAGTACATCGCGCCCTCGGCAGTCACCAGGGTGAGAGCGAACCGGTCCGGATCGGCCCTCGCCAGTTCCGGGATGTAATCGGCGAGTGCCCCGGAACTGTCGGCACATCCTCGGAGCACTTCGGTCAGGTAATCCGGCAACGGTGAACGCATATCCTTCATCGTGACCGAATCGGGCCCCGCACGGGCGCGGAGTGACGAACGCGATTGAACCGCCCGGCGGAAGGGTATGCGACCGTCATGACTGCCCTGTCGTCGGTGCTGTCCGTGCCGTTCAGAGTGGGATCCGCGCTGCGCGGAGCACGCGTGTTCCACCCGCGCGGCGCGACCTTCGAAGGGGTCGCCGATCTCGGGTTCTGGTGGCCCTTGCAGATCCCTCGCCCCACCCCTGTGATCGCGCGGGTGTCGCGGGGCATCGGCACACCCGACGGAATGCCGGATGTGCTCGGCCTCGCGCTGCGTTTTCCTCTGAAGACCGGCCCCTGGGACGTCCTGTTCGCCTCGGCGTACCTGCCCGGCCGGGTGACGCTGCTGCCGGCCCGCTCGTGGTCGAGGGCCCGCTACAGCACTCTCATGGCCTACCGGACCGATGCCGACCCGACGCCGCGGTGGATCACTGCCGTTCCGCGAGGACGGCATCCGTCCTCGACCACCTCCGTCGAGGCACTCGAGATCCCACTCGAGTTCTCCCTGCTGGTGGGTTCGGCCCGGGGATCGCTGGAACCGGCCGGTCGCCTGACACTGAGCCGCCGGCTGCCCGAGAAGGATTCCGAGCAACCCTCCTTCGATCCCACCGTCCACTGCCCCGGATTCGTCGATCCGTGGCCGGGATGGCTCGCCGAGACGCGGCGCGACGCCTACCGGGCGAGCCGGGCCGGACGAGGCGCCTCCCTCGCCCGGCCGCAGCACACCGTCAACTGATCACCGCATCGATCGTCTTCTTCAGCGCGGACGGCTGCGCCGGTGAGCGCGGGGCATCCTCTTTCATCTCGAGCATGCGGGCACCGATGTCCTGCAGCTGTTTACGGCCCAGAGCTTCGCGCACCCTGGGGAACCACTCGTCCTCCTCCTCGTCGATGTGGTGCTCGACGTTCTCGATCAGGACCGTCGTCTTCGCATCGAAACGCTCTGCGTCCGGCTTCATTCCGGCCAATTCGACGATGAGCACATCGGCGACGTGGTGCTCCTCGTAGGATTCCAGGATGTCGTCTTCGAGATCGGGGAGCAGGGAGCGCACCTCGGGGTACATGCATTCGTTCTCGAGATAGGTGTGCACGGTGAGGGCTTCGATGATCCTGTCGACGATCTTGCCCTTCTCCTTCTCCCCCTCCGCCTTCCGGAAGTCGCGGAAGAGCTTCTTGATTTCCTTGTGATCTTCCTTCAGCAACACGATCGCGTCTGTGGACACGGTTCCTCCTGCGGCGTGAGCACTGCTACCCCCAGCGGGCGTGGCACAGGAATACCCATCCGGGACAACATCACACGCGCACGCGATCCGCATTCGCCAGGATCGCCGAGCGCAGTGCCGCCTCCGGACCGGTGAGAACGGACCGGCGCGCGACGAGCACGAACTCGATGTCACCGGCGTCGGGGAGCAACCGCTGAGGATCGCGCACCGGAACGAGGCCGGGCGGAGGGAGCCGCTCGGCGTGCAGCACCACACCCAGCCCGGCGAGCGCGGCAGCGCGCAGACCGTTGAGACTGTCGGTCGTGCACGCCACGCGGACGCCGCGTCCACTGCGCTGAAGGACCTCGAGGGCGATGTCGCGTGTCAGGGCCGGGGGCGGATAGGACACCAGCGGTGTGGGCTCGTCCGGGTCGAGGACGTAATCGGGGGCGGAGAGGAAGACGAGGCGCTCGCGGAGGATCATCTCACCGTGGCGGCTGCCCGGTCGGCGCTTGCCGAAGACCAGATCGAGTTCGTTGTCGTCGAGCCGGCGCTGCAGATCCTCGCTCAGATCCACGGTGAGTTCGAGATCGATGCGGGGATGACTGCGACGGAACTCGGCGAGGATCGAGGGAAGCTCGTAGAGCACCAGATCCTCGGAGACCCCGAAGCGCAGCCGGCCGCTGAGCGGCGACTCCGAGAAGTGCCGGCGGGCGGCATCGTGGCGATCGAGGATCTCGCGGGCGAAGGCGACCATGTCGGCCCCGTCGGCCGTGAGTTCGACGTTGTGCGTGTCGCGGACGAAGAGGCGGCGCCCGATCTCCTTCTCGAGTCGTGCGACGTGCTGACTGACCGTCGACTGCCGCAGGCCGAGCCGCTGGGCGGCCGCGGTGAAGCCGCGCTCCCGCTCGACGGCGAGGAAGCTCCGTAGATGCACCGGATCGAACACGACCCCATTTCATCACGAATCGCGATGACAGAAAACGCGGTGACCGTCTTCTGTAATGACCTCCGGCTGCCGTACCGTCGATTCGTGCTCTCCAAGATCCCCGTGCTCGGACGGCTCGACCCGTTCCTGCTCGCCATCCTCGCCACCGTCGCCGTCGCTGCTCTGCTGCCCGCCGACGGGGTCGTACTCGACGGTGTGAACTGGGCCGCCAAGATCGCCATCGGGTTGCTGTTCTTCCTGTACGGCGCGCGCCTGTCCACGCGGGAGGCCATCGAGGGTCTCGGGCACTGGCGTCTGCACCTGACGATCCTCGCCACGACCTTCGTCGTCTTCCCGCTGCTCGGCCTGGCCGCCGAGGTGCTCGTGCCGTCGATCCTGAGCGACCCGCTCTATCTCGGCGTCCTGTACCTGTGCCTGCTGCCGTCCACGGTGCAGTCGGCCATCGCACTCGTCTCGGTGGCGCGCGGCAACATCCCGGGCTCGATCGTCTCGGCCAGCGCCTCGAGCCTGATCGGTATCTTCGCGACGCCGCTGCTGGTCGCGCTGACGATGTCCACGCAGGGCGTTCGCTTCAGCGGCTCGGCCGTGCTCGACATCGTGCTGATGCTGCTCGTGCCGTTCGTCGCAGGTCAGCTCCTGCGGCGCTGGATCGGCGGCTGGGTGAAGGCCCACGGCAAGCCGCTCAAGCTCGTCGACCGCGGATCGATCATGCTGGTCGTGTACGTGGCGTTCAGCCGGGGCATGAACGAGGGCATCTGGTCGATGATCTCGGTCGGTCGCCTGTTCGCCCTCGTCGGTGTGTGCGCGGTGCTGCTCGCAATCGTGCTCACACTCACCTGGTATTCGTCGCGCGGACTGGGTTTCGAGCATCAGGACCGTGTCGCGATCCTCTTCTGCGGTTCCACCAAGTCCCTCGCCACCGGTCTGCCCATGGCGATCGTGCTCTTCCCCGGCCAGCCCATCGGCCTGATCGTGCTGCCACTCATGCTGTTCCACCAGATGCAGCTCCTGGTGTGTGCGGTCCTCGCCGGGCGGTTGGCGAAGAAGACACCGGAAAGCCTCGCCGTCGTGTGACAGAGCACCTGTCCGACGGTAAGGGATGCGACGAGACGACGACCGCCCCCTCGAACGACGCTGTGTCCGATCCGGTGGAGCCGGAGGTCATCCGGTACGAGGTCGAGCCCCTCGGAGCCGGCAGGCGCAACGGTGTGGCTGGACAGCTTCACCCTCCGGATCCGTGTGCAGATTCGACATCTGTCAATATAGACACATGTCGAAACAAGATGCCGAGGGAGTCGCGTGCGGCTCTCCACTCGTGCGCGAACCCTTGACGGGGGTCCGCGCCGCCGACCTCGCCCGGATGTTCAAGGCACTCGGCGATCCGGTGCGCCTGCGGTTGCTGTCGCTCGTCGCGAGCCATGCCGACGGTGAGGCGTGTGTATGCGACATCTCGGGCTCGTTCGATCTGTCCCAACCGACGATCTCGCACCACCTCAGAATTCTGCGCGAGGCGGGCCTCCTCGAATGCGAGCGTCGCGCAACGTGGGTGTACTACCGGGTGGTTCCGGCCGCACTACGACAACTCTCCGATGTGCTCGTGACCGAATCGGCCGAGGTACCCGCATGAGAGAGCGCACCGCTGTGGACAGCCCCGTCATGGGCCGGATGTCGACACTCGATCGCTTCCTTCCCGTCTGGATCGGCACCGCCATCGTCATCGGCCTGCTGCTCGGGCGCACGGTTCCCGGAATCGGAGAAACCCTGGGATTCATCGAGATCGACGGAATCTCGCTGCCGATCGCCCTCGGTCTTCTGATCATGATGTATCCGGTGCTGGCGAAGGTGCGCTACGACCGTCTCGACACCGTCACCGGCGACCGCACCCTGTTGATCTCGTCGCTGATCCTCAACTGGATCGTCGGTCCCGCACTGATGTTCGCGCTCGCGTGGCTGATGTTGCCGGATCTGCCCGAATACCGCACCGGTCTGATCATCGTCGGCCTCGCGCGCTGCATCGCGATGGTGATCATCTGGAACGACCTCGCGTGCGGCGACCGGGAAGCCGCAGCCGTGCTGGTCGCGATCAACTCGGTCTTCCAGGTGATCATGTTCGCCGCCCTCGGCTGGTTCTACCTGTCGGTGCTGCCCGGATGGCTCGGCCTCGAGCAGACCGGGCTCGACGTCTCCCCGTGGCAGATCGCGAAATCCGTGCTGATCTTCCTCGGGATCCCACTCGTGGCCGGTTTCCTCACTCGTCGATTCGGCGAGAAGGCCAAGGGCCGCAGCTGGTACGAGCAGACCTTCCTTCCGCGTATCGGACCGTGGGCACTGTACGGACTGCTGTTCACCATCGTGATCCTGTTCGCACTGCAGGGCGAGCAGATCACCTCACGACCACTCGACGTCGTACGCATCGCCCTGCCATTGCTGGCGTACTTCGCGATCATGTGGGGGAGCGGGTATCTGCTCGGTGCTGCTCTGGGACTCGGCTACGAACGCACCACCACACTCGCCTTCACCGCCGCGGGAAACAACTTCGAACTCGCCATCGCCGTCGCGATCGGCACGTTCGGAGTTGCGTCCGGGCAGGCCCTGGCGGGAGTCGTCGGCCCTCTCATCGAAGTGCCCGTCCTCGTCGCACTCGTCTACGTGGCTCTGGCCCTGCGCACACGTTTCGCCACACGCGCCGGAGGTGCGTCGTGACCGCTGTTCCGTCGGTGCTGTTCGTGTGCGTCCACAATGCCGGTCGGTCCCAGATGGCAGCCGGATTCCTGAGCCACCTCGCGGGGGACCGCATCACCGTCCGTTCCGCCGGGTCCGCGCCCGCCGACGAGGTGAACCCTGCTGCGGTCGCAGCGATGGCCGAGGTCGGAATCGACATCTCCGGCGAGAACCCGAAGATCCTCACCGCCGACGCCGTGCAGACCTCCGACGTCGTGATCACGATGGGGTGCGGCGACACCTGCCCGGCGTTCCCCGGCACCTCGTACCGGGATTGGGCGCTCGACGACCCGGCCGGACGAGAAATCGACGCCGTGCGTCCGATCCGTGACGAGATCCGGGCGAAGGTCGAAGCTCTGATCGCCGAGCTGACATCGTCGGCATGATCGAGTTCGGCGACCGCATCCACCGGGTACCCACAGGCCTGTCACACTGGGCGCCCGCGTAGGGCGCTCGGTGTGGACGCACGTCGTCCCCGGCAGGCTCCGGACACCGCGTTGCACGTCATCGCAGGTCCGGTAGCGTTCCGAGACGACTCGTAATCGCGTGTCGGTCGATCGGCTCGGTGCAGCCGAACTGTGGGAGGTTCCCGTGGCTGGTGGTCTCGTCGCCCTTCTGGACGACGTCGCGGTACTTGCGAAGGCAGCCGCGGCATCCATAGACGACATCGGCGCTGCGGCCGGCAGGGCGAGCGTCAAGGCAGCGGGCGTGGTCGTCGACGACACGGCCGTCACCCCTCGCTACGTGCACGGGTTCACCCCCGATCGCGAACTGCCGATCATCCGCAAGATCGCGATCGGGTCGATCCGCAACAAGCTGCTGATCATCCTGCCGATCGCGATGATCCTGAGTCAGTTCCTCCCGCAGGCCCTGCCGTATCTGCTCATCGCCGGCGGTCTGTTCCTCTGCTACGAGGGCGCCGAGAAGGTCTACGAAGCACTCACCGGCGGTCACCACGAAGAAGAAACCACCGCGGCGGAGAAGGGCCCCGAGTTCGAGAAGGCCATGATCGGCGGCGCGATCCGCACCGACCTGATCCTGTCCGCCGAGATCATGGTGATCTCGCTGGCCTCGGTCGAGGACGAACCCTTCCTGACCCGCCTGCTCGTCCTCATCGTCGTCGCCGTCCTCATCACCGTCCTGGTGTACGGCGTGGTCGCCCTGATCGTGAAGATGGACGACGTCGGCCTGGCGCTCGCGAAACGGAAGTCCACCTTCGCTCAGCGCGTCGGTCGCGGTCTCGTGACGGCGATGCCGAAGCTGATGACCGTTCTCACCGTTGTCGGTATCGCCGCCATGCTGTGGGTCGGTGGGCACATCCTGCTCGTCAACGTCGGCGAGGCCGGATTCCACTGGCCCGCCGATCGCCTGCACGACCTCGAGCACTGGTTCGGCGAACTCGTGCACGGCGGATTCGGCGGCGTTCTGTCGTGGACGGCGGGAACGGTAGCGTCGGCCGTCGTCGGTCTCGTCGTGGGCGCGATCGTCGTGCTGATCATGCACCTGATCCCGCGGCGGAAGAAGGCCGACGCCGCGCACTGAAGCACGAGTCGATCGGCCGAACAGGTCACTCCGGGGCTCGGCCCCGGACCGACCACGCGAACGCCCTCATGAGACCGGGATCCTTGACGCCGCGCTCGGCTTCGATACCGCTGGAGACGTCGACACCCCACGCCCCGGACGTGGTGATCGCCTTCTTCACATTCTCGGGATTCAGTCCGCCCGCGAGGATCCATCGACCGGACGGCAGAGCACTGCGATCCTGCCAGTCCCACGTCTTGCCGGCACCGGCGACGGCACCGTCGACGAGCAGCAGGTCGGCACCGAAGTCCTCGGACAGTGCCTCGGCTCCTCCGGTGTTGACCGCGCGGATCACCGTCAGCCCGGCGTCGTGCAATATGCGTACGTCGTCGGCCGACCGCAGGTCGTGCACCTGGACGTGGTCGAGATCGGCGGCGCGGGCGGTCGCGATGATCTCGTCGAGCGGCATCTTCACGTAGACGCCGACCGCGAGCGTTCCGGCGGGCACGCGGGTACGAAGGGTTGCAGCCCGGTCGGGGGGAATTCGACGGGGACTCTCGGCGAAGACGAAACCGACCGCGTCGACATCCAGTTCGACGGCGAGATCGACTGTCGCCTCGTCCTGCAATCCGCACATCTTGATGAACGTCATCGTCTACCTTCCCACCGGTCCGCCACGTCGAGGATAGGCCCGGCAGTGACGCAGACGATCGCCGTGCCTACCGCGACAACTCGTCGGCCAGGTCGGCGGGAACGGTCATGGGCGTGGTCAGCCCTGCACTCACTCGTCCCGTGTTGCCCTCGGGATATCGTCCCGTCCACGAGCCTGGGGCAGCGACGAGGATTCGCACCACCTGCCCGAGCGCCTCCCGCCGATCACGTTGCCGCAATGCGAGGGCGAGCATGGCGACGTGATTGCACGTGTGCAACCACGGATCGGGCTGGGACGCAATGTGGGCACGCTCGAGGTGACGCCACCGATCCTCTGCTTCTGCAGCATTTTTCGCTGCGTCCATCTCGTGCCGGTACACCTCACGAGCCCTGTCCGTCATTCGTGCCTTCATCGATCTCCGCCCTTCTCGTCGTCACAGCAGTCGCAATGGGTTCCGGTTGCCGACGTAAGCAGCACTCGGGGTCGACGTCCGGACGAGACCGATCAGGCCGTCGAGTGCATGCCCGATTCGGGGATCCGCCGACTCGTATCGATTCCGCCGACTTTCCGGACTGCGACCACCGATCCGCAACCCCGCAGGCACGCCAGGTGATTCGAGAGGATCTGCCGGGAGACGCCGGTCTGTTCCGCGAGGCCGGACGGATAGCCGGGCACCCACTCGTTTCGCGGATTCGATCAACGGCAGCAGTTCGGATCCAGAACCACCCTGAGCGCCTCGAGGGACTCGGAGCGGGCGCGGTGATAGACGTTCATTCCGCGTCGCTCGGATTCGACCATGCCGGCCTTGCGCAGTTGCCCGAGATGATGGCTCACCGTCGATTCCGCAAGATCCACACCGGCTGCAAGATCGCAGGTACACACCGCGCCTTCGTCTGCGGTGAGCAGGATCGACACGAGTTTGATGCGCACCGGATCGGCCAGGGCCTTCAGTCTCAACGCGACCCCGAGGGCGGCATCGTCACTCATCGGTGCGGCCGATACCGGTGCGCAGCAGATCGGAGCGCGAACATCGATCACTGGCAGAGCTTTCGGCATGATTCGAGTCTAGCTACCTTCTTGACATATGTCGAAATAGGGGAGGATCCTGTGGTAGTAATTCGATATATGCCACACAAGTGGAGGCTGTCATGTCACGCATCCAGTTCGCCCTCAACGTCGACGATCTGCCCGAAGCAGTCGCCTTCTACTCGACACTGTTCGGCACCGAACCGGTCAAACTCGAACCGGGCTACGCCAACTTCGCGATCGCCGATCCGCCGTTGAAACTGGTGTTGTTCGAAAATCCCGGCAAGGGCGGGACCATCAACCATCTCGGGGTCGAGGTCGACTCGTCCGAGAAGGTGCACTCGGAGATCGCCCGCCTGACCGAAGCCGGCCTGTTCACCGACGAGGAGATCGGCACGACCTGTTGCTACGCCACCCAGGACAAGGCGTGGGTCACCGGACCGGCGGGGGAGAAGTGGGAGGTATACACCGTCCTGGCAGATTCGGAGACCTTCGGGTCGAGTCCACAGCACCTCGACGGTCCGCAGGAATCCGGCAGCGGAGCCTGCTGCACGGCCGGCGCCCCGGACGAGCAGCAGGACGACAACTCCACGCCGAAGTCCGACGTAACCTCGTGCTGCTGAGCACCTTTCGCTACGAAGCTCGCAGAGTCAGGACGAGGGCTGTCGCCTCCCCACAGGCCGAAGCGACGACTCGGATCAGCCTCGCGCCATGTCCACGAACCGCGACAGGTGCAGCTGGTGGGCAACAGTGATGGTCGCGGTCGGGCCGTTACGGTGCTTGCCGACGATGAGGTCGGCCTCGCCACCACGCGGGTCGTCGCGCTCGAACGCATCAGGGCGGTGCAGCAGGATGACCATGTCGGCGTCCTGCTCGAGGCTGTTGTGCACCGCGATGCCGTCGGCGACGAAATTGTGTGTGCCGGGCACCGTTCCGTCGTAGACGTCCTGTTCGCCGAGGCTCGTGATCGAGACGATCTCGTCCCAGAACACGTTGTTGGTGGCGACCATGTCGATGTCGGCCGTGTCGAGGACGTCGGCGACCCGGGCAAGTCGCGAGCGTGCGCCCGTGACGGTGCGCGGGGTGGCGGATGCGACCGGCCCGATCGGGGCGAGCTGCTCGACCGCGAGCAGTTCGCCGAGCTCGGCTTCGATCTCGGGCGTGACGGTGTCGGGGCTGTGCTTGACGAGCTTCGGTCCGAGCTGCGCCAGGACCCACTGCGCCGCGGTTCCGTGCTTACCCACGTCGTGGAGGAAGACCGCCTGGTTCTCCGCCCCGGTGACCGTGAGGTCCCAGCCGTCGCCGGTATCGGTGATCCGCGCGAACACGCCGATGCGCAGGAGCAGGCGCGCGAGGTCGTCGGCGAGGCGGCGATCCGCCGACCGGTAGCGGACGACGGCGCGGGCAGTGCCTGCGTCCCAGGAGACCTCACCGCCGTCTTCCCAGATGTGGCAGACCAGCTCGGCGACCTGCTCCTTGGGGAGCGAGAACGCGCGGGTGGGGACCGGTCGGCCGGCCACGGCGGTATCTGCGAGAGCGGCCACCTCGTCGTCGGACGCGGGCATGACGTCGAGCGGTGCGGGCACCGCGCGCGGCACTGCGACACGCTCACCGGCGATCAACTCGCCCAGCGGCATCCAGCCGTCGATGGTGAGGAAGGGATGGTTCGCCGTGGCGTCGACACGGCGCCCCGAGGCCAGCTCCAAGCGGAAGACTTCCTTACGTCCGCTGGGGAAGACCTTCACCATCGGCCGGACGACCATCCGCATGCGTTCGTCGAGCGACCACACGAGGGGCTCCTCGCCCGACTCGAGCAGTTCGCCGAGCGTGACCTCGGCACCGGTGTCGGCGCGCATGATGCGCGTGGACGCCGGCAGGCAACCCGACTCACGAAGGTCGGAGACCTGCGGCCGCTTGTCGGTGCGCTGCTCCGGGCCACGGTTGAGCTGACACACCGCGACGACCGGAACCTCGAGCTCCTTCGCCAGAAGCTTGAGGCTACGCGAGAATTCGGAGACCTCCTGCTGACGCGACTCGACCTTCTTACCGGACGACATGAGCTGCAGGTAGTCGATGACGATGAGACGAATGTCGTGTTTCTGCTTGAGCCGCCGCGCTTTCGCGCGAATCTCCATCATCGTGAGGTTCGGTGAGTCGTCGATGAACAGCGGCGCCTCGCTGATCTCGCTCATGCGGCGGGCGAGGCGCGTCCAGTCGTCGTCGGTCATGCGCCCGGATCGCATGTCGCCGAGCTTGATCTTCGCTTCCGCGGACAGCAGACGCATGACGATCTCGGTCTTGCCCATCTCGAGGGAGAAGATGACCGACGCCATGCCGTGCTTGATGGAGCACGACCGCATGAAGTCCATGCTGAGCGTGGAGTTGTGCGTGGGCACCATCGCGCGACCCGCGAGGTACATGTGGTCGCCGTCGACCTCGACGCACCGCACCGGGACCGACGGAACCGGGCGGACGGCGACGACGCGGCGCCCACGCGGCGCCTCGGCACGGCATTCCTTGTGCCGCACGGCCTTACTGGGCAACACGAAGACGTCGTCGTCGGCGGTGAAGGAGATCTCGACGCCGTCGAGAGCGGGTGCGTAACCGAGACCTGCGAGGAGTTCGGCGACGCCCTGCGCCAACTGCTCGGACGAGCCGACGAACCGGATGGTGCCGTCGTCGTCGATTTCTCCACCGGCGTCGAGCAGGCCCGCGAGGAGTTCGCGGCGTTGCTGTTCGGATGCTCGCTGGTACTCGGCGGGGATATGGGCACCGAGGGCGACGAGGGCGCTGGTGAAGCCGCCCTCGCCTTCGACCCGCATGTGCAGTTCGGGATCGGCCGACGGACCGCCGAGCCACGCGCCGAGTGTGAAGGGGGAGACCGGCAGTTCGACGGCGGGAAGCGCCAGGGGAGCGGCATTGGCGATATCGTGCGGTGCCTCGGCGGTGGCGAGGAGTTCACCGGTGGTGCGGATCACACCGTCGCCGGTGCGCCACTGGTGCTGCTCGTCGGCGACGATCACAGTGCCGTCGGAGAACACGACGTCGAAGCACGGACGGCCGTGCATCACCTCGGTGGCGGCGAGGACGCGCGTAGGTCGGCCGTCGGCGCCGAGGAGTTCGTCGCCCACGCCGACCTCGCCCATGGTGGTCCAGCCGGTGGGGGTGGGCAGGGGGGTGTCGAGCGCGAGGGCCTTGCCCACACCGGGGCGGGCGGCGACGATGATCATCTGGCCGGCGTGCAGCCCGTTGGTGAGCTCGTCGAGTTCGGCGAAGCCGGTGGGCACACCGAGGGAGATGCCACCGCGACTGGCGATGGAGTCGATCTCGTCCATCGTGGGCTGCAGAAGTTCTTCGAGCGGCACGAAGTCTTCGGTGGTGCGTCGTTCGGCGACCTCGAAGACCTCGGCCTGCGCGCGATCGACGACCTCGGCGACATCCTGGCCTTCGGCACCGGCGTAGCCGTACTGGACGATGCGGGTGCCGGCCTCCACGAGCCGTCGCAGGACGGCCTTCTCGGCGACGATCTCGGCGTAGTAGCCGGCGTTGGCCGCGGTGGGCACGGTCTGGGTGAGCGTGACGAGGTAGGCGGCTCCGCCGAGACGCTTGAGCTCGCCGCGCCGGTCGAGTTCGGCCGACACGGTGACCGGGTCGGCGGGTTCGCCACGGCTGTAGAGATCGAGGATCGCGTCGTACACGGCCTGGTGAGCGGGCCGGTAGAAGTCGCCGGGCCTCAGTACCTCGAGAACGTCGGCGATGGCGTCCTTGCTCAGCAGCATGCCGCCGAGCACGGACTGCTCGGCCACGAGATCCTGAGGGGGCTGGCGGCCGAAGTCTCCACTCGGTTCCTCGGGAGGTCCCGAATATTCGGGATTACCACGATCGTCAACGACGGCCACTGCAGTGCCTGCCTTCCTCCACATGTCCCCACTCGGTGCGCTGCGCACCGGCGGATACCTGCACGCACTCCCGGTGTCGGTACCCGGGGTTCGTGTCCGGTTCTACTCGCCCCTACCGACATCCTGTGTGTGGAGTCGTGCGCCCGACGTTAGGGATCTGGATGATCGTCCACAACTCGGGTTGTGCACACACTTGGGGATGAATTGTGGAAAGGGGAGGACAGGGTTGTGCACCGGATGTGCACAACCTGGGGACAACACATCTCACATCTCACATCTCCCCAGGTAGAAAGCAAAAAAAGGCTTCTCACACCTGTGGAGGAAAAGAATTTCGGCGTGTCGCAGGGCCGGGCGTGTTCACCCTTTCGTTCCCCGAACGACATTCCGAGGAGTCACAACGGTGTGGTTTACCCCCCGGTTTATCCACAGGCTGTGCACAGACGACGAGGAGCCCCACGCCAAGCAGGCGCGGGGCTCCTCGGGAGGCCGGAATCAGGCAGCCACGACGTTCAGTGTGAACTTCGCGGTGACGTCCGGGTGCAGCTTCACGACGATCTGGTGCTTACCGGTCGCCTTGATGTGAGCCTTGGGCAGCTCGACGATGCGCTTGTCGACAACCGGGCCACCGGCAGCCTTGAGAGCACCGGCGACATCGGCAGCGGTGACCGAGCCGAACAGCTTGCCCGAGTCGCTCGAGGTCTTGACGCTCAGCGAGACGTCCTCGAGGCCCTCGATGGCGGTCTTGAGCTCCTGGGCGTGCTCGAGGCCACGCACGGCGCGAGCCTCCTGAGCACGGCGGATGCCCTCGACCTGCTTCTGGGCACCACGGGTGGCAACGATCGCCAGGCCGCGGGGCAGCAGGTAGTTGCGGCCGTAGCCGTCCTTGACCTCAACGGTGTCGCCAGGCGCACCGAGGTTGTCCACGTCAGCAGTAAGGATGAGCTTCATCGTGTCCCTCCCTTTCCTCAGCGAGTCGTCGAGACGTAAGGGAGCAGAGCCACCTCACGAGAGTTCTTCACAGCAACAGCGACGTCGCGCTGGTGCTGCACGCAGTTGCCGGTGACGCGGCGAGCGCGGATCTTGCCGCGATCGCTGACGTACTTGCGCAGCAACGTCGTGTCCTTGTAATCGATCTGCACGTTCTTTTCCTTGCAGAAGGTGCAGACCTTCTTCTTCAAAACCTTCTCGCGCGCGGGCGACTTAGGCATGGTCGTTCTCCGTAATTTTGGATGTTCCGATCGAGGTCGGATCAGAACGGAGGCTCGTCGTCCCCGGAACCGCCGAAGGAGCCCGACTGCGGGGCATCGCCCCACGGGTCGTCTCCGCCGACGTTCGCGTTCTGAGCGGGACGGCCACCGCCCGATCCACCGGAGGAACCACCGAAGCCTCCGCCACCGCCGCCGCGACCGGCCTTGGTGACCTTGGCCGTGGCGTAACGGAGCGAGGGGCCGATCTCGTCGACCTCGAGCTCCACGACAGTGCGCTTCTCGCCTTCACGCGTCTCGTAGCTGCGCTGCTTGAGCCGGCCCTGCACGATCACACGCGAGCCGCGAGTCAAGCTCTCGGCCACGTTCTCCGCTGCCTCACGCCAGATGTTGCAGCGCAGGAACAGAGCCTCGCCGTCCTTCCATTCGTTGGACTGACGGTCGAACACGCGGGGCGTGGATGCGACGGTGAAATTCGCAACCGCAGCACCCGCGGGGGTGAAACGCAGTTCGGGGTCGGCGGTCAGATTGCCGACCACGGTGATGACGGTATCGCCTGCCATGTGGTTCCTCCTGCAGTGTGGGGAGTCCTGATGCGCCAGAGCCTACGGCCCGGCGCCGACAGGCTCACTTGCCGTGGCGCAGAACCTTGGTGCGGAGCACCGACTCGTTCAGGCCGAGCTGGCGATCCAGCTCTGCAACGGCAGCAGGCGTCGCGCTGATGTCGACCACCGCGTAGATGCCTTCGCTGTTCTTGGCGATCTCGTAGGCGAGACGGCGCTTACCCCACACGTCGACCTTGTCGACCTTGCCGCCTTCCTGGCGAATGACGTTGAGGAACGTCTCCAGCGAGGGAGCGACGGTGCGCTCGTCCAGGCTGGGGTCCAGGATGATCATCAATTCGTAATGACGCATAAGACCTCATCACCTCCTATGGACTGTGAACGGTCACGGACGTTCCGTGACAGGAGGGTCGTTGCGTCAGCAACCCATGAAGGGTACACGACAGCCCGGCGACCAGCGAAATCGCCGGCCTTCGCAGGCAGAGGATTTGTCCTAGGGTGAGGACATGCGCACGAGTTCCGGGACCGTCTCACTCGTCGCCGTCCTGACGTGCGCGGTGATGACGTGGTTCGGCTACCTGAACAAGGCCCGGTGCGCCGGCCCCACCTTCGACGCCGAGGGCCGCACGCTGCGGTTCGAGGACATCAAGGACGCGAACGTCTGCTATTCCGACATCCAGCAGTTGTGGATCGGCCGCGGTATCAACACGCACGTGTTCCCCTTCGTCGACGGAGGGATCACCTCCTCGGGAGCACTGACCGGAGGCACCGTCGAATACCCCGTGCTCAGCGGGGTGCTCATGTGGGTAGGGGCGATCGGTGCCCACACCGACGCGGAGTTCCTCCTCCAGTCGGCTCTCCTGCTCGCGCCCTTCGGTCTGCTCACCGCATGGTTGCTCGCCCGGATGGCCGGGTGGGCCGCACTGTTGTGGTCGCTCACGCCGCCGCTCGTGCTCTACGCCTTCCTCAACTGGGACCTGCCGGTCGTGGCGGTCACCGTCGCCGCCGTCGCGGTGCTGACGCTCGAACGCTGGTCGCTGCGGACTCGCGGGGTGGTCGCGGCGGTGCTGCTGGGAGTCGGATTCTGTCTCAAGCTCTATCCGGGCATCTTCGTGCTGCCGCTCGTCGCCTACGTCTTCACCGGCGGGCCGGATTCCGACCGGAAGCGGGACGTCCCCGGCGCCCTCGCCGTCGCGGGCACGGCGGCGGCCACGGTCGCCGCGATCAACCTGCCCTTCGCACTCCTCGGCTACGAGGGCTGGCGCGCGTCGTTCGCCTTCCAGCAGAACCGGGAAGCCGACGGGACCAGCAACTCCATCTGGTACTGGGGGCTGCGGCCGTTGATGGGCGGCTACCAGGGATACGAGAACACCCCCGCATACAACGACCTGGTGGCCCAGCTGTCGCCGACGCTGATCGCGCTGTCGTTCGCGCTCGCGCTGTGGCTCGGATGGCGCCGGTACCTGCGCGACGGCATCTATCCCTGGCTCGGCACCGGTGCCGCGATGCTGTGCGGTTTCGTGCTCTTCCACAAGGTGCACTCACCGCAGTACACCCTGTGGCTGCTGCCGCTGCTGATCCTGTTGCGTGTGCCGTGGGGTCTCGTCGCCGCGTATCTTCTCGCCGACCTCGCCATCGGCATCGGCATCTTCCGGTGGTTCGCCGCCACCGCCGGCGAAACGGACATGGCCCTGCCGCTCACGCTCGTCCACATCGGGGTGTGGGGACGTGCGGTCCTACTGGTCGTGCTGTTCTTCGTCTTCCTGCGCGTCTCGCCCAGAACTCCGTGGCAGCAGACGGAACGAACCGGTTACGCTCGCCCTCCGACGACGACCGGGGGAGGGCGATGAACGACAACTGGACGGAACATCCCGTCCTCGAGGGTCCTCGTATCCGACTCGAGCCCGTCACCGACTCGCACGCCGAGGGGCTGCTGAAGGCCGCCGACGATCCGGACACGATCTTCCGGTGGTCGTCCACCGAGATCCGCGACCTCGACAGCGCACACGCCTTCGTCCGCGACGCCGTGGCCGATCCCGGGCGCCTCCCCTACGCGATCGTCGACCGGACGACCGGCGAGGTGCTGGGGTCGACGTCGTACTACCTGCTCGAGCCCACCTACCGCACGCTGGTGATCGGTTACACCTGGCTGTCGACGCGCGTGCAACGGACCCACGTCAACAGCGAATCGAAACTGCTTCTGCTGCACCGCGCGTTCGACGAGCTGGGATCCGTGCGTGTGACCTGGCACGCCGACGAGCACAACACCCGTTCGCGCGACGCCCTGCGCCGACTCGGCGCCACCGAGGAAGGCCTGCTCCGCAAGCACCGCAGACGCCGCGACGGCAGTTGGCGGAGCACCGCGTTGTTCTCCCTCACCGACGACGAGTGGCCGGAGGTACGCGCCCGGCTCGAGGAACGCCTGAGGCGATGAGGACGAGGCGCGCGCTCGCAGCCCCCATGGCGGTCGCCGCGGGTGCGATCGCGGTGTGCGCAGCGGTGGCGTGGGCCGACCCGACCACGCCCGGCGGGATCATTCCGCCCTGCCCCACCTATTCGCTGTTCGGAATCCTGTGTCCCGGTTGCGGTTCCTCCCGGATGATGTATTCGCTCGTCCATCTCGACGTGCCGGCCGCGCTGCACTACAACGCCCTCGCCCTGGTCGCGCTGGGCGTGCTGGTCGTGGTCTTCGGAGCATGGACGTGGAGCAGGAGGCGGGGCACACCGATGCCGCGGTGGACGCGATACCGGTGGGCCCCGCACATCGTGCTGGTCCTCACCGCGGTGTGGTTCGTCGTGCGCAACATTCCGGTCGCGCCGTTCACCGCCCTACGGATCTGACCGTCGGAGGACCGGGCAGTCGACCGTGTGCTCCCGATCCGTCCCGGGTCACCGGTCACGCGGACGAGAACCGAGTCCGCGCTCCCTGCCGGCACGTTCACCACCGCCGATCCGGTGCCTTCGTCGATGCTGTCACCGATACGGCCCGTGTCGTAGATCGGGGAGCCGCCGTAGAACACCTGGATTCGGTCGGGAACGTCGTAGGTCTTCCGTTCCGGCAGGAACGAGGTCGGATATCAGCGACGAACTTCACGAAGATGCGCTGTTCGTCCACCCGGCTTCAGGCTGCGCGCAGTGAGCTCAGGGCCGCGTGCTGCTCGAGACCGACCCGTCCCGGCGCGACGGCGAGAGCCACCGCGGTCTGCCGCGCATCGAGACCGACGATGGTGCGCAGGATGAGGATCTCCTGCTGGAGACGAGTCAGGGGGATCGCCTCCGAGCTCACGAACTCGGAATCGGCAGTGTCGGAGACCACCGTGTACGCCAGCCGCAGGAAAGGCCGGTCGGCCCCGGACGGCGCGGCGAGTTCGGCGAGGATCGCGCGGCAAGCGGCCGGAGCGAGCCGGTCGGCCTCGGCAAAGGTGCCTCCGGCGGCTTTCGCGCGTGCCCGGAAGTAGGCGGTCACGAGCGGATGCAGGTCGCGCAGAAGTCGCGGGATCGCGGTGGCGTCGCCGGCCGCGACCGTCCACGCCAGCTCGCACGTCGTGAACTGCGATGCGGTGACATCCGTCCCCGCGCCGAATCTCCATCTGCCGCTCGTCATTCGCCCCCCCTCGTGGCTCGATTCCGAGCCTAGGGCGAGGACGTCGCCTCCGGCAGCCATCGTTCGGATGATTCTTCTCTTGTGACCCGATGGTGAGCGGGCCGCAATCTGTGGGGCAGCCACCGGGGCGGACGATCGGGTGCCTGATCGAGTACCCCACCGACGGGATCGTCGACGAAGCCGTATCGCACAGGATCCCTCACCGGACGCCGGATCTGCCACAGCACCACCGCACACAACGCCACCACGGCGACATCGCGCAGGAAGACCGTGCCGGTGAACCACTGCTCCGGCAGCCCCTTCCGATCAGTGCCCAGGTAGTAGTACATGCGCGGAACCCACACCAGCGCATCGATCGTCATCCAGGCGAGCAGCGCGCGGCGGTGGGGTACCGCCAGCACGGCGAGCGGCACGAGCCACAACGAGTACTGCGGACTCCACACCTTGTTGGTGAGCAGGAAGGCCGCGACGAGAAGGAAACACAACTGCGCCAGGCGGGGACGCCGCGGCGCGGTGAGCCCGATCCAGCCGATCACAATGCAGGCCGCCGCGAACAGCACGAGCGACACCCCGTTGAAGGTCGACGCCGACCAGCTCGGCCACCCCAGGAAAGAATGCAGCACGTTGTAGATCGAATCGGGATCCGCTCCGCGATCGGAGTTGAGGCGGAAGAACTCCGCCCATCCGCGCGGGTACAACACCATGATCGGCAGATTCACGGCCAGCCATGCGGCGGCAGCAGCTCCTGCGGTGCGGGCGAACGACCGCAGGTGGCCGGTACGCAGACACAGCACCAGCAGTGGACCGAGCAACAGCACCGGATACAACTTCGTCGCCGCACCGAGACCGAGCAGGACACCGGCGAGAACCGGTCGGCGTCTGGCCCACGCCAGCAGGCCACCGGCAGCGAACGCCGTGGCCAGGGCATCGAAATTCGTGAACGCGTGCACCACGACCAGCGGGGACGCTGCGACGAGGGCAGCGTCCCAGATCCTCCGGCCCGCCGACATCGCAGTGGCCCACACCGTGACGAGCCAGGCGAGCGCGAGCCCGACCGCGACGACCGAGAAGTAGATCGCGACCTGCAGAGCGTGGGGAAGCCACGGTGTGGCATCCCACGCCTTCGCGATGCGCATCGAACCGTACTGGTACAGACCCGCGAGCACCGGATACTCCATGTACCGGGTCTGCATCTGCCCGTCGGGACCGGGTTCCTCCCACGACGTCCGGTACGGGAAGGCGCCCTCCGCAAGGCGTTCGGCGCCGTAGAGCGGAACGATGTCGGAATAACACATCGCCACGTACTGCCGGTCGCCGCTCCAGTCCAGACCGAGCGCGCCGTCGGATCCGACGGGTCCCTGCTGTACACAGGCCGCCTTCGTGAACCATCCGAAGGCGAGGAAGACGACCGCGAGCAACAACATCGCCCGCAGGGGAGTGAAGAAGCGGGTGCGACCCAGCACGGCATGCCGCCCGACCGGACCACCGATGACCGTGGTCAGCCGCGTCACCGTCGGATCGGTGCGCCCGGGGGTGTCGCGCCAGTCCAGGGAACGACGATCCTCGGCCGGTGGTGCAGCGGACACCACCGGCCGGACGTCGGATCGCCGGTCGTCGCTCACGCGGCGAGGCTACCCGGCCGGAGCGTATTCGAACGCGCCCTGGGGACTACCGCCCTGCGCGCCCGGAATCGCGGGGCTCTCGAGTCCCGGGATGCGGTTCTGCGGAGGCGATCCACCGCCGTCTGACTCGTCTCCCGTGCCACCACCGGTTCCGCCGCCGGTGTCCTCGCTCTCCTCCTGCTGACCACCGGTACCGGGACGGGTGGGCACGCTCTGGGTGGTCGTCTGCGGAGCGACACCCGGAACCGGGATCGTGACACCGGGGAAGATCTCCACGTTCTGAGTGGTGATCTCGGGAACCTCCGGCAGGCTCGGCACCACACGCGAGGTGGTGGTCTCCTGACGGGTGGCCGGGGCGGTGGTCGTCGCGGTCCAGGCCGGTACCCCGGAGACACCGGCGATCGCTGCCGGCTTCGGGAACGACTCGACCTCGGTGCCCTCGAGAGCGCCGTCCATCGTGTCCTTCCAGATGTCCGACGGGATGCCCGAGCCGTAGATCATGCCGCCCCAGCTGTTCTCCAGCGGCAGTCCCTCCTCCGTGCCGACCCACACCGCGGTCGACAGGGACGGCGTGTAGCCGACCATCCACGCGTCCTTGTTGGAGCCGGTGTCACCGAGCTGGGCGGTGCCGGTCTTCGCCGCGGACGGACGGCCTCCGGCCAGGGCGTGACCGTTCGAATACGCGGCGATCGGGGTCATCGCGGAGGTGGTGTTGTCGGCCACCGCCGCGTCGACGACCTGCTCGCCGGTGGGAGTGCCGCGGTCGAGGAGGACCTCACCGTCGGACGTCACGACCTTCTGCACGAAATAGGGCTCGTGATGACGGCCGGACGCCGCGAGCGTGGCATAGGCCGACGCCATGTCGAGCACGCGTGACTGGTACTGACCCAGGACGATGCCGTAGTTGGGGCCGGCACCGTCCGGCTCGGTGAGGGTCTCGCCGATGCCCGGCAGCTCCTTCGCGATGCCCAGCTTGTGCGCCATGTCGGCGATGGCCTGCGGGCCGTTGTCCATCGCGAGCATCATCCGGTAGAAACTCGTGTTCAACGACCGCTTCAGGGCTTCGGCGATGGTGCACTGCCCGCACGACTCGCCCTCCACGTTGCCGATCTCGATGCCGTTGACCGTCAGCGGACCGCTGTCGTAGGTCTGCGACAGCGGCACACCCTGATCGAGGTTGGCCGCCAGACCGAATACCTTGAACGACGAACCCGTCTGCAGGCCCGACTGCGCGAAGTCGTAACCGACACCGCTCTCACCGCCGTAATAGGCGCGGATCGCCCCGGAGCGGGGATCGACGGACACCACCGCGGTGCGCAATTCCTCGGGCTCCCCCTCGAGATTGGTCTGCGCCGCCTCGACCGCCGACTGCTGTGCCTGCGCGTCGATCGTCGTGGTGATCTGCAGTCCGGCCGTGTTGAGGAGATTCTCGTCGATACCCTCACGCGCCAGCTCGGCGAGCACCTGGTTCTTGATCAGCCCCTCGGGACCGGACGACTGGTCGCCGTTGTCGAGTTCCGCGATCGGCATGTATGCCGGGTACCGCATTCCCGACCGCTCGGCCGCATCGAGCGTGCCGGCGGAGACCATACCGTCGAGCACGTAGTTCCACCGTGCTTCCGCACCCTCGGGGTTCTGCTCGGGATCGAGCAGCGACGGCAGCTGGATCGACGAGGCGAGCACGGCACCTTCCTCGACGGTGAGTTCACCGACGGGCTTGCCGAAGTACGCGTTCGACGCCGCTGCGATGCCGTAGGCACCGCGGCCGAAGTAGATGGTGTTGAGATAGGCCGCGAGGATGTCGTCCTTGGCCCACTGGTTCGCCATCTTCGTCGACAGCACCAGCTCCTTGAGCTTGCGGGTCAACGTCCGCTCGGAACCGACGACCGCGACCTTCACGTACTGCTGGGTGATGGTCGAGCCACCACCGGCGCTGTCGCGACCGAGCACGTTGTCGCGGGCAGCGCGCGCGAAACCGGTGATCGAGAAGCCGGGATTGCTGTAGAAATCGCGGTCCTCGGCGGCCAGTACGGCATTGCGGACGTGCACGGGAATCGCATCGAGTTCGACCTCGGTGCGGTTGCCCTCCGGCGGGATCACCTTCGTGATGACGCCCTCACCGTCGGAATTGAAGATGGTCGCGGCCTGGTTCGTCTGAAGCTCACCCGGACGCGGCACGTCCTGGACGACGTACGCCAGCATGAACATGAGGATCGGGGCGAGGATGCCCGCGGCGACCACGCCGTAACCGACCCGGCGGATCGTGCGCCAGTGGTTGCTCCTGCCGTCGCCCTTTCCGCCACCGGCCCCGCCGCCGGAACCGCCACCGGGCGGAACGGTGGGAGGACCACCCGCAGGCGGGCCCCCGGCGACGCGGGTCGTGGGCGCCTCACCCGCACGATCGGCACCGCCGACGGGTGTCGACGCGGCAACCCGCTGGGTCGGGGCGTCCGCTCCGGGACGCTGTGCCTGGGCGTCCGCTCCGGAACGCTGTGCCGGGGCGTCCGCTCCGGGACGCATCGCAACGGTCGGATCGGCCTGCGGCGAGCGCTGGACGGGGGGCAACGTGCCGGGACGCGGCATCGGCTGGTCGGGATTACGCGGCGGGTTCGCACCCGGGGCGGGCATCGGTCCGCGCGGCGGGTAAGGCTGCCCCGGCCGGCCCTGCTGGGGACCCGGTCCCTGCGGTCCCTGACCTTGTCCGGGACCTTGGGGACGCGGCCCCTGACCGGGAGCTTGCGGCGGGTACGGCGGGCGTGCGCCGGGACGCGGCGGCGGGCCGGCGGGACCGCTCGGCTGTCCTTGACCCCCCGGGCGACCCGGCTGCCCCGGTGCTCCCGGTTGCCCCGGTGCTCCCGGTTGCCCCGGTGCTCCCGGTTGACCCTGCGGTCGGGGCTGCGGAGGCAACGGGCGACCCTGCACCGGGCCCGGAGCAGGGCGCTGCTGTCCCTGACCGGCAGGAGGACCGGGGCGTTGCGGCCCGGGCTGCGGTCCGGCAGGACCACCGCGCCGGGGCGGAACAACCTTGTTGTCCTCGGGTTCGTTGTCGGGGGAACTCACGTACTCATCTCCAACTGTTCTCGCGACGCATCACGCCGCGGCCTCGACACTGCTCCACGGACAGCCGATCGACGACGCCGGTGGACGGCAGCCGTTCGACGATGTGCGCAGCGGACGACGCGACGATCAGGTCGTGCGGGTCGGACCCAGGAGCGAACTCCAGAGGAAAGCGTACGGGCACGTCGCCGGTGCCCCTTCACTCGCTGGCGGTACGACGGCTCGATCCCGTCGACCGGCGACGCGGGCTCTTGGGGGCAGGTTGCGAGCCCAGGACGTACGACTGCACCAGGTGGTTCCAGCTACAGGTACGGCACACCTCGACCAGATGGACCGAGAATTCCTCCTGGCTGGCGGCCAGACGCACCAGCTCCTCGGGAGTGCGCGCCGACCCGGACACCGGACCGAGCTTGTCGCCGAAGACCCACGAGACGAGGGTCAACTGCTCCTTACGGCAGATGGGGCACACCACATCGCTGCCCCGTCCGTGGAATTTCGCCGCCCGCAGCAGATAGGGGCTCGCGTCGCAGACCTCGCTGACTCCGCGCCGCCCCGAGTAGACCTCCGCGAGCAGCGAGCGCCGCTGCAACGCGTAGTCCACCACCTGCCGCTGAATTCGCACGGCTTCCAGAGTACGTGCGGGCGATGGGGCGATGGGCGTGGAGTCGCCCACTCGATACGAACCCGTGTGGTCCCGGTCGACTCCGGAGAGGGATGTCCGTCCGGAACGTCGTGTGACATCCAGCCCGTGCGGCGTATCGTCGAATATATCGGCACGATATAGTTCTGCGTCGTATCAATCGGTTGGTTCGAACGGAAACAGGAGGTGACCCGTGCTGGAATTGGCGATACTCGGGCTCCTCCTCGAGTCGCCCATGCACGGCTACGAGCTGCGCAAGCGTCTGACCGGGCTCCTCGGGGCCTTCCGTGCCTTCTCCTACGGGTCGCTCTATCCGACCCTGCGGAGGATGCAGGCGGACGGCCTCATCGAAGAGAATTCGGGAACTCCCGGTCCCGTGAAGCGACGTGCCCGCCGCGTCTACCAGCTCACCCCGAAGGGGCGAGAACGCTTCACCGAGCTGGTCGCCGACACGGGACCGCAGAACTACACCGATGACGGATTCGGCGTGCACCTCGCCTTCTTCGGTCGCACCCCCGCCGAAGCGCGGATGCGAATTCTCGAAGGCAGGCGCCGCCAGGTCGAGGAGCGCAGAGAAGCGCTCCGCGATGCGATCGGACGGGCCAGCGGCACTCTCGATCGTTACACCCGTCAGCTCCATCAGCTCGGCCTCGAGTCGAGCGAGCGCGAAGTGCGCTGGCTCAACGAACTCATCGCCGCCGAGCAGTCGTCAGCAGCACGCAACAAAGAAGGAGAACCCGACCATGGGTGAGAACAGCACCGCGGTGCGCGTGGCCATTGTGGGCGTGGGGAACTGTGCCTCCTCCCTGGTCCAGGGCGTCGAGTACTACAAGGATGCGGACGCCGAGACCACCGTCCCCGGTCTGATGCACGTCGAATTCGGTCGCTACCACGTGCGCGACGTCAAGTTCGTCGCCGCGTTCGATGTGGACGCCAAGAAGGTCGGCTTCGACCTGTCCGAGGCGATCCTCGCGAGCGAGAACAACACCATCAAGATCGCCGACGTGCCGCCGCTCGGCGTGCCCGTCCAGCGCGGCCACACGCTCGACGGTATCGGCAAGTACTACTCCGAGACCATCGAGCTCTCCGACGCCGAGCCCGTCGACGTGGTCAAGGCACTGAAGGACGCCGAGGTCGACGTTCTCGTCTCCTACCTCCCCGTGGGTTCCGAAGAGGCCGACAAGTTCTACGCGCAGTGCGCCATCGATGCCGGTGTCGCCTTCGTCAACGCCCTCCCCGTGTTCATCGCCTCCGATCCCGAGTGGGCGCAGAAGTTCACCGACGCCGGTGTCCCGATCGTCGGCGACGACATCAAGTCGCAGGTCGGCGCCACCATCACCCACCGCGTGATGGCGAAGCTCTTCGAGGACCGCGGTGTCGTGCTCGACCGCACGTACCAGCTCAACGTCGGCGGCAACATGGACTTCAAGAACATGCTCGAGCGTGAGCGTCTCGAGTCCAAGAAGGTCTCCAAGACCCAGGCCGTCACCTCGAACCTCAACGGCCCGCTGGCCGGCAAGGTCCACGACCGCGACGTGCACATCGGTCCCTCCGACTACGTGCAGTGGCTCGACGACCGCAAGTGGGCGTACGTCCGCCTCGAGGGTCGCGCCTTCGGCGATGCCCCGCTCAACCTCGAGTACAAGCTCGAGGTGTGGGACTCCCCGAACTCCGCCGGCATCATCATCGACGCCATCCGCGCGGCGAAGATCGCCAAGGACCGCGGCATCGGTGGCCCGATCCTCCCGGCTTCGGCCTACCTGATGAAGTCCCCGCCGGTCCAGATGGCCGACGACACGGCACGCGCCGAGCTCGAGGCGTTCATCATCGGAGCCGACGCGTAGAGCCGCTCTCCGGAGCGATTTCCGACGAAGGCCGCATCCTTTCGGGATGCGGCCTTCGTCGTTGTCGCTCTGCGGGTTCCGACCCCGTCTACGCCATCTTCCGGATCACCGACAGCGGCAGCACCTTCATGGCGTAACCGAGCGGAATCCACGGCCATCCCGGCACATACGCCTTGGCGGGCTCCTTTTCGATCGCAGCAGCCAGTGCGCGACAACCTGTTTCGGTGTCGACGATGAACGGGACCTTCTTCACCTTCTCGTTGATCTCCGACCGGATGTATCCGGGGAAGATCGTGCTCACCGAGATATCGGTGTCGGCGAGGTCGGCACGCATCCCCTCACCGAGAGAGGCGACGGCGGCCTTGGACGCGGCATAGGTCGTCAGGTTGCGCGGCATGCCGCGGAGCGCACTCATCGACGAGATCAGCACGACGTGGCCGCGCCCGCGGGGGCGCATGAGTTCGAGCGCCGCTTCACTCTGCGCGAGCGCACCGAGGAAGTTGGTGTTCGCAGTCTGGACATTGGCACGGAAGTAACCGGTGCCCAGGGGCTGCCCCTTGCCGAGACCGGCATTGACGATCACCCGGTCGAGACCGCCGAGCTCGTCGTCGAACTCGCGGAAGACGGTGAACACGTCGTCGTGCCGGTTCACGTCGAGGGCGCGCACGCTCACGGTGATGCCCGGGTGCGCGGCGAGCAGTTCGTCCTGCAACTCCTCGAGCCGTTCGACGCGACGGGCGGCGAGCGCGAGATTCCTTCCACGCGCCGCGAATTCACGCGCCATACCGGCACCGAGCCCGGAACTCGCACCGGTGATGAGGATGTTCCGTCGCTGCGGGCGGCTCATCGGTTCTCCTTCTCGTATCGATCGATCAATGCACTGCAACGGGATTCGAGGTAGCCGACCACGATCCAGAAGTCCTCGAAGGCCGGATTGGTGGTGTGGCCGTGGTGGTAGCGGTAGTAGATCTGCTGGGCGATCACGGCGAGGCGGAACAGTCCGAACACCTCGTAGAATCCCCAGCCGTCCACCGGTAATCCGGTTCGCTCGGAATAATATTCGACGATCTCCTGCCGGGTGAGCATGCCGGGCAGGTCGGACGGTTGCCGCTTCGTGAGCAGCAGCATGTCGTCGTCGTCCGCCTGCACCCAGTAGGCGAGCGACGATCCGAGATCCATCAGGGGGTCGCCGATGGTGGCCAGTTCCCAGTCGAGCACCGCAACCGGCTTCAGCGGGTCGTTCTCGTCGAGAACGATGTTGTCGAGGCGGAAGTCGCCGTGGATCACGGTCTGTGCGACGTCCTCGGGTTGCCGCGCCGCCAACCACGTGGTGACACGGGCGAAGTCGGGGACGTTGTCGGTGCGGGCCTTGGTGTAGCGCGACGTCCAGCCCGCGACCTGCCGTGCGACGTAGCCGGAACCGCGACCCAGTTCGGACAGTCCTGCGGACTCCGGATCGATGCCGTGCAGTTCGACGAGCAGGTCGACGATGCGCAGGCACAATGTGCGGGTGTCCGCCTCGGTGAGGTCGAGGTCGGTGGGCGGATTCGTCCGCAGGATGGTGCCGGGAACCCGGTCCATGACGTAGAAGTCGCTGCCGAGCACACCGCGATCGGTGCACAGGCCGACCATGGTGGGAACGTACGGGTAGACCGGTGCGAGCATCGACTGGATGCGGTACTCGCGTGCCATGTCGTGCCCCGACGACGGCTTCGCCCCCGCCGGCGGGCGACGCAGCACGAGATCGCGGTCCGGATACCGCAGCAGATAGGTGAGATTGGATGCGCCGCCGGAGAACTGGCGAACCTCCGGTACCCCTCGGATACCGGCGTTCTCGTCGAGCCAGGCGGCGACCGCGTCGACGTCGAAGGCGTCCTCGTCGCGAACGGTGCGGGCGTTGTCGGGAAGTGCGGTCATCGTCGGAATCTCCCGTCTCACGCGTACTTGCCGAGTTCGAACCGGGCGACAAGCCCCTGGTGCACCTCGTCGGGCCCGTCCGCCAGCCGCAGTGCGCGTGCCGCCGTCCATGCACCGGCGAGGGGGAAGTCGTCGGAGAGCCCACCGCCGCCGTGGATCTGGATGGCGAAGTCGGCGATCTGCTGGGTCACGCGCGGTGCGACCACCTTGATCTCGGAGACCGCCGAGCGTGCCCCGGCGAGTCCCTGTGTGTCGAGCAGCCATGCCGCGTGCAGGACGAGCAGACGCAGCTGGTTGATCGCGATGCGCGCGTCGGCGATCCGTTCCCGGTTGCCGCCGAGATCGATGATCGGCTTGCCGAAGGCGGTGCGTTCGAGACCGCGACGGCACGCGAGCTCGAGAGTGCGCTCGGCGAGCCCGACGAGGCGCATGCAGTGGTGGATGCGTCCCGGTCCGAGGCGTCCCTGCGCGATCTCGAATCCCCTTCCGGGGCCCGCGATGACGGCGTCGAGCGGCAGGCGCACGTCGGTGAAGGACACCTCGCCGTGGCCGCTGGGCTCGTCGAAGAAGCCCATCGTCGGGAGCATGCGCTCGACCTCGACGCCCGGCGTGTCGATGGGCACGAGCACCATCGAATGTCTTTGGTACTTGTGGGCTTCCGGATCGGTCAGGCCCATGAAGATGAGCACCTTGCAGTCGGGGTGGCCGATGCCGGTGCTCCACCATTTGCGGCCGTCGAGGACGATCTCGTCGCCGTCGACCACGGCGGTCGCGGCCATGTTGGTGGCGTCCGACGAGGCGACCTCGGGTTCGGTCATGCAGAAAGCCGAGCGGATCTCGCCGTCGAGCAGGGGCCGCAGCCACTGCTCCTTCTGCGCGGCGCTGCCGTAGTGATAGAGCACCTCCATGTTGCCGGTGTCGGGCGCGTCGCAGTTGAACACCGCGGAGACGAACGGCGAGCGGCCCATCTCCTCGGCGAGCGGGGCGTAGTCGACGTTCGACAATCCGGCACCGAGTTCGGCGTCGGGAAGGAAGAGGTTCCACAGCCCCTCGGCGCGGGCCTTGCGCTGCAGCTCGCGGAATTCGGGGGAGACGGCCCACCTCTCGGCGGCGTCGATGTCGCGTCGTCCTTCACCCGCCGTGCGTCGCGCGGCCCGCAGTTGCTGCTCGACAGGCGTGACCTCGCCTGCGATGAACGCCCGCAGACGTTCGAGATAGTCGCGACTGCGCTCGGACTGTGCGAAATCCATCGGGTGCCTTCCGTCGAGTCGACCGGGAACTGCCCGGCCGGGCGGCCTTAACTGAGCGATGCTCAGTTAGGCTATCGGTGTGAGCACCCCGCGACAAGAGGCATCCACAGGCCGGCGTCGTCTGCCGCCGGAGGAACGTCGCCGGCAACTCGTCGCCATCGGACTGCAGGAACTGTCGACCCGGCCCATCCACGCCCTGTCCATCGACCGCGTCGCCGAGATCGCCGGTATCTCCCGCGGCCTGCTGTTCCGTTATTTCCCCACCAAGCAGGACTTCTACGTCGCGGTCGTCGGCGCCGCGTCACGCCGGTTGCTCCGCGCCGCGGATCCCGACCCGGACGAGCAGGATCCGCTCCGGGCCGTAGTGCACCCGTTCGTCTCGTTCATCGACCGCCACGGCGACAACTATCAGGCCTTCTTCCACAGCGGCGTCGGATCCGACCCCCAGATCCGCGACATCCACGACTCTATGCGCGACACCATGGTCGGGCGAGTCGTCGCGGCGCTGGGCTGCGACGACACCCGCGTGACCCGAATGCGGCTGCGGGCCTGGTGGGCACTCGTGGAGTCGCTGGCGATCGACCGGTTCCGCGACGGGACGCCGAGCATCGACGAGGTCGTCGACTATTCGGCCGCCCTGCTGCCGACGGTGCTGACGGGGTCGTAGTCCCCGGCCGGCTCGTCGACGACGAAGGGGTGGAGTACATGTCTACAAGCCGGGGATCTGGATCGTGACGCCGGGGAACACCTCGATCTGCGAGGGCACCGGAACGGGGAGATCGACCGGCGGTGCGGGAATCGTGATCGGCGGCAGGTTCGACAGGTCCGGCAGCCTGAAGGTCGGCGGCGGGGGGGTGTTGGTCTCGATACCGGCGTCCTTGGGGACACCCGCCTGTCCACCGATGGGCGCCGGCCACGGGAAGCTCTCGACCGGCGTGCCCTCGAGGGCGCCGTCCATCGTTCCCTTCCAGATGTCCGAGGGCAGACCGGAGCCGTAGATCGACCCACCCCAGCTGTTGGTGATCGGCCCGGCGTCGGGTGTGCCCATCCACACGGCCGTCGACAGCGACGGGGTGTACCCGACCATCCAGGCATCCTTGTTCAGGCCGGTGTCGCCGAGCTGCGTGGTACCGGTCTTCGCCGCCGACGGCCGGCCACCGGCGAGCGCGTGCCCGCGCGAATACGCGGCGATCGGCATCATGGCCTGGGTCGTGTTGTCGGCGACCGCGGCGTCGAGGCGCTGCTCGCCGGGTGACGCCGGTCGATCGAGGAGCACGACCCCGTCGGCCGTCACGACCTTCTGCACGAAGTACGGCTCGTGGAAGACACCGGACGCGGCGATCGTCGCGTAGGCCGACGCCATGTCGATCACCCGCGCCTGGTACTGACCGAGAACGATGCCGCCCTCCGGGGAACCGCCGTTCTCGCTCAGCGTCTGCCCCTCGACGCCGGGGATCGTCAGGGGGATTCCTGCGGCGTGCGCGGCGTCGGCGATCTTCTGGGGACCGTTCGACATGGACATCATGAGCCGGTAGAAGCTCGTGTTCAGCGACCGCTTGAGCGCCTCGGCGATCGTGCACCGCCCGCACGACTCGCCTTCGACGTTGCCGATGCGGACAGTGCCGACCGTCAGCGGCGAGCTGTCGAAGCGCGCGTTCAGGCCGATCCCGTCGTCGAGCGCGGCGAGCAGGCCGAACACCTTGAACGCCGACCCGGTCTGGACGGGCGCCTGCGCGAAGTCGAAGCCGGCGCCGTCCTCACCGCCGTAGTAGGCGCGCACGGCCCCCGAGCGGGGGTCCACCGAGACCACCGCGGTGCGCAATTCCCCGGGTTCCCCCGACAGCGTGGACCGGGCGGAGTCGATCGCCGCCTGCTGTGCCCTCGGGTCGATCGTGGTGGTGATCCGCAGACCCTCGGTGTTGAGGGTCTGTTCACTGATCCCCGCCGCGGACAGCTCGCGCAACACCTGCGTGCGGATGTGGCCTTCCGGCCCCGTCGCCTCCGTGGCCAGCACGAGGGTGTTCGACGGCACCGTCGGGGGGAACACCTGGGCCGACCTCTCCGACGGGTCGAGGACGTCCATGTCGACCATGCCGTCGAGCACGTAGTTCCAGCGCTCTTCGATCGCCGGCAGGTTGTACTCGGGATCGAGCGAGGACGGTGTCCGGATCACCCCGGCCAGGACGGCACCCTCGGAGACCGACAGCTCCTCGACGGGCTTGCCGAAGTACGCCTGGGACGCCGCGCCGATGCCGTAGGCACCCCGGCCGAAGTAGATGGTGTTGAGGTACGCCTCGAGGATCTCGTCCTTCGACCACTGCCGCGCCATCTTGGTGGAGATGACGAGTTCGCGCATCTTGCGTTCGAGCGTGCGGTCGGCGCCGACGAGCACGTTCTTGACGTACTGCTGGGTGATCGTGGAACCACCACCGGCGGTGTCCTTGCCCATGACGTTGTCGCGGGCCGCACGAGCGAAACCGGTGATCGAGAAGCCGGGGTTGCTGTAGAAGTTGCGGTCCTCCGCCGACAGCACGGCGTTGCGGACGTGCTCGGGGATCTGCGCGATCCCGACCTCGAGACGGTTGCCCTCCGGCGGGACCACCCGGGTGATCTCGGTGGCGTCGTCGGCCGCGTAGACCCGCGCGAGCTGGTTCGTCTTCATGTCCGACGGGGTCGGCACGTCCGCCGAGTAGTACGCGGTGGCGAAGACGCCGAGCGGTACGAGCACGGCGAGAACGAACGCGACGAGTACGGCGTAGCGGACGATGTGTCCCCTGCTCTTCTTCGCTGCGGCCGCAGCGGCACGCGAGGAGGTAGACCTCTTGGGGCTCGTCACTCGTTCCACCTTCTCCGTACCGGACATCCGAGCGGGAGGGACTCCCGCCCACCGTATGGTACGGAAACGACCGAGGGACACCTCCGGACCACCGTTCCGGTGCTTCTCACGCCACGTGCGTGGTCATCCCGATCGGCGCCACGCGCGGAACGCGAGCCCCCACATCACGACGAATGCGAGCAGCACGAGAGACGGCACGACACCGGGTTGCGGCGACGTCAGCTCGGCGACTGCGGCGATCACGGCCATCGCCGTGAACACCGTGAGGAGGCCGAGCAGCATCTCGAGTCGGTTCCGGCGCGGAACCTTCCTCACGACTTGACGCCACCCGCGGTCAGGCCCGAGATGATGCGCCGCTGGAAGATCAGCACCATCACCACGAGCGGCACCATGACGAGGGTGCCACCGGCCATGATCGATGCATACGGGGTGACGTACGGATCGGTGCCGGTGAATCGTGCCATCGCGACCGTCACCGGGGCCGTGCTCTCGTTCGACAGCTGCGACATCAGCAGATACTCGTTGACGGTCGCGATGAAGGCGAGGATCGCTGTGGTGAACAGGGCGGGGGCGGCGAGCGGCAGCATGACCAGACGGAACGCCTGCCCCCGCGTCGCACCGTCCATGCGGGCGGCCTCCTCGAGTTCCCACGGCAGTTCCGAGAAGAACGAGGTGAGCGTGTAGATGGTCAGCGGCAGCACGAACGAGATGTTCGGGATGATCAGCGCCTGGTACTTGCCGATCCAGCCGATGTCGGTGAACAACTGGAACAGCGGCGTCACGAGCGCGACGACGGGGAACATCGACGCGCCGAGGATGATGCCGGTGACGAAGTACTTGCCGCGGAAGTCGAAGCGCGACAGTGCGTAGGCGGTGAACACGCCCAGCAGCAGCGCGACCGCCGTGGTGGCACCGGCGATGATGACGCTGTTGAGCAGCGCCCGCGAGAAGTTGACCTTGGCGTCGGGGTCGAGTGCGTCGGCGAAGTTCTGCAGCGTCGGGTTCGACGGCCACAGGGTCGTGCTGAACGTCTCCGACGGGTCGCGCAGAGCCGTGACGACCATCCAGTAGCAGGGGGCCAGACCCCACACGACGATCAGCGCGACGCCCGCATAGGTGCCGACCGTGCTCAATCGGCGCTTCATCGGCACCTTGCGGACCTGCACCGGATCCGGCTCGGTGCGGGGTGCCTCGGTGGTGGTGACGGTCATACGACTTCCCCCTTACGCTGCTTCTCCTGCGTGCTCACCGCGTTGGCGCCGAGGAACCGCACCAGCACGAAGGCGACGGCGAAGATGAGCAGGAAGGTGATCGTGGACAGGGCGGACGCGGAGTTCGCACCCTGACGCATCTGGTCGACGACGAGCACCGAGATCGTCGACGTCGCGGGATTCGAACCCATCATGATCGCGGGCAGGTCGTACATGCGCAGCGCATCCATGGTGCGGAACAGGATCGCCACCATGAGGGCGGGCTTCACCAGCGGCAGGGTGATCATCTTGAACCGCTGCCAGGCGTTCGCGCCGTCGACCTTCGCCGCCTCGTAGACGTCCTGCGGGATCATCTGCAGTCCGGCGAGGATGAGCAGCGCCATGAACGGCGCCGTCTTCCACACGTCGGCGACGATGATCGCGACCCGGGCGGGCCACGGATCGGCGGTCCACAGGTAGTCGGTGCCGAGCAGCTTGTTGGCGGCACCGTCGTTGGCGAAGATGAAGAACCACAGCTTGGCGGTGACGGCGGTGGGGATCGCCCACGGCACGAGCACCGAGGCACGCAGCAGACCGCGACCCCGGAACGACTTGGCCATCACGACCGCCATGGCGAAACCGATCACCGTCTCGAGCGAGACCGTGACGACGGTGAAGAAGAAAGTGTTGAAGATCGACTGCCAGAACTGCGAGCCGAGGGTGCCCGGAGGGCAGGGGATCGAACCGGTGGCGGTACCGCAGGTCTGGGTGATCCAGCGCGTGTAGTTCTCGATCCCGACGAAGCCTCCGGTGACGAACCGCCCGGTCTCGGGATCGAGCCGCTTCGCGTCACCCTGCAGCGACATCCACATCGCTCGACCGAGCGGATACAGGATGATCACGGCCAGGACGAGCATCGACGGTGCGACGAACATCCATACCGGGACCTTGCGCCGCGTCTTCACCTCCGCGGCGGGAGGCGCGGGCACGCGGTGACGTCCGCCGACACGTCCGCGGTCGGGACCGGACACGGTCCCGACCGCGGAGGCGTGTGACGGATCCGCGGGATTATCGACCTGCGGGTCAGCCATGTACTTGCTCCTGGAGCATCAGTTGCCGGCGGTCTCGATGCCGGCCTCGGTGTCGTCCAGCGCCTGCTGGACGGTCTTCTCGCCACGGATCGCAGCGTAGGCGTTGTCGGCGATCGCCTTCGACACGGCCGAGTAGTACGGCGACGCCGGACGCGGCTTCGCGGCCTCGAGGGCTTCCTTCAACGTCGAGAAGTAGGGGTACTGCTCGAGGATCGACGCGTCGTCGTAGACCTCGGCGAGAACCGGTGCGCCGCCCGCCTCCGCGTAGTGCATCTGCGACTGGCGGGTCTGCATGAACTCGAGGAAGTCGCGCGCGGTGGCGGGAGCATCCGAGAATGCGCTGATGCCGACGTTGTACCCGCCGAGCGTCGAGACGCCGGGACCGTCGACGCCGGGCAGGACGGCGATGCCGTACTTGCCGGCGACCGACGACGTCTCGCCGTCGGTGTAGAAGCCCGGCCACGTGCGCAGGAACAGCGCCTCACCGTTGCCGAAGGCGGTCTGCGACTCACCCTCGGTGTAGGTCTGGGCGGCGGCCGGGATGATGCCGTCCTCGAAATTGTCCACGAGGAACTGCAGGCCTTCGGCCGTCTTGTCGTCGACGGCCGGGGTCAGGCCGTCCTCGGAGACGAAGGAGCCGCCGAAGGCATTGACGATCTCGGTGACGTTGACCGTCAGGCCCTCGTAGTTCTTGAACTGACCGATGTAGCAGGCGATGCCCGCCTCCTCCGCCTTCGGGCACTCGGCCTTCAGGTCGTCCCAGGTCGCGGGCGCCTTGTCGACGAGATCGGTGCGGTAGTACAGGAACGCGCCGTTGGTGTTCTTCGGGGCGGCGTAGAGGGTGCCGTTGTAGGTACCCGACTCGACGGTCGCGGGCAGCACGCCCTCGGTGTCGATCGCCAGGTCGCCCTCGAGGGGAAGCAGCCAGCCGTTCGCGGCGAACTCCGCCGTGTTGGTGACATCGACGGCGATGAGGTCGTACTCGTCGCTCTTGGCCTGCATCCGCTGGGCGATATCGGCGTACTGGTCGTTGGCCTCCTTGGCGAGCGGCTTGAACGTCACCTGCTCGTCGGGATGCTCGGCGTTCCAGTCGGCGATGATGCTCTCGAGCGCCGTGTTCAGGGGATCCTGCCCCTCGACGATCGTGATGGGGCCGCGGCCCTCACCGGAAGCAGCGGTGCCCTCACCGCCGGTCGAGGTGTCGTCGCCCCCGCTGTCCGACGAGCAACCCGCGAGAACGAGCGCGGTCGCGGCCGTTGCGGCGATCGCAGCCCTCCGCATCGCCTTCGTATTCAGAACCATCAACAACTCCCCATTTCGAGGTCGAAGAACACACGTCGGTGACCAGGTGCACCGACACCGGCCACTACTGTGGCACGCACCACCGGTAAAAGTCGGCATTCCGCCCATCCTGAATCGGTCGAGTGTCGACTCCGCGGCCCGATTCCGGAGCGGGGGTCAGCCGATTCGCTTCCCGTCCGACGTTCCGAAGACGTGCACGTGCTCGGGGTCGAAGCGCAGGTACAGCCGGTCGCCCTTCTGCGGAGGGTTGCGCCAGTCGCTGCGCGCGACGATCTGCTGCACGATGCCGCCGACGTCGGCCCGGCCGTAGACGTACGCCTCGGATCCGAGTTCCTCGACCACATCGACGTCCATGGCCAGGCCGTCGTTCGAGATCTCGAGGTGTTCGGGGCGGATGCCGAGCACGACCTCCTTCTCGGTGACCTGGCCGACCACGTCGCGTGGGATCGGGACGTGCGTGTCGCCGAGCAACGCGCCGCGGTCGAACACGGGGAGGCGGAAGAGGTTCATGGCGGGCGAGCCCATGAAGCCGGCGACGAAGACGTTCGCGGGCCTGTTGTAGAGCACGCGCGGCGACGCGCACTGCTGCAGGATGCCCTTCTCGAGCACCGCGACGCGGTCGCCCATCGTCATGGCCTCGACCTGGTCGTGGGTGACGTAGACGGTGGTGGTGGCGAGCCGTCGCTGCAGCTGCGCGATCTGCGTGCGGGTCTGGACGCGGAGCTTGGCGTCGAGGTTCGACAACGGCTCGTCCATGAGGAAGACCTGTGGCTGACGGACGATGGCACGTCCCATCGCCACACGCTGACGCTGACCACCGGACAGCGCCTTGGGCTTGCGGTCGAGGAACTGTTCGAGGTCGAGCATCTTCGCGACCTCGACGACCCGCTCGCGGATCTCGTTCTTGGGTGTCTTGGCGAGCTTGAGCGCGAAGCCCATGTTCTCGGCGACCGACATGTGCGGGTACAGCGCGTAGTTCTGGAACACCATCGCGATGTCGCGTTCCTTCGGATCCTGCCCGGTGACGTCGTCGTCGCCGATGAGGATGCGCCCGCTGTGCACCTCCTCGAGGCCGGCGAGCATGCGCAGCGAGGTCGACTTGCCGCAGCCCGACGGCCCGACCAGGACGAGGAACTCACCGTCCTCGATCTCGAGGTCGAGCGCGTCGACCGCGGGCGTACTCGAGCCGGGGAACAGGCATGTGGCCTTGTCGAAGGTCACCGACGCCATTTCGCAGATCCTTTCCGAAGCGGAACACGCTCGTGCGGTAGGGGAATCTACCGTGTCCTGTCCGCATCACGGTCGACCGGCGCGAGGTCCTCGTCCGTCCACACCTGGATTCCACGCACCCCCGGTACGTCGCCCGCGTGGAAGACCGGGTCGCGTCCCTGCTTGCGCTGCGCGGAGTAATGGTGGAACAACGCGTAGGCGATACCCGACAGCGGGATCAACGCGATGAGGTTCACCGTGGCCATGATTCCCATGGCGAGGTCGGCCAGCGCCCACACGAGGGGGAGGGAGCCGACGGCTCCGAGGAACACGCACACCACGACCGCCGCCCGCAGGTAGGGGAGGATTCGGCGCGAACCGGTGAGGAACTCCATGTTCGATTCGCTGTAGTAGTAGTTGCCGATCACGGAGGTGAACGCGAGGAAGAAGATCAGCACCGCCAGGAAGTGGACCGTCCAGTCGCCGAGTTGCAGGGCGAGCGCATTCTGCGTCAGGGCCGCGCCTTCGAGGCCGCTGCCGAACTCGGGCTCGGACAACAGGATGATGAAGGCCGTGATCGAACACACCAGCAGGGTGTCGAAGTAGACACCGAGGCTCTGAACCAGACCCTGCTTCACCGGATGCGAAACTGCCGCGGTGGCACCGGCGTTCGGCGCCGACCCCATGCCCGCCTCGTTGGAGAACAACCCGCGGCGGATGCCGTTCATGAAGGCTGCGGCGAAGCCTCCACCGACGATCTCCTCGAGGCCGAACGCGTTCTCGACGATCAACCGGAACATCGCGGGAACCTCACCGATGTTGAGGATCACGACGATGACGCCGATCACGAGATAGGCGATCGCCAGGATCGGCACCAGCACCTGCGACACTCCGGAGATGCGGCGGATTCCGCCGAAGATCACCACGGCCACGAGGACGGCGACGACGAGGCCCACACCCACCTGCAACCCCGTGGACTTCTCGCCCACGGAACTCGAGACCGCGTCGACGATGGAATTGGTCTGCACCGCGTTGAACACGAAGCCGTAGGTGATCGTGATGATCACCGCGAAGATCATGCCCATCCACCGTTTTCCGAGTCCGTACTGCATGTAGTAGGCGGGTCCGCCGCGGAAGGAATCCTTGTCGCGCACCTTGTACAACTGGGCGAGGGTGGACTCGAGGAATGCGGTGGCCGCGCCGATCGATGCCATCACCCACATCCAGAACACCGCGCCCGGTCCGCCGAGGCTGATCGCGATCGCGACACCTGCCACGTTGCCGGTGCCCACACGCGAGGCCGCGGATACCGAGAACGCCCGGAAGGGCGAGATCCCCTTCGTGCCGTCGGGCATCGTCGTCGGTTTCTCGACCACGGAACGCAGCATGTCCGGCACGAGCCGGATCTGGATGAATCGCGAGCGCACGGTGTAGTACAGGCCGGAGCCGACGAGCAACGCGATCACCGCGTACCAGAAGGTGTCGTTGATATCGGTGACGAAATCGACCGCAGTGTCCATCTGCACGATCTTGCTGGGTAGTAGGCGGTTCTGCAGGAATTTCGGGACGTGTTCTCGCTCTCGTGGGTGGAGTCGGTGTCGCGTTCTACGCTCGCGGGGTGAGTTCGGACAAGATGTTGAGTCGTATCGGCGGGTTGCTCCGCCAGGCGGAGTCCACCGACAACCCTCACGAGGCCGACGCCTTCCTCGCCGCAGCGCAGCGACTCGCGACGTCCGCCTCGATCGATCTGGCGGTCGCGCGCAGCCACACCGCGGCGAAGGAACGCCGTGCCGCCCCCGTCCAGCGACTGATCACCATCGGTGAGACGGGCAAGAAGGGACTGCGTACCTACGCACAGTTGTTCATCGCGATCGCCGCGGCCAACGACGTGCAGTGCGACATCACCGCGAACTCCACCGTCATCTACGCCTACGGCTTCGCCGACGACATCGACGTCTGCGAGGCCCTGTACTCCTCCCTGCTGGTGCAGATGGTCCGGGCGTCCGATGCGTATCTGCGTGAGGGCACATACCGGGCCGAGACCACGGTGCGTACCGTCGTGGAGGAACGCGGCGACCGGCGTGTGCGCACACGCGTACGCAAACCCGTTGCCCCGGTCACGGCCCGACTGAACTTCCAGTCGGCGTTCGCCGCCCGGATCGGCGCCAGGCTGGCCGAGGCGAAGCAGCAGATCGAACGCGAGGCGGAAACATCCGCGCCGGGCACGGCGTTGGTGTTGCGTGGGAAGAATCTGGAACTCCAGGACTTCTACAGCAGTACGTCGCAGGCGCGGGGCAGTTGGCGGGGCAACCGGGCGCCGTCGGCGCGCTCGGCCGACGCCCAGCGCGCGGGCGATCGCGCCGGCCGGGCGGCACGACTGGGAACGGCACCCGAACTGCCGTCGGCTCCGAGGAGGCTGGAACGGTGACCAAGGTGCGCGACACCCGCAGAACCGCTGTGTACGAAGCGGAGTCGATCGTACGGAAGATGCTCGACCGCGCCGACGAACGAGGTCTGAGAACGGTCGAGGTCGCCGGTTCCCACGTCACGCTTCCGGTCGAGAGACGATTCGCCTCCATCGCCTCCGTCCAGGACTACATCGATGCCGTGCTCGGCCTCGACTGGGTGATCATGCGGTGGGAACGCGCCGCCGTGCCCGTGCGCGTGCGGGCCCGGGCCGGCAACGCGGCCGCGCACTACGAACGCGACTGCGCGACGATCGCCCTTCCCGAGCACCGCGCGAACACCGCATGGGCGTTCCGGGAGATGGTGGTGCTCCACGAACTCGCGCACCATCTCGATCCACAGAATCCGGACGACGCCACCGAGGGTGCCCATGGTCCCGCTTTCGTCGACCGGTTCCTCGTCCTCGTCGGCGAGATCATCGGCCCGGAAGCGGCATTCGCGTTGCAGGCCACGGGGATCACCGCTCCGGCCGGGCCGGGGCGATAGATCCGTTTTCCGAATGCATTGCCGGTACGAGAACTGTTCTTTGGGAACAGCGCGCTGCGCGGACCGAATATGTAGCAACACTCGTATCCTGCTGTAGAACATACTGATTGGTACTCTACCGACTCTCGTCATCTGCCCGGATCCGCAGGGCGGCGAAGCATGCGAATCACGGTCCCGAGTGACGTACTGTGGTTTGCATCACATAAATACACGCGTCGGCTGCGTACCGTACCGAGACCTTCCGGCCACCTTCCGAGCACGCCTACACGACGCGCGGCAGATGAAGGAGAACGGTGATGAAACCCGGAGCACGAGTCGCCCTCGGTGTGGGCATCGGATATTTCCTGGGCCGAACCAAGAAGATGCGGTTGGCCATGATGCTCGCCGGTGCCGGAGTCACCGGCAAACTGCCCAGCAACCCGCAGGAACTCCTGCAGCGAAGCGCCTCGATGCTCGGTTCGTCTCCCGAGGTCAGCAAGATCACCGAATCCGTTCGCGGAGAACTCATGCACGCGGCGCGTGCCGCAGCCGTGACCGCGGCCAGCCACCGCATCGATGCCCTCAACGAGCGTCTGCAGGCGCGGGCCGGGGGCGGAGCGGACGAAGAGCCCGAGGACGCGGAATACGAAGACGAATACGACGAATCACGCGAGGGGGAAGAAAGTCGCGGCGGCAGGAGTCGCGGCAGCAGGACTCGCGACGAGGAACCGGATTACGACGAGACGGACGAAGAGGGTGCCGACGAGGAGGATTCGGGCGACGACGAGGAACCGGAACCCGAGCGCCCCGCACCCCGGCGCCGCGCCGCCCGCGCCACGTCCCGTCCGCGGGCTTCCCGCAGCAAGAAGACATCCGACAGCGACGACTCGGACGATTCGGAAGAGGCATCTCCCAAGCCGCGCAAGCGCGCAGCGCGTAGCAGTGCGTCGTCCTCCGGTCGTGCGCCCGTACGTCGAACGAAGCGGTGAGAGCGATGGCCGGATCGAGTGATGTATCGAGTGGAGTCACCGACGCGGTGGGCAAGGCCGGGAAGACCGCGACCGATACCGCCGGTAAGGCCGGCCGCACCGCCACGGATACGGCGGGGAAGGCCACGGGCGGACTGACCGGTGGTCTGCAGCAATCGTTGCAGGGCCTCGCGGGAACCGTCGCGCAGAATGCGTTGTCGAGCCTGTCGGACAGAGTCACCGGCACGGCGGGACGATTACAGGATTACTCCGAGGGCAAGGGCGGAAATCTGGCCAGCGCGCTGACCGGTGTCGACAAGCTCGCTCAGGGCGAGTCGCCGTTGAAGGCGGCGGCGAGCTCGGGGTTCGAGAACCTGAAGAACACCGCGAAGGACAAGTTCCAGGACGTCAAGGAGGCCGTCACCGGCGGGGGCAAGGGCGGCGGTGGTGGCAACAAGAAGATCAAGCTCACCAACATCGTCGAGAGCATCGACGTAGGAGTGCCGATCGACCTTGCCTACGATCTGTGGACCCAGTTCGCCGACTGGCCGAAGTTCATGAAGAAGGTCGAACAGGTCGAACAGGTCGAGGACGAGAAACTTCACTGGACCGGCAAGGTCTTCTGGTCGCGCCGGAACTGGGAGTCCACGATCCTCGAACAGGTGCCGTTCGAACGGATCGTGTGGCGCTCCACGGGCGGAAAGGGTTACATCGACGGCGCGGTGACCTTCCACGAACTCACACCGGATCTCACCCGGATCCTCCTGGTCCTCGAATATCACCCCCGGGGCCTGTTCGAGCGCACCGCGAACCTGTGGCGGGCAGTGGGTCGCCGGTCCCGCCTGGAACTGAAGCACTTCCGGCGCCACGTCATGACCGAAGCCGTACTGCATCCCGACGACATCATGGGCTGGCACGGAGAGATCCGCGACAGCGAAGTCGTCAAGGACGACGAGACGGCGCGCAGAGAGGAAGAGGAACGGGAACAGGAGGAGGACACCGGCGAGGAGACCGAGGAGGACTCCGCCGGAACAGGTGACGAAGAAGACGCCGACACGTCCGGCGACGAGGACGAGATCCGCGACGAGGACGAAGATTTCGACGAAGGCGAAGGTGAAGACGAGGAAGAGGGCGAGGAGTCGCCGGACGACGAGGACCTCCGGGACGAGGAGGAGGACCTCGAGGACGAGTATCCGGATGAGGAGGACGAGGAACCCGACGAAGAGTCCGGCGAAGAGGAAGACGAAGAAGAGGACGAACCCGAACCGCCTCGGAAACGTGCCCCCGCGAAACGAACCCGGGCGGCGAAGTCCACCGGCACGCGTTCGGCACGCTCGAGAGGATCCCGCTCATGACCATCCAACCTGCAGGGGGCGGTGGCGGCGGTGGCGGTGGGGGCGGCATGGCCCGCCCCAACTCGTCCGGCCTCGCCGACGTCATCGATACGATCCTGGACAAGGGACTCGTCATCGACGCATTCGTGCGAGTCTCACTCGTCGGTATCGAACTGCTCACCATCGACGCCCGCGTCGTCGTCGCCAGCGTCGACACCTATCTGCGGTTCGCGGAAGCGGTCAACCGGCTGGAGATCTCCGACAACGAACCGAAAGGTCTTCCGGATCTGGTCGGCGACATCACCTCCGGTGGATCCAAGCACAAGACGAAAGGAGCTCTCGAGGCCGCTGGGGAGAAGGTCAGCGAGTTTCTCGGGGACGTGCAGGAACAACGGCAGCCTGCTCGACGATCACGCAGGGGTGATGATTGATGTCCACCGAACAGACCGAACGATCCGGTCAGGGTGACAATGACGAAACCGCCACGACCACTGCAGTATACGTGTACGGAATCGTGCCGTCCGATGTGGAACCGGAAGATCATGCGGAGGGCGTGGGTAACCCACCCGCGCAGATCTCCGTCGTCCGCTCCGGAGGTATCGCCGCTCTGGTGAGCGAGATCCCGACCGACCGGGCACTGGGCACACCGGACGATCTCAAGGCACATGCCGCACTGCTCGACGGGACCGTGGCCGTCGCACCGGTCCTGCCTCTCCGGTTCGGCGCTGTTCTCACCGACCGCGACGCGGTGGCCGAGGAGTTGCTCGAGGGGCACGAGGACGAACTCGCCTCGGCGCTGGAGCAACTCGAGGGTCTCGCCCAGTTCGTCGTGAAGGGACGATACGACGAGAGGGCCATCCTGCAGGAGATTCTCGAAGAGAACTCCGACGCAGCACAATTGCGGGAGCAGATCAGAGGACAGTCCGAGGACGCGACCCGTGAGGCCCGGATGGCGCTCGGAGAGATCATCAACGCGACGATCGAAGCCAAACGGAACGAGGACACGCGGCGCACGGTCGAGGCTCTGTCCTCCCTCGATCCGATGGTCAACGAGCGGCAACCCACCCACGAGCAGGATGCCGTGCACATCGCCATCCTCGTCGAGCTCGAGCGGCAGGACGAACTCGAGCAGATTCTCCGCGAGCTGGGCCAGGAATGGGAGGACCGGGTCGACATCTCCTTGCTCGGCCCGATGGCGGCCTACGACTTCGTGGCGAAATCCGATCCGGGGGAGGAGGGTTGACGCATGGGACTGTTGTCCTCCCTGTTCACGTTGCCTCTCGCTCCGGTGAAGGGCGTGATGTGGCTCGGAGAGATCATCCAGGAGCAGGTCGAGCAGCAACTGCACGATCCGGCCAACGTACGACGCGAGCTCGAGCAGATCGAGGAGGCGGCGGAGGCCGGTGAACTGACTCCCGAGGAGAAGGACGAGGCGCAACAGGCCGTGCTCAACCGGATGATCTCCCGCGGTGGTTCCGCTCCCGGCGAGGGAGAGGGGTGATCCCGTGGCAAGAGATACCGGCCCGCCCGCGATCTCGGCGGCCGAGGCCGCATCGGCGGCCCTCACCCACCTGAAGGAGCTGACCTCGAAGGAAGCTCAGGGCGTCACCTCGATCGAACCCACCGAGGACGGATGGGTCGTCGAGGTGGAAGTCGTCGAGGACAGGCGGATACCGTCGTCGGCCGACATGCTCGCGCTCTACGAGGTGGAGATCGATCTGGACGGGGGTCTGCTCGCGTATCGGCGGACCCGGCGCTACGGACGCGGAAGCAGCGATATCGGAGCGAGGGCCGGGACATGACGGTCGTGGGTGGAGGCGGCACGTCGTCGCCGCAACCCTACGGGGGCGGCGGACGATCGACCAATCTCGGCGACATCCTCGAACGGGTCCTCGACAAGGGACTGGTGATCGCCGGCGACATCCAGGTGAATCTGCTCGACATCGAACTCCTCACCATCAAACTCCGCCTCGTCATCGCCTCGCTCGAGACGGCCAAGGCCGTCGGAATCGACTGGTGGGAGAGCGATCCGTGGTTGACGAGCAAGCCGCGTACACCCGAGGTCGATTCGGGCCGGGCGGAACTCGAGCTGGAGAACAGGCAACTGCGCGAGCGGTTGGCCGCACTCGAGGCGGCCACGGAAGCGGAACCGGCGGAGATCGTGGACGAGGAGGACCGTGACTGAGACGACCGGTGTGTGGATGTACGCCGTGACCGACGGGGCGCTCGCCGGTGACGAGACCGAGGCCGCCTCCGGTGTGGCCGGAGAACATGTCCGTGCGGTGCACGAGGGGGGATTGACCGCCGTGGTCGGAACGGTACCTCTGGACGATTTCGGCGAGGCCGCGCTGGCACGCAATCTCGAGGACCTGGACTGGCTGGAAAGGGTGGCGCGTGCCCATGATTCGGTTGTCGCCGGCCTGGCGCGGCACGTATCGGTCGTACCGCTCCGGCTCGCGACCGTCTGCCTCGACGACGCTCGGGTCCGTGCGCTCCTGACCGAACACGAGGAGCAGTTCTCGTCGGCGCTGACCCTCGTCGCGGGACGCACCGAGTGGGGTGTCAAGGCGTTCGCGGACCGGAAGACGCTGACCGCAGCCGTCGCCGAATCCGACTCGGGCGAAGCAGATTCCGGAAGCGGCACGGCCTATCTGCTCCGTCGTCGCGCGCAACTCGCAGCACAGGAGAACGTCGAACGCGACGCGGCGGCACGCGCGAACGAGATCCACGACCGATTGTTGCGCACGTCGGCGGCGGGTCGCCGGGGCGCGCCGACCGATCCGGCACTGAGCGGAAGCCACGAATGGATGGTGCTCAACGGCACGTATCTCGTCGACGACGACCGGACGGACGAATTCCGTTCCGAAGTGGAAGAACTCGGATCGCAATTCCCGGGGATCCGCCTCGAGACGAGTGGACCGTGGCCGCCCTATTCGTTCGCGGGAGCAGAACGGATATCACCATGAGGTACGCCGACGGGTCGGTGGACGAGGAGCGGCGGATCGCCCTGATCGATCTGCTGGATCGGGTGCTGTCCGGAGGTGTGGTCATCACCGGCGACATCACCCTCTCGATCGCGGAGATCGATCTGGTGCGGATCTCGCTGCGTGCGCTCATCTCGTCGATCAGCACGCTGTCCGTACCGGGGATCGATGCCCCCGTTCCGCGTGGAGCGCGGGAGGGCACGTGAGCGAGTCCGCACACATCCCCTCCCGCATCGACGCCGACCCCGAATCCGTGGAGCGGGGCCTGGTGACGCTGGTGCTCACACTCGTCGAATTGCTCCGGCAACTCATGGAACGTCAGGCACTGCACCGCGTGGACGCAGGCGACCTCAGCGACGAACAGATCGAACGTCTCGGAACGACTCTGATGTTGCTCGAACAGCGCATGGCGGAACTGCGCGACCATTTCGGGCTCACCCCCGAGGATCTCAACATCGATCTCGGTCCGCTGGGGACACTGCTGCCCCGGGAGTGAGCCCGAGCGGTCACATTCCGGCGATCTCCACGAGCTCGTAGTCCTTCAGGCCGCCGACGAGCACCCGCAGGTGATCGTCCATGGTGCCGAGGGTGTGCTCGATCGCGGTCAGGCGGCTGAGGTAGTGACCGATGGAGTGCTCGGCCGTGACACCGATGCCACCGTGCATCTGTACCGCCTCCTGACCGATCTTGCGTGCGGACCGGCCGACCTGCAGCTTGGCACGCGACGCGATCGCCGGATCGACGATGCCGTCGGCGAGTGCCATCGTCGCGTACAGGCTCATGCTCGACGCCAGCTCGTACAGCACGTACATGTCGGCGGCGCGGTGGGTGAGCGCTTGGAACATCGACAGCGGCACACCGAACTGCTTGCGCTGCTTCAGGTAACCCGTCGTCAGCTGCACCGAGGAGTCGAGAGCTCCGACCACCTCGGCGCACAGCGCCGCCTGCGCGTGCACCTGAGCTGCGGTGATCGCTGCCGACGCGTCGACCGCCTCACCGAGCGGGGTGGCCGCGACATTCTCGAGCACGACCTGCGCGCCGCGACGCCCGTCGTGGGTGCGGTAGGGCGTACGGGTGAGACCGTCGGCTCCGGCGTCGACGACGAACAGGCCGATGCCGCCTTCGGGGAGCTTCGCGGAGACGATCAGCGTGTCGGCGCAATCACCGTGCAGCACAGGGTTCTTACGTCCGGACAACGTCCAGGAGTCGCCGTCGCGCGCTGCGGTGGTGGCCACCTCGGTGTGCGGCCAGCGGTTGCCCGGTTCGTCGTGTGCGAACGCCAGCAGCGCGGTGCCCTCGGACAGTCGCGGAACGATATCCGAGCGCTGCGCGTCGCTGCCGATCTCGGCGACGAGGCGGCCGGGCAGGTAGACGCAGTCGAGCACGGGCTCCGGCGCGAGGGCACGACCGATCTCGGTCATGACGGCCATGACCTCCACCGGTCCGGCCCCCATACCGCCGTGTTCCTCGGCGAAGGGCAGACCGAGCACGCCGAGTTCGGCGAGCTGCTTCCACACGTCGCGGTTCCATCCCAGGTCGCTCTCGGCCACCCGGTTGCGCGACTCGACGTCGTACGCGCCCGAGAGCAGGTCGCGGACGGTCGCGCGAAGCATGTCCTGTTCGGTGTCGAGTTCGAAATTCATGTCCGGGGCCTCACAGTCCGAGAATCGAGGAAGCGATGATCGAACGCTGGACCTCGTTCGATCCACCGTAGATGGTGACCTTGCGGTTGTTGAGGTAGGTCGGCGTCGTGAGCCGGGCCCAGTCGGGCGAGTCGATATCGGCTTCACCGGCGGGTAGCGAATCGGGGCCGGCGATGTCGACGAGCAGCTCGGTCGCGGCCTGCTGCAGCTCGGAACCGCGCATCTTGAGCAGCGACGACGCCGGGTTGGGCTTGCCGTCGGCCGACCCGGCGACGACGCGCAGCTGGGTGAGCTCGAGAGCCAGCAGTTCGTTCTCGAGTTCGGCCAGACGTGCCGCGAAGATCGGATCGTCGAGCAGTGATCCGCCCCCGAGGCGGGTCTCGGCCGCGAGGGACTTCGCACGGGCGAGCTTCACCTTGGTGGCGCCGACGCGGGCGATGCCGGTGCGCTCGTTGCCGAGCAGGAACTTCGCCTGTGTCCAGCCGGTGTTCTCCTCGCCGACGAGGTTCTCTGCGGGAACCCGCACGTCTTCGAAGAAGACCTCGTTGACCTCGTAGCTTCCGTCGATCAACTTGATCGGGCGACGGGTGACACCGGGGGTGTCCATCGGGAAGAGCAGCATCGAGATACCGGCCTGCTTCTTCGCGTTCGGATCGGTGCGCACGAGGCAGAAGATCCAGTCGGCGTGCTGGGCGAGCGTCGTCCACGTCTTCTGCCCGTTGACGATGTAGTCGTCACCGTCGCGGACGGCGCGGGTCTTGAGGGAGGCGAGATCGGAGCCGGCCTCGGGCTCGGAGAAGCCTTGGCACCACCAGATGTCGAGGTTCGCGGTGGCGGGAAGGAAGCGTTCCTTCATCTCCTGCGAACCGAACTGGGCGATGACCGGGCCGATCATCGACGCGTTGAACGGCAGCGGATCGGGCACCGAGGCGAGTTGCAGCTCGCTGAGCCAGATATTGCGCTGCATCGGCGTCCAGTCCTGGCCACCCCATTCGACGGGCCAGTTGGGAACGGCGAGGCCCCGCGAATGCAGGATGCGCTGGACGGCAACGAAGTCGTCCTTGCCCAGCGGGGTGCCGGACGCGGTCTTCGCGCGCACGTCGGCGGGGATCTCGGTGGTGAAGAAGGTGCGCAGCTCGTCGCGGAACGCGCGCTCCTCCTCGGTGAGCTTCAGGTTCATGGAGAGACCTTCCAGGGATGCCGGCGCCGTAGCGCTTCTCGCGATTCCAAACTAACCTTACATCGTTAGTTCGTCCAGGCCTGCCCGTAAGGAGGACCACGGATGGCGCGCCCCCGCACGCCTCTGCTCAGCCGTGAACTCATCCGCGACGTCACGCTGCGACTCGTGGACGAACACGGCCTCGACGCCGTGTCGATGCGCCGGATCGCCACCGAACTCGGTGTGCGCGCCCCGTCGCTCTACAGCCACTACTCCACCAAGGAACAGCTGCTCGACGACATCGCCGATGCCATCGGCGAATCGGTCGACGTCAGCGCGTTCGCCGGGGACGACTGGCAGGAAGCGCTACGCCGGTGGGCCCGTACCTACCGGGACGCGCTCGCCGCGCACCCGAACATGGTTCCCTTCCTCGCCGCGAGCCCCGGCACCCGGCCCGTCTCCCTCCAGGCGTCCGACGCCATCCACGGCGGTCTCACGCGCGCCGGCTGGCCACCACGGTTCGCGACGATGATCGGCGCCTCGATCAAGTACATCGTCATCGGCTCCGCGATCACGTCGTTCGCGGGGGGGTTCGACGATCACATCGACACCTACAACGAGCGGTATCCGCATCTGTCACAGGCGCATCGGCTCCGCGAGTACGCAGCCGAGATCGACGCCGAGAGCTTCGACCTCGTTCTCGAGTCCTTCCTGCGAGAACTCGGGCGACGATACGAGATGTTGCCCTAACGTGGACTCCATGACGCGCCCCATTCGCATCGGACTCCAACTTCAGCCCCAGCAGCAACCCGACTACGGCGTCATCCGCGACACCGTGCTCCGCGCCGAGGACGCCGGCGTCGACATCGTGTTCAACTGGGACCACTTCTACCCGCTCTACGGCGACCCCGACGGCGCCCACTTCGAATGTTGGACGATGCTCGGCGCCTGGGCCGAGCAGACCGAACGCGTGGAGATCGGCGCCCTGGTCACCGGAGGCGGCTACCGCAACCCCGACCTGCTCGCCGACATGGCCCGCACCGTCGACCACATCAGCGGCGGCCGTCTCATCCTCGGCATCGGCTCGGGCTGGTTCGAGAAGGACTACGACGAGTACGGCTACGAATTCGGCACCAAGGGTTCCCGCCTCGACCTGCTCGCCGAGTACATGCCCCGCATCGTGAACCGCCTCGGCAAGCTGAACCCACAGCCCACCCGGCACATTCCCATCCTGATCGGTGGCGGCGGCCCGAAGAAGACACTGCCGATGGTCGCGAAGTACGCCGACATCTGGCACAGCTTCGGCGAGATGGAGACGCACGCCGAGAAGTCCGAGATCCTCGCGCAGCGCTGCGCCGACGCCGGTCGTCGTCCCGAGGAGATCGAACGGTCCACCTCGTGGCCCGGCGCCGAGGCCGCACCGTCCTATGTCGATCTCGGTATCACCCAGTTCACCGTGGGTGTCGGCGGTCCCGACTACGACCTCGACGAATTGCGGGAAGCGATCGCATGGCGCGACGAGAACTCCGCACCGCCGCTGACAGGGCTCAGCTGATCCCGGCCCGTACCGACGGGCCCTGAGCCGAGCACCGTGCGTCGGTAGCATCGGTGGTGCATGTCGAACGCACCATGGCTTCCGCCCTGTACCGCCGACGACTGGGACGACAGTCGCCGGCGGCGCCGTCTCCGCGACACTCGCACCGGACATCACTGGGTCCGGTTCGGCCGGCTCCGGCGAGCTCTCGCACGCACGGCCGTCGCGGCGCTCCCACTCGTCGCCCTGTTCACCCAGTACTGGGCGTGGGACGTCGCGCCGGTCCGTGAGCGGCTCGCCCTCACCCGACCTCAGCTGCATCCGATATACGACGCGGCGGCACGGGAGGATCGCGACACGGCCGTGGTCGATCTCGTGGGTCTCGGCAACCTCGACGCGACCGACACCGCCACGGCGCTGCCCGCACTGAGCGAACTCGGACAGGTGTGGGCGGTCGAGTACGACAACAGTGGTCTCGACACCGCCGTCGTCAGCCGCCTGATCCAGGAGCGTGCGGCGTGGACCGGCATAGAGAACATCGTGCTCACGGGGCACAGCATGGGCGGGATCATCGCGCTCGAGGTCGCCCAGCATCTGTACCAGGACACCTCGCTGGAGGTGACCGGTGTGATCCTGGACTGCACGCCGCTGGACCTGCACGCCGTCCGGGCCGGCGCACGCGATGCCGGTGAGGATCTGCTGCGCTGGATCGGCTGGTTGCCGGGTGCGCGGGAGAGCCGCAGCATGCGGATGCTCGTCGAGATCGTCGCCCGGAAGGATCGCTTCGTCGTTCCTTCCGAGCGGCGGTACCGCCGGATCGACACCGAGGAATTGAGGAAGGCCGCGACCGAGGTGCTGCACGACAAGATCCTCTCGACGGACGCGGCGAGCAACGGGTTGATCGAGTCGCAGTTCCGGGCGATCGTCGCGTCCGGCGCGGTGGACAACCTGAAGGCACTGGCCGACGAGCGCGGCGACAAGATCCGGCCCGCCGTGGTGTTCCTCCGACCACGGAATGCATCGGCCGACACTGTCGTGGACGTCGAGTACAGTCACCGGATTCTCGTCGACCAGTCGGGTGGTATCGACGGCACCCTTCTGGTGTCGAAACTCGACCGCACCGGGCACGCCGATCCCATCCGGGCACCCGACTCGTACAACGACGCGATCGCCGACCGGGTGGTGCCGTTCGTCGACGCGAGACCCGGCGAGATGCAGGACGAGGACGAGCAACCACCGGACGAGTTCTTCGACGGCGAACGTCCCGGCGTACGGCCGATCATGGACCTGGACCGCATCGCCCCGGGCTGAGTTCGCTCCCCTTCTGTGATTGCCGTCTCACGGCAGCCGAATGCTCATCGGGTGTTCACCTTCTCGTTCCGTCCGACTCGCCTGATGCTCCTACGGTTCCCGCGTCGAACCGATTCCGAGGAGATAGTCGTGGCCCGTAGGATCCTGCCCCTGTTCGTCACGCACGACGGCATATCGTCGCGCTCGAACATCACCTGCAAGTACAAGTGCGGGGACGCCTGTTCGCACGCAGTTCCCAACACCTCGCGCGGTGAGTACTTCGGCGACATCGTTCGAGCCGCCGTCTCGCGTCGCGGGGTGCTGCGGGGTGGTGCCATGGCGGTGCTCGCCGTCGGTGCCGGTGGTGTACTGACGGCCTGCGCGGACGATTCCGCCGCGGCTGCCGGCAGCGACGCAGCGGGCGCGGATGATCTCGGTCCGGTGCCGGACGGCACGAACTTCACCGCCGTGGCCCCGAACACCGATGACGCGGTGACGGTTCCGGACGGCTACGAGCAGGAGGTCGTCATCCGCTGGGGCGACCCGGTGTTGCCCGACGCTCCGGCCTTCGACATCGGCAGTCAGACGGCCGCCGCTCAGGAGAAGCAGTTCGGGTTCAACAACGACTTCGCCGGTCTGCTGCCGGTGGACGGCAGGCCCGACACCCATCTGCTCGTCGTCAATCACGAATACACCACCGAGCCCTTCATGTTCGCCGACTACGACGCGGATTCCCCCACCGAGGAACAGGTACGCATCGGCATCGCGGGTCACGGACTGTCGGTGGTCCAAGTGAAGGGTGAGCCAGGGACCGGTCGTCTGACACCGGAATTCGGTGAGTACAACCGTCGAATCACCGGAACCACACCATTTCTCCTCACGGGACCGGCCGCGGGCAGCGACCTGCTGAAGACCTCCGCCGACCCGACCGGCACGCGGGTCGCCGGGACGTTCAACAACTGCGCCGGTGGTCTCACGCCCTGGGGCACCGTGCTGTCCGGCGAGGAGAATTTCGATCAGTACTTCGCCAACGCCGAGAGCGTGACGGACCCGGTCGCCGCCGAACGTCTCGCCCGGTACGGACTCGAAGGCACGGAGACCGAACGGAAGTGGGAACGTTTCGACCCCCGCTTCGACATCGCAGCAGAACCCAACGAGGTCAACCGGTTCGGATGGATCGTCGAGATCGACCCGTGGGATGCGAACTCGGTACCCGTCAAGCACACCGCCCTCGGACGGTTCAAGCACGAAGCGGCCACCGTTCACGTCACCGGTGACGGCACCGTCGTCTCCTACAGCGGCGACGACGAACGCTTCGACTACATGTACAAGTTCGTGTCGTCGCGGAGGATCCAACCCGGAAGATCCCGGGCTGCCATGCGGCACAACATGACCCTGCTCGACGCGGGAATACTGTACGTCGCGAAGCTCAGCGGCGACCATCCGGACGCGATCGACGGATCCGGAACTCTGCCGAGCGGCGGCGAGTTCCGCGGTAAGGGCGAGTGGATCGCGTTGCTGCGCACGAACGAGGACGGCAGCGCCGAGTCGCTGGTCGACGGCATGAGCGCCGAGGAGGTCGCGGTGTTCACGCGACTCGCGGGCGACAAGGTGGGCGCGACGAAGATGGATCGTCCCGAGGACTTCGAACCGAACCCGGTCACCGGCAAGGTCTACGTCGCGCTCACCAACAACACCAAGCGCGGTGTCGACGGAGCGGCGCCGGCGGACGAGGCGAATCCGCGCGAGAACAACAAGAACGGTCAGGTTCTCGAGATCGACGACGACCACGCGGGTACGTCCTTCACCTGGACCCTGCTGCTCGTGTGCGGCGATCCGAACGAGGCCGACACCTACTTCGGCGGTTTCGACAAGTCGCAGGTCAGCCCGATCTCGTGCCCGGACAACCTGGCCTTCGATTCGTACGGCAACCTGTGGATCTCCACGGACGGCAACGCACTCGGCTCCAACGACGGGTTGTTCAGCGTCGTCCTCGACGGACCGCGCCGCGGGGAGACGAAGCAGTTCCTCACCGTGCCGATCGGCGCGGAGACGTGCGGTCCGATCGTGCAGGACGGCCGTGTCGTGGTGTGCGTCCAGCATCCCGGGGAGACCGACGACGCGTCGTGGGCGTCGCCGGCTTCGCACTGGCCCGACGGAGGCGACTCCCAGCCGCGTCCTTCCGTGGTCGCGGCGTGGAAGTCGGACGGCGGCCGGATCGGAGTCTGATGCCCCTCGTGCGTGGTTTCGGTGGTCGCGGTTGCCGAAACCACGCACGGGCCGCGGAGCGGCCTAACCCAGCCAGTCCAATACCGCTGCGGCGGTCCACGACTGCTGCATACTGCCGAGCGGGTCGCCGGTGAACGGTTCGTAGTACTCGGCGAAGGTGCCGTCGCTCGCCTGCCGGAGTCCTTCCGCGCGAAGCACGTTCGCGCGTTCGGCCCAACCTCGACGAGCAAAGGCCCACGAGAACAGCCAGGTCATCACGGGCCACACCGGTCCGCGCCAGTACTCGCGCGGCCGGAAGTCGCCCGAGACGGGGGAGGTGGACGGCGGTACCGCGTAGCGCAGATCCGGATGCCCGCAGAACTTCGGTCCTTCGAAGGTGCGCAACAGTGCCCGTTCGGCCTGCCGGTCGAGCCCACCGCACAGCAGCGGGGCGAACATCGCGAGAGTGTCGGTGGCGACCCACTTCCCGCTGCGCAGATCGAAGTCCTTCGCCGCTCCCGTCCGGGAGTCGGTCGTGGCGATCACCCCCTTCCGGAATCGGTCCGACCATGAATACAACTCGCGCACATCGGCGTTGGGACGGGCGTGCTCTTCGCCGATGGTCGCGAGCACCTCACACGACAACGAGAACACCGCACTGACGAAGACGTCCTCCACCGCGAAGCTCATGGCCTTCGCGAGCACGCCGTCTTCGTAGCGCGCCGTCTTCATCTCCTCGAGCAACCACAGATAACGCGTGTATTCACGATCGCTGGGTCGCTGGGTGGCGTCGGCGACGTGCTCGAGATCCTCACGGTGGAAGGGTGGTACCGGACCTGCGACGACGTTGGCGTACGCCGCATCCCAGCGTGGCGAGTTGTCCATGCCCGACTCCCATCCGTGGTACAGCGCGATCCGGCCGTTGCCGTCGAGATCGCGCGCGTGGGCGAGCCAGCGGTGCCAGCGCACCAGATCCGCCCACCGGCGGTCCAGGAACTCCTCGGCGACAGCACGCGTCGAGCGACCGTGCCGCCTCGAATGTTCGAGGATGCGCTGCACGGCGACGGCGTGCACGGGAGGCTGGGTGATGCCCGAGGTCTGCACCTGACCCGGTGCGTGCGCGGCCAGCTCGGAGACCGCCCAGCGCGACGGGCCGGGGAAGTAGCCGTCGACGCCGTTGGCGAAGACGATGTGCGGGATCATCCCGTTGTTCCACTGCGCCGACAGCAAGGTGTCGAGTTCGACCACTGCTCGTTCGACACTCAGCGGCGCGAGGCCCACGGCGACGAACGCCGCATCCCAGCTCCACATGTGTGGATAGAGCTTGGGAGCGGCACTCGTCATGGTGCCCAGGTCGTTGCCACGCAGCAAGTACGCCGCGCGGGCGGCGAGCTGCGTGGATGTGAATCCTCGGTCCGGCATGGCCCCATTCTCGGTCGTGCGGACGGATTCGCACGACGAGGGCCGTAGCTGTAACAGCGTCGACACATTCGGCGCGACCCGCGGTCGGTGGCTCGCCTGCGGTGATCTCGTCCTCACGCCCGTCATCAGCGTCGTTGCGACCTCGATGATGCACAAGGAGGAGCTCCACCTCTGCTCGGACACCGGGCGGGTGGTACTAGGCTCGTCCTATGAGCAGGCAACGAGGTGGCCGCGCCGCATCGTCGCCGCGCAAGGAGAAGACGGGTGCCCCGGGCGGCCCGGTCGAGGGGTTGTACGACATCGACACGGGCACGTGCGAGCTCGTCAAGGACCGCTATCTCGCCGACGGATGGGTGCTCGAGATCAACGGGGTGCCCAGCTCGCACATCGACCTGAGCGACCCCGCGCTGCTCGAGTTCGAGTACATGCGGTGGATCGCGATGCTCGTCGAGAGCAGGTTCGACCGCGACTCGAGACTGCGCGTGCTGCATCTGGGCGGAGGCGCGTGCACGATGGCGCGCTACTTCGCCGCGGTCCACCCCGACGCGCGGCAGGTCGTCGTCGAGATAGACGGCCGCCTCGCCGAACTCGTCCGCCACTGGTTCGACCTGCCGCGCGCACCGCTGCTGCGCATCCGGGTGGGGGAGGCCCGCCAGGTACTCACCTCGCTCTCCGATGCGAGCCGTGATGTGATCGTGCGCGATGTCTTCGCCTACAACCGCACTCCCGTCGCGCTCACGACCGTCCAGTTCACGCAGCACGCCCGGCGGGTGCTCGCACCCGGCGGTGTCTACGTCGTCAACTGCGGCGACTTCCGCGATCTGGCCGTCGCGAAACGTGAGGCCGCGACGATCGGCGAGGTCTTCGAGCACACGGTGATCATCGCCGACCCCGCGATGCTCAAGGGACGTCGCTACGGCAACGTCGTCATCGCCGGCAGCGACCTGCCGCTCGGCGAGTCCCCGGCCCTTGCCCGCGACCTGCTCGGCGGGGCCGTACCCGCACAGATACGCCTGGGTGACCAGGTGGTGAAGTTCGCCGCCGGGTCGCGGGTACTCGACGACAGTGAGGCCACCACACCCCCCGGAACAAAGAGCACGGGTACAGAGTTGCACCGGTCATGACCTCAGCAGCCTCCACTCCGGTACTCCAGGTGTTCCGGTTGGGTTCGCCCTGGCAGACGCTCGATCCGTTCCTGTTCGCCGTGCACCACCTCGACGCCTATCCGGCGGGCAACGACGATCTCGGACCCGACGCATCGCTCGACGGCCGCCCGCTCGGCCAGGACTTCGGCAATCCGGCGGGCTGGAGCATGTACCACGGCACCACCGTCCCCGGCTTCCCCGGACATCCGCACCGCGGCTTCGAGACGGTGACCTTCGTCCGCTCGGGTTTCGTCGACCACTCCGATTCGGTGGGTGCGGCGGCGCGTTTCGGTGAGGGCGACACGCAGTGGCTCACCGCCGGCAACGGCATCGTGCACAGCGAGATGTTCCCTCTGCTGAACAAGGATTCGGGAAACCCGCTCGAGTTGTTCCAGATCTGGTTGAACCTGCCGGCCGAATCGAAGTCCGCCGACCCGCACTTCTCGATGCTGTGGAACGAGGACACTCCCACGGTGACGGTCGCAGACGAGGACGGACGCACGGTCTCCGTCCGGGTCCTGGCCGGTGAACTCGACGGCTCCACTCCGCCTCCGCCCCCGCCGAATTCGTGGGCGTCCCGACCCGACACCGACGTGGCGATCTGGAACATCGACCTGTCGTCCGGCGCGTGCCGGGAGCTGCCGGCCGCACGCGGCGACCGGACGCAGCGGGTCCTGTACGTGTACAGCGGCTCCCCGGTGCGGATCGGCGACCGGACGATCGAGTCCGGACACGGGATCGTTGTCGACGCGTCGGTGCCGGTACACCTCACCGGCGGCGACGAGGGCACGCAGATCCTGATGCTGCAGGGCCGACCGATCGGCGAACCCGTCGTCTCGTACGGCCCGTTCGTGCTCGACGACGAGGCCGGCATCCGCCAGGCGTTCGAGGACTACCGTCGCACCGGATTCGGTGGATGGCCCTGGGACAGCGACGGTCCCGTGCACGACCGCGACGCCGGGCGGTTCGCCCGGTATCCCGACGAGAAGCTCGAGCAACGCTGACCGCGTGCGCAGATCCTGTCGATCTCCCGCAGGATCTGCGACGAGAACTACTCGTTCGACGGTTGCACATCCGGGACGCGGTATTCGGCCACCGCCATCGACCGGATCCAGCGGGCCTGATCGTCGCCGGGCCCGCTGCCGCGGAAGGTGTCGAGGTGTGCCTGCGACTCCCACCGTTCGTAGATGCAGACGCGGTCGGGTTCGAGCAGGTCCGCGGTGACGGCGAAGTCGAGGCAGCCCGGTGCTCTGCGCGCGGCCTCGACGACGGCCTCACAGGTCGCCAGGTAGGACTCGCGCCGCTCGGCGTCGACGGTGAGATGTCCTGCGACGATGATCATGGATCCCTCCTGCGGTAACCGACTCGTCGTCGGTAGGACCTGTGAACGGGGTCGAACTCATCGCGGCCCGTCGTACCATGCCGGAGTGACCCAGCCCGGATACGACGCTCTCGCGGATCTGTACGTCGAACTGTTCCCCGATCCTTACCTGACGCCGCTCGAACGCCACACGGTCGCCGCCTTCGCCGAGATGGTGCGGCACAGCCCGGTGCAGGGCGTCGTGCTGGACGTGGGGTGCGGACCCGGATATGTGACCGCGGACCTCGCCGAACGCGGACTCGACGTGGTCGGCCTCGATCCCAGCACGGAGATGCTGCGCATCGCGCGGGGTGCTCATCCCGCCCTGCGATTCGTCCGGGACGATGCACGACTCGGATCCGGCGAGCTGCGCGGAGTGGTTCCGAGCGCGATCATCGCGCGGTACAGCCTCATCCACGTTGCGCCGTCCGAGATCCTCGGGATCCTCGACGGGTGGGCGGAAAGGATCCCGTCCGGGGGCGTGGTGCTCATCGCGGGCCAGACCACCGACACCCCCGGCGAGGTGGTCGAGTTCGATCACGCGGTGGCGCCGGCATGGCGGTGGCACCCGGATCGTCTCGCCGCGGCATTGTCCGATGCCGGTTTCGACGAGGTGTGGCGGACGGTCGGCCGTCCCGACGCCGGCCATCGCTTCCCCGACGTCCATCTGGCGGCGCGCCGGCGCTGACGGTCAGGGTGTGAACACCATCGACTCGTCGATGCGCCCGAACCGCATGGTGGGCAGGTCGAGCAGATAGTTCTGGCGCATGAGCCACGGACTGCGCGAACCTTGCTTGGGGAGAGCACCTTCCGCCCGGTGGATGTAGCCCGAGTCGAGACCGAGAAGCGGACGGGTGCGTCCGTCGCCCGAATATCTCGGAACCGCCGAGCGGTAGCCGTTGCGGCGCATGTGCCGCAGCACCCGACACACGTAGAGGGACGCGAGATCGGCACGCAATGTCCACGACGCATTGGTGTAGCCCAGGCACATCGCGGCATTGGGAACGCCGTCGAGCATCATGCCCCGGTAGATGAACCGGGTGGAGAGGTCGATCTTCTCGCCGTCGACGACGAATTCGATTCCCCCGGCCGGCACCAACCGCAGACCGGTTGCGGGAATCAGGATCTCGGCCTCGAGTTCTCGTCCGGACTCCAGCCGCACACTCTTCTCGGTGACGGTGTCGATCCGGTCGGTGACGATCTCGGCCTTCCCGGCGCGCAGGGTGCGGAACAGGTCGGAATCGGGGACCACGCACAGCCGCTGATCCCACGGGTCGTAGCGCGGCGAGAAGTGCGGATCGACCGGGACGCGGCCACGCAGACGACGCGCGACGAGCGTGCGCAGCACGCGCTTCGCCGCCGAGGGAAATCTCTGGCAGAACTGGTAGAAGCCGAGATTGAGCACCACGTTCTTCGCCCGCACCGCACGGTGGGCCACCGGATCCGGCAGGGCACGCCGTATCCGCGCGGCGATCGGGTCGCGCGCAGGCAGCGACATCACGTAGGTGGGGGAGCGCTGCAGCATCGTCACGTGCTCGGCCTTCTCCGCGAGAGCGGGCACGAGCGTCACAGCCGTGGCGCCGCTGCCGATCACCACGACCTTCCTGCCCTCGTAGTCGAGATCGTCGGGCCAGAACTGCGGGTGCACGATGGTTCCGGCGAAATCCTGCAGACCGGGGATGTCGGGGAGATGACCGGACTCGTAGCTGTAGTAGCCGCTGCAGATGTAGAGGAAGGTACAGGAGATCTCGACGGTACCGCTCCCGGTCGTGGCGCGGACCGTCCAGCGGGCGTCCTCCGAGGACCAGGATGCGTCGATAACCTTGTGGCCGAACCGGATCCGTTTGTCGATGCCGAACTCGGCGGCGGTGTCGCGGATGTACTGCAGGATGTCGGGACCGTCGGCGATGGACTTCTCGCCCCGCCACGGGCGGAACGGGAAACCGAGCGTGTACATGTCGCTGTCCGACCGGATTCCGGGGTACCGGAACAGATCCCACGTACCGCCGATCGCCTCTCGACTCTCGAGGATCGCGTACTCGAGATCCGGGCAGCGTGTCTGCAGCCGGTAACCGGCACCGATGCCGGACAGTCCGGCTCCGACGATCAGTACGTCGATGTGTTCCACGTGCATCCCCTACCTGTCGGTCCACGCCAGCAGGTCGTCGACCCCCCAGGTGTTGATCACCTGTTCGGGTTCGACACCCCGCTCGGCGGCACGTTCGCAACCGTACCCGAGCCAGTCGAGCTGCCCGGGTGCGTGCGCGTCGGTGTCGATGGAGAACAGGCACCCGATCTCGAGTGCCAGATCGACGAGACGCGAGGGCGGGTCGCGTCGTTCGGGCCGGCAGTTGATCTCGACGGCGGTGTCGTGGTCGCGACATGCGGCGAAGACCTTCTCGGCGTCGAACTTCGATTCGGGCCGGCTCCCACGGCCACCGGCGACGAGCCTCCCCGTACAGTGCCCGAGGACGTCGACGTGGGGGTTCGCTGCCGCACGCAGCATGCGTTTCGTCATCACCGACCGGTCGGCCCGCAGGTTCGAGTGCACGCTCGCGACGACGACATCGAGTTCGGCGAGCAGCGCCTCGTCCTGATCGAGCGAACCGTCGTCGAGGATGTCGACCTCGATCCCGGTGAGAATCCTTGCACCGCCGTTCTTCTCATTGATCTGCGCGACGATGCCGAGCTGCTGACGCAATCGCTCCGCGGTCAGGCCGTTCGCCACCTTCAGCCGAGGGGAGTGGTCGGTGAGGGCGAAGTACTCGTGCCCGATCATCGTCGACGCGACACGGTGCATCTCGTCGATCGGGCTGCCACCGTCGGACCAGTTCGAATGGGTGTGCAGATCGCCGCGCAGCGACCCGAGCAGGTCGCGGGCGCCGCACCCGATCGGCTCGGCCTCCTCACGCAACTGCGCGAGATAGGCGGGCACTCCGTCGAACGACTCGCGAACGATCGTCGCGGTCTTCTTCCCGACGCCCGGCAGGTCGGTCCACGAGTCGGTCTTCCGCAAGACCTCGCGCTTGTGTTCGCTCACGTCGGCGAGCACCTCGGCCGCACGGCGGTAGGCCTGCACGCGATAGGTGTCGGCACGGTCGCGTTCGAGCCGGAAAGCGACTTCACGGAGGGCGTCGACGGGGTCCACCCCTCCATTGTGGCCGTGGGGCGTCCGTAATCTGGGACGCATGCTCGAATCCGTCAGGTCGTCGTCTCCTCTCGGTGCGGTCTCCGCACTGGCCGTCGGTGCGGTGTCCGCGCTGACACTCGTCTCCGCGCGTGTGGCGGCCGAGGCGAAGGACCTCGTATACGAGGTGGACGATGCGCCGGCGGCGCCGGTGGTGATCGTGCCGGGTGCGCGGGTGCACCGGGGACGTCCCATGCGGGTGCTCCGCAGCCGCCTCGACGTCGCGGTCTCGCTGATGGAGCGGGGGCGGGTGCAGGCCGTGCTCGTCTCGGGTGATGCGGCGGGAAACTCGGGCGACGAGATCGAGGCGATGATCTCGTATCTCGTCGAGCAGGGCGTGAACCGCGAGCGGATCGTCGCCGATCCGTACGGTCTCGACACCTACGACACCGCCCGGCGTGCCGTCGCCACCTACGGAGTGCGACAGGCACTGATCACGACCCAGTCGTTCCACCTGCCGCGCGCGGTGGCGTTGTGCAGGCGGGTGGGGATCGACATCGCCGGGGTTCGCGCTGCGAACGACGTGCGGCCGCGCACGCGGATCAGGAATCTGGCGCGCGAGTACGTGCTGTCGCGGCCCAAGGCATTTCTCGAGCTCCGGTTTCCCCGCGACCCGGCGGTGTCGACGCCGCCGGACGACCGGCTGGCCGAGATCCTGTCCGGTCTCGAGCACGGTGTGGTGGCCACCCCGCCGTCGGATTCCTAGGCTCGTGTCCATGCGCCCCACAGCTCTCGTCACCGGAGGGGGTCGCGGTCTCGGCGCCGCGATCGCCCACGAACTCGCACCCACCCACGATCTGCTCCTCGGCGGCCGACGTCGCGAGTCGCTCGATGCGATCCTCGAGGAACTCCCCGACGCCACGCCGTGGCCGGTGGATCTGCTCGATCACGACGCCGTCGCCGCGGCCGTGGCGGACATCGACCGGCTCGACGTGCTCGTCCACAACGCCGGTGTCGCCGAGCTCGGCACCGTCGCCGACACCGAACCACGGCAGTGGCGCGAGACGTTCGAGGCGAACGTGGTCGCCGTCGTCGCACTGACCCAGCTGCTGCTGCCGGCCCTGCGGGCCGCGAGCGGGCACGTGGTGCTCATCAATTCGGGGGCCGGTCTGCGCGCCCGTCCCGGCTGGGGTGCCTATGCCGCGAGCAAGTTCGCGCTGCGCGCGTTCGGCGATGTGCTCCGTGAGGAGGAGCCCGCTCTGCGGGTCACCTCGATCCACCCGGGCCGGATCGACACCGACATGCAGCGCGCGATCGTCGCGTCGGAGGGTCGCGAGTACGACCCGTCGCAGTTCCTCACCCCCGGATCGGTCGCCCGCGCGGTGCGGCAGGTGGTCGAAGCGCCCGTGGATGCGCATCCCACCGAGATCGTTCTGCGCCCCCGCTGATCCGGTCAGAACGGTAGCGGGATCACCACCGGAGGGCCTCCCGGAATCTGGATCTGGATCTGTGGTGGGGGCGGTGGTGCAGGTGCGGGGGGTGCGGGCGCCGGAGGAGGTGCCGGGGCCGGAGGCGGCGGCGGTTCGGGTGCGGGCGGCGGTGGCGGCGGTGGTTCCGGAGCCGGTGGCGGCGGTGGCGGTGGCGGTGGCGGGGCGACTTCCGGCACGGGGTCGCGCCGCGGCTGGGGAACGTCGGGAACGGGTGCCTGCAACGCCTCGGTCTGTGGCAGCGATTCCTCCGAAGTTTCCGGGGCCGGCGACGTGGTCTTCGGCAGAGCGTCACCGACCGGCACCGGGACCATCGCACCCGTCGTGATGTCGACGACCCTCAGTTCTCGCACGTGCGCCGCGGCGGGTTGGACGACGAACAACCGCTCGGCGTTCAGTCCGGGCCACTTCGGGCCTTCGAGTTCGTCGTTCCCGGTGAGCACCGGCGCGGACAGCGGGTTGCCGCGCACACATCGCACGCGGGGGACGCCGAGTTCGTCGACGAGCACGATCGTGCCGCGCTCGAGCAGCGACTGCACGGGGCGCGCGGCACCGTCGCGGTATTCGTACATGGTGACCCGGGTGTCGGCGCGCAACAGGACCGCGGTGAGGGTGTCGGTGTAGCCGCGGACATCGGCGACGTCCAGGACACCGCGCCACGCTTCGGCCTTGGCCGGATCCTCCTCGAGGTGAACGATGAGCGCTTCGCGGTCGCACAGGGGCCGGTCGAGACTTCCCCCGTAGAGCGCGGTGCGATCACCCGGGACCGCCGGCGTTCCGGAGACAGCGGTGACGGGGTCGCCGCCGGCCTCGACCGCCTCCGGGGGAGGGGGCGGCACCGCGACCGGCACCTGCGGCGGCACGAGCCGCGGCGTCCACGGATCGTCCTGCGCGGTGGCGACCTGCAGGTGTACCGGCGTCGACGTATCGACCGAACCGCCCGACGAGCAGGCACCCGCCACCAGTGCCGTCAGTGCGAGTGCCAGCCCGAGTCCACGAATCGTGTCGCTGGTCACGCCGCCATGCTAGGTCGATGATCGTCGGCAAAAGGGCTGTTCGGCGGTTCTCGTCGGTATCGCGATGCCGGAGACGACGTGTACGAGCAGCTCGTTCACCTCGTCGCGGCGCTCCATCTGCACGAAATGCCGTGACCCTTCGAGCAGGTGCACCCCTCGTGGATCGGGACCGAGGTCGGGGAATCCGGGGCACATCGGCGACCGCGGTTTCTTCGCCGCGCTCGTCGATGTTCCACGTGAAACCGTCGACTTCGACGATGCGGCTTCCCGTCAGGAAGCGGGGACGCTCTGCATGTCCTCCTGGCTCCAGAACGCCCTCATGCTCGTGATCTTCGCGTCGTCGTCGAAGGTCATCACGTCGACGACCTCCATCACGAGATCCTGCTCACCCAGGTGTGTGACCAGGCGGAACACGAAGGCCGCGTTGTTCTCCGCGATCTTGAGGGTGATCACTCCAGCGGTCTGCGTGAGCGGTTCGACCACTTTGTAGAACTCGCGGATCTCGGCCTCGGTGGTGCGAACGGGCGTGCCGACCGGATCCTCGACCGTGGCGCCCGCCGCATACAAGGCGAGCACGTCGTCCACGGTGCCCGTGGCGACAGCCTTGACGTAGTTCTCGACGGTGGCACGGATCGCGTCCCTGCTCGCTGCCATGAGGCCTCCTCCGCTCGGTCGGATCCGGAACACGTTTCAATTCGACGATAATGGCGCGGATCTGCGGATGCACTCACGATTCCCACTCGGAGGACCCCGCGCCGGAGGACGATGACATCGCCATCAACCGGAACGATCGGAGACCCGATGATCGACGCTGTCGCCTTCACCCTCGACGGACACGCCGGCGCTCTCGCAGCGCGGAACTGGGTCGGCGAGACCCCGCGCTACGTGGCACTGGTGTGCCACGGCTACGGCGAGCACTGCGGACGCTACGAATACGTGGCCACGCGCCTGGTCGCCGACGGAGCCGCCGTCTACGCGATGGACCACGTCGGTCACGGCCTCAGCGACGGCGAACGCGTACTGATCGACGACTTCGAGAAGGTGGTCGACGACTTCCGGCTGCTCGATCTCACGGCACGGCGCGAACATCCCGACGTGCCGGTCGTGCTCATCGGGCACTCGATGGGCGGCATGATCGCCGCCCGATACGCCCAGAGATACGGCTCGGAGCTGGCGGCCGTCGTCCTGTCCGGTCCGGTGCTCGGCAGCTGGGCGGCCGTCGACGCACTGCTCGCGGCAGAGGAGATCCCGGATACCCCCATCGATCCGTCGACCCTCTCCCGCGACCCCGAGGTGGGCCGCGCGTACGTGGCCGACCCACTCGTCTGGCACGGGCCGTTCAAGCGCACCACCGTGCAGGCGCTGAAGAGCTGTCTCGACACCATCGCCGCCGGTGGCGCCGTCGACGACGTGCCCGTGCTGTGGCTGCACGGCGAGGACGACCGGCTCGTTCCCCTGGACGGCAGCGCGACCGGATGGTCGTCGTTCGCAGGCCGCGGGTCGTCGTCGAAGACCTATCCCGAGGCGCGGCACGAGATCTTCAACGAGACCAACCGCGACGAGGTCCTGGGCGATGTCGTCGACTTCGTCGGCACACACATCCACCCTCTCGAGTCTCTCGAGGATTGAAGCCCGGCGCGGCGGGCTACCCCTTCTCACGGGGCCGTCCCCTTCGTGTCCCGTACGGAAGGAGATGATCCATGGCCGAAGACAACGCATCCGACAGGGCTCGCCCCGATGCATCCGACAAGGCACGCCTCGGGTTGAAGCAGACCGTGGTCGGCAAGGCGAAGGAGGTCGCCGGAGCCCTGACCGGCAACGATTCCCTCACCACCGAAGGCCGTCTCGAGCAGGAGCAGGCGCGGCAGACCAGGAAGGCCGACACCCTCTCCCACATGGCGGAGGCCGAGAGCGACGAGGCCGTGGAACAACTCGACGCCGTGCGCCGAGCCGGACAGCAGGAACGCGAAGCCGTGCAGCACCGGACCGAGGTGGCGCAGTCGCAGGCCGAGCGGGAGGCACAGATCCGCAAGCAGGCCGCCGAACTCGAACACCAGGAGAATGTGGTCCGGGAGCAGTCCGACGCCGCCCGCGAGGCCACGGCTGCGGAAGCGCAGGCACGTCGCGAGGAGAACGCCCAGGCCATGGATGCCGCTGCGGAGGTCTCGGCGGCACAGAACGACCACCGCGCTGCCTCCCACGACGCCGAACGTGCCCTTCTCCAGGCCGAACAGGAACGGCGCAAGGCCGAAGCCCTCGATCACGCCCTGACCGAGCAGGACACCGACGAGCGGGATCGCTGACGAACCCACCACCGACATTCCCTACCGGAGCTGTACCCCCACCGAAGTTGGAGATGCGCCCATGAACCTCACCACCCTGCCCAAGAGTGTTCTGCGATTGCAGTACAAGATCGCCCGTTTCCCGTTGGGATTGATCGAGCAGCAGTTGCGGTTCCTGCCCACCGACGCCCCGCCACGGCTGATGTACGAGCGGGGACTGGGCATGCTGGACGGCATCGTCGGCAGCGTGCTCGACGATCGGGAGATCGCCACGCGCGGGGCGCTCGCCACCGAACGCGCCGACGCGGTGAAGCGCGCGGAGAAACTCGACGCGCAGGCCGCTGCCGAGAAGCGCGCGGCAGACGCCGAACTCCGTCGAACGCGTGAACGTGCCGCTGCCGAGCAGGAAGCCGCGCGACGCGACCGCGAGAACGAAGTCCGGCAGGCCCGGGAGCGTGCGCAGGAACGCGCGAAGCAGGTGGAGAAGGAGGCCGAGCAGAAGAAGGCCGCCGAGACCGCGAAGGCCGACCAGGAGGCCGCCGCGAAGCGCCAGGCCGCCGAGACCGCGAAGAAGAAGGACGAGGAGCGGATCCGCAAGGCCGAGCAGGAGGCCGCCGAGCCCGCCAAGGTCTCCCTCAAGGAGGCCGTCGCCAAGCAGCTCGAGGCGAAGGAAGCGGAGGAGCGCGCACACGATGCGGGCGAGGTCGCCGAGTTCGAGAAGATCGAGCACAAGCACCCCTGATCCCGGCTGTGAATCGACGAGACCCCGGTGCTCCCTGTGCACCGGGGTCTCGTCCGTCGGAAGAATTTGCTACTTCACGACATTGACCATCTTGCCGGGAACCACGATCACCTTGCGCGGTGCGGCACCGCCGAGCAGTTCGGTGATCTTCTCATCGGCGAGCGCGGCCGCCTCGATCGCATCCGGAGCGGCATCGGCCGGGACGGTGATGCGGCTGCGCACCTTGCCGTTGACCTGGATCGGGTACTCGACGCTGTCCTCGACGAGCCACTTCTCGTCGGCGACCGGGAACGGGCCGTGCGCGAGCGATTCCGTGTGTCCGAGTCGCGACCACAACTCCTCGGCGAGGTGCGGGGCGACCGGCGCGAGCATCAGCACGAGCGGTTCGACGGCACCGCGCGGAGCACCCGAGGGGTACTGCTTGGTCAGGTGGTTCGTGTATTCGATCAGCTTGGCGATCGCCGTGTTGTCGCGCAGGTGGGCGTAATCGTCGGACACACCTGCCACCGCTTTGTTGAGCGCCCGCAGAGTGTCGTCGCCCGGGGTCTCGTCGGTGACGCGCAGGTCGCCGCTCTCCTCGTCGACGACCAGACGCCACGCACGCTGCAGGAACCGCTGCGCACCGACGACGTCCTTGGTCGCCCACGGGCGCGACTGGTCGAGCGGACCCATCGACATCTCGTAGACGCGCAGGGTGTCGGCACCGTAGTCGTCGCAGATCCGGTCGGGACCGACCGAGTTCTTGAGCGACTTGCCCATCTTCCCGTACTCGCGGGCGACTTCCTGCTCACCGTTCGGGCCCGTCCAGTAGAACGTGCCGTCGCGTTCGACGACCTCGTCGGCCGGCACGTACACACCGCGCGAGTCGGTGTAGGCGTAGGCCTGGATGTAGCCCTGGTTGAACAGGCGCCGGTAGGGCTCCGAGGAGGTGACGTAGCCGAGGTCGAAGAGCACCTTGTGCCAGAACCGCGCGTACAGCAGGTGCAGCACCGCGTGCTCGACGCCACCGACGTACAGGTCGACACCGCCCGGATCGTTCGGGCCGTGCACGTCCGGCCGGGGGCCTGTCCAGTAGGCCTCGTTCTCCTTGTCGCAGAAGGCATCCGAGTTGGTGGGGTCGATGTAACGCAGTTGGTACCACGAACTGCCGGCCCACTGCGGCATGACGTTCGTGTCGCGCGTGTAGCGCTGCAGGCCGTCGCCGAGGTCGAGTTCGACGTTCACCCAGTCGGTGGCCTTCGCGAGCGGCGGGGACGGCTCGGAGTCGGCGTCGTCCGGATCGAAGGAGACCGGCGCGTAGTCCTCCACCTCGGGAAGTTCCACCGGCAGAGCGGATTCGGGCAGCGGGTGCGCACGTCCCTGCTCGTCGTAGACGATCGGGAACGGCTCGCCCCAGTACCGCTGCCGCGCGAACAGCCAGTCGCGCAGCTTGTACTGGATGGTGCCGCGACCGGCGCCGTCCGCCTCGAGCTTCGCGACGATCGTCTTCTTCGCCTCGGCGACGTCGAGACCGTCGAGCAGGCCGGAGTTCACCAGCACACCGTCGCCGGTGTAGGCCTCGGCGGTGACGTCGCCCCCGGAGATGACCTCGCGGATCGGCAGACCGAAAGCGGTCGCGAACTCCCAGTCGCGCTGGTCGTGGGCGGGCACGGCCATGATCGCGCCGGTGCCGTAGCCGGTGAGGACGTAGTCGGCGATGAAGATCGGCAGCTTCTCGCCGTTGACCGGGTTCACGGCGTAGGCGCCGAGGAAGACACCGGTCTTCTCCTTCGACTCCTGACGCTCGAGGTCGGACTTCGCGGCGATCGACGCGCGGTAGGCCGCGACGGCGGCGACGGGATCGGCCGCGCCGCCGGTCCACCGCTCGTCCACGCCCTCCGGCCACGACGTACCGGCGATCCGGTCGACGAGCTCGTGCTCGGGAGCGAGGGTCACGTAGCTGGCCCCGAACAGGGTGTCGGGCCGCGTGGTGAACACCTCGATCGCCGAATCGTGTTCGGCGACAGCGAACTTCACCTGAGCGCCGTGCGAGCGCCCGATCCAGTTGCGCTGCATCGACTTGACCTTCTCGGGCCAGTCGAGGTGCTCGAGATCGTCGATGAGGCGGTCGGAGTAGGCGGTGATCCGCATCATCCACTGCCGCAGGTTCTTCCGGAAGACGGGGAAGTTGCCGCGCTCGGAGCGGCCGTCGGCGGTGACCTCCTCGTTGGCGAGCACCGTGCCCAGACCCGGGCACCAGTTGACGAGCGAATCCGAGCGGTACACCAGACGGTAGGAGTCGATCACGGCGGCGCGCTCGTCCTCCGACAGCGACGCCCAGTCACGGCCGTCGCCGAGGCTGCGGGTGCCGTCCGCGAACTCGGCTCCGAGTTCGGAGATGCGGCGGGCGCGGCCGGCCTCGCGGTCGTACCAGGCGTTGTAGATCGTCAGGAAGATCCACTGCGTCCAGCGGTAGAAGTCGACGTCGGTCGTCGCGACCGAGCGGCGGTCGTCGTGCCCGAGCCCGAGGCGGCCGAGCTGACGCTTCATGTTCGTGATGTTGGCCTCGGTGGTCGTGCGCGGATGCGTGCCCGTCTGCACGGCGTACTGCTCGGCCGGCAGACCGAAGGCGTCGTAGCCGAGGGTGTGCAGCACGTTGCGGCCCTGCATGCGGTGGAACCGGGCGTACACGTCGGTGGCGATGTAGCCGAGCGGATGGCCCACATGCAGACCCGAGCCCGACGGATACGGGAACATGTCCTGCACGAACAGCTTGTCGGCGGGCACGTCGCCGGCGAGATCGCCCACCGGATTGGGGGCGTGGAAGGTGCCGCGCTCGCGCCACAGCTCCTGCCAGCGCTGCTCGATCCGCCCCGCGAGTTCGGCGGTGTACCGATGCTGCGGCGTGCTGCCGGGTTCGGGCTGGGAGGTCTGTTCGGGACGGGTCACGGGGATCACTATCTACTCGGCCGGACGTGTGAGGGCTCCCACCAGGGTAGAACGTGCCCCCACCCGCGCAGACCGGTGGCACCGCCCGACGCGTATCCTGGTCGGGTGCTCATCGTCGCTGTCCTGCTCTTCGTGCTCGCTCTCGTCGTCGGCGCGGTGGGTGTCGCGGCACTGACCGGCAAACTGCCGCGCAACCGCTGGGCCGGCGTGCGCACCCCGGAGTCGCTGCGCGACGACGCCGCGTTCGCGCTGGCCAACAAGGTCGCCGCACCCAGCATGCTGGGTTCTGCGGTGCTGCTCGCCGTCGGTGCAGTCGCGTCGCTGACCCTGCCCACCGTTGCCGGGATCATCGCGGTGGTCGTCACCGTGGTGGCCGCCCTGGTCACCGCCGGTGCCGGTGGATCCGTCGCAGCGCGGGTCGCCGCAGCGACGAAGCCGGAGGAGACGGCCGGCTGCGGTACCTCGTGCGGCGCGTGCAGCCTGCGCGGGGCGTGCGAGCCGACCGCCTGACCGGGCTGTTCACTCCCAGCGGCGTGCCCGCGCGTAACGCGGGGTCCACCAGAACCGGTTGAGCACCCGCACCGGTACCGGGAGGCTCTTCAGCACGACGGACACGCGGTCCTTCGGTGCCCCCTCGAAGATGTACGGCAGCAGTTCGGAGACCTCGTCCTTGTCCAGCTGCTCGAACGCACGCATCGAGAGGTCGTGCCATTCCTCCTTGGTGAAGGACCGTTCGATCAGGGGGAAGGCGTCACGCTCCTCGTGTGCGAGGTGAGCACCCAGCGACGTCACGAGACCGTCGAGCAGACCGCCGAGCCGCTCGGTCGCCGTCTCCCGGTCGTCGAGCGCGTTCTCGATCTCCGCCAGCGCCGGATCGATCACGGAATGTTCGGCCTCCATCGCATCGAGCACCTCCATCGCCCCCGCATCGTCGGCGAGCCGCGGCCGCATGAACGGCCAGACGTAGACGTCTTCGATGGAATGGTGCGTGTGCAGTTCGGTGCTGAAGCCGTGCCAGCCGAGGAGCAGCGCATCGTGCGTGCCGGGGTCCGCGGTCCGCCACTTCTGTGCGAAGTCGGCGAGACGTTCGGTGTCCCGGCGTAGAGCGGCGTGGATCAGATGCACGACCTCCAGGTCCTCGGCGGACAACGGGGTGGCGTGAGCGGTGGTCATGACGGGCACCTCGACTTTCGGATGAATCTCCCCGTGCTACGAGCCTCGCCGCCTCGCGAGGTGTTCTCAATCCCACATTCGAGGGGGATACTTCGAGGCATGCGCTCTGCGCAGCGGTTGAGAGCAGGCATCCATGACGCAGCGTCCGCAGCTGCGGACGGGGCGCAGTTCCGCGAGTTCGTGATGGATGTGCTCGGCGCTTTCGTTCCGTACGACGGTGGTTGTGTCGCGCCCGTGGACCCGGCCGTCGGGGTTCCCACCGGCTTCACCACCCGCGGCCTCGACGACCCCGCCGAGGTACTCCGGTTGTCGATCGAGTTCGAGTACGGTCCGGACCTCGATCCGGACAGTCTCTACGCGCTCATGCAGCACCGGTCCGGAGTACGGCGGATCGGAGAACCCTCCGGCCGCGGACCGGGATACGACAACAGGCGTTATCTCGAACTCGTGTCGCATCTGGGCATGGGACACGAAGTGCAACTGGTCTTCCGGGACGGAGACCGTAGATGCTGGGGTGTCGGTGATCTGCTCCGCGGGCCGGGCCGAGGTTTCTCCGACGCCGAACTCGCGATGCTCGACGACGTTCTCGACGACATCGCGAACGGATTCCGCACCACGTTGATCCGGCACGCATCCGCACGAACACGGAGCACGGACGCCGAGAGCGCCGCCTGCGGATGCTCGGGCCCGGCCGTGGTGGTGATCGGGGCGGACGGCGAATTCGATTCCGTCACTGCCGCAGCGACGATCTTCTTCGAACGCCTCGGCTGGGAGAGTCCCGCTCGGGGGCGCCCCGGCCCGGCGCACGTGATCGCCCGCCAGGTCCGCAGAACACGACCCGTGCCCGCGGATGTGCGTGTTCGCACCCTCGACGGCGAATGGCTCGTACTGCGCGCCGCGATCTTCGACGAGACCGGCCGCGTCGTCATGACCTTCGAGCGGGCACGTCTACCCGAGATCGTCGCCCTGGTCACCGCCGCCCACGGCCTCACGCCACGCGAATCGGAAGTACTCGTCGAAGTTCTCGCCGGACGGTCGCGCAACGAGATCGCGAGCCGGTTGTTCATCAGCCCGTACACGGTGCAGGACCATCTGAAGAACATCTTCACCAAGACCGGCGTGAACAGCCGTCGCACCCTCGTCTCGCGACTCGCGTGTACCGAATACATGCCCCGGTTCGGTGCGGACCTGCGCCCCGACGGATGGTTCGACGAGAACGGAACGAAGACGGCAGCGGTGGAGGCCCACCCCTAGGCTGACCCCATGACGACGACGCGTCGGATCGACCCTGTGGGGGTGCTGCTCGGACTGGCCGTTCCGGTGCTGTGCGCCGTGGCCGTGCTCGTATTCACCCGCTCGTGGCTCCCACGATTGCCCGGTGAGATCGCGACGCACTGGTCGGGCACGACCCCCGACTCGTTCGGCTCGCCCATGACCTCGGCGTGGACCGCCGCCCTGCTGATCGTGCTCGTCGGGGGTGGCTGCTGTGCGATCGCCGCGCTCGCGCAGGCGCAGCTGCTCATGCGCCGCTACATGCTCGCGATCGGTCTCGGCGTGACCGGCACGATCACCACGCTGTTCCTCGCCGGTCTCACGGGACAGCTCGACACGACCGACGCCACGCGGGCACCGCTGGAAGGGTGGCCCGCGGTATTCGGAATGTGGGCGGGTATCGCGGTGGGCTGGTTCGGCGGTCGGCACCTGCGCGACGGCCGGGAACGGAAGGCGGCGACCGCCGCTCCGGATCCGGCACTGCCGCGCGGCCGGGCCGACCTGCCGATCGTCGAACAGGTGGGTACCGGTGCGGGCACGACGGCGGCACTGTCGCTGCTCGTCCTGATCCCGGCGTTCATCGTGTGTGCCGCTGTGCAGAGCTGGTGGCCCCTGGGCCTGATCGCCCCCGTCGTTCTGCTCGTCCTGGGTCTGCTGCGCTACACCGTGGTGGTCGACGCGGACGGGATCCGGGTGTCGAACCTGGCGACCGACGCGCTCGGCTACGACCTCGACGAGATCGTCGGCGCGAAGGTCACCGAGACCCGGCCCTTCCAGGACTGGGGTGGCTGGGGACTACGCGCCAAGGGTGGCAAGCGGTACGGCCTGGTCACCCGCACCGGACCCGCCGTCGTGGTGACCACGGCCTCGGGATACGAGTTGACCGTGACCGCAGCGAGGGCCGAGGAGATGGCCGGCGCGCTCAACACCCTCGCCGATGCCCGCTGACGGAGCTCAGTTGCGCTCGACCTCGATGGGGTGGGTCGCGAGCAGAGCCATCGGCAGCGGCTGGCGCCGCAACACCCTCGCCCACAGGTCGAGATGCGCGGGCGCGAGCACGTCGCCGGGCAGTGCCGAGACCACCATCCAGTCGTCGTTGCGCAGTTCGCCGTCGAGCTGACCGGCACTCCATCCCGCATAGCCCGCGAAGATCCGCACGCCCTCGACGTAGTGGGCGATGTGCCCGGGATCGGCGTCGAGGTCGATCATCGCGACGCGGCCGTCGACGTGGCGGATACCCGGCACGTCGGTGATGTCGGCCCCCACCCGCAAGGTGCCGAGGCACAGTGCGGAACTGCGGTGGACGGGACCACCGACGAACAGGGACTTCGGTTCGGTGGCGAGCCACGACCACTGCGGCAGCATGGCGTCGACCGAGGTGTCGCTGATGCGGTTCAGGACGACGCCGAAGCTGCCCGCATCGGTGTGCTCGATGATGTAGACGACGGTGCGGCGGAAGGTCGGCTCGGTGAGGTCGGTGGCGGAGACCAGCAGGCTGCCCGCCCGCACCCTGGGTGTCGAGGGTGCGGTGCGATCCTCGGGTTCGTCCTGATGTTGCGCCACGTCAGCCATTCTGTCACCGCCGTCACCGGCGCGTGGGGCGGAACCCGACGGTATGTGGCCACAGGGCGAGATGATGCTCGAACAGGACCCCGCGGTCCGGAGAAGTGTCGGGTCCGTACTGCCCGAAGACCTCGGAACCCACGACTCCGAACAACGACGACCATGCCCGGATGCCGCGTGCCGGTACGGAATCCGGACGGTGAGGGATCGCACGGATACCGGGCGCGGTGGTGCACTCGGCGGGGCGGTGCAACCGGACACCGAATTGCCGAACGAGGCCTGCCCGCGCGGAGCCGATAGTGTCGTACTCGTGCGAGACTCCGGGCAGCCGTCGAGGCAGCGGGCGTGGCGATCGACCGCGATCGCCCTGCGGCACTCACCGGGCCTCGTCCGTCTGACGGTGGTGCGCTTCGCGAGCCAGTTCGGCGACGGACTGTTCCAGGCCGCACTCGGCGGGGCGATCCTGTTCAACCCGGAACGTCACACCGACCCCGTCGCCATCGCGGCCGGCTTCGCGGTGCTGCTGTTGCCGTACTCGGTGATCGGCCCGTTCGCCGGCGCCCTGCTCGACCGATGGGACCGACGTCTCGTCCTCGTGTGGGCCGCTCTGCTGCGCGGAGTGTTCATCGCGGCGGCCGCGGCCGTCCTGCTCCTCGGAGGACCGCAGCTCCCGCTCATGCTGCTCGCGCTCGCCGCCGTCGGCGTGAGCAGATTCGTCCTGGCCGGTGTATCGGCCTCACTCCCGCATGTGGCGTCCCGATCATGGCTCGTCCCTGTCAATTCCGTTCTGGCCACGGTCGGTTCGGGTGTCTCGGCGGTCGGGGCCGCCGTGGCGGTCGCGACCATCGGATTCGTGGGTGCGGGAGACACCGGCTCGGGCACGGCCGTCCTTCTCGGCGTGAGTGGTTCGATCGTCGGAGCGGTCGCCGCATCCGGATTCGCCGCGAATGTGCTCGGCCCCGAGGGAATACGACCCCGGACGGTGATCCGCACCGTCCTGTCGGGTCTGCGGACCGGTGCGCGTGCCGTGCTCGACGCGCCGGGTGTCACCGTCGCGATGCTCGGAATCGGCGCGCACCGCATCGTGTTCGGCATCGACACACTCATCATGGTGCTCGTACTGCGCGCCGCGGGCGGCAACTCCGGTGCTCCGGCCGGGGACAGCGGCTCCGATCTGCTGACGGGCTTCTCCGGATTCGGTGTCGCGGTCGCCTGCACCGCCGCCGGCATGCTCCTCGCAGCGGTACTCGCACCGATCCTGATCCCCAGGCTGGGCCGTCCACGCACCGTCACGCTCGGCTTGATCGCCGCCGCGATCGTCCAGTTCACGCTCGTCACCACCGTGGCGGCCGGACCACTGCTCGCCGCGGCATTCCTGCTCGGTCTCGCCGGTCAGACCATCAAACTCACCGGCGATGCGGCGATGCAGATCGACATCGACGACGCCCGCAGAGGACGCGTCTTCGCATTGCAGGACACCGTCTTCAACATCGCCTTCCTCGGCGCGATCGTCGTGACGGCCTTCATGATCGATCCCGACGGACGCACGCCCGCACTGGCCGTCGCAGGCGGGGTCGTGTACCTGATCGGCCTCGCCGCCGTGCTCGCGGTGCGCCGCGCGCGGTGCTGATCACGCGTGCAGCGTGGTATCGCTCACGAGCGCAGCGCGGCCGGATGGATCCCCACCTCCGTGGCCTTCACGACGAACCACACGACGTCGCCCGGGTGGACGTCCAGGTCGGCGAGTGCCGCCGTCGTGATCTCCGCGGCGATACCCGTACCCGACCGCACGAGCACCGTCGATCCCTGCGCCTCGAGTTCCGCGATCCTCACGCGCAGGGCGTTGCGAGGGCTCCCGTGCGGGGCATCGGTGTAGACGGCCACCGCCGACGGCGCGAAGACGGCGACGGCTGCCGTGCCCGGAACGCAGTCGTCGTGGACGCGACCGTGGACGACACCGTCCGCGGATTCCAGCGCGTCCTGTCGTACGGTTCCGGTCACGAGATTGGTCCCCGCGATGCGGGCGGCGAAGGCGCTGCGCGGTCGCGTCAGCACCCGGCGTACCGGTCCGTCCTCGACGATGCGGCCGGCCTCGATCACGATCACCCGATCGGCGAGTGCGAGCACGTCCAGCGGGTCGTGGGTGACGAGCAGGGCCGTGCGGCCGCTGTCGCGCAGGACGCGCCGCAGCAACGACCGCAGCACCGGCGTCGCGGTGACGTCGAGCGCGGCCATCGGCTCGTCGAGCAACAACAGGTGCGGCTCGGCCGCCAGGGCACGCGCGAGCGCGACCCGCTGTGCCTGTCCACCCGACAGTTCGTGCGGGCGGCGATCGGCGAGATCCGCCGCATCGACCTCCCGGAGCCATCTCTCGGCGCGGGCACGGGCTTCACGCCGGCCCACACCCGCACTGCGCGGCGCGAACTCCACGTTGCCCGCGACGGTCAGGTGCGGGAAGAGCAGGGCCTGCTGGGCGAGCAGCACCACCGACCGGTCGTGCGGAGCCACAGCGACACCGGTCGCGGTGTCGGTGAGGACGCGGCCGTCCAGTTCGACGCGACCGCCATCGGGACGCAGCAGCCCGGACACCACACCCAGGAGGGTCGACTTTCCGGCACCGTTCGGGCCGAGCACCGCGACGATCTCACCCTGCGCGACCTCCAGTTCGACGTCGACATCGCGTGCGGCGACCCGGGCCCGCACCGTGAGGCTCACAGCGGCCGCTCCTTCCGCCGCGAGTACACGGCCACGACGATCACGACGGCCACCAGAATCAGTACCAGCGACAGGGCGACGGCGGCGTCCGGGTCGGTTTCCCGCTGCAGATAGATCTCGAGCGGCAGCGTGCGGGTCACGCCCTGCAGGCTGCCGGCGAAGGTGAGGGTCGCGCCGAATTCACCCAGGGCACGGGCGAATGCGAGCACCGAGCCCGAGACGAGACCGGGTAGCACGAGAGGCAGGGTGATGCGCCGGAAGACCGTCGTGGGGCGCGCCCCGAGCGTGGCCGCGACGTCCTCGTAGCGCGAACCGGCGCTGCGCAGCGCCCCTTCGAGACTCGTGACGAGGAAGGGCAGCGCGACGAAGGTCTGCGCGAGCACGACCGCCGTGGTGGTGAAGGCGATCTGCACGCCGAGCGCGTGGAGATGCTCACCGATCAGCCCCCGGCGTCCGAAGGTGTAGAGCAGGGCGATGCCACCCACGACCGGTGGCAGCACGAGCGGCAGCAGGACGAACCCGCGGATCACGGATATCCAGCGGAAGGGGCTGCGCGCGAGCACCACCGCGAGAGGCACGCCGAGCACGAGGCACAATGCCGTAGCGGCCGCGGAGGTGCGCAGGCTCAATGCGAGCGCGTCGAGGGACGCCGGAGACGTCACGAGCGACGGGAACGTCGTCCAGTCGACGGTGAGCAGCATCGACACCAGGGGCACGACGACGAACAGCAACCCGAGCGCGGCGGGGACGAACAACCACCGGGGCAGTCCCGTCGCGGTCACGGTATACCGAAGCCCGCATCGGCGAGGACTGCCCGGCCGTCCGCACCGGTGACGAAGCGCACGAAATCATCGGCGCGAGTGGCGTTGCCGGAATCCGACAGCCTTGCGATGGGATAGACGTTGACGATCTCCGCAGCCTCCGGAACGGAGACGACGGAGACGGTCTCGCCGGCTCTCGTCGCGTCGGTGACGTAGACCAGACCGGCATCGGCTTGACCCGAGGTGACCTTGCCGAGCACGTCGGTCACCGACGACTCCTCGGACACCGGCTCGAGGTCGGTACCGGCAGCCTCCTCGAGTCGCGTGGTGGCCGCACCGCACGGCACCTGAGGCGCACACACGACCACCGAGACACCCTTTCCGGTGAGATCGGCGAACGACGTGATGTTCTCGGGGTTCCCGGGTTCGGTGACGATCGTGAGCGTGTTGGTCGCGAACGGGATCGGTTCACCGGTAACGAGTCCGGCCTCGACGGCGGAATCCATCGTGCGGGTGTCGGCGGAGGCGAAGACGTCGGCCGGTGCGCCCTGCTCGAGTTGGGTCTCGAGATCGGACGAGCCGGCGAAGGAGAACTCCACCGTCACTCCGGGGTTCGTCTGCTCGAATCGTTCTGCGATCTCGGTGAACGGAGCCCGAAGCGAGGCCGCCGCGTAGACCGTGAGGACCTCCGGGTCCCCTCCACCGCTGCCGCACGACGTCAGCGCCGCAGCGGCAGCGAGCACGGCGAGCGCCCGGCGCCTCATTCGGACCCTCCGGGTGTCTCGACGATGACGGTGGTCGCCTTCACGACGGCCACACCGATGCTGCCCGGCTCGAGACCGAGTTCGGTCACGGCCTCGGTGCTCATGAGCGAGACGACCCGGTGCGGACCGCACTGCATCTCCACCTGCGACATGACGGTGTCGGACACGACGCGCGTGACGAGTCCGACGAAGCGGTTGCGGGCGGAGCTGCCCACCCCGAGCAGGTCGGGGCCGGAGGCCGCCTGGGTGCGCGCGAACTCGGCCAGTTCGCCGCCGTCGACGGTCTTGCGTCCGGCGGAGTCCTTGCCGGCCTGCAGCAGCCCTTGGTCGATCCAGCGGCGGACCGTGTCGTCGCTGACTCCCAGCAGCGACGCGGCCTCGCGGATCCGGATCGCAGTCACTCTCGACTCCGCATATACGTCATGAACGACACGTTATATCCGCGTCTGCGGACAAACAAGGGAATCAGTAGACGTCGCGGACGTACCGCTTGTCGGCGGCCATCTGCTCGACGTACGCCGCGGCGGCGTCCCGGTCGAGCCGTCCGTGGGTCTGCACCACCTCGCGCAGGGCCGCGTCGACGTCCTTCGCCATACGTCCGGCATCGCCGCACACGTAGAAGTGAGCGCCGTCCTGCAGCCACTTCCACACCTGCGCGCCGTGCTCGCGCATCCGGTCCTGCACGTAGATCTTCTGCCGCTGGTCGCGGGAGAACGCCAGGGCCAGTTCGGTGAGGAAGCCGCCCTCGTGCATCGACTCGATCTCGTCGCGGTAGAGATAGTCGGTCTCGGCTTGCTGGTCACCGAAGAACAGCCAGTTGCGGCCCGTGTGCCCGGCCTCGCGACGATCGTGGAGGAAACCACGGAACGGCGCGATGCCCGTGCCCGGACCGACCATGATCATGTCGGTCTCCGCCGCCGGCGGCCGGAAGTGTTCGTTACGCTGCACGAAGATCGGAATGTCCATGCCCTTGCTGTGATCGGCGAGAAAGGACGAGCACACGCCCGCCCGGGAGCGACCCTCGAACTCGTAGCGCACCACCGACACCGTCAGCTGCACCTCGCGGGGATTCGTCCTGGGGCTCGACGAGATCGAGTACAGGCGCGGGCGAAGACGACCGAGCAGCTCCTTCCATTCGACCCAGGGTGCCTTGAACGGGTACTCGGCGATGACGTCCATCGCCTGCCGCCCGTACAGCCACTGCTGCAGCTCGATCTTGTTGCCCGGTCGCAGCAGCTTCGCGAGTTCGGCACTGCCGCTCTGCTTCTGCACGAACCGGAGCAGTTCCGGTGTCACCCGGGTGATGTCGAGGTGACGCGTCGCGGCCTCCCGCAGCGGCACGGTGGGACGGTCGCCGAGTTCGACGGCGGTCTCCGCGTCGAGGGCCGTGACCTGGAGCCATTCGTCGACGGCTTCCGGGCCGTTCGTCGGCATCACCCCGAGGGCGTCGCCGGCCTCGTATTCGAATGCGGGATCGAAGATCTCGAATCCGAACTGGCGCACGTCCTTCGCCGAACCCGCGCCGCTGAGTGCGATATTGCGGGTGATCCGCGTGACGAGCGGCGAGTTGCGGGTGTAGACGGGAGAGACCGGAGCCGGCGCGGCCGAGGCAACCGGGGCCGTCGAGCATCCCAGCATCGGTACGAGCGACTCGAGCCAGTTCTGTGCGCGCTCGTCCTCTCCGGGTTCGCAGTCGACACGCCCGGTCAGGCGGGTCGCGCCGAGAACACTCAGACGGTCGTCGACGCGACGTCCGAATCCGCAGAAATCGTCGTAACTCGAGTCACCGAAAGCCAGTACCGCGTAGCGCATTCCGGACAGAACGGGTGCGGTGTCGGCGTCGAGTGCCCGCCAGAACGAACCGCCGTTGTCGGGCGGGTCGCCGTCGCCGAAGGTGCTCGTGACGACCACGAATTCCTCGATGTCCGCCAGCGTCGCGATGTCGAGTTCGTTCAGTCCCGCCGAGCGCACCGCTCGACCGGCATCGCGGAGCCGCTGTGCGCAACTCGCCGCGAAGGATTCGGCGTTGCCGGTCTGCGACGCCCAGGCCACCACGACGGCCGGCCCGTCCGGCACCGTCTCGCCTGGGGCCGCGCCGGGAACCGGAACCGAGTGCACGTACATTCCGGCGAGCAACCCGTCGACCCAGGCGCGCTTGTCGGCCGGGAACGGCGCGGTCGTGGGAAGTACCGGTGTCGCAGTGACATCCGTAGTTCTGAGTCCGGCGAGCAACCCGGCGAGATAACCGCGTTCGGCGTCGTCGAAGGTCGGCGCGGGAATGCTCTCGAGCCCCAGCACCGTCTCGAGGCGATCGATCACCGAGCCGCCCTCGAGTACCGGTTCGATTCCGCCCGCGCCCTTCCGCACCGATACGGCGCAGACCTTGAACTCGGGTTGCAGCGAGACCGGGTCGACGGCGTCGTTCGTCACGGCGTTGACGGCGAGGTCGTCGCCGAACAGGTCGTTCCAGTGGAAGGGCGCGAAACAATTACCGGGCAGCACCCGATCGGTGACGGCGGCGGGCAGTACGGCCCGTCCCCGACGCGACGCGATCTCGACGCGATCACCCTCGACGATCGACAGGCGTCGGGCGTCCTCGGGATTGATCTCGACGAACGGCCCGGGATTCAGCTTGGTGAGTTTCTCGACCTTCCCCGTCTTGGTGAGGGTGTGCCACTGGTGCTGGACCCGTCCGGTATTCAGGACGAACGGGTGCTCGTCGTCGGGCATCTCCGCGGCGGGCATGTGCGGTCGCGGGAAGAAACGGGCACGGCCGTCGGGGGTCGCGAACGCCAGGCGCGGTCCGGAACCGTCCTCGCGCACCACCGGCGTCCGGCTCGTCCCGTCGTTGAGATAGCGGACGGGGTGCCGGGTCTCGGTCGACTGCGGCGGGCACGGCCACTGCACCGGCCCTTCCCGCAGGCGGTCGTAGGTCATGCCGCGCAGGTCGTATCCGGTCTGCGGGTTCGCGAATCCGGTGATCTCCTCGAAGATCTCCTCGGCACTCGAATAGTCGAAGGCATCGCCGAAACCCATCTCCTGCGCGACCCGCGCGATGATCTTCCAGTCGGGCAGCGACTCGCCGACGGGTTCGACGGCCTGCTGCAGGAGATTGACGGTGCGGTCGGATCCCACGGTGACGTACTCGGATTCGGCCCACAGAGCAGCGGGGAGGAGAACATCTGCGTACGAAGCCGTTTCGGTCTCACGATAGACGTCCTGCACGATCACCAGGTCGGCCTTCCCGAGCGCCTCGAGAACGGTGGACCGATTCGCTATCGACGCCACGGGATTGGTGCAGATGATCCAGCACGCCTTGATCTCTCCGGCCGCCATCCGTTCGAACATGTCGACGGTGCCGCCGCCGCCCGCGGTGCGCAGCGTGCCGCGCGGCAGCGACCAGCGGTCCTCGACGAACGCGCGGTCGTCGTCGGAGAGGACACTGCGCTGCCCCGGCAGGCCCGGCCCCATGTATCCCATCTCGCGGCCACCCATGGCGTTGGGCTGGCCGGTGAGGGAGAACGGCCCACTGCCGGTGCGGCAGATCGCCCCGGTCGCGAGGTGCAGATTGCAGATCGCGTTGGTGTTCCACGTGCCGTGGGTGCTCTGGTTCAGACCCATCGTCCAGCAACTCATCCACTCGCCGGCCTCGCCGATCCACTGCGCCGCCGTGCGGATGTCGGCCTCGGCCAGACCGGTGACCTCGGCGACGAGGTGCGGTGGGTAGTCGACGAGGAAGGACTCCATGGCGTCCCAGCCGTCGGTGAACTCCTCGACGAAGGCGCGGTCGACGTGCCCGTTCTCGACGATCAGGTGCAGCAGTCCGTTGAGCAACGCCAGGTCGGTGCCCGGCGTGATCTGCAGGAACAGGTCGGCCTTGTCGGCGGTCGCGCTGCGTCGCGGATCGACGACGATCAGTCGCGCTCCCGCCTTGACCCGATCCATCATGCGGAGGAAGAGGATGGGATGGCAGTCGGCCATGTTGGAACCCGACACGAAGAAGACGTCGGCATGGTCGAAGTCCTCGTACGAGCCGGGTGGGCCGTCGGATCCGAGCGACTGCTTGTAGCCGGTCGCGGCGCCGGCCATGCACAGTCTCGAGTTCGACTCCATGTACGAGGTGCGCAGGTATCCCTTCGCGAGCTTGGTCGCGAGGTACTGGGCCTCGAGCGACATCTGTCCCGAGACGTAGAGGGACACCGCATCGGGGCCGTGGGCCGCGACGATGCCGCTCAGGCGCCGCGCGGTTTCGGCGATCGCATCGTCGAGAGGAAACGGTGCGAGGTCGGCTGCGTGCTCGGAAGGTAGGGCGTCGGACCGCTCGCTGCGCAGCCACGCCGTCTCGAGCCGGCCCCCGGCGGCGAGCATCTCGGCGCTCGTCGCGCCCTTCGTGCACAACCGTCCCCTGTTGGCCGGATGATCCTTGTCTCCGTATGCCCTCACCACTCGTCGATCGCCCGTCACCGGATCGACGGCGACGTCGAGGAGCATCCCGCATCCCACACCGCAGTAGGAGCAGGTGGATTTCACCGTGGTGATCTCGTCCTGCATCCCGCAACTCCTCGACACCGTCTCGACTACGCCGGTGTCCATGCTGGAGAACAGGTGTTGCCGTGGCGTCACCCGCGGTGAGCACACGGTGACATCTGGCTCACCTCGCCGTCACGGCGGTGTGAGATGACGCCGTCACGGCGGTGTGAGATGACGCCGTCACGGCGGTGTGAGGTCAGGCCTTCTGCTGGTGCGCCCACCACTCGAGCAGCGCGGCCTCGGCCTCGTCGCGCTCGAGCGGACCGCGATCGAGCCGGAGCTCCTTGAGATAGGTCCACGCCTTGCCGACCGTCGGGCCTGCGGGGATCCCGAGAAGCTCCATGATCGCGTTGCCGTCGAGATCGGGCCGCACCTTGGCGAGATCCTCCTCGGCGGCGATCCGCTCGATCCGTTCCTCGAGTCCGTCGTAGGTGGACCGCAGGGCAGCGGCACGACGCTTGTTGCGGGTCGTGCAGTCGGCGCGCACGAGCTTGTGGAGCTTCGGCAGCAGCGGCCCGGCATCGTGCACGTATCGGCGGACCGCCGAATCCGTCCACTGGCCCTTGCCGTATCCGTGGAAGCGCAGGTGCAGGAACACCAGGCGGCTCACGTCCTCGATCATCTGCTTCGAGTACTTGAGCGCGCGCATGCGCTTGCGCACGAGTTTCGCGCCGACCACCTCGTGATGGTGGAAGCTGACGCCGCCGTGCGGCTCGTTGCGCTTGGTGCCGGGCTTGCCGATGTCGTGCAGCAGCGCGGCCCACCGTAGGACGAGATCGGGGTCGCCGTCCTCGAGATCGATGGCCTGCTTCAGCACGGTCAGCGAATGCCAGTAGACGTCCTTGTGCTGGTGGTGCTCGTCGATCTCGAGTTTCATCGCGGGGATCTCGGGGATCACCCGCTGCGCGAGCCCCGTCTCGACCATCGTGTCGATGCCCTCGATCGGGTAGTCGCCGAGGATCAGCTTGTCGAGCTCGGCCTGCACCCGTTCCGCGCTGATCCGCAGGATCTCGTCGGCCATGGCGACGATCGCGGTGTGCACGCGCTCGGTGAGGGCGAATCCGAGCTGGGAGACGAAGCGCGCCGCACGGAGCATGCGCAACGGGTCGTCGTGGAAGGAGTCCTCGGGCTTCGCGGGGGTGTCGAGCACGCCGGCGAGCAAGGCGTCCATGCCGCCGAGGGGGTCGACGAACTCGCCCGCGCCGTCCGCTCCGATGCGCACGGCCATCGCGTTGACGGTGAAGTCGCGGCGCACGAGATCGTCCTCGAGACTCGTGCCGTACTTCACGATGGGGTGGCGCGTGACACGGTCGTAGGCGTCGCTGCGGAAGGTGGTGATCTCGAGTTGCTCGAGTCCCTTCACCGCACTGATCGTGCCGAAGTCGATGCCGGTGTCCCACTGATGGTCGACGAATCCGCGCAGCAGTTCCTGCACGACCTCCGGACGCGCGTCGGTGGTGAAGTCGAGATCGGTGCCGAGGCGACCGAGCAGCGCGTCGCGCACGCTGCCACCGACGAGATACAGCTCGTGTCCGGCGTCGGCGAACCGAGCACCCAGCGGGGCGAGGATGTCGGACAGATCACGCAGAGTGGCCTCGGCTCCGGCGAGCAGCCGGGTACGACGGTCGGTGTCCGCGGTGGGGGAGTTCACGTCTTTGCACCTTACCGAGCAGCACGTTCGTGTGGTTGAGCCGGGACCGACGTCGGTCCATCTACTATCTATGAGGTGTCGCCCGCCGAACGTGCCAACCGTAACCGCCGCAGCTCGCGGCGGCGTGGCGCGGGCACCAAGAAGACCGCTCACGGCGCTTCACCCGGTTCGTCCGCTTCGCCCGGACCCCGCATGCGGACCGTCCGCGAGACCTCCGCGGGAGGTCTGGTGGTCGACGGACTCGGCGGTCCGCCCGAGAAACTCTGTGCCGCGCTGATCGGCCGCACCGACCGCCGGGGCCGCCTGCTGTGGTCGTTGCCGAAGGGTCACATCGAGCAGGGTGAGACCGCCGAGGAAACCGCGATGCGCGAGGTCCACGAGGAGACCGGGGTGCGCAGTACGGTCCTGGCCGAGCTGGGCAGCATCGACTACTGGTTCGTCACCGAGGGACGCCGGGTCCACAAGACCGTGCACCACTACCTGCTGCGCTATCTGGGCGGAGAACTCTCCGACGCGGACGTCGAGGTCACCGAGGTGGCGTGGGTGCCGCTGCGGGAACTGCGGAACCGTCTGGCATACGCCGACGAGCGCAAACTCGCGGACATCGCCGATCGGCTCATCGCCGAGATGGATCAGAAGCGACTCCCCGACGTCGACGAACCGGGGGCCCCACGCGGATGACGGTGGTGGTGTCCCGGGCGGGCGCCGCGGTGCTCGCCGTGCTCGTACTCGTCCTCACAACGGCAGGCGTGACGCCTTTCCTGCCGGCGGCTCTTCTCCCGACGGCGACGGCGGATCCGGCGGCGGCGCAGACCGACCCCGACCAGCCGCGTTTCCTCGAGCTGAGCATCGACGAGGTGACGCCGCAGACCGTCACGCTCACGAGTGGGTCCGTCGTCAGGGTTCGCGGCACGGTGACGAACATCGGCGACCGGGACGTCGAGGACGTCTGGGTGCGGCTGCAGCGCGCACCGGTGATCTCGGATTCTGCGGCCCTGCGCACCTCGCTGTCCCTCGACCAGGCCGGATTCGACACCGTCGGCGAGTTCGAGGAGGTCGCCGACCGGCTGGAACAAGGTGAGCGCACCGACTTCGAACTCGAACTGCCGCTGCGCTCCGACCTGGTTCCCTCGCTCGACATCGACACTCCCGGCGTCTACCCGCTGCTGGTGAACGTCAACGGGGTCCCCGAGTACGGCGGCGCGGCCCGGCTCGACGATGCACGCTTCCTGCTGCCCGTCCTCGCGGTTCCCGCGAGCGACGAGATCGCCGAGGAGACCGGAACAGGGAACGGCGGGTCGCGGGGCACGACCCGCTCGTCCGACGGCGGTCTGCTCGACAGCGACGAGAAGTCGTTCCCCGCCGTGCCTCCCGATGTGTCCCGCCCCGCCGCGGTCACGATGCTGTGGCCGTTGGCCGACCGGCCCCGGCTCGCCGCCGGCGTGGCCGGTTCCGGCGCCGAACCCGTACGGCTGATCGACGACGACCTCGCGGTCTCGCTCGCCGAGGGCGGGCGGCTGGACGGCCTGCTGCGCGCCGTCGAAGACACCGCTCGCACCGAGCCCCGCGTCCTCGAGGGACTGTGCCTGGCCGTCGATCCGGATCTCCTCGTGACCGTGGCCAACATGACACGCGACTATCTGGTGGTCGACGACCCGAGCGAACCGACCGGCGACGCACGGCCGGGAACGGGCACGGACGCCGCGGTCTCCTGGCTCGGGCGGTTGCGCGCCCTCGCTGCGACGACCTGCACGATGGCGGTGCCGTTCGCCCAGGCCGATCTCACCGCCCTCGCCGACCTCGCCGACTCGTCGCTCACCGAATCGGCGCTCGGGTCACCGGCAGCGATCGTCGATTCGATCCTCGGCATCACCTCCACCCCGGGCGTGGTGTGGCCCGACGCCGGTGTCCTCACCGAGAAGACCGGATCGATGCTCACCGCCGACGGCCCGGTGACCGCCCTGCTGTCCGACAACGCCGTCGAAGGCGGTCGCGCCCTGCTCGCCGGCACCACATCGGCGTCCACCGCGCCGGGTGGCAACGGCTTCCGGATCTCCGGTGTCTCCGGCCTCACCGCCGCCCTGTTCGACTCGTCCGGTTCCGCGGCGCTGGCGGGAATGGGCACCGACCCGCAGACACCCTCCTTCGTCCCCGCCGCGGCGCGCTACGACCTGACCCGCGACTCCTCCACGGCCCGCCTGCAGGATTCCCTCGGGGCGCTGGCCTGGCCCGCACTGGTGCCGACGGTCAGCGAGGCCACCGGGGAGGCACCGCCGGCCGCGGGCCGATCGGTGCTGTTCGCGCCGCCGCAGAACTGGTCGGCGTCACCGGACGACGCCGCCGCCGTGCTGTCCATGCTCTCCACGCTCGTCCGGTCGGGTCTGACCACGCCCCGCCCCTTCGCCGCGCTCGTCGACGCGGCCGCGAGCACCGCGAACGATCCGACCGCCTCGCTGCTCGTCTATCCCGAGCAGGCGATCACCGACGGTGCCTCGGCTGCCGTCGTGTCCGAGGCCGAGGAACAGATCCACCGCCTCGACGCGATCCAGACCGCGCTGGTCGAGGACCCGCAGGCCCAGCTCACCCCGCAGCAGTTCACCGCCCCGCTGCGCGAGGACCTGCTGCGCGCGATGACCCTGGCCGGTCGTCGCGGCGACGACGCCGACGGCGCCTATGCGACCGGCGAGCACCGCGCCGCCGAGGTGCGCGAGGCCGTCGACGACATCTACGACGCCGTGACGGTGATCTCCACCGGCGGTGTCTACACCCTCACGTCCGAACAGAGTCCGCTGCTGCTGACGGCCCGCAACGACCTGCCCGTGGGCATCACCGTGCGCCTGCAGGTAGACGTGCCCGCCGCAGTGGACGTCACCGATATCGGGCCCACCCAGCTCCCGCCGCGCGGCAGCCGCACCCTCACCGTGCCGGCGCAGATCAGCGACTCGCGGAAACTCGAACTGGAGTTCGCGCTCACCACCGAGTCCGGCCTGCCGCTCGGCAGCCCGACGACGGTGACGGTACGTTCCAATGCGTACGGCCGGATCCTCGCCGTCGTCACGGGGTGTGCAGGAGCGCTTCTGCTGTTCCTGGCGGGCAGGCGACTTCTGCACCGGTTCCGGGGAGAGCCGGACCCAGCCGACGAAGGGTATGAGAAATGACCGGGAACTCCACACGGGACGACGTGGAGACACACCCGAACCCGGGGCCACCCGACTCGCCCACCACGTCACCGGACGTCACGGGTGCCGGTGCGGGTCGCCGCAAGCCGCAGAGTCTGCTGGCGGCGACCGGCTCCATCGCCGTCGCGACCCTGGTCAGCCGTATCACCGGCTTCCTCAAGCAGCTGCTCGTCCTCACCCTGCTCGGTGCGAGCGTCGCGTCGTCCTTCACCGTGGCGCACCAGATCCCCAACATGATCTCCGAGCTGGTACTCGGTGCCGTCCTGACCTCGATCGTCGTTCCGGTGCTGGTGCGGGCCGAGAGGGAGGACCCCGACGGCGGTGAGGCCTTCGTCCGCCGGTTGTTCACCGCGGCGCTCGTGCTGCTCGGTACCGCCACGGTTCTCGCCGTGGCCGCGGCACCGGTCCTCACCACCCACGTCTTCCTCGACGAGTCCGGCAAGGTGTCGACGTCGCTGACCACGGCGCTGTCGTACCTGCTCCTGCCCGCGATCATGTTCTACGGGTTGTCGGGCCTGTTCACGGGCATCCTCAACACCCGGCAGGTGTTCAAGCCGGGCGCGTGGGCCCCGGTGTGCAACAACCTCGTGGTGCTCACCGTGCTGGTGATCTACTACCTGATGCCGGGTGAGATCACCCTCGATCCGGTCCGGATGAGCGATCCGAAACTGCTCGTCCTCGGTGTCGGTGTGCTGCTCGGCGTGATGACGCAGGCGATGTGCCTGGTACCCGCGCTCCGCCGCGAGGGCATCGATCTCAGGCCGCTGTGGGGTCTCGACGACCGGCTCCGGCAGTTCGGTGGCATGGCCGCCGCGATCGTGCTGTACGTGCTGATCAGCCAGGCCGGCATGGTCTTCGCGACCCGCGTGTCGTCGGGCGCCGACGAAGCCGGTCCCGCGATCTACAACAACGCGTGGCTGCTGCTGCAGCTGCCCTACGGCGTCCTCGGTGTCACCGTGCTCACCGCGATCATGCCGCGGCTGAGCCGCAACGCCGCCGCGGACGACACCCCGGCCGTCGTCGACGACCTGTCCGTCGCGACCCGCCTCACCATGATCTCGCTCATCCCGATCGTCACCTTCCTGACGATCGCGGGCTCGCAGGTCGGCGCCGCGCTGTACGGCTACGGCAACTTCGGCGGCAGCAACGCCGAACGTCTCGGCCAGGCAGTGAGCTGGTCGGCGTTCACACTCATCCCGTACGCCCTGGTCCTCATCCACCTGCGCGTGTTCTACGCACGTGAACAGGCCTGGACCCCCACCTGGATCATCCTCGGCATCACCGCCGTCAAGATCGGTCTGTCCGCACTGGCACCCGTCGTGGCGGCGAACGACGAACAGGTGGTGCTGCTCCTCGGCGCGGCCACCGGCATCGCGTTCACCGTCGGAGCGTTCATCGGCGGCTATCTGCTGCACCGCACGCTCGGCGACCTGCAGATGGCGAACGTCGGCCGGACGGTCTGGCATGTCGTGCTCGCGTCGCTGGCCGCGGCGATCGTGGTCCTGATGACCGACCGTCTCCTACAGCTCGACGCACTCGCCGACCGCTTCGGGGGCATCGGCTCACTGGTGCGGGTCGGGCTCGACGGTGTGCTGATGGTGCTCGTCGCCCTGGTCGGGATGTACCTGCTCAAGGTGCCGGAGATCCTCGCGATCGAGGCCGCCGTCCGCCGGAAGGTCGCGGCGCTGCGCGGTACCGCCCCGGCCGAGGAGGCACCGGCCGAACCCGACACCGGAACGACCGCCGGCGAAGCACCCGCCCGCGTCCCGCGCCCGCGCTACCCCGAATCGGATGCCGAGAAGACCGTCGTGCTGCCGCGTATCGACTACGGCGAGTACGGCGTCGGACCTTATGACGCCATCACAGAGGTCATGCCCGTCATCAGGGACGTGCCCGGTCGCAGCAATGCACACGGACAACTCCCGTACCCTGATCAGCAGCAGGTACGGTCCGGGAGCCGGCGACCACGGTTCTTCGCGGCCCCCAGCGGCGACCCGCGTCTGCACACCGGAAGTGGACGAGTCGACAACGAAGGAGTGAGGGTGAGCGACGACCACGCTGCCGGCAAGTCCACCATCGATGCCGCCACGCGGCAGACACCTGCCGATGCCGCCGCACGGCAGAAACCTGCCGGCAAGGACGGTGGCCGTCCGCCGCGCGATCCGAACCTCGACACGGGTGTCATCCCGGTCGGATCCCCGCAGCTCCCGCCGATGCGCGTCACGGGTCCGGCCTCCCAGCCGCGCCGCCCGATGCGCGGCCCCGACCTCATCGCCGGCGCCTCGGTCGCCGGTGGCCGCTACCGGCTTCTCGCGCCGCACGGCGGAGCGCGCGGCCTGCGCTTCTGGCAGGCACTCGACGTCAAGCTCGACCGTGAGGTAGCGCTGACCTTCGTCGACGCCGAGCAGCGTGCAGCCGACGGCACCGGCCCCGATTCCCCGCAGGCCGTGCTCTCGCGCACCCTGCGTCTCGGCCGGATCAACTCGCCCGGCCTCGCCCGCGTCCTCGACGTGGTGCGCGGCAGCTCCGGCGGCATCGTCGTCTCGGAGTGGACCCCCGGCCGGTCGTTGAAGGAGATGTCCACCACCGAGCCGTCGCCGATCGGTGCGGCCCGCGCGATCCGCGCACTCGCGGCCGCGGCCGAGGCGACGCACCGTGCGGGCAGCGCCCTGTCGATCGACCACCCGGACCGTATCCGGATCAGCGTCGCCGGCGACGCCGTGCTGGCCTTCCCCGCGACGTTCTCCGATGCCGACGCGATGGCCGACGTCCGCGGACTGGGTGCGAGCCTCTACGGACTCATGACCGGGCGGTGGCCGCTGGGTGAGCCGACGGCTCCGGGCGGTGCCCCCGCCCCGCACCACAGCGGTGCCACCATCGGCGGGATGCCGGAGGCCGACCGCAACGCGGACGGTGTCCCTGTGGAACCGCGCATCCTGCGTCCCGATGTCCCGTTCGAGATCTCGGCGGTCGCGGTGCGCGCCCTGTCCGAGGACGGCGGCATCCGTACCGCCGCCACCGTGCAGCACATCCTCGATCAGGCCTCGGTCGTCGACCAGAAGACCGAGATGATCCCGGCGCTGCGGATCGGGCAGCGCGCTGCCGCCGCCGAGTCCCATGCGCTCGCGGATCCCGAGGCGCTGGAACAGAAGAAGAAGCACTCCCAGCGGATGCTCATCGCGCTCGCCGCGCTCGGTGTCACGACGGTGCTGCTGCTCGCGCTCATCGGATGGTGGATCGCGAACCTGCTCGCCGGCGACGCCGACGATGCCCCGCTGACGAGTCAGGAGTTCGGCCTGACCTCCACGGCCGAGGCACCCGCAGAGGACGGGCCGGGTGACGGGCAGGCCGAGGCTGCGCCGCCGCGGCCCGCCGCGACCGCTCCGGTCTCGGCGCGCTCCGTGTCGGTGTTCTCCCCGCAGGGCACACCCGACTCGCCGGCCACCGCGTCGCAGGCGATCGACGGCGATCCGTCCACCTCGTGGAGCACCGACGCCTATTTCGATCCGTTTCCGTCGCTGAAGAACGGTGTCGGACTTCTGTTCACGCTCGCCGACGCATCGGAACTCTCCTCGGTGACCGTGACCACCGACATGCCGGGCACCGTTCTCGAGGTCCGCAGCGCTCCCTCCGAGTCGACGTCGCTCGATCAGACGCAGGTGATCGGTTCGGGCACACTGGCTTCCGGTGAGACCACCATCCCGGTCGAGTCGGACGGGCAGACCTCGCACGTGCTGCTGTGGATCACCGATCTGAGCTCGAGCGGCGGAAGCAACAAGAGTTCCATCTCCGAAGTGGAATTCACCACCGCAGGCTGACCGCGGACAGCCGGGCGGAACCGTCCGGATCGGCTACCATCCGCGCGTGCGAATTTTCGGGGGGATCGCAAAACTCGCCGTGCCCGACGGGGGTATGAACGACGGCTGTGCTGTGCCGGACGGGGTGTCGGCGGACGGGGTGGCGTCCGATCGTGTGGTGTCGGATGTCGAACTGCTCGCAGCACACGTCGCGGGCGACCGGCACGCCTTCTCCACCTTGCTGGCACGACATCACGACCATCTGTGGCAGGTCGCGCGGCGGACCAGTTACTCGAACGAGGACGCAGCCGACGCCTTGCAGGAGGCGCTGCTGGCGGCGCATCGGCGGGCGTCGAGCTTCCGGGAGGACGCCGCGGTACGCAGCTGGTTGCATTCGATCGTCGTCAACGCGTGCCTCGATCGCATCCGCCGCAATCGCGTACGCGTGACGGTCCCGCTGTTCGAGGACGATTCGCACGACCTGCGTACGGCCCGCGACCCCATCCGCGACGCCGAGGTCGCACTCGACATCGAGTCCGCCCTGTTCGCACTGCCACCCGAGCAACGAGCGGCTGTCGTCGCGGTCGACGTCGAAGGTTTCTCCGTCCGGGAGGCCGCGCGGCGCCTCGGCATCCCGGAGGGCACGGTGAAGAGCCGGTGCGCCCGCGCGCGGAGCCGGCTCGCGGTCCTTCTCGACGACCTTCGCGCCGACGGGAACCGATTGTGATCCGCCTCCGTCTTACTCTGGTGAGAGATGCCGAGCCGCGGAGGAGAGTCGCGCATGAACGAGGACGATATGCGCCCGTCGTACTCGGCCGAGGTGCCTCCGTCGTACTCTGCCGGGATGCGTCCGCCGTTCTCCGCCGAGTTGCTCGCCGATCTGCATGCGGGTGTCCTCGAGGAGGCGTTCGCGGACCGGTTGTGGCCGCTCGTACGTCGCGATCCCCAGGCCGTCGCGTATCTGGCGCGGCTCGATGCGACGCAGGCGCGGTTGTCGGCCCTGCGCGACGCTCCGTCGAAGGGAGCGATTCCGCCCGAGATCGCCGCGCGGATCGAGTCGGCGCTCGCGGAAGACCGGCCCACCCCGTCCCGGACGCTCGCGCAGCGTCGAGGGTGGGCGATGGCCGGTGTGGGGGTGGCTGCCGCGGTGGCGGTGATGCTCGTGATGGTCGTGCGCGGAACTGTTCTCGGCAACGATGATCCGGCCCGGATTCCCGTCGCGGCCGCGGAGGACGAGACCCTGCTCGAGCCCTCCGCTCTGCGGACGATGATCGGTGAGACCGAGCCCGGTCTTCTCGGCGGCCCCGATCGTCTCCGGGAATGTCTGGACGCGAACGGTTTTTCCGGGCAGGCACCTCTCGGTTCACGCACCGTGCGGTTCGGGGACGACGATGCCGTCCTCGTCCTGATGAGCGGCGCCGACGCTCCGGCATTGACGGCGCTGGTGGTCGGAACCGACTGCGACGCAGACAATCCCGCAACGTTGGCCCGGAAGACGATCGGCTGACGGCGCACCGCCTCCGGTCAGCGTTCCGCCACCGTGGAGAGCAGTTCCAGGATCCGGGTGCGCAGGGCGGGCGTGTCGTCCTCCGCGGCGATGAGCCCGGCGAACAGCGCCGACCCCGCCGCCATCACGAGCACTGCCTTGGCATCGATCTCGACGTCCGAATCCTCACCGTCGACGAACAGGGCGGTACTGGGCCCGCTGAACGTGCGCCAGAGCGTGTTGCGGAGGTCGTCGTGGTCGCGCAGTGCCGCGAGGAGCCCTGGCAGCGCTGCGCGGACCTCCGCTCGTGAGAACAGCTCGATGCTCCCGGCGACCACCCATTCGATCCAGCCCTTGCGATCGATGCCGTCGTAGGGCGTCAGGTCGGGTGCGGATCCGAGCAGCGCGTCGAGCACCAGGTGGGCCTTGGTCGGCCATCGGCGGGTGAGAGCGGCGCGGCCGACACCGGCGCGGGCGGCGATGGCACGCAGGCTCAGTCCGTCCCAGCCGTGACTGCGGAGCATGTCGCGGGTGACGGTGAGGACGTCGTTGTCTATTCGGGGGTCGCGAGGACGCCCGGGAGTGGTGGTCGGCATGGGATCCGTGATGTCGCAGGGCTGAGTGGGAATCGATCTGGCGCAGACTGTGACGAGCGTTATAGTCGAAACGTAATTACGGTACCACTGGCATCGAAAGTAGGGGCATGTCTTCGCCGCGACCCACCGTGTTCGAGCCGGCCCGACTCGGGCCGCTCACCCTCCGCAACCGCATCGTGAAGGCAGCGACCTTCGAAGGTGTGATGCCCCGCGGAACCATCACCGACGAACTCGTCGAGTTCCACGCCGAGGTCGCCCGCGGCGGTACCGCCCTCACGACCGTGGCGTACTGCTCGGTCTCCCACGACGGCCGCGTCCACCGCGACACCCTCGTGCTCGACGCCGACGCCGTGCCCGGCCTGACCCGGCTCACCGACGCCGTGCACTCCGCCGGCGGTCTGGCGTCCGCGCAGATCGGCCACGCCGGACTCGTCGCCAACCAGATCTCCAACAAGATGAAGACGCTCGCACCGTCCACGCGCATCAGTGCCCCCGCCATGGGGCTCGTCCGCGGCGCGACACTCGAGCAGCTCGACCGGGTGGTCGAGAACTACGCCCGCGCCGCGCGCTTCGCCGTCGAGGCCGGATTCGATGCCGTCGAGGTCCACCTCGGCCACAACTATCTGCTGAGCTCTTTCATGAGCCCGAATCTCAACAAGCGCTCCGACCAGTACGGCGGCAGCATCGCCAACCGCACCGCCTTCCCGCGTCGTGTGCTCGAGGCCGTCCGCACGGCAGTGGGGGAGAGGGTGGCCGTCATCGCGAAGTTCAACATGACCGACGGCGTACCCCAGGGTCTGTGGCTCGACGAGTCGCTGCCCATGGCCAAGCTCATCGAGTCCGACGGCACCATCGACGCCATGCAGCTCACGGGCGGCAGCTCGCTGCTCAACGGGATGTACTTCTTCCGCGGCGACGTGCCGATGAAGGAGTTCCAGGAGTCGCAGCCGAAGGTCGTCGGCTGGGGACTCAGGGTCTACGGACCGAAGATCTTCCCGAAGCTCCCGTTCGAGGAGGCCTTCTTCCTGCCGATGGCACGTCAGTTCCGGTCCGAGCTGTCCCTGCCACTGATCCTGCTCGGCGGCATCAACCGACTCGACACCATCGAGACGGCACTCGACGAGGGATTCGAGTTCGTCGCCATGGGCCGCGCGCTGCTGCGTGATCCGTATCTCGTGCGCAAGTTCGAGGACAACTCGGCCCGGGAAGGTCTGTGCATCCACTGCAACAAGTGCATGCCGACGATCTACACCGGTACGCACTGTGTGATCCGCGAGACGCTGCGGGACGTACCCGACGCGGTCTGAGCGAGCGGCGGTCGCATCGAGCGCGACCGTCCGAGCTCCGTACAGGACGTCTGTGGCGGGACGCACGGTCGGAGGGGAACAACACCGTTTACCCTGGTGTTGACAGTATCTGTAGGCTGCCGTCCGGTTTCGGCCGGACCGCCGGCAGTTCTTGCGCCCCCGAATCACCCAACCGGAAGGCTTCGCCGCATGACGACCTCGCCCACGATTCACGACCTCATCATCGTCGGTTCGGGACCGGCCGGATACACCGCCGCGGTCTACGCGGCCCGCGCCGAACTCTCCCCGCTCGTCTTCGAGGGAACCCAGTTCGGTGGGGAGCTCATGACCACCACCGAGGTCGAGAACTTCCCGGGTTTCAAGGACGGGATCATGGGCCCGGAGCTCATGGATCAGATGCGCGAGCAGGCACTGCGTTTCGGCGCCGATCTGCGCACCGAGGACGTCGACGAGATGGACCTGACGGGCTCGGTCAAGACGGTCGTTGCCAACGGCGAGACCTACCGCAGCCACGCCGTCATCCTCGCGATGGGTGCCGAACCGCGTTATCTCGGCGTGCCCGGTGAGTCGCAACTGCTCGGCCGCGGCGTCTCCGCCTGCGCCACCTGTGACGGCTTCTTCTTCCGCGACCAGGACATCGCCGTCGTCGGCGGTGGCGACTCCGCGATGGAGGAGGCGACCTTCCTGACGCGCTTCGCCCGCAGCGTCACCCTCATCCACCGCCGCGAGGAGTTCCGCGCGTCGAAGATCATGCTCGAGCGCGCCCGTGCCAACGAGAAGATCCGCTTCGTCACCAACGCGAGGGTCGCCGAGGTGCAGGGCGAGAACAGCGTCACGAACCTCGTCCTCGAGGACACGGTCACCGGCGAGCGCAGCGACCTCCCGGTCACCGGCCTGTTCGTCGCCGTCGGCCACGACCCGCGCAGCTCGCTCGTCAAGGGTCAGGTCGACCTCGACGACGAGGGCTATGTGAAGGTCTCGGCGCCGTCCACCGCGACGTCCGTGCCGGGTGTCTTCGCCGCCGGCGACCTCGTCGACCACACCTATCGTCAGGCGATCACCGCCGCCGGCACCGGATGCTCGGCGTCCATCGACGCAGAGCGTTGGCTGGTCGCGAACCGCGAGGTCGCCGCCCCCACGCTCGCCGAAGCCTGATCCACCCCCGTTCCACATTCCATCCCCAGATTCAGGAGACCTACGTGGCCGACAACAACGCCAACACCGTCACCATCACCGACTCGTCGTTCGTCGAAGACGTACTGCAGTCCGAGAAGCCCGTCCTTGTCGACTTCTGGGCCACCTGGTGCGGTCCGTGCAAGATGGTCGCTCCGGTTCTCGAGGAGATCGCGGCCGAGCACGGCGACAAGCTGACCGTCGCCAAGCTCGACATCGACGCCAACCCGTCGGCCGCCCGCGACTATCAGGTCATGTCGATCCCTACGATGATCCTCTTCTCCGGCGGCAAGCCCACGAAGACGATCGTGGGGGCCAAGGGTAAGGCGGCGTTGCTTCGGGACCTCGCGGACGTCCTGTAGTACCGTCCCAGGATCAACGCTCGGATGTGCCCGTGAGTCCGTTTGCACGGGCACATCCTTCATCCACCCCCGTTCGATGCTGCCCAGCCCTCATGCCGGGCACCGATCCGGTCAGCACGGAAAGGCCCGATACATGCGCCCTCTTCGTCACGGCGACCACGGTCCGGCTGTCGCCGAGATCCGGAGCACCTTGGCCGGCCTGGGATTCCTTCACAACGAGCCCGAGGAGTCGGGCGACTGGATGGGATCGGACGTCCCGTTCGATCGTGAACTCGACGGAGCTGTGCGTGCATTCCAGCAGCAGCGCGGTCTGCTCGTCGACGGGATCGTCGGACCCGCGACCTATCGCTCGTTGAAGGAAGCGGCGTACAAACTCGGTGCGCGCACCCTGATGTATCAGCTCTCCGCTCCGCTCTACGGAGACGATGTCGCCGCCCTGCAGACCCGTCTGCAAGATCTCGGCTTCTACGTCGACCGCGTGGACGGTTACTTCGGTCCGAAGACGCACGAAGGGCTGTGTTCCTTCCAGCGCGAGATCGGCCTCGCCTCCGACGGCATCTGCGGTGCCGAGACCCTGCGCGCGCTCGAACTGCTCGGCACCCGCGTGTCGGGTGGTTCGCCCCACGCGATCAGCGAGGAAGAAATCGTCCGCCGCTCCGGGCCACAGCTCAGCGGCAAGCGCATCGTCATCGACCCCGGTCTCGGAGGCAACACCCACGGCATCATCGTGCCGAGCCCTCACGGCCCCATTTCGGAGGCCGACATCCTGTGGGATCTCGCGCGGCGACTCGAGGGCCGGATGGCGGCGACGGGCATGGAGACCTTCCTGTCGCGGCCGTACCACGTGAATCCGACCGACGTCGAACGCGCGGGCACGTCCAACGCCTTCGGCGCCGACCTCATGCTTTCGCTGCGCTGCGATGCGAGTCGCAGCCCCGCCGCGAACGGAATCGCGAGCTTCCATTACGGCAACTCGCACGGTTCCGAATCGATGATCGGCCAGGTGCTCTCCGGCTACATCCAGCGCGAGATCGTCGCCCGCACGACCCTGCAGGACTGCCGTAGCCACGGCCGCACCTGGGACCTGCTGCGCCTGACCAACATGCCCACGGTCCAGATCGACCTCGGTTACCTCACCAACGAGCACGACGCCACGTTGCTCGCCGATCCGCGCAGCCGCGACATCATCGCCGAGGCGATCCTCATCGCGGTGAAGCGGCTGTACCTGCTCGGCCAGGACGACCAGCCGACCGGCACCTATACCTTCGCCGAGTTGCTCGCCGAAGAGCTCTCCATCTCGGACAGTCGCTGACCGGACCACACACGAGAAAAGGACCGCTCCGCATACGCTGCGGAGCGGTCCTTTTCCTCTGTGTCCCGGAGGGCGATCGATGTCCCGGAGGACGTCAGTGGGCGCCCACCGGCGACCCTGCGGTCAGATCCGCGATGGTGAGAGAGGACTCCTCGAGGAGCCTGTCGAGCGCGGCCTCCACGGCGATCTTCCATTCGTGGTCGCGGTCGAGTTCGAGACGCAGACGCGGATATCGGTGGTGCGGTGCGACGACCTCGAAGCCCATGTCCTCGAGGAAGTCGGCGTCGATCATGCACTCCGTGTCGGAGCATCCGAGTGCGGCCGTCGCGTGCGGCACATCGCCGGCCTCGGCGTCGGCGCCGTGCCGGATTCCGAAGGCCTCGATGGCACGAACATTGCGCCGAACGAGATCGGCGACGACACCCCGAACAAGGTCGGCACCGACGTTCAGGTCGGCGGCATGCGGCTCGGTCCGCATCGACGTCAGCAGGATCGCGTCGGCGCTGACGGGTGCGGTGGGGAAGGCCTGCGAGCGGGGAACCATGCCCGGGGGAGCGTAGAGCGCGCACCCCGCGGCCTTGTCGCCGATCGTCGCGATCTGGCCGCACGACCCCCATTCGAGAAGGACCATGGACAGCCATGCTTCCTTCTCGAACTCGGGGTCGGCGAAGTGTTGCAGGTCGGGCGACGCGGTGGGATCGATCTCCCAGAACACGCATCGCCGCGCATGAGCAGGCAACTGCTCGATCGCACTCAGCGTGAGCGGTGACACTCGAGTCGACACGGGATAGTTCGCCTCCACGTCTTTCGTCTACAGACTGTTGTCCTGCCCCGACGAGGAGTCAAGAAAGGTCGGTCTGCGACTCCATCATCTTCACGATGCGTTCGAGGTCGTCGACCGAACCGAACTCCACCACGATCTTGCCCTTGCGCTTGCCGAGACTCACGGTGACGCGCGTATCGAAGGAGTTCGACAGCCGCTCCGCGACATCCTGCAGTCCGGGCATCTGGATGGGTTTCCGGCGCTTCTGCTGCGGAGCGTCGGGGGTGTCGTTGCGGTTGGCGAGCACGACGGCTTCTTCCGTCGCACGCACGGACAGACCCTCGGCGACAATGCGTGCGGCGAGTGCTTCCTGGGCGTCGGCACCGGCCTCGAGCGCCAGCAGGGCGCGCGCATGCCCGGCCGACAGCACCCCGGCCGCCACTCGCCGTTGCACCGCGACCGGCAGCTTGAGCAAGCGGATCATGTTCGTGATGACCGGTCGCGATCGACCGAGCCGGCCGGCAAGTTCCTCGTGGGTGACCTCGAACTCCTCGAGCAACTGCTGATATGCCGCTGCCTCTTCGAGGGGGTTGAGTTGCACCCGGTGGATGTTCTCCAGCAGCGCGTCGCGCAACAGCGACTCGTCCTCGGTGTCGCGAACGATCGCGGGGATCGTGTCGAGCCCGGCTTCCTGGACGGCACGCCAGCGACGTTCGCCCATCACGAGTTGGAAGCGGTCGCCGTCGAGACGGCGGACCACGACCGGTTGCATGAGCCCGAACTCACGGATGGAGTGGACGAGCTCCGCGAGTGCTTCCTCGTCGAAGACCTGACGCGGCTGCTTCGGATTGGGTTCGATCCGGCCGATCGGGATCTCGAGGTACACCGCTCCGGCGGGGGAGGGGAGGGGTTCACTCTCGATGGTCGCTGTGGACGACTCCGCCGAGTCGTCGGACGGCCGGGCCGCCTCGTTCCGGAACACCGGTGTCGTCGGCTTGCCGTCGCCGATGATGACGTCGGCGGCGGCCGTGCCCAGACCGGACGACGGCAGGTTCAGGACCGACGACGCTGCGCGACGCGCAGCGGCCGACTTGGTGGGCTGCCCGCCCCCAGCAGGCTTCGCAGGTGCGGACGCTGCGGGCTTGGTGGACGCAGGGGCAACCGGGTCCGGCTCGGCCGGGGCGGTGGCCGTAGTGGTGGTAGCGGGGGCCGGCTTCTGCTCTGCGTCCACCGGCGGTCCGGTAGGGATGAGAGCTGCCAGACCTCGACCGAGCCCGCCCTTGCGTGTCGCGCTCATCCGTTCCCCTGATTCTCGTGTGCCCCGCGTGCCGCCAACTCGCGCCCGGCGTCGAGGTAGCTCATCGCGCCGCGCGATCCAGGATCGTAGTCGAGAACTGTCATCCCGTAACCGGGAGCTTCGGAGACTTTCACGCTACGGGGGATGACGGCACGCAGCACCGCGCTGCCGAAGTGGGCACGTACCTCTGCAGCGACCTGATCGGCCAGTTTGGTTCGCCCGTCGTACATCGTCAGGAGAACGGTCGAGACGTGCAGTTCGGGGTTGAGGTGGGATTGGACGAGCTCGATGTTGCGCAGGAGCTGCCCGACGCCCTCGAGTGCGTAGTACTCGCACTGGATGGGGATGAGGACTTCCTTCGCGGCAACGAGAGCGTTGACCGTGAGCAAGCCGAGCGAGGGCGGGCAGTCGATGATCACGTAGTCGAAGTCGCGATCGCCGAGAGCTTCCTTCGTGAGGGCGTTCCGGAGACGGTTCTCTCGGGCGACCATCGAGACGAGTTCGATTTCGGCGCCCGCGAGGTCGATGGTGGCGGGGATGCAGAAGAGGCGTTCGTTGTGAGGGCTCTGTTGCACGGCCTCGGCGGCACTGATCTCCCCGAGGAGGATCTCGTAGCTCGAGGGAATGCCGGAGTAGTGCGGCACGCCCAATGCGGTGCTCGCATTGCCCTGCGGATCGAGGTCGACGACGAGAACGGACAGACCCTGGACGGCGAGAGCGGAGGCGATATTCACCGCCGTGGTGGTCTTACCCACCCCGCCCTTCTGGTTGGCGATCGTGAAGACGCGACGCTCGCGAGGCTTGGGTAGGGAGTTGGCTTCGCTCGGATGCAGGACCTGGGTGGCGCGATGAGCGGCCGCGCCGATAGGCGTGTCGATAGCGGAGAAGCCGTCGAAGGGCACAGGGGAGAAGTCGTCCTCGACGCCTCCGGTTTCACGTGAAACAGCGGATTCAGATCCACCCGTCATCGAACACTCCTTACACGTAGATCCGCTCGGTTCGCACGCTACATCTTCGTCGCCTCCCGGTCCCGGCTTCGAAGCGGGCCGAGGCGCCGACGAGAGAATGCGAGCCCCTGGCCCGGAGCTGTCCCGGCTTCCCGAGCACGCGCACGCATTCTCGGTTGGTCCAGTATTCCATCCGCATTCTAGGTTCCGTCGACGACATGGCCGGGCGTCGTTTCACGTGAAACGACGCGGCGGTTGTTTCACGTGAAACACAGCGAAAGGAATCGCCATGTTTCACGTGAAACGTCGACAGCGGTCAGCGAAGGGGAGAGGACGATAGAAGGAGGAAAATGAATTGCTGTGCATTGCAACAACAGTCATGGCACTCATCTCGAAATTCATTGCGTAGAAGCACTTTCGGAGAATCCTACGCTCGCAGTCGAGTCAAACATCACAGTGACGAAACTACCTGGGGTGAATGGGTCTGGTGTGACAACGATGGAAATGGCCCTTTCATCCCGGAAAAGCACTCGAGTAGATTCCTCGAGTCGTCCCGAAAAGACAACACCCTCCCGACCCGGTGGGGGAGGGAGGGTGATGAGGGGTTGCCGAACGCTCGATCCTGCGTCAGCGCTTCTTGCGACGTCTCGCCGGACGCGGGATCCGCTCGGCCTTGACGACGAGTGTAGGAACGGGAAGAAGATCACCTCCGCACTCGAGCACCTCGAGATTGCCGGCGCCCAAGCGAGTGAGTTCGTCGCGATCCCGCTCGATCTCCTCTCGAGCGGATGAGCCCTTCAATGCCAGCATCCGTCCTCCCTCATGGACGAGGGGCAGTGACCACTTGGCGAGTTTGGCGAGGGGTGCGACTGCACGCGAGGTGACGACATCCGCACCGCCGGCTTCCTGGAGCACGCTCGGCTGCTCGGCTCGGCCGCGGACCACGAGGACATTCTCGATCCCGTTGGATTCCACGAATTCCGCCAGATAGACGGTGCGACGCAGAAGCGGCTCGACGAGAGTGACCTGGAGGTCGGGACGGGCGAGCGCGAGAGGAATACCCGGCAGGCCGGCGCCACTGCCCACGTCGACGACCGTCTCACCCTCCTGGATGAGTTCACCCACCACAGCGCAATTGAGAATGTGCCGCTCCCACAGGCGCGGTACCTCGCGCGGCCCGATGAGTCCCCGCTCGACACCCGCCGTCGACAACGACTGGTGGTATCGCTCGGCAAGGTCGATTCGATCCCCGAACACCTGCTGTGCGATCGCCGACAGTTCCGCCTCGTGCTGTTCCACGTGAAACATCCTTTCCTGTGGACCCACCCGAGACAACATCGGGGCCCACAGCATCGATACGAAAAACGAAGAGGGACCCTGGCGACGCAGAGTCCCTCTTCGGTCGGCGCGGCCGACTCAATCCTTGACGATCACCACACGGCGGTTCGGCTCCGCACCCTCGCTCTCGCTGGACACACCGTCGATCTTCGCCACGGCGTCGTGCACGATCTTGCGCTCGAACGGCGTCATCGGCTCCAGCTCTTCACGCTTACCGGACTCGAGCACGCGCTTCGCGGCCGACGCACCCAGCGAGGACAGTTCGTTACGCTTACCCGCGCGCCACCCCGCGATATCGAGCATGAGCTTGCTGCGCTCACCCGTCGCCTGCTGCACGGCGAGGCGGGTGAGTTCCTGGAGAGCGTCGAGAACCTCACCGTTGCGACCCACCAGCTTGGTGAGATCCTTGCCGCCATCGATACTCACGACAGCGCGGTCGCCCTCGACGTCGAGGTCGATGTCGCCGTCGAAATCGAGAACGTCGAGCAACTGCTCCAGGTAGTCGCCGGCGATTTCGCCTTCCTCGATGAGGTAATCGTCGTCATCGAGATCGGCGTCCGCCGCGGGGTCGCTCTCCTCGGGTGCCACCGCGAGATCCTCTTCCACCTTGTCCAGGTCACTGGCCATGTTCAGCTCTCTTCTACTTCGGTCAGCGCCGCTTGCGCTTGGAGTTCTTGGGGCGGCTGCCCGGCTTGGGAGCGGTCGCACCGGGCTTCGGAGCCGATGCTGCCGTGTCCGCGTCACCCGCGGAGTCCTTCTGCAGCGACACTTCGCCGGTCTCGTCGACCGGGGCGTCACCGGCATCGGACACTGCCGCTGCGGCCGTGCCCTTCTTCTTGGACTTGTCGGGTCGGGCACCCGGCTTCGGTGCGTTCTCGTTCCGGCGTGCCAGGGCGGCAGCCTTCTTCTCCTCTTCCTCCTTGTCGATACGTCGGAAGACGAGGTGCTGCTGTCCGTAGGTCCAGATGTTGTTACTGACCCAGTAGAGGATGACGGCGATCGGGAGGAACGGGCCACCGACGAGCACACCCAGCGGGAAGACGTACAGGGCCAACTTGTTCATGATCGCGGCCTGCGGATTCGCGGCGGCCTGAGCACTCTGGCGGGCGACGGAGGCGCGCGCATTGAAGTGCGTGGCGATACCGGCGACGACCATCAACGGCACTGCGACGGCGGCGATCTCCCAGCGCGTCGGAATGCCGCCGAACGGCGCGAAGGCTTCGAGCGACGCCATCGGCTGCGTGATCCACGACGAGATCGGAGCACCGAACAGACGGGCACTGAGGAAGGACTGGACGTCTTCCGGGCTGAACGCGTAGTTGCCGAGCTGCGCATTCTGCTCAGGAGTCAGCCCGAGCTGGCCGAAACCGGTGCCGGTGCGGTTGAACGAACGCAGCACGTGGAACAGGCCGATGAAGACGGGAACCTGCAGCAGGACGGGCAGGCATCCCATCAGCGGGTTGAAGCCGTGCTCCTTCTGGAGCTTCTGCATCTCGAGCGCCTGGCGCTGTCGATCCTTGGCGTACTTCTTCTGGAGCGCCTTGATCTGCGGCTGCAGTTCCTGCATCTGGCGGGTGGTACGCACCTGCTTGACGAACGGCTTGTACAGGATCGCGCGGAGGGTGAACACGAGGAACACCACCGACAGCGCCCAGGTCCAACCGCTGTCCGGCCCCAGAAAGGGGATCGCGGCGAAGACTTTGTGCCAGACCCACAGGATCCAGGACACGGGATAGTAGATGAAGTCGAGCACGGCTCTATGTACTCCTCTGGTCGTCCATCATCGCCACGAAGAGGCGTCGGTCTCGGGTCTCGGCTCCGGTCAGGTACCCACTGGGGACGACCGAGGTTTCCGTTCGGGTACCGGATCCCACCCACCAGGGTGCCAGGGGCCGCACTTGAGCAGTCTCACCGATGCCAGGACCGAACCGACGACGACACCCCGCGTGCGCAGCGCCTCCACGGCGTACTCGCTACAGGTCGGGGTGAAGCGGCAGGTCGGCATCCGCGTGGGCGACACATAGGTGCGATAGAGCTCGATGCAGAAGATCAGTGCCCGGGCCGGGGCGGACCGCAGCGATCGCCACCACGACCTCGGCTCCGCCTCGTTCATGCGCGGGCACTCCCACTCGGGACCGGAGCAGCGGGGTCGAGCAGCCCGAGGCGAGCGAGACCCGATCGCACCTGCTTGTCGAGTTCGCGGGATTCCGCGGTGGCGGCGCCGGGTAACGCGCGCAACACGATGTCGGTCTCGGAGGGCAGAGCCTCGACGAGGCCTGCACAGATATGACGAAGCCGGCGTGCGACTCGATGTCGAATCACCGCCGGCCCGACAGCCTTGCTCACGACCAGTCCGAAACGCGGACCGCCGACACTCACCAAGGACTCGGTGCGATCGCGTTCGAGAACGTGAACGACCAGATCCCGCCGCCCCTGACGACGCCCTCGGCGGACGGTGTCCGAGAAGTCCGAGTGGCGCCGCAGTCGATACGGCTCAGGTAACACCCCGAGCTCCGGTTAGGGAATCAGGCGGTGAGAGAAGCGCGGCCCTTACGGCGACGCGCCGAAACGATTGCGCGACCCGCACGGGTCCGCATCCGGAGACGGAAGCCGTGAACGCGCGCGCGGCGTCGGTTGTTCGGCTGGAACGTCCGCTTGCCCTTGGCCACGGTCGACACTCCTCGATAATTCTGCGACGGCACGGGTGAGCGCCGTCGTTCCAACGTGTACGTGAATTCGCAGGATCCGATTGCCCGGAAGAGCAGGACGAACCCATCACCTCAGTATGAGTGACTGTTCGAGGCTACTCGGACGCGGGCGCGAAATCAAACCGCGACCATCACCGGCAATCAACGCGACACGCCGGACGCGTCGACGAAAACTACACCCCGAGAAGGTATGTGATCCAGGGCACAGCTCGGGTACGCTGTGGGCCATGTCTTCGACGGCGCATCGCGACTACCTGTGCAGTCCCGCGTCACGCTCCGTTCGACGACGATGTGCCGGCCGGTGACGGCCCGCTGTCCCGCGCCTGCACGGGCGCCCTCGCGCAGCTTCTCCGGGCGCATTCGCGGCGTACGAGCCCGGATCGCATCGCACCGTGTGTCACACTGATCCCCGCAGACCGCCCGGGCCCACGAACCCGCTGAGCGAATACACAACCTCCCATCCACATATCCACCGGGTGATTCCCCCGGTTGTCCACACCTGTGGATAATCGTGTGGAAAACCGGTGATCAAAGGGAGGGAAGCTGCGTGAGCGACGAGCCGAACGCGCTGGCCGATGTGTGGACGGACGTCGTATCCGAGCTGACCATCGACGACGGATTGTTGACGAAGAGCCAGAAGGCATGGCTCGCGCTCGTCAAACCGATCACGCTCGCACAGGGATTCGCCCTGCTCTCGGTGCCTTCCACGCTCGCCCAGCAGTCGATCGAACGCGATCTGCGCGAACCCATCCTCCGCACCCTCAACCGGCACCTCGGCCACCGGGTCGAGGGTCTCGGTGTGCGCGTCGAGCCGCGGGAACGTGTGGATGATCCTGCCGAGGATCCCTACGCCGAACCTCGCGACACACTGCCCCTCGAAGGCCTGCCGGTCGATGCACAGCCTGTGAATCCGCGCACCGCGGAGACACGCAGCCGTGATCTGCGCCGGGAGGCTCCGATACCCCGCGATGCCGGCGGTCCGCGCGACGGGGCGATGCCTCGGGACGGCGCCGTGTCCAGGGACGGCGTCGGACCGAGGGACGGGGAATTCACGCGCGACGGCATGCTTCCCGGTGAAGGTGCCGCCTATCGGCGACGCCTGATCTCCTCGCGTGAGCACGACATGCTCGAGGCCGACCACGGCGAACTCGAGGAGGTCGACGACGACCGGGAGGCGATGACCGCCGTGCGCGAGTCGTGGCCGTCCTACTTCACCCAGCCCCCACCGCCCGAGACGCCGCCCATGGGCAGCAGCAGCCTCAACGCGAAGTACACCTTCGACACCTTCGTGATCGGTGCGTCGAACAGGTTCGCGCACGCCGCAGCGGTGGCGATCGCCGAAGCACCGGCACGGGCCTACAACCCGCTCTTCATCTGGGGTGCGTCGGGCCTGGGCAAGACGCATCTGCTGCACGCCGCCGGCCACTATGCCCAGCGGCTCTTCCCGGGGATGCGGGTGAAGTACGTCTCCACCGAGGAGTTCACGAACGACTTCATCAACAGCCTCCGCGACGACCGCAAGGTCGCGTTCAAGCGGCGCTACCGCGAGACCGACATCCTGCTCGTCGACGACATCCAGTTCATCGAGGGCAAGGAAGGTATCCAGGAGGAGTTCTTCCACACTTTCAACACCCTCCACAACGCCAACAAGCAGATCGTCGTCTCGTCCGATCGCCCGCCCAAGCAGCTCGCGACGCTCGAGGAACGACTGCGGACCCGGTTCGAGTGGGGCCTGATCACCGACGTCCAGCCGCCGGAACTCGAGACGCGCATCGCGATCCTGTCGAAGAAGGCGCGCATGGACGGCCTGAACGTGCCGCACGACGTGCTCGAGCTGATCGCGAGCCGGATCGAACGCAACATCCGCGAACTCGAGGGTGCCCTGATCCGCGTGACGGCCTTCGCGTCGCTCAACAGGCAACCACTCGATCTCACCCTCGCCGAGGTGGTGCTGCGGGATCTGATGCCGGACTCGTCCGCGCTCGAGATCAACGCAGCCACGATCATGGCCGTGACCGCGGAGTACTTCGGCACGTCGATCGACGACCTGTGCGGCCCCGGGAAGGCACGCCCGCTCGCGCAGGCACGCCAGATCTCGATGTATCTGTGCCGCGAGCTCACCGATCTGTCGTTGCCGAAGATCGGGCAGACCTTCGGTCGCGACCACACCACGGTCATGTACGCGGACAAGAAGATTCGCAAGGAGATGACCGAGCGTCGCAAGGTCTACGACCAGGTGCAGGAGCTCACCGCGCGCATCAAGCAGCGGTCCAAGCGCTGATCCTCGAGCCTCGAGTATCCATCCACAGGGAGCGTCCACAGGGCGCTCCCTGTCCCGTATCTCGAGAAATTTCGGCTTCCCACACCTGTGGACAAGGGTGTGCAGAACGTGGGATCTTTGTGGACGAACGGTGGACAAAGGATGAACAGTCTCGAGGAATCCACATTCATCCTCGAGAACTCCTCGAGTTCATCCTCGAGTTCGTACCCCTCGAGAACATCGCCCACCAGCCTAGACGGTCGTTCGTCCACAGATTCCACAGGCCCTATTACTACTTCTGTGAGTTCTCTTCAGAAATCTTCTTTCAAAACAGGTGTGTGGAGAGCTTCGGTCCACAGGCCCTCGAGTGAGGGTCACGCCTCGAGCCTCCCGGCTTTCCAAGCAGCGACGGAAGGCATAACGTGGACCCGCATCCCCCGGCTCCGCCTCATCGGTGTCGGGGTTCTGTGACAGACTTCGTAGACTTGTCGAGACCACGATCGAAGGGATCCACCGGGCGATGGAGCTGGGAAGTATGAAGTTTCGTGTGCCTCGCGAGGACTTCGCCGATTCCGTTGCATGGGTTGCCCGAAGCCTTCCGTCGCGACCCCCCGTTCCGGTTCTGGGCGGTGTCCTGCTCGGTGCCGACGAACGCGGGCTGACGGTCTCTGGCTTCGATTACGAGGTATCCGCGCAGGTCCACGTCTCGGCCGAGGTCATCACTCCGGGCCGGGTGCTGGTGTCCGGCAAACTGCTCGCCGACATCACCCGCGCGTTGCCTCACAAGCCTGTGGATGTCGTGCTCGACGGCACCCGCGTGCTCATCACGTGCGGTAGCGCCAAGTTCTCACTTCCCACCATGCCTGTGGAGGACTACCCGCAGCTGCCCGAGCTCCCGCAGCAGACCGGTGCGCTGTCCGGCGATCTGTTCGCCGAGGCCATCAGCCAGGTCGCCGTCGCAGCCGGCAAGGACGACACGCTCCCCATGCTCACGGGCATCCGGGTGGAGATCGAGGGCACCGACATGGTGCTCGCGGCCACCGACCGGTTCCGTCTCGCGGTGCGGAAGCTCGAGTGGATGCCCACCGCGGAATCCACGAGTTCGGCCGTGCTCGTACCCGCCAAGACCCTCTCCGAGGCCGCGAAAACCGTTGGCGGGTCCTCGAACTCCCCGGTCCAGCTGGCTCTCGGCAGCGGGTCGTCGGTGGGTGCCGAGGGTCTGCTCGGCATCGTCGCCGAAGGTCGCCGCACCACGACGCGCCTGCTCGACGCCGAATTCCCCAAGTTCCGCCAGTTGCTCCCCAACGAGCACACCGCGATGGCGACCGTCGAGATCGCACCGCTCGTCGACGCGATCAAGCGCGTGGCGCTGGTCGCCGAGCGCGGCGCGCAGGTCCGACTCGAGTTCACGGAGGGTAGCGTGCTGCTCTCGGCCGGTGGCGACGACGCGGGCCGGGCCGAGGAATCCCATCCCGCCGAGTTCTTCGGGGAGCCGCTGATCATCGCGTTCAACCCGGGCTACCTGCTCGACGGACTGACGTCGCTGCACACCGACAAGGTCTCGTTCGGGTTCACCACCTCGAGTCGGCCCGCCGTGCTGCGCCCCGCGCTCGACGAGGAACCCGTGCCGGACTCGTCGGGCACCTTCGCCGCTCCGGACAGCGATTACACCTATCTGCTGATGCCGGTGCGCCTGCCGGGCTGACCGGCCCCGAGACTGGACCCCCGTGTACGTTCGCACCTTCTCGCTGCGCGACTTCCGTTCGTGGAGAACGGTTTCCGTCGACCTCACTCCGGGGGCGACGGTCTTCGTCGGGCGCAACGGACACGGGAAGACCAATCTGCTCGAGGCCCTCGGATATCTGTCGACGCTGTCGTCGCACCGGGTGTCCTCCGACGGTCCGTTGCTGCGGGCCGGCGCATCACGGGCGTTCGCCGGGGCTCTGGTCGTCAACAACGGCCGTGAACTCGGCATCGACATCGAGATCAACGAGGGCAAGCAGAACCGGGCGCGGATCAACCAGTCGCCGGCCCGCCGGCCCCGTGAGATCCTCGGCATCCTCCGCACGGTGCTCTTCGCACCGGAGGATCTCTCCCTCGTCCGCGGCGACCCGGGCGATCGCCGCCGGTTCCTCGACGAACTGCTCAGCACGCGATTCCCGCGGATGAGTGGGGTCCGCGCCGACTACGACAAGGTGTTGCGCCAGCGGTCCGCGCTGCTCAAGACGGCGGGTGGGGCGCTGCGGCGGGGAAACCGCTCCGACGACGGGGCGAGCGCTCTGGCCACCCTCGACGTGTGGGACGGCCACCTCGCGGCCCACGGGGCCGAACTGCTCGCGGCGCGCATCGCGTTGCTGCACGAACTGGCCCCGCATGTATCCGAGGCGTACCGATCGATCGCACCCGAGTCGCGTCCGGCGAGTCTGCGCTACCGCAGCAGCCTCGGTGACGCGCTGCCACCGGAGTTCTCCGATCCGGCCCGGATGCCTGCACGGGACGATCGCGAGTTTCTCGAGACCGTCTTCCTCCACCGGCTCGCGGAGATGCGGTCCAGGGAGATCGAACGCGGAGTCTGCCTCGTCGGACCGCACCGCGACGATCTCGAGCTGATGCTCGGCGCCGAGCCGGCGAAAGGTTATGCGAGCCACGGCGAATCGTGGTCGTTCGCGCTCGCGTTACGGCTCGGGGCGTTCGCCCTGCTGCGCACCGACGGCACCGATCCGGTTCTCATGCTCGACGACGTCTTCGCCGAACTCGATCGTCGCCGGCGGTCCGCGCTCGCCGAGGTCGCCACGACGGCCGAGCAGGTGCTGATCACGGCGGCCGTGCCGGAGGACGTGCCCGCCGAGTTGAACGGTGCCCGGTTCCCCGTCCACGTCGAGGACACCGGAGAAGGTCGTATCTCTGTGCTGGGATCGGTGCAACGGGAGACGGACCGGATCACCGGGGAGGTCGGATGAACGACGAACGGACAGGTGCCGAGGGCGGTTCGAACGAGCCGGAGCTGAAGGGCATCGACCTGGCCCGTCGCGCGCTCGAGGAGGCTCGGGCCGCCGCGAAGGCGAGCGGCAAGGCCGTCGGACAGGGACGCGCGTCGCGGGGCCGGCTGCGCCCGAAACGCCGGCGTCGCGGCTGGTCGGGGCCCGGACCGGACGACCGCGACCCCCAGCCGCTCGGTTCCCTCGCGCAGTCGCTGTCCAAGCAGCGGGGGTGGTCGACGCACGTGTCCGAAGGCACCGTCATGGGGAGCTGGGCCCGGGTCGTGGGTGACGACATCGCGAGCCATGCCCAGCCGACCACACTGCGCGACGGAATCCTGCACGTCTCGGCCGAGTCGACGGCCTGGGCGACGCAGTTGAGGATGATGCAGTCGCAGATCCTCGCGAAGATCGCCGCGGCCGTGGGGCACGGAGTGGTGAAGGAACTGCGGATCACCGGCCCGACGGCTCCGAGCTGGCGGAAGGGCGAACGTCACATCCGCGGCCGCGGACCACGTGACACCTACGGGTGATTCCCGGATCGCTCGCGGCCCGTACACGGGGCGAAAATCCGGGTGCCTAGGAAATCACGTCGTCCCGCTCGCGAAGGGGCGGCTACGGGGACGTCAGCGGTGCGGATGCCCGCATTCGTGTCGACCCCGGTGCAGGGCCTCAGGGCACGTAGGATGGACAGGAATGCGTCGCGCGCGTGCGCGGGGCCGATCGGAGAAGGAGAGCTACCCACCCGTGGCTGCCCAGAAGTCGAACAACAACAAGAATGAGTACGGTGCGTCGTCCATCACCGTCCTCGAGGGTCTCGAGGCGGTGCGCAAGCGCCCCGGCATGTACATCGGTTCCACCGGAGAGCGTGGTCTGCACCACCTGATCTGGGAGGTCGTCGACAACTCGGTCGACGAGGCCATGGCCGGTTACGCGTCGAAGGTGGAGGTCACCCTCCTCGCCGACGGTGGCGTCCAGGTCGTCGACGACGGCCGCGGTATTCCCGTCGGTATGCACGCGTCCGGTGTCCCTACCGTCGAGGTCGTCCTCACCCAGCTCCACGCCGGCGGCAAGTTCGACTCCGACGCCTACGCCGTCTCCGGCGGTCTGCACGGTGTCGGTATCTCCGTGGTGAACGCCCTGTCCACAATCCTCGAGGTCGAGATCGACAACGACGGGTACCACTGGGAGCAGACGTACACCGCCTCGAAGCCGGGCGAGCTGGTCAGAGGAGAGGCCACCAAGCGCACGGGTACCACCGTCCGGTTCTGGCCCGACCCCGAGATCTTCGAGACCACGACGTTCAACTTCGAGACCGTCGCGCGTCGCCTGCAGGAGATGGCGTTCCTCAACAAGGGATTGACCATCACCCTCACCGACGAGCGGGTCGCACCCGAAGAGGTCACCGAGGAAGACGTCCCCGACACCGCGGACGCCCCCAAGACCGCGGAGGACCAGGCCGTCGAGGCCGCCGAACCCGAGGTCCACAAGGTCAAGGTCCGCACGTACCACTACCCCGGTGGTCTCGAGGACTACGTGCGGCACATCAACCGCACGAAGACGCCCATCCACAACTCGGTCGTCGGGTTCACGGCCAAGGGCACCGGCCACGAACTCGAGGTCGCGATGCAGTGGAACTCGGGTTACTCCGAGTCCGTCCACACTTTCGCCAACACCATCAACACCCACGAGGGCGGCACGCACGAGGAAGGCTTCCGCGCGGCGCTGACCACCGTCGTCAACCGCTACGCGAAGGACAAGAAGCTCCTCAAGGAGAAGGACCCCAACCTCACGGGCGACGACATCCGCGAGGGCCTGGCAGCGATCATCTCCGTCAAGGTCGCCGAGCCGCAGTTCGAGGGCCAGACCAAGACCAAGCTCGGCAACACCGAGGTGAAGTCGTTCGTGCAGAAGGCGTGCAACGAGCACATCTCGCACTGGTTCGAGGCCAATCCGGCCGACGCGAAGACGATCGTCACCAAGGCCGTGTCGTCGGCGCACGCACGTGTCGCCGCCCGAAAGGCCCGCGAGCTCGTCCGCCGCAAGAGCGCGACGGACATCGGTGGTCTGCCCGGCAAGCTGGCCGACTGCCGGTCGAAGGATCCGAGCAAGTGCGAGATCTACATCGTGGAGGGCGACTCCGCAGGGGGGTCCGCCAAGTCGGGTCGCGACTCGATGTACCAGGCGATCCTTCCGTTGCGCGGCAAGATCATCAACGTCGAGAAGGCCCGTATCGACAAGGTGCTCAAGAACGCCGAGGTCCAGTCGATCATCACGGCGTTCGGTACCGGCATCCACGAAGAGTTCGACATCGCGAAGCTGCGCTATCACAAGATCGTCCTGATGGCCGACGCCGACGTCGACGGTCAGCACATCGCGACGCTGCTGCTCACGCTGCTGTTCCGTTTCATGCGCCCGCTGGTCGAGGAAGGTCACGTCTTCCTGGCGCAGCCGCCGCTGTACAAGCTCAAGTGGCAGCGCAGCGAGCCGGAGTTCGCGTACTCGGACCGTGAGCGCGACGCCCTGCTCGAGGCGGGTCTCGCCGCGGGCAAGAAGATCAACAAGGACGACGGTATCCAGCGTTACAAGGGTCTCGGTGAGATGAACGCCAAGGAACTGTGGGAGACCACGATGGATCCGAGCGTCCGCGTCCTGCGTCAGGTGACCCTCGACGACGCCGCCGCGGCCGACGAGTTGTTCAGCGTCCTCATGGGCGAGGACGTCGCGGCACGACGGAGCTTCATCACCCGTAACGCGAAGGATGTCCGCTTCCTCGACGTCTGATCACGGCCGGCAGCGCCGGAGAACTGCATGCGAATCCCCGCTGTGTCGTACATCACGGCGGGGATTCGCATGTCGTGCGCCCGGAAGTGGGAAGGGTCGTTAGCCTTCTTCGTTACTCGTGAGTACACTCCTATCGGCCATCTGTACGTGTGGCTGCCGACGAGGGGGCCGGGGCAGCGCGGGGGTACGGGAAGAACTCACTCTTCCGTATCCGCTGTATGTCCCGATATGGTGCCCTCACCCGAAACGTCTCGTTCGACTGCACTCGATCGAAAGCGCGCTCATCGGAGTGCAGTGCCGACTGGTGTTCGTCGCCCGGCGCGGACGGGGTGGAAGGAGAGCTGTGATCCATGAGTGACAAGTCGCCGCCCCAGCAGCGGTGGTGGAACATCGAGGGGTGGGGTCTTCGCAGGAAGGTCACCGCCGTTCTCGCTGTCCCCGTGACCGTGGCAATGGTCCTCGGTGGTCTTCGGGTCGAGAACGAGCTCAGCAACGCCGTCCACTTCTCGTCCGCAGCCGATCAGGTCGCAGCCGTGCCGGACATCGTGGATTTCTCGACGGCGTTCGCCACCGCCACCGCGGGTGCCGCGGCCGGAACGGCGACCCCCGAGGAAATGGCGGCTCTCGGTGACGCTTTCGGCACGATCGCCTCGGTCACGGAGAACCCCGAACTCGATCCCGCGGTGACCGCCGACCTCAGCCGCACCGCCGCCACGGCCCAGTCGCTCTACACGAAGATGCAGGCCGGTCCGGTGCCGATCCAAGAGATCGGTGCCGTCACGAGCGAGGTGCGCGACAGCCTCAACCGTATCGTCGAGGCCATCCTCGGCGAGGTCGACGATCGCGAGATCCTCGGCTACGGCGACCAGCTGATCAACGCGTGGTACTCCCAGCGCTACCTCTTCGGTCAGGTACTCGGTCTGCTCCAGCTCCTCGGCGACCCCACTCAGCCCGGCACCGCCCTGGTGTCGGCGTCCGGCGCCGAACTCGCGATGCTCGATCTGCTCGCCCGCTCCTACCCGATGGCCGATGCTCAGATCGCCGAACTCCGTGCCGGCGTCCAGGAGCGTGCCGACATGGTCGACGCGGCCGGCTCGGATCCGCTCCCGATCCTCAACCTCCGCGCGTCGTTGCTCAACAGTGTCGACATCTACGGCACCATCATCGAAGAAGCGTCGAACCAGGTCAGCACCACCATTCAGGAACGCGCGGCGCAAACCCGCTCGGCCGCGCTCCGCGATACCGCGATCGTGCTCGCGGCCCTGCTCGCGGCACTCGTGCTCGCACTGCTCGTGTCGCGTTCGCTCGTCGGACCGATCCGTCGTCTGCGCTACGGCACCCTGAAGGTGGCGCGGCAGGAGCTTCCCGAGGCGATCGACCGAATCAAGGTCGGCGACAACATCGAGGACATCGAGTTCACCCGCGTCCCGGTGCACACCACCGAGGAGATCGGGCAGCTCGCTCGCGCGGTCGACGACATGCACGGGCAGGCTCTGCGCCTCGCCGGCGAGCAGGCCCACCTGCGTCTGCAGATCAGCGACATGTTCGAGACGCTCGCGCGTCGGTCGAAGTCGCTCGTGGAGCAGCAACTCGGTCTCATCGAACGACTCGAGTACGAGGAGAAGGACCCCGCTCGACTCGAGAGCCTGTTCCGTCTCGACCACCTCGCCGCGCGTATGCGTCGTAACGGCGACAACCTGCTGATTCTCTCCGGTACGCGCATGCGTCGCGGTCACTCCGCGCCCGTTCAGCTCGGCGACATCCTGCGCGCCGCGATGTCGGAGGTCGAGGATTACCAGCGCGTGCAGATCGGCTCGACGCCCGACGGTGCTCTCAGTGGCGCGGTCGCGACCGACATCGTGCACCTCCTGGCCGAGCTGGTCGACAACTCGTTGCGTGCGTCACCGCCCGACAGCAACGTCACCTTCAGCTTCGCGCGTGCCGTCGACGGCGGTCTGCTCGTCGAGATCGCCGACCGCGGTATCGGTATCCCGGCCGACGAACTCGAGGTCATCAACCAGCGTCTCGCCAAGGGCGGCGAGGTCGGTCCGGACACCGCACGCCACATGGGTCTGTTCGTGGTGTCGCGACTCGCCGAGCGGCACGGTCTCACCGTGCGTCTGCGCCCGACCTTCGACACCGCACGCAACCCGGGTATCACCGCGAGCGTCCACATCCCGGACGTGCTGCTGGTGTCCCCGCTTGCGTTGTCGCACACCGGTCCTCAGCCCCCTCTCGAACTGGAGCCGGAGGAGTACTCGGCACCGCAGGCGATCTCGGCGCCCGTCGCACGGCAGGGTCTTCCCGAGGCCGCGAACGACGATGTCCGGGCCGGCGAGTCCGACGACGCGTACGCGAAAGCCGGCTACGCGAACGACAGTTACGCGAGCGATGTCGACGAAACTCCTTCCGCTGCGCGGGACACGGCGCCGTCCTACCAGGACGAGCGCCGGGACGAGTTGCAACGCGAATCGGGACGGAACGAGTTCACCCCGCCTCCGTCGTCACTTCCGGCACCCTCGCTGCGCGACTCTCGAGCACCCTCGTCCGACGACCGGACACCGTCGGCCTCGCGTGAGTTCGGGCCGTCGGGTCTTCCGCAACGTCGCCCCGGCGGAACTCCGGGTCTGCCCACTCGTCAGCCGGGTGGGACTCCGGGTCTGCCGACTCCGCCCAGGTCACCGCAGCCGCGCCGGATCGAACCGGATGCCGCAGCAGCGTTCGCGTCGTCCCTGCCCCCGCGCGGTCCTCGCCGCGGACCGGAGGAGACCAACGGGCACTCGACCGACGGTCGCAATGGTGAGGGACACAACGGTTCCACTCCGCGGCCCGACGCCGATCCCGCTCGTCGTGAAGGACTTTCGGGTCTTCCGCAGCGTCGCCCCGGTGCCACGCCGGGTCTGCCGCCGACGAATTCCGCGCCCGCACGCGACAGCCGGCAGGATCAGTCGCAGGCATGGGACTCGCAGCAGTCCCTGCCGGTCCGCGAGCCGCAGCAGGACTCGGCACATCGTGCGCCCGCCCCGCAGCAGCGCCCCGCTTCCCCCGGTCTTCCGCAGCGTCGTCCGGGCGCGACTCCCGGGCTTCCGGGACGGGCTTCCGGATCGTCCCCCTCGGTTCCGCAGAACCGGCCGCAGCAGCCGATGGCGGGTCCGCTCGCGGGTGGCGAATCCACGGATCGGACGGAGGCACCGAGCCGTTCCGACCTGCCGCAGCGCGCGCCGGCCCCGGATGCGGGCCGTCGTCAGTCGGAACTCTTCCAGGGTCTTCCGCAGCGGCGTCCGGGAAGCGCGCCCGGTCTGCCGCGCCGTCAGCCGGGCAGCACTCCGGGGCTTCCGCAGCGACCCGCTGCGGCGACCAACGGTGCCGGATTCGATTCGGCCGCAGGGGCGTCCGGGCCCAGTATCGCCGACGGTGGTTCCGTGTCGCCGCGCAGCGACGCGCAGCAGGCGGCCCGGCACCGCTACCGGACCAACTCGGCGAAGACGGCGTCGTTCTTCCAGCCACGGTCCGACCTGGCGTCGGCCCGTCCGCAGCCGGCCAACACTCCGATCTTCACCACGATGATGTCGGATTGGCTCGTCGACCCGACGAGCCTTCCGGAGGATCGCAGGAAGCGGGAATGGCACTCCGCCGCGGACGCGGGTTGGGAAGCAGCTCAGCGTGCTTCGGAAGCCCCCGTGGAGGAGCACACCACCGCGGGTCTTCCGCGGCGTGCCCCCGGCGAACGCCTGGTGCCGGGTGCCGTACGGGCGCCGGCAACGGGTGAACTGCCGAGGACCATTCGACGTCGAGACCCGGAAGCCATCCGGGCCAACTTGAGCCGCCATCAGCAGGGTGTCCGCGACGGACGCGCCTCGGCGAATACCAGCAATCGCGAGAACGACGAACAGGGAGTTCGATGAATATTGATCATGGATCCGACGCAGCTCGTCCATTGGACTGGTTGGTTTCCAACTTCGCGCGCGAAGTCCCGGGTGTCTCGCATGCCGTACTCGTGTCCGCCGACGGCCTTCTCATGGCCGCCAGCGCCCACCTCCCGGTGGATCGTGCCGAGCAGCTCGCTGCGGTGACCTCGGGCCTGGCGAGTCTGTCCAACGGTGTGTCGCAGCTGTTCGACGGGGGAGGTGTGCTGCAGTCCGTCGTGGAGATGCAGCACGGCTACCTGTTGCTGATGAGTGTCGGCGACGGCTCCCACCTTGCGGCTCTGACGGCCTCCGAGTGCGACATCGGACAGGTCGGTTACGAGATGGCGCTCTTGGTCGATCGAGTGGGTGCTTCGGTCGAAGCCACGCCGCGGGTCGGTCTAGGGTCCTGACGTCGAGGTGGCCATGGAATCGCGGAAGCCGGAGTCGGTGCCGGATCAGCCCAGTCTGGTCCGGCCCTACTCCCTGACTTCGGGACGTACGAGTCCTGCGGTCGAATTGGCGTTGGAGGCGCTCATCCAGGCCATTCCGGGGACCGACGATCGGTCTCGGGATCTGGACAACATCAACGCCACGATCCTGGAGCTGTGCAAGGAATCACCCTCCGTCGCGGAGATCGCCGCGCGCGTGGGGTTGCCGATCGGCGTGGCACGCGTGCTCGTCGCCGATCTCGTCGAAGCCGGACACGTACAGATCCTGGCCACGCTGAAAGACGATTCGAGCGACGCGGAGCGTCGTGAGCTGATTGAAAGGGTCCTCAGTGGACTTCGCGAACTCTAACGCCACGAAGCGCGTGACCTCGACCAAGATCGTCATTGCCGGAGGCTTCGGCGTCGGTAAGACGACTCTGGTCGGGGCGGTGTCGGAAATCGTGCCGCTTCGCACCGAGGCGCTCGTGACGAACGCCAGCGACGGCGTCGACAACCTCTCTGCGACACCGCAGAAGGCCACTACTACGGTCGCCATGGACTTCGGTCGTATCAGTCTGGCCGACGACCTCGTCCTCTACCTGTTCGGCACCCCCGGACAGCATCGCTTCTGGTTCATGTGGGACGACCTCATCCGCGGCGCCATCGGTGCCATCGTGCTGATCGATACGCGTCGCCTGGACGAGAGCTTCGCCGCCGTCGACTTCTTCGAGGCGCGCAATCTCCCGTTCATCGTCGCCATCAACGAATTCGACGATGCTCCCCGGTACCCGCTCGAGGACATCCGGCAGGCGATGGCGATCTCGGCTGATGTGCCGATCGTCTCCATCGACGCCCGAGCACGGGAATCGGCGAAGCAGGCGCTGGTCACCGTCACCGAATATGCCCTGCGCAAGTTGCACCAGCCGGTGACCCAGTAATGGGGGAGGGCCTCGAACTCTTCACGATGGGGTCGTGGGTTACGGTCCTCGCTTATCTGACCTCGGCGATCGGGGTGTTCGTCGGGGGCACCGGTGCTCGGCGTGTACGAACCACCTCCAGTGATCGATTGCGTTCGTACTGGATGATTCTCGCGGCGCTGGTGAGCGGCGGTGTGGGTGTCTGGCTCGCCGTCTTCCTGCCCATGGCGGGCTTCAACGTCGACGACAGCGTGGTGCGGTACGACACCGTCACCATCGTGTTCTCGATACTCGTCGCGATGGTGTCGGTGTACGTGGCTCTGCTCGTCGCGATTTCCGGCGACAGCCCTGCCACCCTCGGCCGCACGGTCATGGGGGCTCTGGTGCTGGGCGCCGGCCTGGCAGCCGTGCCGTTCACAGTCCTCGCCGCGGTGCGGATCCGGGGTTCACTGACGTTCGATCCCGTCTGGGTCGTCGCGGCGGTGGTGCTGGCGGTCGTGACCGCCGTGGGTTTCCTGGCGCAGGTGAAGACCGCGGACACGTGGCCCAAACGTCTGCTCAGTAGCGCGCTGGCCGGTGCTGCCGTGATCGCCGTGCACTTTCTCGCCGCCGCGTCGGTGCGTGTGAAGATCGATCCCGCGGTGGTGGTCTCGGGTGGGATCGAGGTCTTCTCGATTCTCTTCCCGCTCTTCGTCGGTGGTCTGTTGTTGCTGGCCGTACCCATCGTGTTGGTGCTTCAGGCGCCGGATCGGGTTGCGGCGGAACTGGAAGCGGAGTCCGAGCGGTGGGCTGCGGAAGGACCGGTGGAGTCGGTCGACGGACGGACCTTCTGAAGATTTTCCGAATATATTGTCACCCAGCACATCTGGTTGAAACCGGAAAAGGGGAGTACGCTGCTGGATAGCGTCGGGGGGCGCTGTCGGTCTACTCGGCACGACACGAACCGATGCGTCGTGCGTGCCGCTCTCCTGGGGGCAACATGTCGCACGAGGTTCACCATTTTTCCATGGGTGTATGGGTTTTCGCCCTCGCCTACATCACTTCCGCGGTCGGATGTTATGCCGGTCTGTCCTGCGCGCGCAAAGCCGCGAACGCATGGACATCGGTCGCCCGAACCCGATGGACGCTCATGGCAGCCCTGTCCATCGGGGGCGTCGGGATCTGGTTGATGCACTTCATCGGGATGATGGGATTCGACGTACCCGGTTCCACCATCCGCTACGACCTCGGACTGACGCTGCTGTCGGTCGCGCTCGCCGTCGCAGCCACCCTGTTCGGCTTACGGATCGTCGACACCGACGTGCAGTGGCTCCGCGCGATGCCGTCCGACGTGCGGATTCTCATCGGCGGAGTGATCATGGGGTTCGCCGTCGCCGGCATGCACTACAGCGGCATGGCCGCGGTGCGGGTCCAGGGCGAACTCGAGCAGGGACGGTTGTACATCGCAGCGTCCGTGGCCATCGGTGTCGTCGCGTCGGTCGTGGCGCTGTGGTTGTCGCGGGTCGCGGAACGGCCCGCCGTACGGGTCCCGGCCGCTGCGGTCATGGGATGCGCTGTCGTGGCGTTGCACTACACGGGAATGGCCGGGATCGCGGTGACCGTCGATCCGTCCGCTCCGAACCCGGAGGGGATGACCATCATGACTCTGCTGTTCCCCGGATTCATCATCGGCGTCGCGCTGCTCGCTGTCCCGGTCGTCGCTCTGATGGCGTCGGCGAGCACCCAGGACCTCGAGCAGGAACGAGAAATGGCGAGCTGGCTGGGCGAGGACCGCTCCGATGTTATGTCCGGTCCCGACGAACGACGTGTGGAACGGTGATGTGATGTGAACGCCCACAGTGCGATAAGGTCTCTTACGCTGCTGGACAGTCGGGGTGCAGCTCGCATCGGGTAGGTCGTGGCGCGCGCCCTCCGAGCGCGGTGGTGACAGCGTGCCACTGTGAGGGCCCACGTGTCACACGACGTACACCACTTCTCCATGGGGATGTGGGTATTCTTCCTGTCCTATGCCACTGCGGTAATAGGGTCGTTCGTCGGGTTGTCCTGCGTTCGACGGTCGCTCGACGAGCCCCGGCGCAGCGGCAACTGGTGGCTCCTCATGGCGTCGCTGTCCATCGGTGGCGTGGGTATCTGGCTCATGCACTTCATCGGCATGATGGGTTTCTCCGTGCCGGGCACAGCCATCCGGTACGAGCTGGCACCGACCGTCTTCTCGGTCGTTCTCGCCGTCGTCGCGACTCTCGTGGGGTTGAGGATCGCCGACGTGCACGCCGTCAGCAAGCGCCAGGTGGCGGAATCGGTGCGTCTGCTCGTCGGCGGTCTGCTGATGGGCGCCGCGGTGAGCATGATGCACTACAGCGGCATGTTCGCCATCCGCATCCGGGGCACGATCGAACACGAGACGGGCTACGTGATCGCGTCGGTGATCATCGGTGTCGTCGCCTCCACGGTTGCCCTCGCACTCGCGCGCCGGGCGCGGCGGCTCGAGATCCGCATCGTCGCCGCGGTCGTCATGGGGTGCGCGGTCGTGGCGTTGCACTACACCGGTATGGCGGGGGTGCGGGTCACCCTCGACCCGAGCCTGCCCGCGCCGGAAGGCATGACCGTGTTGTCGCTGCTCTTCCCCGCGTTCGTTCTCGGCATCATCGTCCTGGCCGTGCCGATCACCGCGCTGCTGCTCGCCTCCGACCCGGAGGACGCCGTGCGCGACGCCCGGCTCGAGCAGTGGGCGGCAGAGGTGGAACGGCAGGTCGACCGCGACCCCGTGACCGGATCCCACATGTGAGAGCCCCGTTCCGGACAGATCTCGGCATGTGAAGTGCCTGTCCTTCGCGGCACCAGCTGACCTGCACCTATAGACTCGTGTGGTTGCGAGACGTCCGTCCGGCCGAAGGCCGGAGCCGGGGCGTGCGAGCCGAGTAGAAGAAGGAGCTCATGACCGACACCACGTTGCCTCCCGAGGGGCCGGGGCACGACCGCATCGAGCCCGTCGACATCCAGCAGGAGATGCAGAGCAGCTACATCGATTACGCGATGAGCGTGATCGTCGGCCGTGCTCTGCCCGACGTGCGTGACGGCCTCAAACCGGTGCATCGTCGCGTGCTCTACGCGATGTTCGACAACGGCTTCCGCCCCGACCGCGGGTACGTGAAGTCGGCACGCGCGGTCGCCGAGACCATGGGCAACTATCACCCGCACGGCGACTCGTCGATCTACGACACGCTGGTGCGTCTGGCCCAGCCGTGGTCGATGCGCTATCCGCTCGTCGACGGCCAGGGCAACTTCGGTTCCCGCGGCAACGACGGCGCGGCCGCCATGCGGTACACCGAATGCCGGCTCACGCCGCTCGCGATGGAGATGCTGCGCGAGATCGACCACGAGACGGTCGATTTCCAGCCCAACTACGACGGCCGCACGCAGGAACCGACGGTTCTCCCCAGCCGTATCCCCAACCTGTTGATCAACGGTTCGGGTGGCATCGCGGTGGGTATGGCCACCAACATTCCTCCGCACAACCTTCGCGAAGTCGCCGAGGCCATCTACTGGGCGCTCGAGAACTTCGAGGCCGACGAGGAGACCACCCTCGCCGCTGTGATGGAGCGGATCAAGGGACCGGACTTCCCGACGGCCGGCCTCATCACCGGCACCCAGGGCATCCACGATGCGTACACGACCGGTCGCGGCTCGGTGAAGATGCGCGGCGTCGTCGAGATCGAAGAGGACGCCAAGGGTCGCAACACCATCGTGATCACCGAGCTGCCGTACATGGTCAACCCGGACAACCTGATCACCTCGATCGCCGAGCAGGTCAGGGACGGCAAGATCGCCGGCATCTCCGACATCCACGACGAGTCGTCGGACCGCGTGGGAATGCGCATCGTCGTCACGGTGCGCCGCGACGCCGTCGCAAAGGTCGTCCTCAACAACCTGTACAAGCACACGCAGCTGCAGACCAGCTTCGGCTGCAACATGCTGTCGATCGTCGACGGGGTGCCGCGCACGCTGCGCCTCGACCAGATGATCCGGTTGTACGTCAACCACCAGGTCGAAGTCATCGTCCGGCGCACGCGCTACCTGCTGCGCAAGGCCGAGGAACGCGCCCACATCCTGCGCGGCCTGGTCAAGGCGCTCGACGCGCTCGACCAGGTCATCGCGCTCATCCGTGCGTCGCAGACCGTCGACATCGCGCGTGCCGGCCTGATCGACCTGCTCACGGTCGACGAGATCCAGGCCGACGCGATCCTTGCGATGCAGCTCCGTCGCCTCGCCGCTCTCGAACGGCAGAAGATCATCGACGACCTCGCCGAGATCGAGCGCGAGATCGAGGACTACAAGGACATTCTCGACAAGCCCGAGCGGCAGCGCGCGATCGTCCGCGACGAGCTGAAGGAGATCGTCGACAAGTACGGCGACGATCGTCGCACCCGGCTGGTCGCGGCCGACGGCGACGTCAACGACGAGGACCTCATCGCACGCGAGGACGTCGTCGTCACCATAACCGAGACCGGCTACGCCAAGCGCACGCGCACCGACCTGTACCGCTCGCAGAAGCGTGGCGGTAAGGGCGTCAAGGGAGCCGAGCTCAAGCAGGACGACATCGTCAAGCACTTCTTCGTGACGTCCACGCACGACTGGCTGCTATTCTTCACGACGAAGGGCCGCGTCTACCGGGCGAAGGCGTACGAGCTGCCCGAGGCGAACCGCACTGCGCGTGGCCAGCACGTCGCGAACCTGCTGGCCTTCCAGCCCGACGAGCGCATCCAGGGCGTCATCCGTCTCAAGACCTATGAGGACGCCCCCTACCTGGTGCTCGCGACCCGCAACGGTCTGGTGAAGAAGTCGCGCCTGTCGGACTTCGACTCCAACCGCTCGGGCGGCATCGTCGCGATCAATCTGCGCGGCGACGACGAAATGGTGGGCGCCGTACTGTGCTCCGCCGACGACGACCTGCTGCTCGTGTCGGAGCAGGGCCAGTCCATCCGCTTCTCGGCCACCGACGAGGCACTGCGTCCGATGGGCCGCGCGACCTCCGGTGTGCAGGGCATGCGTTTCAACGGCGACGACAGGCTGCTCTCGCTCAATGTCGTCAAGGAAGGCACCTATCTGCTGGTCGCAACGTCCGGTGGTTACGCGAAGCGCACCGCGATGGAGGACTACCCGGTGCAGGGTCGCGGTGGTAAGGGCGTCCTGACGATCCAGTACGACCGGAAACGTGGCACCCTTGTCGGCGCACGCATCGTCGAGGACGACGACGAGTTGTACGCCATCACCTCGAGCGGCGGTGTCATCCGCACTGCGGCGAAGCAGGTGCGCAAGGCAGGCCGTCAGACCAAGGGCGTGCGGCTCATGAATCTGGCCGAGGGCGATACATTGCTCGCGATCGCACGCAACGCCGACGAGCCGGACGAAGCCGACGCAGCCGGAGCTAAGGAGTCGTAAGTGAGCACTCCCCAGGGACCGAACGGGGCCGATCGCGGGCAACCCGGTCGGAAGCCGGAGGACCGTACAGAGAACGAGGTGACACCCGAGACATCGGGTCAGCAGCAGGGCGCGGCACCGGAGCAGAAACCGGCGCCGGAGAACCGGCCGTCCCAGGCGGCCGGGGCACCGGCGAAGGACTCGTCCGGTCCGACAGCGGGGGCGCCGGAGCAGCCGCGTCGCGACGATTCCCCGGCAGATACGGCACCCGCGCAGCAGGCCGCCGAGGCACCGGCGAAGGCGACCCCGGAGAAGCCGGTCCAGGAGGGCGCGCCGAAGTCCGGTGGTGCCTCCGTGGCCGACGGTCAGGGGCGCCCAGGTCAGTCGCCTCGCTCCGGTGGCCCGACCCCTCCCTGGCAGCGGGGAACGGCCTCGGCGCAGTCGGGTGCCCAGCAGAACGCTCCGCAGACGAACGTTCCCGGTGTCGGCCCCGGTCTCTCCAAACAGGGCGGATCGCCTCAGCGTCCCGCTGCGTCCGCGGGTAAGGGTGCTGCGCCCGGAGGTGCGAATCCGTCGACGCGTCCCGTCGTGACGGGTACGGCCGCTCCCAAGGCCGCCGGAGGGGCTCGCCCCGCCGGTTCCGGAGATGCCGCTCGGGCGGCGGCCGACCGGGTCGCTGCGGCGAAAGCGGACCGTGCCGCTGCGGCGAAGGCGAAGTCCGCGGTCATCGACGGTCCGACCCGGCACATCGAGCGCAAGGATCTCGCCAAGGATCTGCCCGATCTGTCCGCCGTGAAGCATCCGTCGTCCGGTTCGCCGAGCACGGGGGAGACCCCTCAGGTGAGCGCGGCTGCAGCCACGACTGCGGTTCCCACGGCGATTCCTGCCACGGGACCGCTGCGAGCCACCGTCCAGATCCGCCGTATCGACCCGTGGTCGATGCTGAAGATCTCGTCGGTGATCTCGGTGTCGCTGTTCTTCGTGTGGATGATCGCGGTGGGCCTGCTCTACGGCGTGCTGGCCGGTATGGGGGTGTGGGAACGCCTCAACAGTGCGTTCACCGACATCGTCTCCGACTCCGGTAGTGGTGCGCTCGTTTCGGCCGGCCAGGTGTTCGGCTACGCGACGATCATCGGCATCGCCAACACGGTGTTGCTGACGGCTCTCGCGACTCTCGGTGCGTTCATCTACAACCTCTGCACCGATCTCGTCGGGGGGGTTCAGGCGACCCTCGCCGACCCGGATTGACCTGCGGGAACGCTGCCCCGCCGAGGCGATTTGTTTCTGGCGGCTTCGGTGGGGTAGTGTTCCATCTCGGTTCGAGGGCCTATAGCTCAGGCGGTTAGAGCGCTTCGCTGATAACGAAGAGGTCGGAGGTTCAAGTCCTCCTAGGCCCACTCCCGTGCCGGAAGGGTGATCGGAATGAAGGTTCTCGCACTCGTGGGAACCGGGTTCCTGATCGTTCTCGGAATTGCTCGCATGCTTCGGAGCGAAGACGAATGGCACGCGGTTCCCAGTCGCTGAAGCGGCGGACGGGGCCTTAGCTCAGTTGGTAGAGCGCTGCCTTTGCAAGGCAGATGTCAGGAGTTCGAATCTCCTAGGCTCCACAAGAAAATATTCAGGTAGAGGGCGTTTCCGGGATTCCGGAAGCGCCCTTTCTCTGTTGCTGCCCCGGCTGGTGTGCCTACATCCCACACTCGAAGGGTGACGCCTCGCCTCTCTCCGCGACTCGCCGAGATCGTCGCGGCCCTGCCTCTGGAGCCTCACCTGAGGGTGCTGGAGATCGGCTGTGGGCCCGGGGCCGCAGCGCGTGCGGTCGCCGAACGGTTGACCACCGGACACATTCTCGCTCTCGACCGGTCCCCGGTGGCGATCGACCGGCTGACCTCGTCGTCCGGAGATCTGATCGCTGCGGGCCGGTTGAGGGCGCGCTGTGTCGCCGTCGAGGACTTCGTCCCGGGCGTGGACGAGGAGCCGTTCGACCTCGTCTTCGCAATCAGGGTCGGCGCCCTCGACGGACGGCACCCCGAAGCCGGTAGGGCAGCTCTGGCACGCATCGCGGCGGCGACGTGCCCGGATGCGCGACTGTTCATCGACGGTGGTGATCCGTTGAGGGAACTTCCGATCCCGAGAGGATCGTGAAGAGTCCCTAATCGGTGCGCCGTTTCACGTGAAACATCAGGACAGGGCGGTGGTGAGGATTCTTCGGATCGAGGCACGTACGTCGTCGAGCCCGCGACCGGCCTCGATCAATTCCGTTCCCTTGTGCACGAGCGCGGTGACGAGCTCGGCATCGAGTTCGGGATCCGCGACTCCGAGGACCCGCAGCGACTCGACGAGGGGGAGGACGAGGTCCTGATGCATGGCGTGCATGCTCTCGTCACTGAACGCCTGAGGGGTGAAAGCGGCGAGAGCACCGACGATCGCGTGCTCTCCTTCGGCGACCAGCTGCAGATTGACGTCGATGTACGTCAGCACCCGCTCCGTCGGATCGGACACCTTCTCCATCGCCTCGACCACGCGCGTGTTCCAGCGCGGGAACATGTCGACGACGACCGCGTGCAGCAGGTCGTCGCGCGAATCGAAGTAGTTGTAGACGCTCGACCGGGCCAGACCCGCACGACGCGCCACGTCGCCGAGCGAGGGTGCCTGTTCCGGTTTCTCGGCGAGGAGTTCGAGCGCCGCGTCGAGGAGGGCACGGCGCTGCGCTGCGCGGTGCTCCGCGACCGTCGCTGCGGAAATCTTCGGCACCGCCGGCCCTCCTCGTTCGGCTGTCGACCGTTCAGTCGTGTGGTCGAAGTCTTCCGTCGACCATTTCGAGCACGCGGTCGCAGTGCCGCAGGATTTCGTGGTCGTGGGTGACCATGATCGTAGCCACTCCACTGGTGTGGGTTTCCCGTGCCAGCAGTTCGACGACCTCGTGGCTGCGTTTCCGATCGAGGGCGGCGGTGGGTTCGTCGACGAGCAACAACGACGGTTCGGCCATCAGGGCCCGCGCGATGCCGACACGTTGACGCTCACCGCCCGAGAGCTGCCCGGGTCGCCGCTGGGCGCGGTGCTCCATACCCACCGAGGCGAGCAGCTCGTCAGGGTTCCGTCCGGGGCGTCCGGCGATCTTCTCGACGAGGAGCAGTTGATCGCGTGCGGTCAGGGCGGGGAGGAGATTGCCGGACTGGAATACGAACCCGACCCGCTCTCGGCGCAGCTTCGCGGTCGCCCGCGGGTCGAGTGCGGTCACCTCGATACCGTCGACACTCACGGTGCCGGAAGTGGGTCGGCCGAGGCCACCGGCGACCGCCAGCAGACTCGATTTGCCGGCACCGGACGGCCCGACGACGGCGACCAGTTCACCCGGCTCGACGCCCAGGTCGACGTGATCGAGGGCGTGGACCGTGCTGTCGCCGTCGCCGAAGGACAGGCAGACGTCGGACAGTGCGAGGCCGGTGGAGGTGGTGACGGTCATCTGTTCTCTCCCAGGGCAGCGAGCGGATCGACACGGACGATGCGGACCACGGCGAGGGCGGCGCCGAGCAGGCCGAGGACGACGAGCAGAACGGCACCTCGAGCGACGGGGCCGGATTCGAGGACGAACGGCATGCCGCTGCCCTCGAGGCCCGACCCGAGTCCGAGACCGACGAGCACACCGAAGGCGACCGAGCCGACGAGCACGATCACGGCCTGCAGGAGGGCGTCGCGCAGGAGGAATCCGGTGGAGGCGCCCATGGCGCGGAGGACGGCGATCTCACGGCTGCGCTGCACGGTCCAGATCGTGAAGAACGCTCCTACGACGAGGGCTGAGATCGCGTAGAGGAAGGCGGTGATCATCGACATCGTCATCATCTCGGCGCTGTAGCCGGGGGAGGAATCGAACGATTCCTCCAGGATCTTCGCTGTCGTACCGGCCGCTGCGTCACCCGCGGTGAGATCGGGCAGTGCTCCGTCCACACCCTCGATCGCGACCACACTGGCTTCGGTGTACGCGCTCGGAGGGACCTGTTCACCGAGCCGGACACCGGCGTGGATCTCCTGCCAGGTGCTCAGGGGAAGGTAGGCGACGTCGACGTGACCGAAGGTGCGCTTGTCGGAGGTGAACCCGACGACGTCCAACCGGGTACCGAGACGATCGACGACGATCGTGTCGCCGAGTTCGACGCCGGTGGCGCGGGCGCTGTCGCTGAGGACGACATCGGTGTCACCACCGAGCGGTGCCCCCTCGGCGACCGAGGGTTCGAGGAACGAGCCCGGCCGGATGCCGAAGAGTGTGAGGTCCACGGGGACCCCGCTCTCGGTCTTCGCGTTGACGATGGTGTTGCCGAACAGTTCGGCCCGAGCGACGTCCGGGCGGGCACGCCAGGCATCGGCCTGGTCCTCCGTGACCACGGATCGGGAGAATGCGGAGTCGGCCTTGGTTCCTTCGGCGAAGGCGAATGCCTGCACCGGTGTGCGCTGCAGTGCGGAGACGCCGTCGACGACGAGACCGGACGACAGACCGGACAGGATCACCATGAGGATCGAGATGAGCGCGACGACGGCGCCCATCAACAGGAAGCGGGTGCGCGCGAACCATAGTTCGCGCATGGCAAGAAACATGCGGAGTCCTTCGTGGGCTGGACCGGATATGTGCCCAATCTTCTCGACGGCACGTCGATATCTTACCGACGCGCTGTCGTTATATTTCGTGATGGTTACTACATGGGGTAGTAATCGCAGGTGAGGGAAGTATTCTGACTTCATGGCCGAGGTGAACACCGTGATGCGCATGCGCGCGGTCTTCGTGAGCGGAATCTCGGCCGCACTGAGCATCGCCGCGCACGCCTTCGCCGGCGGAGCGATTCCCCACCAGGACGCCCTGGTGTTCCTCCTCGGGCTTGCCTTCGCCATCGGAGTCCTCACCGGCGAAACCAGGCTTCCGGTGCCGCTCGTCCTCGTCCTCGGGCAGGTCGCCGGCCACCTCGTGCTGGGACTCCACGACGGTCACCTGCACACACCGGGATCCGGAATGATGTCCGCCCACGCGGTTGCCGTCCTCCTCGCCGCAGTGCTGGTACGGGGCGCCGAGAAGGGCTGCGAAGCAGCACTCGCAGCGCTGCGCCGGATCGTTCCCGAGACGTACCGCACGCTGCCCGTGGCCGTCGCCGAACCTGTCCCGACGATCCACCGCCCCGATATCGGTCCCGGCGTACTACTCGTCGGCGGAACCGGCAGCCGCGCACCTCCCGTTGTTCTCCGCTAGGTCAACCTTCTCGGTCGCCGCCGCCGGCGACCGCTCGTTCCGTGTGCCCGCAGAGGCACCGACACTTACGGAGAATCATGAAGAAGACCATGTTCGGCACTGCGATCGCCGCAACGGCCCTGCTCGCCGCCGCCTGCGGTTCCGACACCGGCACCACCGACTCGGCCGAGGCCGTCGTCGTGTCCGAGGCCTGGGTCAAGGCATCCGACACCGGGATGACCGGCGCCTTCGCCGAGATCGAGAACACCGGCAGCAGTGACGTGCACATCGTCGGCGCGTCCAGTCCTGCATCCGCCACCACGGAACTGCACGAGATGGTGTCGTCCGGCGGCGCCTCGATGGTGATGCAGGAGATGGGGGACGGGCTCGTCATCCCCGCGGACACCGTGCACAGCCTCGCGCCCGGCGGCGACCACCTCATGCTCATGGACCTCGTGGAGCCTCTGCGACCCGGGAGCACGGTGACCTTCACACTCGAGTTCGCGGACGGATCGACCGAGGAGTTCACGGCCCAGGTCCGCGACTTCGCCGGGGCGCAGGAGGAGTACGTGCCGTCCCACGACGGGGCAGCCCACGATGGCTAGGTTCACTCGACGCACCCTGCTCGGTGGCGGTGTCGCCGCGCTGGGTGCGGCCGGGCTCGGTGCGGTCGGCGGTGGCACAGCGGTCGCGTCCCGTGCGCCCGAACCGAGGGGCTCGCAGACCGTCGAGATCCACGGCGCCCATCAGGCGGGTATCGACACCCCCGCGCAGTCGTTCGTGTCGTTCGTGGCACTGGACCTCGCCGACGGTGTCGATCGTGACGGGCTCGTCGGGATCATGCGGGTGTGGGCCGAGGATTCGCGGCGACTCACCACCGGGACGCCGGCGCTGGGCGACACCGAGCCCGAACTCGCCGTCGACCCGGCCCGTCTGACGGTCACGGTCGGCTACGGTCCCGCGGTCTTCGCCGCCGCGGGCCTGACCGACCGGCGACCGGCGTGGCTGAAGCCGCTGCCGGCCTTCCCGATCGACCGGCTCGAGGAGCGATGGTCCGGCGGTGACCTGCTGGTGCAGGTCTGCGCAGACGACCCGGTGACCGTCTCCCACGCGGTGCGCACACTCACCAGGAGCGTGCGATCGCTGGCGACGGTCCGGTGGATCCAGCGCGGATTCCGGCGTGCGGCCGGTACGCGGCCCGACGGGACGACGATGCGCAACCTCATGGGACAGGTCGACGGCACCGTCAATCCCGTCCCGCGCAGCCCGGACTTCGACCGGCAGGTGTGGAATCCCGGCGACCCGCCGTGGATGGCCGGTGGCACCTCGCTCGTGCTGCGCCGGATCCGCATGGAACTCGACACATGGGACGAGCTGGACCGTCCGGCTCGCGAACTCGCGCTCGGCCGGCGACTGTCGAACGGCGCTCCGCTGACGGGTTCGGAGGAACACGACGACGCCGATTTCGAGGCCACCGACCGGTTCGGTATCCCGGTGATCCCACCGGAATCGCACGTCGCGCGGGCACGTCCCCGCACCGGCGACGAGCAGTTCCTGCGACGCGGCTACAACTACGACGATCAGGACGGCGCCGGTCTGTTGTTCGCCGCCTATCAGGCGGATGTGGACCGTCAGTTCGTCCCGGTGCAGCAGCGCCTCGCCGAGCACGACGCGCTGAATCCGTGGATCACGCCGATCGGGTCGGCGGTCTTTCTCGTCCCTCCGGGATTCGGTCCGGAGGGGTATCCCGGCGACACCTTGCTGGGTGTCTGAGACAAGACCGCGACGTATGTGGAATCGAGGTCTAGCCTCGAGGGTGTGACCGAGATTACACAGATACGTCAGGGTTTCGCGTCGCTGCGGGAAGGCGGCCTGAACTGGGACGCCTTCCCGCTCCGGCTCTTCGCGAAGGGCAACGCAGCGCACTGGGATCCGATGGACATCGATTTCTCCCACGACGCCGAGGACTGGGCGTCGCTCAACTCGGAACAACGCCGCAGTTCGACCTATCTGGTCGCGTTGTTCGTCGCCGGCGAGGAGGCCGTCACGCAGGACATCCTTCCGTTCCTCCGCGCCATGGAAGCGGAGGGCCGGTTGGGTGACGAGATGTACCTGACCCAGTTCTGCTACGAGGAGGCCAAGCACGTGCAGGTGTTCCGTCGCTGGATGGACACCGTGGGACTGACGTCCGACCTGCACCCGTTCGTTGCCGAGAATCCCTACTACCGGCGGCTGTTCTACGAGGAGCTGCCGCACAGCCTGCGCGTGCTCGATCGAGATCCGTCCCCGGCCAATCAGGTCCGCGCGAGTGTCACCTACAACCACGTCATCGAGGGCAGTCTCGCGCTGACGGGCTACTACGCGTGGCAGAAGGTGTGCACCAAGTACGGGATCCTGCCGGGCATGCAGGAGATCATCCGGCGGATCGGCTCCGACGAGCGCCGGCACATGGCGTGGGGGACCTTCACCTGCCGACGGCATGTGGCAGCGGACGATTCGAACTGGAACGTCGTGTTGCAGCGGATGGAGGAGTTGCTTCCCCTCGCGACCGGCATGATCCAGTGGCAGAACGAGCAGTTCGACGAACAGCCCTACGGTCTCGACAACGACGAGTTCATCTCCTATGCGGCCGACCGGGCACAGAGACGGCTCGGTGCAATAGAATCCGCGCGCGGACGCCCGCTGGAGGAGATCGATCTCGATTTCGCTCCCGCCGTGCTCGAGGATCGTTTCGGGGACGAGGACGCCGCCGCGCTCGCTGCGGTTCCGGCTCCCGACCGCACCCCGACGGACTGAGCAGGGTCGATCGGAGACAGGAGATCGGTCAGAGCAGCATGCCGGCGAGGATCGCGATCAGCACGAGAACGGCGACCACCCCGATGACGACCGTTCTCGTGTTGCCGGTGTTCTCGTCCGTGGTGCCCGTGGTGAGTACCGGAACGGGCGCGGCCTCCTTCCTCGCTGCTCCGCTGTTCTCGGCGGTGCTCTCGGCCCCGAGACGTCTCTCCTCGAGTTCGCGCAGCCGAGCGAAACCGCCGGTGAGCACGTCGGTTTCGTCGTAGGAGGGTGGAAGTCCGATCCGGGTCTTGGTGGTCTCGCGTGCCGGCGTGAATCCGGCCGCGAGGATCGCGGCGCCGAGCGCCGCCGTCTGTTCCGGGCCCGGCCCGACGAGGCTGCGCACCGTGAGCTTCGTGGCGAGGCTGTTCGCGATCTCCTGGATGTGGGTGCGATCGCGTGCGACGAGACCGTCGCCCATGACGACGACGGCCTCGAGATTGTCCGGTATCCAGCCGAACGATCCGAGGGCCGTGGCGAGTTGGGCCGCCGGGGACGGAGCGCCCTGAGCGGGAGTGCGGTAGGCCTTGCCGGCGGGCACGCCCGAGCGTACGAGGGTGACGGTCGAACCGCCGTCGTCGAGATGGAAGACCCCCACGAGTTGGCCTGGGGTCTCGGAGATCTCGGAGGCGTACCAGGCGGCGGCCGCCTGCGCGTCGGACACGAGATCCACGTGCCGCAGATCCGCGTAGTCCAGGGCGGCACGCAAGGTCGCGATGGTGTCCGGATCCCAGTGCGACGGGTAGGTGGCGGCGTAGCCGGGATCGCTGTCCCGGTCCATGCCGCCGAAGGTCGGCAACGGGTGGCACTCCCGCAACAGGCAGTGGATGGCGGTGGCCATCGCGTCCTCGGCGCGGTACATGCGACCGTCGCTCGCGGTGATGCCCGAGGCGTCGCCGACCCGGGTGAGGAACCCCGCGATCGTGCGTGCTTCGTCTCCGTGCGCCACGCTGCCGAGCGACGTGGTGCCGTCGTGGTCGACGTGCAGGACGGTGTCGCGGGCGAGGACGACAGGGTCGGGAGTGCCGGGTTCGTTGGATGCGATGACCGCCGTGGACACGACTCGCCCGATCCGGAGGCCGACACCGATCGCCATGTCTTCCCTTCCTCGAGAGGCTGTCCGCCCGTCGTGCTGCCGAGGACCCGACCCGTTGCGGGTAGGCCGGACAAATACACCGCTTCGGGCGCGAAGAACGATTGTGGCAGACCGGCCGGAAAGTGCCGACCCTACTGGCGGGTAGGTGCGTGTTACAGTCCGTACCACCGTGACGAGGGACACACAGTGCCGGTGTGTCCAGTGGGAGGAACACATGGTGGGGCGTGCTCGGACATGGATGACCGCGGCGGTGACGACGATCGTCCTCGCGGGTGGGCTTCTCGGAACCGCGACGACCGCGGGAGCCGAGACGGATTTCTACCTTCCCCCCGACCTGTCGCCGGCGGGCGCTCCCGGCGACGTCCTGCGCGCAGCACCGTCCGATCTGGCGCTGCGCGTGCCGGTCGCCGACGGCGTCTTCCCCGGTCAGGGCACCACGCTCCTGTATCGCAGCAACGATGCGAAGGGTGCACCCAACGCGGTGAGCGGCACCTACATCGAGCCGTCGACCCCGTGGAACGGTCCCGGCGACCGTCCGCTCGTCGCGCTGGCCGTCGGCACCCACGGTCAGGGCGACCAGTGTGCGCCGTCGAGAAATCTCGGGGCGCTCGTCAACTACAACCCACCGCTCGACTTCTTCACCGAGTACGAGGTGCTGTCGATCAACGCGTTGCTGTTGCGGGGCATCGCCGTGGTCGTCACCGACTACGACGGTCTCGGTACGCCGGGGCACCACACCTACGTCAACCGGGCCGCAGAGGCGCACGCGGTCCTAGACTCGGTGCGTGCGGCGCTGAAACTCGAGAACGCCTCGGTGACCGAGAACAGCCCGGTCGGCCTGTTCGGCTACTCGCAGGGGGGCGGCGCATCGGGCGCGGCGGCCGAGCTCGCTCCCGAGTACGCCCCCGAACTGAACCTCGCCGGTGCCTACGTGGGTGCTCCGCCTGCCGATCTCGTGGCCACACTGAAGCAGATCGACGGCACGCTGCTCACCGGTGCGATCGGTTACACGATCAACGGTCTGGGCGAGGCGTACCCGGAACTGCGCGACGAGATCGACGCCGAGATCGGGGATCGTGGCCGGCAGATGCTCGCGGCCGTGGCGAACCAGTGCGTCCCGGAGACGGTGGCGAACTTCGCGTTCCAGCGCACCGGCGACTACACGCGTACGGGCGAGCCCCTCGACATCGTGCTCGGCCGCCTCCCCGAGGTCCGGAAGATCCTCGAGGAACAGCGCATCGGCAAGCGCACCCCGGCCGTGCCCGTCCTGCTGCAGCACGGTACGCAGGACGACACCGTTCCCTACGGTCAGGGCCGGGAGCTGGCGCTGGACTGGTGCGGCCAGGGCGCGACGGTGCAGTTCCTGCCCAACACGACGCCGCCCGTCCTTCCCGGCTTCGTCATCAACCACGCGGTGCCGATGATCGCCGGGCTGCCCGAATCCGTCGCGTACATCGAGGCGCGACTGCGTGGTGAGCCCGCACCGTCCAACTGCGGAACCTTCTGACGCTCCGGCCGATTCACGACCTATCCGGCCCGTACTCCCTCCCGGGGTGCGGGCCTGATCCGTACGAGGGGTCTACACCGAGTGACGGGTGTCGATGATCCGGCGCGCGACGTTCGTCTCCGACGACGGACCCGGTTCCCAGCGGGCGATCCACGGGCCGGTGCCCTCGCTCGGATCGAGCACACCGCGCTCGAGCCACTCGTATCTGCCCTCGAGAACGCCCACCGCGGTGTGCCGGTCCTCGGAATCGGTGTTCGTCCACAGGGCGTCGAACAATCTGTCCACCCGCAGCCGCGACTGCCGGCAGAAGGTATCGGCCAGCTCGAAGGCCGCGTCGGCTCCGGGATGCCCGTCGACGCGTTGCCGTTCGGCGCGTACACATACGGCGGTCGCGGCGAACAACTCGGCTCCGATGTCGACGATCCGTCCGAGGAAGTTCTCCCGCTTCTCGAGTCCGGCCTGCCAGCGGGCCATCCCGTAGAAGGTCGAGCGGGCCAGCTTGCGCGAACTGCGTTCGATGTATCGAAGATGTGCTGCGAGGGAACCGAATTCGCTGTAGGTCCGCGGTAGCTGTCCCTTGCCGGCGACCAGCTTCGGCAGCCACCGGGCGTAGAACCCGCTCGCCCGTACCGCGGCCTGGGCCTTGGCCTTACCCGTCGAGTCGGGGTCGGCGAGTTCGCCGGCGGCGCGCAGATGAGCGTCGACCGCCTCGCGGGCGACGAGCAGACGCATGATCTCGCTCGACCCTTCGAAGATGCGGTTGATCCGCAGGTCGCGGACGAGTTGTTCTGCGGGAACGGCTCGTTCACCGCGCGCCGCGAGCGACGCGGCGGTCTCGTAACCGCGGCCCCCGCGGATCTGCACGAGTTCGTCGGCGATGACACAGCCCATCTCGCTCGCCCACAGTTTCGCCAGTGCGGCCTCGATGCGGATGTCGTTGCGCTGCTCGTCGTTCATCTGTCCCGACAGTTCCACGACGGACTCGAGCGCGTAGGTGGTTGCGGCGATGAACGAGATCTTCGCGGCGACGGCCTCGTGCTCACCGACGGGTCTACCCCACTGGACCCGCGCCGACGACCATTCACGAGCGATCTTCAGCGCCCACTTCCCGCCGCCCGCGCACATCGCGGGAATGGCGAGCCGGCCGGCGTTGAGCGTCGTCAGCGCGATCTTCAGACCGTCTCCTTCGCGCCCGATGAGGTTCTCCTTCGGGACACGCACCGCGTGCAGCCGGGTCACGCCGTTCTCGATACCGCGCAACCCCATGAAGGCGTTGCGGCGTTCGACGGTGATGCCGGGGGAGTCCGCTTCGACGACGAATGCGGAAATCCCTCCGCGGTGCCCCTCGCTCTTCGGTACGCGTGCCATGACGACGAGCAGTTCCGCGACCACCCCGTTGGTGGTCCACAGCTTGACGCCCTCGAGTTCGTAGGCGTTCCCGTCCTCGATCGGGGTGGCGGTGGACGCGAGTCGGGCAGGGTCGGAACCGACGTCGGGTTCGGTGAGCAGAAAGGCCGAGATGGCACCGCGCGCGCATCGCGGCAGGAAGCGTTGCTTCTGTTCGGGGGTGCCGGCGAGTTTCAGCGGTTCCGGCACCCCGATCGATTGATGCGCCGACAACAGTGCACCGATGGTGGGATGTACCCCGGCGACCACGGTGAGCGCCCGGTTGTATGCGACCTGCGACAGGCCGAGGCCGCCGTATTCCTCGGGGATCTTCATGCCGAAGCAGCCGAGTCCGGCCAGGTCGCGCACGTACTCGTCGGGTACCCGCGAGTCGCGCTCGATGCGGGCGCCGTCCATCGAGCGGCACACCGCGCGGAGCCGGGTGAGGAACTCCTCGGTGCGGGCGTCCTCGTCGGGCGTCGGACGTGGGAAGGGATGGACGAGGTCGAGGGTGAGACGTCCGAGGAACAGTTCCTTCGCGAAGGACGGCTTGTTCCATTCGGTTTCGCGGGCCTGCTCGGCCACTTCTCGGGCCTGCCGTTCGGTGACCTGTGGGGTTCGGACATCGGCGCTGTCTGCCATGACTGCCTCCGGGTCGCGTGCCTACTGGTGAGTATGCACCCGGATGTGTCGCTTATCACAGCTTCCGGAAAGTCGATCATGAAGCCACGGGAGTGTGAACGAGATCACCGCCCGGGACAGGGCCCGGGACGTGCCGGCTCTTCCGGACACGCCTACGCTCGAACCGTCATCGACGACGCGCCCGCCCGTTACTCGCCGGTCCCATCACGGATCGGAACGGAGGTGGCCATGGAATTCCTGGCCTTCGTCCCCGTCCTACTCGCTCTGCCGACGGTGTTCTACTTCGCGGCCCGTCTCATCGTCGACTACGAGATCCGTTCGGCGGAACGAGAATTCGGACAGGCGGACGAGGTCTCGGCGGGTCCCGGCGGTCAGTCGCCCGACGCGTCGGTGGTCCCCGGCGACTCCACCGTGCCGGTCGTCGCCTCCGGCGACTCCGCAGGCCGCACGCGCGGCGGTTCCGGAGCGATCGGAGGGTGGGCCGGCCTGCGTCGCCGGTAGAGCACGACCCCTCCGGCTGCAGCGACGGCCACCACGCCCGCGATGACGAGACCGGTCCGCCTACCCCTGCGCTCGCGTCTCGCGGCCGACTTCGTGGCGCACCGCGCGGCCGCGGCGTGTCGTGTTGCCGTGAGCAATCCGCCCGCGACGTCCAGACCCTTGCGGGCCGCGAACAGTCCGGCGGCACTCGAACCCTGCGCGAGCGCGACAGCGCCCTCGCCGGCCACACGGAGAGCACCCGCAAGATCGCCGGATTCGTCGTGGCGCCGCACGAATGCCGGAAGCCACACGTTGTCGGTGTCGGCATGAATCAGCTTGCTCATGCGTCCACTCTTCCATACGGTCCCGGCCTTGTGGCCGTGACCGGAGAGCGTGTCCTGCGCGGCCTGTCCTGCCCGGGAGGCGGGCAATGGCACCATGGGGGAGTGACTTCACCGCATCAGACAGCAACGGCCACGCTCCACACCAACCGCGGCGACATCGTGATTGCCCTCTTCGGCAACCACGCTCCCAAGACGGTCGAGAACTTCGTCGGCCTCGCCGAGGGCACCAAGGAGTACAAGACCCAGAACGCCAAGGGCGAGACCAGCGGCCCGTTCTACGACGGCGCGGTCTTCCACCGCGTCATCGACGGCTTCATGATCCAGGGCGGCGACCCCACCGGCACCGGCCGCGGCGGCCCGGGCTACCAGTTCGCCGACGAATTCCACCCCGAGCTGCAGTTCGACCGTGGCTACCTGCTCGCGATGGCGAACGCCGGCCCGGGCACCAACGGCTCGCAGTTCTTCATCACCGTCGGCCCGACCCCGCATCTCAACCGCCGCCACACCATCTTCGGTGAGGTCGTCGATGCCGACTCGAAGAAGGTCGTCGACGCGATCGCCACCACCGCCACCGACCGCGCGGACCGCCCGGTCGACGACGTCGTGATCAACAGCATCACCATCGCCTGAGAGAGTTCCCATGACGAACCCCGGCTGGGGCTCCGTGCCCGAGGGTGGTGGCCCGCAGCCCCAGCCGCGGTGCGTTCGCCACCCCGACCGTCCCACCCTTCTCGCCTGTTCCCGGTGCGGCCGGCCCTCGTGCCCCGAGTGCCTGCGCGACGCGTCTGTCGGACAGCACTGCGTGGACTGCGTCGCCGCAGCCGAACGGTCGGTGCCGCGGGCCCGCACGATCGCCGGCGCGCCCGTCCGTTCGGATCGGCCGTCGCCGATCGTGACGTACGTGCTCATCGCCCTGAACGTGCTCGTCTTCGGCATCACCGCCGCGCAGTCGGCGAGCGTGCTGAACAACGAGCAGGGTTCTGCGCTGTTCCTCGACTGGGCGCTGTGGCCGCCCCTCATCGCCGCGCAGGACGAGTACATCCGGATCCTCGGCAGCGGTTTCCTGCACTTCGGTCCGATGCATCTGGCCGTCAACATGTTCGCTCTGTGGGTGATCGGCCGCGACACCGAACTCGTGCTCGGACGCGTCCGCTACCTCTCGGTCTATCTCGTGTCGATCCTCGGCGGATCCGCCGCGGTGCTGTTCATGGAGACCGGTGCGGTCACGGCCGGTGCGTCGGGAGCGGTCTTCGGTCTGCTCGGGGCACAGGCCGTCATCCTGCTGCGTCTGCGCCGGAGCCCGGCACCCGTGCTCACCATCGTGGGCCTCAACGTGATCATCAGCATCACGATCCCGGGTATCTCGCTGTGGGGTCACCTGGGAGGTCTCGTGGCCGGTGCCGCCGCGACCGCGGCCCTGTTGTACGCCCCGCAGTATCTCGGCGCCGGCAACGACCGGGAACGCATCGTGCGCACCGGATGGATCGCGCTGGTCGCCGTCGTCGTGGTGACGCTGGTCGCGATCGTGCTCGCCGTGCTGCGGCTACGCGCTCAGTTGGGCGTCTGATCGGGCGCCAGATCGCGCACCGCGAGGGCCGCGTGCACGGTCCTCGGGTCGGTGCCCAGATCCCACCGGCCGAAGATCATCAGGCTCTCGGTGCCGGTCGCGGGGTCGACCGTGTCGATCTCGAGCATCGGCACGCGCCGCCCGAACCGCGGGTATTCGACGATCCGCACGCGGTGCAGGGCCGCGCGCGGGAACTCGCGACGACCCGTCAGCCGCATCGTCGCGATACCCGCCCCTCCCGGTAGCACCTCGAGACGCGGACGCTGTCGCAGTGCGAGCGCGACCGTCACGAGGACGAGCATCGCCGCGAAACCCACCAGCACGCGACCGGCCGAGTCGGGAACCGCGACTACCGCCGTGACGGCGAGGGCGATACCGGCGGCCGACAGGGCCGCGATCGCGGCGGGCGGGGTCGACCATCGCAACGGTGTGTCGTCGGGCATGCGCGTCCTCTTCAGCGTCCTCGTGCGGGGCCGATCATCGGGTTGTGCACAGTGTTATCCCCAGGTGGGGATGAATAACATCGGTGTAACCCGTGCGGGTGGAGTCAGCGCCATCTCATCGTCATGATCAGGCCGACGACCATGAACCCGAAGCCGATCAGGAAGTTCCAGGCTCCGAGATCGTTCATCCAGGCGATCTGCTCGGCCGCGAGGTAGTACACGACCAGCCACAACAGTCCGATGACCATCAGGCCGAGCATCACCGTCACGTACAACGCGCTCGACGGCCCGGCCTTGACCTTCACCGGTGTGCGGCTCACGGTCCGGGTCGCGGAGACGTCCTTCTTGCGAACCTTCGACTTGGGCATGATGTCCTCGTTCTCACGACTCCATCCGTCGCATACGGATGGAGTGGTCGGTCGGCTACCTGTCGAGATCACGCTAACGTAAGGCCAGGATCGGAGGTACGACGTGTCGGAACGACGACTGCGCGCACCCGTGTGGGGTGTCGCGACCCTCGTCGTCTGCCTCGTGGCCGGTCTGCTCGTGGGCACCACCCGCGGAGTGTCCGACGGCGACGAACTGCGCGCCGGCGACTCCCCGCGACTGTCCGATCTGGTCCGCGCCGCGCAGGAGAAGGCCGACGAACTGGCCGCCACACGCGACGATCTCGCCGCCCGCATCGACGAACTCCAGAACCGCGCCGCCGTGACGGACGAGGACGTCGCCGCGGTACTCGACGACCTGTCGGCGATCGAGGACCCGGCCGGGCTCGTGGCCCGGCGAGGCCCGGGCGTGACCGTGACCCTCACCGACGCACCCCGCGACGCGAACGGGCGGTATCCGTCCGGTGCGTCGCCCGACGATCTCGTCGTGCACCAGCAGGACGTGCAGAGCGTGCTCAACGCGATGTGGGCCGGCGGTGCCGAGGCCGTGGCCATGCAGGACCAGCGGATCGTCGCGACGTCCGCGCCTCGCTGTATCGGCAACACGTTGCTGTTGCACGGACGTACCTATTCGCCGCCCTATGTCGTCACCGCACTGGGCGACCCGGCGCGGCTGCAGGCCGCCCTCGACGCCGAACCCGGTATCCGCATCTACAAGCAGTACGCGGCTCGCTATCAACTCGGTTACGGGCAGCAGGTGTCGAACGACCTGTCGGTTCCCGCCTACACCGGCGGTTCGTCCGCGCGCTGAGCGGTGCACGGGCGGGTCGCCCGATTCGGATACCGGGCGGGTCGCCCGATTCGGACACCGGGCGGGTCGCCCGATACGGACACCGGGCGGGTCGCCCGATACGGACCACTGAGTACCCTCGTCTCATGCGCATTCTCGTCGTCGACAACTACGACAGCTTCGTCTTCAACCTGGTTCAGTATCTGGGTCAGCTCGGAACGACGGCCGACGTGTGGCGCAACGACGACGCGCAGCTCACCGCACCGGGTGCTCTCACGCGGGTCGCGAGCGGGTACGACGGCATCCTGCTCAGCCCCGGCCCGGGCACCCCCGAACGGGCCGGGGTGAGCATCGACCTGGTCAAGGCATGCGCCGACACCGGCACTCCGCTGCTCGGTGTGTGCCTCGGTCACCAGTCCATCGGCGTCGCGTTCGGCGCGACCGTCGACCGCGCTCCCGAACTGCTGCACGGCAAGACCAGCCTGGTCCGCCACACCGGTGCGGGTGTGCTCGCGGGCCTGCCGAACCCGTTCACCGCGACCCGCTACCACTCGTTGACCGTGCTGCCCGAGACGATGCCCGCCGAACTGGAGCCGACCGGTCATACGGAGACAGGGATCGTCATGGCCCTGCGTCACGCCGAGCTGCCGATCCACGGTGTGCAGTTCCATCCGGAGTCGGTGCTCACGCAGGGCGGTCACCGGATGCTCGCGAACTGGCTCACGGTCTGCGGTGAAGCCCCCGACGAGGCGCTCGTCGCCCGGCTCGAGGCGCAGATGGCCCGCGCCCTCGACGGCGGAGCCGCCTGAGCATCCCCGTTCGACGAGAAAGGCGCCGGTCCCTTCGAGGACCGGCGCCTTTCGTGGTTCACGAGCCGCTCAGCGGATACCGAGCACACCGACTCCCACGGTGATGGGCTGGTTCTTCGAGATCTCCGAACCCGGTGGCTGGGCCTGCGTGATCACCGTGCCGACGAGATCGACGTCGAGCGTCGCCTCCCGTGTCTGCTGGAGCTGGGAGGCGTTGCCCGTCCAGCCGGCGCTGCGCAGGGCGGTCAGCGCGTCGGAAACCGAGCGGTTGGTGATGACGGGCATCTCGATGCGGTCGCCGTTGGACACCCGCACGGTCACCGTCGAGCCCTGTTCGGTGGAGGCGCCACCGGCGGGGCTCGTCGACACGACGGTGCCCTCGGTCTCGCTGGAGTCGATCTGCTCGACGACCACCGTGAAGCCGGCACCTTCGATGTTGTCGCTCGCCACCTCGACGGTCTGGCCCACCACATTGGGGACACGCACCAGTTCGGGGCCGGATCCCAGGGTGACGGTGATCGGGCTGTCGCGGTCGACACTCGCGCCTGCGCTGGGGCTCTGGTCGACGACGAGATCCTCGTCGGCGGCGGCCGACGGAGCGCGGCCGACATTCGGGTCGAGCCGCAGACCGACGGCGGACAGCTCCTGGGCTGCGCGTTCCTGCGTCATCCCTTCGAGCCGCGGAATCTGCACCTGCTCGGGCCCGCTCGACACCTCGAGCGTCACGGTCGAGCCTTCCTCGGCCTGGCTCCCGGGCACGGGACGGGTGTTGATGACGTTGCCCTTCGCGACCACCGGATCGCTCTTCTGCTGGATCGAGACCCGGAAGCCAGCGTTCTGCAGCCGGCTCTCGGCGACCTCGGCGGGGACGTTGCGGACGTCGGGAACCGCGACCTGGGCGGCCGTCGAACCGGGTCCGAGCGACCAGAGGAAGACACCGACCACGCCGACGACCGCCACCGCGGCGATCCCGAGCAGCACCTTCTTGAGAACCGAACCACCCCCGGAATCGTCGGCGGGTGCTCCGGCCGCACCGGCGGGCGCGACGCGGTTGTACCGGCCGGGGTTGTTGTCGGCGGAGTCGAGCAGCGTGGTGCGGTCCTCGTCGGTCATCACCATCGGCGCGCTCGGACGCTGTCCGCTCAGCACGCGGATCAGGTCGCTGCGCATCTCCGCGGCCGACTGGTAGCGGTTCGCGGGGTTCTTCGCCATCGCTTTGAGGATCACCGAGTCGAGCTCGGGCGGCACGGACGAATTCACCGACGACGGCAGTGGCGGATCCTCCCGCACGTGCTGGTAGGCCACCGCGACGGGCGAGTCGCCCTTGAACGGGGGTTCGCCGGTGAGGATCTCGAACAGGACGCAGCCCACCGAGTAGACGTCCGACCGGGCGTCGACCTGCTCACCGCGTGCCTGTTCGGGCGAGAGGTACTGCGCGGTGCCGATCACCGCGGCCGTCTGTGTCATCGGACTCGCGGCGTCGGAGATGGCACGGGCGATGCCGAAGTCCATGACCTTCACCGCCCCGGCCTTGTTGATCATGACGTTGGCCGGCTTCACGTCGCGGTGCACGATCATGTTGCGGTGGCTGAAGTCCAGGGCCGCGCACACGTCGGCGATGATCTCCATCGCCCGCTTGGGAGTCATCGGTCCGTCGGCGCGCACGAGGTCGCGCAGCGTGTCACCCTCGACGTACTCCATGACGATGTAGGGCAGCGGTCCGGCCTCGGTCTCGGCCTCACCGGTGTCGTAGACGGCGACGATCGCCGGATGGTTCAGTGCAGCAGCGTTCTGCGCCTCGCGTCGGAAACGCAGGTAGAACGTGGGGTCGCGTGCAAGATCGGCACGCAACACCTTGATGGCCACATCCCGGCCGAGCCGCAGATCCCGCGCGAGATGCACCTCGGACATACCGCCGAAGCCGAGGATCTCACCCAGCTCGTAGCGGGAGGAGAGCTTGCGGGGTGTGGTCATGACGTTCCTTGGTTGTTCGTACCGTTGCTGGTTGCGGATGAATTGTCGTCCCCTCCACCTGCGGCCTCGGGGTCGGTCTCGCTGCCGCCGCCACCCTCCGTGCCGCCCGTTCCGCCGTTGCCGCCACCCGTGGCCTCCGTGGGGGTGGTCGTCGTCGCGGTGGTCGTCGGCTCCGCCGTGGTGGTGGGCTGTGTGGTCGTGGGTGGCACGGTCGTCGGCTCCGCCGTGGTCGTCGGCGGCACCGTCGTGGTCGGCGTCGGAGTGGGGACGAAGGTCTCCGTCTCGACGGGCGGTGGCAACGGCACGAACGTCGTCGTGGTGGTCTGCGGCGGCCGGGTCGTCGTGGTGGTGGTCGCGCGGGTCGTGGTGAGCTGTGTCGTCGGCGACGGGGCGCGTGCGGGTTCTTCGTCGTCGCCGCCGAACAGCACGATTCCCAGGGTCACGAGGGCGAGCACGACGGCCGCACCCGCGGCCCAGGCCAGCGCGGTGGGGCTCGGCATACGCCGACCGCGGTCGTCGGCGGGCATACCCGAGGTCGGCGGACCCATCACCGGCGGGCGTCCGGCGGTGGGCGGTTGCGCGGAGCGCGGCACCGACGAGTACGCGGTCTGGTCGTACTGCTGGGTCGGATGCAGTGCACGGGTCGCGGAGGTCGGGGCCGTGGTCCCGGGAACGCCGGGCGGAAGAACCCGGTTGGCGCTGGTCACGGGCGGCACGTTGCCGGGCGGCGGCACGGGCCGGCCCGAGCGCACCGCAGCGACGGCGTTCGCGAACTCGCCACCGTTCGCGTAGCGGTAGGCGGGGTCCTTCGACATCGCGATCTCGATGAGTTCGCGCACCTCGGCCGGAAGATCCGTCGGCAGGGGTGCCGGGGTCTCCTGGACGTGCTTCATCGCGACCGTCACGACGCTGTCGCCGAGGAACGGACGCCGGCCCGACAGCACCTCGTAGCCGACGACGCCCAGCGAGTAGACGTCGCTCGCGGACGTGGCCTCCTGGCCCAATGCCTGCTCGGGCGCGATGTACTGCGCGGTGCCCATCACCATGCCGGTGCGGGTGACCGGGGAGGCATCGACCGCCTTCGCGATACCGAAGTCGGTGATCTTCACCTGGCCCGTCGGGGTGATGAGGATGTTGCCCGGCTTGACGTCGCGGTGGACCACGCCGGCGTTGTGTGCCGCCTGCAGCGCGCGTCCGGTCTGCTCCAGCATGTCGAGCGCATGCGGCAGCGACAGGCGTCCCAGCCGGGACAGGACGGCGTTGAGCGGCTCGCCGTGCACCAGCTCCATCACCAGATAGGCGATGGACTGGCCTTCGGCGTCGGTGGTCTCGCCGTAGTCGAACACCCCGGCGATACCGGGATGGTTGAGCTGTGCGGTGGTGCGCGCCTCGAACCGGAACCGGGCGAGGAAGTCCTCGTCGCCCGACAACTCGGCCTTGAGGACCTTCACCGCGACCCGCCGGTCGAGCCGGGTGTCGAGTCCTTCCCACACCTGACCCATTCCGCCGGTCGCGATGAGCCGCTGGAGACGGTAACGGTCGGCGATCATGGCGCCGCTGCTCAGAGCCATGTCAGCCTCCCTGTAATCCGGCCGAGATGACGGCCCGGCCGATCGGGGCGGCCACCGAGCCGCCGGTCGCGGCGAGAGCTCGGTCGCCGCCGTCCTCCACGAGCACCGCCACGGCGATGCGGGGTTGTTGTGCGGGTGCGAACGCGATGTACCAGGTGTGCGGCGGGGTGTTCCGCGGATCGTTGCCGTGCTCCGCGGTGCCCGTCTTCGACGCGATCTGCACACCCTGGATCGCACCGCCGCCACCGGCGTTGTTCTCGGCGCCGATCATCAGGTCGGTGAGGGTCGCGGAGACCTCCGGCGAGATGGCCTGACCGAGCGACTCGGGTTTGGTCTCCGCGAGCACCGACAGATCGGGGCCCTGGCGCCGGTCGACGAGATACGGCTTCATGCGGACACCGCCGTTGGCGATCGTCGCGGCGATCGACGCGTTCTGCAGCGGAGTGAGCGCCACGTCGCGCTGACCGATGCTCGACTGGCCGAGCGCCGCGCCGTCCGGGATGGGGCCGACGGTGCTCGGCGCGACGGGCAGCGGGATGTCGAGGGTCTCCCCGATGCCGAGCTTCTCCGCCTGGCCGACGAGGGCCTCGCGTCCGTCGTCGATACCCATCTCGACGAAGGCCGTGTTGCACGACCGCGCGAACGCCTCCCGCAACGTCACCGTCGGTGCGCCACCGCACGCCGCCCCGCCGTAGTTCTCGAGGGTGGTCGCGGTGTCGGGCAGGGTGATCTGCGGTGCCGCGGTGAACTGCGTGTCGGGGGTGACCCCGTTCTCGAGCGCGGCCGCGGTCACCACGACCTTGAACGTCGAGCCCGGAGGATAGGTCTGGGAGATCGCGCGGTTGAGCATCGGCTTGTCGGGATCGGCGTTCAGCTCGTCCCAGGCCTGGGAGGTCGCGGCGCCGTCGTGCCCCGACAGGCGGTTGGGGTCGTAGCTCGGGGTGCTCACCATCGCGAGGATCCTGCCGGTGCTCGGCTCGATCGCGACCACCGAACCCGTGTAACCCTTCGCGGTCAGCTCGTCGTAGGCCACCTGCTGCACCACCGGGTCGATCGTCGACACGACGTTGCCGCCGCGCGGGTTGCGACCCGACACCAGGTCGAACAGGCGACGGCCGAACAGCAGGCTGTCGGAACCGTTGAGCAGCGAGTCCTCGGACCGCTCGAGTCCGGTGCTGCCGTACTGCATCGAGTAGAAGCCCGTCACGGGCGCGTAGGCCAGCGGACTCATCGGCTGGGTCGGCGGTGCCGGGTATTCGCGCAGGTACTTGTAGCGGCTGTCGGTGGGCACCGACACCGCGAGAGCCTGCCCGGCCGCGGCGATCTGTCCGCGCTGACGGGAGTACTCGTCGATCAGCACACGCGAGTTGCGCGGATCGGTGCGGAGATCGTCGGCCTTGATGACCTGCACGTAGGTGGCGTTTGCGAGCAACGCGACGACCATGAACATCACGGCCATCGCGACCTTGCGGAGCGGACCGTTCATTCGCGCCCCATCATTTCGGTCCGGGCCTCGGCGATGGGCGTGGGTGCCTTCTTGCGGGGGATCGCGGGTTGGCGGGCAGCGTGCGAGATCTTCATCAGCAGAGCCAGGAGCAGATAGTTTGCGAGCAGAGACGAGCCACCGTAGGACACGAACGGTGTGGTCAGACCGGTCAGGGGAATCAACTTCGTGACCCCGCCGACCACCACGAACAGCTGGACGGCGAGGGTGAACGACAGGCCGGCGGCGAGCAGCTTGCCGAAGCTGTCGCGCACCGCCAGCGCCGTACGCATGCCGCGGACGACGAGGATCAGGAACAGCAGCAGGATGGCGGCGAGACCGATCAGGCCCAGCTCCTCACCGATCGCCGCGACGACGAAGTCGGTCTTCGCGAACGGCACCTGCCCCGGCCGTCCGCTGCCCAGGCCGGTGCCGGCGACTCCGCCGGTTGCGAGACCGAACAGGGACTGGGAGATCTGGTAGCCGGTGTTGTTGTAGTCGGCGAGCGGATCGAGCCACGTCTCCACACGCACCCGCACGTGGCCGAACATCTGGTACGCCGCGTAGAAGCCGACGGCGAGCAGCGAGAACCCGATGATCAGCCAGCCGACGCGTTCGGTCGCGATGTAGAGCATCACCAGCACGGTGGTGAACAGCAGCAACGACGTGCCGAGATCCTTCTCGAAGACCATCACGCCGATCGAGATGATCCAGGCCGCCAGGATCGGGCCGAGATCGCGGGCCCGGGGGAAATCCATGCCGAGGAAGTGCTTGCCCGCCGTGGTGAACAGATCGCGTTTCGCCACGAGGACCGACGCGAAGAAGATGATCAGCAGGATCTTCGCGAACTCACCGGGCTGGATGCTGAAACCGGGCAGCCGGATCCAGATCTTCGCGCCGTTGACCTCGGAGAAGCGGCTCGGCAGCAGGGCCGGGATCGCGAGTGCCACCAGGCCGACGAGGCCGAGCGTGTAGCTGAAGCGCGCGAGCAGCCGGTAGTCGTGCAGGAACACGAGGACGACGATGAACAATCCGATACCGAGCGCCGTCCACAGCACCTGCTGCGTCGCATCGGGCGACGGTGGCGGCAGACCCATGTAGCGGGCGTTCTCCTGATCGGACAGATCGAGCCGGTGGATGAGCACGAGCCCGAGACCGTTGAGCAGCGCGACGATCGGCAGCAGCAGGGGATCGGCGTACTTCGCGAAGCGCCGGACCGCGAGGTGCGCGGCGAGGAACAGCGCCGCGAACGTCACCCCGTACTTGAGCAGGTCGAGGGTGAGCGCCTGCTCCATCGAGACCTCGACGAGCATCAGCGACACCGTCGTCACACCGATGGCCGCGACGATCAGGGCCAGTTCGGTGTTGCGCCGGGTCGACTGGACCGGAGCCGGGGCGAAACCTCCCGGAGGACTCGGGAAGGCCCCCACACCATGGGACACCGACATCAGGCGCCCACCCTGCAGTTCTGACCGGGGATCTGGGGCGCGGGTTCGGGAGCCGGTTCCGTGTTCGGAGCGGGTTCGCCGGGGGCCGGCTCCCCGGGGGGCGACGCACCGGGTTGCGACGCCGGTGCGGGCTCACCCGGTTGCGGTGTGGGCTCGCCGGGCGCCGGAGGCTGCACCGCAGGTGTCTCGGTGGGCGGAGTGCCGTTCGGTCCGGGCGCCGGCGTCGGCTCTCCCGGGCCCGGAGCGGGCCCGCCGGGGGTGGGTGCGGGTTCCTCCGGAGTGCACACCGGCAGCAGATCCAGCTCCGCGAGCCGCTGCATCTGCTCGCGGGTGTCGTCGAGCGAACCCGACGGAAGGCCGGCACGGACCTGCTCGCGAGCGGCGGGCCACAGGTCGTCGACGAGCATCACCCGGCACGACGCGCTGTTCGGATCGACGAGCGTGAGGTCGCCCTCGTCGGTGATGCACCCGACGCGCGCCGCCTCCTGCAGCGAGTAGCCGAAGACGTCGCCGGGGATACCGCGCAGCACGGTCACGCGACCGTCGTCGGCGCCGACGTAGTAGTTGTTGCGGATCAACTGCCGGCCGACGAACAGACCGCCGACCAGCACCGCGATCACCACGACGGCGGCGACCGGCCACCACAGGCGACTGCGCTTCTTCTTCGGCGCCGGCTCCGGGGCCTTGTTGATGACCCGCTTGGGGGTGGCGCGCGGTGGCCGCATCGCGGCGGCCCGACCGGCCGCGGTGTTCGGCGGGGGAGTGTCCTCGTCGTCCGCCGATGCGGCACCGGCGACGATGGGATGCGACTGGCCGTAGTCGAGATCGATGACGTCGGCGACGACGACGGTGACGTTGTCGGGGCCGCCGCTGCGCAGTGCCAGCTCGATGAGCCGGTCGGCGCACTCGTCGTGCGTGCCCTGCCGCATGGTGTCGGCGATCGTCTCGTCGCTGACGACGTCGGACAGGCCGTCGGAGCACACGAGGTAGCGGTCGCCGGCGCGGGCCTCGCGCACGGTGAGGGTGGGTTCGACCTCGCTGCCGGTCAGCGCCCGCATGATCAACGACCGCTGCGGGTGCGTGTGCGCCTGCTCCGGGGTGATGCGCCCCTCGTCGACCAGCGACTGCACGAAGGTGTCGTCGCGGGTGATCTGGGTGAGCTGGTCGTCGCGCAGCAGATAGGCGCGGGAATCGCCGATGTGGGCGAGTCCGAGCTTGCTGCCTGCGAACAGGATGGCCGTGAGCGTCGTGCCCATGCCGTCGAGTTCGGGCTCTTCTTCCACCTGATCGGCGATCGAGGCATTGCCTTCGCGGACGGCCGCGGCGAGCTTGCCGAGGAGGTCGCCGCCGGGCTCGTCGTCGTCGAGATGGGCGAGCGCCGCGATCATCAGCTGTGAGGCGACCTCACCTGCTGCGTGACCACCCATGCCGTCGGCGAGGGCGAGCAGGCGGGCGCCGGCGTAGACGGAGTCCTCGTTGTTGGAGCGCACGAGGCCGCGGTCGCTGCGGGCGGCATAACGGAGTACGAGGGTCACGGGCGGAGCTCGATCACGGTCTTGCCCACCCGAACCGGGGTTCCGAGTGGGACACGGACGGCGGTGGTGACCTTCGCGCGGTCGAGATACGTGCCGTTCGTCGACCCCAGGTCTTCGACGTACCAGTCGGAACCTCGGGGCGACAACCGTGCGTGGCGCGTGGATGCGTAGTCGTCGGTCAGCACGAGTGTGGAGTCGTCGGCACGGCCGATGAGAACCGGTTGGGTGCCGAGCGTGATCCTGGTGCCTGCCAGCGCGCCTTGCGTGACCACCAGGTACTTGGCGGTCTTGTTACGGCTCAGCGTCGGCAGCACCGACTGCTTGGGGGAGTAGCGCGGGAGCGGGCGTGCGGCACCGGCATAGATGTCGGACCGGAGCGTGCGCAACACCGCCCACACGAACAACCACAGCAGGAGGAGGAATCCCGCTCGGGTCAGCTGCAGAATCAGCCCCTGCACGGTGCATCCTCCTTCGGGGTAGTAGACCGGTCGTGGTCTTCCGGGTCGTGCGGTCACTCACAATACGGACACCGGACGACTCCATGCAGCGTCCGACGCGCTGCGACACGCGTCGGACGGTATGAACGGGTCCGGTGGGTCTTTCGATACCGGCTGATCAGAGGATGCGCACGAGGATCTCGGAGTGCCCGGCGCGAATCACGTCACCATCGGCGAGCTGCCAGTCCTGAACGGACGCGCCGTTGACCGTCGTGCCGTTCGTCGAGCCGAGATCGGAGAGCATCGCGACCTGGCCGTCCCAGCGGATGTCGATGTGGCGACGCGAGACACCGGTATCGGGGAGGCGGAACTGTGCGTCCTGGCCGCGGCCGATGATGTTGCTGCCCTCGCGGAGCTGGTAATAGCGGCCGCTGCCGTCCTCGAGCTGGAGGGTCGCGGTCAGCACACGACCGGCCGCCGGCGACTGGTAGCCGCCCTGCTGGTAGCCCTGGTCGTAGCCGGGTGCCGCAGCGGCGTAACCCTGGTCGTAGCCCTGCTGCGCGCCGTGCTGCTGGTCGTAGCCCGGCTGTGCGTAGTTCTGCTGACCGTAGGCCTGCTGGTCGTAGCCGCCCTGCTGGTAGCCCTGATCCTGGTAACCCTGGTCGTAACCGGGCTGCGCGTAACCCTGCTGGTCGTAGCCGGCCTGCTGGCCGTACGCCTGCTGGTCGTAGCCGCCCTGCTGCGGGTAGTCGCGGCCGTAGTCCTGGCTGTACGCCTGGGGCTGGGCATCCTGGGCTCCGTAGGCCTGCTGGTCGTAGCCGGCCTGCTGGTAGTCCTGCTCGCTGTAGGCCTGCCCGTACGCCTGCTGGTCGTATCCACCCTGCTGGTCGTAGCCGCCCTGGCCCTGGTCGTAACCGGCGTTCCCGTAGCCCTGGTTGTAGCGCTGCTCCTGGCCGACGTGCGCGTGACCGTTGCGTGCGTACTGCGGTTCCGCCTCGGCGGGGTCACGGCTGGGGTCGTAGCCGGGGTTCTGCGTCATGGGGCCAGCTCCTGGTTCAGAGGTCGCGGGTGGGCGGTTCTGTGGGTTCCGTGGTGACGGAGCACGCGTCGCTGAGCGCCCCGCATCGGGATCTACCGAGCCGCGAGTCCGGAACTGCCCGGTGTGCAGTGCCGACGACGACTCGAAGACGACTTGGATCTCACCGTATGTCTGCCATCCCTGTTCTCGGATGAAGTCCTCAAGGTGACGGGAGAACGCCTTCACAGTCAAGTCCCGATCCGCTGCGAGGGCATTGTGATCGGTTTCGCTGATCGTGATGACGTAATGATTCGGCGCCAGCATATGACCCCGATCGAGCTGTCGGACGCCGTCCGTTGCCTCCTGCTGCAGCGCCGCCTCGACTTCCTGGGGCACGACGCCGCCGCCGAACACGCGGGCGAAAGCGTCGCCGATCGCGGCCTGTAGTTTGCGCTCGAAGCGCTGGGCGATGCCCATGGCGACCCCCTTTCCGTACTCAGCGTGTCGCAATGCAGATCTCGTCACTGCATGGTATCCACTTTTCCCCGGATTCGACCCTGAGGCATGCGGCACGTCTCCGACGGATATCGTCAGCGATCGAGTCGGCGGGGCTCACAGCCGTCTGACCAGGCGAATGGTTGTTTCGCTCCGGTGTGTGTTACTGTTTTCGGCGTTGCTCGGGCGAGTGGCGGAATGGCAGACGCGCTGGCTTCAGGTGCCAGTGTCCTTCGGGACGTGGGGGTTCAAGTCCCCCTTCGCCCACAGTGTGCAGTTCCACGAACTGCGACGGACGAGGCCACGAACTCTTCGGAGATCGTGACCTCGTCCTTTTCGTTCTCGTTTTTCTAGGCCGGCCAGTCGGTCTCGTGCTGGAAGCACCGGCCGAGAGTTCCACCCGCGGTGATCTCGATCGGGTCGCCGTACTGATCCTGTCCTCGGCACGTCGAGAACTCCGGTCGGGCAACCTCGGCGTAGGCACCGGGCAGGGAGAGGTACCCCTCCCCGTATTCGGCGAGGCGCCGATCCGGCCCCTCCGGAAGTTCGACCGTCGGATTTCAGACGACACCTGTGCGGCGGGTCCCGGTCTCGTCCGTGCAGTCGTAGACGAACACGGCGAGGTCGACACCGATCTGCGGAGCGGCCAGACCGGCTCCCTCCGCAGCGGTGTTCGTCGCGAATATGTCGGCGAGAAGTTCCTGGAGCTCGGCACCGAAATCGGTGACCGGCCGAGTCGGTGTGTGGAGAACGGGAGTTCCCCAGCGGAGGATCGGTCGCGCGGTACCGAGACTTATGAAGGAGGTGGAGTCGATGAATCGTGCATCGCACGGACTAACCAGCTCAGAACGAACGACAGTCAAGCGCTTCATTCTACAGTTCGTAAGATAGTGCGACAGACCATAGATAGTGCGCCGAAAACGATAGCTAGCCTCACTAGGCAATTTGTGGGTAGACGCGTCCTACCCGTCTACCCCCAAGGCAGTCGGGTTGTCAGCCGAGGATCTCGGTCCTTCCGACACTCTTCTACATGCAGGGTCATTCCATTGCAACTGGGCAACCCCTGAGCCCGTCGACAACGCACCGGACGATGTGCGCGACTGAGGTTGAACTTGTTAGTAACTGATCTACCGCTCCGACGCGTTGTCACGGTTTAGATCATTTACCCTGGTCACAGCAGTGTTCTCGCGCTGCGAAGCGAAGGTTCGACCCTGCTCTCCCGATACATTCGTAGTTTGTCGCCTGGCGGCCAATTACGATCCATGCATGCCAATCGAGATCATCCGCGGTACGACCACGAAACCTGCTGCTACCGAGGAGCTGATCAGGCTCTTCCGTGCGGAGACTGAGGCGGAGGGGCAGTTGATTATTGGGTTCCCGAACCTTGGTGGTCAGGTTGGTGATGCAACAGCAGATGCTTTGTGGGTATCCCGCTCCTTCGGAGCAATACTCTTCGACCTAGTCGAGGGAACATCTCTAGGAGACGTTGACCGTCGCCAGGATGACCTCTACCGACTCTTCCACGCGAGGTTGTTTCAGCACCGCGAACTTGTCAAGAACAGAAGTTTGACTGTAGATATCCAAGTCGTCACCTTTGCTCCCGGTACGAGCCTCCAGTCTGGCAACAAGGTGGGCGATGAAAGTGTCGTCGCTGATTCTCAGAATCTTTTCGATGTTATTGGTGGTTTTGAAGCACGAAGTCTTGACGAAGATACATATGAGAAGCTGCTTTCCGCTGCACAAAGCATTTCATCTATACGTAAAGCGCGACAGACTCGAGTTGTAGATAAGAAAAATTCTCGCGGTGCAAAACTGCTAAAACTCGAAAACTCGATCTCCACCTTGGACAACAAGCAACACCACGCGGTGATTGAAACGATTGACGGCGTCCAACGTATCCGCGGGTTGGCCGGATCTGGAAAGACTATCATCCTGGCATTAAAGGCCGCGTACCTCCACGGAAGGCATCCGGACTGGAATATTGCCGTGACGTTCTACACGCGGTCGTTAAAAGAACAGTTCAAAAGGCTAATCACTACATTCTGTATAGAACAGACAGGTATGGAGCCCGATTGGGATCGGGTACACGTAATTAATGCCTGGGGTGGGCGTGGGGGTATCGAGAGAACAGGAATTTATAAAAAATTTTGTGACGCGAATGGCGTTGACTACTTCGACTTGCAAACCGCTTCAAATGAGTTCGGAAGACCCAATGCTTTCGAGGGCGCTGTTAAACGGGCGCTCGCACAAGCAAAAGATCCCAAGGAAGTCTATGACCTAATCCTTGTCGATGAAGCTCAGGATTTTCCTCCGGCCTTTCTACGTCTTTGTTACTGGATGCTTAATTCGGATCGCCGGCTGGTATATGCGTACGATGAGCTTCAAAGTCTAAATGGTGACGGACTCCCTGATGCTACAGAGATCTTCGGTCATGACGAGCACGGAGAACCTCGCGTGTCGTTTGAGATCTCCCCCTACGATCTCGGTGCTCGTCGTGACATCGTTTTAGAGAAATGCTATAGAAACTCGCGACCGGTACTCGTGACTGCGCATTCTCTCGGTTTTGGTATTTATCGAGATCCAAGATTTACCGATGATATCGGGCTCGTCCAAATTTTTGAACAGACGCGATTGTGGCAAGAAATCGGATATTATGTGAAATCTGGGGAGCTTGCAGACGGAAAGAAAGTGTCATTGGCTCGAACCCCCGAGAGTAGTCCGAAATTCCTTGAAGATCATTCGGATCCTGCAGATCTGATTCAATTCCATGTATTCGATAGTGTAGACGAGCAAAATTCCTGGGTGTCTGATCAGCTCGTCCGCAATCTCCAAGAGGATGAACTGCGGTATGACGATGTCATGGTCATAAATCCTAATCCTTTTACGGCCCGCCGAAATCTAGGACCGCTGCGCAAATTGCTCCTTGAGCAGGGTGTGAACAATCATATGGCTGGTGTTGACAACTCGGCTGACTCATTCTTTTCACCCGAACGAGAATCGGTCACGTTCACAGGAATCCATAGAGCAAAAGGCAACGAAGCTGGAATGGTGTACATTGTAAACGCTCAGGAGGGCAACGATAGTCGTGCAAATCTTGCGGCAATTCGAAATCGGCTTTTTACTGCAATAACCAGAAGCAAAGCTTGGGTCCGGGTTTGCGGCACCGGACACGAAATGAAGCTTCTTCAGGAAGAGTTTGAAAGAGTAAAGAAACAATCATTTGAACTGCGATTCGGATATCCGACGGAACGTCAGCGAGAGCGACTGAGTATCGTTCATCGAGAAATCAATAGTGCCGCTCAAGAGCAAATTTCTGAGGCCGGAGAAGCGGTAACCAAGTTTATTGAAGGCGTTCGATCCGGGCAGCTCTACAAAGAAGACTTGCCACCCGAATTGCTTGACCAGCTGAAGGCTATCCTCAATGAGGAAAGCACGAATGAGTAGGAAAAAAGCTGGCGAGAGTAGCAGCCTCGCTCTAGCAATATATCAGGAGATAACTGAGTTAACGTCAGAGTTGATCGGGGTAGGCCTTGTCGACGCCCAGAATTATGCGTCGATAGATACCGGTCCCAATGGACTGTGGCAGGTCGGTCAATCCGGTGCGAAACTACACCTCTCTCTAAAGAGCAGCCCGTATGAAGAAATATATCTCAGTTTGATTGGAGCTGAAAGTTATAACCTTCTTTTTCTGGATGGCGCTATGATGCAGCTTTCATACGAAGGCTCCGGAGAGACGTTAATTCGACACAGATTGGCCTATTTTCCTTCCCCCAGCCTCAGGCCATTCCAGGATGATCCCGACCTGTACTTTATGGAACAACATTTCGTAGAAATTGTTGGTCACCAAGTAGTGCCCGTTCCGGTTCGATTCGATTTTGATAACCGTGAGGGTGTACCTGTAGACACGATTCATCCGGTCTCACATGTGACCTTGGGTCAATATCAACACTGCCGGATTCCGGCAACACATCCCGTATCTCCACGAATTTTTGTCGAGTTCATATTGGGAAGTTTTTACTCAACACCAAGTATGAACAGGATTATTTTGAAGAAATACGTCTCTGGATGGGGTGCCACGATTACCGAAAGAGAACGTAATGGCGTACATTTTAGTATCGGAGTAAAATAAGTATTAAGTAGTTCGTATCCTCCATCGGAGAGCTTCTCGGGACTGTAAACGGGATTTTGTAGGATCCACCACTATGAAACCGCGGGACATATGTCACTGCCCGTCGAACCTCCCCGTCGTATGAGAACCGATAACGCCCTCCACATGCCGCCTATCGGCAGTGCCAACTCCGCGGTACCGGCACGCCCGTGGGTACTCGGGTGCGTCGATTGCCGTGCGCGGCGGCGAGTTGTGGTCCCGTGAGATACAGGGCGAGGGAGAGATCGGCGTCCTCCACTCGCGCACCGCGCAGGTCCGCGCCGAGCAGGTCCGCCCCCGCGAGGTCGCATCCTCGGAGATCGGCGCCGATGAGCAGTGCGTTCCGCAGGTCGGCGCCGCACAACCGGTGGCCCCGCAGATCGGTTCCGGCGAGGTCGGCGCCCGGGACGAGATCGGGATCGATTCCCTCGTCGTCCGCGAAGTACGAACCCCGCACCTCCGCACTGACCTCCATGAGGACCGGCCGAACGGATGCACGTATCTCGCCGATCTCGAGGGACTCGAGTTCGTCCACGCCCCTGCGAGTCAGGACGGCAAGGGATTCGACGAGCTCCCGCGCGTCGTCCGCGAGCTCCGGATCGTAGGTGCGCTGCTGGGCCTCGAGCAGGTGCCACATCATCTCGTGCAGCTCTTTCACCACGGCGAACGCCGAGAACATCCGGTAGCGGGTGTCGGGTCGGTCCCGCCGACTCACGCCGGCGAACAACCGCTGGGAGACGGCTTGTCCCGCTCCGAAACAGTCGAACACCGTACATCCGCGGAAGCCACGGGACGGCAGCGTCTCATGGATGGTGCACGCGAAGCGCGCGTCGAGATGCCGGCACGGCGAACCGGGGGGCTTGTCCTCGGCGAAGTCCGACGACCGCGTGAATCCGAAAGCCGTGCAACACAATGCGAAGCAACGGCTGCAGTCGCCCCGGAGGTCGGATCGATGAACGGCCGGTAATGGGGACGAGTGAGGTGATGGGGTGGACATGTGAACTCCGAAAGTCGATTCCGATGCATGAAGGACTGCACGATGGGATCGGGGAACCCTGGCGCGGGTTCCCTCTCGGGGCACACGGAATCACCGCCGCCTGCAGGCGCGGTTCACGGATGGCGCGGGACGTCTGTCTCACGGATACACGGTGCTGATCACTGGATACGAGAATACCAGTCGGCACGTGCAGTGCCGCCGGGCCGGACGGCTGTCGCCGAATCTCTTCGTGATCCGAGCACGATCCGATGAGTTCGCACGGCTCACGAGGTCTTCCTCTTCGTACCGGTGCGATCGGGATGCGAGGAGAAGAGAGTGGGCCAGTTGCTGCGAGTACAGAACTTCACCGTGTCGAGCGACGGGATCGGCGCGGGGAAGGACCAGAGTGTCGAGAGTCCCTTCGGCCTGGATCCGAGCCCGATGTTCGAGTGGGCCGCAGCCACGGCGAGTTGGAACCTGCGCACCGAGCCCGGTGGGAGCCGCGGACTCGACGACTACTTCATCCGGGATTTCTCCTGCAACATCGGTGCGGAGATCATGGGGCGCAACAAATTCGGCCCCCAGCGGGGTCCCTGGAAGGACCACGAGTGGCAGGGCTGGTGGGGCGATGAGCCACCCTTCCGCACCCCGGTGTTCGTCCTGACCCACCACGAACGCCCGTCCTTCACGCTCGCCGACACCACCTTCCACTTCGTGAACGGCGAGCCGGCCGCGGTGCTCGATCAGGCCCGCGCCGCCGCGCAGGGCAAGGACGTCCGCCTCGGGGGTGGCGTCTCCACCATCCGGCAGTTCCTCGACGCCGATCTGGTCGACACCATGCACGTGGTGGTGTCGCCGGTGCGGTACGGCGCCGGCCTGAAGCTCTGGGACTCCCCGGACGAACTACGGGATCGTTTCCACCTCGAGGTCGTGCCCAGCACGAGCGGGGTGATGCATCACCTGTTCTGGAGGAAGTGAACACCCGGGGGCGGCGCATAATGGGGGGGTGTGGCTAGGAGGTCGTCATGCGTGCTCTGAGTGGCCTACTGGATGTCGTGCTCGGACTTCTCACCGCCCTGCTCGGCACCGTCCTGGGGATCGTCGCCGCGGTGGTGATGCTCCTGGGTGCGGTGTTGTGCGTGACGATCCTGCTGATTCCGCTGGGCATCCCCGTCATCCGGCTCTCCCGCCGGTTGTTCACCCTCGCCGGGAAGATGATGCACGTGCCGTGACGTCCCGCGACGTATCGACGACGAGGCGCTCGATCACCTCGTGAGGTGTTCGGGCGTGTCGTCCGCAGACCTGGGAAACCCTCTTCGGATCGGTCCCGCATTCCCGGAATGCGGGGCCGACGTGTGTATCCCTGGCGATTCCATGTGCCTCTACCTGGGCAGATGCTCTGTCCGTCGTCGTGGTTGTCGTAGATACCCTAGGGGGGTATGGTATCCGGTAGGACGACCGCCGAGCGCACCGACAAGGACGATTTCGATGCCGAACACCACCAGTGAAACCGGGAAGCCCGATACTGCCGATGTCGTCGCGCCCGACGACACGCATCAGCACAGCTACATCGCCAACAACACCAAGGCCGACTACCTCAAGCGACTGCGTCGCATCGAGGGGCAGGCCCGCGGTCTGCAGCGGATGGTCGAGGAAGAGAAGTACTGCATCGACATCCTCACGCAGATCGCGGCGATGAAGAAGGCTCTCGAGGCCGTCGCGCTCGGCCTGCTCGACGAGCACATGGCCCACTGCGTGGCCGGTGCAGTGCGCGCCGGTGGCGACGAAGCCGACCTCAAGCTGAAGGAAGCCGGCGACGCCATCGCGCGACTCGTCCGTTCCTGACCGTCCCCACCCGTTCACGACCCGTCACCGAGGAGTACCCATGAGTGAGACCAGCACGTACACCGTCACCGGCATGACCTGCGGGCACTGCGTCGCGTCGGTCACCGAAGAGGTCCAGGAGATCCCCGGCGTCGAGAACGTCGAGGTCGACCTGGCCACCGGTGCCGTCACCGTCACGAGCGCCGAGTCCCTCGACGATGCCGCCGTCGCGGCCGCCGTCGAGGAGGCCGGTTACAACCTCGCATGAACACCCCGGCCAAGCTCACCGGCTTCGTCGCCGCCGTAGCCGCGGTCTTCGGTATCGCGCTGCTCGTCGGCGCGACCGTCGGCCCGGTGGAGGAGCAGACCGAGGATCCTGCCGCGAGCGCCCACGACGCCGGTCACGGTGACGACACCGCCACCGGCGACGCCGCGGAAACACCTGCTGTGGAAGAAATCCCGGGAGGACTGATGACCTATCGGAACGGTTATGCCCTCGCACTCGCCGAGACGAACCTCGAGTCGGGCGAGGACAGGAACCTGACATTCGCGATCAACGGTCCCGACGGCGCGCCGGTGACCGACTTCGACGTCACCCACGACGAAGAGCTGCACCTGATCGCCGTGCGCCGCGACTTCACCGGTTTCCAGCACGTCCATCCCGTGCTCGACGAGAACACCGGAATCTGGTCCGTCGACGTCGACCTCACGCCCGGCACGTGGCGGGTCTTCACCGACTTCACACCCACCGGGGGAGAGGCGCTCACGCTGGGCACCGATCTCACGGTGGCGGGCGAATTCGTCCCTGCCGCAACCGAAGCCGACAACCGCACCGCGACCGTCGACGGCTACGAGGTCACCCTGGACGGCGATCTGTCGTCGGGTGGCGACGCGATGCTCACCCTCACCGTGAGCAAGGACGGACAGCCGGTCGCCGACCTGCAGCCCTATCTCGGTGCCTACGGACACCTGGTGGCGCTGCGCGGCGGCGACCTCGCCTACCTCCACGTCCACCCGGACGGAACACCCGGCGACGGCACCACACGTCCCGGCCCCGAGGTCGTCTTCCACACCTCCGTCCCGAGTGCCGGCACCTATCACCTCTATCTCGACTTCCAGCACGACGGAGTGGTCCGTACCGCCGCCTTCGCGCTCACCGCCGACGGCGCCGGAGCCACGCACGAGGAACCCTCCGCGCCGGTCGACCACAGCCATTCCGGCCGCTGACGGCCCATTTTTCCGAGGAGACACACATGACCACGCAGAGTCAGCCGGTCGCCGCCGAATCGATCGAACTCGCCATCACCGGCATGACCTGCGCATCCTGCGCCAATCGCATCGAACGCAAACTCAACAAGCTCGACGGCGTCACCGCGACCGTCAACTACGCCACCGAGAAGGCGAAGGTCACCTACCCCGACGACATGACCCCCGAGGATCTCGTCACGGTCGTCGAGCAGGCCGGCTACGGTGCCGCACTGCCGCCGCCGTCCGCGCAGGCGACCGGCCGGACCGGTGACGTGCCCGAATCCGATCCCGTTGCGCCGCTTCGTCACCGGCTCGTCGTTTCGGCGATCCTGACGGTGCCGGTGATCGCGATGGCGATGATCCCGGCCCTGCAGTTCACCAACTGGCAGTGGCTCTCGCTCACCCTCGCCGCACCGGTGGTGGTGTGGGGTGCCTGGCCCTTCCACCGGGCGGCGTGGATCAACCTGCGCCACGGCACGTCCACCATGGACACGCTCGTGTCGCTGGGAACCCTTGCCGCCCTGGGATGGTCGGTCTACGCCCTGTTCTGGGGAACGGCGGGTGAACCGGGGATGGTCCACCCCTTCGAGTTCACCATCGCGCGGGGCGACGGCAGCGGCAACATCTATCTCGAGGCCGCGGCCGGTGTCACGACGTTCATCCTCGCCGGGCGCTACTTCGAGCAACGGTCGAAGCGACGTGCCGGCGCCGCCCTGCATGCCCTGCTCGAACTCGGAGCCAAGGACGTCGCGGTCCTCGGACCGGACGGGACCACCGAGACCCGGATTCCGGTGGAGCAGTTGGCGGTCGGCGACCTGTTCGTCGTGCGTCCGGGCGAGAAGATCGCCACCGACGGTGTGATCGCACGGGGCACGTCGGCGGTCGACGCGTCGATGCTGACCGGTGAATCGGTTCCCGTCGAGGTCGGTGTGGGCGACAGTGTCGTCGGCGGAACGGTCGACGTCGGTGGACGACTGGTGGTGCGTGCGACCCGCGTCGGCTCCGACACCCAGCTCGCGCAGATGGCGAAGCTGGTGGAGGACGCCCAGAACGGCAAAGCCCAGGTGCAGCGCCTGGCCGACCGGATCTCCGGCATCTTCGTGCCGATCGTGCTGCTGATCGCCGCCGGCACCCTCGGTTTCTGGCTCGGCACCGGCAACGGACCCGCGGCGGCCTTCACCGCGGCGGTCGCCGTGCTGATCATCGCCTGCCCCTGCGCCCTCGGCCTGGCCACCCCGACCGCGTTGATGGTCGGTACCGGTCGCGGCGCTCAGCTCGGCATCCTCATCAAGGGCCCCGAGGTCCTCGAATCGACCCGCTCGGTCGACACCGTGGTCCTCGACAAGACCGGCACGGTCACCACCGGCCGGATGACCCTGCGCGAGGTCGTCGCCGACGACGGTGAGAACGCCGACGAGGTGCTGCGGTACGCCGGGGCACTCGAGTCGGCGTCGGAACACCCGATCGCACGTGCCGTCGGTGATGCGGCCGCGGACAGGTTCGGCGGTCTGCCCGAGGTCGAGGACTTCACGAACGTCGAGGGTCTCGGTGTCCAGGGAGTGCTCGTCGACGGCGACACGAGCCGCGCGGTGCTGGTGGGTCGTCCGACGCTGCTGGCCGACTGGTCGCAGCACCTCTCCGAGAAGCTGCAGCGGGCGTTCGAGCAGGCGCAGAAGTCCGGCGGCACGGCCATCGCCGTCGGCTGGGACGGGAAGGCCCGTGGCATCGTCGTCGTCGCGGACGCGGTCAAGCCGACCTCCGCGCAGGCAATCGCCGAACTGCGGAAACTCGGGCTGCGTCCGATCCTGCTCACCGGCGACAACGCCGCCGTCGCCCACACCGTGGCGGCCGAGGTCGGCATCGACGAGGCCGACGTGATCGCCGACGTGCTGCCCACCGACAAGGTCGACGTGGTCGAGCGACTGCAGCGCGAGGGCGCGGTGGTCGCGATGGTCGGCGACGGTGTCAACGACGCCGCGGCGCTCGCCCGGGCCGACCTGGGCCTGGCGATGGGCACCGGCACCGACGTCGCGATCGAGGCGAGCGACCTGACGTTGGTCCGCGGCGACCTGATGGTCGCGGTCGACGCCATCCGGTTGTCGCGCCGCACGTTGACGACGATCAAGGGAAACCTGTTCTGGGCGTTCGCGTACAACGTCGCGGCACTGCCGCTGGCGGCCGCGGGCCTGCTGAACCCGATGCTCGCCGGCGCGGCGATGGCGTTCTCGTCGGTCTTCGTGGTCTCCAACAGCCTGCGGTTGCGACGGTTCCGCGCCCACGCGGCCTGACCGCTTTCGGCTGCAGCGAGGAGGGCGGCCTGTCAGGATCGGATCCATGACACAGCCGTCCTCCTTCCGTGCCCTGGTCGTCGACGACACCGACGACGGCCAGGTGGCACAGTTCCGCGAACTGACCGATGCCGACCTTCCCGACCACGATGTTCTCGTCGAGGTCGAGTACTCGTCGCTGAACTACAAGGACGGTCTCGTGATCGCGGGGCCGCAGAAGATGGCGCGACGCACCCCGCTGGTCGCCGGAGCCGACCTGGCCGGCACCATCCTCGAGAGCGGCAATCCCGACTGGAAGCCCGGCGACCGCGTCGTCGTCAACGGATGGGGCCTGTCCGAGACCCAGTCGGGCGGGTACACCCGGCGCCAGCGGGTGAAGCCCGAATGGCTCGTGCGCATCCCCGACGCCTTCTCCACCCGCGACGCCATGGCCGTCGGCACCGCCGGATACACCTCCGCCCTGTGCCTCGACGCGCTCGAACGCTACGGCATCGCATCGGACGCGGAACTGCTCGTCACCGGCGCGGCAGGTGGCGTCGGGTCGATCGCCGTCGCGCTCGCCGCCACCGCCGGACACACGGTGGTCGCCGCGACCGGCCGTCCCGAGACCCACGACTTCCTGAGCGAACTCGGTGCGTCGTCGTTCGTCGACCGCGCCGAACTGCAGGGCAAGGGCCGGCCCCTCGGCAAGGAACGCTGGGATGCCGCCGTGGACGCGGTGGGTGGTTCGACGCTCGTGAACGTGCTGTCGCAGATCCGGTACGGCGGTGCGGTGGCCGCATGTGGTCTCACCGAATCGCCGTCGATGCCGGATGCGACGGTGCTGCCGCACATCCTGCGCGGCGTCGCGTTGCTGGGCGTCGACTCGGTGATGGCGCCGGCACAGCTCCGCCGGTCGGCATGGGAGCGCCTCGCCCGCGATCTCCCTGCGAGCATCCTGGATTCGCTGTCGCGCGTCGAACCGCTCTCGGACGTCCCGCGACTCGCCGAGGAGATCCTGGCGGGCAAGGTGCGTGGCCGGGTGGTCGTCGACGTCACCGCCTGACGTCCGGACGAGGGACTACTTCGACGTCTCCGCGTCCGGAAGCGGTTCCGGTGCCACGGCTTCCGGACCGGGGAGACGACCGAAGGCGAGCCAGAAAAGAAACCCGAAGCCGACCGTCACGTAGAGCGTGCCCAGCAGGTGCTGCCATGCGGCCCAGGTGAGTTCGAGGTCGTCACCGGTGGGGAACAGGTGGTGCGGGCCGATCGCGAAGACGAGTGCCACGCCCGTTGCGATCGCCGCGAGCTTCTGCGGATCGGTTGCGCGCCGTGCCGCGGGCGACAGCGTCAGCAGCGCCGGTGCGATCCACACCCAGTGGTGCGACCACGACACCGGCGAGGACAACAACACGGCCGTGGCGTTCGCGAGCAGGGCGAGCACGAGATCACCCTGTGCGAGGGCCCGCCGGATGGCCACCACCGCGACCAGCAGCATCACCGCGACGGCGAGCAGCCACAGCACGGAACCCATGAGTTCGGGCGGTCCGAAGCGGGAGATCATCGCCTTGAAGGACTGGTTGGTGGCGAAGTACGCCGCGCCGATCCGGCCGGTGTCGGGCAGGGTGTCGAGCCAGTACTTCGCGGAGGTCGCGGGCATCACGGCGAACGCGAGGGCGGTGAACCCGAAGGTCGACGCGAGGATGGTGGCGCTGGTCCGCCGGTCGCGCCGCAGCAGGAACAGCAACAGGAATGCGATGGGCGTGAGCTTGACGGCGGCGGCCAGCCCGATCAGCAGTCCGCGCGGCCACTTCGGGGTCTTCACCAGGACGTCGAGGGCGACGAGCGCCATCAGGACGAGGTTGATCTGCCCGAACGAGATCGTCTCGCGCACGGGCTCGAGCAGCAGCGCTCCGGCGACCGCCACTGCCGTGACGATCCACGCCGTCCGCGCCTCGAAGTCCGGGCGGAGCCGGTCCAGCACGACCCGCAGGGTGACGACGAGCGCCGCGACGGAGACGAGGGTGAAGACGATCTTGCCGAACGTCACGGGAATCAGCGCCAGGGGAGCGAACAGCATCGCCGACAGCGGCGGGTAGGTGAACGGCAACGCGAAGTCGTCGGTCACCGGGGGCATCTGCCCGTAGATGTCGTCGCCGTCGAGCAGAACCCGCGCGCCCATCCGGTAGACCAGGAAGTCGATGAGCTCGCTTCTGACGAGGATCGTGATGAGCACACCGACGGAGACGAGCGACGCGACCGCCACGACGGCAGTGCCTCTTCTTCCGGAGAAGAGCGGAGGCGTCGTCGAGCCGATCGGATCCTGCGGTGAATGTCGCACCCGGCAACTTTAGTCAATTCCGGCAATCGTTCCCGTCCGACGTGGGGAACGACATACGGCCGTCGAGACGATCTCCCGTCAGGGCCTGCGACTCGGACACGACTGCACCGACATCGAGCATCTACGCTTCGCGCCGCTCGAATACGAGAACGGTGACGATGTGCTGCTCCGGGCCGGGTGAGCAGGAGTGACGTGGCGAAGACGATGCGGGGAGCACACGTGTCGCACTCGTGGAGACCCGGGACCCGGAGGACAGCACCGGTACGGCATCCGGGTCAGTCGGACGGGGTGAGCGCGTCCGCTCGGCGGATCATCCGGGGAATGGCGAGTGCGGCCAGTGCTCCGACGAGTGCCGCGCCTGCGACCATCGCGAATCCGATGGACATGCCCGCGTCGGAATACAGCACGCTCCCGTCGATCGCGAGAGCGATGTGGGAGTTCAGCATTGCGAATACGAGAACCGGGAGAACAGCGGGGAGGAGGTTGCCCGCCGTGGAAGCGATGGCCCCGGCCGTCGCAAGTTGCTGAGCCGGAACAGCTTCGATGAGCAGGTTCGGTGTCGCTGCGTAGGCCATGCCGCCGCCGAGGCCGACGAGCGCGGCGAGCAGGACGACGACCACTGCCGAATCGTGCGACAACGCGAGTGACAGACTGCCGACGGTGACGACGGTGAGCCCGGCAACGAGCAATGCCTTGGGCCGGATTCGCGGGGCCAGCCCGCCGACGATGAACCCACCGATCAGGGTCATCACGGCTTCGGGAGCATGGAACCAGGCGTACCGGCCGGCATCGGCACCGAACCCGTAGCCGAGACCCACATCGCTCGGAGCCATGATCATCATCGGCAAGATCATCACGAAGGTGGCCATGGCGGCCCACGCGAGACCGGAGCTGAGCGAGGTCAGTGCCACAGGACGTTGCGTCAGGATCGAGAGGTCGATGACGGGATCGCGTAGTACCCGTGCCGACACCGACCAGGCGATCACGAACACCAGCCCACCGATCAGAAAGATGATGGTCGACGGTGCCGCCCACCCCCGGTCCGGTCCGAAGCTGATTGCGAGGAGCAGCCCGCCGAGGCCTGCGCCCAGAAGGGCTGCACCGACGAGGTCGATTGTCGATCGCAGCCGGATCGGCGACTCCTCGGTGGTGGCGCGTATGACGACGGTGAGAAGCGACAGGCCGATGACGAAGAACCAGAAGACCCCGCGGAACCCGAAGTTGTCGATGATCCAGCCTGCCACGAAGGGAGCCGGGATGGCGACCAGGCCCATGCCGGTCGTCGAGATACTCACTGCCATCGCCACCGTCCGTGGCGGGTAGACATCGCGGATCAGCGAGTAGACCAGGAACAGGCACGGGCTGAGAAACCCGGTCAGCGACCAGCCGAGGACGACGATCGCAATGTTCGGAGCCACCGCAGCGATGAGTGCACCGACCGCTGCCAGCGCAACACACCACAGCAGCAGCTTCCGCTTGCCGTGCATGTCGGCGAGCTTGCCGATCAAGGGTGACGAGACCGCCCCGACCAGCAGGAAGGACGTGATGATCCACACCCCCTGGGTGGTTCGGAAGTGACCCGAGATCTGCGGCAGTGCAACGGAAACCATCAGATAGCTGCAGGAGAGCATCTCGAGTACCAGCACCATGGAGAGGAACGAGACCGCCAGTTGTGGCGTCCAGCCTCTTCTACCGGAATGCGGTTCCTTCGACGTCGCGACGAACGTGTCACCGCTGGAGGATGCGAGATCCATGGGGAGGCCTTTCAGGTGGGAGCCCGGATGGATGAAAGGATCGTGCCGGCCACGCCCGGGCCGAGACACGGTGCGGGCGTGGCGGTTCGAAGGATGGAGCAGCACAGGAAATGTCGCGCGGAGTCGCGATCCCGATATCGCCGTCGGGGAGCGGAACCCCCGTAACCGGGGGACTGTGGTGGTTCCTGCCCGCGTATGGACGTGCGAGGAACGGTCGATCGTTATCGAGCGGGCGGTGCGACGGCATCGGCCAGATAGGCCGTCGCTTTCATCTCGACTCGCGGGGACGGTTCCGGTCCCGCGCCGAGTTCAGCGACGCCCACGGCGGTCCACGCCGGGTACGGTTCCCGGACGAACCGTTCCTTGACTGCACTGAAGGCTTCGAGGTCGCCCTCGAGATCGATGTGGAAGGTGACCAACTCGACCAGGTGGGTCCAATCGGCACCCGCGGCCGCGAGCACCCGTTGGAGATTCTCGAATGCGAGGGTGAACTGCGTGGTCGGATCGTCGGGAACGGTTCCGTCGAGGCGCTGGCCGAGTACTCCGGAACAGATGAGGAAGTTGCCTGCGCGCACCGCCGGCGAGATGTGCCACTGCTGATACATGTGCGTGAGTTCTGCCGGGATGACGGGACCGCTCGGGTTCGGCATGGTGTGGGTCGTTTCTGTGTACGGATCCATGGGACTCACACGCCCGCCGGGAGCAGCGGCCGTACCGACTCGGCCTCCACCCAGCGGGCTCGGAAGGCGGCATGCGGAATGCCGTCGGTCCACATTCCATCGAGGGTGAGTCCTGCTGTGAGCCTGCCGATCTCGTCCGCAGCCATGGCGCCGCGCTCGCCTTCGATCGCAACGATCGTGTGGTCGTCCACCCGGTCGATGTAGGGCAACCCTGTGGGGGTCTCGCACACCATGCAGGGCCGGGTATGTGCAGAGCCGAAGTTCTTGCCGGGTAACAGTTCGGTGAGCAACCCGAGCGTGTCGGCGATGTCTTCCCGGCGGCCCCCGGTGCGGACCCAGCGGGCGATCGCCTCGGCGGAGTCGAGTGGGTTGTCGAGAAGGCTCCTGCCGGAGCATTTGAGATACCACCGTCCGTCCGGATATTGCAAGGGCGACATGACGATTCCGCCGAATTCCACTCGTCCGCCGGGAGCCTTCAGGTACATCATGGCAGGAATGTCGAAGTCGGCCGGATCCGGCACTTCGACCAGGACCACCGTCGCACCGTAGGTGAGCATGTCCAGGGGCCGGGGGAGCAGGCCGCTGACGTTGGTGGCGGCTCCGGTCGCGACCACCACCTTCTCGCAGCTCCAGGATGCACCCGAACGAGCGGTCACGATCGCCCCGCGATCGGACCGATCGATCGTGTCCACGATGTCGCGGATCACCACGGTCCCTCGTTCGGTTGCGGCGGCCAGCTCGGCTCGAACCAGCCCGCGTGGATTGACGATGAAGGCATCATCGCGTTGGACGATGCCGACATGACCCGGTGCGAAGCGCAGCTCCGGGTATTCGCTGCGCAACCGGTCGCTGTCGAGGTGCTCGACGTCGATACCGAGATCGGCGGCATTGGATGCGAGCAGGGCGCGGTTGAACCATGTGGTCACACCGCTGGGCTCCGAGTCGTCCGGCATGACCGTCAGTGAATGTGTGGATGTCGCGAACCGTTCGCCGGTGCGTTCCTGCAGCTCGGGAAACCGGCGGATGGACCGCATCGCCAGAAGGGACGTCATCAGCGGGACCTCGAGGACGTGTGCCAGGCGTCCCTGGTCGTAGTAACCGGCCCACACGCCGTCGTGGTCGGTGAAGTCGGAGGGTTCGTCGGGCCCGACGAGCAGTACCGATGCACCTCGTTCGCTGACATGCCGGGCAGTGGCGGTGCCGATGGGTCCTGCGCCGACGACCACGACGTCGAAGTGACTTCTCTCGTGCATGGATGCTCCTCCGCGGCCGGTCGGGTACCGGCCTTCCGTTGAAATGACTCGATCGAGATTCCGCAGGCACCGTGTGCTCTGAGAGGCTGGAGGCGGTGTCTGCGGCGATGTGATGTAGATCATCCACAGCACCGGTCACTAAGTCAACATCGTGTGTCGTTAATATTGTGTTTCGAGCGGGGAGAGCGGGAGTGAGCGACAAGCCTGAACGGATTCGGACCGGTGGACGGAGCGAGAAGGTCCGGATCGCGGTCGGTGAGGCATGCCTGGCGTTTCTCGCGGAGGGGCGACTCGACTTCACCACCGTCGAGGTCGCCGCCCGCGCCGGTGTCAGCCGCAAGACCATCTACCGATGGTGGCCCACACACAACGACCTGCTCGTCGAAGCGGTGTCGATGCACGTGCGACAGGTGGCTCCGCCGGACACCGGCGCATGGGAATCGGACGTCCGAGCCTTCGCCGAGTCCATCGCGGAGTACGCAGCAGGCCCGGTCGAGGTCGCCTCGGCGGCACTCATGGCGAGTCATCGCTATCCCGACTTCAACCAACTCGTGCTCGAGCAGTACCGTCCCGTTCTCGAAGCGTGGCGGACGATGGCCCGCCGGGCGATCGAACGTGGAGATGCCAACTCCGACCATTCGCCGGAAGCGATGGTGAACGCGCTGGCCGCGCCGCTGTTCCTGGCGCCGATGATGTTGGGTCGCAAGGCATCGGCAGAGGAGATCGACCGGATCGTCAGGATGGTTCTTGCGGCCACCAGGCCGGACTCGTCCACCGACTCCACGCCCACGCCGCTGCCCGGTACGAGCAGCGACACCTCCGGTTGATGGTTCCTTCCCGGCGTGGGGAACGGCAGACGGCCGGTCTTTCACGAATCGACAGGTCGCAGCAGGTCGGGATTGTTGTTGCGCGGTGAATTGACCGCCGTGCTCACCTCGTACGGTTCGAGGCGGGGTTCGGGAATCGAATTCAGGAGGGCATCGACGTCGTCGCGGTCGTTCAGTTCGGGATCGAGCCACGGATCGACGAAGGTGGCGGGGAGGATCACCGGCGAACGTTCGTGGATGTGCCCGGCGGCGTCGGTCGCCGGACGGGTCAGTACGGTGCACGTCCACAACCAGCGGTCGGGATGGTCCTCGGGGAGTTCCGGGTTCGGCCACAGCTCGTAGAGCCCGGCCATGGAGATCGGTGCGTCCGCGTGCAGGAAGAACGGGATCTTCTTCCCGTCCTCGCCTGTCATCCACTCGTAGTAACCGTCGGCCGGCAGCACGCACCGCCGCCGCGCTGCGGCCGCCTTGAAGGCGGGCTTCTGCGTGATCGTCTCGGAGCGGGCGTTGATCATGCGCGACCCGATCTTCGGGTCCTTCGCCCAGAACGGCACCAACCCCCATTTGACCTGCGAGGACACCATACGCACCGGTTCGGCGTCCGGTTCCTCGCGCGGCGCTCGTTCGAGTACGGCGTTCACACGCTGGGTGGGGGCGATGTTGTACGAGGGTGGCAGTTCCTCACCCGCGGTCTCGACGGCGTCGTAGGCCGCGAGCAGATCCCCGCGGGTACTGGTGCTGGCATAACGTCCACACACGATGTATCTCCCGTCGGTGACTCCGGAGCGACGAGTCGATTCTCTCGCATCGGTCGCTCCGGAGCGGGCTGCTCCGGCAGAGACAGTGCGGGTCGCTCAGACGGAGAGCTCGACCCCCAGCACCTCGAGCAGTGCGCGCCGGTAGTCGGCCGCCTCGACGACGTGATCGGCCCGCGGGTGCGGCAGGTCTATGTTCAGCTCGACGGCGAACGAGCCGTGATCGAGCACGAGCACACGGTCGGCGAGCGCGATCGCCTCGTCGACATCGTGGGTGACGAGCAGCACCGCGGGCCGGTGCTCGGCGCACAACTCCTGCAACAGACCGTGCATCTTGATCTTCGTCAGTGCGTCGAGGGCGCCGAACGGCTCGTCGGCGAGCAGCAGTTCGGGGTCGCGCACCAGCGACCGCGCGAGCGATACGCGCTGTTGCTCACCGCCGGACAGTTCGGTGGGCCAGGCCTTCTCGCGTCCGGCGAGCCCGACCTTTGCCAGGGCCGTGCGGCCGCGCTCGGCGGCGTCGTCGCCGTCCAGGCCGAGGACGACGTTGTCGAGCACCCGCGCCCAGGGCAGCAGTCGCGAGTCCTGGAAGACCACCGCCCGCTTCTTCGGTACCTCGAGCGTTCCCGATCCCGGCACGCCGTGGTCGAGTTCGGCCAGGGCACGCAGCAGGGTGCTCTTGCCCGAGCCACTACGGCCGAGCAGCGCCACGAACTCGCCGGGTGCGATCTCGAGGTCGATGTTGTTCAGGACCGCCCGTCCGTCGAAGCCACGGCTCAGACCCCGGGTGCGTACGGTCAGCTGCCGATCGTCCTGCGCCATGCCAGTGCCTTCCTCTCCGCCGCACGGACCAGCAGGTCGCTGCCGAAACCGAGGATCGCGTAGACCACCAATCCGACGATGATGATCTCGGTCAGGCCGTAGTTGCGGGCCTGGTACATCAGGTAGCCGATACCGCTCGAGGCGTTGACCTGCTCGACGACCACCAAGGCCAGCCAGGAGATGGTCACCGCCAGGCGCAGACCGGTGAAGAAGCCGGGCAGCGCCCCCGGCAGAGCGATGCGACGGACGAACTGGGCGCGGGACAGATCCAGTGTCTCGGCCAGTTCCACGTAGCGGGCATCGATGCCGCGCAACGCCGCGTAGGTGTTGATGTAGACAGGGACGAACACCGACAGGGTGACGAGCAGGATCTTCATCTCCTCGCCGATGCCGAACCACAGGATCGCCAGCGGCATCAACGCCAGCGTGGGGATGGAGCGTTTGATCTGCACCGGACCGTCGATCAGCGCCTCCCCGATGCGCGACAGGCCGGCGGCCAGGGCGAGCACCAGTCCGAGGGCGACGCCGATGACCCCGCCGATCAGGGCGCGCTGGACGGAGGTCCACAGGTTCGACTGCAGTCGCCCGTCGCCGATCAGATCCCATGCGGTGGTGACGACCGTCCACGGCGCCGAGAGGGTCTTCGGGTCGAGCACCCCGGTGGCAGAGGTGACGACCCACAGGACCAGCAGCAGCACCGGACCGATCGCCAGGCCGAACGTGATCGGCTTGCCGGGGGCGAGGTGGCTGCGGGTCGTGCGGGGCGACAGGTCGGCCGTCGCGCCGGGATCGGGCTTCCGGCCGGTGTCGGCGTCACCGGCCGGGCCACTGCCGAAACGCCGGGATTCGACGGTGGAGATGCTCATGGCTCCAGTCCTTTCGTCCGTTCGGTCAGACGCCGGCAGCCGCGAGTGTGCGTGCGTACTGGCTCTCCGGACGCGGCAGGCCGTAATGGTCACGCAGCGTGGTGCCGGTGTACTCGGTCCGGAACAGGCCGCGCTCCTGCAGGATCGGCACCACCTGGGAGGCGAAGGCCTCGAGGCCCTGCGGGTACTGCGGCGGCATGATGTTGAAGCCGTCCGCGGCACCGTCGGTGAACCACTCCTCGATGATGTCGGCGATCTGCACCGGCGTGCCCGCGACGACGTTGTGGCCGCGTGCACCGGCGAGCTTGTGCAGCAGCTGACGCAGGGTCGGCTGCTCGCGCTCGACGATCTTCGCGAAGACAAGACGGCGACTGTTGTCGTTGTCGGTGATGTCGCCTGCGCCGGAGAACAATTCGAACGGCACCTTCTCGTCCAGCTCGAGCCGGGACACGTCGACGCGCCCCATCTTCTGGAGCTGCCCGAGGCCGTATTCGACGATGGTCAGCTCGTTGAACTCGCGATGCAGGTCCTTCGCCTCGGCCTCGGTGGCGCCGATGAACGGGCTCAGGCCGGGCAGGATCTTCACGTGATCGGGGTTACGCCCCGATGCCGCTGCGCGAGTCTTGATGTCGGTGTAGAAGGCCCGGGCGTCCTCGATGCGCTGGTGTGCGGTGAAGATCGCCTCGGCATGGGTGGATGCGAAATTGCGCCCGTCGTTGGAGGATCCGGCCTGCACGAGCACCGGACGCCCCTGCGGCGAGCGGGCCGAACCGAACGGACCGCGCACCTTGACGTAGTCACCGTCGATGTCGGTGCGGTGGATCTTGTCCGGATCGGCGTAGACGCCGGCGACCTTGTCGACGACGAGTGCGTCGTCCTCCCACGAATCCCACAGTTTCACTGCGGCGTCGACGAATTCGCGTGCCCGGGCGTACCGCTCGTGCACGTCGGGGTGCTCCGTGAGACCGAAGTTCGCCGCCGCGGCGTCGGTCGCGGTGGTGACGATGTTCCAACCGGCGCGGCCACCGGAGATGTGGTCGAGCGAGGAGAACAGACGCGCGAGGTTGTAGGGCTCGTAGTAGGTGGTCGATGCGGTGGCGATCAGCCCGAGATGCGTGGTGACCGTGGCCATCGCGACCAGCGTGGTGATCGGCTCGAGACCGTAGTCGGGCCGGTACTTCACCTCGGTGCGCAGGGCCGGGCCGTCGGCGAAGAACACCGCGTCGAGCTTCGCGCCCTCCGCGAGGCGAGCGAGTTCCTGGAAGTAGGTGATGTCGTAGAGGCGCTCGGGCACGCTGAGGGGATGGCGCCACGACGCCTCGTGGTGGCCGGTGGGATAGATGAAGGCGTTGAGGTTGAGCCGGCGGTACGTCATCTTCGGGTTCCCTTCGGAAGGTCAGCTGCGGGTGTGCGACGCGCCGGTCTCGGCGACTGCGGCGGTGACGACCTCGTCGAAGCGCAGGTCGAATGCGTCGGCGGCGTCGACGGGCTTCGGCAGTTCACCGGCGGCATCGATCACGTCGATGGTGTGCTGCTGGATCGCGATGAGCTCGTCGTCGAGATGCGGGAACGTGGTGATCCCGGCGGTGTCGAGGATGCGCTCGCCGTCCTCGACCGTCAGACCCTGACTCTCGACGAAGTAGGCGTCGATGTACGCGTCGCGGTTGTCGTCGGCCCAGTCGATCGCCTTGATGTAGGCGGTGACGTAGGCGCGGACGGCTGCGGCCGTGGCCGGGTCGGACAGGGCCTTCCTGCTCGAGTAGAGGTACGAGATGCCTTCGCTGAGGTCCTCGATCTCGGGACGCGGCAGCGACGTCGCGCCCGGGGTCCGCATGTACCGGGAGAAGACCGGCTCGCTCATCGGAGCGGCGTCGATCTGGTTGGAGCGCAGCGCATCCAGGAAGTCCGGCAACGACATCGGGACGAGGTTCACGTCGTCGACCGACAGACCGGCCTTGTCGAGGCCGCGGAGGACGAAGGCCTGCTGCGAGGTGCCCTCGGCGTAACCGATCCGCTTGCCCTTCAGATCCGCGAGCGTCTCGATGTCCGAGGCGTTCGGGGCGATGCCCATGTTGAGACCGTTGTTCGTCTGGATGGCCGCGACGACCTGCACATCGTCGCCGGCGACGAGGGACTGGACGGTCATGATCTCACCGGCCCACGCGATGTCGACGGCGTCGGCGCGGAACGCCTCGAGGATCGAAGGTGCCCCTTGGAAGGTCGCGAACTCGTACTCGAACGGCACCGCCTCGAGCTGTCCGGAGGCCTCGAGGGGGATCTGCTGGCGCTCACCCTGATCGGCGATGACGAGCTTGGTGCCCGCGGGGACCTCGGTGGGCAGCGCGCTGTCGGAACCGAGGCCCTCGCCCGAGGAACCGGAGCTGCATGCCGCGACCGCGGTCAGAAGGAGCGCGATGACGGCTGTCGATCCGGCACGACGTAGACGAGGCATGGACTTCCTCACGGTTCCGACAACGGGGAGAGGTCTTCGACGGAGTCGAGGACGTCACCGATCCTGGGCGATCCGCCGCCGGGGAACCAGGTTTTGCGTCAGCGTGAGCGAAAGGATCCGTCGCGCATCGGGCCTGCTCGTGGGCCGGTATCGCCGATATCCGTGCTTCGCAGCGATTACCGTGCGAGGGAGAATCGGTGGCAGGGAGGGAGATGCGCATGAGCACGGATGACCGGCGCATGTCGCAGACGGATCTGATGTCCTGGCGGATGGAGTCCGATCCCGTCCTGCGGTCCACGATCGTCGCGGTGGCGTTGCTCGACCGGTCCCCGGACCACGAGCGCTTCGTCCGGATGATGGAGCGCGGCACACGTGCGGTGCCGAGCTTCCGCCGCAAGCTCGCCGACTCCCCGTTCGGGCGGACCCCACCGCGATGGGTGGACGATCCCGATTTCGACCTGTCCTGGCATCTGCGGCGGATCGCCCTCCCACATTCCGGGGGACTGGACGCTGTGCTTCCGCTCGTGCGCGCCGCGGCGATGTCGGCGTTCGACAAGGACCGTCCCCTGTGGGAGGCGACGATCGTCGACGGCCTCGACGACGGTCGTGCCGCGATCGTCCTCAAGGTGCATCATGCGCTCACCGACGGCATCGGTGGTATCCAGATCGCGAACGAGATGGTCGACTTCGAACGCGACGGCACCGATCGCGGGCCGTGGCCGGAGACTCCGCCCTCCCCGGCATCGGCATCGGACCTCGCCGACTCCGTGGGCTGGTACCTCTCGACGGCCGGCGAGGCGGTGGGCCGAGGTGCGCCGTGGCTCGTGCGCTCCGGCCTGAGGTCGCTGGCGAATCCCGTCGCGGCGCTGCGTACCGTCGTGGGCACGGCCGGGTCGACGGCCCGGTTCGTGCGGCCGGTGTTCACGACGCGTTCCCCGGTGATGATCGACCGCAGCACGGTTCGTGAGGTCGCCGCTCTCGACCTGCCCCTCGACGCACTACGGCGGGCCGGGCGGGCAGCGGACTCCTCTCTCAACGACGCCTTCCTCGCCGGAATATTGTCGGGACTGAGGAACTATCATGCCCGCCACGGGACGCAGGCCGGCGAGCTGATGACGACACTGCCGATCAGTCTCCGGCAGGAGGGCGACGCGATCGGAGGGAACCGGATCACGCTGGCCCGGTTCGCGCTTCCCCTGGACATCGCCGAACCGGTCGCGTTGATGCACCGGGTGGATCGGATCGTCCGCTCCTGGCGGGACGAACCGGCCGTACCGCTCTCGTCCGCCATCGCGGGTGCGTTGAACGTGCTCCCGGCCGGTGTTCTGGGCGGAATCTTCAAACACATCGACTTCCTCGCGTCGAACGTTCCCGGATCGCCGGTTCCGCTCTACATGGCCGGGGCGGAGGTGCTGAGGTACTACCCCTTCGCTCCCACCCTCGGTTCGGCGGTCAACATCACGCTGATGTCGCACACGACGCACTGCTGCATCGGCATCAACGCCGACTCCGCAGCCGTTCCCGACCTGCCGGTCCTCGTCGAGTCCATGGTGGAGGGCTTCGGCGACGTGCTTGCGGTGGGTGGCGAAGGCGCGCGCATCGAGGCCGTCCTGTCTGCCGCGCCGCCCTCGCATCGTCAACCAACGGTTGACGGGTTCCATGCGTCAACCTAGAGTTGACGCATGGAACCCATTCGGCCGTCCCACCCCATCAGACTCGACGACCTCATCGACGCCATCAAGAAGGTCCACGACGATCCCCTCGTGCAACTGTCCGACGCCGTCATCGCGGCCGATCATCTCGGTGAGGTCGCCGATCACCTGATCGGTCACTTCGTCGACCAGGCGCGCCGGTCCGGCAGGTCGTGGTCCGAGATCGGGCAGAGCATGGGGGTGTCCAAGCAGGCCGCCCAGAAGCGGTTCGTCTCGAAGAGCGACAACGACCTCGACCCCGAGCAGGGGTTCTCGCGGTTCACCCCACGCGCGCAGAACACCGTGATGGCGTCGATGAACGAAGCGCGTGCCACGGGAAGCCCCGAGATCACACCCGTGCATCTGCTGCTCGGTCTGCTGGTCGACACCGAGTCGCTCGCAGCCCGCGCACTCGCGGCTCAGGGCGTGGACTCCGCGGCCCTGCGCGCGGCCGCCGAAGCGACGCTCCCCGAAGCGGCCGACGACATTCCCGAACTCGTTCCGTACGACGCCGGAGCCCGCAAGGCCCTCGAATTGACCTTCCGCGAAGCCCTTCGACTCGGACACGACTACATCGGCACCGAGCACATCCTCCTCGCCTTGCTCGAACTCGAGAACGGTCACGGTGTGCTGGCCGGGGCCGGGGTGAGCAAGAGCGCCGTGGAGAAGAAGATCGCGGAGGACCTCGCCGCGATCGTCGAGGCCCGGAAGGCCGAGGAACGGAAGGCCGGGACCCAGGACTAGGCGACAAGCGCGGGCAGGTTCGCGGACGGCGTCCCCGGGGTACGTCGAAGTCATGAACACACGCCACGCATGTCTCGTCGCGGGCTTCTCCGTCGCCACGCTCGTGGCCGCGGGGTGCGGCAGCGACGACTCGTCCACCGACACCGAGGCCACCGTCGAAACGCCACCCACTTCCCTCGCGACCACCACCACCGATGCCATGCCCACGCCGCTGCCCGGGATGAGCGGCGATGCCTTCGGTCTTCCGAACGAGGGGGGCGACGACGACAACGCCTTCACCTACGACGAGGCGGCCGTGCCGGCCGGCGCGACCTTCGACGTCGAATCCGAGGAGGAGAACGGCCGGACCACCGTCACGCTCAGGGTGATGGGTCTGCAACCCGATCGGGATTTCGGGGCGCACGTCCACACCCGGCCGTGCGGGCCGAACCCGTCCGATTCGGGGCCGCACTACCAGAACCGGGTCGACCCGGCGGCGAACCCCGACTCCCCGTCCACCGACCCCGCCTACGCCAATCCGCAGAACGAGATCTGGCTCGACATCACCACCGACGCGCAGGGCAACGCCGAGGCGTCCACGACCGTCGACTGGGAATTCCGCGACGGCGAAGCCAACTCGGTGGTGCTCCACGCACAGCACACCAAGACCGCACCGGGTGAGGCCGGACAGGCCGGCGACCGGCTCGCCTGCATCGACGAGGACTTCTGACCCGACCGCCCGCCGCCGCGTTTGGCCGCCGTCCTTCCGGGTAGCCGTGGAAAAGACGTGTCCAGCCCCGACGACAGCCACGAATCGGAGTTCTCATATGCCCGACGACACCCCGAAGATCCCCGGCGTCCCCTCGTCCACCGTGCCACCCGTGGAGGAACCCACGACGCCCACGACGCCGCCCGAGCCCAAGCCCGATCAGGCGGAGCCCGCGGTGCGGACCGCCACCGGCACTCCCGCGGACCTGCCGCGCGGCCGTGCCCAGCAGGGGGAATACCTGACGACGGCTCAGGGGGCGCGGTTGACGGATACCGACCACTCGCTCAAGGCCGGTCGGCGCGGGCCGATCCTGTTGCAGGATCATCACTTCCGCGAGAAGATCACCCACTTCGACCACGAACGCATCCCGGAGCGCGTGGTGCACGCCCGCGGCGCCGGCGCCCACGGCGTCTTCCGCGCGACGGGTGCCGCAAGCTCGATCACGCGTGCCCAGTTCCTCCAGAAAGACGTGGAGACGCCGGTGTTCGTACGGTTCTCGACGGTGCTCGGTTCCCGTGGCTCGGCCGACACGGTGCGCGACACTCGTGGCTTCGCGACGAAGTTCTACACCGAGGAAGGCACTTTCGACCTCGTCGGCAACAACATCCCGGTGTTCTTCATCCAGGACGCCATCAAGTTCCCGGACGTCGTCCACGCGGCCAAACCGCACCCGGATCGCGAGATCCCGCAGGCGCAGAGCGCTCACGACACTTTCTGGGATTTCGTCTCGCTCCACACCGAGGCCACGGCGCACACGATGTGGAACATGTCCGACCGCGGCATCCCGCGCTCCTACCGCATGATGGAGGGCTTCGGTGTCCACACCTTCCGTGTGGTCGATGCCGAGGGTGATACCGCGCTGGTGAAGTTCCACTGGAAGCCGCGGCTCGGCGTGCACTCGCTGGTGTGGGAGGAAGCCCAGCTCATCAACGGCTTCGATCCCGACTTCCACCGCCGCGACCTCGCCGACGCGATCGAGGCCGGTGCCTACCCCGAATGGGATCTCGGCGTACAGGTCTTCCCGGACACCCCGGAACAGGTCTTCGAAGGCATCGACCTGCTCGATCCCACCAAGATCGTCCCCGAGGAACTCGCGCCCGTGCAGATCATCGGCACGATGGTCCTCAATGCCAACCCCACCAACTTCTTCGCCGAGACCGAGCAGGTCGCCTTCCACCCGGGCCATCTCGTCCCGGGCATCGACGTCACCGACGATCCGCTGCTGCAGGGCCGCCTGTTCTCGTACCTCGACACCCAGCTGACGCGACTCGGTGGACCGAACTTCGGGCAGATCCCGATCAACCGTCCGCACGCTCCCGTCAACGATATGTTCCGCGACGGCTTCCACCAGCACGCCGTCCACACCGGTGTCGCTCCGTACAAGCCGAACTCGCTCGACGCGGGATGCCCGTTCATGGCCGGCATCACCGAGGGGGCCTTCGTCGACCTACCGGTGGAGGTACCGGCGGCGAAGAAGGAACGCGAGGTCTCCCGGTCGTTCGACGACCACTACACACAGGCCCGCCAGTTCTATCTGAGCCTGTCGGACATCGAGCAGGACCACGTGGCCTACGCCTACACGTTCGAGCTGGGCAAGTGCTACGAGCAGACGATCAAGGAGCGGCAGCTGCAGGTCCTGGCGAACATCGACGCCGGGCTGTGCGAGAAGGTGGCCGCCGGTCTCGGTCTGCCGGCCCCGAAGCCGGCCGTCGAGGTCTCCGATCTGCCGCAGAGCCCCGCGCTGGCACAGGTCGGCAAGACGTGGCCCGTGCAGGGTCGGCTGATCGGCATCGTCGCCGACGACACCACCGACGTCGACCAGGTCCTTGCGGCCGTGCAGGCCGTGGATGCGGCCGACTGCGTGCCCCTCGTGATCGCTCCGCACGGCGGGATGCTCGGGGGAGTCGTGCCCATCTCGCGCACCTTCCTCACGGCCCGGTCGATCGAGTTCGACGCGGTGATCATGGCGACCACCGTGCCCGACACGAGAGTCCGGATCCTCGTCGACGAGATGTTCCGCCACCACAAGGCACTGGCCGCGTGGGGGGCCGGGGCAGCGGCGCTGGACGAGCTGAAGGCACCCGGTGTCGAGATCACGGACGGTCCCGAAACGGCCGTTGCGCAGGTTCTGGAGCTGCTGGGTACCCACCGCGTGTGGGAACGAGACATCATGTGACAGACCTCACCTGAACGTGCCTTCCTAAGTTCGGGGGACCCAAGTTATTCTTTCGTTACCTCTGGCCGCAGCTGATTCTTATCGCTGCGGCCAGTTGTTATTTACGGGCCGTTCACCTCGAGGTCAGCTGCCCGATCCCCGAGACGATGCGCCGGATACGCGGGTCGTCGGCCAACTCGACGCGCGCGTAGCGAGCCTGCTCGTCGGCGTCCGCGGACGCGAGGTCGTGGGCGGCGGTAATGCGAGTCGCGAGCACATCCGGCGACCAGTTGTACGCCTCGGGTGGGATCTCGAGGGCGACGATGCGGCCGGTCGGGGTGACGCTGATACGGATGCTGTGGGCCGATCCGTTGCCTACTATCCGTTCGATCGTGTCCTGCACGCGCCTGACGGTGACAGAGAGTTCTTCCGGATACGTCAACATGGTTCCTTTCTCACCAGCCCGGGTAGGCGGGGAGGGTCTCGGGTGGGGTGGGGGAGATGATGGTTTCGGAACTTCTGTAGGGCGGCAAGCTGGGTTCGATGCTGCGACCCCATGCTTCGCATCGATACATCGTTTCGCCCAAGTCGCCCCCGAAGTCGATTCTGAGTCCGGTATCGGTGAACAGATCTTCCGTAGGAGCGGACCATTGGTGCTCGGTGGTGGGGAGAGAAGTCAGGTACTGATCGCTTGGTGTCGGTGGTTCCGGGTCGTGCCTGTGGAGTTGCCCTTCGCGCCGATGTTCCTCGGTGTCACGGGTGAACTCGACAAATTCCTCCTGCCGGAAAATTGGTTGATGCGATAGTCGCCGTCTCGGACCCTGATGCCCACCTTCGACCATTGGGTGCACACGGTTGCTTTGAACCCAGCCGCCGTATCGAGCGCTTGGAGGATGTGCGCCCGAAATGTTCCGACGAGGGATGTTTCCAGCGCAGTTGGGACTTTGCGTGCGTAGGAAGGGACGAGTGCTCCGGCGAACCCGGGATAGGTGGTATCGAGTCCGCCGTAGTGGGCGATGATCATGGATTCGTACGCGGCTCGGGTGAGGATGCTGCGTTGATCCGCAAGGTCGATTCCCGGTTCTGCGGACCACACGAAGGTGGAACTTCGGACCTGTCCGGGTGGTTCGTACTCGGCGGTGATGATGGTCTGGGGCGCAACCGGTGCCGGCGCTCGATCGGGCGTGCAGCTTGCAAGTAGGGATGATCCGACAAGGAATGCTATTGCAGCGCAAATAATTCGGTTCATGTGCTCACCAGCCCGGGTAGGCGGGCAGGGTTTCGGGTGGGGTGGGGGAGGCGAGAAACTCGGCCCCGTCATCGGGCACCCCCGGCTCGATGCTGCGTCCCCACTCTTCGCAACGTTTCTTGGCATCGCCGAGATCTGCGCCGAAACTGATCAACCACTCGGTGCCCGCGAAGACGTCCTCCGTCGGCGCGGACCATTGGTGAGTCGCGTCGGCGATGGGAGGAGATGGCGGGCGGGGAGTGGTGCTCGGTGGGAGGTTGGGTCGGACCCGGGCGAGGTCGCGATCCTCAGCGGTGGGGTGGTTGAACTCGACTCTCTCTTCGATGGCCGAGCCATGCACAGTGTGATACTGGCCGTCGTCTCTTCGCACTGCATAGTGTGAGGGCTGAATGCAGACGGTCGCGTTGAAACCCTTTTCTGTCTGATGCACCTGAAGAAGGTGCGCTCGGATCGTGCCCACTAGCGCGCGCGTAGCGATGGTATTTATCCTGCGCGCATACCTGGGATCGATCGCATTGCTGAATCCTGGGTAGGTTGTTTCGATACCTCCGTAGAATGCGATCATCATCGATTCGTGCGATGCCCGGATCAATTTTCCACGGTTATCCAGCAGATCAATTCCGGGCTCCGCCGACCAGACGTAGGTCGCGTTGCGAACCTGCTCCGGCGCTTGGTATTCGCTCGCGTCTACGGGAAGGGAAGGGGATTGCTGCGGTGCCGGCTCGGTTTCCGACGTGCATGCGACAAGCATGAAAACGACTAGAGTGGTAACGAGTTTCCGGTTCCCCCGCGGGCACGTTGTTGTCATGCGCCGTAGTTCCACCTTTCTCCTCCGGCCGGAACAACATCGTTTACGAGCACATCGCGAAATCCGTCGGTGCCGTCCCTCTGGTCTGCGTAGACGATATTTCGGAGGTCGCCCGCTCCGTTCGAGGCAGATCCGAGATACATGTCCTGGGACCCGTAATCGATCCCGTTTTCCGAAATGATGCTGGCAGCTTGATTCGTCAGGACGTGTTCATCGGCTTTGGTGCGTTCAGGGATAGTGTGACCCTCTGCCTGGCTGAAGGGCATGTCCGCTGGATCCACTCTTCCGGCGTCGACCAACGCATTGAGCATGTTGTATCTCCGAGTATTTTCGGCGCCCGTCTCCGTCAGATACATTTCGGAATCGAACCCCTCGACCCCCGACGGATGCCCCACGTATTGCCCTTCAGCATCGACGATTTCGGATTGCAGCAGAACCCCTGTCGAGTACACGAGCGGACCCGTGACCACGCCACCCGGCAACGCCGTCACCGCACCGGTGACGAGGGTTTGGGCCACGGCATACGCGTCTGCTCTGGACTGGTTCCGGTTGTCGATCGCAGCCTGCTCGACCAGCTTCTCGTTCTCGTAGGTGCTGCTCAAACCGACCTCGACGAGGCTTTGCAACCGGCCCGAATACGTTCCGTAGCTGTACTTGTTCACACCGTCGAGTTGTTCGAGAGCGAACCGGCGGTCGAAATCGGTGGCCTGCGCGATTGCTGCACCGTTGAGAAGGGCACCTGCCGCGGGGTCGGTGTTCATGAGGGTGAATACGCGCGTCGCCGGGACCGGGCCGAGTTCACCGAAGCCGCTGGTGGCGGTGGCGTCGTCGACGGAACCGACCATGTCGCCGACGAACGGTGACAGGGCGGTCGCGAAGGAACGGACAGCAACAGGATTGACGTCGCCTATGGTCAGGTCGGTTTCTTCCCGGAAGGCACCCGGCATATGGAGGAAACGGTTGAAGTTGTTGTCGGAGTTCCACTCCGATTCCGGCGCAGACAACACCTTGGCCAAACCGAATGCTGCCTCGCCCGCACGTTCGGCTCGGATTACTGCTGCGGGGTCACCCGGGTCGGCGGGCAACGCGTCGGCAGCGATCCACTCCGTCAGGCCGGCCAGAGTTGCTCCGTCGTCGGCCCATTCGCGGGTGAGCAGCGGAACGAGCACCTCGTCCCTACTGAAGTCCGCAGGGCTGCCGTCGACGTCGGTGCCGGTGAGCAGGTGATACGACGTGTCGGTGTTCCGGGTGGCGAGGTCGAGGAATGTGCTTGCCATGTGGTCGTAATAGGAAGGGTCGGGGGTGGGGACGATGTGGGGATCGGCATAGGTGGGGATGCCCGCCATGTATCCGGCGACCCGGCTCATCTCGATGCCCATCTCGGTTCCGGGTCGATACTGAGGGTTGGCCTCGCCGAGTATCGCGCCGAGTCGATCCAGCCGGTCCAGTGGTTCACCGGGGTGCTCGGCGTTCGGGTCGGGTTCGTAGCCGTATCGAATGGTGTCTCGGATGTCCTGCGGCACCGACTCCCACGACCCGCCGTATTCGGGATTCGACAGGATGAGCAGACCGTTGCCGAGACCGTCGGCCCAGCGCGCCGCGTCGGGGTTGCCTTCGGCTTCCCATGTCTTGTACGTCTCGTGCAGGTTCGCCAGTTCGTCCTCGTCGAGGCTGTTGTAGAAGGCGTCGAGGTACTCGATGCTCGCACCCGACGGTAGCGACAGGGTGCGTCCGATGCGTTCGAGATCGGTATCGCGTGCAGCCCCGGATGCTAGGAGCGCAGCGTCGGCAGCACCGTCCGGAGCATCGATGGAATGTGTGTTTTGGGAACGGAATTCACCGCCGAACGTGGAGAGCCGGTTGCTGACCTGCTCGAGTCGGACGGCGGCGTCTCGATCCAGTTCGTCGAATGTGCGCACTGCCGATTTCAGTTGGACCTCGAAGTTCATGGCGGTGTCGTCGAGACCCGCTTGCACGACGAGGTCGGTCTGCGCGTCGCCCGTGTGGGTTCGGGGTGCCTCGACCCGCGCGTCGTCGTGGACGGTGAAGCCGGCTGCAACCGCGTTGTCGACGATTCCGACGACGGTGGCGCGGGCGGGAATGAGCGTGTTTGCGGCGTCGCGGAGGGCGTCGACCTGCTCGTCGACAGCGCGGCTGATGCCTTGGCCGGCCACCCGGTCACTCCACGCACGTGCCGCGGCGGCCGCTCCGCCTTCACCGTCCCATCCACCGAATGTGGAGTCCACATTCCGGTCGACGCGGTGGGTCGACTCCCGGAATGTGTTGTTTGCGGACTCGACCGCGTCGGCAGCCGTGGTGAGCGCAGCCGGATCGAGCGAGCGGATCGCGGAAGGAGACCACATCTACAGGGACTTTCCTTCGAAGTCGGATCCGACGGCCGCGAGTTGGCGGCTGAATTCCTCCTCGGCCACCTCGTAGTTCCGTGCGGCCGCTTCGGTGGCCTCGGCCATGCGTCGCAGGCAGTTGGCCATAGCGCGGTAGGCGGTGTCGAGTGGTGCTCCCGCGCGTCCGGCGACACCACCGACCGCTGAGGATGGCATCGCGCCCGCTACCGACTCGAGCGCCGCGGACGGTTCCAACGCGTAGATGGTCTCGGCTTCTCCCTCCAGGGCATGGGCCAGGCTCTTCAACGAGTCCGGGTCGACCTTCAGCGCTGACATCAGCTCACCAACTCCTGTACGGCAGACGTTCCATCAGGGTTGGACGCAGCAGCGTGACGATCGGTTCCCTCGACCGGGTGATTTTCGGAACGTTTCAGGCGATGCGGCCGAATGCTGTGATGGAGGAGTCGCGGAGAGATGTCAGCCGGGACGCGGTCGCGATCCTGGCGACCGCCCGTGACGCGGGCACGAGGAGCTGGGTGCGGCGTCGACGGGCACGGTCGTAGCGCTGCAGAGCGACCGGTACCGGATGCTCGGACAACAGCGTCGCGAGTGTCGTGGCGTCGACGATTGCTTCGCATGCGCCGCGGCCGAGATTCGGTGCCATCGCATGCGCCGCGTCGCCGATCAGTGCGGTGTTGCCGCGGACGTACGACGGGAGGCGGGGGGATTCGTACAGGTCGTGGTACATGACGTCGTCGGGGTCGAGGCGGCCGAGGATGTCGCGTACGCCGGGGTGCCAGTCGTGGAAGCGGCCGTACAGGTCGTCGAGGGTGCCGCCGGTGCCTTCGGTGGTGCGGACGGCGGCGAACCAGTTGGTGAGGTCGCCGTCGCGGTCGGTGATTCCGAAGAGCGCGCCGGGACCCCAGGTTTCTCCATGGTTCGTGGTGGAGCCGCCGACCCAGCCGCGCCACGCTCCGTACCCGGTGTGCACGGGCCGGTAGGTCGGACCGAACACCTCGTCGCGTACTGCACTGCCGATTCCGTCCGCGCCGATCATCACGTCGTATCCGGCGAGGGCCGTGAGCGGTGGCGCGGGGGCGTCGAACTTCACGGTGTGGTCGGGGAGGCCGGACAGCAGGATGTCGAGGAGGGCGGGCCGGGACACCATGACCGGTGCCCGGCGAAGGTCCCCGACGTGGGCGAGCACCACACCGTCCCAGCGTCTGAGCGTCGCGGAGCGCTGTGTCACCCCGAGTTGTTCCACCCGTCCGCCGACGCCGGCAACTTCGAGTGCGGCCAGGGCAGGAGGCCACATCCCGAGCGCGGTGCCGGTGCGCGGAGGTTCCGGAGATCGTTCGAACACATCGATGTGCCATCCGTGGCGGAGGAGGGTGTTCGCGGCGGTGAGCCCTCCGATTCCGCCGCCGAGGATCGCTGCACTGCCTGGCTTCACGGTCATGTCATGACGATACTACGTATGTAGTGGACAGTCACTACCCCTGTAGTGATCCTCGTAGAATGCCTCTCGTGACCGACAAACGCGCCACCGTCCTCGACGCCGCAATCGAACTCGTGGGCACCGAGGGACTGCGCGCCCTGACCCACCGGCGCGTGGACACCACCGCGAACGTGCCCGCCGGATCCACCTCCAACTACTTCCGCACCCGGCAGGCCCTCGTCGAAGGAGTGCTCGACCGGTTGCTCGCACGCGACCGGATCGACGCGCAGGCGTTGAGCGGAACCACCGCTCCGGCCTCGGCCCGGGAGCTCGAAGATCTGATGCACGGTTACGTGATGTTCGTGACCGGCCCCGACATCGTCCGGACCCGGGCGCGGTTCGCGATGTTCGTCGAAGCGATGGCAACGCCGGAACTGCGGGCCGGAGTGGATGCGCGCCGAGGCGAACTCCGGACGTGGGTCCGCAGCATGCTCGAGGCCCTCGGCGCGGACGATTCCGCCACGGGCGCGCGGCTTCTCATCGACTATCTGGACGGTGTCATCCTGCATCGCTGCACGGCCGGAGCGGACGAACCCGACCCGCGTCCCGGCATCGTTCTCGCCGTGCGTGCGGTGCTTCGAACCGCGGCGTGACGGGTACGATTCGGTCACATTACGCCGACGTTTCCGCAGATCAGGGGCCGGATAGGGAACACTGGCTTGCGCTACCCCCCGCCACCTGGCATATCGTTCGATTCGAAGACGGTGGGACCACGACGTCCCACCGGTCGCCGGGTCCACGCTCGCGCTGCCGAAAAGGCACCCGCACCGTCGCGGATGAGCGGATACTGGCGATGTCGAAGGTATCGGGCACCCGGCCGATACCCGTCTACGGCAGTAGATGGCCATCAGCGCTGCTGGTCGTCGGTGCTATCGCATCAACGAAGGCTAGGTATGACTCATCTCCCCGGGCCTCGAGGGCTCTACCACCCGGCGAACGAGCACGACTCCTGTGGCGTCGCGTTCGTCGTCGACATGCACGGTCGTCGCAGTCGCGACATCGTGGAGAAGGCGATCACCGCCCTGGTGAATCTCGAACACCGCGGTGCAGCGGGAGCGGAACAGAACACCGGCGACGGCGCCGGCATCCTGATCCAGGTCCCCGACGCCTACTTCCGTGAGGTCGTCGACTTCGATCTTCCCGCCGAAGGCGCATACGCGACCGGTATCGCGTTCCTGCCCAAGGACACGGCCAAGGCCGACGCCGCGGCCGCCGAGGTCGATCGCATCGTCGCCGAGGAGGGCCTCGAGGTCCTCGGCTGGCGCGAGGTGCCGATCGACGAGTCCGAGCTGGGTTCCATGGCCAAGGACGCCATGCCCACCTTCCGGCAGATCTTCATCGCCTCCGGCGCCCGCGCGCTCACCGGCCTCGAGCTCGAGCGCCGCGCGTACGTCGTGCGCAAGCGCACCGAGCACGAGCTCGGCCACCACGGTGCGGGCGAGGACGGTCCCGGCAGCGAGACCGTCTACTTCCCGAGCCTGTCGGCGTCGACCTTCGTCTACAAGGGCATGCTCACCACGCCCCAGATGAAGGGCTTCTACCGCGACCTGCAGGACGAGCGCGTCGTCTCGGCTCTCGGCCTCGTGCACTCGCGTTTCTCCACCAACACGTTCCCGTCGTGGCCGCTCGCGCATCCCTTCCGTCGCGTCGCGCACAACGGTGAGATCAACACCGTCACGGGCAACGCCAACTGGATGCGCGCCCGTGAGGCGCTGATCGACACCGAGGTCTTCGGTGGCCGCGACAAGCTCGAGAAGATCTTTCCGGTCTGCACACCGGGCGCGTCCGACACCGCACGTTTCGACGAGGTGCTCGAGCTGCTGCACCTCGGTGGCCGCAGCCTGCCGCACGCCGTGCTCATGATGATCCCCGAGGCGTGGGAGCGCCACGACTCGATGGATCCGGCCCGTCGCGCGTTCTACGAGTACCACGCGGCCCTCATGGAGCCGTGGGACGGACCGGCCTCGGTGTGCTTCACCGACGGCACCGTCATCGGCGCGGTGCTCGACCGCAACGGTCTGCGCCCCTCGCGTGCCTGGGTCACCGACGACGGTCTCGTCGTCATGGCCTCCGAGGTGGGTGTGCTCGACATCCCCACCGAGAAGATCGTCAGCAAGCGCCGCCTGCAGCCGGGCCGCATGTTCCTCGTCGACACGGCCAAGGGCCGCATCGTCGAGGACGAGGAGATCAAGCGCGAACTCGCCGCCGAGCATCCCTACGAGGAATGGGTCGCCGGCGGCGTCACCCGCCTCGAGGATCTGCCCGAGAGCAAGTACACCTACATGTCGCACGAGCGTGTGGTGTTGCGTCAGCAGGTCTTCGGTTACACCCGCGAGGAAGTCGACCTGCTCGTCAAGCCCATGGCGGCCTCCGGGGCGGAAGCGCTCGGCTCGATGGGCACCGACACGCCCATCGCCGTGCTGTCGTCGCGTCCGCGTCAGTTGTTCGACTTCTTCTCGCAGCTGTTCGCGCAGGTGACCAACCCGCCGCTCGACGCGATCCGCGAGGAGATCGTCACCAGCATGGGCGGCATGCTCGGCCCCGAGGGCGACCTGCTGAACCCGACCGAGGCCTCGTGCCGGCAGATCCTCATCGGCGCGCCGGTCATCGACAACGACGACCTGCAGAAGCTCATCCATGTCAACGACGAGAAGCAGTTCCCCGGCTTCTCCAGCGTCATCATCCGCGGTCTGTACCCGGTCGCGGAGGGCGGTGAGGGCCTGCGTCGCGCGCTCGCCTCGATCCGCGAGCAGGTCTCGCAGGCCATCGAGAAGGGCGCACGCCTGATCGTGCTGTCCGACCGTGAGTCGGACGAGAAGCTCGCGCCGATCCCGTCGCTGCTGCTGACCTCCGCGGTGCATCACCACCTCGTCCGCGAGAAGACCCGCACCCAGGTCGGTCTGCTCGTCGAGGCGGGCGACGCCCGCGAGGTCCACCACATCGCCGCCCTGTGCGGTTTCGGTGCGGCCGTGGTCAACCCGTACATGGCGTTCGAGAGCATCGACGAACTGCTGCAGAACGGCGACCTGCCCGGGGGCATCACCCTCGAGAAGGCCATTGCCAACTACATCAAGGCGGCCTCGAAGGGCGTGCTCAAGGTGATGTCCAAGATGGGCATCTCCACGCTCGCCTCCTACACCGGTGCCCAGCTGTTCCAGGTCATCGGCCTGTCGCAGGAACTCGTCGACGAGTACTTCACCGGTCTGCAGTCGCAGCTCGGCGGCGTGGGTCTCGACGAGATCGCCGCGGACGTCGCGGCCCGCCACCGGACGGCCTTCCTCGATCGCCAGTCCGAGCGCGCGCACCGCGAGCTCGAGGTGGGCGGCGAGTACCAGTGGCGCCGCGAGGGCGAGTACCACCTGTTCAACCCGGACACGGTGTTCAAGCTCCAGCACGCGACCCGCACCGGCCAGTACTCGATCTTCAAGGAATACACCAAGCTCGTCGACGACCAGTCGGAGCGGCTCGCGTCGCTGCGAGGTCTGTTCGAGTTCAAGAAGGGCGTGCGTCCGCCGGTGCCGCTCGACGAGGTCGAGCCGGCGAGCGAGATCGTCAAGCGCTTCTCCACCGGCGCGATGAGCTACGGCTCCATCTCGGCCGAAGCGCACGAGACCCTCGCGATCGCGATGAACCGTCTCGGTGGCCGCTCGAATTCCGGTGAGGGCGGGGAGCATCCCAGCCGCTTCGTCCCGGACGAGAACGGTGACTGGCGGCGCTCGGCGATCAAGCAGGTCGCGTCGGGTCGATTCGGTGTGACCGCGCACTACCTGAGCAACTGCACCGACATCCAGATCAAGATGGCGCAGGGTGCGAAGCCCGGTGAGGGTGGTCAGCTCCCGCCGCACAAGGTGTACCCGTGGGTCGCCGAGGTGCGTGGCTCGACGCCGGGTGTGGGCCTGATCTCGCCGCCGCCGCACCACGACATCTACTCGATCGAGGATCTCGCGCAGCTGATCCACGACCTGAAGAACGCCAACCCGCAGGCCCGTATCCACGTGAAGCTGGTCTCCGAGCTCGGTGTAGGCACGGTCGCCGCGGGTGTGTCGAAGGCACACGCCGACGTCGTGCTCATCTCCGGTCACGACGGTGGTACCGGCGCGTCGCCGCTGACCTCCCTCAAGCACGCGGGTGCTCCCTGGGAGATCGGTCTGGCCGAGACCCAGCAGACGCTGATGCTCAACGGTCTGCGCGACCGCATCGTCGTGCAGGTCGACGGCCAGATGAAGACCGGCCGCGACGTGGTCGTCGCCGCGCTCCTCGGTGCCGAGGAGTTCGGTTTCGCGACCGCACCGCTGGTGGTCTCGGGCTGCATCATGATGCGCGTCTGCCATCTCGACACCTGCCCCGTGGGTGTCGCGACGCAGAACCCGGTGCTGCGCAAGCGGTTCACCGGCAAGCCCGAGTTCGTCGAGAACTTCATGCTCTACATCGCCGAAGAGGTGCGCGAGTACCTCGCCGAGCTCGGTTTCCGCAGCCTCGACGAGGCCATCGGCCAGGTGGACGTCCTCGACACCCGCAAGGCCGTCGAGCACTACCGCGCGTCGAAGCTCGATCTGTCGCCGCTGCTCGAGAAGGTCACCTCCCCGATCTTCGGCGAGCAGGACATGTACTGCACCAAGGAGCAGTACCACGCCCTGGACAAGGCGCTCGACAACGAGCTGATCGCAAAGGCGCAGCCGGCTCTGGAGTCGGGTACGGCGATCTCGTTCGACACCCCGATCACCAATGTCAACCGCACCGTCGGCACGATGCTCGGCCACGAGCTCACCAAGAAGTACGGTGCGGAAGGGTTGCCGGACGACACGATCGACATCACCTTCACGGGTTCGGCCGGCAACAGCTTCGGTGCGTTCGTCCCGCGCGGTATCACGATGCGGCTCAACGGCGACGCGAACGACTTCGTCGGCAAGGGCCTGTCGGGTGGCCGCATCGTCGTGCGTCCGCCGCACAACGCCGCCGAGGGCTTCGTGCCCGAGGACAACATCATCGCCGGCAACGTGATCCTGTTCGGTGCCACCGCGGGGGAGGTCCTCATCCGCGGCATCGCGGGCGAGCGCTTCGCGGTCCGTAATTCCGGAGCCACGGCCGTCGTCGAAGGCGTCGGCGACCACGGCTGCGAGTACATGACGGGTGGCAAGGTCGTCATCCTCGGCAAGACCGGCCGCAACTTCGGTGCGGGTATGTCCGGTGGCGTCGCCTTCGTGTACAACCCGGACAAGGACTTCGAGAACAACCTGAACACCGAGCTGGTCGACCTCGAGGATCTCGCGGGTGAGGACTTCGCCTGGCTCAAGGGCGCCGTCGAACGGCATCGTGACGAAACGGGCTCCGAGGTCGCAGCCCGCATCCTGGCCGACTGGTCACAACAGGTCAGCCACTTCGCGAAGGTCATGCCTCGCGATTACAAGAAGGTACTCATGGCTATCAAGGACGCCACCATCCGTGGTGCGAACGTGGACGAGGCGATCATGGAGGCTGCTCGTGGCTGATCCCACCGGTTTCCTCAAGCACGGTTCCCGCGAGACGCCGGTTCGCCGGCCCGTCCCGCTGCGGCTCCTCGACTGGAAGGAAGTCTACGAGCCGTTCCCGCTCGAGACCCTCCGGACCCAGGCGAGCCGCTGCATGGACTGCGGTATCCCCTTCTGCCACAACGGTTGCCCGCTCGGAAATCTCATCCCCGAGTGGAACGACCTTGCCTACAAGGGCAAGTGGGAGGACGGCATCGAGCGTCTCCACGCCACGAACAACTTCCCCGAGTTCACCGGCCGGCTCTGCCCGGCGCCCTGTGAGGCGTCGTGCGTGCTCGGCATCAACCAGGACCCGGTGACCATCAAGCAGGTCGAGGTCGAGCTGATCGAGAAGGCATTCGACGAGGGCCGCGTCAAGCCGGTCCCGCCGTCGAAGCTCACCGGTCGTAAGGTTGCCGTCGTCGGTTCCGGCCCTGCGGGACTGGCTGCGGCACAGCAGCTCACGCGTGCCGGTCACTCGGTGACGGTATTCGAGCGGGCCGACCGTATCGGCGGCCTGCTCCGTTACGGCATCCCCGAGTTCAAGATGGAGAAGCACTTCATCGACCGCCGTCTCGCGCAGATGGAGGCCGAGGGCACCGTCTTCAAGTCGGGCGTGAACGTCGGTGTCGACATCACCGCCGACGAGCTGCGCGAGCAGTTCGACGCCGTGGTGCTCGCCGGCGGAGCGACCGTCGCCCGTGATCTGCCGATCCCCGGCCGCGAACTCGACGGCATCCATCAGGCGATGGAGTTCCTGCCGATCTCCAACCGCGTGCAGCTCGGCGACCTGCCGGCCCCGACCATCACGGCCGAGGGCAAGAAAGTCGTCATCATCGGCGGCGGCGACACCGGTGCCGACTGCCTCGGCACCTCGCACCGTCAGGGTGCGGCGAGCGTCCACCAGTTCGAGATCATGCCGCGGCCGCCGGAACAGCGAGCCGACTCGACCCCGTGGCCGACCTACCCCCTCATGTACCGCGTCTCGTCGGCACACGAGGAGGGCGGCGAACGTGTCTTCTCCGTCAACACCGAAGAATTCCTCGGCAAGGACGGCAAGGTCACCGCACTGAAGGCGCACGAGGTGACGATGGTCGACGGTCGCTTCCAGAAGGTCGAAGGAAGCGACTTCGAGCTCGAGGCCGACCTGGTGCTGCTCGCGATGGGCTTCACGGGTGCCGAGAAGCCGGGCCTGCTCACCGATCTCGGTGTCGACTTCGACCAGCGCGGCAACGTCGCCCGCTCGACGGAGTGGGCCACGAACGTCGACGGTGTCTTCGTCGCCGGCGACATGGGACGCGGGCAGTCGCTCATCGTCTGGGCGATCGCCGAGGGTCGCGCGTGCGCCGCTGCGGTGGACAGCTTCCTCGAAGGCGAGTCGGCGCTGCCGGTGCCGATCACGACCAGCACTGTTCCACAGCGCTGAGCAACACCGGGTACGTGGAGCGCTGAGCTCCGAGAGATCGAGTGCTCCGGCGTCGTAGCGCTTGATGCGGTGAGAAAGCGGGACCGCACACCGAAAGGGTGTGCGGTCCCGCTTCCGCATGCGGTGTGAATGCTTCGGAGGTCAGGCGTCGACGAGCGGGTGCTCGGAAGATTCACCTTCCCGATCGGGTCCGCATCGCCGGCAGATCGGTGAACCGTGCTCGCGCGGCGTCGTACTCGGCCGCCAGCTCGTCGACGACCTCGGAGACCGTCCCCATTCCGTCGATGACCCCGAGGCCCTGGCCTGCCGCCCAGACGTCCTTCCATCGGCCCTGCACGCTCTTCGTGGCGTCGTAGTCGCGGGTCGCCGGTGCCGTGAGAGCGTCCGGATCGAGGCCGTTGGCGATCAGGCTCGGCCGCAACCACGAGGCGGGGGTTCCCGTGATCCCGGCGCTCACCACCAGATCGTCGGGTCCGCGCTCGATGACCATCCGCTTGTACTCCGGCGGAGCCATGCTCTCGGCGGTGGTGAGGAACCGGGTGCCCATGTAGACGAGGTCCGCCCCGGCCGCCACGGCACCGGCCACACCCCATCCGTCGGCGATCCCACCGCCGATCACGACGATCCCGTCGAAGAACATGCGTACCGACGAGACGAACGCGAACGGGGACAGATGGCCGGTGTGTCCGCCCGCCCCGGCCGAGATACAGGCCATACCGTCGACCCCGAACCCGGCGGCCTTGCGGGCGAGACGCACCGAGGCCATGTCCGCCAACACCAGGCCGCCGTAGCCCTTGACCGTGTCCATGACCGGCTCCGGAGAACCGAGAGCCGTGATGACCACGGGTGGACGGTATTCCGCGACCAGCCGGAGGTCGTCGGCGAGACGGGCGTTGGTGCGGTGGGTCACGAGGTTCACCGCCCACGGCGCCGTGGGCGATACCGAGGAGGAGATCCCCTCCGAGATCGTGCCCATCCACTCGTCGAGTTCTGCGGTCGTCCGGCAGTTCGGTGTCGGGAATGCCCCGACGATTCCCGATGCAGCGGCGGCGATCACGAGATCGGGGCTCGAGACCAGGAACATCGGTGCCGCGACGATCGGCAGCCGTAGTCCCGTGAGCGGGGCCGTGCGGTCGGATCGAGAGGTGACGGTCACCGCTCGGTCTCCAGTAGTTCGGTGCGGATGTGGCGGCGCAGCAGCTTTCCGACGGCGTTGCGTGGGAGCGTGTCCACGATCCTCAGCTGTTCGGGCAGCTTGAACGACGCGATGTCGTGACGACGGAGATGCTCGACGAGATCCTCCAGCTTCGGATTCGCGCCCTCGGCCGGAACCACGACGGCACAGCACTTCTCACCGAGCACCTCGTCGGGGACACCCACGACCGCGACCTCCGCGACGGTGGGATGTTCCTGCAGCAGTCCTTCGACCTCCGCGGGCGCGATGTTCATGCCGCCACGGATGATGATCTCCTTGAAGCGGTCGACGAACCGCAGGTACTCGCCGTTCTCGCCGCACAACTCGAACACATCACCGCTGCACAGGAATCCGTCCTCGTCGAACGGTGACGACGCCGCGGTGCCCTCGAGGTATCCGGCAAACACCGTCGGTCCCTTCAGTCGCAGTTCGCCGCGACCGCCGGTCGAGGTGACGATCCCTCCCGTCTCGGGATCGACCAGTTTCACCTCGGTGTGGCGGGCGAGATGCGCGACCCACTCCTTGTTCCGCGCCGCATAATTGGGGAGGTGCTCGGCACGCAGTTCGGGATCGGGAATGTCATCGGGCGCACCGAGCAAGCAGAGACCCTCGTTGGACCCGAAGAAGTTGATCACCTCGATCCCGTGGTCGTTCTGCCACGCCGCGACGACGGACGGCGCCAGGGGAGCACCACCGGCGCCGACGCGCTGGAGCGACGACAGGTCGAAGGCTGTGCGCAGCTTGTCGTTCTGCAGCAACATCGTCAGGATCGCCGGGGCCGTGATGGTGTGGGTGGCCCGGTGCTGCTGGATCTGTGCCAGGTAGACACCGATGTCGAGCGGGTGATGGTGGACGAGATGCCCGCCGCCGATCAGCCAGGGCAGCAGCGCGGCCGCGAAACCGGCCATGTTCACCAGCGGGAAGGGGTTGAGCAGAACCGAGTCCTCGTTCGTCTCCATCGCGTCCTGGACGCCGTAGCCCACGGCGAGCCAGTCGGCATGGCACCTCGGAATCCCTTTGGGGGAGGCTTCGGTACCGCTGGTCCAGCAGATGGTGATCTCGTCGGCGATCGTGTGCTCGAGGCCGGCGGCATGGGCGTCGGCCGCGTCGGCCTGATCCGCCGAGACCGGTACGTCCCCGATCTCGACCGCGCCGTCGGGTACGTGCGGACCGAACGCGAAGACTGTGTGCAGGCTGTCGTATTCACCGACGAGATCGAGGGCGTCGGACGCGAACTCCCGGTCGCCGAGCCGGCCGACGGTGACCACGGCTGCCGCCTTCGTGGCAGCGACGATGCCGGACAGCTCGTGACGACGGTACGAGGCGGGCATCGGTGTCGCCACGGCGCCGAGACGCCACAGCGCGAGGTAGGTCGCGACAAGCGATATGGAATTCGGAACCTGAACGGAAACAACGTCATTCGTTCCCACGCCGTGCGCGTACAGTACGGCTGCGATCTGCCGCACGTAGTCGTCGAGCTCGCGCCAGGTCGATGATCGGGGCGCCGCACCGGTCAGATCCCCGAGATTGGTGGGATCGGTCGTGGCGGGCCGATCGGGTCGGCGCTCCACCCAGGAGGCGAACAGATCCGTCACCGTTTCGGGCCGCCACCAGCTACGTGCCAGATGATCGGCAACCTTGTCGGCGGGGTGACAGGTGCGGCGTGAGCGGGTCAGGGGCAACTGGGACATCGGTCGGCCTTTCTCAGGAGTATCCGATTTCGGGGGGATTGCCGGATCTGCTCAGACGCGGCGCAGGACGAGGCTCGCCCCGAGACCGAGGGCGGCGGGGATGGTGACGAGTGCGTGTTCACCGCCGGTCCGCTCGAGCCGGTCGAGGGCCTGGGCGACGAGGATGCCGCCGGTGGCACCGAGGGGGTGGCCGACCGCCAGAGCCCCGCCGAACGCGTTGACGCAGTCCGGGGCCAGGTTCAGTTCCTCGATCATCATGAGCGGCGTGACAGCGAAGGATTCGTTGGCCTCGACGACGTCGAGATCCCGTGCCGAGATCCCCGCCCGCTCGAGAGCCCGCTTCGAGGCGTCGACGGGAGCGGTGAGAAGCGGCGACCGGACGGCGGTCCGAGCGGTGCCGACGATCTGCGCGCGCGGCTTCCGCGACATCCTGTCGCCGGTTTCGGCGTCACCGATGAGCACGGCGGACGCCCCGTCGGCGAGTTGCGGCGCGGTGGCCACCGTGTGGAGACCCCCCACCGGACGCGGCGCACCCGGCAACCGGCGGGCCACCCGCTCCCAGGACGGATCTTCACCGAAGAGGGCGGGCAACGCCGCGAGTTCCCCGAGTGTCACGTCGGGGCGGACCCCTTCATCGGATTCGAGGGCGATGTCGCCGACCTTCACGGCGATCACAGAGGGGAGGGCGGGTGCCCGAGCGGCGCGTCGGTGTGATGCGACGGCATAGGAATCGAGCATGTCCCGGCCGAAACCGTAACGGGCGGCGGTGAGATCGGCGGACACACCGATGGTGACGAAACCGGTGCGTTCACCGAGGTCCGGATCGGCTGTGATCGGCGGCGAATCCGCGAACATCGGTACCCGCGACATCGATTCGACTCCGCCGGCAACCACCGCGCGGGCGGCACCCACGGCCACCCGCATCGCCCCGGTCTCCACGGCGTCGAGTCCGGAGCAACACATCCGCGAAACCACGCCACCGGGAACGTGATCGGGCCAACCCGCCCACTGCACCGCGGCGCGGGCGATGTTGCCGGACTGCTCACCGGTGACGGTGCTGATGCCGAGAAGCACGTCGTCGACGATCTCGGAAGCCCCGCATCGTTCGTCGAGTGCCTCGAGCAGGTGGGCGACCAGTTCGACGGGGCGGGTCCCGGCGAGGGTGCCGCTGCTCCGGCGCACGCGGGCCCGGGGGAGCCGGACGGCGTCGTAGATGTAGGCGGGTGTGCTGCTGTTCACTGGCATCGACTCCGACGGACGGTGATTGGTGACCTCAGTCACTACAGATAACGAAGTGATACCGGCCGGTGTCGGATGCTGTCAAGGCCGAGGGTCGGTGACCGCCGATCGGGGAGGTGGGGTGATCGGATCGATTCGCGCCGACGTCCGATCGACCGGACCGTCGCAACCCCGGCACTGGAGTTCCGGAATCAGAAGGTTTCCGCACGTCGGATGGCGGACCCGGAGGGGGCTGGGGGCCTGGGGAAACGCCAGCACGGACCATCGGATCAGGAAGACGAACACCCCGAACAGAGCACGGCCGCGATGGGTCAGGCGGTACTCGCGACCGGAGTCGTCGGGCCGTTCCAGGATCTGTGCGTCGCACAGCCGGCCGAGCCGGTCCGTGAGGGTTGTGGGGGAGATGTCGAGTGCCGACCGGAACCGCGCGAAGCGGCGGGTTCCGGCCAGGGCAAGCCCCGTGATCGCCCCGCTCCAGCGGTCACCGAGGGCCTCCATGACGGCGTTGAACTGGATGTCCTCGTCGGCTGCACCGCGTGCCGGCCCCCGCTTCGACCGGCGTCGCGCACCCGAGGTCACCGTCCAGACCGCTTCGGCGTCCATGTCGATGTCGGTCTCGTGCGCGGTCACCGGGGCGAGGCACGTCCCGCACCGCACGAGCGCTGGTCCGCGGTGGCCGCACGGAGTGTGGACGAGATCGGGCTGCCAGGCACCCTCCGGGGTCCACTCCCGCTGCCATCCCCAGACACACACCAGGATCGGCCAGGTGGCGTGGCCCAGCTCGGTGAGCAGGTAGTCGTGCCGGTCGGAGCCCGCGGACTGGGGTGATCGCACCAGGACGCCCGCTTCCGTGAGTGCGTTCAGCCGGTCGGCCAGCACCGAGGACGGGGCACCGGTCAGTTCGAGCCAGCGGGTGAAGCGGGTCGTGCCGCTCACGAAGGCGTGCCCGAGCAGTGCCAGCGTCAGCCGGTCGCCGAGGAGATCGAGTGTCGCCGCGAGCGGATTGACGGCCGACCTCGTGTCGGTGTCCTTCGGCGCTGCGTCGTTGCGGTACACGTCCGGGCCTCCTCGCGACTCTTGCGAGCCGCACACCTAAATGCTTCAATAACTGTACTAAATGGTGCGGCGGGACAGTGCCCCGCAGAAACCCACTCTCCAACATCGAACCTCGCCACGTCGACCGGATACGGAAAGCGAGACGACATGACATCGACCCAGGTGTGGATCGCCGGTGGTCACCAGACCGACTTCGCGCGGAACGTCACCCGAGAGGGCCTCGACATCGGTGACCTCACTGCCGAGGTCGCACGAGGAACCCTCGCGGACGCCGGTATCGAACCGGACGAGGTAGACGTCGTCCACGTCGGCAACGCCTTCGGGCAGCTCTACACCGGGCAGGGACATCTCGGTGCGATGCCGGCCTCGGTGATCCCCGAGCTGTGGCACGTCCCCGCGAGCCGCCACGAGGGCGCCTGTGCGTCCGGTTCGCTGGCGATCCTCGCCGCGATGGCCGACCTCGAATCCGGGCGGTACGACTGCGCACTCGTCCTCGGCGTGGAGATCGAGAAATCCGTACCCGGTGACATCGGATCGAACTACATGAGCCCCGCCTCCTGGGTCGGGCACGAGGGGCAGGACGCGAAGTTCATCTGGCCCTACATGTTCGCCCGTATCGCCGACGAGTACTCGGCCCGCTACGGGCTCGACCCGGCGCATCTGTGGGCGATCTCCGAGCTGAACATCCGCAACGCGCGGCGTAATCCCCACGCCCAGACCCGCATCCGCGACTACGCGCCGGAATGCTTCACCGCCGACGACACCGCGAACCCGATCGTCGAGGGCAGCCTGCGCAAGATCGACTGTGGCCCGCTCACCGACGGTGCTGCGGGACTCGTGCTCGTCAGCGCCCGCTACGTCGCCCGTCACCCCGACTTCGACTCGCGGGCCCGCTCGCGGATTCTCGGCTGGGGGCACCGCACCGTCGGGCTCGGCCTCGACGACAAGCTCGCCCGCACCTCGGCCGACGGCCTGATGTTCCCGCACCTGCGAGCCACCATCGACGATGCGTTCGACCGGGCCCGCATCGATCGTGTCGACGATCTCGACCTCATCGAGACGCACGACTGCTTCAGCATCAGCGAGTATTTCGCGATCGACCACTTCGGTCTCACCGCGCCGGGCGAAAGCCGGCGTGCCGTCGAATCCGGCGACCTCGAGATCGGCGGCCGGATGCCGGTCAACCCCAGCGGCGGTCTCCTCGGCGGCGGGCATCCCGTGGGCGCGACCGGCGTGCGCATGGCTCTCGACTGCCACCGACAGGTCACCGGTACCGCCGGTGGCTACCAGGTCGACGGCGCCCGGCGCGCGGCCACCCTCAACTTCGGTGGCAGTACGACCACCACCGTGTCCCTCATCATCGGCTGATTCCCCAAGGAGTAGCGATGGACCTCGAGATCCTCGGCCGGGCACTGTCCACGCTCCCGGCCGACGACGACCACCCCTATCGGACCGGACCGTGGCGACCTCAGGTCACGGAACACCGTGCCGACGACCTGGATGTGATCGGGGAGCTTCCCGACGACCTGGACGGCGTGTACATCCGCAACACCGAGAACCCGGTGCACCCGGCCCAGCAGGGCTTCTACCACCCCTTCGACGGGGACGGCATGGTTCACCTCGTCGGATTCCGTGACGGAGAGGCGTTCTACCGCAACAGGTTCGTCAGGACCGACGGTTTTCTCGCCGAACAGGAGGCCGGCCGTGCCCTGTGGGCCGGTATCGCGGAGAACCCGGCGAAGTCGGAGCGTCAGGACGGCTGGGGTGCCCGGGGCAGGATGAAGGACGGTTCGAGCACCGACGTCGTCTTCCACAACGGTGTCGCGCTGACGAGCTTCTGGCAGTGCGGCGATCTCTACCGGATCGACCCGATCTCCCTCGAGACTCTCGGCAAGGCCGACTGGAACGGTGCCTTCCCATTCGGCCTCGGTGTCTCCGCGCACCCGAAGTCGGATCCGCACACGGGGGAGATGCTGTTCTTCAACTACGGCACCGACGCCCCGTACATGCACTACGGCGTCGTCGACTCGTCCGACAAGCTCGTCCACTACACGGACATCGACCTGCCCGGTCCGCGCCTGCCGCACGACATCGCGTTCACCGAGAACTACGCGATCCTCAACGACTGCCCCCTGTTCTGGCTCCCCGAGGCCCTCGAGGTCGGAAAGTACGTCACCCGTTTCCACCCCGACATGCCGATGCGGCTCGGCGTCCTCCCGCGGCGAGGGGACGGCAGCGGGATCGTGTGGTTCGATGCGGACCCGACCTACGTCCTGCACTGGACCAACGCCTACGAGGAGGGCGACGAGGTCGTGCTCGAGGGCTTCCACCAGGAGACTCCGGAGCCGCCGGATCCCGGTACCGGCTCGCTCTACGACCGCATGTTCCGCTTCCTGGCCCTCGACCACATGGGGACCCATCTGCACCGCTGGCGCCTGAACATGCGTACGGGCACGGTGACCGAGGAACGGCTCTCGGACCGGATCACCGAGTTCGGCATGATCAATCCCCTCCACTCGGGCCGGCGGAACCGCTACGTCTACGCCCCCACCGGGGTGCCGGGCAAGTTCCTGTTCGACGGTCTCGTCAAGCACGACACCGAGACCGGAGCCGAGGAGTACTACCCGCTGGGCGACGGCGTGTTCGGCAGCGAGACGGTGATGGCACCCCGCAGCGGATCGACGGGTGAGGACGACGGCTATCTCGTGACCATGACCGTCGACATGAACCGCGACCTGTCCGAATGCCTCGTCTTCGACGCACAGCGACTCGCCGACGGACCGTTGGCGCGTATCCGGCTGCCCGAGCGGATCAGCTCCGGTACCCACTCGACGTGGGCGGCGGGCGCGGAGATTCCGGGATGGCGCACCACCGACCGCCCGGAGGACGCTCTGCGCTTGTGACATTTCCGTGTCGCCGGGCGTCGCACCCGTTATGGTTCTGCGCATGACGGCTACGAGACGTGCACTGGCGACGGTCGTGATGGGTGTGGGTGCCGCCGTTGCTGCCGTCGCGGCGGCTCCTGCTGCGGCCGCCGACCCTGCGGACGCATGCATCCGGAACGGCGGCGGTCTGGTCTCCGTCGACGGAGCCGACCCCGTCCCACCGGTGTTCGGCTTCGACGGCCCCCGGCTCCTCGGGTTGCAGGGCGGCGCCGGCAACGCGTGCATCACCAATGTCGGCCCCGGCACGGTGACCGTCACGCATCCCGAGGGACGTGTCCCGGGCCGCACGGAGGTCTCCACCGCGATCGTCGAGATGCGGGTCGACGGCGGTCTCGGCAACGTCGCGGTCACCAACGTCGGTACCGGTGCGGTCACGGTGCGCCGGACGGAGGTCACGCCCGAGCCCTCCGAGGCCGCCGCACCGGCGCCGGTCCCCGGTGTGCCCGAGATGATCCTCGACGCGGGAACCGACGGCGTGTTCGTCACCAACGTCGGGACGGGAGGCGTCACGGTCGTCGATCGTGCGGTCGCGCCCCCGGAGCTTCCGGCACCCCCGCCGCCTCCGCCGGGTGCGGTGATCACCGATCCGTTCAGCGGAAACATCTATGTGACAAACCTCTTCGGGCCCGACATCGTCGTTGCGGAACCCGTGCCGACCGCCGGTGGGAGCGTGGTCGAGCGTCCCGTGCCGGGAACCGCGATCGACTACGGGACGGGCAACGTCTTCGTGACGAACATCGGCGGGGGACAGGTGACGGTCGTCCGCGGCTGACACCGCTCGAATCGTCGTCACAACGTTCCGGACTCGGATACATCACACGCAGTTCACGAGTATGTCATCCTTCTACTCGATACTGCCGGGGAGGGTTCGGCACCAGGACAGTAGCGGGGCGGGGACATGGCTATGAGAAGAGCGTGGGCGGCAACGGTGGCCGCAGTGGCGGCGTGCGCAGCAGTGTTCGTGGCAATGCCTGCGGCGCAAGCGAATCCGTCGGGCTGTCCGACGTTGAACGTGATCGCGGTACCGGGAACCTGGGAGACCTCGAATACTCCCGACCCCGCTCGCGGAAACGGCATGCTCGCCCAGGTCACGTCCGGGCTGCCCGCCGGATCCCGCGTCGACTACGTCGTATATCCGGCCACGGCCTTCCCGTGGGAAGGCGACATGTACGCGGCCTCCCGCAACCGCGCCGTCGACAATGCCCGCGGAATCATCGCGGCGACGGCCGAGCGGTGCCCGCTCACGAACTTCGCCCTCGTCGGGTACAGCCAGGGTGCCGACGCCGCAGGCGATCTCGCCGCCGAGATCGGCACCGGCCTGGGAGTGGTCGGTCCGCACCGGCTCGTCGCGGTGGGCCTGCTGTCCGACCCGCGTCGCTCCGAACTCGACCCGTTCGTCGGCCCGCCCGCCGCCGGCGCCGGTGCGGGAGGCGCCCGCGCAGGAGGTTTCGGATTCGTCACGCCCAACGTGCGCACCATCTGTGCGGTGGGCGACCTCTACTGCTCGACTCCGCCGGAGGACTTCGTCACGCGTATGGCCGGCTTCCTCGCCATGTCGGCGGGAAGCCCGTTCGAGCAGCTCGAGAATTACCGCGACGAGGCGAGCACCCTCTACGACGACATCATGACCGCCGGCGGTATCCCGATGCTGCAGCTGCAGCTCACACCCGAGGCGAACGAGTTGCGCGAGACGAAGATCCGCACCTTCTACGAATCGCAGATCCACCAGGACTATTCCAACTACGTGGTCGACGATCGCGGAACCACCGCCACGCGGTGGCTGCGCGACTGGATCGCTTCGAAGGCCTGACCATCGGCCGCCCGGTCGACATCGAACAATCAGTCGATGTCGAATCGGGCGCCCACGCGCATGACTCGGGGTGCGAAGCGCATCAGCCACTTACGGACCTTCGCACCCGGAGCGACGGTCACCACTGGCCGATTGTGACGGACCGCCCCGACGATCTCCTCGGCCACCTTCTCCGGCGCGATATGCAGGCGCCGGTACATCGCGAGCGTGCGGGTGCGACGCGCGGCCCGCACGTCCCGGTTCGGTGCGACGTACTCGGCCGTCCGGACGAGGTCGGTGTCGACCAGGTCGGGGCACACCACGGTCACGCCGATGCCGTGTTCGAGAAACTCGGCGCGCAGGCACTCCGACAACATGAACACTGCGGCCTTGCTCGTCGAGTAGGCGGCGAGATTGCGTTGCGGCATGAACGCCGCCGCCGACGAGACGTTCACGATGTGCCCCCCGGTACCGCGTTCGGTCATCTGTTCCGCGAAGGCGCGGCAGCCGTAGACCACGCCCCAGAAGTTCACGTCCATCACGTGCTCGAAAACGCTCTGCGGGGTGTCGGCGAACGCGCCGATGACACCGACACCGGCGTTGTTGACGAGAACGTCCGCCACCCCGTGCCGCTCGCGGACGGTCTGCGCGAACTCCCGGACCTGCTGCTGGTCGGAGACGTCGAGTTCGTAGGCGTGAGCGCCACCGCCGAAGACGGCCTCCGAGCCTCCGGCGCCGGGAGCCGGGACGTTCACCAGCGCCACCGTCTCGCGGGCGCTGTCGAGATCCTTGTCGGCGACGACCACGATGGCACCTTCGGCGGCGAAGGCCAGCGCGGAGGCCCGTCCGATCCCGCTACCGCCGCCGGTGACGACGACGAGGGTGCCGGTCAGGTCGCGCAGACGGCTGCGTAGTGCAGCGCCGGCGCGCCAGCGGCGCATCTGTGCGATCCGAGAGGTCACCACACCATCGTGACGCACTCGGCGCGTATGGGCATGACAGGAGCACTCAGTACAGGAACTCGCGATAGAGTTCGCGCTTGCCCTGCTCGGCGTCGGCCGGGATCTCGATCGAGTGGAGTTCGGCGTGCATGTCGCGCATCGAGGGCACCGCCGCGCGGTCGGGATAGGTCGACGGATCCCACAACCTGGCGCGGAGCAGTGCCCGGGCGCAGTGCAGGAAGACCTCGTCGATCTGCACGATCACGGCCAGCTGCGCCGGCTTGTTCTGCAGCGACAGCTTCCCGAGCAGGTCCGGGTCCGTCGACAGGGTGGCGCGGCCGTTGATCCGCAGGACCTCTTCGTCGCCGGGGACGAAGAACAGCAGCCCGACGTGGGGGTTCTCGAGGATGTTCCGGTAGGAATCGGCACGTCGGTTGCCGGGCCGGTCGGGCAACGCGATGGTGTGGTCGTCGAGCACGAGTACCGCCGACTCGAGATCGCCGCGCGGAGAGCAGTCGCAGTTGCCGACGGCGTCGGCCGTGGCGATCGTGAAGAACCGCGCCAGCGACAGGAAATTCCTGATCAGCGGGGTGAGGTGGGGTCGTGCTTTGTCGACGATCGCCGGGTGCGGAATGCCCAGGACGGCTTCGAGCTCGTCCTGTGTCCGTATGCCGCCCTGCACGAGCTCGTCGATCCTGTCCGCATCCATCCGGTGCCACCTCCGGCGGTGACCGTATCAATCCTGTACGCCGAAGATCACGTCGGCGTTCTGGTCCTGCCCGATCAGACCCGCAGGGTGTCGCGCACGTGGCCCGTCTCGTTGATCGAGGCGACGCGGCGCGCTCCGCTGCGTGAGACGAGGATGCGCGTCACCGACGCGTACTCGATGGGGAACATCAGGGGCCGGGGCAGGTCGAGCAGGTGCTGCAGCACGATGTTCACGACCCCACCGTGGACGAACAGCGCCACGGTCTCGGAATGGTCGCACGTGTCCACCACGTGGTCGATCCCTCGCAGCACGCGGGTGCGGAAGTCGTCCGCATCGACGAAGTCGGGCAGGTGACCTGCGAGGATGCGCTTGTACGCGGCGGGTGCGACGTCCTTCGCGGCGTCGATGGTGAAGTAGTGGTCGTGCCCGTAGTCGTACTCGGCGATGTCCTCCGTCGTCTTCACGTCGAGGCCGCGGTGGTCGGCGACGGGTTCCGCGGTCTGCAGGGCCCGTAGCTGCGGGCTGGAGAACAATCGCGTGATGGCGTACGGCGACAGCGCATCCGGCAACCGCGAAGCCTGGAGGCGACCGGACTCGGTGAGCGGCGGATCGGCGACGCCGGTCTCGGCGCGGGCGTTGTTCGGCTCGGCGTGGCGGATCAGGAGTAGCTGCACGACCTCACGATGCCAGGTGTCCCGGTTTCACGTGAAACCACCCGTCAGGAGCGTCTCGGCTTCGTGAAGGGGAACGCCAGCGACTCGCGGATGCTGCCGCCGAGTACGAGCATCACGATCCGGTCGACACCCATACCGAGGCCACCGGTGGGCGGCATCGCGTACTCGAGTGCTCCGAGGAATTCCTCGTCGAGTTCCATCGCCTCCTCGTCGCCGCCCGCGGCGAGCAGCGACTGCTCGGTGAGGCGGGCACGCTGGTCGAGGGGATCGGTGAGTTCGCTGTAGGCGGTTCCCAGTTCGACACCCCACGCCACCAGATCCCACTTCGCCGCGACACCCGGCTTGCGGGGATGGGGGCGGGTCAGCGGCGACACCGAGGTCGGGAAGTCGGTGTAGAAGGTGGGGAAGGTCGTCTTCGATTCCACGAGGTGCTCGTACATCTCCTGCGCGGTGGCACCGGCGTCCCAGGCGGGGTTGTAGGGGATCTCGTGCTCGTCGCACAGGCGTCGCAGGACCTCGACGGGAGTCTGCGCGTCGACGAACGTTCCGAGTGCCTCGGAGATCGCATCGTGGAAGGTCTCGACCGGCCACTCGCCGGAGATGTCGATCTCGACCGGCGTGCCGTCGGGTCCGGGCCGCAGGATGATCTCGCGACCGTGCGCCGCGCGTGCCGCCGCCTGGATCAGTTCCCGCGCGAGGACCCGCATCTTCTCGTAGTCGCTGTGCGCCTCGTATGCCTCGAGAATCGTGAACTCCGGGTTGTGCTTGAAATCCGCACCTTCGTTGCGGAACACCCGGCCGATCTCGAAGACCTTCGCCATGCCGGCGACGCACAGTCGTTTCAGGTACAGCTCCGGGGCGATCCGCAGGTACAGGTCGGCGTCGTAGGCGTTGATGTGCGTGACGAACGGTGCCGCGTTCGCGCCGCCGTGCACCGACTGCAGGATGGGGGTCTCGACCTCCAGATAACCACGTGTCTGCAGTTCGTCGCGCAACGATCGCACGACGGCGCTGCGGGCCGCGAGGTGATCGCGTGCCCCGCGGTCGATCGCGAGGTGCAGATAGCGCTGCCGTACGCGGGCCTCGGGGTCGACGAGGCCGTGGTACTTGTCGGGCAGCGGGTGCAGGCACTTGCCGTCGATGCGCCACGAATCGGCGAGCACCGAGATCTCCCCGGTGCGGCTGCGTCCCATCTCCCCGGAGACCTCCACGAGGTCGCCGAGGTCGAACAGGAAGCGTTGCCCGGCAACACGGTGCCGGTCGACGAGGATCTGGATGTCGCCCGACCAGTCGCGCAGTACCGCGAACAGCACACCGCCGAAGTTGCGGATGCGCAGGAGCCGTCCCGCCACGGTCACGGCGGTGCCGGACTTCGTGACCCGAGCCTCGGCCGCGGTGTGGGTCGGAGGATGTGCGACCGGGTAGGGATCGACCCCGTGCTCGACGATCCGCTGCAGGGTGTCCATACGCACCTGGACCTGCTCGGGACGGCGCCGCCCGTGCGCGACGACCGGCGTACCGTCGCCGAGCCCGCCGTCGGGTGCGCTGCCGTCGTCGTGCAGTGCGGCCGCGACCTCCTGGTCCTCGGGGAACGCCGAATGTGTTCCCGTGTGTTGCCGGGTGTTCCGGCGGCCGAAGGTGGGAAGGGTGAGGAAGCCCTCGGCGATCGCCGAAGCGAGCGCGACCCGCGGGATGAGCCGGTTGTCGCGGAAACACAGGAAGCGCGGCACCCACTCGGGGTGGTACTTGACGTTGGACCGGTACAGCGCCTCGAGCTGCCACCACCGGGAGAAGAACAACAGGATCGACCGCCACAACCGCAGGATCGGCCCGGCGCCGATCCTCGCGCCCTCCTCGAACACCGATCGGAAGACCGCGAAATTCAACGAGATCCGCTCGATGTCGAACTCGGTGCCCCGTGAGGCGAGTTCGGACACCATGAGTTCGACGACCCCGTTGGGGGCCTGCGGGTCGCGGCGCATGAGGTCGAGCGACACCCCGTCCGCTCCCCACGGCACGAGCGAGAGCATCGCGACGACCTTGCCGTCCGAGACCGCTTCGACGAGCAGGCAGTCGCCGTCGAGCGGATCACCGAGCCGGCCGAGGGCCATCGAGAATCCGCGCTCGTTCTCGGTGTCGCGCCAGGCGTCGGCGCGCTGGATCGTGGCCGACAGTTCGATGGGCGACAGTTCGCGGTGGCGCATGATCCGTGCGGTCACACCGTGTTTGCGGGCACGGTTGACGGCCTGCCGCACCGCTCGCATGTCGCGTCCGCCGAGACTGAAGTCGCGGGTGTGCAGGACGGCTTCGTCGCCGAGTTGCAGCGCGTTCAGGCCCGCACGGTGGTAGGCGGTCGCACCGTCCTCGCTCGCTCCCATCACCGCCGGTGTCCATCCGTAGGCGCGGGCGAGATCGAGCCATTCGTCGATGGCGTGCGACCACGCCTCGGGGTTGCCGATCGGATCACCGCTCGCGAGGCACACCCCGAGTTCGACGCGGTAGGTCACCGCGGCCTTCCCGCTGGGTGCGAACACGACGGCCTTGTCGCGGCGGGTCGCGAAGTAGCCCAGCGAATCGTCGCTGTGGGCGAGCAGACCGCGGATGGCGGATTCGTCGCTGCCGGTGAGAGCGTTGCTCGCCCGCTGCGACCGGAACAGGACCACGGCGGCCGCGAGGACGGCGAGCGCACCGAGCAGGCCGAGCAGTGTGTTGACCAGCCCGTTCGGCCGGCCACCGAACTGGTCGTTGTCGATGAACGTCAGTGCGGTGACACGGTTGAGCGCCCACAGGAACCGGTCGGGAGCGGGCAGGCTGCCGGGGAACAGTTCCACCAGGCCCCAGCCGATCAGCGTCGCGACGACCAGACCGCCCACCAGCACACCGAGTGCGGCCCAGACGTTTCCGCGCCGCACCCGCGTGTAGAACTCGGGATAGGACAGCAGCAGTATCGCGACCAGCACCAGGTGGACGACCAATGCGACGAGGTGATTCGGGTCGCGGTCGACGATGCTCATCACGAGATTGGTGATGGCGAACCCGCCGAGATAGATCGTCAGGATCCACCACGCGATGCGCTTGCGACCGGCGATCGCACCGGCGAGCAGGCCGATGACGAGAGCGAACGACAGGCTCGTGTCGGGAGCGTCGAAGTAGTACTCGTCGATGTACTCGCGAGGAATGTGGATCCAGTAGCGCAAGGTCGGGGAGATCGACCACAGCGCCACCACGAACGCGTAGATGCCCAAGGCCAGGCCGACGACGTGCGGCACGGCGGACAGACGTCCGCCGACGCGGTCGGTCAGCGAAGGCCGGGAGGGTGGCCGGGTGTCCTCCACCGGACGCGGGTGCTCGACAGGGGCGGTGGGATCCGCAGACATGGAACAAGACGGTAACGGGCAGACGCGGCAGCCGTGGGACGAACGGCCGCGGGCCGGATCACACCTCCGGTCCCGCGGCCGTCGTTCCTGCAGCTACGAACCTGGCAGAAGCGCTGCACACCCTGTGTGCTCACGAACGCTGCACACACCCTGCGCGCTCACGAGCGCGGTGCTCCTGCGATCGCCACGTCCTCGGTCGGATCCGGTTCGGACGGCTCGGTCCGGGCAAGCGCACTCGGCCACCAGATCTTCCTGCCGATGTCGATGGTCAGCGCCGGCACCACCAGCGACCGCACGAGCAGTGCGTCGAGCAGGACACCGAAGGCGACGATGAACGCGAGCTGGGCCAGGAACAGCAGCGGGATCACCGCCAGCGCCGAGAACGTCGCCGCGAGCACCACGCCGGCGGACGTGATGACGCCACCGGTGACGGTCAGCGCCCGCAGCGTGCCCGCGCGGGTACCGACCTTCTTCGTCTCCTCACGGACGCGGGTCATGAGGAAGATGTTGTAGTCGATGCCCAGCGCCACGAGGAAGACGAATCCGAACAGCGGCACCACCGGGTCGGCGCCGGGGAATCCGAACACGTGGTTGAACAGCAGCGACGACACACCGAGCGTCGCCGCGAACGACACGATCACGGTGAGCATCAGCAGGACCGGCGCGACGACCGCACGGAGCAGCGCGATGAGCACGAGCAGCACCACGAGAGTCACCACCGGGATGATGACGGTGCGGTCGCGGGTTGCGGTGTCCTTCGTGTCGAGGTCGACGGCCGTGGGCCCGCCGACGAGGGCCTCCGCGTCGGGTACCGCGCGTACCGCCTCGCGGATGCGCTCGACGGTCTCCTCTGCGGCGAGGGAGTCGGCCGGATCCGACAGAGTCGCCTGCACGGCGACGAGTCCGTCGACCACGCGGGGTGTACCGCCCGGGCCGGGGACGGGCCGAGCGGTCGTCACGCCGTCCACACCCTCGGTGGTCCGGACGACATCGTCGAGCGCTCCTTCCCGGGCGACGACGATGGTGGGCGAGCCGGTGCCGGCATCGAAGTGATCACCGAGCACCTCCTGCCCGGACTTCGAATCCGTTTGCAGCAGGAACAGATCCGACGACGCGACACCGCTCGCCTTGAACTGCGGTGCCAGCAGTGCGAAGGCGATGAGGACGAGGCTGCACACGATCCAGATCGGGCGCGGCTTCGACCCGACGAAGGCGGCGACGCGGCCCCACACCTTGTGGGACTTCTGTATGTCGTCCACGTCGGCGTTCGCGTCGTAGGCGGGACGCGTGGGCCAGAAGGCCACGCGGCCGAGCAGCACGAGGGCCGCGGGCAGGAAGGTCACCGAGGCGAGGAACGAGGTGGCGATCCCGATGGCGGCGACGGGGCCGAGCCCACGGTTGGAGTTCAGGTCCGACAGCAGCAGGCACAACACGCCGAGGATGACGGTGCCGGCCGAGGCTGCGATCGGTTCGATCGAGCCGCGGAGCGCGCTGCGCATCGCGGCGTACTTGTCCTGCTGCAGCCGCAGCTCCTCGCGGTACCGGGAGACCAGCAGCAGTGCGTAATCTGTGGCGGCGCCGAACACCAGGATGAACATGATGCCCTGGCTCTGCCCGTTGAGTGCGATCACCCCGGCGTCGGCCAGCACGTAGACGAGCAGGCTCGCGAGGGCGAGTGCGAATACCGCCGAGATGATGACGACGAACGGCAGGATCGGGCTGCGGTAGACCACCACGAGGATCACGAGGACGACACCGCCTGCGACGAGCAGCAGCAGTCCGTCGATTCCACCGAAGGCCGACGACAGGTCGGCGGCCTGACCGGCCGGTCCGGTGACGTAGACGGTCAGCCCGTCCGGTGCTCCCTCGAGCGAGGTCCGGAGTTCCTCGACGGCGTCCTGGACCTCCCCGGAGGCGTCGAGCGGAACGATCATCTGCGCCGCTTCACCGTCCTCCGACGGGATCGGGGGCGGGCCGGCCGATTCGGTGGCGAGGAAGGCGAGATCCTCGTCGGTGATTCCGCCGTCGCGTTCGGCGACGACGATCGCGGGGATGAACTCGCTCTCGTTGAACTGCGCGTACAGCTCGTCGGCGCGGGTGGATTCGGCGGAGGCCGGGAGGAAGGTGCTCGCATCGTTGGAGGCGACCTCGTTGAGCTTGCCTGCGAACGGACCGCCGCCACCGGCGGCCACGAGCCACGCGATGAGCAACAGGGCGGGCAGCAGCCACCGCCATCGGCCGGTTCTGCGCGGGGGCGCGGTAGCAGTGCTCAAGATTCCTCCTCGTATGAGCGGTCTCGGACCCGGCGACCCCGGGCAGGCTCCTGCCCGAGATCGTTCGTTCCCACAGTGCTCCTCGTGCCGGCCCGGGGAATACCCATGATCGGGAGATCCCACCCCTCCACGGGGTGTGAGTCGCCCCCCGCCACGGAAAACGGAGAGGTTCGCCCGATGAGCGCGCGGTAAGGTGCCGCATGGTCTCCGCCCACCGGACCCACGCCGACGTCGTGTCCGCATTGAGAGCAGCCGGTTGTGTGTTCGCCGAGGAGGAGGCGCAGCTCCTCGTGGAAGCCGCTCGCACGCCCTCGGATCTGGAACGGCTGGTCGCGCGGCGGGTCTCCGGCGAACCGCTCGAACACGTGCTGGGACACGTCTTCTTCCACGGCCGGCGCATCGCGGTGCGGCCCGGGGTGTTCGTCCCTCGTCGACGCACCGAGTACCTGGTGGACTGCGCGATCGACCTCGCGCGGCCCGGCGCCGTGATCGTCGACATGTGTTGCGGGTGCGGCGCGGTCGGCTCCGCGCTCGCCATCGCAGTGGAGGCGGCCGAGATCTACGCGGCGGACATCGATCCCGTCGCCACGGCCTGCGCACGCCTGAACCTGCCGTCCCAGCGGGTGTTCGACGGTGATCTGTTCGACGCCCTGCCCGCGACGCTGTGCGGACGCGTCGACGTGCTCGTCGCCAATGCGCCCTACGTGCCGTCCGGGGCGATCGGATCGATGCCGCGGGAGGCACGTTGCAGCGAGCCGCGTCGCGCGCTGGACGGTGGGCCCGACGGCCTGGACGTCCATCGCCGACTCGTCGCGGACGCGATCCGATGGCTCACCGGCGGCGGGTCGCTGCTCGTCGAGTCGGCCGCGGCGCAGGCACCCGTGGTGGAGGGCCTCATCGCCCGCGCCGGTCTCGACCCGGCCGCACGAAGGTCGGAGGAATTCGATGCGACGGTCGTCATCGGCACCCGCCGATGACGTGATCGCTGCCTCGGACATGTCAGTCGAGTGGGAGCTGGGCGAAGATCGCGGTCGGCTGGGTCGACCCGCCTGTCGGCTCGACGCTGAAGGCGAGTGCGGTAGCGCCGGAGATGTCCTCGAGCACCGCCGTCGTGGACGGCGCGACATCGGCGGGCGTCATCGTGCCGGCGGGTTCCATGCCCTCGGGGCCGACCAGCCACATCTGATAGACACTGCCCTCGGCCGGCGGGGCGACGTTGTTCATCACCAGGACGCCCGCGTCCTCTTCCTTGGAGAACACCACGGTCGCGGTACCGCCACCCTCGAGCGAGCCCGACGAGGTCCGTACGTCCTCGGCCGCGAACACCCGCTCGCTCGTGGCCGGCCCGGACGGTGCCGACCACTGACCGGCCACCACGACACCGCCGATCGCGACGATCACTGCGGCCGCTGCGGCGAGCAGGAAGTTCCGGCGGCGCGCCCGGCGACGCTCGTCGAGGGACACCGGCGGGGGAAGGGCGTCGTCCTCCACCGTCTCCGGTGCCTCGGTCGCCTCCGGTGCCCCGGATTCCTCGACGGAAGTCTTCGCGGCGAGTTCGGCGTGAACCAGATCGAGCAGTCGCACCCTGAGCGCGGGCGGCGGCTCGGTCGCGGTGCCGGCCGACATCGCCGCGAGAGTCTCGTGGATCTCGCGGACCTCGGCGGTGAATCGCGAGACCACCTCCGCATCGGCTTCCGCGAGTTGCTCGGCGATCTCCCGGCGCTCGCCGGGCGTCACGGCATCCAATGCGAATCCGGGTGCCATGTCGAGCAGATCGCGCGAGGAATCGTTCGCCTCATTCGCCATCGACGGTCACCCCCAGACAATTCTTCAGTCGTTTCAGGCCGTCCCGGATCCGCGACTTGACGGTCGGCAACGGTGACGAAAGTTCTTCTGCCACTTCGGTATATGTAAAGCCTCTGTAGTAGGCGAGCTCGACCGAGCGTCGCTGCAGTTCGGTGAGCGAACCCAGGCACTCGTTCACCCGGCGGCGGTCGTCGCGCTGCGCGACCTCCTCGCTCACCGAGTCGAAGGCCGCGTCGACGTTCGCCGAACCGTAGTGCGCCTCGCGGTCGGCTCCGGACTGTTCGCTGCGGACCCGGTCGACGGCGCGCCGATGGGCGAGCGTGATGATCCACGACAGTGCGGAGCCCTGATGCGGGTCGTACTTGTCCGCCGACCTCCACACCTGGAGGTAGACCTCCTGAGTGGTCTCCTCGCTGTAGCCGGGATCCCGGAGGACCCGCAGCACCATGCCGAAGACTCGGGAACGCGTCGCGTCGTACAGTTCGGCGAACGCCGTAGGGTCTTGCCGGGCCACCCGCTCGAGCAGTGCGCCGAGGGTATCGGTATGGCCTCCGACGCCGGTCATCGGCTCAGTCCGCTCATCGGGGGAAAGCCTAGCCGGGACCTTTCCTCCGCTCAAGGCAACCGTGTCGACCACGAGCGTCACCCCATCCACATCCGTGCGCGCAGGACCGTCGCGAGGTCGGCGGGCATCCGTTCGCCACTGACGGTCGCGGTGAACATCGGCACGCCGGGCCGCCGCAGGGCGACCGAGAGGGCGAACATGTCGCCGGCGCCGGCGCGGGTGACGATGTCGATCTCGTCCGAGCGCAGCGTGTAGCAGTGCCGTCCGCTCCGGCGCGTGTGGATCTCGGCGACGACGCAGGCCAGCGAGCCGCTCGGATCGTGGCACCAGAACAGATTCAGCGGATCCGATCCGCGACCGAGACGCCGGATGTTCAGCAGCGCCGTGATCCGTCCTCCCGGCACTCTCACTCCGTCGGCGACGAGGTGGTCCTCGACGCGTCCGCGGAAGGTGTCGGAATCACTCGCGACGAAGTGATCCCACGGATCGAACCGCGTCAGCATGCGCAGCCACCACGGCGACGACGGTGTCTCGTCGACGTCCATGACCCAGCTGAAGCCGCGATATTCGAGCGACGGGCGCTCGGACGATCCCTGCGCGTGGCGCACGAAGGTGCGGTAGATCGCCGGCGTGACCACGACCCGGCCACCCGGGAACTCGACATCGTCTCCGATCATCGCGACTGCGCGGGGAAGGTCAGGATGCATGGTCGTCTCCGGGGCACGTGGTCGGTTTCCCCGACAGTGTGCACGTGAGGAAATCGGCCGTGGTGTCGGCCCACCATCGAGGGTCGGTGAGGAGGAAATGTCCTGCTCCGGGCAGAGGCCGCCACCGTGCGCGCACACCGCGGTCTCCGGCCGCCATCGCCTGGCTCTGCGCCATCCGGGGATCGGTCCGGGTGTCCTCCGTGCCGTGCGCGACCAGCAGGTGCCGACCGGCGGGAATCAGATCGGCGTCGTCGGCCGGCCACCACGGCGCCAGGGCGACGAGGGCCTCCACTCCGTGCTGGGCCGCGAGATGCGCGATCGCCCTCGCGCCCATCGCGTGCCCGACCAGTCCGAGCCGGACGTCCCCGCGGCGCCGCGTCACCGACTCGATCGCCCGCAGGCCGTCGCGGACCGGGCTCATGTGATCGCCGTTCCATCCGCGACAGCGGTAGTCGACGAGATCGACCGCGATGTCGTACCGACTCAGTCGCAGGCGCAGTGCGTCGGCGAACAGACGCATGCGAATCTGCGACAGATGCCACGGCCGTGGTGGGGTGGCACCGACCGGACACCCGTCGGGCAGCACGAGCACGTGTGCCGGTCGGGGATCCGAGAACTTGTCCATGACCGCCATTCGGAGCGAAGGGCGATGCGGATGGGTTCCCGGCGGATACCGATCCGGAAAAAATTCTCTCGATCCCGACCCATCCGCGCGGCCCCGAGGTTCGAATGACCGGTGACACACCTGATCGACGTGGCCGTTTCCGGTCACGGCCTACGAAGGGAATCACAGTCATGAACGTCACTGCGCGCAAGAGCCTGGCCGCCGTCGGAATCGGTGCGATCTCCCTGCTGGGTGTCGCGGCGTGTTCGGATGATTCGGGCACGGACACCACCGACACCACCACCATGCAGACCACGCAGGAAACCATGGAGGAAACCACCACGGCTGCAACCGGAACCGCAGCCCCCGCTGCCGGCCCGGTCGGCCCGGGGTGTGCCGACTACGTCGCCGCGAATCCGAGCGGGCCCTCCTCCGTCGAAGAACTCGCGAACCAGCCGGTCGCCGAAGCCGCCGGAAATGTTCCGATCCTGACCACTCTCACGCAGGCCGTCTCCGGGCAGCTCAATCCCGACGTGAACCTGGTCGAGACTCTCAACGGCGGCGAGTTCACCGTATTCGCGCCGGTCGACGATGCTTTCGCGGCCCTGCCACCCGAGACCGTCCAGACCCTCCAGACCGATTCGGCCCTGCTCACCGACATTCTCACCTACCACGTGGTTCCGGGTGAGCTGGCCCCGGCCGATGTCGTCGGCACACAGACCACCGTGCAAGGCGGCACCGTCGAGGTCTCCGGTGAAGGCGACATGCTGAAGGTCAACGACGCCAACGTCATCTGCGGTGGTATCGAGACCGAGAACGCCACCGTGTACCTGATCGACGGCGTCCTCCAGCCCCAGTAACCACCATTACCCGCTCGACGGAAAGGTAGAAGACATGCGTTGGTCCCGACACGGCGGTCGGGGGCTTGCGGCGGCGTTCATCGCCGCCGCGGGCGCGCTCCTGTTCGCCACGCCCGCCGCCGCAGCGCCTCTCACCCCGGTTTCACAGCTGGACGTGAATCGGTATGTGGGGCAGTGGTATCAGCTCGCCGCCAATCCTGCCCCCTACAATATCGACTGCGTGCGCGACACGACCGCGTTCTACACACTGCTCGACGAACGCAATGTGCGTGTGGAGAACTCGTGCACCACGATCACCGGGGACCGCCGCGGTATCGTCGGGAACGCCCGTGTGAACGACACAGCCTCGCTGCACGTGTCGTTCCCCGATGTCCCGTTCCAGGATTCGCTCGACGGGCCGAGCAACTACATCGTCACGTATCTCGCGGACGATTACTCGTGGGCATTGGTCGGTGACCCGACACGCATCTCCGGATTCGTCCTGTCGCGTTCGCCCGTCGTCGGCGCCGACGCGTGGCGCGAGATCCGGGGTGTCGTCGAGGCGAGTGGGTACAACTCGTGCCTGATGCTCACCTCACCCACCACCGAGGGACTGCAGGAGATCAGACCGCTCTGCACTGTGTGACTCTCGGGACGAATCGGGGTGGTGTGCGGATCCAGAGGAAGATCCGCACACCACCCCGATTCGTCGTATCTGTACCATCCGCTCACGAATCGACCATCTGCAACGGCAATGTGCTGCAGCGAATGGCGAAGAATGAGCAGATCGCCCTAGCGGCCGGCGGTACCGGCGATGTTCTCGAGCATGCCCCGGAAGATGATGCCGTGGAACGGAACCAGCGCGTACCAGTAGAGCCGTCCTGCGAGTCCGCGCGGGAAGAAGATCGCGCGCTGGTGCACTCGCGAGCGACCCGACTCCAGGGGTTCGACCCGCCACTCGAGCCAGGCCCCGCCGGGTGCCCGCATCTCCGCGCGCAGGCGCAGCAGCGTCGGGCGCTCGATGCGTTCGACGCGCCAGAAGTCCAGGGCGTCACCGGTATGCAACGTCTTCGGGTGCCGGCGTCCCCGGTCGGGTCCGACGCCACCGACGAACCGGTCGAGCCAGCCGCGGATCGTCCATGCCAACGGGAAGGAGTACCAACCGTTCTCGCCTCCGATGCTCTCCACGACGGCGAACACCTTCTCCGGCGGGGAATCGGACTCGAGCGAACGTTCGTCGGTGAAGACGACCTCTCCGGCCCAGTCGGGGTCGGAGGGCAGCGGGTCGGCGGGTGCACCGACCGGGGACGCGTTCGTCCACGTCGTCTCCACCTCGCCCCGTTCGAGGCGGCCGAGAGCGAGACGGACGGCGTCGCGGTAACCGGTCGGGCCGGACTCCGGTGGGGGGATGATCGTATCGATGTCGTGGTTGCGCATCACCGCGTCGGTGGACAGCGATTCGAGCAGTGCGCGCCCGAGCGCGGGAGGGATGGGCGTGACCAGGCCGATCCACAGCCCGGCGAGTTTCGGTGTGAGAACCGGAAGGACGAGGATCCGTCGCTTCGTCAGCCCGGCGACCTCCGCGTACTGCTGCATCATCTCGCCGTACCGCAGGACGTCGGGCCCACCGATGTCGTAGGCGCCGCTGCGGGGAAGAGGAGCCTCGGCGGCGGCGACCAGATAGTGCAGGACGTCGCGTACCGCGATGGGCTGGATCCGGTTGTTCACCCACCGCGGGGTCGTCATCACCGGCAGTCGATTGCTCAGGTGCCGGACCATCTCGAACGACGCAGAACCCGAACCGATCACGACACCGGCCTGCAGCACGAGTGTGGGCACTCCGGACTCCGTCAGGATCCGTCCGACCTGAGCCCGTGAGTACAGGTGTGGCGAGAGTTCGGTCGCATCGGGGTGCAAACCGCCGAGGTACACGATGCGGGACACACCGCAATCGCGTGCGGCATCGGCGACGTTCTGCGCGGCCCGTTTCTCCGCATCGACGAACTCGTCGCGGCCGCCCATCGAATGCACAAGGTAGTACACGACGTCGATATCGCGGCAGGCCTCACGCAGGGATTCGGGATCGTCGAGGTCGCCGCGGGTGATCTCGACGTCGCTCGCCCACGGTACGTCGCGCAACTTGTCGGGGCTGCGGACGAAGACCCGTACGCGGTAACCCGCCTCGAGCAGTCGCGGAACGAGCCTGCCACCGATGTAACCGGTCGCCCCGGTGACGAGGATGCGGGTTGGGATCACGTCTCCTCCAGGATGTGGCCGAGTTGATGGCGCAGCGATGCTTCGAGATCGGGACGCCGGAATCGATACCCGATGTCGAGCAAGGCCTTCGGGACGACGAACTGGTCGGCCCGGGCGACCTCCCGCGCGCCCTCCTCGCCGAGCAGCAATCGGGGTCCGAAACCGGGGACGGGCAGCAGCGCCGGACGGTGCAGCACCGATGCCAGCACCCGCGTGTACTCCTCGTTGCGCACCGGTTGCGGCGCAACGGCGTTCACCGGTCCGGCCAGGGCGGGATCGGTGAGCGCGCGGTGGTAGACGTCGACGAGGTCGTCGATGTCGATCCAGGAGAACCATTGCCGGCCGTCGCCGAGCCGGCCTCCGAGACCGCTCGCGAACAGTGGCCGCATCAATTGCAGTGTGCCGCCGCGGGGTGTCTGGACGATGCCCGTGCGTACGTGCACGACCCGCAGGCCCTTCTTCTCCGCGGGACGCGTGGCGGCCTCCCAGTCGGCGACGACGTCGGCGAGGAAACCGGTTCCGCGGGAGGCGTGCTCGTCGAGCGGGGTGTCGCCGCGATCGTAGCCGTAGAGGCCGATCGCGGACGCGGAGACGAAGGTCGCGGGGCCGTTGGGTGTTCTCGCGGCGAGTTCGGCGAGCCGTCGTGTCGGCTCGATCCGGCTGTCGCGGACTGCGGCCTTGTGCGAGTCGGTGAACCGGCCGGCGATCGAGGCACCCGCCAGATGGACGACGGCGTCGACACCTTCGAGCAGGTCGGGCGCCGGATCGTGGGGATCCCAGTGTCGATCGTCCGGTCGCCGCGACGGTCGGCGGACGAGCCGGATCACGTGATATCCGCCCGTGGACAGGAAGGCCGTCAGGGCGGTGCCCACGAGGCCGCTCGACCCGGTCACCGCGACGGTCGCCGGCCGGATGCCCTGCGCGTGCGACCAGCGGTGGCTCGCAAGGTCATCGGCGAGCTGGCGGTGGCGGTAACGGAAGGTCTGAGTGAGGAAGCGACCCGGCACCGGTGTGACGACGCGATCGGTGACGCGGGTACGGAACTCGCCGACGGCGTCGAAAAGGTGTTCGTGCCGCCACGAACCGATCGCGGTGGCGGGACGCGACAGCAGACCGTCGTGCGAGAGTTCGTCGACGAAACGTGCGGGCGGATCGTAATCCTCGGGATCGTGCCGGGAGATCCACTGCAGTCCACCGGGGAGACCGAGGACGGCCGTGCCGGATTCGAGGGAATCGGCCTCGGCGATGACGTTCATGGGTTGCCAGGGTGGGATCAGGCGGAGTATGGCGCCGGGACGGGAGTGCCAGTCGAACACGTCGTCGCGCGGTGCGTCGACGACACTCGAGAACTCGATCCCCATACTGTGCCTCCCGTTGCCGATGCCGTCCCTGTGGTCACGGCGCCGGAGCGGGCTCCGGCGCCGTATCCACTCAAGCAGGAAGGACGCTGATCAGGAAGGTGTATGCCTCGACGAGCGGGGTGTGGATGGCCATGAAAGCGGTTTCGACGAGTGCGCGCACTGCGGTGTCCTTTCGTTGGTTCTACGGCGAACACGGTGTCCGTCCAGAAGGTGTTCGGAGCACCGATACGATCGGATGGGTCGCTTCGCCGTCTTTCTCATCGGGGTGAGCGAATTCGCTCGTATCTGTCCAGAGCGACCCGACGTTCGTGTGCGTGATCGACGACCGGTTCGGGATATCCGTCCGGAGGGCCGTCGGGCAGACTGTGCACACGAGCGCCGTCGACGCTCCGCAGTTCGGGTACCCATCTGCGCACGTATTCACCCGTCGGATCGAACTTCTCGCCCTGCCGCGTCGGGTTGAACACCCGGAAGTACGGGGCGGCGTCGGTGCCGCTGCCCGCGGTCCACTGCCAGTTGTGTTGATTGGATGCCAGATCGCCGTCCACCAGATGCTCCATGAAATGTCGTGCCCCGCGCCACCACGGAAGGTGAAGGTCCTTCGTGAGGAACGACGCGACGATCATCCGTACCCGGTTGTGCATGACTCCCTCGGCGAGGAGCTGCCGCATCCCGGCATCCACGATCGGGAATCCCGTGCGGCCCTCGCACCACGCGGTGAACAGGGCGTCGGCGTCGGGCCCGGAATCGTAGGTGATGGCGTCGAAGTTGCCGTTGTAGTTGGTGCGCGCGGTCTCGGGGCGGTGGAACAGGACGTCGGCGTAGAAGTCGCGCCACGCCAGTTCGCTGCGGAAGGTGGCGGCACCCTCGTCCGAGCGGTTCCGCAGGTCGTGCAACAGGGTCCGCGGATGGATGCAGCCGAACTTCAGATAGGGGGAGAGTCCGCTGGTGCCGTCGAAGGCCGGCCGGTCGCGGTCGGTGGCATACCGCTCGAGACCGTCGTCGAGGAATTCCTGCCACCGCTCCACCGCAGCTGCTTCACCGGCGGGCGGCGTGGGCTCGTCACCCTCGTCCGGAATCGGGACACGTGCGGAGCAGCCGGTCGGGTCCACCCAGTCGGCGGTGTCCGGGCCGGTCGCTGCGGGCGTGTGCCGGCCGTGGTCGTTCCAGGCGCGCCGGAAGGCCGAGAACACCTTGTAGGCAGTGCCGTCGGGTTTCTTCACGCGGCCCGGGGTGACGGCGTAGGGGGAGCCGGTGGCCACCAACGGAACGTCGCCGAGAGCATCGGCCACCGCGCGGTCGCGTCGCGTGCCGTACGGGCCGTGGTCGGAACTGATGTGGACTGCGGTCGCGTCGAACTCGGCGACCACCGACGGCACGACCGTCGCGGGGTCCCCCCGGACGACGAGCAGGCGCCCGCCGAGATCCCGGTCGAGTGCTCGCAGGCAACCTGTGAGGAAGTCGCGACGACGCGCCCCGGAGGGCCGGAGCAGTGCGTCGTCGAGGACGAACAGAGCGAGCACCTCGTCGGCGGCCTCGGTGGCGGTGAGCAGAGTGGGCAGATCGTTCAGCCGGAGATCACGACGGAACCAGATGATGCTGGGGCGGGCCATGGATCCAGTGTCGGGGACAATGGGTGCCATGTCCGACGCATTCGATGTACCGATCCGTGACGAGTCGATCCGGCTCGGTCAGTTCCTCAAGCTCGCGAGCCTCATCGAATCGGGTGCAGAAGCCAAGGAAGTGATCGCCGACGGCCTCGTGTCGGTCAACGGTGAGGTGGAGGAGCGTCGCGGCCGTCAGCTGAAGGTGGGCGACGTGGTGGAGATCGCCGGTGCGAGCGCGCGGGTCGCGCACGAATGATGTGGTGACCCGCGCGCCCGGCGATCAGTTCTCGGCGCGGACGACGACGCCGTCGGAGTCGCTGTAGACGATCTCGCCGGGGTTGAACGTCACGCCGCCGATCTCGACGGGCACGTTCTTCTCGCCCGAACCGGTCTGGGTGCTCTTGCGCGGGTTGGTGCCGAGGGCCTTGATACCGATGTCGAGGGTGCGCAGGATCGCGGAGTCGCGGACCGCGCCGTTGACGATGACTCCGGCCCAGCCGTTGTCGACACCGCGACCGGCGATGATGTCGCCGATGAGCGCGGTGTGAATGCTGCCGCCGCCGTCGACGACGAGCACGCCGCCGTTGCCCGGCTCGGAAAGGGTCTGCTTGACGAGCAGGTTGTCCTGGAAGCAGCGGATGGTGGTGATGGGGCCGACGAACTCGGTGCGGCCGCCGAACTGGATGAACTGCGTGTCGCAGCTGCGGATGTCCGGGCCGATCTCGTCGGCGAGGTCGGCGGTGGCTGTGAAGGCAGTGGCGTCGCTCATGGTGTGAGGATAGGCGGACGCGGTGCCCCGTACGGTGGGAGGCCCGGTCAGGACGCGCGACCGAAACGACGCTCGTAGTCCTCTCGTTCGCGGTCGGCGCGTGCGCGTGCCTTCGCGCTGAGCAGCTCCGGGTCGAGGCCGTGCTGCTGGAGCCGGTGCCGTTGCCAGATGGGCATCAACGCCACCGAGAAGTACGTCCACGGCAGCAGCAGCAACAGCATCATCGAGATCGGGATCCACACCGGTCCCGGGATCAGCAGGAACAGCAGGAGCAAGGGGATCGCCGGAAGATTCCATCGCAGCAGGTACCGGCGTGATCCGCCGGGGCCCAGGATGTCGTCGCGTACCCACTCCCGCATCTCGGGCGGTAGCGTGCGACCGAACATGTAGCCGATCCGCCGCGGGAAATTCGGTCGTGCACTACTCATCATGAGATCCAGGATAGGCCGTCACCTCTCGTACAGGCCGGTCAGCCTGTCCGCGAAGTTGTCGACGACGACCTTCCGGCGCAGCTTCATACTCGGCGTCAGATCGCCCGACTCGACCGACAGTTCGCGTTCGATGATCGTGAACTTCTTGATCTGCTCCCACCGGTTGAGCTGCAGGTTCAGCTCGTCGATGTACCCGGAGATCAGCCCGTGGGTCTTCTCGTGCCGCGCGATCTCCTCGAACGAACCGCCCGCATCGTTCCTGTTCGCCCACTCACCGACGGACTCCGGATCCAGGGCCACGAGCGCCACGCAGTAGGGCTTGCCCTCGCCGTAGACGACGATCTCCGAGGCGTAGGGGCACATGCCCTTGAACGTCGCTGCCAGCGACGACGGCGCGACGTACTTGCCCTGCGACGTCTTGAACATGTCCTTCTTGCGGTCGGTGATGCGCAGGTAGCCCTCGTCGTCGAGGCTGCCGATGTCGCCGGTGCGGAACCACCCGTCGTCGGAGAGCGACTCCGCGGTCGCGTCGGGCCGGTTGTGGTAGCCGGTCATCACGCCGGGACCGCGAACGAGCACCTCACCGTCCTCCGCGATGCGGACCTCGGTGCCCGGGACGGGCCAGCCCACCGTGCCGATCCGGTTGGCGTAGGGACGGTTGACGAACGTCGCCGCCGAGGTCTCGGTGAGACCGTAACCTTCGAGGACGGGGATGCCGACGGCGTCGAACCATTCGCCGACGTCCGGGTTGAGTGCCGCCGAACCGGAGATGAAGAACCGCAGCCTGCCGCCGAAACGTTCGCGAACGGTGGAAAAGACCAGCTTGTCGGCGAGACCGTGCTGCAGATTGTCGAGCAGGCCGGGCGACCTGCCGGCCTGTCGTGCCTTCGACACCTTCCGGCCCACACCCACGGCCCAGTCGAAGATCTTCTTCTTGGCGCCGCCTTCCTCCTCCATCATCCCCTCGACGCGTGCGTGCGCCTTCTCGAAGATGCGTGGGGCCGCGCCCATGAAGGTCGGGCGAACGACCGCAAGATTCTCGACGATCTTGTCGACACGGCCGTCCACCGCGGTGGGGAAGCCGATCTGCAGGGGGAGGGTGAGCAGCACCTTTCCGAAGACGTGCGACAACGGCAGCCACAGATACTGCAGGTCGTCGGAGGTGAGCATGTGCAGCGCGTCGATGGCGGCGGCCTCGTAGGTCCACGCCGAGTGCGGCAGGCGCACGCCCTTGGGTTTGCCGGTGGTGCCCGAGGTGTAGATGAGGGTGGCCAGGTGCTCGGCCCGGATGCTGTGGATCCGGTCGAGCACGGTTCCGGCGTCCTCGGCGAGCAGGCCGCGGCCCAGCTCGGCGAGTTCGTCGAAGCCGATCACCCAGTCGCCGTCGCCGGGACCGTCGAGAACGACGACCTTCATGACCTCGGTGAGATCCCCACGGTGACCGACGAGTTTCTCCACCTGCGCTGCGTCCTCGGCGATGACGATTCGGCTGCCGGAATCGGCGACGATGAACGCGACATCCGCGGCGTGGGTGGTGGGGTAGACGGTGGTCGTCGCCGCGCCCGCGCACATGACGGCGAGATCGGAGAGCACCCATTCGTACCGGGTGGACGAGGCGAGGGCCACGCGGTCCTCGGATTCGATGCCCAGGGAGATCAGGCCGGCCGCGAGCAGCCGCACCCGGTCTCCGGTCTGTTCCCAGGTGACCGACGTCCATCCGTCGGCCCCGTCGGGGAAGCGGAAGGCCTCCTCGTCGGGGGTGGCGGACACTCGGTCGAGCAGCAGACGGGCGACCGAGGGAGCGCGGTTGTCGATGACCGCTCGGTCGACCTTTTCCTCGGAGACGCGCGTCGTTGTCGGCATGCCTCGAAGTTTAGGGAGCAAAACCGTGCTTCTGGTCAATATAAGTAGAAACTTATATAGTGGGGTTCGTGCACGGGTTCGAGGTCCTCGCAGATCCGGTCCGACGCCGCATTCTCGAACTGCTCGCGGGCGGTGCGCAGACGGCGGGTGAGATCGTCGCGGTGATCGGCCGGGAGTTCTCGATTTCCCAGCCTGCAGTCTCGCAACATCTCAAGATCCTGCGCGACCAGCGGTTCGCGGTCGTCCACAAGGACGGCACCCGGCGCTACTACGAACTCGATCCCGCGGTCCTCGTGGAACTCGAGGACTGGCTCGCGGGCCTGCATCCGCCGGTCCTCGCGGCGCTCGATGCCCTGGAGACCGAGATCGCGCGCGGCAAGCGCGAGCGGCGGAGCCGGGATGTGGTCCCGCCCACGATCCGCCGACCCGACGAGAGAAGGAGATCCTCATGAAGAACGTGATCACGAGCAACGAGACGAATCGCCGCACGGTCGGGCGCCGCACCGTCGAGGGGCGCGAGGCCGAGGTCGTCACGGTCTCGCGCAGCTACCGCACGAGCGCCGAGGACCTGTGGGAGGCGTGCACCGATCCGCAGCGCATCCCCCGCTGGTTCCTGCCCGTCGAGGGCGACCTCCAGGTCGGTGGCCGGTACCGGCTCGAAGGCAACGCCGCCGGCGAGATCCTCACCTGCGATCCGCCGCGGATGTTCACGGCCACCTGGGAATTCGCGGGACAGGTCAGCTGGATCGAGGTGTCGATCCTCCCCGAACCGGGAGGCCGTGCGCGCCTGGAACTCTCACACATCGCCCGCCCCGACGAGCATTGGGAGCAGTACGGTCCGGGTGCGGTCGGTATCGGCTGGGATCTGGCACTTCTCGGACTCGGTCTGCACCTCGAATCGGGAGAATCGGTGAATCCGAAGGAGTTCGAAGCCTGGTCGATGTCGGAGGAGGGACTGCAGTTCGTCCGAGACAGCAGCGCGGCCTGGTGCGAAGCCGATATCGCCGCCGGCGAGGACCCCGAACAGGCACGCGCTGCCGCCGGCCGGACGAGCGCGTTCTACACCGGCGGCTGACGAGCCGGCCGGCCCTTCAGTTCTCCTCCGAGCGACGTCGCTGCCGGGCGTTGGCAAGCGCGGCAGCGGAACGCAACACCTGCGGGGTGCGTCGCGCCGCCCGCAGGACGGCACGGTCGAAGGGGTTGAGCGAGACGCGTCTGCGGGGCGCCTGCAGGGTCGGCTGCCCGCCGACGAGGGCGAAGAGACGGACCTTGCCCGGCACGCCGGCGAGCCGATGCGACCCCCGGTCGGCGAACCACAGGCCCGATCCGCCGGCCAGCTCGCGCGCGTGGCGCGAGACGAGCACTTCCCCCGGGCGGGCGGCGGCGCCGATCCGCGCGCCCACGTGCACGGTCATGCCTGTGACGTCCGTGCCGGTCGGCTCGACGATGCCGGCGTGTACCCCGGCACGGACCTCGAATCCGAGACGGTGCGCCTCCTCGACGATCCGTGCCGCGCACTGCACGGCGGCCACGGGCCCGTCGAACAGGCTGAAGGTGCCGTCCCCGACGGTGCTCACCAGCCGCCCGCCCGCTTCGGTCACCGCGAACCGGACGTCGCGTTCGTGACGTGCGAGCAGGGCCCGGTAGGAGGTGTCGCCGATGCGTGCGAGGAGCTTGGTCGACCCGACGATGTCGGTGAACAGGGTTGCCGCGAAACGCCGGCCGGCGTCGACGGGTGGGACGGACCCGCGGACGAGTTCCTCGACCATGGTCTGGACCTGTGACCATGCTTCGCCGAGCGCGGCGCCGCGCGGGGACGGCCGGGTGATCACCAGCTCTCCGTGCGGCACCAGGCCGGCCAGATATCTCGCCGGGGCCACCGGAATCGAACCTCCGGACACCAGCACCACCTTCGTGGGGCACTGCACCGACCCGAGGGCGTGCGAATAGTCGATCCGCAGACTCGCCTCGAGGTGCGCGCTCATCGTGCTCGGCGACGCCGAGCACCGCTCGAGCATGGCCATCAACCGGCGGTTGTAGGGACTGTCGACGTGCGCGTCGGTCAACGGCACCGTCAGTCCCTCACCCCAATGCCGGACGGCGTCGCGCCACGACTCGACGAAATCGGTGATCCCGGGCTCCGTCCATCCGTGCGGCGGCCGGTCGTAGTCGAGCAGGGGTTCGCAGTACGGCGCGACGAGCATCAACGCGTGGACACGGTCGGGAGCGGTCGCCGCGACGAGCACCTGCGGTCCGCACGTGCTGTGGATCCCGACGAGTGTGGCGTGCCGGATCTGCTCGGCGTCCATGACGGCGAGGACGTCCTCCGCCTGCTGTTCGATCGTGGGCACGTGATCGACGGGATCGGAGAGCCCGAAACCGCGGCGCTGGAAGTAGACGGCGCGCGAGTAGGTCGCGAGGCGTTCGAAGAGCGAGTGCATGTACGGATCGGTCCACAGCAGATCCAGGTGCATCTGGACCTCGAAGAACCACACGACGTCGGCGGGACCCGCGCCGACCACCCCGTAGGCCAGGTTGTGACCGTCGCGGGGCAGGTACCGGGTGACCGGTGGATCCACTCGTACAGCCTAACGGGGTGAAACGGAAGAGGTCGTGTTCCGAAGGTGGGGCGGCCGTGCAAGACTCGCGGAACCGGGTGATCCGGTCGTCGGATCCGTCGGGTGACGGATTCCGCGGGAGGGAGGATGTTCCTATGACACGTTCACCGGAAGCGAGCGATATCGGACGCCGTATGGCGCAGCTCGCGCGCGGTTTCTACCGCCCGTCCGATCTCGACGAAACCCTGCGCGGTGTGACCTCGGCCGCGGTCGAACTGGTGGAGGGGACCGATTGTGCCGACATCCTCATCGTGACCGGAAGGAAGCATTTCCGCTCCCTCGCCGCGACGTCGGAACTCGCCGAGCACCTCGACGACGTCCAGGAGCAGTTCGGGGAGGGTCCGTGCCTCGATGCGAGCTTCAAGTACCTCGTGGTGCGCTCCGAAGACCTGCGGACGGATACCCGGTGGCCGCGTTTCGCGAAGGCCGCGGTGGACGCGGGTGTACTCAGTGCCTTGTCTTTCCAGCTGTATCTCGATCAGGAGAGCATGGGAGCGCTGAACATGTTCTCTGCGAGAGCCGAGGCGTTCGGTCCTCCGGCGGAGGCGACTGCCGAGGTCCTCGCCGCTCACGCGGCGATGGCAATGAGCGCGGCACGCAGTCAGGGGCAGTTCGCGTCCGCCTTGGCGACCCGCGACATCATCGGGCAGGCCAAGGGCATGATCATGGAGCGTTTCGGTGTCGATGCCGTCGCGGCCTTCGAACTGTTGCGCCGGCTCTCGCAGGACAGCAACGTCCCCCTCGCGGAGGTCGCCCAGGGAATCGTCGAAGCGGGTCCCGAGCGACGCGACGATCGGGAGACGGGCATCGACGTCACGCCTGTGTGACAGCACACACCCACCCGGGTAGGTTTGGTGAAACTGCAAGTACTACTCACCGGTAGGGGTGCATCATGCCAGCTCCGAGCGCTGCGACCTTCCAGCGTCTTGCCGACCTCATCGCGATCCCCGACGCCGCCGAGCGGACCACCCGCCCCGTCGTCGAGGCCTTCACCGGCCGGGAACTGGCCACCGTCCCGGTCGGCACGGCCGAGGACGCGAAGGCCGCGATCGACCGGGCCCGCACCGCGCAGGTCGCCTGGGCGAAGCTGCCCGTGGACGAGCGCGCCGCGATCATGCACCGGTACCGCGAGCTCGTGCTCTCCCGGCGCGAGCAGCTCATGGACATGGCGCAGGCCGAGACCGGCAAGTCCCGTGTCTCCGCGCAGGAAGAGGTGCTCGACATCTCGATGACCGCGCGGTTCTACGCGCGCGTCGCGCCGAAGCTGCTGCGTCCCCGCAAGGCGACGGGCATGCTGCCGATCCTGACGAAGACCACCGTCCTGCACCATCCCAAGGGCGTCGTCGGCGTGATCGCGCCCTGGAACTACCCGATGACGCTGGCGGTGTCGGACGCGATCCCCGCCCTGCTCGCCGGCAACAGCGTGGTGCTCAAGCCCGACAGCCAGACCCCGTACTGTGCGCTCGCCGTCGTCGAACTCCTCTACGAGGCCGGCGTTCCCCGCGACGTCTTCGCCGTGGTCACCGGTCCCGGAACCGTGGTGGGCACCGCGATCGTCGAGAACGCCGACTACCTGATGTTCACAGGTTCGTCGGAGACGGGACGTCTGCTCGCCGAGCAGGCCGGCCGGCGCCTGATCGGGTTCTCCGCCGAACTCGGTGGCAAGAACCCCATGATCGTCACGGCCGGGGCGAACCTGCGCGAGGTCACGAACGCCGCGGTGCGGGCGTGCTTCTCCAATTCCGGCCAGCTGTGCATCTCGATCGAGCGGATCTACGTCGAGAAGTCCATCGCGCCGGAGTTCGTCCGGATGTTCGGCGCCCGGGTGCGCGAGATGGCGCTCGGTGCCGACTACGACTTCGGCACCGAGATGGGATGCCTCATCAGCGAGAGCCAGGTCGAGACCGTGACCCGGCACGTCGAGGACGCCGTCGCCAAGGGCGCGACCGTCGTCGCGGGCGGAAAGGCACGGCCCGATCTCGGCCCGCTGTTCTTCGAACCCACGGTGCTGACCGACGTGCCCGAGGACGCCGAGTGCTACCGGGGCGAGACGTTCGGGCCGGTGGTGTCGATCTACCCGGTGGAGAACGTCGAGGAAGCGATCCGCGAGGCCAACGACACCGAGTACGGACTCAACGCGTCGGTGTGGGCCGCGACGAAGGCGCAGGGCGAGGCCGTGGCGGCGCGGGTGCGTGCCGGCACGGTGAACGTCGACGAGGGGTACGCACCGGCGTGGGGGAGCACCGATGCCCCGATGGGCGGCATGGGCATCTCCGGCATGGGCCGCCGCCACGGCGCGGAAGGCCTGTACAAGTACACCGAGGCACAGACGATCGCGACGACACGGTTGCTCAACCTCGACGGTCCGCGCGGGCTCCCGCGGCGGGTGTGGGCGAAGATGCTCGCCCCCTTCGTCGAGTCGATGCAGTGGCTGCCGGGGCGCTAGAGATCCGATCGATCGACCCGGGGCGTCGCGCATACTGATCGTCATGTCCTGGGCCGGGATCGAGGAGTCGGTGCTGGGTACACCGCTGACCACGCGACCAGCGGTCGCGATCTTCGCCGTTCTCGTGGTGACAGGCCTGGTCGTGCTGCTCGCCCGCAGGCACCGCTCGTGGTTCGTGCGCGGCGCCCCCGTCGCAGCGCTCACGGCTGTCGCCCTCACCGCCGTGGCAGCACTCCTGGTCGAGAAGGTGTGGAAACCCTTCCCGGACCGTTTGCCATGGGTGGTGTACGGATGGGTGGCGGTGGCACTGCTCGCCGTCTCACTGCTGATCGGACGATGGTTCGTACGGCGGCGCGATCGGCGTCGGCCCTTCGTCGCGGTGACACTCGTGGTGGTGGCGGTGCTCGTCGTGATCGCGGCCGCGGGCCGGATCAACGCGGTCTACGACGCCTATCCGACCGTGCGGGCGGCACTCGGCATCAGCGACTACCGAAGCGTCCCCTTCGACGATCCGTCCGTCCGGGCGTCGCGGACCGTACCGCTGGAGAACTGGTCGGCGCCGGCCGACCAGCCCGCGACCGGAGCGGTCACCTCGGTGACGATTCCCGGGACGGTCTCCGGATTCCGGGCACGGGGGGCACGCGTCTACCTTCCGCCCGCGTACTTCTCGGATCCGAGACCCGAACTGCCCGTGCTCGTCCTGCTCGCCGGACAACCGGGAAGCCCGGAGGACTGGCTCGTCGGCGGGCGTCTCGCACAGACCATGGATGCCTACGCCGCCGAGCACCGGGGCCTGGCACCGGTCGTCGTGCTCGCGGACGGTACCGGAGGCCGGTTCGACAACCCGTTGTGCACGGATTCGCATCTCGGCAATGCGGCAACCTATCTCGCCGTCGACGTGCCGTCCTGGATACGGGACGGCCTGCAGGTCGACGACGATCCGAAGGCGTGGGCCGTCGGCGGATTGTCGTACGGCGGAACATGCGCACTGCAACTGGCCACCACCCGCCCCGACGTCTACCCGACCTTCCTGGACATGTCGGGACAGGCCGAACCCACCATCGGTGATCGGGCCTCGACGATCCGGGACGTGTTCGGCGGCGATGCGGAAGCATTCGCCCGCAACAATCCTGCCGACCTGCTCGCCCGCAACCGGTATCCCGACTCCGCCGGTGCTTTCGTGGTGGGACTCGACGATTCCGAATACCGTGCCGGGGTGGAACAACTCGCCGCGGCGGCCCGGGAGGCAGGGATGGACGTCCACCTCACCGAACTGCCGGGTACCCACAGCTTCGCCCTGTGGTCCGCAGCGCTCGAGAAGGAGTTGCCATGGCTCGCACAACGGCTCGGGCTCGGCAACTGACGTCCCGCCTCGGGAGGGCGGTGCTCCGGGCACCCGTCTCGTGCGGACTCCTCGTGCTGCTCTGGTTCCTGGCGGTCACCACCGGCTCGACGCGGAGCGGCCCGTCGCGCGCGACGGCGTCCGAGGTCTCGCTCGGGATCCCGAACATCGCGGACGGGCACCTGTGGACACTGTGGACCTCGGGGTTGTTCGCTTCCGGCCTCGGTGAATACGTGGTCGGAAGTATCGCGATCCTCGCCGTCGCGGTGCCGGTCGAACGTCGCATCGGCAGTCGCAGGTTCACGCTCGCCGCACTCGTCTCCCAGGGCCTGGGGGCGGCACTGGCGTTGCTCGTGGCCCGGATCGCTTCGCTCGTGCCGAACCTGTGGGGGCGGGAACTGCACACCCATCTCACCGAGGACCCGCTGGCCTGGGTGCTGGGCGTCCTGCTCGCGTCCACCACTGCAATGGGCACCCTGTGGCGTCGCCGCATACGAACCCTTCTGCTGGTGTTCCTGGTGACCGCAGCTCTGTTCGCGGGGCACCTGCAGGACGTGAACAGGGTGACGGTCGCGCTCGCCGGGTTGCTCGTCGGCCCGCTCCTGTTCGGTCGCGGTGTGCGCCGTCCGACGCTCGGCGGCACCATCCGGGAACGCCGCACGCTCGTCGCGCTCGTCGTCGCGGCGAGCGTGCTCGGCCCGATCTTCGCGGCGTTCTCCCCACATTCGATCGGTCCGCTGTCCGCGCTACGCGAACTGTTCGAGCAGGTTCCCTACAGCCCGCGAGAACTGGTGGACGTCTGCGCCGATCCGGCGCTCCACGACGAATGCCGGAAAGGGCAGCAGGCCCTGCGCCTGTCGGGAATCGGTCCCCTGGTGGCCGATCTCCTGCCGTCGATACTGCTGCTGATCGGTGCCGAAGGACTGCGCCGCGGGCGACGGGCGGCATGGTTCCTCTCGGTGGGAGGACACATCGTGCTGATCGCCGTGGCCGCCGCGAGCACGATCGTGCGCGTGGCCGAACAGGACGAGACCCGGTCGCTGCTGTACGGGATCCATCGGCACAGCTCCGTAGCCATGGAACTCGCGCCGCTCCTCGCCCTGGTCACCGTGCTCACCGTGTTGCTGCTGACCCGCACCCTGTTCGATGTCCGCGCACCGCGGGGAACCTATCGCCGGGTCTGGGCCGGAACCGCGGCCACCGCAGGCATCGCGCTCGTGACGTACCTGGTGGCGGGCACGCTGGCCGCCGACGGATTCGACCGTGATCCGGGCGTCGGCACCTTGCTCCGCGACGCTCCCCGCCGGCTCCTTCCACCGGTCTGTCTCCAGCTCTTCGAGCCTCCCGTGATGCCACTCGACACCGCGGCCACCCTGCTGTTCGAGTGGACCGGTGTGATCGTCTGGGTCGTCTTCTGTGCCCTGATGCTGCGCAGTTTCCTCGTTCCGCCGCTCGGGGTCGACCTCGGTGACGAGCAGCGGGTGCGAGAACTCCTGCACTGTCCGGGCGGCGGCTCGATGGCGTGGATGACGACCTGGGCAGGAAACCGGTACTGGTTCAGCGCCGACGGCCGGCACGCCGTCGCGTATCGGGTGCACTCGGGCGTCGCGCTGACCACGACCGATCCGATCGGTGAGCGCTCGTCGCTGACCGGAGCGATCGACGAGTTCGCGGCCTACTGCCTCGGCAACGGATGGACCCCGTGCTTCTACACGGTGGGCGAGGACACCGCAGCGATCGCCCGGGAGCACGGCTGGACCTGCCTGCAGGTCGCCGAGGAGACCGTCGTCGATCTCGCGGATCTCGCCTTCAAGGGCAAGAAGTTCCAGGACGTACGGACCGCGCTCAACCGTGCCGCCAAGGACGGGATCGAAGCGAAGTGGACCACCTTCGCCGCCGCGCCGCTGTCGGTGACCGAGCAGATCGTCGACATCTCCGAGGAATGGGTGGCCGACAAGGGACTGCCGGAGATGGGATTCACGCTCGGAGGACTCGCCGAACTGCGGGACCCCGAAGTCCGGTTGCTGCTCGCGGTCGACGCGAACGAGCACGTCCATGCCGTCACGTCGTGGATGCCGGTCTACCGGGACGGGAAGGCTGTGGGTCTGACACTGGACTTCATGCGGCGCCGTTCGGACGGGTTCCGGCCCGCGATGGAATTCCTCATCGCCTCCGCGGCACGCTCCGCCGCAGAGGAGGGCCTCGAATTCCTGAGTTTGTCGGGTGCCCCGCTCGCGAGCGTGGACGGTGCGTCCGGACTCGACCGCGGGGCCTTCGACGCCCTGCTCGACCTGCTCGGCCGCACTCTCGAACCCGTCTACGGATTCCGCTCGCTGCTGGCGTTCAAGGCGAAGTTCCAGCCCCGCTACCGGCCGCTGTACATGGTGTTCCCGGACCCGGCGGCGCTGCCGGCCATCGGGATCGCGGTCGGTCGTGCCTATCTGCCGCACATGTCGCTCGAGGAAGGTGGCCGCCTGGTCACACATCTGTTGCGCCGATGACGGTTGCTCACGTCCTCACTCCTCGACCGTGATCTCCGCGGCGTCGTCGTAGAAGCACACGTATCCCTCGATGAACTCCATGCCGGGGAACGGCTCGGGATACGACCATGCGACGTTGTCCTCGGGCGGCGTGCCGGAGAACGACCAGTACCGGGCGATGCCCTTGTAGGGGCAGCTCGTCCGCCATTCCGATTCCTCGAGCACCGAGAAGTCGACGTCCTCGGGCGGCAGGTAGTAGCGGGTCGGCAGGCCGGTCTCGAACACGAGCACAGGATTGCGGGTCTCGCCGACCACGACGTCGCCGATGGTCACGCGCACGTGGCGCGAGCTGCGCAATGCGTCGACTCGGTGAAAGGGATCGCGCGGATGGGTGAACACTTCGGTCTCCTCCTCGAACCACCGCTCGCCCTCGTCGAGGTCCTCGCCCGGCCCCGTCTCACCCCACCGGAACCACTGGAAGACGAGGCGGTCGTCGAGCCCGTCGACGTCGAGCTGGCAGACGGGTGAATAGGCCCGCCGGTCGCCGACGACGATGTCGTACCACTGCCACACGTCCTGCCGGGAACGGCTGGGCGACACGGAGGCCGAGATCAGGTCGAGCCGGACGTGCTCACGGGGGAAGGCATAGAACGGGACGGGCTTGCCCGGTGCCCACACCAGTACGGCCCGGCTGCTGTCGACCACGGTCCGGCCGAACCACTCACCCCTGATCCGGCGATCGGTGGGTTCGTAGAGATAGTCGTCGGTCTCCGGTGGGCGTCGGAGCACAGCGGTCTTGCGGGCAGCCATAGGTCGACCGTATCGCGCCGTTCGAAGGAAGGGACCGGACCGGTCGGGCAGAGATCCGGGAACCGGACCCATCCGCCCGGCACCCGGCTCCGAATACGGGACGAGGCGGCGTGAGGGCCGTCACCCGAACCGACCGAGAAGAACCGATACGACATCCGAACAGCTCCGGCGGCGACCAGAGGAACACCGACATGCACCCATCCGAAGCCCGGCCGAACGACAACCGGCACCCGCATCCGTCCGTAGGTTTTCTCCAGTTGTTCATGGAAGCGCGCACCCGCGTGGAGCAGGTGACGCCACGCGTACAGGGAGGGAAGGCATGAGATTCGTCAGTGGCCCCGCCGAGTCCGTCGTCGTGGTGGGGGCGGGCCTCGCGGGGTTGTCCGCAGCGCTCCATCTCACCGGAGCCGGCAAACGCGTCACCGTCCTCGAACGCGAGAACACGGTCGGCGGTCGCGTCGGTACGTACCCGGTCTTCGAGGACGGCCGGCATCTCTACGACATCGACAACGGGGCCAGTGTGCTGACGATGCCGGACCTGATCGCCGACGCGCTCGCCGCCGTCGGTGAATCCTTCGACTCGACCGCCCCGGCGCTCGCCCTCACCCCGCTCGCACCCGGCTACCACGCGCGCTTCGCCGACGGCACCGCCCTGAACGTGTACGCCGATCCGGACGAGATGACCGCCGAGATCGCGCGGGTGTGCGGCCCCGACGAAGCCGGCGGATACCGGCGGTTGCGCCGCTGGCTCGCGTCGATCTTCGACGCCGAGTTCGACCGCTACATCGACTCCAACTTCGACTCGCCGCTCGACCTGGTATCGACGCCCGCGGCGCTGCGGGACACCGCGAACCTGGTCCGGCTCGGGGGCTTCGGTCGCCTCGGATCACGCGTCGGGTCCTTCGTGAAGGACGACCGGCTCCGGCGGATCTTCACCTTCCAGGCGCTCTATGCGGGAACCGCCCCGGCGACGGCCCTCGCGGTCTACGGCGCCATCGCCCACATGGACACCTCGCTCGGCGTCTACTTCCCGAAGGGCGGCATGTCCGCCATCGCCGCTGCCATGACGGACGCCCTGATACGCAACGGCGGCACGGTGCACACCGGGATCGACGTGGCGGAACTGCGCGTCGAGGACGGCCGCGCGACAAGCGTGCGATCCGCGGACGGCCGGTACTTCACCGCCGACGCCTTCGTCCTCACCGCGGATCTGCCCGTGGTGGACGATCTGCTCCTCCGCGCCGGGGTCCTGCCACGCCGACGCAGCCGGAGCACGACGGTCGCGTCGCCGTCCGCCGTCGTCTTCCACGGCACGGTGCCCACCGACGTGACCCGGGCCTGGCCGTCGGACTCCCACCACACCATCGATTTCGGTGCCGAGTGGTCGGAGACCTTCGCCCGGATCACGGCGCCGCGCGGTCACGGCCGGTTGATGGCGGATCCGTCGCTGCTCATCACGCGACCCGCCGTGACCGATCCGTCCCTGCGGATCGTGCGGGGCGGCGTCGAGTGCGAGCCGGTCTCGGTGCTGGCACCGTGCCCGAATCTCGCGTCCGCGCCTCTCGACTGGGGCCGTCTGGGCAGGCCGTACATGCGGGAGATCCAGCAGGTCCTCGAGCGTCGCGGCTACCGGAATCTGACGAGTGCCATGCGCATCGACCATCTCGACACCCCGCAGACCTGGGCGGACAAGGGGATGCTCGACGGCAGCCCGTTCTCGGCGGCACACCTCTTCCGTCAGACCGGTCCCTTCCGCCGACCCAACCTCGTGCCCGGGGTCGACAATCTCGTTCTCGCCGGGTCGGGCACCACGCCCGGAGTCGGCGTCCCGACCGTGATCATCTCGGGACGGCTTGCCGCGGAACGTATCTCGGGTAGCAACTTCACCGGTTCCACGCCGGTGCCGGTCCCGATGGAAATGGGTGCGACGGCTCATGGGTGAACTCGACGCAATCGATCCCGGCCTGCACGAGGCGTACCGGCTGTGCCGTGAACTCAACCGGCGCCACGGCAAGACCTACTTCCTCGCGACCCGTGTCTTCCCGGCGTCCAAACGTGCCGGGGTGCATGCGCTCTACGGTTTCGCGCGGATGGTCGACGACATCGTCGACGTGAAACCGGTCGACGCGGCACCGGTTCTCGACGCACTCGAACGCCGGCTCACCGATGCGCTCGGCGGCCGACCACCGACCTACGACGAATTCGGTCTCGTATTACGAGCGCTCGTCGACACCACGCAGCGGTACGACATCCCGCACGAGTACTACTACGCCTTCCTTCGCTCGATGCGGATGGACATCCCCGGCACCGAGCTGTTCCGTTCGCGGTACCGCACGATGGACGAACTGTCGGAGTACATGTACGGCTCGGCTGCCGTCATCGGACTGCAGATGCTGCCCATCCTGGGGATCGAGACGGAACGCGAGCGGGCCGAGGCCCCCGCCGCCGCACTCGGTGAGGCCTTCCAGCTCACCAATTTCATCCGCGACATGGGGGAGGACCTCGACCGCGACCGCATCTACCTGCCCACCGATGTGCTCGCCGCCTTCGACGTGGACGAGGAGCTGCTGTGGCACTGCCGGCGGACCGGGCAGCGCGACGTGCGGCTCGAGCGCGCCCTGGCGCATCTGATCGCGCACACCCGCTCGATCTACCGTGTGGCCGAACCGGGCATCGACCTGCTCGACCCCGAGGTGCGGCCCGCGATGCGCACCGCCTTCGTGCTCTACGGCGACATCCTGAGAGCGGTGGAGGAGAGCGGATACCGGGTACTCCACCAGCGCGCACGCGTGTCGCGGTGCCGGCGCCTGTCGGTGGCGGCACCCCAGCTGGCCTCGGCCGGTTGGACCACACTGCGCACACGGTCGAGACTGGGAGTGGTCACCGCGCCGCAGGACCGGTGACACCTGCCCGGCCGAGCCGGCATTCGGACACGAATACAGAACAGGACATCACATGGAACAGGTCGTGCTGCTCGACGACGCAGGCCGCGCGGTCGGAATCGAGCCGAAGGCGACGGTGCACACCACCGACACCCCGCTGCACCTCGCCTTCTCGTCGTACGTCTTCGATCCCCACGGACACGTTCTGCTCACCCGGCGGGCCCTGGACAAGTCGACCTTTCCCGGTGTCCTGACGAACAGCTGCTGCGGCCATCCGGCTCCGGACGAGCCGCTCACCGAGGCCGTGCGCCGCCGGCTGGGTCAGGAACTCGGACTCGAGGTGCACGACATCGAGGTCGTCCTGCCGTCCTTCCGATACCGGGCGGTGATGGACAACGGCATCGTGGAGAACGAGATCTGCCCCGTCTTCCGGGTGCTGTACGACGGGCCGGAGCCCACCCCCGAGCCGTCGGAGGTGCACGACACCGAATGGGTCGACTGGGGGGAGTTCTCCGAGGACGTCGTCGAGGGACGCCGTGACGTGTCGGTGTGGTGCCGCGAGCAGGTCGGGCAGCTCCGGGAGCTCGGTCCCGATCCGCGGCGCTGGCCGGTGGCGTCCGCCGCGGATCTTCCACACGCCGCGCCCGAGCGTCGATAGGGCGGCATCCGGTGAACGGGGTCGTTAACGTCGACCCCGTGATCGACCCGTCCGTCCTGATCCGCACGATCGTCGGTGTCCTCGCCCTTGCTGCGATCTCGACGGCGGTCCTGTGGGCGTTCCGCGCCCCGCACCGATTCGCGCCGGTCGGTGCCATCGCCCGCGGCGCGGTCCAGCTCGCACTCATCAGCGTCGTGCTCTCCGGTGTCATCGCCGACGCCCGCTGGGTCGCCGTGGTGCTCGTGGTGATGTTCACCGTCGCGTGGTGGACGGCCTGCCGACGCATCGGGAGCGACGCCGTCGTGCGCGGGGTGACGGCCGCCGCGATGCTGACCGGCGTGCTCGTCTCGGCGGGTGTCGTCTTCGCGACCGGCGCGGTGGAGGCCACCCCGCGTTACGCGCTCGCGCTCGGCGGCATCATCATCGGCAACACGATGACGGTCGCGACCCTCGCCGGTCGCCGCTTCCACGACACCGTCGACGACCACTGGTCCGAGGTGGAGGGCTGGCTGGCGCTCGGCGCGACCATGCGGCAGGCGACGCTCTCATCCGCCCGGTTCGCCGTGCACGCGGCGATGATCCCGTCGACCGATCAGACGAGGACCACCGGTCTGGTGACCCTGCCCGGAGCCTTCGTCGGCGCGATCTTCGGCGGGTTGTCACCGGTCGAGGCCGGACGGTTCCAAGTGGTGGTGCTCGCCGCGATCATGGCGACGGCCTCCATCACGTCCGTGTCGATGGCGCTCGGTCTCGGCCGCGCCCTGCGGTACCGTCCCGTGGTCGTCGCGTGAGACGGCGGTCTGCGGTGCGGGTGCCGACCGGAGTAGGAGTGGATACAACCGCTGCCGAGGGAAGGATCGTCGATGTTGCTCGTAGCCAACCGGGGTGAGATCGCGTTGCGGATCGTCCGCACGGCCGGAGACCTCGGACTCGACACGGTCGCCGTTCATGCCACGGACGACGCCGACGCTCCGCACGTTCGCGCCGCCACGCGGGCCGAAGCCCTTCCGGGCACCGGTCCGTCGGCCTATCTCGACCCCGACGCGATCGTCGGCGTCGCCCGGGCGACCGGGTGCACGCTCGTGCACCCGGGTTACGGATTCCTCAGCGAGAACGCCGCCTTCGCGCAGACCTGCGCGGATGCCGGGCTCACCTTCGTCGGACCGTCCCCGCAGGCGCTGCGCGTCCTCGGCGACAAGCGCGCCGCCCGCGAGGTGGCGGACGAACTCGGCATCCCGGTGATCGCCGCCGTCGAGGCCAGGGATCCGGATTCCGTGCGGGCCTTCCTGCTCGACCATCCGAACGGGATCGTCGTCAAGGCGCTCTCGGGTGGTGGCGGTCGCGGCATGCGTGTGGTCCGCGACGCCGCCGACCTCGACGAGGCGCTGCGGCTCGCCGCGGCCGAAGCACTGGCTGCCTTCGGAGACGACAGGCTGTACGCGGAGGGGCTCGTCGAGCGTGCCCGGCACGTCGAGGTGCAGGTCGTGGCCACCGAATCGGAATCGGGTACTCGCGCGGTCGCACTCGGCGACCGCGACTGCAGTGTGCAGCGCCGGCACCAGAAGCTGGTGGAGATCGCGCCTGCGCCCGACCTGCCGGAGTCGTTGCGGGAGGCGCTGCACGGCGCGGCCGTCCGGCTGATCGGGCACGTCGGCTGCCACGGACTGTCCACCGTCGAATTCCTCGTCCACGACGACGGATTCGTGTTCCTCGAGGTCAACCCGCGAATCCAGGTGGAGCACACCGTCACCGAGGAGGTGACGGGCGTCGACCTCGTGGCGATCCAGCTGGCGATCGCCCGTGGGGCGGCATTCGAGGAACTCGGTCTGCCGACGGGAATCACTCTCGACAGCAACACCATCGCAGGACGTCCCGCTGCGGCACACGGCATCGCGGTGCAGGTGCGCGTCAACGCCGAGACGCCGCGCGCCGACGGGATCGCCCTGACCACCGCCGGGACGCTCACCGCGTTCACGCCACCCACCGGTCCGGGGATCCGCGTCGACACCCACGGACGGCCCGGTCTCGAGGTGACCGGCCGCTACGATTCGCTGCTCGCCAAGGTCGTGGCGTACGTGCGGTCCGGTGATCGGGCGGCGGTCCTGCGCAAGGCGTCGACGGCGCTCGGCGAGTTCGTCGTCGACGGTCTCGGCACCAACCGCGAACTTCTGCGGAAAATAGTGGACGACAAGGAGTTCCGGTGCGGCACCGTCCACACCACGTGGCTGGGGGAGCGACTCCCGGATTTCGTCGACACCACCACGACAGCTCCGGTGGAGTACACGGATCTGCGCGCCGACGAACACGCGGTACGCGCCGAGATGGTCGGCACCGTCGTGGAGATCGCCCGCACCGGCGACACGACTCCGGCGGGTGCGCCGATCGCCGTGCTCGATGCGATGAAGATGCAGCACGAGATCCGGGCGCCGGGCAACGCCGTGATCGAACGCGTACTCGTCGAACCGGGCCGCACGGTCGACCCGGGCACGGTGCTCGCGGTGGTCCGCGTACTCGACGCGGACACCGCGACGGGCGGTGTCGCCGCGGTCGATCCCGACACCGGCCGTGACGATCTCGACGAGGTCCGTCGCCGTCACGAGGCCACTGCCGACGCGGCGCGGCCGGACGTGATCGCGAGACGGCACCGGCAGGGACGGCGCACGGCACGGGAGAACATCGCCGATCTCGTCGACGACGGCACGTTCGTCGAGTACGGGCCGCTCGTCCTCGCGGCCCAGCGCAGCCGCCGCAGCGAGGAGGACCTGATCGCGAACACCCCGGCGGACGGGCTCGTCGGCGGTACCGCGCGGATCGGTGGGGCCGAGGTGGTCGTGATGTCCTACGACTACACCGTTCTCGCGGGAACCCAGGGCCGGAACAACCACCGCAAGACCGATCGGCTGCTCGAACTCGCCGCCCGGCGGCGGGTGCCGCTCGTGCTGTTCGCCGAGGGTGGCGGCGGACGACCCGGGGACGTCGACGCCGGTCCCGGTGCGGGCCTCGAACTGCCCACCTTCCGTTCGATGGCGTCGCTGCGCGGACGCGTGCCCACCGTCGCGATCGTCTCCGGCCGCTGCTTCGCGGGCAACGCCGCACTCGCGGGGGTGTGCGACGTGCTCGTCGCGACCCCCGACGCCAACATCGGCATGGGCGGTCCCGCCATGATCGAGGGGGGAGGACTCGGCGTGCACCGCCCCGAGGACATCGGGCCCATCGACGTGCAACGCCGCAACGGCGTCGTGCACGTCGCAGCACGCGACGAGGCACATGCCGTGGACGTCGCCCGGAGATATCTCGCCTATTTCACCGCGCCGCACGAGGACCGGCAGGCACCCGACCCGCGTCTCACGCGACATGTGGTGCCGGAGAACCGTCTCCGCGCCTACGACGTGCGGTCGGCGATCGACGCGATCGCCGATGTCGGATCGGTGCTGGAGCTGCGGCCGGACTACGGCGTCGGCATCGTCACCGCCCTGATGCGAGTGGAGGGTGCCTCCTACGGCGTCCTCGCCAACAGCAGCGCCCATCTCGGCGGAGCGATCGATGCGGAGGCCGCCGACAAGGCCGCGGACTTCCTGGAGCTGTGCGAATCGCACCGGCTTCCCGTGGTGAGTCTGTGCGACACACCGGGATTCATGGTCGGCCCCGAATCGGAGAAGGACGCCACCGTGCGCCGCTTCGGGCGCTTCTTCGTCGCCGGCGCACGTCTGACCGTCCCGTTCGGCATGATCATCCTCCGCAAGGGCTACGGGCTCGGCGCGATGGCGATGGCCGGCGGATCCTTCCACGCACCCGAATTCACCGTCGCGTGGCCGACGGGCGAGATCGGCGGGATGGGACTCGAAGGGGCCGTGCGGCTCGGATTCCGCAAGGAACTCGACGCCGCGGAGACACCCCGGGAACGCGAAGAACTGTTCGACCGGCTCGTCGCCCTCGCCTACCAGCAGGGAAAGGCGCTGCAGGCGGCGACGAGCTTCGAACTCGACGACGTCATCGATCCCGCCGACAGTCGCACCTGGATCGCGCGACTGGTGCAACAGCGGTGAAGCCGGGTATGCGACAGCCATGGTGATCCATCCCGGCGCGCAGCAGTACGTACCCGACAGCCGCGACCTCGCCGACCTCGCCGCCGCGTCCGCGGGGTGCCGGGGATGCGATCTCTACAAGGCGGCCGAACGCACCGTATTCGGCGCCGGAGTGCGCGACGCGCGCATCCTGTTCGTCGGCGAGCAACCGGGCAACGAGGAGGACATCGCGGGAGAGCCGTTCGTCGGCCCGGCCGGGCATCTGTTCGACAAGGCTCTCGAACGCGCAGGGATCGACCGCGGGACGGTGTACGTGACCAACGCCGTCAAACACTTCCGTTTCGACCGATCCGCCAACGGCCGCAGGCGGATCCACAAGAAACCGTCGGGGGGTCAGGTCGCCGCGTGCCGGCCGTGGCTCGAGGCCGAACTCGACGCCGTTCGTCCCGACGTCGTGGTGTGTCTCGGTGCCACGGCGGCGCAGTCGCTGCTCGGCAAGGATTTCAAGCTCACACAGCACCGCGGGGAGGTCCTGCACCTGCCCGAGGAGCTGTGCGGGTCGTGCGATCCGGCGGTGGTCGTCACCGTGCACCCGTCGGCGGTACTGCGGGCGAAATCGCAACGCGACGACATGTTCCGCTCGTTCGTACACGATCTGGAACGCGCGGCCACATTGTGACGGCTCAGCCGGTGGTCGCGAGCCCGGCCGCGAGCCCGAGCGCGACCGACATCGCGCACACCTCGAGGACGGCGTTGCGCAGCGACTCCTCCTCCGGGAGACGATGGGACGCGGCAGCGGGAATCCAGTTCCGTCGCCAGTTCCACGCGAGTCCCAGCAGGGCGCACAGCACGATCGCCTTCGCGAGCACGATGCGTCCGTAACCGGTGCCCAGCAGCGCCGAGACGGAACCGAGCCGCACCGCCGCGTCGATCACGCCGGTCACCACCAACGCCACCACGCATCGCAGGGCCAGGTGCGAATAGCGCGGCAGCAGCTCCGCCCACGCTCCGCGGCCCCGGACGGTCACGGCCAGCGCCACGAGCACCCCGAACCACACTGCGGCGGCGAGCACGTGCACCGCGTTGAACAGCGACCCCAGCGGCTGCTGCGCCATGTGGCCCGTGACGGGCCGGGCGATCAGCGCGAGCGCCGCGGCGACGAGCACCGGCAGGGTGGACCACGACGCCGACCGGCGGTACGCCACCGCGGCGACGGCGACGATCGCGGCGATACACACCCACGCCGCCGCATCCACGCGTCCCGTGGGGGTGCCGAGGAACTGCCCGAAGCGTCCCACGTCCAGTTCCGCGGCGGGAACGTCGGCCGCCGCGGCTGCGGCCCAGGCGAGGTCGACGCTCGCGAGCGCGAGCCAGACACCGCCGAGCGCGGCGATCGTCCGCCACAGCGTCTCGGGGGTGACCGAGGGCCGACGTTGCCGTTGCACCAGGACGGCGAGCACCGCGAGTCCGAGCACGGTGGAGCCGACACACAGTCCGACGGCCCGGACCGAACTCGAGGGGGCGGGCAGGGCGAGGGAACCCGCCACGGCGATACCCGCGACGGTTCCGAAAGCGACGCCGGCAGCGGCCACGACGAGCCACTGCCGGCGTTCCGGGATCATGCGGGTCAGGCCTTCGGCTTGCGCAACGCGAAGGCGAGACCTGCGGCGACCACCACGGCACCTGCGACGACGAACCACCACACGGCGGGTCCGCTGCCGTCACCCTCGCCCGACTCCGAGCCGGTCTCGCCGGATGCTGCGTCACCGGACGCCGCATCACCGGGCGTTCCGCTTCCTTCCCGGGTGAGCGTGAAGGTGCGGGTTCCGCTGACGGGATGCCCGTCGGCGGAGGTCACCCGGTAGGCGATGGTGTACTCACCCACGGGTCCGAGACCGTCGAGTTCGACGGCCGCGGTCGCACCCTCGATGATCGGGTCGCTCTTCGACCACAGGTTGCCGTCGGGCCCGACGACGGTCAGGGCCGCGAACTGCTCCTGCAGGTTCTCGTTGAACGTCACGGTCACCCGATCGGGTGCCTCGGCGATCTGCGCGCCGTCCTCCGGCGAACTCGACAGCACCACCGAATGGGCGGCCGCGGAACCGACGGACAGGGTCAGCGCCGCGGTCAGCGCGGCGAGGAGAACGAGGATGCGCTTCATGCCCGCCGCCCCCGGATCACGGCGCCGAGGCCGAGTGCGGCACCGAGCGCGCCGAGCACCAGGCCGATACCACCGAGCCAGCGCGCGGTGCTGTCGGTGGTGCCGGTCTCCGCTGCGCCGACGGTCTGCCCGGTGTCGGTGGCGTGCGTGTCACCACTGCCGCCGCCGTGGCCGTCACCGCTGCTCGCTGCGAGGGTCAGGGTCGGAGCAGGACGCTCGGGCTCCGCGTCGCCGGTCGCGATCTCGTCCCACGTCACGACCTCACCGTCGCTGTAGGTCTGGATCGCGGGGAAGGCGACCTCGTCCTCCTCGGGCAGCGGACCGGCGGACAGGACGAACTGCTGGAACTGCCCCGGCCCGACCTGCACGTCGGGTCCGGCCGTCCACGTCACGGAGGTTGCGAGCTGCGACTCGGGATCCTTCTCGACGGTCGCGGTCCAGCCGGGCAGCGGCTCGGTGCGCGCCGAGCGCAGGCCCGGAAGTTCCACGGTGACGGCCGTGGTGCCGGCGGTCTCGGATTCGGTGGGGACCCGGAAGGTCAGAACGGAGTAGCCGCCCTGCTCGGCGCCGGGTGCGACGACGGTGACGTGGGCGGAGGCGATGCCGGCGCCCACGACCATCAGTGCAGCGGTCGTTGTCGCGCCCACGAGGGCGCGACGGGAGAACTCGAACATGTATGGGGTCTTTCTCGTAGTAAGAGGATCGATCGTCACGACACGGTCGCGGCGAGCGGTGGTCCTCTCCTCGAGATGGCGGGAGGCGCGCGTCCCCATACGAGACGGTCGGTCGAGGAGGTCGGCGCGAGCACGGCGGGCGCGTCGACACCGGGACCGCGCATCAGCACCGTCCGGAGCGCGGTGCCGCACGCCGCGTACACGCGGACCGCGGCGGTGAGCAGTACAGCGCACACCACCACGGCGATCATGTGTGCGGCCAGCATGGACACCGACATGTGCTCGTGGCCCGGAGCCACCACGGTGAGCGTGACGTGTGTGGCCGCCTGTCCGCCGGCGAGGAGCACCAGCGGAGGCAGCGACGGCTGGTGCGCGCCGAGAATCCCGACGATCGCCGCGACCGCGACCAGCAGTACCGCGACCGGTCCCGTCGGCACACCACCGCCGGCGGTGCCGTGGGCGGCCACCGCCAGCACCGCGGTGGTGATGCCTGCGGTGGTGCCGAGAACGGTCGGGTACCTGGTCACTGCAGTCGTGCTCGATCCCGCTCGGTCAGCGCACGCCGAGGCGTGCGAGGAGATCCGCTTCGATGCCGTCGAGTTCCGAGGCAATCGCCGCGTGCGCCGACTTCCGGCGTGCGGTCGGCATCTGCTCGGCCGTCTGCACCGCCGCGGTCAGGTCGGTGAGCCGTTCGCGGGTCGCGGCGGCGAACTTCTGCGTCTCCGCGTCCTTGGGGTTGCGCTGCTCGACCTTCGCGAGCGAGTGCTCCGCCCCCGCGATGCGGGCACTGAGACGAGCACCGTGACCGGTGAACGAACCGAGCTCGTCGATCGGCACCCCGAGCTGTTGCGCGCGACGAGCGTCGAGCTGACCGCGCAGCGCCGTGACGGCCTGGTAGACGATCGGGACGAGCACCGGCGCGAGCAGGCGTGCGACGCCGAGATAACGGCGCACCTTCGCCGCGGTGAGGCCCTGGCTCTCGGCGGCCTTCTTCTGCGCCTTGAGCGTCGCGATCTGTTCCTTCTCGAGCTTGGCCTGCGACTTCACGAGTTCCTGATCGAGCTTGACCTGCGACTTCGCAAGCTTCTTGTCGATCTTCGTTCTGACCTTCGCCGCCCGCCGGTCGTTCTTGAGCCGATTCTTCGCGACCAGTCTGGCCTCGAGCTTCGCCTTCGTCCGCAAGGCCTTCGCTTCCGCCCTGCGAGTCGCGCGACGCTTCCGTGTGAACAACCCCATCGAACAGCACCCTCCATTCGGTACGACACGACGCTCCGGCGCCCCGCGTCAGCCTAACGTGACGGTGCTGCGAGCCGTCGCCTGTGCAGGGAATACCCTGGAATGTCGTGGACGCAACCGGAGAACTACCGCGGCCCGAACGCGGAGTGTCACAGCGCACAGTCGTCGCCCTCGAGGCCGCTGCGCTGACGAGGTGCCGCCACCGGGTCTATCTCGACGCCACCTTCCCCGACGAACTCGCAGGTGCACCCGAGAATCCCGGTGCTCGGCAACGTCAGGAGGCAGCGGCTGCGCACCGCGAGGCGATCCGTCAGAAGCTGTTCGACGCCGACCCGGAGGGGTGGGTGCTCGTCGCTCCCGAAGGACCGATGCGGCAGCGCGCCGAACGCACGCTCGATGCGTGCCGCGCGGGCGCCGACCGGATCTGGGGTGCGGTACTACCGAGCGAACCCGACACCGGACGCCGCGGACGGTCGGAGGTCCTGCTGCGCGACGCCGAGCACGGTGGGTACATCCCGGTGATCGTCGTCAACCACAAGGTCACCGATCCCGGACGCGGCGCGCTCACCACCGATCTGTTCGCGTGGGCACCCGCTGTGGACGAGACCCGCAAGGTGCGCAGTCAGGTGCGCGACCAGATGCGGCTCGCGCACCTGTACCGCATGCTCGAGCGGCACGGGCTCGCAAGCTCCGCGAAGGTCGCCGGCGCGATCGGGTACGGCGGCGACTGCATCCTCGTGCACGACCTCGACCCGATCCTCGACGACTACGACGCCCGTCTGACCGACCGTCTCGAGATCGCCCGGGGCCGCACCCCGACCTCCCCGTCGCAGATCGGCGAGTGCAAGACCTGCCCGTGGTGGGATCGCTGCCGCGCCGAACTCACGGTGAGCCGCGACGTGTCGCTGGTGGCGCCGGGGCAACGCGCCGCCGTGCTGCGTGAACTCGACGTCCACACCATCGACGGACTCGCCCGGTGGGAGGGTGAGGAACCCGAGGCGTGGCCGCAGGGCTCGTTCGAGGACGCGATCGTCACGGCGCGGGCCTGGCTCGCCGGTGCGCCGCTCGTGCGTCGGTACCGGCACGTGCACGTCCACCGCGCCGACGTCGAGGTCGACATCGACATGGAGAGCTACCACGAGCACGGCGCCTATCTGTGGGGCACGCTGCTCAATGCGGGCTCGTCGTCCGAGTACATCCCGTTCGCGACGTGGGAGCCCGTGCCGACCGACGACGAGGCACGCTCGTTCGCCGAGTTCTGGCGCTGGCTGTCGGATCAGCGGCGCGCCGCCGAACGGCGGGGGAAGACCTTTGCGGCCTACTGCTATTCGCGGTCGGCGGAGGACAAGTGGTTGTTGTCGTCGGCACGGCGGTTCCACGGATTCCCGGGTGTGCCGGAGCTCGCGGAGATCAAGGCGTTCATCGGCTCGAACGAGTGGGTCGACATCTTCCAGGCCGTCACCGACCAGTTCGTGTGCCCGAACGGCAAGGGGCTGAAGAAGATCGCGCCGATCGCGGGGCATCACTGGCGCGACGCCGAGGCCGGGGGAGAGGCGTCGATGAGCTGGTACCGCGAAGCCGTGGGCATGGCGGGCGAGCCCGATCCGGCGCAGCGCCTGCGGTTGCTCGAGTACAACGAGGACGACGTGATCGCGACGAAGGTGCTGCGCGAGTGGATGAGTGATCGTGCGGTGCTCGACATCCCGTACCTCGAGGACCTGTAGGGGCGCTCCGCGCACGAGCGATCACGCCGGCGCGGCGCGGCTCACAGGCCTGCTGTGAGCCGGATCAGCGCCTCCACCACGGGAGCGCCGAACATCGGCGGGTCGTTGTGTTCGAGACCGTCGAGCTGCACCCGCTCGGACAACTGCCGGGCGGCATCGGCGACCGCCGCGCTCTGTGCCGGCGGGACGATGGTGTCGGCGGTGCCGTAGACGACCGTGATCGGCACGTCGATGCGGGCGGCGAGCTCGGCGACCGGGAACTCGTCCTTCAGCACGGCGGCGGGGACGAACGGATAGTGGTGCCGGGCCACGGCGGCGAGATCGGTGAACGGCGAGCGCAGCAGCATCCCCGCCGGAGGTTCGTCGACGGCGAGTGCGGTGACGACCGCGCAACCGAGGCTCTCCCCGAAATACAGCAGCCGGGTGGGGTCGACGTCGTCGCGCGAGCGGAGATGGTCCAGTGCCGCGCGGACATCGGCGGCGAGACCCTCCTCGGTCGGGCTGCCGGGGTTGCCGCCGTAACCGCGGTAATCGAGCAGCAGCGTCGAGAAACCCGCCGCGGCGAGGTCGGCGGCGGTATCGGCGCGACCGAGGCGGTTGCCGCCGTTACCTGCGGCGAGCAGGACGGTGAATTCGTGCCCGGCACCCTCGGGGCTTCGGCCGGGCACGAACCAGGCGTCGAGCTCGAGACCGTCCGACGTCCTGAGCACGACATCCTCGGCACCCGGCAGGACGGTCGCGGCGGACGGGGGAGCGGTGGTGTCGGGCAGATAGATCAGGCGTCGTTGCAGCGCCCACCCGGCGACGCCGACGAGCACGCCGACGAGCAGCACGGCGAGAACGATCCGCATGTGACCAGTCCAGCGCACGTGCGCGTTTCCGGTAGCGGGAACCACCGGAAACGCGCACGGGTGGCGAAGCCGCCTAGCGCGGCGCCATGCGCAGGGCGCCGTCCATACGGATGGTCTCGCCGTTGAGATAGTCGTGCTCGACGATCATCTGCGCGAGCTGCGCGTACTCGGCGGGCTGTGCGAGCCGCGAGGGGAACGGCACGCCGGCCTCGAGGCCCTTGCGGTACTCCTCGGTGACCCCGGCGAGCATCGGGGTGTCGACGATGCCGGGGGCGATCGTGTTGACGCGGATGCCGAACTGCGCGAGATCGCGCGCGGCGGGGACGGTCATACCGTGCACGCCACCCTTCGACGCGGAGTACGCGATCTGGCCGATCTGGCCCTCGAAGGCCGCCACCGAGGCGGTGTTGATGATGACGCCGCGCTGACCCGACTCGTCGACCGTCCCGGTCTTGGAGATGGCGTCGGCCGCCAGGCGCATGACGTTGAACGTGCCGAGCAGGTTGACGGTGATGACCGTGCGGAACAGCTCCAGGTCGTGCGGGCCGTTCTTCGACAGGATGCGGCCGGCCCAGCCGACACCGGCGCAGTTGACGACGATGCGCAACGGAACACCGGATTCGACGATGCGATCGACGGCCGCCTGGACCTCGTCGCCGCTCGTCACATCGGTGGCGAGGAGCGTGACGCCCGCGGGGGCGGAATCGCCGACGCGGTCGATGGACTGCTGCAGGTCGAGGCCGAAGACGGTAGCTCCGGCGTCGGCGAGGCGGCGCGCGGTTGCGGCGCCGAGACCGGATGCGGCACCGGTCACCAGCGCGGCGGATCCCTGAATCTCCACTGTTCGTATCTCCTGTCTCGAGCTGTAGGGCTCGTCAGTGTCCTTCGTCACGAACCCTAGCCGGTGACCGTCGTGACCTCCGCGGGGGTGGAGGCCCTGCGGCGCAGCGCGACGATACCCATCGCTGCGGCCACCAGACAGGCGACGGCGCCGAGTACCAGTCCGGCCCGGCCGCCCCATTGCTCGCTGACCCATCCGGCGATGGGACCACCGATGGCCGTCGAGCCGAGGAAGGCGACCGACCACAGGGCCATCACCCGGCCGCGCATCGTCGGAGCGGCGGCGAGCTGCAGCGAACTGTTGGTGGTGGATGTGAAGGTCACGCTCAGGGCACCCACGATCACCATGACCACGATGAGCGTGGTGAGGTTCGGGGCCGCCGCGGCGACCGCCAGGGCGATGCCGAACGCGAGTGAGGTGACGATGAGTGCCCGGGTTCCGGTCCGGCCCCAGGTGGCGACGACAAGCCCGCCCACGACGGACCCGGCGCCCATTGCGGCGGTGAGGAAGCCGTAGGCCCCGGCACCGGCAGCGAAGGTGTGGTCGGCCAGGACCGGCAGAACCACCTGGAACTCGAAGGCCAGACATCCGACGAGCGCCATCATCAGCAGCGGGACGGCCAGGTCGGACGTGCTGCGGACGTAGGCGAAACCCTCGCGCAGCTGTCCCTTCGCGCGGGCGGCGGCGGGGGAGCGCTGGAGCCGGGAGACGTCGAGTCGCAGCAACGAGGTGACGACGGCGACGAAGCTCGCGGCGTTGAGCAGGAAGCACACGCCGAGTCCGCCCGCGGCGATGACCAGGCCGGCGACGGCCGGGCCGATCATGCGGGAGCACGAGGCGAGGACCGACTGCAGGCTCACGGCGTTGCGCAGATCCTCCGGACCGACCAGTTCGAGCATGAACGACTGTCGGGCGGGGTTCTCGAAGCACTGGTTGAGGCCGAGCGTGACCGCCAGGACGTAGACGTGCCACAGGGCGATGGTGTCGGTGACGACGAGCAACCCCAGGATCAGGGCCTGCACACCCATGAGGGTCTGCAACCCGATCATGAGCCGGCGTTTGTCGGATCGGTCGGCAACCACGCCGCCGTAGGGGCCGAGCAGCAGCATCGGCACGGTCTGCAGCGCGAGCACGATGCCGATGGCGGTCGCGGAGCCGGTGAGCTGCAGGACGAGCCACGACTGCGCGACCGTCTGCATCCACGTGCCGACGAGCGAGACGGCCTGGCCGCTGATGTAGAGGCGGAAGTTGGGCCCGCGCAGGGCGGCGAAGGTCTGTCCTCTGATGTCGGCGAGCACTGTCACGGGCGACCCCCCTCGGCGGAGGGGCGCGGTGAATCGGCGACGCGCTGCGAGAGTGCCTCGAGGGCGGGCAGCGCGTCGTGCAGAGCTTCGAGGTGCCGGTCGTCCAGTTCGGCGAGGTGACGGGCGAACAGGGCGGTGCGGCGGTCGCGCAGTTCCGCCGACAGGGCGGCACCGGCGGGTGTGATGTGGACGCGGACGACACGCTTGTCGCCGGCGTCGGGGGAACGGGTGAGCAACCCGTCGTCTTCGAGTTTGCCCACCATGCGCGAGCACATGGTGGGGTTGAGCCCTTCGATCTCCGCGAGGTCGCGGACTCCGATCGTCTCGTGGCGGGCGACGGTCGTGAGGAGGGTCGACTGCGAGCGCGTCAGCCCCTCCTCCGAGGCGAACATGCCCATGCGGCGGGAGATCCGTCCGATCGCGATACGCAGACGGTGGACGTCTTCCGCGTCGAACGGGGGAGTTCCGGATCGAGGGGCGCTGCCTGAGAGATCAGACATGGAACCACCTCCGAATTTATTTGCCTATCGGCAAGCATACTCCTGTTCGGGGAGGAAGAACACTGTTCGGAGGGGGTGATCAGGGCCGCATCAGGGCGGGGGACTCGTCCTCGGCGGCGCGACGAGCCCGCAGGCGCATCGCCGCGATCACGCCGACGGACAGCAGCAGGGCCACCGCTCCGGCGATCGGTCCCACGGCGCCGGTCTCCGGGAACAGTCCGTCGCCGAGCATCCACGCACCGAAGCCGAAGAAGAGCGCGGCAGCGCCGAAACGGATGGCGTTCTCGGGCAGGTGCCGGCCCAGCACGGCGCCGGCGATGATGGCCAGCGCGTCGGCGGCGACCATGCCGACCGTCGATCCGATCCACACCCCGGCCCAGTTGTTGTCGGTCGCGAGGGTGATGGTGGCGAGCATCGTCTTGTCGCCGAGTTCGGCGAGGAAGAACGCCGAGGTCACCGCGAGGAAGGCGGACCGCGCGATGCGTCCGGCCTTCGACTGCTCGTCGTCGTCGAGAGAGTCGCCGCGCAGCGTCCACGCACCGAAGATCAGGAAGGCGAGGCCGCCGACGATCGCGATGGCGGTCGCGGGGATCGCCACCCCCAGATAGTGCCCGACGGCCACCGAGACGAGATGGACCGCGGTGGTGGCGAACAGGATCCCGGACAGGACGACCCACCAGCGATATCGCAGGGCGAAGGTCATCGCCATGAGCTGGGATTTGTCGCCGAGTTCGGCAATGAAGACGACCGCGAAGGACAGGACGAGTGCGGACCACATATGTGTCTCCTCCTTTCGTAGGGAGGAAACGGGGCTTCCTCCGGACGCCGGACGCACGGTGCGTCGGGCGGCCGAAGGTCTCGCCCACCGGAAGATGGTCCGGTCCGCGGGGCCGGGCGTCGCCGTGTCGGGCGCCGCCAGTATGTCGACCCTGCGATTGGGGGCTACTCCCCTTCGCCGACGACAACGTTAGCTCGGCAAACCGAATTCTGTAAAGGCAATGCTAACTTTCGGAGAACCGAACTCTCATTTTCAGGGCGGCCTCACGAAGCGAGCAGCATGGCCAGAATCGCGGTGTCGGGATCGTTGCCCGGATCCACTCCCACCTTGCTGACCAGCGCCGTCACCGTGCCGTCCGGTTCGGCCTCGACCCACGCCGCGCGATGCTCGAGGCCGAGATGCGGAATCCCCGGGAGCAGCACGCATCCCGAGGCTGCACCGGCGTTCTCCGGCAGCGACGGCGTCGTCTCCGAGGGTGGATGCAACATGATCAGCGCCGGCGGCTGATGTTCGGCGAATCGTCCGGGCCGCACGGCGCGCTCACCGAGCACCGGACCTTCTGCGACGACGAGACCCACGGTCCCGGGTTCGGGGTTCTCGGGCAGTTCCTCCTTCACCCCGAACACGGTCGAGGTGGGCAGCAGTCCCGGCAGCGACGCGATCCGCACCGTCATCGCCAGCACCTGGGCCCATTCACGGGTGGTCGCGGGCCATCTGCCCGAGACGACGAAACCCCGCAGCGACCCGTCGGACTGGAATGCGGACAGCTCGATACGGCTGTGCTCCTCGGCGTTCATCCCACCCACCCTCCCTCTCGGTCGGTAAGGGGAGAATGCCCGTTTTCTCCGTTGGCACACAAGAGGTGCCGAGTGCCAGCACCTCCGCTACACCTTCTGTCATCGGCCTCGGCAATCGCTGCGGCGGATGACGATTCCCGTAGCTGATCCGGCGCCGGACACGACGAAGGGCGCCGGTGTCCCGGCGCCCTCGTTGTCGGTCTCGCGACCTGTGCCCGATCCGAACTAGACGATCAGACCGGAGGTGGCGGTACGGGCACGCTCGAAGCGGGCCTGCACGTCGGCCCAGTTGACGATGTTCCAGAAGGCCTTGACGTAGTCGGCCTTGACGTTCTGGTACTGCAGGTAGAAGGCGTGCTCCCACATGTCGAGCATGAGCAGCGGGGTCAGGCCGATCGGGATGTTGCCCTGCTGGTCGTACAGCTGGACGATGAGCAGACGCTGCCCGATCGAATCCCACGCGAGGATCGACCAGCCGGAGCCCTGGATGGAGTTCGCGTTCGCGGAGAAGTGATCGCGGAACTTGTCGAACGAACCGAAGGCGTCGTCGATCGCGGCCGCGAGTTCACCCTCGGGCTTGTCGCCACCCTCGGGGGAGAGGTTGTTCCAGAAGACGGAGTGGTTGGTGTGACCACCCAGGTGGAAGGCGAGGTCCTTCTCGAGCTTGGTCGCCTGCGCCGCCATAGTGCCGTTGTCGCGGGCCTCGGCCAGCTTCTCGAGGGCGGTGTTCGCACCGGCGACGTAGGTGGCGTGGTGCTTCGAGTGGTGCAGCTCCATGATCTTCGCCGAGATGTGCGGCTCGAGCGCTGCGTAGTCGTAGGGCAAGTCCGGAAGTGTGTATTCAGCCACGAAGGGTCCCTTCTTCACCGGGCCGTCCGGCCCGTGCAGTTATTCCGTACCTTTTCGGGTTTCCACCCAAACCCATAACTACACCGTCCGCAACATTCGCCGTAATGCGGACACGGCCGGACCCCGACTGTGGCGTAGAGCACCCGACACGGGCGACGCCTCCGGACAACGGCTCCCACCAGCGGAAACCGTCGTACGACGGGACCGTCGGCAACCACCGCGTGAACGGGACCTTAACATTGGCGCGTGTTTCGGCCCTTCCTGAACGAACCGACACGCGGGGCCGACGCACCGCGTGTGGACCTCCCGGGCGTCGACCTCGTCCGGTTCGTCGCGGTCGCGGCCGTGCTCTACTCCCACATCGCCTTCTATCTGATCGACGACCTCGGTACGGGCTGGTGGGGCATCGACCTCACGTACGAGGTGCTCGTCGAGGGCGCCGGACTCAATCAGCATCTGTCGTCCGTGGGCGTGACAGCCTTCATGATGCTCACGGGCATGCTCGTCACCCGGTCCGCGATCCGTCAGGACCGGCGGAAGTTCCTGATCGCCCGGGCCGCGCGCCTCCTGCCGGCCTTCTGGGTGTCGATCCTGGCCGCGATCGTGCTCGTGTGGCTGGGCATCAACGGCACCTTCAGCGGCCACACCACCGTGTCCGTCTCCGAGGCGTTCCTGTCCTTCTTCCTCGGCGCGTTCTTCCTGAAACCGCAGGTGATCGTGCTCGGCGTGGTGTGGACGCTCGCCGCGCAGATCTCCTTCTATCTGTGGTGCGTGGCGGGACGGTCGCTGTTGCGGACGGCGCCGGTGGCGGTGCCGATGCTCGGTGCCGTGCTGTGCATGCTCGTGCTCCTCTACAACCTGTACGTGCCCGAGCCGTACACGGTGCCGTTCCTGTCGAAGATCGCGTCGACCCTGCCGACCCTGTTCCTCGGGCAGATCGTGTACTTCGGCTGGGCGGGGCTGATCTCGCTTCGCGCACTGCTGGCGGCGCTGTTCGCGCAGATCGCGACGATCGTGATGGCGACGGACATCAACGTCTACTGGTCGGGCAGCCGCTACCTGTGGACGGTGACGGTGGTCTTCGCAGCGGTCGTGCTGGTCGCGCGGTACGACGGCCGCTTCGCGCGCTCGGCCGTCGTCTCCTGGGTCGCGACCCGCAGCTACTGCATCTACCTGACCCACACGCTCGTGATGTACCGGATCTACGAGAACACCGTGGGCATCGTCGGCACGACCACGGCGATCGCGCTCCTCCTGATCGGCTGCGGTCTCGTCGCCGAAGTGCTGTACCGCGCCGTCGAGGTCCCGGCCGCGCAGTGGATCAAGAACCGCTGGCTGGCGCCGAAGCGGGCCGCCTCCGACGAACGGACCGCCGCTCCGGCACGCGCGTAGCATCGGGTCATGTCCTGGTTCGACGAGATCCTTGCCCGTGCAGGTTCGAAGTCGCAGATGGTGGGGCGCGAGGATGCCCTCCCCGGTCGCGCCGAACCGCTGCCCGTCCCCGAGACCCATTACGTCAACGGCAATCGCATCGTTCCCCCGTTCCCCGAAGGTATGCAGACCGCAGTCGTCGGTATGGGTTGTTTCTGGGGCGCCGAGAAGGAGTTCTGGCAGCTCGACGGTGTCCATTCGACCGCGGCCGGATATGCCGGCGGCTACACGCCCAACCCCACCTACGAGGAGGTGTGCTCCGGCCGGACCGGGCACACCGAGGTGGTGCTCGTCGTCTTCGATCCCAAGGTGATCGGGTACGACCGCATCCTGCAGCAGTTCTGGGAGAACCACGATCCCACCCAGGGCATGCGCCAGGGCAACGACCACGGCACCCAGTACCGTTCGGCGATCTACACCTACGACGAGACGCAGATCGAGGTCGCCGAGGCCACTGCCGAAGCCTTCGGCAAACGCCTCGCGGACGCCGGTTACGGGGAGATCACCACGGAGATCGCACCGCTGACGCAGTTCTACTACGCCGAGGACTATCACCAGCAGTACCTCGCGAAGAACCCCGGCGGGTACTGCCCCGTGCATGCCACCGGAGTGAGCTGCCCGGTGGGTCTCGGCGCCTGACAGTGCCCGACGGTGTCGCGCACCACATCTCCCCTCACATCGTGAGTGTGAGATGTGCTGGCGTTCCTTGAACTTCCTCGAGAGCAGACGCATCCTGGGAAAAGGGATCATTCCAGAGGGGGAAGGGACGGCGTGCCGGTATGACGACCAGAGCGGGGTACCTGCGGCGCACACGGCGAAGTCTGCGCAGGCGGGATCCGCTCGTGCGTCGCACCGACAGGCTCGAGGCACGATGCTTCACCCTGATGGTCGCCGTGATGGCGCTCCTGATCCCCGTCGCGGTGTGGGTGTCGGCCACCATGTGGAGTTCCCAGCTCGAACTCTCCGAGAAGCAGAACGCCGAACGCGTCGCCGTGACGGCAGTCCTCGACGCCGACGCCTCGGGCGATCCCTCCGGCTGGGGTGAGACCGTCAAGATTTCCTCCGCCCCCGCGACCTGGGGATGGGGCGACGAGACGCGTCAGGCCCTCGTGCAGGTCGACAGCCTGGCGACCGCGGGTAGCGAGGTTCCCGTCTGGGTCGATGCGAGTTCCGGGGAATACACGCAGCCCCCGCTGACCACCTCCGCCGCGAAGTTCTCCGCGGTGCTGTCCGGGGTGTCGCTGTGGACGTTCTCGTTCGTCGCCGTGGCCGGACTGTTCGCGCTCGCGCACTGGCGGCTCGAGGTGCGCCGCAGCCGCGAGTGGAGCCGGGACATCGAAGCGTTCCTCGGCTCCACCAGCAGCCACTGAGCAGCCGGAGTCACCGGCCTCGCTACAGGTCCGCGACCGCAGGCATGACCTCGCTCGCCACCAGTTCGAGGTGCTCGAGATCGGCGAGGTCGAGGACCTGTAGGTAGATGCGCTGCGTCCCGGCTTCGGCGAAGGTGCGGATCGTGTCGATCAACTCCTGCGGTGTGCCCGCGAGCCCGTTCTCCCGCAACTCGTCGACCTCTCGGCCGATGCGTGCCGCACGACGGGCGATCTCGTCCTCGTCCCGGCCGCAGCACAGCACGAGTGCGTTCGAGTAGATCAGTTCCTCGGGGTCGCGTCCGGCTTCCCGGCAGGCAGAGCGCACGCGCTCGAACAAGGTCTTCGTCTCGTCCAGCGATGCGAACGGCACGTTGAACTCGTCGGCGTAGCGTGCCGCGAGTGCCGGCGTGCGCTTCTTGCCCGCCCCACCCATGACGATCGGCGGGTGGGGACGCTGATGCGGCTTGGGCAGCGCGGGGGACTGCTCGATCCGCACGTGCTCGCCCTCGTACGAGAAGGTCTCGCCCACCGGCGTGTCCCACAGGCCGGTGATGACGGCGAGGGACTCTTCGAGGCGGTCGAACCGCGTCTTCAGATCGGGGAAGGGGATGCCGTAGGCGAGATGCTCCTCCTCGAACCAGCCGGCTCCGAAGCCGAAGTCCACGCGTCCGCCGCTCATGGCGTCGACCTGCGCGACGGAGATCGCGAGCGGACCGGGATGCCGGAAGGTCGCCGAGGTGACGAGCGTGCCGAGGCGGATCGTCGACGTGTCGCGGGCGAGACCGGCCAGGGTGATCCACGCGTCCGTGGGCCCGGGCAGCCCCTCGACGTTCATGGCGAGGTAGTGGTCGGAGCGGAAGAACGCGCCGTAACCGAGTCGTTCCGCGGTCTGCGCGACGGCGAGGAGATCGTCGTAGGTGGCGCCCTGCTGGGGTTCGGTGAAGATACGCAATTCCATGAACCGATCATTCCAGCGTCGGACGCGACGCGGTGTACCGGTGCGTCGGCCGTCCGCTGTGAGATGTCTCGAGAGTGATTGTCCATGCATGGATAGACCTGTTGATGAACCTGTGGAAACTGTGGATAACTCCAGCGGATGGGGTTGGTGGGGAGCACGGGGCGGGCCCTCAGGTCCCACCCGCAGAACCGGATCGGTACGACCACGCCCACATCGGCTCACGGCGCGTGCCACTATTGAGACGTGAGCTTTTCCGACGTGCCCACCGTGTCGGTCGACCTGGTGCCCGAACCGGGCGATGAGGTCGTCCTCCTCGACGTCCGCGAGGACGACGAATGGGAACTCGGACACGCCCCCGGCGCGCTGCACGTTCCGCTCGCCGACGTGCCCGCCCGCATCGAGGAACTCGACCCCGACGCCGAGATCTACGTGATCTGCAGGCAGGGCGGCCGCTCCCTCGGAGCGGTCGAATACCTGGCCCGCCTCGGGTACGACACCTTCCAGGTGGCGGGCGGCATGGTGGCGTGGCAGAAGCACGGACTTCCGCTCGTCTCCGAGCGCGACGAACCGGCGAAGATCTATTGATGTCGGCCTATCAGATCTGTGTGCGCTGTGAGAATCGCTGGCCCGTGACCTATCAGCCGCGGCAGTGGTGCCCGGCCTGCCGCGGTGTGCTGCTCTCGCCCGTCGCCCCCGACGGATCGGTTCCTCCCTCGCGCCGCAACTTCCGCTGGGTCGCGCGCCCCGCGGGTGGTCTTCCGACCACCGGACAGACGTCGCAGCCCCGCCCGGAGTCCGGGACACCGTCCTACCGCGAGATGCCGCGCTGGGGACTGCTCGATCCGCTCCCGGCCGACGACCACGACGAACCCGGCCGCGCCGACATCGCCGCCGACCTCGCACCCACGCTGCTCGTCGGCACCGCCGTCGTCTTCGGTCTCGCGGCGGTCGCAGAAGCCGTCCGGTACGGGTTGTTGTTGTTCAACCGCACCCGGCTCGTCGACCCACTCGTGCTCGCGGTGTCGGATGCCGCGGTGTGGGCGACCCAGGTCGTCGGTCCGGTCGTGGCACTGGCCGCGGCGGTCGCGTCCGGACTCCGCCTCATCGACCTGCGCCGGCGTGTCTACGCCGAGCGAGGTCTCGCCGACTCGCGTTCGCCGCTGTCCATCCTGGCGGGGCTCGTCGTTCCGGGCCTCAACCTGGCGATGCCCGGTGTCTTCCTGACCGAGATCGCCGACCGCGACCCCCGGTTGCTCCGCGCGATCCGCACCTGGTGGGTGCTGTGGGTGGTCGACGCTGTGCTCGTCGTGGCGCTCCTCGCGTGGCGTCAGCGCGACACGCTGCAGGCCCGCGCCGACGGTGTTCTGTTCACCGCAGTTCTCGCGGTGCTCGGGGCGGTCGTCGCGCTCGCGACCCTGCACGTGCTGCGCCTGTTCGACGACGCCGACCTGTGGGGACGGCCGTTGCGCCGTCGCCGGTTCACCCAGGCGACCGGCCCGGCCGCATCGCCGATCGCACCGATCGTCCCCGCCGCCGTCGCCCGCGAGCGGGAGCAGGTCGAGGCCGACGCTCGGGAAGAGCACGCCGGACCCGCGGAACGAGTCGAGGACGAGGAGCGCGCCGAGGCGGTGGCGCCGTGACCCGCAGTGCGCACCCACGGGTCGTCGCGCATCGCGGTGCGTCGGCCGCGCTCCCGGAACACACGATCGGGGCGTACGAACTCGCGTTGAAGGAAGGCGCCGACGGCGTCGAATGCGACGTGCGGCTCACCCGCGACGGCCACCTGGTGTGTGTGCACGACCGCACGATCGACCGGACGTCGAACGGCACCGGTGTCGTCAGCGAGATGACACTCGACGAACTGGCACAGTTCGATTACGGACGGCCCGGCGAACCTGCCGGCCTGCTCACCCTGCGGCAACTGCTCGAACTCGTCATGGACTTCACGAGCGTCCCGGTGAAGGTCTTCGTCGAGACCAAGCATCCCGTCCGCTACGGCGGCCTCGTCGAGAACACACTGCTCGCCGAGCTCGCACGATTCGGTCTCGCGACTCCGGCCTCCGCCGACTTCTCCCGGGTGGTGGTGATGTCGTTCGCGGCCGGTGCCGTCTGGCGCATCCGCCGCGCCGCGCCGCTGCTGCCCACCGTGCTGCTGGGAGAGACGTCGCGCTACCTGCGGGGGAGCGCCGCCACCACCGTCGGCGCGACCGCCGTGGGACCTTCCATCGCGACATTGCGTGAGCACCGCGACCTCGTCGACCGGGCGGCCCTGTCCGGCCGGGCAACCTACTGCTGGACCGTCGACGACCCCGCCGACGTCGAGTTGTGCCGTGAACTGGGCGTGGGATGGGTCGCCACGAACCACCCGGGCCGCACCAAGCTGCAACTCGACGCCGCGTTCGACCGATGAGCACCCCCACCTCGTCCCGCGACCTCGGCATCGCGATCCGGGTCGCCGTGTAGGTTGACGCCGTGGCCAAGAAGAGCAAGAGAAACAGCGGACCCAAGCCCGGCAGCAATCGCGCCGCGAAGCTCGAGCAGCGCCGGCTCGAGCGGGAAGCGGCGGCCGCCGCGACGTCCCGGCCCTTCGAAGGACTCGCCTTCGAATGCGATCTCGTGGCGCTGCGCGAGTTCGTGCCGTCGGCCCTCGTGGAGCTGCCCGCGGCCGAGGACGGCCGCCGCGTGGTGGGTGCGACCATCCTTCCCGGCGGGGTTGCGGCACTGGTCCGCGAGGAGAACGGTGCGCCGGTCGCGTACGTCGGCCTGCAGCTCGCCGCCGGCTTCGGCCCCGATCCGGCGGGCGAACTGGCCGCGGCCCTGCACTGGGCGCACACGGCCGAGCCGGGATCGTCGCTGCAGGTCGCGAACGTCGACGACGACACCCCGCCGCTGGCGGACCTGATCGACCCGGCGGTCGTGCCGGCGATCACCGTCCACAACGACTTCGACTGGTGGATCCCGGCGGGGGTCGAACCGAGCGCCGAGATCGCCCACACCGTCAAGCACGCGAACGAGGCCGTGCTGCCGTCGGCGCGGCTCGAAGGCGACGGCCTCCGCGGCGCGTGGTGGGTCGATCCGGGCGAGAAGGCGCACCTGCGGTGGGTGCGACCCGAGGACGAGGACGCGCTGATGGCCGCGTTGTCGCGCGTGCATGCGGCGGGTGGCCTGCACCTCGGTGAGGGATCGCGGTTCGCCGGTTCGTTCCGCACCCACGGCCTGCTGGTGCCGGTGTTCGATCTCGACCGCGACAAGCACCCGGACGAGTGGGTCGCCCCGACCATCGAGTTCGGCCGGCGTCTCGACGAGGCCCTGGCCGTGGACGACCCGCTCACCGCCGCCGAGCGACGGTCGCGCGACGGTCTGCGCAGCCGTCAGGTCACCCTGCGCTGACCATCCCTGCGCCGATCTTCCGGCGAGAGCACGAAGGCCACCTCCCGCGGGAGGTGGCCTTCGTCGTTCCGGGTGGGCTGTCCCCGGATGGAGAAACGGTCAGATGGCGCCGCCGGCGGCGAGCGGGGCGTTGTCGCGCGGTTCGTTCGGCTTCGAGTTCAGCTCGCGGGCCACGAAGTCCTCGAGGTTGAAGAGGTTCTCGCCGGCACGATCGGCCACGGTCAGCAGGGTCGTCATCGTCGCGACCTCCTCGACCTGTTCCTGCAGGAACCACTGCATGAACTGCTCGCCGAGATAGTCGCCCTCGTCGCGCGCGGTGCGGGCGAGCTCGACGATCTGATCGGTGACCTTCTTCTCCTGGGTGAGGGCCAATGCGATCGGCTCGCGGGCATCCTCGAACATCGACTGCACCGCGTCGACTCCCGTGAGGTCGACGGCCATGTCGCGGTCCAGGAAGTACTGGACGATCATCATGGCGTGGTTGCGTTCCTCGACGGCCTGCGCGTAGAAGTGCTTCGCCAGCTGCGGGAGATCGGCGTTGTCGTAGAAGACCGCGACGGCGATGTACTGATGCGACGCCGTGAACTCGTGGCGGATCTGGTCGTGCAGCAGCGTGTGGAACTTGGTCTTGGTCATCTCGCCCATCGTTGTCATGATCACGACGTTAATGCAGGTCAACGACCTTTTCATCCAAGCATTGGCTACCCTTGCGCTTCGCAGTGTCGGCTACCCTACGGGAAATTCGGACAGCCTTACCCAAGATCGAGATCTCTTCTCGGGGCCGTGTCAAGGGGCCGGGGCGAGAAGGTCCGGCGGGATCGGATCGCCCTCCGAGATCGCTCCGAAGAACGGTACGGCACGCTCGCGGTCCCACAGCAGGACGTTGCCGATGCCGTAGACGTCGTCGAATCCGCCCACCGGAACGGTGGTGGTGACCGTCTCGCCGCGCATCGCCCACGCCAGTCGTGCGAGGTTCCACAAGTGGTCGCCGTCGTCGACCCGCATCGACCCGGCCGCACCGGACATCAGCGACCACGCCCGGAAGGGGTTCAGGAAGGTGCCGGGGCTCGTCGCCTTGCTCAGCAGCGCCGAGAGGAACAGACGCTGGTTGTTCATCCGGTCCAGATCGGCGAGCGGGGTCGCGCGCGTGCGGACGAAGCCGAGTGCCTGCGGTCCGGTCAGCTCCTGGCATCCTGCTTCGAGCCTGAGCCCGGCGAGGGGATCGTCGATCGGGTAGGGCACGCAGAGGTCGACCCCGCCGACCGCATCGACGATCGACGCGAACCCACCGAAGCCGATCTCGGCGTAGTGGTCGATGTGCACACCGGTCGCGCCCTCCACCGTCTGCACGAGTAGTTGCGGCCCGCCCAGCGCGAAGGATGCGTTGAGTTTGTCCTGACCGAAGCCCGGCACGCTCACGTAGGAGTCGCGGGGCAGGGAAACCATCGTCGTCGCGCCCCCACCGGGCGGGATGTGGACGAGCAGGACGGTGTCGGTGCGGTCGGCCCCGACCTCCCCGCCGGTCGCGAGTTCCTGTTCCTGCTCGGGGGTGAGGCCCACCCGGCTGTCGGAACCGACGAGCAGCCAGTTCGTGCCGGGAGTGTCGCCGACGCGACCGTCGTAGTCGGCCAGCGCGTCGACGCGCGCGAGCTTGCCGTCGAGGTAGATCATGCTCGCGCCCATGGCGACGACGAGCACGACCGCGACGATCGCCAGTCGCCGCAGGATGCGCCGGGCACCGAGCGGACGTCTCGGTGCAGGTCGCGACGGCGGGGCCGCGGGACGTCGAGGGGGAGCGGGCGGGGGTGTGTTCCCACGTGACGGTCGCCGGCGCGGGGCAGATTCGGCGAACCGTTCGGGTCGTTGCGTCGGAGCCCACTCGCGGCGTTGCTGCTGTGGCGGCGGTTGCTGCCGGTCCTGCCGGGGAGTCCGAGCGGGCCGGTAGTTCGGTGCCGGCGCCTGCGACCACGCCTGCGGTGACTGTGGCCGGCCGTCGCGCCGGAGAACCTGGGTGCCTTCGGGAGACGGGGGCACGGCGTCGGGGCGGCGCGGCGGCACACCACCGGAACGATGGGGCGGCACGCCACCGCGAGGTACGGACCGGCCGGGAGGAGGGCCCTGCGGAGGTCGCGGCCGGTTCCGGGGGTCGCGAGGGTCGCCGTTCACCCGGACAACTCTACGGTCAGGGCAGCCAGGAGACGTGGCCCCTCAGTGCTTGGTAGCCGACGAAGGCGACGGTGTCGATGAGAGCGTGGGCGATCACGAGCGGCCACAACCGGCCGGTTCGCTGCCAGTACCGCCCGAACACCAGGCCCATGACCACGTTGCCGAACCCGCCGCCGATGCCCTGGTAGAGGTGATAACTGCCGCGGAGCAGCGCGGAGGCGAGCAGCGACGAGTTCTCCGACCAGCCGAGCTGCCGCAGACGGGTGAGGAGATAGGCGACGACCAGGATCTCCTCCGCACCGGAATTGGCGATCGCCCACAGCACCTCGGTGGGCAGCCGCCACCAGTAGTCCTCGAGCAGGCTCGGCGCGACCGTCAGGTTCAGGCCGGCCGCGCGCGCCACCAGGTACAACACGAGGCCGGGGAGTCCGATCAGCGCGGCCAGACCCACGCCGGGCAGCAGATCGCGCCGCAGGCCGGGCCGGGCGAGACCTGCGAGTCTCGGACCGACGCCGCTGCGCCACAACAGGTACAGACCGAGAGCGCCCCAGGCGAGCAACCGCACGATGCCGAGAAGCTGCCGGGCGAGATCGATGAATCCCTGCGACGAGCGTGGCGTGTTCAGGGCCACCGTCTGATCCGACAGTGGTTCCGGTGCCAGCGCCGCCTCGGCCAGCGACAGGATCGACGAGATTCCGCTCAGGCCGAAGGTGACGAGCAGGACGATGGTGATCTCGATCCACAGCGCGCGGCGCTCGGCAGGGTCGAGGGGCGGCTCGGGGTTGCGGGCGGCGGGCCGCAGCCAGTCGCGGAGGGTCGTCACCGGAGCGATTGTGCCGGACGGTGCGCGGTAGGCGAGTGGGTCGTGCGCGCCATCCTGCTGATGATCGGTACGACCTCTCCGAATCAGCCGCCGACCGGCCGGGTCTTCGGGTCTGCATCGTGGCGGAATACTCAGGCCCGCGGCGGCAGCCCGTTGCGGAAGGGGCAGCCGACCAGCAGGCGCAGTGCGCGGCTCAGGGCCGCGGGGTCGTCGACCGGCTCGTGGAAAGGGATGCGCACGTCGTGGTCGTCGCCTTCGGACTCGACACGCAGGCGCAGGCCGTAACGATCGAGGCCGAGTGGGCGGATCCGTCCGCCGCGATGCGCGGGCGGAATCCGTCGCGCGATCTGCCGCACGATGTCGGCGTGGTCCTGTTCGAGATGTTGGAGCCAGCCGGTCTCGAGCGCTGCGAAGGGGTCGGGAGCAGCGTCGAGGACGTCGGTGACGTCGACGGCTTCGGCGCCGGTGGTGTCGGCGGCGACGATGGAGTCGAGGCTCAGGCACAGCAGTTCGGAGCGGTGTCCGACGTCGAGGAGTTCGGGATGCGGGAGGATCTCGGCGATCTCGGCGGCGAGCCGGCGGGGATGTTCGACCGGACGCAGGGTGCCGCTGAGCCAGATGAGCGACCGCACCGGGTTGCGCAGTGCGATCGGCGAGTGGTCGGTGAGTTCGAGCATCGCGGGGATTCCGGCGTTCCCGGCCTGCCAGGCGAGTGCGACGGGGAGGCTGTCCTCGGCGACGGCGACGGCCACCTGCCCGCCGTCGAGGAGATGGTGGACGAAGGTGGGCAGCGGGGCGCATCCGTCGATCGCGAGCTGGGTCGTGTCGGCCCGGATGAGGGCGGTGCGTACGCGTTCGGCCGTGGTGGGCGCGGGAACGACGGATGTGGTGGTCTGCATGCCGACCCTCCTTCTTCATGTAGGTGAGGCAAACCTAAGTCATTGTGACCGCGGTCGCAAGTGCTCCGTCGGTAGCCTGGACCGGTGCCGATCCCTCTTCCCCTCGGAATGCCGCCGTCCCGCGACGAATCGCGGGGATTGCTCGACGCGTTGCTCACCCGCCGGCACGACACCCTCACCGGCGCTCTCGCCGCGACCGGCCGCATGCTCGCCCCGCCGATCGTCCCGGCTGCCGCCGTCACCGGATCGCCGACCCGCGAGCTCGTCGTCGAACTCGATGCCTCGACCGAACTTCCCTCGCCCGCCGGGTGGCGCCCGATCCGCTATCAGGTCGAGTGTTCGGCCGAGGATCTCGAGGACGTTCTCGCGATCACCGCGCCCGCACCCCTGGTGGTGTACCCGCACGTGTCCGACGCCGCGCTCGCCGACGCTGCCCGCGCGCTCACCGAGGCCGGCCACATCCCGGGCCTGACCGCAGGTCGCGGGGCCGAGGCCGTCGCCGATTTCCTCGCCGTCCTCGCCCACACCGACACGGGCTACGCCGCCCGCGCGACCGGCACCGACGACGTGGTCGCCCTGCTCGCCGCCACCGTCGCGGCGCTGAGCGGTTTCGATGTCCGGGCCGCCCTCGCGACTCCCGACGTGGCCCGGCTCCGGCGGCTCGTCCCCGAGGCGGCCGCCGCGGTGCGGGAGATCCTCCTGGTCGTGGAGGTCGACGAGACCGACGGCGTCGTCCGGGATCTCGAAGCGCTCGATCTCGGCGTGGGCTGATCCGGGTTCACGCGGACTCCACCTCCCGGTCACGGACGGTGCGTAACCTCGTACTCGTGCCACGTATCGCTTATTTCGGACCGTCGGGAACGTTCACCGAGATGGCCCTCGACCGTTTCGAGAGCCTCGGTGCACTCGACGTGCTCGGCGACGAGTCCGCGGACGTCGAACGCGTCGCCGCGGCCAGCCCACCGGCCGCTCTGCAACTCCTGCGCGACCGGCAGGTCGACGGTGCCGTCGTTCCCATCGAGAGCTCGGTGGAGGGCTCGGTGCCGCCCACCATGGACGCCCTGGCGCTCGGGCCGCGCCTGCAGATCGTTGCCGAGGCCGAACTCGACATCGCGTTCACGGTGGTCACCCGCGACGGGATCACGCGCGATCGGGTCCGCACGATCGGCGCCTATCCGGTGGCCGCGGCGCAGGTGCGTCGCTGGATCGAGGACCATCTGCCCGCCGCCGAGGTCGTGACCGCCGCCTCGAATGCGGGAGCGGCCGAGGACGTCGCGTCCGGCAAGGTCGACGCGGCCGTGTCCACCGCACTCGCCGGGCAGCGGCTCGGCCTGTCGGTTCTCGCCGACAAGGTCGCCGACTTCGAGGGCGCCCGCACCCGCTTCGTGCTCGTCACCCGGCCGCGGCCGGTGCCGAAACGCACCGGTGTCGACCGCACCTCGGTCGTGCTGCAGCTGCCCAACGAGCCGGGTTCGCTGGTGCGCGCGATCACCGAGTTCGCCACGCGCGGAATCGATCTGTCCCGCATCGAATCCCGGCCGACCCGCAGGGAATACGGCACCTACTTCTTCCACTTGGACTGTGTGGGCCACATCGACGACGCCCTGGTCGCCGAGGCGTTGCAGGGACTGCACCGCTTCGCGCAGGTGCGGTTCCTCGGATCGTGGCCCGCGGTATCCGAACACGGTGTCCCGCCCGTGTCGGACGACGAGGATGCGCGGTGGCTCGACCGGCTGCGGCGCGGAGAGGACTGACGGTGAGCGGCAGATTGATCCTGGCCCGGCACGGCCAGACGGTGGCGAACGTCGCCCGGAGGCTCGATACCAAGCTTCCCGGAGCGGAGCTCACCGAGCTCGGCGTCGAACAGGCCCGCACGCTCGGGAAGAACCTCGTCGAGCGGACGCCGTCGCTGCTCGTCGCGTCGCAGGCACTGCGGGCCCGGCAGACGGCCGACCATGCGGGAGCGGCGGTGTCGCTGGAGACGAGCGTCCGCGAGGGCGTGCACGAGGTGCAGGTCGGCGAGCTCGAGGACCGCAGCGACGAGGAGTCGCACAAGCTGTTCATGAAGGTCTACGAGGAGTGGCACAACGGCGACCTGCGGGCACGGGTCCCGGGTGGCGAATCGGCGCTCGACGTGCTCGACCGGTATCTGCCCGTCCTCGACTCGCTGCGCAGCGATTATCTCGACGCCGGCTCGGGCGACGTCGTGGTCGTCAGCCACGGTGCCGCCATCCGGCTCGTGGCGGCCTATCTGGGGAAGGTGCCGGCGGGTTTCGCCATCACGAATCACCTGGCCAACACCGAGACGGTCGAGCTGGCGCCTGTGTCCGGCGGGTGGGAATGCGTGCGCTGGGGCTCCTTCCTCGCGCCCTTCCACGACACCGCGCGCGGCGGTGTCGACGATCCGATGGGGTGATACCGCCCACTCTCCGATCGTTCGGGCGCAAAACATACGGGTATCCTCGGGGCGTCCGTGTGAAGTAGCGATCGGTAGGTAGGGGCAGTTCATGGGTGCTTCGAGCGACGGGGCCGACACCCTCACCAACGGTGAGGCGATCCCGGACTGGCGCATCCTCGAACCGATGCAGCTCAGCCCCATCCTCACCGCCGCCCTCGACGCGTTCTACGAGACCGGCTTCCACGGCACGTCGGTGCGGGAGATCGCGCGTCGCGTCGGCGTCACCGTTCCGGCTCTCTACTACCATCACGAGAACAAGGAAGGGCTGCTCATCGCCCTTCTGGAGTTGTCCACGAGCGATGTGCTCTCCCGGGCGCACGCCGCGGCCGAGGACGCCGAGGGCGACCCGGTGCGCAGGCTGTCCAACGTCATCGAGGCGATCGTGCTGCGCATGACGATGCGGGCTCGGCTCGCCGCGCTCGAGGGCGAGGCCCGCTATCTGAGTCCCGAGAACCGCCAGCGCTACCGCGCGGTGCGCAAGGGTGTCGAGCAGCTGGTGCGCCAGATCGTCGAGGAGGGCGTCGCCGCGGATGTGTTCGACGTGGACGATCCCGCCGAGACGACGCGCGCCCTGCTCGGCATGTGCCAGTCGATCCCGCGCTGGTACCACGCGGAGGGCACGCTCGGTCCCGAGGCCGTCGCACAGAAGTACGTGGGTATCGCGCTCAAGACCGTCGGCGCCTGAGACGATCCGGATTCAGCGGCGGTCGAACCAGGTGACCTGTGTGCCGTTGCTGAACTCCTCGCGGGCGGTGACCTCGAAGCGCGTGGGGACGAAGTTGCCCGACAGCGCCGGGATGCCGTCGCCCGCGATCACCGGATAGCTCTTGAAGATCAGCCGGTCGATCTCGTCGACCAGTTGCCCTGCGATGTTGCCGCCACCGCAGAGCCAGATGTCGAGCCCCTCTTCTGCCTTCAGCTTTCGGACCAGCTCGACCGGGTCGGTGTCGACGATCCGAACCTGCGGATCGTCTACCGGCGCGAGAGTTCGGGACACGACGTACTGCTGCATGTGGCTGTACGGGCTCGTGAGTCCCAGCGAGAGGCCGGGTTCGTAGGCGCCGCGCCCCATGATCACCGTGTCCCATTCATTGTTCGGCGCGTCGACCGGCATGCCGACCTGTTCGCGGAGCGCGGTGGGAACGGCTTCCGGATATCTCGCGCTCATCGCCGCCGCCATGTCGTCGCAGATCGGGTAGAAGTCGTACTCCCCGTTCGGGCCTGCGATGTACCCGTCGAGGGTCACTGCCACGTAATAGACGAGCTTTCGCATCTTGACCACCATTCGTAGTACTATGACTGAAGTGGTTCGAAGGTAGTACTACAGATGGAGTGGTGTCAAGTGGTCAGGACGAATCCGGAACGACGAAAGGTCTTGCTGGATGCCTCGATCGAGGTGCTCGCACGCGACGGTGCTCGCGGTCTGACCTTTCGGGCCGTCGACAAGGAGGCCGGGGTACCGGTCGGGACCGCCTCGAACTACTTCGCCAACCGTGACGAGCTGCTCGTCCAGGTGGGGCATCGCTACTACGAGCGGCTCCTGCCCGCCGACGAGGTCATGGCGCAGTCGCAGTCGCCGCAGACCCGCGAATCCATGGTCGAGCTGATGACGGAGGTGGTCGACCGGCTCATCCGGTTCCGCGCCGGCTATCTCGCGCTCCTCGAACTACGCCTCGAAGCGACCCGGCGTCCCGAACTGCAGACCCTGCTCACCGAGCGGGTGCGCGCCGACCTGGATTTCAACATCGCCAACTACCGGCACTCCGGTCTGCCCGGCGGTGAGGACGCCGTCGTGCTGCTCTATCTCGCGTTGAACTGGCTCGTGCTCGACCGGCTCACTCTTCCCGGGATCGTCGACGAGGACCGTGTCGCCGAGTTGGTGCGGGCGGCCGTCGAACGCGTGATCCCCGACGCCTGAAACGATTTCGGTGGATCCGACCCCGCTCGGCGAGGCCGGATCCACCGAAATCGTCGACGGCTCAGCGACGGAAGTTCGCGGTGCGCTTCTCCTGGAAGGCCGTCACGCCCTCGGTGAAGTCGGCGCTGGCGAGCAGGACGAGCTGCCCTTCGCGCTCGCGGGCGAAGGCATTGTCGAGTTCGGTGAGCGTCGCGTCGTTGATCGCGTTCTTCGTCGATGCGAAGGCGGCCGACGAACCGTCGGCGAGCCGCTGCACGAGAGCCTCCACGGCACCGTCGAATTCGTCGTCCGCGTAGACGTCCGCGATGAGCCCGGAAGCCAGGGCCTCCCGGGCCGGGAGTCGCTCGGCCAGCAGGGCCATCCTCAATGCCCGCGCGCGACCGATCGACGCGGCGACGAGCGCGGACGCACCGCCGTCGGGCATCAACCCGATCTTCGTGAACGCGAGCAGGAAGTAGCCCGACTCCTTCGACACGGTGAGATCGCATGCGAGAGCCAGGGATACACCGACGCCGGCTGCTGCCCCGTTGACGGCACCGACGACGGGACGCGGGAACGCGCGGATCGCGGCGGTGACCCGGTTGGCGGCGTCGATCGTCTCGGCGCTGGGGGGAGCGTTCAGATCGCGGCCGGCGATGTCGGCGCCCGAGCAGAACGCGCGATCCGCACCGGTGAGCACCGCGACACGGACGGACGGGTCGCCGGCGTACTTCTCGAAGACCTCGGCGATTGCGTCGAGTGTCTCGGTCTTCACCGCGTTCATCCGCGCGGGCCGGTTCAGGGTGACGCGCAGGACGCCGTCGTCGACGGTGGTGTCGACACCGGGCAGGTCGTCGGTCATGGCTGTGCTCCTAGGGTCGGGACGTCAGGTCGAGCGCGACCTTGCCGGTCGCGGAACGGTTCTCGAGCGAGCGCAGCGCGGCGGGTGCCTCGGCGAGTGGGTGGAGCGTGGGTTCGGGGACGACGAGCGTCCCGTCGCGCAGCAACGGTTCGAGCGCGGCCCACTGCCGCGCCGGATGGTCGGGGGCGGTGCGGAGGTACTCACCCCACCCGGCGCCGACGACCGAAATATTCGCGAGCAGAAGGCGATTGACCTTCACGGTGGGGATGCTGCCGGCGGTGAAACCGAGAACGACGGCACGCCCACCCGGCGCGAGGCTGCGCAGGCTGTCGGTGAACCGGTCGCCGCCGACGGGATCGAGCACGATGTCCGCTCCGCGCCCACCGGTCAGTTCGAGGACGCGGTCCTTGAAATCCTCGGCGAGGACGGTGTGGGTCGCGCGGTTGGCCTTCGCCACCGCGGCCTTCTCCTCGGTGCTCACCACCGCGATCGTCTCGAGTCCGAGTGCCGCCGCGACCTGCAGCGACGCCACCCCGAGACCACCGGCCGCACCGTGGACGAGGACGGTCTCGCCGGCCCGGTGCCGGGCGCGCTCGTCGAGCGCGAAGTGCGCCGTGAAGTAGTTCATGAGCATCCCGGCAGCGGCGGTGAGCGAGACGCTGTCGGGCAGGGGGAACACCAGTTCGCGCGGCAGTGCGACGGTCTGCTGCCACGATCCGGTGAGGGACAGTACGGCGACGCGCTGCCCGGCGACGAGGCCGCTGCCTTCCGGGGCGCTGCGGACGATGCCCGCAGCTTCGGCACCGAGCACGCACGGCAGCGGCCGGACCATCTGGTAGCTGCCGGCCGTCTGCAGCAGATCGGGGAAGGACACACCGGCGGCGTGCAGGTCGACGAGGACGAGCGAATCGCCCGCCTCGGGTTCGGGGATGTCGGTCACGCGGACGGCGTCGGGGCCGGCGTGTTCGATCAATTGCGCTGCGCGCACGGGCGTCTCCTCGACTCGAGTCGTGATCCATCACTATCAGAAGTGCTTAGCGTGCGCTAGCTCTCAGAGATCATTGACCGAGCGTTAAGTCCGTGGTAGAGCTTTTAGCGATCGATAAGTACGCCGCTGGGAACGTCTCCGGCCCGCACGTTGCACTTTCGAAAGGAGCGTCATGACCACCGCTGTCATCGTCGACGTCGTCCGTACCGCCGTCGGCAAGGGCAAGCCGGGCGGCGCCCTGTCCGGCACCCATCCCGTCGAACTCCTCGCCCACGTCCTGCGTTCGCTCGTCGAACGCAACGGCATCGATCCCGCGCAGGTCGACGACGTGATCGGCGGCTGCGTCGCCCAGGCCGGCGAACAATCCCTCAACATCTCGCGCACCGCGCTCCTCGCCGCCGGCTTCCCCGAGTCGGTGCCCGCGACCACCATCGACCGCCAGTGCGGGTCGAGCCAGCAGGCTGCGCACTTCGCCGCACAGGGCGTCATCGCCGGGGCCTACGACATGGTCATCGCGTGCGGTGTCGAGTCCATGAGCCGCATCCCGATGGGCACTGCCACGCTCGGTCAGGACACCCACGGCCCGAGCGTGCGCGCCCGTTATCCCGAGGGACTGGTCAACCAGGGCATCTCGGCCGAACTCATCGCCGCGAAGTGGAAGTTCGACCGCGACGCCCTCGACGCCTACTCCGCGCAGTCGCACCAGCGTGCCGCCGCGGCCTACGAAGCCGGCCGCTTCGACAAGGAGATCGTCCCGATCACCGTCGAGAACGCCGCGGGCGAACAGGTGCAGCACACCGTCGACGAGACGCTGCGTGCCTCCACCACCGCCGAGGGCCTCGCCGGTCTGAAACCGTCGTTCCACACCGAGGAGTACGCGGCCCGGTTCCCCGAGGCGCAGTGGGTCATCACCCCCGGCAACTCCTCGCTGCTCACCGACGGTGCGTCGGCCGCGCTCATCATGAGCGAGGAGCTGGCGAACAGGCTGGGCCTGACCCCGCGCGCCCGCTTCCATTCGTTCTCCGTCGCCGGCGACGACCCGGTCTTCATGCTCACCGCGCCGATCCCCGCGACGCAGAAGGTCCTCGCCCGCGCCGGCCTGGGCATCGACGACATCGACGCCTACGAGGTCAACGAGGCCTTCGCGCCCGTGCCGCTCGCCTGGGCACACGAGCTGGGCGCCGACCCGGCCAAGCTCAACCCGTGGGGCGGCGCCATCGCGCTGGGCCACGCGCTCGGCTCGTCGGGCACCCGCCTGCTGTCCACCCTCGTCAACCACCTCGAGGCCACCGGCGGTCGCTACGGCCTGCAGACCATGTGTGAGGGCGCGGGCATGGCCAACGCCACCATCATCGAACGCCTCTGACCCACAACCACTCTCGAAAGGGTAATCAATGATCATCAACGACAGCGTCGCCGTCGTCACCGGCGGTGCCTCCGGCCTCGGTCTCGCCACCGTCAAGGCACTGCTGAACGACGGGGCCCAGGTCGTCATCATCGACCTGCCGTCCTCGAACGGTGAGACCATCGCCAAGGAGCTCGGCGACCGAGTCCGCTTCGTCGCCGCCGACGTCACCGACGAGGCCGCCGTCACCGAGGCACTCGACGTCGCCGAATCGCTCGGCCCGCTGCGGGTCGCGGTGAACTGCGCCGGTATCGGCAACGCCGTCAAGACCGTGAGCAAGAAGGGTGCCTTCCCGCTCGACGCGTTCAAGAAGGTCGTCGACGTCAACCTGTTCGGCACGTTCAACGTCATCCGTCTCGCTGCCGAGCGCATCGCGAAGACCGAGCCGATCGACGGCGAGCGCGGCGTCATCATCAACACCGCTTCCGTCGCGGCCTTCGACGGCCAGATCGGCCAGGCCGCCTACTCGGCGTCCAAGGGTGGCGTCGTCGGCATGACCCTGCCGATCGCCCGCGACCTCGCGTCGCTGCTCATCCGCGTCGTCACCATCGCGCCGGGCCTGTTCAAGACCCCGCTGCTCGGTTCGCTGCCGGAAGAGGCCCAGGCCTCCCTCGGGCAGCAGGTGCCGCACCCCGCGCGTCTGGGCGACCCGTCCGAGTACGGTTCCCTGGCCGCGCACATCGTGTCGAACCCGATGCTCAACGGCGAGGTCATCCGTCTCGACGGCGCAATCCGCATGGCGCCGCGCTGATCCTGGCACCATCCGTGAGAGGAGGGGGTCGATGACCCGGGCATTCGAGGCCGAGGAATCCGGCACGCCCCGCGCGGACGTACAGTCCGCGGATTGGCGCGAGTTCCAGCCTCTGGGGCTCGACCCCATCCTCGAACACGCGCTGGAAGCGTTCAGCGAGAACGGCTTCCACGGAACCACCGTGCGCGACCTGGCCCGTCGGGTCGGCGTGACGGTGCCTGCGTTGTACTACCACTACGAGAACAAGGAAGCCGTTCTCGTCACGCTGCTCGACGCCGCCGTCCTCGACCTCATCGACCGTGTGTCGGCGGCGGTCGCGGACGGCGGCGACGACCCGGTCGTCCGTTTCGTCAACGCCGTCGAGGCGATCGTGCTGAACATGACCCACCGCGCACAGCGTTCGGGGCTGGATTCCGAAGTGCGCCATATCTCCTCGGAGAACCGCCGAACCTACGCCGCGACCCGCAAGCGTCTCGAGTTGATGATGCTCGACCTGGTGCGCGAGGGTGTGGAACAACGGGTGTTCGATGTCGACGACGTCGACGAGGCCGTGCGAGCACTCCTCGGGATGTTCCAGTCCATCGTCCGCTGGTACCAGCTCGACGGACCCCTCACCCCCGCGCAGATCGCGCAGCGGTACATCGTGATCGCGTTGCGGATCGTGGGTCACCACCCGGCCACCTGAGAATCCTTCGGGAGTTCGGCTCTCGTCGACGGCGGCTACAGCCTGTTCCGGGGCGCCTACGATGATCCGGTGACTCAGGACCGGGTGATCGTCGTCAGTGCCGTCGTTCTCCGCAACGCCGCCGGTGAGGTGCTCACCGTGCGGAAGCGGAACACGTCGCGATTCATGCTGCCCGGAGGCAAGCCCGATCCGGGGGAGACCCCTGCCGAGACCGCCGTTCGCGAATGCGCGGAGGAGATCGGCGCGGTGCTCGACCTCGCGTCGCTGCGTCTCGTCGGTGTCTTCGCCGCGGACGCTGCCAACGAACCCGGCTACCGGCTCGAAGGAACCGTGTACGAGCATCCGCTCGTGGAGGTCGCCGGTGCATCTGCGGAGATCGCGGAGACGCGCTGGCTCGATCCGGCGGCCCTTCCGCTGCCCGGCGATCTCGCGCCACTGCTCGAGCACCACGTCCTCCCTGCCCTCGCGTCCGCCTCCCGGTGACGCCGAAGCTCGGGCACTTCACCACTGTCCGAGCTTTCACCGGAGTGCGGTCGGAGTCGGTCGTCACCCGGCGGAACGCGGACGGTAGGGTGACCCCCGGGGCGGACGTGTGTCGTCTGCCTCGAAGTGACATCGACTGTGGAGGTAACCGGGCATGTTGGAACTCTTCGGCGTCATCGTCGTGTGGCTCACCGTGGCCGTCGTCGCTGTCGGAACCGTCATCATGTTCGTCGTCTCGACGCTGAGCCCGCACTTCGGTCAGCGCAAGGCCAAGGGTCCGCGCCTCGACAAGGCGACCGCCGCGCGCAACAAGTAGCACCCGGTACCGATTGCGGAGAGCGCCTCAGCCCCAGCCCAGCTGGTGGAGGCGCTCTTCGCCGATTCCGAAATAGTGCGCGATCTCGTGGACGACGGTGACGAGCACCTCGTGCACCACGTCGTCGTCACTGTCGCAGATGTCGAGGATCGCGTCGCGGTAGATCGTGATCGTGTCCGGTAGCGATCCCGCATAGTGGCTGTCGCGCTCGGTGAGCGCGACTCCCTGGTACAGACCCAGCAGATCCGGTTCGTCCTCGTGACGCGGCTCGACGAGCACTACGACGTTGTCGATCGCCCGCGCGAGTTCGCGTGGGATCTCGTCGAGCGCTTCCGAGACGAGCTCCTCGAAGTGCTCGTCCTCCATGTGCACCGGCACGTCAGGACCCCGGAAGGGGAACGGCGCCCGGCAACGGCGTCGGCAGCGACCGGCCTTCGGGAACGGGCGGTGGCGGCACGGGCGGCTGGCCGTCGATGAGGATGTCGCCCTTGGCACTGCCGGTGATCGACGAGAAGCCACCACCTTCGACCTGCTTGCCGATCGAGCAGTTCACCTTGCGGCTGCCGGCGAGCCAGCTGTCGTAGTCGAGGTTGTCCCAGAACAGTGTCAGCGTCTTGTTGCGCAGTGCCTCCGGGTCGCCGAGGTATTCGCCGACCAGGCGCGTGCACGTCTCCTCGAGATAGCCGTCCTGGTCTTCGATGCTCGGCAGGCCACCGGGGAACTGCCCGCCCAGGTCGACCACCGCGACGACCTCGAAAGCGTGCGGCTTGGAGCACTCCACCGGATCGGCGGGCACGCCGTTGTTGATGCCGATGCAGACACCGACGTCCCATGCGCGGGACTGGTCCTGGTCGGCGACCCGGCCCTTGATCGGCAGGAGGTTGCCTGTGGTCGACGAGAACTGCAGACCGCACCGCAGGGTGCGTTCGCCGGCCGCCCAGCCCGCCTCACCGGGATTGATCAGGCCGATGCTGAACTTGCCGTGCGGGTCGAACCGGCCGTCGAGATAGTCCAGCGCGGCCGGTGCGCACTGCTCGTCGCGCAACTCGGTGAAGCGTGTGACCGACGGGAACCGCGATCCCGGCCCCCACTCGGTGCCGGGATACAGGCTCAGGTCGATGTCGGCGGCCACCTCGAACAGGTGTGTTTCGGTGCAGTCGACCTTCGCGAGGTCGCTCGCGTCGAGAGCACTCCAGTTCAGGCAGTCGCCGGAGGTGGCGGTACCGAACGCTTCCCCCGCGACCGCGCCGGTGGTGCTGATGCCGGCGCCGCCGTTCTCGTCCCCGCTGCCGGTGCCCTGGAACCCCGCGACGACGAACGTCGCGATCGCCGCCAGGACGGCACCGGCCGCGACGAGCACCAGGGCGCGTCGGGTCAACCGCGCCGAGGGCGGGCGACGGTCGGGCTTGGGCTTGTTGTCTTCGGCCATCACTTCCATCATGCCCGTTCGGGTGGACGCGGGTAGTTTCGGCTCATGGCCGACGACCCGATCGATCCGCAGATTCTCGAGATCGCCAGGCAGACCTTCGACGCCGCCCGCCAGGGAGACGTCGGGACACTCACCGCATACGTCGATGCCGGGGTTCCCGTGAACCTCACCAACGAGACCGGCGACACGCTGCTCATGCTGGCGTCCTATCACGGACACGCCGAGGCCGTACAGGCCCTGGTCGACCGAGGAGCCGATGTCGATCGGCTCAACGACCGCGGCCAGTCGCCTCTCGCGGGTGCGGTCTTCAAGGGCGCGGAGGCGGTCGTGCGGGTGCTCGCCGCGGCCGGTGCGAACCCGCGTCACGGACATCCCACCGCGGAGGACACAGCGAAGATGTTCGGGCGCGACGACTACCTGGAATTCTGGCAGCGGTAGGCTTCGATCCCGTGATCGACCTCAAGTTCCTCCGCGAGAATCCCGATGCCGTCCGCGAGTCGCAGCGCATGCGGGGGGAGGACCCGGGCCTCGTCGACGTGCTGCTCGAGGCCGACGCCTCCCGTCGTGCCGCGGTCCTCGCCGGCGACAACGCACGCGCCGAGCAGAAGGCACTGGGCAAGAAGGTCGGCAAGGCGTCCCCCGAGGAACGCCCCGCGCTGCTCGACGGCGCCAAGGAGCTGGCCGCGAAGGTCAAGGAACTCGAGGCCGAACAGCACGCCGCGCAGGAGGCCTTCGACCGCGCGCACCTGGCGATCTCCAACGTCGTGCAGGACGGTGTGCCCGCCGGCGGTGAGGACGATTTCGTCACGCTCGAGACGGTCGGTGAGCTGCCCACCTTCGACTTCGAACCGAAGGACCACCTCGCGCTCGGTGAGTCGCTGGGGCTGATCGACATGGAGCGCGGCGCCAAGGTCTCCGGTGCCCGGTTCTACTTCCTCACCGGTTACGGTGCGCTGCTGCAGCTGGGTCTGCTGCAGCTCGCCGCACAGAAGGCCACCGCGAACGGGTTCACGATGATGATCCCGCCCGTGCTCGTGCGTCCCGAAGTCATGCAGGGCACCGGCTTCCTCGGTCAGCACGCCGACGAGGTGTACCGGCTCGAGGAGGACGACCTCTACCTCGTGGGCACCTCCGAGGTGCCGCTCGCGGGTTACCACTCGGGCGAGATCCTCGACCTGTCGACAGGGCCGAAGCGGTACGCGGGCTGGTCGTCGTGCTTCCGTCGCGAAGCGGGCAGCTACGGCAAGGACACCCGCGGCATCATCCGCGTGCACCAGTTCGACAAGGTCGAGATGTTCGTCTACTGCCGGCCCGAGGAGGCCGCCGCGGAGCACGAGCGTCTGCTGAGCTGGGAACGGGAGATGCTCGCCGCCATCGACGTGCCGTACCGCGTCATCGACGTCGCCGCCGGTGATCTCGGGTCGTCGGCCTCCCGCAAGTTCGACTGCGAGGCCTGGGTGCCCACGCAGGAGCGGTACCGCGAGCTCACGTCGACGTCGAACTGCACGACCTTCCAGGGGCGTCGCCTGAACGTCCGCTACCGCGACGAGAACGGCAAGCCGCAGACTGCCGCGACCCTCAACGGCACGCTCGCGACCACCCGATGGCTCGTCGCGCTGCTCGAGAACCACCAGCAGGCCGACGGTTCGGTGAAGGTGCCCGAGGCGCTCGTGCCCTTCGTCGGGCGTGAGGTGCTCGAACCCGGCGCCTGAGAACTGTCAGCGCAGGATCAGGCAGGTGGTCGAACCCGTCGCGAGCAGGCGTCCCTCGGAGTCGCGGGCCTCGCCGCGCGCGGTCGCGGTGCGACGACCGGTGTGCTCGCAGAAGCCCTGCACGCGGACGACACCCTTGCCGGTCTGTACCGGACGGACGTAGCGCACCTGCAGGTCGAGGGTCGTGTAGCCGACCCCGGCCTCGAGGGTGCTCGCGACGCAGAAACCCATCGCGGTGTCGAAGAGGGTGGCGAGTACGCCGCCGTGGATGCTGCCCACCGCGTTGGCGTGGAACTCCTCCGGCTCGAGGGCGACCTCGGCGAAGCCCTGGCCGGCGTCGGTGACGGTGAAGCCGAGCGTGCGGGAGGTGGGATGGTGCGGGATCGTCCCGTCGATCAGCCCGCGCAGGAAGTCGAGACCGTGCATGTCGCGGTTGGCCGCCGACGTCGGCGCCGGGTCCTCCCACGTGTAGGTACGCTGCCGCTGCTGGTGCTCGTCCGTGCTCACGATGACCGACCGTATCCCACCGCGGAGGGCGTGACATGGGGAGCCGGGCGTGCCATTCTCGTTCCATGCGCCGTCGATGTTGATCCGGCCCGGTGACCTCGCTGTCCGTGCGGGTGGTCGCGTACGCGTCCGTCCGTGAGTTCGTGCCGCTCTACGGGCTGTACGCGCTGCTGTTCGAGGATCACGGACTCGACACCCGCTCCATCTCGTCGCTGTTCGTCCTGTGGTCGGTCGTCGCCTTCGTCTCCGAGGTGCCCTCGGGCGCCTGGGCCGACACCGTCTCCCGTCGCGGTCTGCTGTTCGGCAGCGGTGCCCTGCTCACCGCCGCGTTCACGATGTGGCTCGTCTGGCCCGGCTACTGGGGATTCGCGCTCGGCTTCGTCCTGTGGGGTGTCAGCGAGTCGATGAAATCCGGCACCTTCGAGGCCCTCGTCTACGACGAACTCGCCGCGCGCGGCGGCGAACACCGCTACGCGGCGATCATGGGTTACGCCGCCGCGGGCGAGATGACGTGCGTCTTCGTCGCGATCCTCACGGCGGCACCGCTGTTCGAACTCGGCGGATACGCACTCGTCGGCTGGGTGTCGGTCGCGATCACCGTCGTCGACATCGCGCTCGTGGGAACCCTTCCCGCCGCCCCGAAGGTGGAGGAGGCCGACGAGATCGCCGGCAGCGGCGACACCGTCCTCGCCCGCTACATGTCGTCGCTGCGCGCGGGAACGTCCGAGATCCGCACCGGCCGGGCGGTGCGACGATCGGTGGTCCTCGCGGCGGCACTGCTCGCCTGCCTCGCCTTCGACGAGTACTTCGCGCTGCTCGCACGCGAATCGGGGGCGGAGACCGGATTCGTGCCCGTGCTGGTCGCGCTGACGGCGGTCGGGCAGGTGGTCGGCGCTGCGACCGCCGGGCGGACGGCATCGATGAGCGGCCGCACGATGGGTGTCGTCGTGACGGTCGGGTCGGCACTCATCGCGGGCGGGGCGCTCACCGGAGGGATCGCCGGATTCACGGCGATCGGTGTGGGTTACGGCGCGCTGCACAACACGGCGATCGTCGCCGAGGCACGCCTGCAGGACACGATGTCCGGTCGCGCACGGGCGACCGTCTCGTCCGTCGTCGGTCTCACGAGCGAGGTGCTGTCGGTCGCGGTCTTCGCCGGTTACGCGCTCGGCTCGCTGTGGTTGCCGATGTCGGTGCTGGTCGCGGTGACGGTACTTCCGCTGATCGGGCTGGGTGTGGTCGCGCCGAGGCTGTTGCCCCCGGCGCGACCCGCCCGGGATCGATCGTGAGGTTGTTCTGTCGGGTGCGGATCACAGCTTGCTGCTGCGCAGCTCGTGTCCCTTCGACGTCTTGCACCGGCCCGACTCGAGATCCCACTGCCAGCCGTGCAGGTTGCAGGTCAGCGTCGTGCCCTCGACGACACCGAACTTCGACAGATCTGCCTTCAGGTGAGGGCAGCGACGCTGGATCTCGTAGCCGCCCAACTCGATCGACGCAGAGTCGTCGTGTGCTTCGGCGAACCAGCCGTCGGCGTACGCGATGCGCTCGTCGGTGAGGCACTTGAAGAAGGTGTAGAGGAACTCGTTGTATCCGCCGATGCGCCACGCGGTGAATCGGGTGGACAGGAAGATCGTGTTGACCCAGTCGGGTTCGTCGTCGCGGAGAACCGTGCGCACCAATTCGGGTGCGATGCGGAAACCGTAGCGGTACTTGCCTTCTCCCTCGATCGGCTCGCGCACGACCCGCTTGGGGAAGTCGAGCACCACGGTCTCGTCGCCCATCACGAGACCCACCGGATAGCCGATGCCGTCGCAGATGAGATCGGACTGCGCCATGATCGGCTCGAACTTCGCCCGGAGCGCGGGCAGCAACGGCTCGCCCTCGGCAGGTGCCCAGGCCGCCTTCTGCGCGGCGATGACCGGCGCGAAACGCTGCGCCATGTCCTCGATGTAGGCGGCCTTGTCGGTGAAGATCGCCTCGACCTGATCGTCGGGGATCGGGTGCGTGAGCGTCATGTGCTCGCTGCCCTTCAGATCCACCACCGAGCCGGGGATCATGAGCAGTCCGCCGTCGCGACCGTGGATCCGCAACTGCTCGAGGAAGACCTGCTGGTCGGGGAAGATGTTGCCCTCGTCGCCGTGGTCGTCGTTGAGGTCGCGCAGGTCGTCGTCGAGGAAGACCGGGGGGCCGGCCGACGGCACGATCCAGGTGGCATCGACCTGGTCGATGTAGCTGCGGCAACGATCCATCCCGCGCTGGCGCTTCTGCTTGCCGAAATTGGCCTTCGTCTTCTTCGGGATGTCGTAGACCATCGGGTACCAGATGGCCCCCGAGTACTGCAGCAGATGGATGTCGATCCTTCCGAACGCGTCGAGCATCACGTCCATGTCGATCGGCCGCGCGTCGTTCATGTTGAACACGGTGGTCTCACCGTCGGATACGACGAGGCCGGAATCGCCGATCGGCCCGTCCGCGGGCGCGCGCAAGGCGATGATCATGATGTCCAGATCACCCTTGGGGCCCGAGACCGTGTGCTTCACCGAATCGGTGGTCTCGAAGAACTTCGTGAAGCCGAGCTTCTCGAGTTCGCGACGCAGGTCCGGTACCGGGTAATCGGGCAGCAGGACGGTCGCATCCTTGTTGACGTGCCTGCTCAGCGTGTCGGGATCGAAATGATCCTTGTGCAGGTGCGAGACGTACAGGTAGTCGACGTCGCCGAGGGCGTCCCAGTCGAGACGCGTGTTGTCGGGGAACGGCACCCACGACGCGAAATACGCGGGGGTCACCCACGGATCGCACAGGATGGACCCCGCCTCGGTCCGGATGTGGAAACCGGCGTGTCCGACGCTGGTGATCTGCACCTTCTGCCTCCTGACGTGCTGACCTACGTACCGTCCAGGGTAGGGGAGCCGGAACCGGCACATTCGTCGGCACCTGGCGACGCATCCGGTGGGCGTGGCCCGGGCACCCCGCTAGGCTGACCGGCGTGGAACCCTTCTATCGGACCATCATCGGTGTCGCTCGCACGCTCTTCGCAGCGCAAGGGCTGAAATTCGACATCACCGGGGAACACAACATCCCCGCGACAGGTGGTGCGGTCATCGCGATCAACCACACCGGTTACATGGACTTCACCTACGCCGGGATCCCCGCGCGAGCCACCAAGCGGTACATCCGCTTCATGGCCAAGAAGGAAGTCTTCGACCACAAGATCTCCGGTCCCCTGATGCGCGCGATGAAGCACATCCCCGTCGACCGCGGCGACGCCGGCGAGTCCTACCGTCTCGCCGTGCAGGCGCTGCGCGACGGGCAGCTCGTCGGGGTGTTCCCGGAAGAGACGATCAGCCGCAGCTTCGAGCTCAAGGCGTTCCGGTCCGGCGCGGCACGGATGGCGAACGAAGCCGGTGTCCCGGTGATCCCCATGGTCATCTGGGGATCCCAGCGGGTGTGGACGAAGGGGCACCCGAAGCGGCTCGGACGGACGAACACCCCGATCACCATCGAGGTGGGCGCTCCCGTCCAGCCGTACGAGCCGGCCGCGGAGATGACCGCGCAACTCCACGCGACCATGGAGGAGATGCTCCACAGGGTGCAGGACGGCTACGTCCACGAGCCCGGCGCCTACTGGGTACCCCGCCGTCTGGGTGGCTCCGCGCCGACCCTCGAGGAGGCGACGGCTCTGGACGAGGCGGCGGCCGCCGAGCGTCGAGCGCGGAAGGCGCGCGAGCGTGCCACACGTGAAGGTACTGCCGGCAGCGAGAGCAACGATGCGGGCGGCGACGGGCCCGGTACTTCGGCACAATGACGGAGTGAACGCACAGTCGAGTCGAGAACCGCATCGGGACCACGGCACGGGCGCGTCGCGTCCTGTCCCCACCGACGGGACGCGTCCCGGATTGGTGGCCACCGACGTCGACGGCACTCTGATCGACGACACCGAGAAGGTGTCCGATCGGACCCGCGCCGCGGTGCATGCGGTGGTCGACTCCGGCACCCCCTTCGTTCTGGCCACCGGTCGCCCGCCGCGCTGGATCGCGCCGGTGGTCGAGGAGCTGGGATACGCGCCGATGGCGGTGTGCGCGAACGGTGCCGTGCTCTACGACAGTGCCACCGACCGCGTGCTCAGCGCCGCAGTGCTCGAGGCGGACGAACTGGCGTGGCTGGCCGAGGTGGCCTCGTCGGTGCTTCCGGGGTGTGGTCTGGCCGCGGAGCGGGTGGGGGAGCGGGCCCACGACGCGGCGACGCCGCAGTTCGTCAGCGCTCCCGGATACGAACACGCCTGGTTGAATCCGGACAACACCGAGCTCGCCGAGCACGAGGTGGTCGGTGAGCCCGCCATCAAGCTGCTCGTCCGGCTCCCCGGCGCGACCAGCCGGGAGATGGCGGAGGCTCTCGTGCCGAAGCTGCACGGGCTGGTCGACGTCACGTATTCGACCACCCACGGACTGATCGAGATCTCCGCCGCGGGGGTCACGAAGGCATCCGGTCTGCAGGAGATGGCGCGGTTGCTGGGTGTTCCCCACGAGACTCTCGTGGCCTTCGGGGACATGCCCAACGACATCCCGATGCTGTCGATGGCGCGTCACGGTGTGGCGATGGAGAACGCGCATCCGGACGCGAAGTCGGTCGCAGACGAAGTCACCGCCACCAACGTCGAGGACGGGGTGGCCCGCGTTCTCGAACGGTGGTGGCGGTGACTCGTTCCTGCCGGTGCGCTGCGGATCAGCCCGCGGGCGCCGGCTCGGGTGCCGGTTCCGGCGCAGGTGCCGGTTCGGGCGCAGGGGCACCCTCGGGTGCGGGTCCTGCGACGTCGGCCGGCTGATTCTGCAGCGCCTGGTCGTAGGCGTCGTCGTAGGCGCGCAGCACCTTGGTGACGACACCCGTGACCTCGTTGAAGATCAGCGAGCCGAACTCGAAGTCCGAACGCCGACCGTCCGGCACCCGGTACTCGTCGCTGGTGGGCAACCCCAGCTCACCAGCGTCGAGTCCGTTCTTCTCCCACGCCTTGTAGATCTCGCCGAGTACCGTCCATGTTCCGCCGTTCGGTGATGTGTAGATGGCACCGTTGACGAAATCGACCCGTTCGAAACCGTTCTTGATCGCGGGAAGGATCGAGGTCACTGCCTGTCCGAGCCGGCCGAGTTCGCCGCCTTCGGCGAGCCACTTCTGGACCAGCGGGTGACCGCTGAGGCGGATCAGGTCGTCGACCGCACCCTCGGCCGTGTCGGCCGATCCCGAGGCCAGCGCTCCGACGTTGATGTCCGGCACGTTCGGCGACGGGTTCGACGGTGACGGGTTCGACGGTTTCGGGTTCGAGGGCTCCGGCTTCGACGGCTGCGGGCTGCCACCGCCGCCCTTCGCCGCAGCTGCGGCGATGTCGCGGATCTGGCCCAGCTGCGCGTAGGCGCCGTCGCCCGGGCAGCTGGTGTTGCCCACGTCGCGGTGCGCGAAGATGATCGGCAGATCCACCGCTGTGCCACTGGGGTACGGGGTGAACGAGGTGCCCTCGGAGTACATGGTGGTGCGGCCCTTGGGGTCGAGTCCCGCGCGTGCCAGACGCCAGCCGAGGAACTTGCCGACCGCATCGATCGCGGCCTGCGGCGGTGCCTGGGTGGAGAAGTCGCCCATGATCGCGATGCCGTGGGTGTTCTCGTTGAATCCACCCGCATGGGCGCCCTGGACGTTGCGCTCGAGACCACCGGCGCGACCCTCGAAGATCTGGCCGTACTTGTCGACGAGCGTGTTGTACCCGACGTCGCACCAGCCGAGCGTCCGTGCGTGGTACGCGTAGATCGCGCGCACGATCTCGGCGGATTCGGCCTTCGAGTAGTTGTTGCTCCCCGCGGTGTGGTGCACGGTCGCGCCGCCGAGCGAGTCGTCGAAGGTCGGATTCTGGCACCGCATCGACTCGTCGGCGCCCCACTGCTGGCGGGTGATGACCTTCAGGCCGGAGCTGCCGAGCGGGCTCGCGATGTCCTCGAGGTGCGCGTCCGACTCGCTGCTGCCGGGCGAGATGAGCACTGCGCTGACCGCTTCGGCGGCCGCCTGCAGCGGGTTCTCGCGCAGCGGCCGGGACGAGGACGCGGGCACATATCCGAGGTCGGGCGCGTCCGCGGCGGGCGCGGCGACCGGCGCGGGTGCCTCGTCGACGGGGGCCGGGGCCTCGGCCGGTGCTTCCGGAGCCGGGGCTCCGGGTGCGGGAGCCTCTGCTGGGGGAGCTCCGGGTGCCGGAGGTGCCGGCGGGGCCTCCGCTCCGGCGAGGTTCGGTTCGGGGCCGGGACGCGGCGTCAGCAGCACCTGCACCGCACGCGTGGCGCCGACGTAGATCGGCTCGGTGCCCGTCCGCCCCGCCTCGGCGGTGTCGTCGGCGCGTGTCTCGATCGGTTCGGTCGCGGTCCACGGACCCCAGCTGCCGTCGTCGTGCCGGGCGCGGATGAGCGCGTCGGTGGCGGCGACGTCCTCGGCCGCGAGGGCGACGAGACTGAAGGGGGTGTCGCGGGTGAGTTCCTTGACGGTCGCGCCGACGCGCTGGACGATCCCGCCGTTCGGGTCGGGCGCGGTGGTGATCTGGGGAAGCCCGTCGACGATCTGCTTCAGGCTGAGATCGGGCAGGTTGAGACCGGTCAGTTCCTCGAGCGGGATGATCAGGTCGGGCACCGAGGCGAGCACGACTTCCGCGATATCGGGTGCCACCGCCTCGACGGTGTCGTTGGCAGGCCGGATCTCGGGAGCGGTGCTGGTCAGCCCGGAGACGGCGAAGGGCGTCGCGACGGCCAGGGCGGCGACGGCACCCAGGACGATCGACGGCTTGGGGCGGCGATGCGGCACTGTTTGCTACTCCCTGTCGTTGGTGCTCGAACGGACGGGTTCCGACTTCGGATCGTCCCTTACGTGTCGCTTTCGTAGTCCGGATCGGCCACGAAAGTTCTGTAACTCGTGATTCTTGTGTTGCTTCTGTGACATTTGTTGCCTAGCTCCGTCACTCTTGTCACACTAGACGCAGCAAACCTTAAGCCTCAACCTGAGCTTGAGGATCGGTCGAAATTGTCCGATATCGCGGATCACGAGTTCGCGCCGAAAGCGACAACGAGGGAGCAACGTCATGTCACGACAGTCCATCGGGCGCAGAGGCAAGATCCGGAGGCGGCGCATCATCCTCGGCAGGCCGCTGCGCAACGGATGGCGTCCCTCCATCGCTCGTGCTGCTGCGCTCGGGGTGGCCCCCGCACTGCTCGTCGGCGCCGGTGTGGGCGCTCTCGTACAGAACGATCAGGCGACACCGGATGTCGTCCAGGCGGTTTCGGCCGACACACCCTTCACGTTCACCGGCTTCGGCCACGGCCACGGCCGCGGAATGGGGCAGTGGGGTGCCTACGGCTACGCCCAGGACGGATGGACCGCCGAACGGATCATCGCCCACTACTACGGCGGCACCGAGCTCGGCACGGTCGACGATCCGATGATCGCGGTGCGCCTCGTCGGCCGCGACGACCACACCCTCGACGTCTATTCCGACACCGGAATGATCGTCGCCGGAAAGCAGCTCGCGCCCGGTGAGGCCGCCCACCTGACGCCCACCCCGGACGGCGGCGCGAACGTCGTCGTCACCGCGGGGTGCAGCGGCGAAGTGCTGTGGCAGGCCGCCACCGACCTGCCGTGGGTCGACCCGATCGACCTCGCCGAGGACCGGCCCGCGAACGAGCACCTCACGATGTGCTCGGACGACAAGACCTACCGCGGCGCGCTCGGTGTGGTGCTCGACGGCACCGCCCCGCGCACCGTCAACCGCCTCTCGGTCGAGGATTATCTGCGCAGCGTGGTTCCCGCCGAGGCCCTGCCCGGCTGGGCGGACACCGGCGGCGCCGAGGCCCTGCGGGCGCAGGCCATCGCCGCGCGGTCCTACGCACTCGCCGAGAAGCGTCACGAGAAGTGGCAGACCTGCGACACCACCGACTGCCAGGTCTACGGCGGCTCGGGTGTCGAGGATCCGCGCACCGACGACGGTGTGCGCACCACACGCGGAACCGTCCTGATGAAGGACGGTGAGGTCGTGCGCAGCGAGTTCTCCGCCTCCACCGGTGGCTACTCCGCCGGCGGCGCCTTCCCGCCCGTCGAGGACGAGGGCGACAAGGTCGCCCCGAACCGTGAATGGGCCAAGACCTTCACCGCGGCCGAGATCGGCAGCAAGTTCGGCGTCGGCGACCTGCAGGCTTTCGAGGTGCTCTCCCGGAACAATCTCGGCGCCGAGGGCGGCCGTGTGACCCGGGTTCGGGTGATCGGCTCCGACCGCACCATCGAGACGACCGGCGCCGAGGCGCGGACCAAGCTGGGACTGCGTTCCGACTGGTTCACCGTGAAGGAAGGTATCGACGAGGACGCTCCGGAGATCACTCCGGCGCCCGAACCCGGCCCGGAGGTCGGCACCGATCCCTTCGGCAGCGGCAGCGGCACCTCGCCCATCGAGCAGGCCTATCTGGACCTCGGCGGCGTCGACAGCGTGCTCGGCTCGCCCATCGGCCCCGAACTGATGCTGCCCGACGAGATCGGCAAGTTCCGGGTCTTCACCGGGGGCGCGATCGTGTGGACCCCGGATCTCGGCGCCCAGGTGATCGATGCGAGCTTCCTGAAGGACTGGTTCCCCGCCACGGGTAGCGCCGAGTAACCCGTCACGGCACCTACCGACGACCGGCCGGTCGCCCGAGAAGGGCGGCCGGCCGGTCGTCTCACCGTTGCGGTGCACGAGGGTTGACATTGACGCAACGTCACGATGCACGCTGGTCGCAGCCGGAAGGAAGAGGTGAGCACGTGCCACGCGAATGGTCCATCCAGGAACTGGCCCGAGCTGCGGGCGTCACCAGCCGCACCCTGCGTCACTACGGCGAGGTCGGGGTGTTGCCGCCGTGCCGGACCGGTCGCAACGGCATGCGGTTCTACGACGAGGACGCCCTCGTGCGACTCCAGCGCATCCTGCTGCTGCGCGATCTCGGGCTGGGACTGCCCGTCGTGCGCGACGTGCTCGCCGGGCACGACGACACGACCACCGCGCTGCGCACGCATCTCGACCTGCTCGAACACGAGCGCCGGCAGCTGGACCGCCGAATCGAGGCGGTTCGCACCACCCTGGCGAAGACGGAGAGAGGGGAGGAACTCGTGGCAGACGAAGTGTTCGACGGGTTCGACCACACGCAGTACCGGGACGAAGTGGTCGAAAGGTGGGGCAAGGACGCCTACGACGCCGGCGACCGCTGGTGGCGGGGCATGGACGGCGAGGCGCGAGGCGACTGGACGAAACAGGTCGAGCAGCTGAACCACGACTGGATCGCGGCGGCCGGGGCCGGACTCGACCCGGCGGGCCCCGAGGCACAGGACCTCGCCCGGCGGCACGTCGCCTGGCTGTCGTCGATCCCGGGTACCCCGGGATACGGCACGCCCGAGGGGAGTTCACGGGAGTACGTGCTCGATCTCGCCGACATGTACGTCGAGGACGAGCGTTTCGCAGCGAACTACGGCGGCCGGGAGGGTGCCGAATTCGTCCGTGACGCACTCCGGCTGTACATGTAGGTGTGATCGCCCTCTCGGCCCCGATGGACCGAGAGGGCACCCCCACGCGGGAGTCGCATACCCTGGTCTCCCGTGACTGCTGCATCAGCGCCCCAGCCCTCCACCGGTGAGTACGACCTGATCGTCGTCGGCTCCGGATTCTTCGGACTGACGATCGCCGAGCGCGCGGCCACGCAGCTCGGCAAGCGAGTGCTCGTGATCGAGCGTCGCCACCATCTCGGTGGCAACGCGTACTCCGAGCCCGAGCCGGAAACCGGTATCGAGATCCACAAGTACGGTGCCCACCTTTTCCACACCTCCAACAAGCGGGTGTGGGACTACGTGAACCGGTTCACCGAGTTCACGAACTACCAGCACCGCGTCTTCGCGATGCACAAGGGCCAGGCCTACCAGTTCCCGATGGGCCTCGGGCTCGTGGCGCAGTTCTTCGGCCGGTACTTCAGCCCCGAGGAAGCACGCGCCCTCATCAAGGAGCAGGCCGCCGAGATCGACACCGCCGACGCGAAGAACCTCGAGGAGAAGGCGATCTCCCTGATCGGCCGCCCGCTGTACGAGGCGTTCGTCCGCGACTACACGGCGAAGCAGTGGCAGACCGACCCGAAGGAACTGCCCGCCGGCAACATCACCCGGCTGCCCGTCCGCTACACCTTCGACAACCGCTACTTCAACGACACCTACGAGGGCCTGCCGGTCGACGGGTACACGGCGTGGCTCGAGAACATGGCGGAGAACGAGCGGATCGAGGTCCGGCTCGACACCGACTGGTTCGAGGTGCGCGACGAGGTCCGTGCCGCGAGCCCGGAAGCCCCCGTCGTCTACACCGGCCCGCTCGACCGCTACTTCGACTACTCCGAGGGCCGGCTCGGATGGCGCACCCTCGACTTCGAGACCGAGGTGCTGCCCACCGGCGACTTCCAGGGCACCCCGGTCATGAACTACAACGACGCCGACGTGCCCTACACCCGCATCCACGAGTTCCGGCACTTCCACCCCGAGCGCGACACCTACCCGACCGACAAGACGGTCATCATGCGTGAGTACTCGCGTTTCGCCGAGAACGACGACGAGCCGTACTACCCGATCAACACCCCCGAGGACCGCGAGAAACTCAACGCCTATCGCTCCCTCGCGAAGAAGGAAGCCGCGGACAACAAGGTGCTCTTCGGTGGCCGGCTCGGCACCTACCAGTACCTCGACATGCACATGGCGATCGCGAGCGCGCTGTCGATGTTCGACAACGTCCTCGCCCCGCATTTCGACTCGGGAGCGCCCATCGCCGGGGACGCCTCGTGAGCGCCGCCAAGCACGCGGCCGTCGCGAAGCACGAGGCGGCGAGTGCCCCCGCCACCGAGGACGAACTGCTCGGCCGGTCGCTGCTGCAGCGCATCATCCTGCCGCGCCCGGGCGAGCCCCTCGACGTGCGCACGCTCTACCTCGAGGAGTCGCCCACCAACGCGCGTCGCGCCCACGCGACGAGCCGGACGACGCTGGCGATCGGCGCCGAGTCCGAGGTGTCGCTGTGCACCTACTTCAACGCCTTCCCGGCGAGCTACTGGCGTCGCTGGAGCACGCTCGGCTCGGTGGTGCTGCGACTCGAACTCACCGGCCACGGCCGCGTCGACCTGTACCGCAGCAAGGCCGACTCGAGCCGCATCCACGTCACCGGCCGCGAGTTCCGCGGGTCCGACACGGTCGTCGAGATCGACGCCGACCTGGGGCCGTTCGAGGACGGCGGCTGGCTGTGGTTCGACGTCACCACCGACAGCGACGTCACGCTGCACGCCGCCGGCTGGTACGCACCTGTCGAGGCGCCCGGACACGCCTCGGTCGCAGTGGGCATCCCGACCTTCAACCGCCCTGCCGACTGCGTGAAGGCGCTGCGTGCGCTCGCGTCCGACCCGCTGGTGATGGACGTCGTCGACGCCGTCATCATCCCCGACCAGGGCACCCGCAAGGTGCGCGACGAGGCCGACTTCGCGGAGGCCGCCGAACCCTTCGGCGACCGTCTCGTCATCCACGACCAGGGCAACCTCGGTGGCTCCGGCGGCTACAGCCGCATCATGTACGAGGCGCTGAAGACCACTTCCAGCCCGTACATCCTGTTCATGGACGACGACATCGAGATCGAACCCGACTCGATCCTGCGCGCGCTCGCCCTGTCGCGATTCGCGAAGAAGCCCATGCTCGTCGGCGGGCAGATGCTCAACCTGCAAGAACGCAGCCACCTGCACACCATGGGCGAGGTCATCCACCGCTCGAACTTCATGTGGGGTGCCGCGCCGAACGTCGAGTACGACCACGACTTCTCCACCAAGCCGCTGCGCGACCGGGAGAACTCGAAGCTCCTGCACCGACGCATCGACGTCGACTTCAACGGCTGGTGGATGTGCATGATCCCGCGTGTCGTCGCGGAGGAGATCGGCCAGCCCCTGCCGCTGTTCATCAAATGGGACGACGCCGAGTACGGCCTGCGGGCACGGGAGGCCGGCTACCCCACGGTGACGATGCCCGGCGCCGCGATCTGGCACATGGCGTGGAGCGACAAGGACGACGCCATCGACTGGCAGGCGTACTTCCATCTGCGCAACCGGCTCGTCGTGGCCGCGCTGCACCAGCACGGCGACGCCAAGCCGATGGTGCTCGACACGATCAAGGCCACGATCAAGCACCTCGTGTGTCTCGAGTACTCGACGGTCGCGATCCAGAACAAGGCCATCGAGGACTTCCTCGCCGGTCCGGAGAACCTGTTCGACTTGCTGCCGCGTGCCCTCGGCGAGGTGCACGCGCTCCGGAAGAACTTCCCCGACGCCGTGGTGCTGCCGTCGTCGACCGAACTGCCGATGGCATCCGGCGCCGAGGTCGGGGCCGTCGGACTGCCCGAGGGTGCGGTCGCGAAGATCAGGCGTCTCGCGAAGGGTGTGCTGCACAACGTGCGCCCCGAGAACCGCGAGCACCACGAGCGGCCGCAGCTGAACGTGCCCACCATCGACGCGCGGTGGTTCCTGCTCTCGCAGGTCGACGGCGTGACGGTCACCACGGCGGACGGTCGGGGTGTCGTCTACCGTAAGCGCGACCGTGCTCAGGCCCAGGCCCTGCTCACCGAGGCGCTCAGGCTGCGACGCGAACTCGCGCGCCGGTTCCCCGAGATGAAGAAGCGGTACCGGGACGCGGTTCCCGCCCTGACCAGCAAGGAGGAGTGGGAGCGTGTCTTCGGAATCGGCAACTGACCCCGGCACTGCGGCTGCACGTCACTGGAAGAGCACCGACACCGAGGTGCGGGTGCTGCAGACCGTCCAGGCCACCGCCGGTGCCGTACCCGCAGCGACGACGATCGCCCGCGGCATGTCGCACTTCGGTGAGCACGCCCTCGGCTGGATCGCGATCGGCGCCGCCGGTGCCCTCGTCGACCGTCCCCGTCGCCGGAAGTGGGCGAGCGTGGCGGTCGGCGCGTTCGGTGCCCACGCGGCGTCCGTCGTGATCAAGCGGGTCGTGCGCCGTCCGCGACCGGTGGACCCGACGGTGCAGGTCAACGTGTCGACGCCGAGTCGGCTGAGCTTCCCCTCGTCGCATGTGACGTCCACGACTGCGGCGGCGGTGCTGCTCGCCCGCGCCACCGGGCTACCCTTTCCCGCGGTGCTCGTGCCGCCCATGATGCTGTCCCGCCTGGTGCTGGGCGTGCACTATCCGACGGATGTACTGGCGGGGGCCGCGCTGGGTGCGGCATCCGCGGCCGTCGTGGCGCGGGCCGAGACGAAGTGGGGAGATCGATGAGCGAGGAACCGGCACCCGTCAAGGAGGCGCCCAAGAGTCTGGGTGCCGGGATCGTCAAGGCGGTCCGCCCCCGGCAGTGGGTGAAGAACGTCCTGGTGCTCGCGGCGCCGATGGCGGCCGGTTCGGTCACCCAGGTCGACGTGCTGTTGCCCGTCGCTCTCGCCTTCGTCGTCTTCTGCATGGCCGCCTCCGGCATCTACCTCGTCAACGACGCGATGGACGTCGAGGCAGACCGCGCGCATCCCACCAAGCGGTTCCGGCCCATCGCGGCCGGTGTGCTTCCGGTGCGACTGGCCTACATCCTGGCGGTGGTGCTGCTCGTCGGCTCGATCGCACTGTCGTTCCTCGCGAACTGGCAGCTCGCCGCCGTCATGGCGGTCTACATCGGCATCCAGCTGGCGTACTGCTTCGGACTCAAGCACCAGGCCGTACTGGACATCTGCATCGTCTCGTCGGGCTTCCTGATCCGGGCCATCGCCGGTGGTGTGGCCGCCGAGATCCCGCTGTCGCAGTGGTTCCTGCTGATCATGGCGTTCGGCTCACTGTTCATGGCGGCGGGCAAGCGCTACGCCGAGTTGCGCCTCGCAACCCGGACCGGTGCGAAGATCCGCAAGTCGCTCGAGTACTACACCGAGACCTACCTGCGGTTCGTGTGGACCGTGGCCGCGACCGCCGTGGTGCTCTGCTACGGCCTGTGGGCATTCGAGCAGGACAATGTCGCCGGGTCCAACTGGTACGCCATCTCGATGATCCCGTTCGTCGTCGCGATCCTGCGGTACGCGGTCGACGTCGACGGGGGTGAAGCCGGCGAACCCGAGGAGATCGCGCTGCAGGACCGGGTGCTGCAGTTGCTCGCGGTGGTGTGGATCCTGGTGGTCGGCGGTGCTGTCTACCTCTTCTGACGTCGTGCGCGACGTCCACGACAGCGAGGCCGGACCGTCCCGTACGGTCCGGCCCGTTCGGCATGACCGCTTCGCCGGCGGTGTGTTCGCCGCGGGCGTGATCGTCTCCGCGCTCCTGATGTTCTGGGGAGCATGGGAGCGGCGCTGGATCGCCGACGACGGGCTCATCGTTCTGCGGACCGTGCGCAACCTCCTCGCCGGCAACGGACCGGTGTTCAACGCGGGGGAGCGCGTGGAGGCCAACACCTCCACGGCGTGGACGTACATCGTCTACGCGGGTGGATGGCTCACCGGGATCCGCCTCGAATACGTGGTGCTCGCGATCGCTCTCGTGCTGTCGACGAGTGCGATCGTCCTCGCGATGGTCGGCGCGGCGCGCCTGTACCGGTGGCGGCTGCGGGCGGCCTCGGGAACCGTGCTGCTCCTGCCCGCCGGTGTCCTCGTCTACATCGCGGTGCCCCCGGCCCGCGACTTCGCGACCTCGGGCCTCGAATCCTGCCTGGTGATCTGCTGGCTGGCTCTGCTGTGGCTGCTCATGGCCAGGTGGGCGACCCCCGCACCGGGGGGCAGTGGAAGGCTGCCGGGCACCGCGCAGATCCTCGCCACCGCCTTCGTCGCCGGGCTCGGCCCGCTCGTGCGGCCCGAACTCGCGCTCGTCGCCGTGCTCGTCCTCGCGGTGTTGTTCCTCGCACCCGGACTCGACCTGCGCATCCGGATCGCGATGGTCGCGGTGGCCGGGGCGATTCCGGTCGGTTACCAGATCTGGCGCATGGGCTACTACGGGCTGCCCTATCCGAACACCGCGGTAGCCAAGGACGCCGGCGGCGCGAAGTGGTCGCAGGGCGCCGAATATCTCGGCAACCTCGTCTCGCCGTATCTGCTGTGGCTGCCACTGCTGTTCCTCGTGCTTCTCGCCGCGCTCGTCCTCCTCACCAGCCGCGACGCCACCAGCCGTGACGCCGCCGGCCTCACCGCCGGTGCCGCACGGCCCGATCCGCGCGACGTGCGGGCCACGATCTTCCGGGTCCAGAATCTGCTGCGCACCCCGACCGCCGTCGTCGTGCTCTTCCTCGGGTCCGGTGTGGTGCTCGCGCTGTACTCGCTTCGCGTGGGCGGCGACTTCATGCACGGCCGCGTCCTCCTGCCGCCGCTGTTCTGCCTGCTCCTGCCCGTGGCGGTCGTCCCTCTGCGGATCCCGGACCGGGCGGAGATCGGCAACAACCGGCCGACGCAGGTCGCGGGCGTGCTGGCCGTGCTGTGGCTCGGCACCGTCGTGTGGACGGCCGCGGCGGCCAACACCACCGGCATGACCGAGGGTGCCGTCGTGGGCCGGTCCGGCATCGTCGACGAGCGCGCCTTCTACGCCCTCAACACCGGGCATCGGCACCCCATCCGGGCCGAGGACTATCTCGATTACCCGCGTATGCGGGCCATGGTCGAGGCCATCTCGAACACCCCGAACGGCGGTCTGCTGCTGCCCACCCCGTCCTACGATGCGTGGGACGTGGTGCCGCCGCCCGAGCCCATCCCGCCGGGCGGGGCCGGGCACACGGTCTTCTTCCTGAACCTGGGCATGACCAGCATGAACACGGGGCTGGACGTGCGGGTCGTCGACCAGATGGGTCTGGCCTACCCGCTCGCCGCGCACACCGAGCGTCTCGAGGACGGGCGGATCGGGCACGACAAGATCCTGTTCCCCGACTGGGTGGTCGCCGATTCGGGCATGGTCGACGTCCATCCGTGGTTGCCCGGCTATCTCGACGAGGACTGGGTGGCGATGGCGAAAACCGCGCTGACGTGTCCCGAGACCCGGGAGATGATCGACTCGTCGAGCGCCGAACTGACGTGGCAGCTGTTCAAACGGAACCTGCGCAACGCCGTCGAGTACGCCTCGTACCGGATCGAACGGGTGCCGGAGTACGAGCTCCAGCGCTGTGACCTGCCGATGCCGCCGCCGCGGAGGTGACGGACGGAACCGAGATCGACTTGGACCCTCACCTGTTGTCTCGATAGGATCACGGCGCATCACGGATGAGTTACTTTCCGGCAGCGTCGCCTTGACCTACGAGTCAAGAGGTGCCCAAGAGCTGTTGAAACCGAGGTTTGTCAGAGATCACGCGGTCCTTTACAGTTTTGACCGCAGTGTGACTTGGGGCGGCCTTCCGCGGCCGTCTTCGCCGGAATCCGGGGGACGCGAACGCGGACGCCGCAGACGAGAAAGAGAGCATTGTTCATGCGTTTTGTCCCGAGGTTGAGGCAGGGCCTTCGCCGGCGACTGCTCGGTACCGCCGCCGCAGCTCTGGTCCTCCCCGTGGCTGCCGGCCTCGTCGGAACCACCGCCGCGGTCGCCGCGCCGGCGCAGGGAGCGCCGGTGTCCCACCGCGCGCCTGCAGGGGGCTTCGAAGAGGTCTTCGTCGACTCCGACATGGGTCCGATCAAGGTTCAGATCCAGTGGGCTGCGCGCGGTGGCGACGCGGCTCTCTACATGCTCGACGGCCTGCGCGCTCGGGACGACGTGAACGCCTGGACGTTGGAGACGAACGCCCTGCAGCAGTTCTCCAACGACAACGTCAGCCTGATCATGCCGGTCGGCGGACAGTCGAGCTTCTACACCGACTGGTACGCGCCGTCCAACCTGAACGGCCAGGATGTCACCTACAAGTGGGAGACCTTCCTGACCCAGCAGCTGCCCGACTATCTCGCCACCCGTGGCGTGTCGCGCAACAACAACGGCATCCTCGGCCTGTCGATGGGCGGTTCCGCCGCTCTGACGCTGGCCGCCTACCACCGCGACCAGTTCAAGTTCGCGTCGTCGCTGTCCGGCTACCTCAACCTGTCGGCTCCCGGCATGCGTGAGGCCATCCGCGTGGCGATGCTCGACGCCGGCCGGTTCAACGTCGACTCCATGTGGGGCCCGCCGTGGAGCCCGGCATGGCTGCGCAACGACCCGTTCGTCTTCGCTCCGAAGCTCGAGGGTCTGTCGCTGTACATCTCGGCCGCCAGCGGTCTGCCCGGCGAGCACGACAACCCGCAGGGCTTCGTCGGCTACTACAACACGGCCAACGGTATGGCTCTCGAGGCACTGTCCCTCGCCCAGACCCGCGCCTTCCAGCTCAAGCTGGCCACGCTCGGTATCCCGGCCACCTTCGACTTCCCGGCGCGCGGCACGCACGCGTGGAAGTACTGGGAGGATCAGTTGTGGAAGGCGCGCCCGCAGATCCTCGAGGCGCTGAACGCGTTCTGATCTCCGGTCCGCACTGCTGGTAAGGACGCCGCCCACCCACCGATCCGGTGGGTGGGCGGCGTCGTAACTTTCTGCAACAATTTTCTCACCTGTCACAGCGCGGCACCCTCGATTCGGGGTGCCGCCGGTGTAGAAACAACAGTCGGGACTCCGGTACCCCGAGTCGGCACACCCAGCCGGGACGCCCTGCCACTGCCGCCGTCGCGGTTCATCCGAAGCCGCACCACGGCAGGAATCCGGCAACGCAGAAAGTGAGCGATGCAGATGCGAACTGAGCTCGAGCACGGTGAGCGACGGACAGGGCCGGCCAGGAGAGCGGCTCGCAGTGCGGGTGCGCGGAGCGGCAGATCCCGTGCGCTCGCCCTGATCGCGGCGGCCCTCGTCGCACCGGTCGCCGCGGGACTGACCACCGTGTCGGTGGCCACCGCCGACCCCCTCATCGCCCAGTCCGGCCCGACGAGTACCGCCGGCGCGACCGTCCGCACCGTCGACTGGCTCACCGACCGTCGCGTCGCCCTGTGGATCGACTCGCCGTCGATGGGCACGCCGATCCAGGTGCAGCTGCTGCTCGCGCGCGACTGGAACAGCAAACCCGACGCGAAGTTCCCCTCGGTGTACATGCTCGACGGCATGCGGGCGCGCGACGACGAGAACGGATGGACGCTCGAGACCGACGCGGAGGCCTTCTTCGCCGACAAGAACGTCAACGTCGTCCTCCCGGTGGGCGGCCAGTCCAGCTTCTACTCCGACTGGGTCGACCAGAACAACGGTCAGAACTACAAGTGGGAGACCTTCCTGACGAAGGAACTTCCCCCGCTCCTCGAACGCGACTGGCGCACCACCGACAAGCGGGGCGTCGTCGGCCTGTCGATGGGTGGCACCGCCGCGATGTTCCTGCCCGCCCGCAACCCGGGCTTCGCGCAGTTCGCGGCGTCGCTGTCCGGCATCCTCACCACGACCACCCTCGGCATGCCCGAAGCCATCCACTACGCGATGCAGGACGCCGGCGGTTTCGACTCGGAGGCGATGTGGGGTGCGCCCGGCTCCGAGGGCTGGGAGTCGCACGATCCCTACCTGCTCGCCGACAAGCTCAAAGGCGTGAGCCTGTACGTCTCGAGTGGCAGCGGCACCACCGGCCCGTACGACGATCCGTCGGGCATCCCCGGTGTCAGCACCAACTACGCCGGCATGGGCCTCGAGATCCTCTCCCGCCTCACCTCGCAGGCGTTCGCGACGAAGCTCGAGAAGCAGGGCATCCCCGCCCAGATCGTGTACCGGCCGTCCGGCACCCACACGTGGAAGTACTGGGAGTTCGAACTGCACCAGCTGTGGCCGCAGCTCGCCAACACCCTCGGCGTCGGGGTCGACAAGCCCGAGTGCAACCCCACCGGCGCATTCGGCGACGTCGCGAAGGCGAACGCCTGGCTCGGCGACTGCCTCACTTCCGAATACGGCGTCGCAGGCGGCACGGTGCAGGACTTCCGCTTCGGGCGCGTCTTCTCGTCCGAGGGCACGACCGTGCCGGTCGCGGGTGCGATCGGCGGCGCCTACCAGGGGATGGGCGGTCCGGCCGGGCAGCTCGGTTTCCCGACCATCGAGGAACGCGTCGCTCCCGACGGGCGCGGACGCTTCAACCACTTCCGGAGTGGCGCGATCTACTGGACGCCCGAGCACGGTGCCCACGCGGTCCGCGGCAAGATCTTCGAGGAATGGAAGAACCAGGGCTGGGAGGGCGGCCCCCTCGGTTATCCGATCCTCGACGAGGCGGCGACGCCCGACGGGCGGGGCGCGGTCCAGGGCTTCGAGATCGGCGCCATGTACTGGAGTGAGGGCACCGGCGCCCACGCGGTGCAGGGCATGATCCTCGGCAAGTACGCCGAACTCGGCTACGAGACGGGTGTCCTGGGTTACCCGACGACCAGCGAGCGCCCCGCAGGGCGCGACGGTCGTGCCAACGAGTTCCAGCACGGACACGTCTATTGGAGCCCGCTCACCGGTGCCTGGCCGGTCCGGGGCAAGATCCTCGAGGCCTGGCTCGCGGAGAAGGGCGCCGAGGGGCGCCTGGGTCTGCCGATCAGCGACGAGTTCCCGGCCGAGAACGGCAAGGGTGTTCAGCAGAACTTCCAGAACGGCTTCATCACGCTCGACGGCGACGAGGTGAAGCTGCAGCCGTAACCGATCGCGAAGCGGGTCGGCTCGTGTGGCTGCCGATCGCGAAGCGGGTCGGCTCGTGTGGCTGCCGATCGCGAAGCGGGTCGGCCCGTGCGACCGTGGGAGGCGGGACGCTCCTACCGGCCGCACGGGCCGCTCTGTAGCCTGGGGCGCATCTGACCCAGTTCGACCGACATCCGGATGTGAGGACCCCACCACATGCCTGCACGGACCCGCTCGCGCTCGATCCGCGTCCTCGGCGCACTCGCCGCGGCACTGACTGCCACGGCCGTTCTGTCCGCGTGCGGAAGCGACGACTCCACCGCGACGAACACGCCGACGACGTCTGCCACCACCGAGACCTCGACGTCGACCTCGACATCCGCGGCCGAGACGTCCACGTCCACCGGCGCTGCCGCCCCGGAGACCACGGACGACGCCGACACGAGCGATGCGTCCCCGGCCCCGGCCGCGCCCGGCGCCGAAGGCGACACGGGAGCCGGTCCGGGTGCGGCACCCGCTTCCACGCCCGGAGCGCAGGCATTCCTCGACGGCCTCCGTGAAAAGGGTGTGGAGCCCAGCGACGAGACCGGCGCGGTGAACATCGCCGACTACATCTGCAGCGCCCAGGCGCAGGGTGGGTCGCCGGACGAGATCAAGGTGTTCGTGACGGCACTCGTGGGTAGTGATGCTGCAGCCGGTGGTGTCGAGTTGTCGGAGGAGCAGGCCTCCTCGACGGCCGACACCTACATCGCCGTCGCCGGCGCGACGTACTGCAACTAGAACCAGGAAGCGCGGGGACAGCACGAGATGGTCAGGACGAAGCAGCGTCGCGGACGCAGAATCGTGGTCGTAGGGGCGCTGCTCGTCCTGGCGATCGTGCTGGTGCTCTGGTATCTGCTCGCAGGTCGGTTGGACATCCCCTCGCCGATCCCCACCCCGCCGGGGCCGGAGGAGCCGCAGTCGCAGCCGGCTTCGTGCCCCGACGTGCAGGTCGTCGCCGTGCCGGGCACGTGGGAGTCCGCGGTGGGCGACGATCCGTACGCTCCGGCCGCCAATCCGTACTCGCTCATGCTCAATGTGACCAGGCCGCTGCAGGAACGTTTCGACGCCCAGCGCGCCGACGTCTACACCGTGCCGTACGTCGCGCAGTTCTCGAATCCCATCGCTATTCCGCCGGACGGCCAGCAGTCCTACAACAACAGCCGTAGCGAGGGCTTCGCGGCGACCATCGACATCCTGGCGCGACGTTCGGCCGAGTGCCCGCTGACCACCTATGTGCTCACCGGTTTCTCGCAGGGCGCGGTGATCGTGGGCGACGTCGCCGCGCAGATCGGCGCCGGTAACGGTCCGGTTCCCGCCGATCGGGTCCTCGGTGTCGCGCTCGTCGCCGACGGTCGCCGCGACGGGGTCTCGGGTACCGATATCGGTGCGCCCGTCGCCGGGGTGGGGGCCGAACTGTCGCTCGACGGTCTGCGACTGCCGGGCATCACCATGACCGGCGCGCGCCCCGGGGGTTTCGGGGAGCTCGACGACCGCACCGTCCAGATCTGCGCGCCCACCGACAGCATCTGCGATGCGCCGCCGAACGCGCTGAATCCCGCGAACTGGATGTCGGCCGGTCCGCGTCTGCTCGAGTACGTCAACAATCCGATCCACGCGATGTACAACACCTATGTGGTGGACGAGAACGGCACCACCGCGACGCAATGGATCGCGAACTGGGCGGCCGAGAAGATCGACGGCGCACCGCAACCCGCCGAAGAGTGAGACGGCGGCGCCGCCGGTGACCGGGGTGGTTGCACCCTGAGTGAGCCTTCCCACATATTACTCGTCAGTAGTGTTCGATCTCACCACCCGGTACACTCGGTCGACGGGCTGCCTTTAGACTCATCCCTCGGCTGCGTGCCCGGCCGTCCGGGATCGTGGCGCACGACGACTGCCACAGGAGAAGAGGTTCATGGTGCCAGCGACGGCACGGCGAACGGCCGGCCCCCTCCGGGGGTGTACCGACGGCCCGCGACGGGGAATGATCCTTGTCACGAGCTCTCGTATCGGTCGGTCGTACGTATCCGGGCGCTGTTCCTGGGCAGATGAGGGCGAAGGGCTGCACCGCCGGCCGGTACCGGCGCCGAAAACCCGCCGCACACAATCGGATCGTGCGCTCGTCTCGTTCGACGGGCGCGGAATGTGTGCGTGAAGACGACCATGTCGTATCTTTGGGTTTCCCGTAAGCACGGGGAATCGTTCCCTCCCGGCGACCGCACTTCGCGAGGGTGCGCGTGATGCCGATCTGTAACATATCCGTGATCTGGGGTCGATGGACACATTCGACGAGTGGACCGCCGGAAGCCGTGGGGGGCGGTGTGGGTACGACGATCCGCCGGCGCGGAGGAAAAGTTAGTGGCGCAACCATGTCGAGTGGTTGTGGGATCGCTTCGACAGGGAGAAGGAATTGAGCGTCGGGTTCGAAGAGTTCATCGATGAGAACGGGCGGATCAGGCTGCCGGAAGGGCAGACCCTGCTCGATCACCTCGAAGAGAACTTCGCTTCAAACGGTGACGACCTCGCCTACCGGTACATCGACTACTCGCGGGAACGCGATGGCGAGGTACACGAGCTGACCTGGGACCAGTTCGGCGTGCGCATCAAAGCCATCGCCGCGCGCCTGCAGCAGGTCACCGCTCCCGGCGACCGCGTCGCGATCCTCGCTCCGCAGGGGCTCGACTACGTCGTGTCCTTCTTCGCCGCGATCTACGCCGGCACCATCGCGGTGCCGCTCTTCGATCCCGACGAGCCCGGCCACACCGATCGACTGCACGCCGTTCTGGGCGACTGCACACCCAGCGCGATCCTCACCGCCACCTCGTCCGCGGCCGGCGTGCGGCAGTTCTTCCGTCCGCTCCCCGCAGCGCAGCGTCCCCGCGTCATCGCCGTCGACGCCATTCCCGACGCGGTCGCCGAATCCTGGAACCGGCCGCCCATCGGCACCGACGACATCGCCTACCTGCAGTACACCTCCGGTTCGACCCGCGTTCCCGCCGGTGTCGAGATCACCCACCGGTCGGTGCTCACCAACGTCATCCAGATGGCCGACTCCATCGAGCTGAACGAGTCGTCGCGCGGCGTCACCTGGCTGCCGCTGTTCCACGACATGGGTCTGCTCACCGTGATCCTGCCCGCGGTCGGCGGCAAGTACATCACCATCATGAGTCCGCGTGCCTTCGTGGCCCGCCCGAGCCGCTGGATCCGCGAGCTCGCCGCCGTCTCCGACGGCGCCGGCACCTTCGCCGCCGCGCCGAACTTCGCATTCGAGCACGCCGCGGCCCGTGCGGTCCCCAAACCGGGTGAAGAACTCGACCTCAGCAATGTGATCGGCCTGATCAACGGCAGCGAGCCTGTCACCACCTCGTCGATGCGCAAGTTCAACGAGGCATTCGGCCCCTACGGCCTGCCCCGTACGGCGATCAAGCCGTCCTACGGCATGGCCGAGGCCACGCTGTTCGTCTCCTCCACCCGTCACAGCGACGAGGCGAAGGTCATCCACGTCGACCGCACCGCCCTCAACGCCGGCCGGATCGTGCGTGTCGAGCCCGACGCCGAGAACGCCATCCCGCAGGTCTCCTGCGGCTACGTCGCGCGCAGCCAGTGGGCCGCGATCGTCGACGCCGAGACCGGCACCGAGATGCCCGACGAGCAGGTCGGCGAGATCTGGCTGCACGGCGAGAACATGGGTATCGGTTACTGGGGCCGCAAGGAAGAAACCGACAACACCTTCCACAACCGCATCACCAAGCGCCTGCCCGAGGGCAGCCACGCCGAGGGCACCCCGGACGACGGCACCTGGCTGCGCACCGGCGACTACGGCGTCTACATCGACGGCGAGCTCTACATCACCGGTCGCGTCAAGGACCTCGTGATCGTCGACGGACGCAACCACTACCCGCAGGATCTGGAGTTCTCCGCGCAGGAGGCCAGCTCCGCGCTGCGCCCCGGCTTCGTGGCGGCCTTCGCGGTGCCGGCCAACCAGCTGCCGCGCGAGGTCTTCGACAACGACGCCTCCGGCCTGCAGTTCGACGCCGACGACTCGTCGGAGCAGCTCGTGATCGTCGCCGAGCGCGCTCCCGGTGCCGGCAAGGCGGATCCGCAGCCGATCGCCGACGCGGTGCGGGCAGCGATCTCGTCCCGGCACGGTGTCACCGCGCGCGACGTGCTGCTCGTGCCGGCCGGTTCCATCCCCCGTACGTCCAGCGGAAAGATCGCGCGGCGGGCGTGCAAGACCGCATATGTCGAGGGAACGCTGCGTGGTGGCTACCAGCAGCAGGCCTTCCCGGACAGCGTGTGAGAACGAATGTCCTCTTTCCCGGGTAGCGTGGTGGGTTGATGTCTGACACTGAAATGACGGTCGCGCAGCTGCGCGAATGGCTGCGCAACTGGATCGCCGGCGCGACCGGCCAGCCGGTCTCCCAGATCTCGGACGATCGTCCGATGGAGGAGTTCGGTCTGTCCTCCCGGGACGCCGTCGCGATGGCGGGTGAGATCGAGGAACTCCTCGGTGTCACGCTGAACGCGACGATCGCCTACCAGCACCCCACGATCGCGTCCCTCGCGACGCGCATCATCGAGGGCGAGCCCGAGGCCCCCGCCGACGACGACTCCGCCCTGTACACGGTCGGTGCGGTGGCGGGTTCGAAGGACATCGCCATCGTCGGCCTGTCCACCCGTTTCCCGGGCAACGTCGACACCCCCGAACAGATGTGGGAGCTGCTGGCGTCCGGACGCGACGGCATCAGCGATCTGCCCGAAGGCCGCTGGTCGGAGTTCGAGAACGACCCGGCGGTGTGGGAGTCGATCCGCAACGCCAACACCAAGGGTGGCTACCTCGGCGACGTCAAGGGCTTCGACGCCGAGTTCTTCGCGATGTCGCCGCGCGAGGTCGAGATGGTCGACCCGCAGCAGCGGCTCGCGCTGGAACTCACCTGGGAGGCGCTCGAGCACGCACACATCCCGCCGAGCGAGCTCAAGGGCGGCTCGGTCGGTGTGTTCATCGGCAGCTCGGCGAGCGACTACATGCTCCTCGCGGTCGGCGACCCGTCCGCAGCGCATCCCTACGCGCTCACCGGCACCTCCACCGCGGTCATCGCCAACCGCGTGTCGTACTTCTACGACTTCCACGGCCCGTCGGTCACACTCGACACGGCGTGCTCGTCGTCGCTGGTCGCCGTGCACCAGGCCGTGCGGGCGCTGCGCAACGGTGAGGCAGATGTCGCCCTCGCCGGCGGCGTCAACATGCTGCTCGCCCCGGCCGGCACCCTCGGCTTCGACGAACTCGGCGTGATGGCCCCCGACGGCCGCATCAAGGCGTTCTCCGCCGACGCCGACGGCATGATCCGCGCCGAGGGCGGCGGTCTCGTCGTGCTCAAGCGTCTCGAGGACGCCGAGCGCGACGGCGACGACATTCTCGCCGTCATCGCCGGTTCGGCCGTCAACCAGGACGGCCGTTCCAACGGTCTGGCCGCCCCCAACCCCGAAGCTCAGGTCGACGTGCTCCGCCGCGCCTACCGCGACGCGCAGATCCTGCCGTCCGGTGTCGACTACATCGAGGCGCACGGCACCGGCACTGTGCTCGGCGACCCGATCGAGGCCGACGCGCTCGGCCGTGTCGTCGGCCGCAGCCGCGAGGACGACAAGCCGGTCCTGCTCGGCTCGGCCAAGACCAATTTCGGTCACCTCGAGTCCGCCGCCGGTGCGGCCGGTCTCATCAAGGTCGTTCTCGCGATGCAGAACGACCGGCTCCCGCCGACGCTCAACTACACGGCGCCCAACCCGTACATCCCGTTCGACAGCGCTCATCTGAAGGTCATCCCCGAGGGCGCGACGTGGCCGCGTTACACCGGCCGGGCCGTCGCGGGTGTGTCCGGATTCGGTTTCGGTGGCACCAACGCCCATGTCGTGGTGCGCGAGTACACCGGCCCCGCCCATCTCGAAGCCTCCGAGGCCGAGGTCGAGGTGCTGCCCGAGGACATCCCGGCAGCCTTCGAGGAACAGACGGAGGAGAAGCCCGAGACTGCTCGGGAGCTGCCCGTGCTGCTCGCCGTCTCGGCCGCGATGCCGTCACGCCGCCGTCGTGCGGCCGCCGACCTCGCCGACTGGCTCGAGACGGAGAAGGGCAGCACGACGCCGCTCGTCGACGTCGCCCGCACGCTCGCGCGCCGCAACCACGGCCGGTCCCGCGCGATCGTCGTGGCGAGCAACCACGGTGAGGCCATCGCCGGTCTGCGTGCCGTCGCCGCCGGTAAGCCCGCACAGGGCGTGTTCACCGCCGACGCTCCCGCATCCAAGGGCGCGGTGTGGGTGCTGTCCGGTTTCGGTGCCCAGCACCGCAAGATGGCCAAGCAGCTGTACCTCGAGAACCCGGTCTTCGCCGCGGCCGTCGACGAAGTCGACGAGCTGATCTACGACGAGTCGGGCTACTCCATGAAGGAGAAGTTCCTCGACGACGGTCAGGACTACGACGTCGAGACCGCGCAGGTCGGCATCTTCACGATCCAGATCGGTCTCGCCGCGCTGCTGCGTCACCACGGCGCCGAGCCCGCCGCGGTCGTCGGTCACTCGATGGGTGAGGCCGCCGGCGCCTACATCTCGGGCGGACTGTCGCTCGAGGACGCCGTGCGCGTCATCTGCTCGCGCTCGCGTCTGATGGGTGAGGCCGAGTCCGGCCTGACCGGCGACGACATCCGTCTCATGGCCCTCGTCGAGTACAGCGCCGCCGAGATCACCGACGTGCTGCCCGACTTCCCGCAGCTCGAGGTCTGCGTCTACGCGGCGCCGACCCACACCGTCATCGGTGGCCCGCAGGAGCAGGTCAACGCGATCGTCGCGCGTGCCGAGGCAGAGGAGAAGTTCGCCCGGGTCCTGCAGACCAAGGGCGCGAGCCACACCTCGCAGGTCGATCCGATCCTCGGCGAGCTCGCGGCCGAACTCGCCGGCATCGAACCGCACCGCCTGAAGGTCGACCTGTACTCCTCGGTCGACCAGGAGACCCTCTACCGCGCAGGTCACGACGGTATCCACGACGTCGAGTACTGGACCAAGGGCATGCGCCACAGCGTGTACTTCACCCAGGCGATCCGGCAGGCCCTGTCCGACGGGCACACCACCTTCGTCGAGCTCAACGCGAACCCTGCGACGCTCATGTCGGTCGCGGCGACGGCCTTCGACGCCGGTGTACAGGACGGCCAGTTCATCCAGACGCTCAAGCGCAAGGAGGACGAGTCCCTCGGCGTCCTCGCCGCCCTCGCACAGCTGTACGTGCACGGGCAGGCGGTCGACCTGAAGACCCTGCTGCCGGAAGGCGATTACGCCGACCTGCCGCGCACCGCCTTCCTCCGCAAGCCGTACTGGGTCGACGCCCGTATCGGCACCTCCGGCAACGGCCGTGCGCCCGGCGCCCGGGTCGCCCTGCCCGACGGCCGCTACGTCTGGGAGGTGCAGGCCTCCGCCGTCACCGACACGGCCGAGCTGCTCGTCGCGGCGGCCTCGCAGGTGCTGTCCGATGTCACGCTCACCGCGTCCATCCCGCACACCGGCGTCCCCGCGACCGGCACCCTCACCACGACTCTCACCCGGCATCCGGGTGGCGCGTCGCTGCAGGTGCACGCGAACACCGGCGACGGTTTCACGCTCGTCCACGAGGGTGTCGTCACCTCCGGTGAGCCGCTGCCCGCACCCGTCGCGGCTGCTGCGAAGCCCGCCGCACAGGCCGAGGAGCTGCCCGAGGTCGTGGAGTCGTTCGGCGACAAGTGGGATCCGAACGGATCACAGACCCTCGACGACCGCCTGACGCTGATCGTCGCCGAGTCCATGGGCTACGCGCCCGAGGACCTGCCGGCCGAGATCCCGCTCATCGAACTGGGTCTCGACTCACTCATGGCCGTCCGCATCAAGAACCGCGTCGAGTACGAGTTCGACATCCCGCAGCTGCAGCTGTCGGCGGTCAAGGACGCGAGTCTGCGCGACGTCTCGAAGTACCTGCGGTACGCCGTCGAGAATCGCGAGGAGGTCGCGCAGCTCGCCGAGCAGCAGGCCGCCGAGAAGGCAGCCGAACGGGCAGCCACTGCAGAACGGGACGAGCTCCCGCAGGTCGAGGACACCACCGCGGTGGGCGAGGCCGAGCAGATCCTCGCCGAGGCCGAAGCGCAAGCCACGGCCGAGGCAACGGCAGCGACCGAACCCGAGCAGGAGTCGAGCGGAGTCGACGTGCCGCCGCGCGACGCCGCGGAACGGTTGACCTTCGCCTCCTGGGCGGTGATCACCGGCAAGTCGGCCAAGGGCATCTTCAACCCGCTGCCGAAGCTCGACCGCGCCGACGCCGAGCGGCTCGCCGCCCGGCTGACCGAGCGGTCCGAGGGCGAGATCACCGTCGACGACGTGCTCGCCGCGTCGACCGTCGAGCAGCTCGCCGAGACCGTGCGGCAGCACCTCGAATCCGCCGACCGCATCGACGGTCTGGTACGCACGCTGCGGCCCCGCGCCGAGGGATCGGACGCCGTGCCGGTCTTCGTCTTCCACCCCGCGGGCGGATCGACCGTCGCGTACGAGCCGCTGCTGCGCCGCCTGCCGGCGCGCACCCCGGTGTTCGGTTTCGAGCGCACCGAGGGTCCGATCGACACCCGCGCCCAGGCGTACCTGCCGCTCGTCGAGGAGATCCAGGGCGACGGGCCGTATGTGCTGTGCGGCTGGTCGCTCGGTGGTGTCCTCGCCTACGCGGTGGCCCGTCTGCTGCGTGAGAAGGGCAAGGACGTGCGTCTCGTCGGTCTCATCGACACGGTCATGGCCGGTGAGAAGGTCGAGGACACGCCCGAGGAGATCCGCAAGCGCTGGCAGCGTTACTCGGCGTTCGCGAAGAAGACCTACGGGATCGACGCGCCGCTGCCCTACGACCTGCTGGCCGAGGCCGGCAGCGACGAGGAGCAGATCGGCATCCTGATGGGGCTGCTCGAGTTGAGCGGAGCGCAGATCCCCGGCGGCATCATCGAGCACCAGCGCACGTCGTGGCTCGACAACCGCGCAATCCAGACCGCGGATCTCGCGCCCTACGACGGCAAGGTCGTGCTGTACATGGCCGACAAGTACCACGACGACGCGATCGATCTCGAGCCGGCCTTCGGCACCCGGCAGCCCGACGGTGGGTGGGGCGAGGTCGTCGGAGATCTCGAGGTCGTACACGTCGGCGGCGATCACCTGCAGATCGTCGACGAGCCGTACATCTCGAAGGTGGGGGAAGACCTGACCCGCAAGCTGGCCGACATCGAGGCCTCGAGGAGCTGAACGAAGAAGTGAGCACCACGGCACAGAAGCTGGCCGAGCTGCGCGAGAAGCTGGAGGTGGCGAAGGAGCCTGCGGGCGAACTCGCCGTCGCCAAGCGCGCGAAGAAGGGCATCCCGAGCGCCCGCGAGCGCATCGACATGCTGCTCGACAGGGGCAGCTTCGTCGAGATCGGCGCGCTGATGAAGACGCCCGGCCGCGACGACGCCATGTACGGCGACGCCGTCGTCGTCGGGCACGGCACGGTCGACGGCCGTCCCGTCGCGGTGTTCTCCCACGACCAGACGGTCTTCGGTGGCAGCGTCGGTGAGATGTTCGGTCGCAAGGTCGCCGCGGTCCTCGACTTCGCGCTCAAGGTCGGCTGCCCGGTGGTCGGTATCAACGACTCCGGTGGCGCCCGTGTGCAGGACGCCGTCACCTCGCTCGCGTGGTACGGCGAGATCGGCAAGCGTCACGAGCCGTTGTCGGGTCTGTGCCCGCAGATCTCCGTGATCGTCGGCAACTGCGCCGGCGGTGCGGTCTACGCGCCGATCAACACCGACGTCGTGGTCGCCACCGAAGGCGCCCACATGTTCGTCACCGGGCCCGACGTCATCAAGGCCGTCACCGGCGAGGACGTCAGCCTCGAGGAACTCGGCGGCGCCCGCAAGCAGGCCGAGTACGGCAACGTGCACCACGTCGCACCCGACGAGAAGGCCGCCTTCGAGTGGGTGCGGCAGTACCTGAGCTACATGCCGTCCAATGCGCAGGAGAAGCCGCCGGTCGTCAATCCCGGTCTCGAACCGGAGATCACCCCCGACGACCTCGAACTCGACACGTTCATGCCCGATGCCGACAACTCCGGCTACGACATGCACGACATCCTGCTGAAGATCTTCGACGACGGCGACTTCCTCGAGGTCCGCGCGCAGACCGCGCCGAACATCATCACCGGCTACGCCCGCGTCGACGGCCGGGCGGTGGGCGTGGTGGCGAACCAACCGCTGTACCTGTCGGGTGCGCTCGATGCGGCCGCCGCCGACAAGGCGGCGCACTTCGTGCGCGTGTGCGACGCCTACGACATCCCGCTCGTGTTCGTCGTCGACACCCCGGGCTTCCTGCCCGGTGTCGAGCAGGAGAAGATCGGCGTCATCAAGCGGGGCGGCCGGTTCCTGTTCTCGTACGTCGAGGCGTCGGTCCCGAAGGTGACGGTCGTGGTCCGCAAGGCCTACGGCGGCGGTTACGCGGTGATGGGATCGAAGCAGCTCGGCGCCGACATCAACTTCGCGTGGCCCACCGCGCGTATCGCCGTGATGGGTGCCGAATCGGCTGTCGCGGTGATCGGGCGCCGGCAGATCGAGGCCGCGGGCGAGAACGCTCCGGCGGTCCGCCAGCAGCTCATCAACTTCTACAACGAGCATGTCGCGACGCCGTACATCGCGGCCGAGCGCGGATATGTCGACGCGGTGATCGAGCCGTCGACCACCCGTCTCGAAATCCGCAAGGCGCTGAACCTTCTTCGCGACAAGGAAGTGTTCAAGAACCCGCGGAAGCATCACCTGCTGCCGCTGTAGAGCCGTTGCCGACGGGGCCTGTGCACCAGTGCGTGCACAGGCCCCGTCGTGTGCATCCGACGCCGCCCGACCGGGCCGAGGGTCAGGGAACGGTCCAGGAACCCCGGCCCGGCAGGAAGGTGATGTCGGTGGTCGTCACGACCGCCTCGATACGTCCGGAGCCGGTCTCGAACCAGGGGTATTCCCACCCTGCGGAGGGGATGGGCGGGTAGATCGGCAGGGTGACGGTGCCACGCTGTCCGGTGGTGACGTTCGTCCAGTTCACGAGGCACGGGCACCGGAAGCTGCTGCCGAATCGCGAGAAGCCGGGACGCTCGGGGTCCACACCGACGGTCACGCCCTCGTTGACGAGGAGACCTCCCCACCCTGCGGAACCGGTGCCACCGACCGCGCCGATCACCGGGCTCAGGGTCGTAGCCGCCACAGGCTCCGCGGACGCTGCGGGAGCGGTGACCACACCGAGCGCGAGCGCTGCGCCCAGGGCTGCCGTGAATGCGATCTTTCTCGAGGTCGTCATGCCCTGTGTGTCGCCCGTCGGCGTCACTTCCGTTACTCGCGTCTCATCCGTCACTCGTAGACGCGCATCGGCGCGGGTTTCCACAACCCGGACCTCGTCACCTCGGTGGTGGTCAGTTCTGCCGGCTGCGCGTTGGGGTAGAAGCGCACGTACCGCTCCACCGAACCCCAGTCGCGGCCCCAGTCGTTCTCCAGGTAGGTGGGAACCTGCTCGGGTCGCGCCAGGACCTCCGCGAAGCCGAGCGGGCCACCGTTGTCGGCGGACTGCCAGGTGTCGGTCGACGACACCGCGAGCGGACGGTCGGGAAGGATCCGGTAGTTCGGCATCTCGGCGACGCCCGCCCAGTGGTCGAACGGCCGCTGGCACGGGAACTGCAGGCCCACGGCCCAGTCCAGCAGGAGCGGCTGTTCGGAACCGAGCTGGGTATCGAGTCGCTCGAGCGTCGGGACGCGCGGCGGCGTGAACGCCAGCCACTGGTCGCCGGTGAGGTTGGGGTCGTTGGCGACGATACGGACGGCGTCGACGTCGTCGGGCAGGTCGGCGAGGGGAACACGCAGGTTCCGCCACGACGGCGCAGGACCGATGTCGCGCGGCAGGTAGGTGCCCTTCGCCTCGACACTGCCGTCGGCCTGGCGGGTGCCGTACTCCACCAGCAGCGACTGGCCGTAGGTCAGTGCCCCGGTGTCGTCGTACGACCAGATGCGACCGGCCGCGGAGATCACGATCAGCGGGGTCTCGTCGGTGATGTCCGGCAGTGCGTACCAGCTGGAGGTGAGCGAGGCGGGTTCCTGCACACCGTCCTGGTAGCTGCCGAGCACCGGGGTGACGGCGGGGTCGAGTCCGAAGGGCAGGCGTACGGTGCTGCCGTTCACGGTCTGCTCACCCGAGCCGCCCGTGGTGCCGCCGCCCGCGCCGGTCTCGAAGGTGGGGCCGACGCTCTGGTTGTCGGTGTTGCCCTGACCGGGCTTCACCTCGACGTAGTCGGCGGTCAGGTCGGACGGCACGCCGTCGGGAGTGAAGCCGCGCGGCGCAGCACCGGCGAGCGGATCACCGTTCGCCGGGGGAGCGGCGGGGTCGATGATCGGTTCGAGGCGTCCCTCGTCGGGGTCCGCCTCGACGAGCACATCGTTCGCCAGGCCGCAGGTCTGACCGGCGACCGCACCGATGTTCGAGCGGGCGAGCGAGTACGCCGGGTACTGCGACACCGCGCCCTTGAGCAGCGACAACACCTCGAACAGCACCATCGCCGCGGCGACGACCGTGAGCGGCGCGGCCGCGAGGGCGCGGATCCGCCGGCCCTTCCTCGTCTCGGGCGACTCCGGCGGCGGTGCGTAGCCCTCGCGGAGGTACTGCCACGCGACGACCACGAGGGCGAGACCGAACAGGATCAGGAACAGCGAACTGGACTGGTAGCCGCTCAGCGAGACGGTCTTGTCGAACCACGGCACGCCGTAGCTCGAGACGTACCACCAGCCGTTGATACCCGCGAACGACACCGCCAGGACGAACAGCAGTCCGGCGAGGAAGATCGTGCGGTTGCGCCGCGACCGCAACGCGCTCGCGGAGACCACCACGGCGGTGACCGTCGCGAGCGACCCGGCGATGCCTGCGTACGCCCCGAAGTGGTGGGTCCACTTCGTGGGGTTGAACATCATGAAGAAGATCGTGCCGAAGACGATGCCGAGCAGACGCCAGGTCGGGCTCACGGCGACCCCGGGGATGCGGCGGCGGCGCAGCAGCACGAACAGCGTGGTGAACAGGCACAGCAGCATGACGAGGAACGCGAAGCGGCGCGGCAGCGAACCGTCGACGGTCTGAACCATCAGGTAGTAGTAGCGGAGGAAGTCGTTCCACCACTCCTCGTTGGGGCCGATGATGGTGCGCACGCGGGTCGCCTCGAGGACCGCGGCGAGCGTCTGATCCGAGAACACCACGACCAGCACGAGCATCCCGGCGGCACCGATCGGGGCGAGCAGTGGCAGGGTGCCGACCTCCCGGTGGCGGCGCACGATGATCCGCGTCATCGGCCGGATGCCGGCGATGAGCGCGGCGATACACATGAGGCCGGTCGGAGCCGCGGCGAGGGTGAAGGCGCCGATGAACACCGCCGTCGCGGCGGGCAGCAGACGACCGGTCGCGATGGCGCGTTCGATCGAGCACCAGGTGAGCAGCGCACCGAGCGCGACGATCGGCTCGGGCCGCAGACCGTTGTTGTACGGCAGCCAGAAGGCGAGGAAGACCAGCCCGCCGGTCCACAATGCGATGCGATTGTGCCGCACGGCCCGGCCGAGACGCGGCACCACCTCACGGCTGATGACCATCCAGCACAGGATTCCGGCGATCAGCGCCGGGATGCGCATCCACGGGCTGGCCGTGGAGATCTTCGCGAAGGCCGCCAGCACGTCGTAGTACCAGCCGAAGGGAGCTTCGGGGACACCGAACCAGCGGAAGTAGTTGGCCATGTAGCCGGAGTTCTCCGCCGCCCTGGCCATGGTCAGCAGGTAACCGTCGTCCGAGGTGTTCGCACCGAAGAAGTGCCAGCCGACGAGCGTGACGACGACGACGACGTCGACGCCGGTGAACTTCCACCACCGGGACGGCAGGAACCGGCGGTGCCCCCGACCGTCCGTGCCGTCGAGCTTGGCCAGCGCGCCGAGCGCGAGCGCCGTCGACAGCACAGCAAGGATCATCGCGAGGGACTTCACCAGAGTCGGCGACGACGTGAACCGGGAGTCGACGTCCACAGTGACGTCGAGGCCGGGAACGGCGGTCGGCAGGTCGCTGAACATACCGACGACGAGCGGTCGCAGGTCGCCGGTGAGCTCGCCGGCCCGCGGGTTGCCGTTCTCGTCCGAGAGGCCGACGAACTCCGCGGTGGTGCGTTCGGAGTCGGAGAAGATCCGCAGTTCGCTGCACGCACCCGACTCGACGTCGGCGCGCGGTGCGGTCGCGACCACCACGTTGCGGTCGAGGACATCGACGTTCTCGTTGCCGACCCGTACGAACATGGCGTTGAGCGCGGCGTCCTGCCCGCTGGTGGGGGCGGTCGCGAGCAGCATGCCGCCGTCGGCGGGCATCCCCGCGATGGCGGTGCACGGCACGGTGGCGCGGAACTGCAGGGGGACCTGCGACATCAACGGCAGCTCGACGTCGGTCGCCGCCGCGTCCTGCGGCCACGACATCGTCGCCTCGGTCACGCGGACCGGAAGGAACGGTGTGGCCAGTGCCGAGATCATGCCGAGCAGCCCGGCGACGACGGCGACGAGCCGCGCGGTCCGGTACCGAGTGCGAAGGTCCTCGCCCATCGACCGTGGGGCGGTCGGAGTGGGCGCGGGTGAGGTCGTCACGTCGTCGGGCACGGGAGTCGATGGTATCCGGCGACGTGGTGTGACGGCACTCGCCCTTACTCCAACAGGACCGGAACCCCGTCACGGATGCGGCCGGGTGACCACAGGCCGGAGCGGGTCGTCACGTCGGTGGCGACCTCGGCAGGGGAGGCCTCCGGATCGATCGGGAGGTACCGCTCGAGCGATCCCCAGTCGCGATCCCAGTCGTGATTCAGATAGGTGGGCACCGTCTCGGCGTTCAGCAGCAAGGGGATCCAGCCGAGCGGGCCACCGCCGATGTCATCCTGCCAGCCGTTCGTCGCGTCGGCCCCGACGCGGTCGGGCAGGATGCGGTACTCGGGGACCTCGGCGACACCGTTGCGGTGGCCGAACGGACGCTGGCACGGGAAGGCGAGCCCCACCGACCAGTCGATCAGCACCGGAGCGTCGGATCCGACGACCTCCTGGAGGGTCTCCATGCGCGGCATCCGCGGCGGGGTGACCGCGACCCACTGATCGGAGGAGAGGTCACCGTCGTTCACGACGATCCGGACGGCGTCGGCGTCGGCGGGGATCACGTCGCTCGGCACGCGCAGGTTGCGCCACGAGGGCGACGGGCCGATATCGATCGGTGCGAGCGTGGCCAGCGGCGTCACGTCGTCCCCGGACGACGATCCGAATTCCAGCACCACGTCCTGACCGGGGGTGATGACGCCGTCGGGGTCGACATAGCGCACGCGTCCCGCAGCCGTCACGACCAGCAGCGGTGTCTCAGCGGTGCGCTCGGGCAGCGCGTACCAGCCGGACTCGAGTTCGGCCGACTGCTGCACCCCGGTGCGGTAGCTGCCGAGGACCGGGGTGGTCTGCGGGTCGAGTCCGAACGGCAGCTTCACGGTGCTGCCGTTGATGCCTTCGTCGCTGGTGCGTCCACCCTCGGTGCCGGCGCTCGTGGAGGTGGTGGTGCCGCCCTCCTCGCTGTCGACAGTGTTGGCGCCACCGGTCGTGGTGGTCTCCGCGTCGGCCGTGAGGTCGAGCGCCACTCCGTTCGGGGTGAAACCGACGGCGGTACCGGCACCCAGGGCCTTGCCCGGATCCCCGTCGAGGGGCTGAAGCATGGTCGCGTTCGGGTCGGTCTCCACGAGCACTTCGTCGGCGAGGGCGCAGTGGTTGCCGGTGAGCGCCGCCGCATTCGACTTGGCGATCGAATAGGCCGGGTACTGCGAGACCGCGCCCTTGAGCAGCGACAACACCTCGAACACCACCACCGCCGCCGCGACCAGCGTGAGCGGCGCCGACGCCAGGGCCCGCACCCTGCCGTTGCGGTCGGGGCGCGGCGTGGTGAACGGCTCGCGCAGATGGAACCACGCGGCGAGGAGCAGTGTGAGCACCGTCAGCGCGAGCAGTGCCGTGGAGAAGGCGTGGCCGGAGATCGACGGCGGCTTGTCCCACCACGGGATGCCGTAGCTCGAGACGTACCACCAGCCGTTCGAGCCGGTGAACGCCATGGCCAGGACGAACAGCACCCCGGCGGTGAACAGCGCCCGGTTGCGCGCCGAGCGGATACCGACCGCTCCCACCCCGATCGCGGCGAGCGCCGCCACCGACGCGGCCAGGCCCGCGTACACACCGAAATGGTGCGTCCACTTCGTGGGCGTGAGCATCATGAGCAGCAGCGACGCGAAGACGATGCCGAGGATGCGCCGCGAGGGTCCGATCGCGGTGCCCGGGATGCGGCCCTTGCGCAGGATCAGCATGACGCACACGACCAGGCACAACAGCATCACGAACACACCGAACCGGCGGGCCAGCGAACCGTCGGGGGAGACGGTGAGCAGTGCGTCCCAGCGCAGCCGCTCGTCGAACCACGGCACGTTCGGGCCCACGGCCGAGCGCACACGGGTCGCCTCGAGGACCGACGCGAGCGTCTGGTCGGCGAAGACCGCGATGAGCACGACGGTGCCCGACGCGAGGATCGGTGCGAGGGGCGCGACGACACCGACGAGATGCCGGCGCGCGACCAGCACCTTCACCAGGGGGCGGAGCCCGGCGAGGAGCGCGGCCACCGCGATCAGGCCGGTCGGGCCGGCGGCGAGCGAGAAGGCCGCGACGAGCACCGCGATCGCGGCGGGCAACATGCGTCCGGTCGCGATGGCGCGTTCGACGGAGCACCAGGTCAGCAGCGCACCGACCGCGATGATCGGCTCCGGGCGCAGGCCGTTGTTGTAGGGGAGCCAGAAGGCGAGGAAGACCAGTCCGGCCGTCCACAGCGACACCCGGCTGTGCCGGACGGCGACACCGAGCCGGGGGATGACCTCGCGGCCGATCACCATCCAGCACAGAATCGCCGCGACCAGCGTGGGCAGACGCATCCACACACTCGAAGTCGAGACCTGCGCGAACACGACGAGCACGTCGTAGAACCATCCGAACGGCGCCTCGGGCACACCGAACCAGCGGAAGTAGTTGGCCATGTACCCGGCCTCACCGGACACCCGCGCCATGTTGAGGATGTAGCCGTCGTCCGAAGTGTTCGCGCCGACGATATGCCAGAGCAGCAGGGTGCCCACGACCACGACGTCCACGGAGGTGAACCGCCACCAGCGGGCCGGCAGGAACCGGCGTGCGCGGCGCCCGTCGATCCCGTCGAGTCGATGCAGGGCGACGAGCGAGACCAGCGTCGCGAGCGCGCACACGATCATCGCGAGAAGCTTGAGGACCGTGGGGGTCGAGGTGAACCGCGAGTCGAGCTCGGCGCGCACCGACAGTCGTTCGGCGGAGTCGCCGCCGTCGGGTTGGAAGGCCTCCGCAGGGCCGGTGAGCTCGCTGAAGACCCCCACTACCTGGGGACGCTCGTCACCTTCCAGTTCGACCGTGACCGGCGGATCCGCACCCACGATCTCGGCGGCGGTGCGTTCGGAGTTGGATGCGACGGTCACCGCCGTGCACGGCGCGTCGAGCGGCGCCGAGACGAGCACGGAGTTGCGCAGGACGGCCTCGATGGTGCCGGGGGCGCCGCCCTCACCGGGAACCGCCCGGATCACGAGGCCCTCGGCGGTGGCGTCGGGGGAGCCGGACGGAATGGTCGAGACGAGGGTCCCGCCGTCGGTGCCGAGCTGCGACGCCGCCGCGCACGGCACGCTCACCCGCAGTGTGAGCGGGGTGTAGGTGACGAGTGGCGCCTCGACGCTGTCGACGGTGCCGTTCTGCGGCCACTGCAGCTCACTGATCTCCTGCCGTACCGGCAGGAAGGGCAGGCTCAGCGCCAGCACGAACCCGAGCAACCCCGACACGATCGCGACGATCCGCGCGGTGCGGACGCGCGATGCCGGATCGGACGAATCGGTTTTCCCGGGCGAAGTGGTATCGGCTGGCACAAGCGTCGATGCTAGGCGAGTCGAGTCACGGGGCCGACGCGTGCCACTGCGCGAGCGCCGCGGTGGCAGGGCCGCCGCACTCCTGCCGGCGCACTTCCGCGGTTCTGCCCGACCACCTCCGGCACGGCGTTTCCGCCACTAGCATCGCTGTCTATGAAGACCTCCACCCCGATCGGGCGCGCTCTGCGCGCGGCGGGCATCGGGGAGGTCTGCGACGACTCGACCACGCGCGCGCTGTACTCGTCCGACGCCTCCCTGTATCGCGTTCCACCGCAGGCGGTGGTGCGCGCCCGATCGATCGACGACGTCGCCGCGACGCTCGACGTGTGCCGGCGCGAGGGTGTTCCCCTCACCTCCCGCGGCACCGGCACCTCGCTCGCGGGCAACGCTGTCGGGCCCGGCGTCGTCCTCGACTTCTCGCGTCATCTGAACCGCGTTCTCTCCGTCGACCCCGAGACCCGGACCGCGCGGGTACAGCCGGGTGTCGTGCAGGCCGAACTACAGCGGGCCGCGGCACCGCACGGTCTGCGCTTCGGTCCCGATCCGTCCACCCACAACCGGTGCACGATCGGCGGGATGATCGGCAACAACGCGTGCGGGGCGCGTGCGCTCGGCTACGGCCGCACATCCGACAACGTCGTCGCCCTCGAAGTACTCACCGGCACCGGGCACCCGCTGTCGCTGCCCGGCGAGGATCCGGTGCTGGAACCGTTGCGGGAGATCGTCGCCCGCGACCTCGCGACCATCCGCACCGAATTCGGCCGCTTCGGCCGGCAGGTGTCGGGTTATGCACTCGAGCATCTGCTGCCGGAGAACGGTTTCGACGTCCGGAAGCTGTTCGTCGGTAGCGAGGGCACGCTCGGGATCACGACCGAGGCGACGGTGCAGCTGGTCGTCGATCCCGCCTTCCGCACGATGGTCGTGCTCGGCTATCCCGACATCGTCGCCGCCGGGAACGCCGCGCACGGACTACTGGGTTTCCGGCCCACAGCATGCGAAGGGCTCGACTCGCGGATCGTCGACATCGTCCGCGCCCGGCGCGGACCGGCCGCGGTACCGCCCCTTCCCTCCGGCGCAGCGTGGCTGTTCGTCGAACTGGCAGGTGACGACGCCGACGAGGTCCGCGACCGGGCATGTGCGCTCGCTCAGGCCGCCGCCGCGACCGACCTGCTGCACGTCGAGGACCAGGCGCGTGCCGCTGCGCTGTGGCGTATCCGGGAGGACGGGTCCGGCCTGTCGGCGAGAAGCCCGAAGGGGTTGCCCGCGCACGCGGGCTGGGAGGACGCCGCCGTCCCCGCCCACCGCGTCGGCGACTATCTCCGCGATTTCGAGGAACTGCTCGCCGGATACGACGTCACCGGCTACCCCTACGGGCACTTCGCCGACGGCTGCATCCACATCCGCCTCGACATCCCCCTCGAGGTTCCGGGTCTGTTCCGCGAATTCCTCTTCGAGGCAGCCGAACTCGTCGCCGAATACGGCGGGTCGATGTCGGGGGAGCACGGCGACGGGCGTGCCCGGAGCGAACTGCTGCCCGTGATGTACTCACCCGACGCGCTCGCACTGTTCGGGGCCGTGAAGTCGGTCTTCGATCCGGAGAACGTCCTCAACCCCGGCGTGCTCGTCGACCCGCGGCCCGTCGACGCCGACCTGCGCGTCCCGGCAGCCCGGAAGATCCGGGAGGGCCTGGCCTTCCGCTATCTCGAGGACGGCGGCGACTTCACGCAGGCCGTGCACCGGTGTACCGGGGTCGGCAAGTGCCGCGCCGACAACACCGGCACCGGCGGGGTGATGTGCCCGTCCTTCCTCGCGACCCGTGAGGAGAAGGACTCCACCCGAGGACGTGCCCGGGTGCTGCAGGAGATGCTCAACGGTCACCTCGTCGCCGAGTCGTGGCAGTCGCCGGAAGTGCACGAGGCGCTCGATCTGTGCTTGTCGTGCAAGGGATGTCTGTCGGACTGTCCGACCGGGGTCGACATGGCGACCCTCAAATCCGAAGTCCTGCACCAGACCTACCGGGGACGGAGGCGGCCCGCCAGTCACTACGGTCTCGGCAGGCTGCCGCAGTGGGCGGCGATCGCCTCCCGTGCACCACGCGCCGTCAACGCCCTTGCCCGCGCTCCGGGGGTCGCCCCGCTCGGGTTGACCGTCGCCGGTCTCGACCGCCGCCGCCGTGTACCGAGGTTCGCGCCCCGCACCTTCCGGAAGTGGTTCGCCGACACCCTCTCGCAACGATCCCGCACGGGCGACCCGGTGCTGCTGTTCGTCGACACTTTCACCGAGTACTTCACCCCGGAGATCGGGGTTGCCGCCGTGCGCGTGCTCGAAGCCGCCGGACGCAGCGTGCACCTCACCGACGAACCCCGCTGCTGCGGCCTGACGTGGATCACCACCGGCCAGCTCGACCAGGCCCGGAAGATCCTGGGCCGCACCGTCGCCGAACTCTTCCGCAGCGGCATGCCGATCGTCGGTCTCGAACCGTCGTGTACCGCCGTCCTGCGTTCCGACGCGGTCGAACTGCTCGGGTCCGCACCCGCGCGTCTCGTGGCCGACAGCACCACTACCCTCGCCGAATTCCTCGCCGACTGGGAACCGCCGTCGCTGGACGGCACACGGATCGTCGCACAACCCCACTGCCACCACCACGCCGTCATGGGATGGGGCGCCGACGCCGCACTGTTGCGACGCGCGGGTGCCGACGTGCAGCGCCTCGCCGGCTGCTGCGGCCTGGCCGGGAATTTCGGAGTCGAACGCGGGCACTACGACGTGTCGGTGGCGGTCGCGCGAACCCAACTGCTGCCGGCGGTCGAGGCGGCATCCGACGACGCGGTGATCCTCGCCGACGGCTACTCGTGCCGTACCCAGCTGAGCGACCTCACGACGCGGCGCGGCACGCATCTGGCGGAGTTGCTGGCCTCACGACTGCCGTAGGCCCGGAGACGTCCTCACCCTCTACGCCGCCGTCCTCTGGTGCGTTCGCTTCGGGTGGGGCGCGGCCCGAGTTCGTAGGGGATCTTCAGGATGTGGCGGGTCTTGGCATCGATGTCGCAGTTGCCGAAGGCGACGGAGTGAAGGATACCGTTGTAGACCAGATCCCACAGGTCGGGGTTGCGCTGAATCTCGCTGATCTTGAACGATTGGATTTTGTTGCCGTGGGCGTCTTTCAGTCGCAGGACACGACTGGGCCCATCAGCGGAGAAGCGGATGCGAGTGAGATGGTAGGTATCGACCCAGCTGTCGTGCCATTGGACCCAGGTGGCACCGGCTGCAGTCCAGTGGTTTCCCTTGCCGAAGAACAACAATAGTGAACTTCCAGGGATGATGACCCACATGATCCACCAGTGGATCCAGCGAAAGTCTCCATTGATGACGGTGAGGTACACGACCAAGATTGCCGCTATGAGGAATGCGCCGATGTATCGGTCGCGCACGGTGGGCTGGAGCCATTCGAGAACGGGGCCGAGATGCTCCGGTGCATCTGGTGGGTTCCGTGGGTTGCGGTCGAGCGGTGTGTATTCCGTGCCGTGGTAGATGCGGGGCGCCCGGGGTGGGCGGGGTTCGCCTGTGATCGAATCCGGCATCGGTGGTAGGTCGGCAGCGTTCACCCTCTACGTCCCCGTCCTCTGATGCGCTCGCTACGGGTGGGGCGTGGCCCGAGTTCGTAGGGAATCTTCAGAATGTGGCGGGTTTTGGCGTCGATGTCGCAGTTGCCGGAGGCGACGGAGTGGAGGATGCCGTTGTAGACCAGGTCCCACAGGTCGGGTTTCGTTGGATCTCGCTGATCTTGAACGAGTGGATCTTGTTGCCGTGTGCATCTTTCAAACGGAGAACGCGGTTCGGCCCGTCGGCTGAAAATCGTATGCGGGTGAGGTGATAGGTGTCAACCCAATCGTCGCGCCACTGCACCCAGGTGGATCCGACTGCGGTCCAATGGTTTCTGGTGGCGCCGAACATCACCCACGCACCCACAGCCATGATGACCCACATGACCCACATGTGGGTCCAGCGAAGGCCTCCGTCGACAAGGGTGAGGTACGCGACCGAGATGCCCACGATGAAGAGCGCGCTCGTGTACTGGTCACGGGCGGTGGGCTGGAGCCATTCGAGAACGGGTCCGAGATGTTCCGGCGCTTCCGGAGGCTTCCGTGGGGATCTGTCGGTCGGCGTGTGCTCGATTCTCTGGTAGATGCGTGGCGCACGGGGTGGTCGCGGCTCTCCGGTATTCGGATCCGGCATTGCGGGTAGATTCACAGCGTCACCCTCTACGCCGCCGTCCTCTGATGCGTTCGCTACGGGTGGGGCGCGGCCCGAGTTCGTAGGGAATCTTCAGGATGTGGCGGGTCTTGGCGTCGATGTCGCAGTGGCCCGACGCGACGGAGTGGAGGATGCCGTTGTAGACGAGATCCCACAGGTCGGGGTTGCGCTGGATCTCGCTGATCTTGAAAGAATGGATCTCGTTGCCGTGGGCATCCTTCAGCCGAAGAACGCGGCTGTAGCCGTCAGCGGAGAATTGGATGCGGGTGAGTTTGTATGTGTCGACCCAACTGCCGCGCCACTGCACCCAACTGACACCGGCTGCTGTCCAGTGGTTTCCGGAGGCCCGGAACATGATCCATGGGAAGAGCGCGAGCAGACCCCATGCCCACCATTCGAGGACCCAGCTGAAACCCCCTGCGCTGATCGTCCCGAATACCGCGAGTAGTCCGGCGAGCATCGCGGCATCGCCGTACTGGTCGCGAAGGGTGGGCTGGAGCCATTCGAGTGTGGGTCCGAGGTGATCCGGTGCCTTCGGTGGGTTTCGGGGCAGTCGGTCGGTCGGTGTGTACTCGGTGCCGTGATGGATGCGCGGTGCGCAGGGTGGGCGGGGTTCCCCGGTGATCGGATCAGGCATCTGAGGCAGGTCGGTTGCATTCATTCGTGACCTCAGAACAGGTTTCCAACCCAGCGGGCTGCGGAACCCGCCGCACCGGAGATGTCGTCCCAGTGCTCGATCACTTCACCTACACCGAACGCTACCCCGACTCCGGCGCCAACTGCCAGCAGTGTCACGGGTCCGCCTGCTGCGCTGGCAAGAATCAGTTCGGTCGCAACTGTTCCCGCGACGAAACCTCCCACGTTCTTGGCTACCGCCTCGACCGCCTCGGTACTGTCATCGGCATTGCTGACATCGTGGAAGGTTTGCCATCCAGTCAAGGCCAACCCGACAACAGGAATTTTGGCTCCGATTTTCGAGAGGGCCGACCCTTCCGGAAGGAAGCTGTCGACGTTCTTTCCGAACAACTGGACGAACTTGTTGTCGCCGAGCCCGGCAAGCAGTCGAGAGTTCTCCGCAGCGAACCGTGCAGCATCGTCCGCTCCGCCTTGGAAGGCTCGAACAGCCCTGGCGGCTGTTGCTTCAGGGTACGGATCGCCAAGTCGCGCCGCTTCGGCAGCAAGCTCACGCAGCCGGGCGAGGGTCGCACCTCGCGTAGCGGCTTCGTTGCCCCATTTCGACAGCTCGGAGACTGTCGTCGCTATGTATCCGCCCACGGTATGCGCCAAGAGCCATTCCCACTGGGCTTCTGCGTCCTTCAGGATCGTCGTTGGCCCGCGCAAGGCTTCCGCGAGCGCGCTGTGCGCCCCAGTTTCGGCCGCGCGACCTTCCGTAACGAACCCCGCAGCCGCCTCGTAGGCTGCGATCTGTTTCGCCCGAAGTACCTGGGGTGCAATGTCGTACGAGTTCGGATCGACGTTGAGTGGCTCACCGATCCCGACGCCGAACTCCACGGGAATACCGGCTTCCGCCGCTGTCGCCTCGGCCTGCGACATGCGTGACCGGACGGTGACGAGTCCGTCGGCGAATGCGCGTAAAGCAGCGGCGATCACGTCGATCTGGTCTGCGGCCTCGGTCGTCCCCGTGATGATGCGGTCGAGCGTCGTGCGGAACGCATCTCCCGCAGGGCTTCTGAATTCGTACTCGGACTCGGTGCGTCCGTCGCGCGCCGCCTGCAGTCGGTCGTGCACACCCGTGGCGAGGGCAGTGAGCGAATCCGCGCATGCGTAGCAGGAGGTGGGGTCGCCGAAGACTCGGGTGTCGAGGCTCATCCCTCACCGGCCTTCGCCATCTCCTGAGCAGTGTGCGACTCGGCGTCCTGGTAGGCGCGCAGACTGTCCTGGGTGGCGTCTGCTGCATCGGCCAGCGACCGGACCGCCGCGTCCAGCGCGGAAGCAATCGACCCGAGAGTGTCGACGAGCAGTGCGGTGGCGGCACCTGCGTCGGGTATCGGTGCTGGATCGGATCCGAGTTCGTCGATTCCCATCGCTCCGGTCGCCAGGTGCTTCGCGACCGCGTCGAGGTCGCCGATGTCGATGCTCACCGGGTCTCTCTCCTGCCGAGTGGGGCCTCGAACGGACGGTCGTCGTCCCCGACCGGGGGTGGCGGTGGTTGTCGGCCGTCGAGCAGGACCACGTCGTACCCGGTGGTCCGGTGGATCTCCTGCAGCCCTGTGCTGTCGACGCCCATCCACGGCTGCTGCGGTCCGCAGCAGCGGGCCAGTTCCTTCGGTGAGGTGTAGGCGGGCAACGCCAGCCGGCCGTCGGGCAGTGTGCGCATCTCGAGCCGAACGTGCCCGGAACTGTCGCGGCGTCGGATCGGCACATACAGAACGTCGCTCATCGAATCCCCCGATTCCGTCGTACCCCCCGTACGACTCGCCGCGACCTTACCGTAGCGGCGATGAGTTTCCGGCTCCTGCCCGGTCGGTATCTGCGACAGAACCGCTGCCCACCTACCAGGAGGCCGTCATGAACACCTTCACCGCATCCACCACCGGCACCCGCGACGACATCGCCGCGGCACCCTCACGCGCCGCCCGCATCGCAGGCCTGATCGTCAGCGGCCTCGTCGTCCTGTTCCTGCTGTGGGACTCGATCATCCACATCGCCAACGTTTCGCAGGTGCAGGAAGCGATGGCCGATCTCGGGTTCGACCCGAGCCTCAACCGGGTGTTCGGCGTCGTCCTACTCGTCTGCCTGATCGCCTACGTCCTGCCGCCCACCGCGATCCTCGGCGCCGTACTCCTCACCGGCTATCTCGGCGGTGCTGTCGCGACGAATCTGCTCACCGAACAGCCCATCGTCAGCACGACTCTCTTCCCGATCTACACCGGAATTCTGGTATGGGGTGGATTGTGGTTGCGCGACATCGGAGTTCGTCGCATCATGCCGGTTCGCCCGTCGCGGTGACGACGACGAACGGCCCCACCTCGGTCACGGTGAATCGGGGATCGTCGAACAGTTCCTTGGGGAAGGTCACCGTGTACCGCCGCACATTGGGATCGTTCGGGTAGACGTCCTCGGCCAGACGCAGCGTGTAGCCCTCGGCGCCCTGTCGGAAGACGACGGCGTCGGGGGCTCTCCATGGCAGCTCCTCCCACGCGGCGAGCAGTTCGCCGGGGGAGGAGAGCTCCGACCACTCCTCGATAGCTGCGGCCCGCGCGGAGAACTCCGCCAGCGGGTTGGCGTAGTGCGAGGTCAGGGCCTGGAAACCGAAGTACGGGTAATAGGCGAGGAAAGACGTGTCGGCCGTGAGGACCACGTGGTCGTCACGCTCGCCGCCCAACTGCGACAGCAGGACGTCATCCACCTCGGCGTAATAGGACGCGGCACCGGCGGGTCGCTGATCGGCGCGTTCGCCCGACCCGTCGGTATCGGTGTAGGCGACGGTGATCTCGCCGGCGAGTACCTGCGGAATGTTCTGCGCGAACGCCAGCGCACCCAGAGCCCCCACTGCCACGAGCACCCGGCGCACGCGCGGGTTCTCGCTGGTGGCCAGGCTGATCCACCGCGAGAAGTCGACGAAGGCGAATGCGCCTGCCGCAGCGAGCAGTACGAGCAGGATCACCTCGAGCCGGAACGCGAGCAGGGTGTTGCCCACGGCGGTCGACGCCATCGACGCGAGGTACCAGAGGTAGACCGCGATCACCCCGAGGCCGAGCGCCTGCGCCCGATGCGACGACGACGCCCGGCCCACGAGCCACACGGTGCCCAGCAACGACAGCAATCCGATCAGGGACATGTGGAACATCGGCAACGGCAGTCGCGCACCGGCATCGGGGAGATAGTGGGTCGCGGTCCCGGACTCGGACGGGGGATTACCGCCCAGCACGTCGAACACGAACGGCGCCCACACGATCAACGCGACGAGCACCGCGATCGACGCCATCACCACGAGACGGACGAGCACCGGGAGGACCGCGCGCCACGACCCGGTGGCGCGACGCGCGAGGTACGCCGCGACGACGGCCATCACCGTCACCGCGAACGCCGCGATTCCGAGATAGAGGGTGTAGAAGGTCGCGGCGAGACCGAGGAACAGGCCCGTCCCCACGACGGCACCCCAGCCCTGTCGTCCCCGGCCACCGCGTGTAGCGGGCAGGAAACCACCCCAGGCCAGCACCAACGCCGGCGCGACCAGCACCGCGATCACCGCTCCGTAGGGTTCCGGCGAACCGTAGGCCAGCACGACCAGCGTCGTCGCGGTGGCGGCGAGCACCGCCAGATCGGAGCGGACCAGTTCGGACCACAGCACCAGCGCGACGACCGCCGCGACCGCCAGCGAGCCGATCGCATACGGCTTGAACGCTTCCCAGCCGTCCATACCCAGCAGATTCGCGACACGGCCACCGATCCAGAACCACCCGGCCGGATAGAACGACGGCAGGTCGGCGTAGTTCATGTCGCGCAACGCCGCGCTGTCCGTCAGTCGCGTGAGGAACTGGGTGCGGAACTCCTGGTCGACGGAGATGCCGTGCAGGTAGAGGCGGGTCGCGGCGAGCGGCATCCCGAGGGTCGCGGTGACCAGACCCGACAACGCCGCCCACGACAGCACCCGCGCACCCGTCACCCATCTGCGGCGACGCAGCAGATAGATCGACAGACCGAGCACGGCGAGTGCCGCGAACTGCATGACGGTGGTGACGGCCTGCGTCACGTTCGACGAATTGAACGCAGGCCACTGCACTCGGGCGAACGCGAACAGCCCCACCGCGGACACGACGATCGCGACGACCACCGCCATCGTGAGACGGCCTGCGGTCGTCGCGATCTTCCGGAGTGGGGCGACGGGAATGGTGGTGCTGCTCGCGTCTGTCACAGGAGCCGAGCCTACTGACACCACCGGTACCGGCAGGGGATCAGATGGGCAGCTTGCGGAAGATCGCGCGCGGCAGGTGACGCAGCACGATCATCACGAACCGGAAGGTGCCCGGCGCCCAGACGATCTCCTTGCCGCGATCGGAGGCCGCGACAGCGAGCTTCGCGACATCTTCCTTGTTCACGGTGAGCGGGGCCTCGTCGACGTGCGCGCTGAACTGCGTGCGCACCTGGCCGGGGCGCACGACGGTCACGCGCGGCCCGAACGGGCGCAGCGCCTCACCGAGTCCGAGGAAGAAGCCGTCGAGGCCGGCCTTGGTGGAACCGTAGACGAAGTTGGCGCGCTTGACGCGCTCGCCGGCAACCGACGACATCGCGATGATGCGCCCGAAGCCCTGCGCCTTCATCTTCTCGCCCACCAGCACACCCACGGAGACGGCGGCCGTGTAGTTGACCTCCGCGACCCGCACGGCCTTGCTCTGGTTCTGCCACAGCTCCTCGGCGTCGGCGTCCAGACCGAAGGCGACGATCGCGATGTCGACGTCGCCGTCCTTCCACGCCTGGTCGATGACGGCCGGGTGGCTCGCCGTGTCGAGCGCGTCGAAGTCGATCAGGTCGACCTGCGTCGCACCCGCGGACTTCGCCTGGGCGACGGCGTCCTCACGACGCGGGTCGCCGGGCAGGGCCGCGAGGATCACGCGGGCCGGTGCCTTGCGGAGGTACTCCTCGACGATGGCCAGGCCGATCTCGGAGGTGCCACCGAGCAGCAGCAGGGTCTGGGGATTGCCGACGGCGTTGATCATCAGTGGAGTTCCAACCTTCTGGACATATCGGAGGCGAAGACGTTCGTGGGGTCGACGGAGCGGCGCACCTTCAGCCACTCGTCGATCCGCGGGTACATGGCGTGGAAGGTCTCCGCGTCGGTCCGCGAATCCTTCGCGGTGTAGAGGCGACCACCGAACTCGAGGACCCGCTTGTCGAGTTCGCGCACGAACTCGTTCAGGCCCGGCTTGATCCGGAAGTCGACGCAGATGTTCCAGCCGGGGATGGGGAAGCTGAGCGGAGCCTTGTTCCCTTCACCGAACAGCTTGAACACGTTGAGGAACGAGTGATGTCCCGACGCCTGGATGTCGCGGATGATCTTCTTGAACTCCTCGACCGCTTCCGGCGGCACCACGAACTGGTACTGCAGGAAGCCGTTGGGTCCGTAGCCGCGGTTCCACTCCCCGAACAGGTCGAGGGGGTGGTAGAACGCCGTCAGATTCTGGACCTGGTTGTCGGCGTTCTTCGTCTTCCGGTAGTACAGCTCACCGATCACCGAGAAGTTGAACTTGTTGGCCAGCCCGTTCGGGAATACGTCGGGCAGGGTCAGCAGGGTCGGCGCGTCGAACTTGAGCGGGTCCTTCTGCAGCTTCTTCGGCAGCTGGTCGAGCTTCGCGAGGTTGCCTCGGGAGACTGCGGCGCGGCCGAGCTTCGGCTCCGGCGAGATGGCGTCGAACCATGCGCTGGAGTAGTCGTAGTTCGCTTCCGAACCGTCGCTGTGCAGGGCGATCGTCTCGTCGAGCGACTCGGTGCGGCGGCTGTCGGCGATGAAGTACGCCGTCTCCGTGGGGGTCATCTCGATGGTCGCGCGCAGAATGATGCCTGTCAGACCCATTCCGCCTACGGTCGCCCAGAACAGCTTGGCGTTGCGCCCGGTGGGGGTGCACGTGCGGACCTGGCCGTCGGCGGTGAGCAGGTCGATGGACTTGACGTGGTTGCCGAAGCTGCCCGCGCTGTGGTGGTTCTTGCCGTGGATGTCGGCACCGATCGCACCACCGATGGTGACCTGGCGCGTGCCCGGCAGGACGGGCACCCACAGACCGAACGGCAGCGCGGCGCGCATGAGCTGGTCGAGGCTCACACCACCGTCCACCACGACCTTGCGGGAGTCACGGTCGATGCTGTGGATCTTGTTCAGCGCCGTCATATCGACGACGAGCCCGCCCGCGTTCTGCGCGGGGTCGCCGTAGGAGCGTCCGAGCCCGCGTGCGATCACGCCGCGCCGCAGGTGCGACGGCTTCGACTCGTTGTCTTCCGCGACCCGCGCGACCGCCTTGGCGATCACTTCGACGTCGGGGGTGGACAGCACCTCTGCGGTGGTCGGCGCGGTGCGCCCCCAGCCGGTCAGGGTGCGGGTCTGGGTGGGGAGCGGCTCGCTCGCCTGCTCCGTAGCTGTCGTGGACATCGGGGTAAAGGCTACCCGTGGGTCCTGGTCACCCGGCAAGATGCTGTTCCTCACGGGCGTTACCCTCGTCTGCGTGCCGGAATCCCACGACCATGTGCAGCCGCTGCCGGAGCATCACGCCCCACTGGCTCCCGAACTGCCGTTGACCGATTCGACGGCCGACGAAGCGCTGGACCTGAAGACGCAGCTCACGCGGTTCGTCCTGACCGGCGGGTTCTCGGCGATCGTCGACTACGGCCTGTACGTCCTGCTCATGGCGCTGGGTGTGACTCGCGACGTCGCGAAGGCCCTGTCGTTCGTGGCCGGCACCACCACCGCCTACCTGATCAACCGCCGCTGGACCTTCAAGGCCCCGCCCAGCCGCGTCCGTTTCGCCGCCGTGGTGGTCCTCTATGCCGTGACCTTCGCCGCACAGGTCGGCATCAACCGCGTACTCAACGAATCCCTCGGCGACGAGTGGTGGGTCACGCCCTTCGCATTCGTCGTCGCTCAGGGCGTCGCGACGGTGATCAACTTCGTCGTCCAGCGGGTCGTGATCTTCCGCCTCCGCTGATCTGGTTGGTTCGACGGCGATATACACGGTCGGACCAACCAGATCCGAGCCGTGTGGAACCGGTCCGGCTCCGGCGGCGTCGAACCGGATATGTCACGCTCCCGAGCACACGCGATCATGGCCAGGCAGGACGGTGTCGTCACCCGCGATCAGGCGGTGCGGTGCGGTCTGAGCATCGCAATCATCGATCACTACGTGCGGTCGGGTGAATGGGTCTCACTGGTTCCCGGTGTGTATCTCCGTGCCGATCGGGAGCGGACCCCTTCGGTGCACCTTCGCGCCGCCGTCTACGGTGCGGGACGTGCGGCGACGGCATGGGGTCCGAGCGCTGCGTGGTGGCACGGAATCCTCGACCGACCGCCGGCGCGTCATTTCGTCACCGTCCCGCATTGCCGGGCGATCGTGAGGAACCGCAGCGTGCAACTGCGTCGCAGGGACCTCCCCGCCGACGACGTCAGGATCGTCCGCGGCCTGCAGGTCACAGGTGTACCTCTCACGGTGTTGGAGGCAGCGGTCGAGCTGAAAGAGGGTTCCGTCCTCATGGACAGAGCACTTCAACGACACACGTCGTTGGCTCTGCTGGAGCGGTCCCACCTGAGGAATCCGGGACGTCGTGGGTCGCGCGCTGCGGAGAAATTGTTGTGCACCGCCCGGGACGGCGGGCATTCCCAGGCCGAACGCATCTTCCATCGGGTGCTACGTCAGGCAGGGTTCACCGGCTGGCGTGCACACGTGATGAGCTGTGGATACGAGATCGACGTGGCGTTCGAGACCGATCGGGTAGCGATAGAGATCGACGGCTGGGCGTGGCATCGCGACGCGGAGCGTCATCGTCACGACACCGCACGACAGAACATCCTGATCAACGCGGGTTGGCATGTTCTGCGATTCACCTGGCACATGCTGACGCAGGACCCGGACGGGGTGGTCGGACAGATTCGTGCGGCACTCGCTCGGTGATCCGGTTGCTTCGACCGCGCCAACCGCCGTCGAAGCAACCGGATCGGGGCTATCGAGCGGTCCAGCCGGCGACGCCACGCACGAGCGTGAAGCTGACATTGCCGTCGATGGTGACGTATGCGGAGATCTTCCCGGCTCCGGTCTCCGAAGGAAGCAGGTTGCTGTTCGCCGGCACCTTCCCGCGCTCACCCGTGGTCTCGTTGTGCCAGTGCACGGTGCACGGGCAGAACGGGGAGCCGATACCACCGACCCACAGCGGCAGTTCGGGGGAGGCGGGGTCGGTTCGGAGCACAATCGGCGCGTCGATGAAAGGTGTTGCATTACCGGCGTATCCGCTCGAGCCCGTATCGAGGTACATACCCACCGTATTGGTGAACGACGTCCAGCCCGGGTCTGCGGAGGCGGTGGAAGCGCCGGTGACAACGAGACCGGCTGCGACGGCGGCCGTGATGCCGGCGCTCGTGACGCGCCGAAGGGTTGCATTCACATTCACAGTAAGGTCCTGACTGTTCGGAAATCGGCAAGGGCGCACTGTGAGAGCTATCGACAAGCGGGCCGGGATGTTACAAACCGTTACTCGTTCCCTGGAAGTGCGGGAGACGACCCGCGTCGCGGGCGTCGGCCAGGGTGGGTGCCGCCCGGTCCTTCGCCGACAGTTCGTAGGTCAGCGACCTGCCGTCAGGTCCCGTTGTCGGCCAATCGATCCCGATCTCCGGATCGAGCGGGTTCACCTCGTGCTCCCGGTCGGGGTCGTAACCCGTCGAGCACAGGTAGACGACGGTCGAGTTGTCCTCGAGGGCAAGGAAACCGTGACCGAGGCCCTCGGACAGGAAGATCGCGCGGCGATCCTTCGTGTCGAGCAGCACCGAATCCCACTGGCCGAAGGTCGGTGACCCGACCCGCAGGTCGACGACGACGTCGAGCACCGACCCCGACACGCACATGACGTACTTCGCTTGTCCGGGAGGCACATCGGCGTAGTGGATGCCGCGCAGTACCCCGGCGGCGGAGACCGAGCAGTTCGCCTGCGCCAACTCCAGGGGCCGGCCGGAGGCGTCGGTGAAACTCGCCTGCTTGAACCATTCGAGGAACACGCCCCGGTCGTCGCCGAACTGTTTCGGCGTGATCTCCCACGCCCCGGCGATCGTCAGTTCGCGGTACTGCAACCTAGCGGTCCTTTCCTCGTTCGAGCAGATCGAGCAGGTAGCTGCCGTAGCCCGACTTCACCAGCGGCTCGGCCGCGGCGCGCAGTTGGTCGTCGTCGATGAACCCGAGACGCCACGCGACCTCCTCGGGCGCACCGATCTTCAATCCCTGACGTTGTTCGATGGTGCGCACGAAGTTCGACGCGTCGAGCAGCGAGTCGAAGGTGCCGGTGTCGAGCCAGGCGGTACCGCGCGGCAGCACCTCGACCTGCAGTTTCCCCGCTTCGAGGTAGGTGCGGTTGACGTCGGTGATCTCCAGTTCGCCGCGCGCCGACGGCTTCAGCGACCGGGCGATCTCGACGACGTCGTTGTCGTAGAAGTACAGCCCCGGCACCGCGAAGTTCGACTTCGGGTCGTCGGGTTTCTCCTCGAGCGACAGGGCGCGGCCGGTGGAGTCGAATTCGATCACCCCGTAGGCCGACGGATCGGATACCCGGTACGCGAACACCGCACCACCGTCGATGTGAGCGAACCGTGTGAGCTGGGTGCCGAGGCCGGGGCCGTAGAAGATGTTGTCGCCGAGGATCAATGCGACCGGCTCGGTGCCGATGTGGCCGGCGCCGAGCACGAAGGCCTGCGCCAGTCCGTCGGGCGACTGCTGAATCGTGTAGGTGATGTTCACCCCGAACTGCGAGCCGTCGCCGAGCAACCAGCGGAACTGCTCGGCGTCGTGCGGGGTGGTGATCAGGAGGATGTCGCGGATCCCGGCGAGCATGAGCGTCGACAGCGGGTAGTAGACCATCGGCTTGTCGTAGACGGGCACGAGCTGCTTGCTCACGCCCTGGGTGATCGGATGCAGACGCGAGCCCGTCCCACCCGCGAGGATGATTCCGCGCATGCCGGACAGTCTCGCATGAGTAGGCTTGCGCCAATGAGGCTGCTCGTCACCGGTGGTGCCGGTTTCATCGGCGCGAACTTCGTCCACCAGACCGTCGCGGAACGACCGGACGTGCAGGTCACCGTGCTCGACAAGCTCACCTACGCCGGCAACCGCGCCTCCCTCGACCCTGTCGCCGAGAAGATCACCTTCGTCCAGGGCGACATCGCCGACGCCGACCTCGTGCACCGGCTCGTCGCCGAGACCGATCTGGTGGTGCACTTCGCCGCCGAATCCCACAACGACAACTCGCTGGCGAATCCCGCACCGTTCGTGCAGACGAATCTGGTGGGCACCTTCACCCTGCTCGAGGCCGTCCGCAGGTACGACGTGCGTTATCACCACATCTCCACCGACGAGGTCTACGGCGACCTGCCGCTGAACGATCCGATCAAGTTCACCGAGACCACCGCCTACAACCCGTCGAGCCCCTATTCGTCGACGAAGGCCGGCTCGGATCTGCTGGTGCGCGCCTGGGTGCGTTCGTTCGGCGTCCGCGCGACCATCTCGAACTGCTCGAACAACTACGGCCCCTACCAGCACGTGGAGAAGTTCATCCCCCGCCAGATCACCAACGTGCTCACCGGCGTGCGGCCGAAGCTCTACGGCACCGGCACCAACGTGCGCGACTGGATCCACGTCGACGACCACAACAGCGCGGTGTGGACGATCATCGACGAGGGGGCCCTCGGCGAGACCTACCTGATCGGCGCCGACGGGGAGACCGACAACCGCACCGTCGTCGAAACCGTCCTCGAGCTGTGCGGCCGGGACCGCAGCGAGTTCGATTTCGTCACCGACCGCCCCGGCCACGACCTGCGCTACGCCATCGACGCGACCCGCCTGCGCACCGAACTGGGCTGGCAGCCCCGCTACCGTGACTTCCGGGAAGGCCTGGCGGCCACCATCGACTGGTATCGCAGCAACGAACAGTGGTGGACGTCACAGAAACGCACCACCGAGGCCGCCTACAGCCGCATCGAACGCGTTCTGGGCGGATAACCTGCGCCGCAGAGGGCGTTCCGGGCACAATTCGCGAATGGGTCGAAACGCTTCTGCAAGGTGTGCGCAACCAGGACGCTCCTGTTCCCGCTGCTACTGTCGCATCGACTACAGCGGATCGACCACGAGCGGGGAGTAGCCCGATGGAGCAGGCAGCTGCCGGCGACACCACAACGATCGGACACGACGCGGACGCGCTGGACGAAGTCCTCACCGAACCGGTGCGCCGCGACCGGCTGATCGTCCAGCGCGGCGTCTTCGCATCTCTGTCGCCGCGCGTGCCGGAGAAGATGTACGTCCACACGAAGGGTGGCGCGGCGTCCGACCGCTACGGGCTGCAGCTCGCCGACGGCGCGACCGCCCACACCAACACCTATTTCGGCCGCTTTCCCGCGACGTTCTGGCAGCGCTGGACCGACGTGAAGACCGTGAACCTGCAGCTCACCTACGGCTGCTCCGGTACGGCTGAGTTCACCGTGTGGGCGTCCGATGCACGCGGACGCGAGCGGATCGTGACGGTCGAGACGGTGTCGGGTTCGGGCGAGCTCGATCTCGAGCTGCCGATCGAACGGTTCGTCGACGGCGGTGCGATGTGGTTCGCCGTCGATGCCGGCAACGGGTCGGTACTCGTCTCCGATGCACGCTGGACGGTCGCCGCTCCCGAGCACCTGCGTCCCGCGGCCGTGGTCATCTGCACGTTCAACCGCGCCGACGACTGCACCGTCACCGTCGGCACCCTTGCCTCGGACGACGGGGCGATGGCCGACATCGAAGCGGTGTGCATCGTCGACCAGGGCACCGATCAGGTGCGCTCGCGCTCGGCGTTCGCGGAGGTCGCCGACAAGCTCGGCGACAAGCTCATCTACCTGACCCAGCCGAATCTCGGTGGCGCGGGTGGTTTCTCGCGCGGCATGTACGAGATCACCGGTTCCGCCAAGGCCGAGCACGCCAACGTCATCGTCATGGACGACGACATCCTGTGCGAACCCGAATCGGTGTTGCGTCTCAACGCTTTCGCGAACATGACGGTGCAGCCGACGATCGTCGGCGCCCAGATGCTGTCGCTGAGCAATCCTCAGGTCCTGCACGTCTCGGCCGAGCGTGAGGTGCTCGACGAGATCACCGCCGGCGCACTGACTCCGGGTGCGCGCATGGGCATCGACCTCGTGAAGAAGAAGCAGGACATGCGTTTCGACGCCGGCTGGAACGGCTGGTGGACCTGCCTGCTGCCCGCCGAGATCATCGCCGACTGCGGTCTGCCCATCCCGCTGTTCTTCCAGTGGGACGACATCGAATACGGCATCCGTGCCCGGTACGCGGGTCATCCCACGGTCACCCTGCCCAATGCGGGTGTGTGGCATGCCGACTTCTATCTCAAGGACTACGACGACTGGGCGCGCTATTTCAGCATCCGCAACGGTCTGATCGTCTCGTCCATCTACGGGCGCTTCGACGGTAACGACATGTCGAAGTACCTGTTCCGCAAGATCAGCGAGCTCATCGTCTCGATGCAGTACGGTCTCGCCGCGACCTTCGTCAAGGCTGCGGAGGACTTCCTCGCCGGACCGGACTTCCTCTACGACGGCGGCCAGTCCGTGCTGAAGGAACTGCGCGAACTGCGCGACCGCTATCCCGAGACGAAGCCGCTTCCGGCCGCGCAGGTGGGCAAGGAATCCGACCCGCACACGCAGATGTCGGTCTGGCAGTTCGAGCCCGACAAGAAGCGCGAGGGCCTGGTGCTGCTCAAGCGTGCCGTGCAGCAGTTCGCCGGCAAGGTCGACCGCCGGACGGTCACCGTTCCCGCTCACTTCGCATCGTGGTGGCACGTGTCGTTGTTCGACAAGGCCGTCGTCACCGACGCCTCGCAGAACGCCGTGCGGGTGCGTCACCGCGACAAGGACACCGCCGTCGACCTCGCGAAGCAGGCCGCGAAGGTGTGCTGGCAGCTCCGCAAGGAAGCGCCCCGGATGAAGACGGTCTGGCAGGAAGCGCTCCCCAAGCTCACGAGCCGCGAGAACTGGGCGCGCCTGTACGGCATCGACGGGTAGACCGTGAGGGCATGGTCGCTTCCCCTGCTGATCGGGGTTGCGACCGTGCTCGTCGCAGGGGCGTTCTCGTGGGTCCCCTCGCTGTGGTGGGACGAGGCCGCCACCATCTCGAGTGCCGACCGGTCGGTCGAGGGGATGCTCCGCGTCCACACCCGGATCGACGCCGTCCACGGCCTGCACAATCTGCTGCTGCACTACTGGTTCTCCCTCGTGGGCGTCGACGAGTTCACCGCCCGCCTGCCCGGTGTGCTCGCGCTCGGGGTGGGTGCCGCAGCCGTCACGGCGACCGGCCAGGTGCTGGCGGGTCGTCGCGTGGGGATCGCCGCCGGGGTGCTGTTCGCGCTGTCGCCGCGGGTGACCTGGGCGGCCACCGAAGCGCGGTCCTATGCCTTCGCGGCGGCGCTGGTCGCGGTGTTGTCGCTGCTGGTCGCGCTCGGGTGCACGACCGGCCGTAGACGGTGGTGGGCGCTGTACGCACTCGTCCTGCCGATAACGACGGTGATGTTCGTGTACTGCGCGACGGTCGTCGTCGCGCATGCCGTCACCGTACTGGTCCGTGGTCGTGGGCGCGGCGCGTTCCTGTTGTCCGCAGGGGTTGGCGCGGCCTTGTCGACGCCGTTCGTCCTGCTCGCCTACTCGCAGGCCGAGCAGGTCGCGTGGATTCCTCCGCTCGATTCGACGATCGTCCGCACGATCGTCCTGGACCAGTGGTTCCCGCAGGCCCCGTGGACGGCTGTGCTGTTCGTCGCGCTCACCGTCGCCGGGGTGATCGTCGCGGTCCGTCGTGGTGTGGAGCCGGGGGAGCGCACTCTGCTGTGGCTCGCGGTACCGGGCTTCGCCGTGCCGATGGTGCTGCTGCTCGGCTACTCGCTGCTCGAGGACAATATGTACCTCGAGCGTTATCTGTCCTTCACCGTCCCCGCGATGGTGCTGTTGGTGGGCTGGGCCGCCACCCGTGTCGCGACCCGCTGGTGGTCGATGCTGATCGTGCTGACCGCGGTCGCCGTCAGTGTCGCGCCGGCTTACGTGCAGCAGCGACAGCCGTTCGGCAAGCCTGGCGGGATGGACTACAGCGTGATCGCCGACCGGCTCGTGGAACGCTCCGAACCCGGCGACTGTGTGGCCTTCGAACCGCGCGTCTCGTGGGCGCCGACGTCGTTGCGCGCCGTCGTCGACGCCCGGCCCGACGCGGTGGAGGGCCTCGACGATGTGGGGCTGGGAGACGACGCCGTCGACCGCGTCAACCTGTGGTCGACCGACGCCCCACCTTCGGAACTCGCCCGACGCGCGGCCGCCCGATGCGAGGTGCTGTGGGTGATCGCCGACGGCGAGCGCGAGACCGGTTTCCGGGTGTGGCACCCGAACAACGTGTGGTGGCGGTTCGATCCCCACCGGTTCACCGAGACGGACACCTACCGGGAGCTCGGAGCCGTCGGTTTCCGGATCACCGACCGAGAGCCGATCAACCGCTCACAGTTGATCCGGCTCGAACCGGCTCAGACCCAGTAGGCGACACGCGAGCGGTAGTTGCGCATGGCGAGCAGGGCCACACCCCAGCCGACGACGGTGATGATCAGGACGATCACCCAGTGGTAGAGCTGCTGGTCGCCGCCGAGCAGCGGGGTCCGCACGATGTCGAGGAAGTGGTACAGCGGGTTGAGCTCGGCGATCCGCGCCCGGCCCTCGTTGCCGGTGCCCTCGAGCGTCTTCTCCGTCCAGATGATCGGCGTCATGAAGAACAGCAGCTGGACGATGCTGCCGAGCAGCGGCGCGATGTCGCGGTAGCGCGTGGCGAGGATGCCGAACACCAGCGACACCCACACCGCGTTGATCGCGATCAACGCCAGCGCCGGGATGGCGAGGAATGCCGTCCAGTACAGCTGACGGGGGAAGACGATGAGGATGCCGATGTAGATGACGATGTTGTGCGCGAACAGGATCATCTGCCGCCACACCAGCCGGTAGACGTGCACACTCAACGGCGTCGGCAGCTGTTTGATCAGGCCCTCGTTCGACATGAACACGTCCGAGCCCTCGAGGATCGAACCGCTGATCAGGTTCCAGATGATGAAGCCGAGCGCGACGTACGGCAGGAACTCCGGGACGTCGAGATTGAACAGCGTGCCGTAGAGCACACCCATCGCGATCGCCGACACACCCGTGGCGATCGTGATCCAGAACGGGCCGAGCACCGACCGGCGGTAGCGCTGCTTGATGTCCTGCCAGCCGAGCAGCAACCACAGTTCGCGGTGGTTGAAGCCTTCGCGCAGATCCTGGAACGCGCGCCGGAACGAGCGTGAGGACGACTCGATGGGTTCGTCGTCGACGGTGAGGGCATCAGACACGGGTCCCGAGCCTACCCGCGGCGCAAATGTGACCTGTGGGGGCGCGGGGTGAGCGGGACTCCCGACGGATGTGCAGGTCCTGTCGATCTTGCGCGGTTTTCACGACGAGAAGTGGAGGCCTGTGTCGATCGCGGTCCGGTGCGGTATCCGGACGGTGACAGCATCGATCCGACCAGCGGGGAGACATCATGACGCTTGCTCTGCAGGGTTTGGACGAGATCCGCGCGGACCAGGAGAACTTCTACCGCGACCTGCACGCCCATCCGGAACTGTCGCATCAGGAGACGCGCACCGCGGCCGGGGTAGCCGAACGATTGCGGGCCGCGGGGTGCGAGGTGCACACCGATGTGGGCGGCACGGGCGTGGTGGGCGTCCTGCAGAACGGGGACGGCCCCGGTGTGCTGTTGCGCGCCGATATGGACGCACTGCCCGTCCGGGAGGAGACAGGTCTGGACTACGCCAGCGCGGCGACGGCGACGGACGCGGACGGAAACGAGACTCCTGTCATGCACGCGTGCGGACACGACATGCACGTCGCGTGCCTGGTCGGCGCGGTGGAACTGCTGGCCCGGTCGACCGGGCAGTGGCGGGGCAGGCTCGTCGCGGTGTTCCAGCCCGGGGAGGAGGTCGCGGACGGCGCCCGGCGGATGGTGGACGACGGGCTCGCCCGGATCGCCGGGAAGGTCGACGTGGCGTTGTGCCAGCACGTGCTCGCCTTTCCCGCCGGTCTGGTCGGTACGCGTAGCGGTCCCACCCTCTCGGCCGCCGACAGCATGCGCATCACCGTCCACGGTCGGGGCGCACACGGGTCGATGCCGCAGGCTTCCGTCGACCCGGTGGTGCTCGCCGCCATGATCGTCGTCAGGCTGCAGACGATCGTCGCCCGCGAGACACAACCGGGGGAGCCGGTGGTGCTCACCGTCGGCAGCGTGCAGGCGGGGGCGAAGAGCAACGTCATCCCGGACGAGGCGACGATCCTGCTCAACATCCGCACCTATGACGAGGACACCCGCCGTGCGATCCTGGCCGCCGTGAAGCGGATCGTCGTCGCCGAGTGCGACGCGTCCCGTTCGCCACGACCTCCCGGGTTCGAACTGTTCGACCAGTACCCGCTGACCGACAACGACGCCGCGGTCACCGAGCAGGTCGCCGCGGCCTTCGCCGCCCACTTCGGGGACGCCGCCGGCGAACTTCCACTGCAGACGGCGAGTGAGGACTTCAGCGACATCCCGCGTGCCCTCGGCGTTCCTTACACGTACTGGGGGATCGGTGGCGTCGATCCCGATCTCTACCGGCAGGCCGAAACCGAAGGACGCATCGCCGACGAGGTGCCGGTCAACCACTCGGCGTCGTTCGCCCCGTCGATCCAGCCCACCCTCGACACCGGGACGGCAGCGCTGGTCGTCGCTGCGCGAACGTTCCTGGAAGACACGTGACGAGCGGAGGCGCCGCGTGGACGTGAACACGCAGAGCACGGTGCTGCTCGTGCTCGATCTGCTCGGCACGTTCGCGTTCGCCCTCAACGGAGCGCTCACCGCCGTCCGCGTCACCCGCATCGACATCGTCGGCGTCGTGACGCTCGGAATGATCACCGCGCTGGGCGGCGGCATCATCCGCGACATCCTCATCGACGACCTGCCGCCCGCGACGTTCAGCGACTGGCGTTACTTGGCGGTCGCCGCGGCCGGCAGCCTCCTTGCCTTCTTCGCGCGAAAACTGGAGCGACTGTCCACTCCCATCACGATGTTCGACGCCGCAGGCTTGAGTCTGTTCGCCGTCACCGGTGCGGGCAAGGCCCTCGATTTCGGGTTGGGCCCGGTGCAGGCGATCATCCTCGGCACGATCACCGGGGTCGGCGGCGGCACGCTGCGCGACGTGCTGATCCGCCGGGTGCCGGTCGTGTTGAACAGCGAGCTCTACGCGATTCCTGCGCTGGTCGCGGCGACCGTCATCGTCGTCTGCGAGAGTCTCGACGTGCCGACCCTGCCCGCTGCCGTCGGAGCCGCGGCACTGTGCTTCGTGATCCGGATGGTCGGGGTCCGGTACGACCTCAACGCTCCTGGGCCGCGCGGGTTCGACGACCCCGACCCGCCCGAGCGGGTGTGATCGACACCGACGTGGTCGTCGACCCTCGCGGATGTTCTCGCACACAACGCCGTACTCGACGTCGGATCGCTCCGACTGCTCGATTCGGTTCTGCCCTACGCGCTTCGGCGCTGGTGTCAGGGGTTGTACGAGAACCGGTCCATGGTGGCCGCTGCCCTCGGCATCCCGAACGGCCGCGCGGCCACCGCGACCCACTCCCGCCACGGTGGGCAGGGTGGGGGAGGACGACCGTTCAGGAAGCGGATGGCCGCGTCCTCGAAGGCCGGTGACAACGGAAGGTCGGGGTGGGCAGTCCGGGCCGGGCATCCGTTTCGTTCGACGTCGAAGTGCCAGTTGCTCGCCAGGGGTAGATCGGTGACAGACGGAAGAGTCATCGCTCGCACTGTCGCGGGAAGTGGTCGGTCCAGAATGGATTCTGCTGCTCCCACCGTGCCGAGCAGTTCCCGGGCCGCGGGGGTCTCGGGATCGAAGTGGAGGTGGACAAGGTCGGTGACGGGGACGGCGGCGCGCATCATGTCGCCCACGACCCGCCCCGGTTCGTTCACATGTGGTGGCGGGTAGCCGGTGGGGGTGCTCGGAAACGGGCCGATCAGCAGAAGAGCGTCGACGGCGACCCGCCCGCTGGCGACTGCTTCCCACACCACCCAGACGGCGTGCGAATGCGCTGCGACCACCAGTGGGCGAGGTAGCGCCGACGCCTGTTGGGCGAACAGGTCGACCTGCTCTTCGAACGGACGTTGGGTGTCGCTCGGCCCGTAGGGCGTACCCGTGCGGATCGGGCAGGTCGCGTTGTGTTGCGGCTGTCCGTCGCCCGGCCCGGCATAGGAGAAGTAGTACACCTGCTCGCATCGGTAACCGAGACGGTGCACGTCCATCGCATGGATCCTGCCCTGCCCCGATGCCGAGTTGATCCCGGACAGGATCAGCAACGAACCCGTCTGCGGCGGACCGGGTTCGGGCTCGTCGGGCCCTCGCGTCGTGACGAACGCGATCGACACGGCGACGAGCACCGCGACGAACGCGGCCAGGACCGACCTCGGTCTACGCAGCGGAGAACGCTCCATCATTGCGATCGTCAGGCCGGTCGCGAGGGCGGAGACCGGTACGAGCGGCACCGTGAGGACGGGAAGCCGGTCTGCCACGGCGCCGAGCGTGACGATCACGGCGCAATACGGCACTGTCACTTCGATCCGTAGCCCACGACGCCATGTCGGTGCCCCCGCTTCCCGCAATCGGAATCGGCCCTGCCAGGGGACCGGGCCGAGGATGAACATCGACACTGTGATCAGGGCGAGGGCGGGCCAGAACACCCGGGCATAGAGCACCGCGTATGCGGTGGCGTCGGCGCACGCTGCCACCAGCACCGGCCCGAATGCGACCGCATAGAACAGAGCCGCACAGCGCAGACGCCGGACGTCGAGGCCGCCCAGGAGCCACGCCATGAGCACGACTCGGGCTACGGCGACCAGAGCGAACAGGATCAGGAAGGCGGGCCACGACGGTGCCCGCGACATCAGGACCCGCAGGTCGGTGAACTGGTCCAGGGGCGGCAGGGCGACCAGGTGGATCAGTCCGGGCCAGGTCGGGATCACATTCGTCGCGGCGAGCAGCACGACGAACGCCGCTCCGGCCGCGAGCGGCCACCACCGCGTCCACTGTCCCTGTCGCATCCGCGGGACTCCTGTTGCCGACTGCCTCGAATGTAAGGGATGCGATGGTGGACGAGCGAACGAGGAAAACTCCTCGTGGACGCCCGCACGGACAGGAGGACCGTATGGCCGAGGTGGCGAAGGGGTCGAAGACCGATCTCACCGATCTTCGATACGAGGTGACGCTCGGCGCCGCAGTGGACGGAGCTGTCGACCTGATGGCCGTCCTCCTCGCCGACGACGGCCGCGTGCGCAACGACGACGACTTCGTGTTCTTCAACAATCCGAAGGCGCCGGGGGTCCACCTCACCTCCGATACCTCCGTCACGGTCGATCTGTCCGCGGTGCCGTCGGATGTGCAGCGGGTGCTCGTCGCCGCGAGCACCGAAGCGCAGGGACGCACCTTCGGTGACGTTCCGGGTGTGCGCGTCGAGATCCGTGGGCCGGGCCAGGTGCTGGAGTTCTTTCCGCCCGGGCCGGCCACCGAAATCGTCCTGCAGGTGGTCGCGCTGTACCGGCGTGGAGGTGGGTGGCGCCTCGACGCGGTGGGCCAGGGTTACCAGGACGGACTCGCGGCATTCGCGACCGATCACGGGATCGTCGTCGACGATGCGGACGACGAATCCGAACCGGCCGTTTCCGCTCCGAAGGTGCCTCCTGCCGCGAGCCCGATCTCGTTCGAGAAGGTGCAGATCTCGCTCACGAAGGATTCGCCCATGCAGACCGCCCGGATCGATCTGCGCAAGTCGCAGGGCGATCCGAACTGGGTGCTCACCGTCGGACTCGAATGGGACGGTCGCGGCGCGACATACGACCGGAACGGCAACGTGAAGAAGTACGGCACCGGAGATCTCGACGTCTACTTCTACTGCCGCAACGAGCACACGAACGACTACATCGTCGTCAGTGGAGATCCCGGTCATCGCGGAAGTCTCGACACGTGGCCGCATATCCACCACTACGGCGACAGCAAGGGTCCGGGCAACGGGAAGAGGCCTGCGGTCGAACAGGTTCGGGTACTGCCGAACGAGAACGGCGATCTTCTCGTCAACATCTACCAGAGCATCGACAACGGCGCGGGCGCGATCGACAAGTTCGGAAAGCCGCGTGTGGCAATCCGATACGGTCGTGCCGGGCACGACGGTCTGCCCGGGCCCGACGCCGACGAGATCCTCGTGTACGTCGGCAACGGGAAGAACTCGTACTGGGCGACCGTCGCCCACATCGACGTGCAGGACGGTGTGCTGACCGTCGACGGCGAGACCCGGTACAGCAGGTTCGGGAGCGAACGCATGCCCGGACTCGACTCGTCCGGCAACTGGGTGCGCTCCCCGAAGGGCGGCCCGACCGGTCGCAGCAAGAAGCGGAACAACGGCCTGGGTCTGGATCGCTACGCCGGGACGTGCCCGACGTAGCCGATCACCGGCGCCGGCCGGCCCGCCCGCGTTCGACGACAGCGCGCGTGATCAAGAAGGTGATCACCACTCCGGCGACCGACCGCACCAACCGGTTCACGTCGACGGCCGGTTGCCACGACACCTTCCCGTCCTTGACGACATAGGCGCCCGCCGGTCGGGCCCCGACGCCGAAGCCGCCACCTTCGCCGTTCTCGCTGTCCGCGGACGAACCACCGCCTCCGCCCATGCCGCCGGTGATCGTCGCGGCGGTGATCACCGTGACCCCGTCCTTCTCGAAGGGTGTCGAGAACACTCGTTCGACGGTCACCGTGTCCCTGGCGATACTCATGAGTTCTGCGAGTGTCATCCCGGGCCTCCCTGCTCGATCGTGTCAGCGGGTCGAACCCATTGTCGGCGACCACGGTGGATGAGACCAGGGAGCACACCGGGGGAAGGAGGACGTATGTCCTCCTTGTGGCGTCTTTCTAGGCGGTATCGGGGGAGAATGGCGGCGAGAAGTACCGGAGATGGGAGTGACGGGGGCATGAGGGCGACAGCCGAGTCGGGAGAGGCGTGGTCGGCAGAACGCCTGTTCGCGGGGCCGGGAGAAAGCCTGGAACGGTTCCGGAAGACCGACTGGTCGGCGACCCCGCTGGGGCCGGTGGAGTCCTGGCCGGCGGAACTGCGCATGGCGGTGCGGACGGTACTGCCCTCCGAGGTGCCGATGCTCCTGTGGTGGGGGCCGCAACTGGTGCAGATCTTCAACGACGCGATCATTCCGGTCCTCGGCGACAAGTACCCCGGCGCGGTCGCGCAACCGGCGCCGGAATGCTGGCACGAGGTATGGGACGAGGTGGGCGCCCGCGTCGAACGGGCGATGGCGGGCACCGCCACCTTCGCGGAGGAGGAGCTGCTGTTCATGCAGCGCCACGGCTATGAGGAGGAGACCTACTGGACCTTCTCCTACAGCCCGATCCGCGACGAATCCGGCGAGGTCGCGGGCGTCTTCGTCGCGACCACCGACGTGACCTCACGGGTGCTCGGTGAGCGGCGCCTCGAGGCTCTGAGCCGTCTGGGTACGGTAGCGATCACCGATCCGGGCATGTCGATGATCGACATGTGCCGGAACGCGCTCGACGCGCTCGCTCCTAGCCGGCAGGACATTCCACTGGCCGCGCTCTTTCTCGACACCCGCGTGGTCGATCCCGAGGATTCGCGATCGAACTGGAAGCGGTTCGCCTCGATCGGCACGAAACCCGGCTTTTCCGGCGCGCTGCTCGGTCCGGACGAGGATCGATTGCTGTCGAAGGCCGCCACGGCCTCCGAACCGATCGTCGTCTCCGACATCACCGAACGCTCCCCGGACCTGCTCGACCCGCAGCGGGCCCTCGGCGACCATCCGATCGACAGCATCCTGCTCGCCCCGCTGAGAACCTCGGGACACGACGCTCCACTCGGTGTTCTCGCGGTGGGGCTGAGCCCGTATCGGGTGTTCGACGCGGCCTACGCCACCTTCGCCGAACTCGTCGTCACCAAGATCTCGGGGCTGCTGCGCGATGCGTCGGCGATGGACGCCGAACGTCGCCGGGCCGACGCGTTCGCGGCGCTGGACGCGGCCAAGACGCGGTTCCTCGAGTCGATCAGCCACGAGTTCCGCACACCGTTGACGCTGCTCCTCGGTCCGCTGCAGAGTGTGCTCGACGACGCCACGGCACTGACGGACGCGCAGCGGCAATCACTGGAAGCCGCCCAGCGCGCTGCGGTCCGGTTGCGGCGACTCGTCGACGCGTTGCTCGACGTGACGCGTGCCGAAGCCGATCTGTCGGGGAAATCCCTGACACCGAGCGACCCGGCGGCACTCACCGCCGAATGCGTGGGGCTGTTCGCCGATGCGGCGCAGCGTGCGGGCTTGGACCTGCGGAGTCGGATCGCCGCCGCCGCGGCCGAGCAGACCCAGCTCGATCCCCAGTTGTGGGCTCACATCGTCCTGAACCTGCTCTCCAACGCGATCAAGTACACCCCGGCCGGGTCGGTCGATCTCGATCTGGACGTCGAGGACGACCGGTTGGTCCTGACGGTCGCCGATACCGGACTCGGTATTCCGGAGGCGGAACTCGGTCGCATCTTCGAGCGCTTCCATCGTGTCGAGAGCGCCGGGGGACGCAGTCAGGAGGGCATCGGGCTGGGTCTGTCCCTCGTCTCGGACTGGGTCCACGCACTCGGTGGAAGTGTGACCGTGTCCAGCGAGCTCGGGCGCGGCAGTACCTTCACCGTATCCGTTCCCCGCGTTCTCGGTCCGGTGTCGGAATCCCCGGCCGGAACCGTCCCGGGAGACCTGAGTGCCCTGTACGTCGGGGAAGCGCACCAGTGGGACAGGGACACCGTCGCCGAGGCCGGATCTTCCGGGCAGGAAGAGGAGCTGCCGCAGATCCTCGTGATCGAGGACAACGCGGACATGCGCGATTACCTGATGCAGTTGTTGCGTCGTGAGAACTGGCACGTGGATGCTGTGGGGGACAGCGACACTGCGCTCGAGCGAATCCGGTCGCAACCGCCGCATCTCGTCCTGAGTGACATCATGATGCCCGGCCGGGACGGAGTGGCGCTTCTCGAGGAGATTCGCAAGGACCCGGCAACGTCTCGCCTGCCGGTCATCCTCCTGACCGCCCGGGCCGGCGCGGAGGACACGATCGGTGGCCTGCGCACCGGCGCCGACGACTACATCACCAAACCGTTCGACCCCGGTGAACTCGTCGCCCGTGTCCGTGTCAATCTCGAGTTGTCCTGGCTGCGTGAGCAACTCATTGCCGCGCAGAAACGTGAATCCGACCAGTTGAAGACGGCGTTGGAGACGCGGTCGACGCTGAGCAAGGCCGTCGGGTTGATGATGGCCACGTTCGAGTGCGACTCCGATACCGCTTTCGAGAAGCTCGTCGCCTTCTCCCAGCACCGCAACGTCAAGGTGCGGGAGATCGCCGAGCAGATCGTCGGCGACTACACCGCCTCGCTCACCGATTCATCGACATAGCTCGGGATCGACCTCCGAACGACTCCGTCGGGGCGTTCCGTCCGGTCACGAACTCGTCCCACTGCTTCCGGATCTCCCACTCGTTGTGAGCGCGGTGACGAATCAGGCCTGCGCATAGAGCTTGTCGATCTCCTCCGCGTACTTCGCGTCGATGGGCTTGCGCTTGAGCTTCATCGTCGGAGTCAGTTCGTCGCCCGAGGGTTCCCAGATCGTCGGCAGTACCGTGTACTTCTTGACCTGCTCGACCCGCGACAGCTTGGTGTTCGCTTCCTCGACCGACTTCGCGATCGACTCGAGGACGACGGGATGGTGCGCGAGTCCCTCGTGGCTGCCGCTGAGACCGTGTTGTTCGGCGAAGACGGCCAGAGCATCGGGATCGAGCGCGAGCAGCGCGACGTTGTAGGGACGGTCGTTGCCGATGGCGACGGCACCACCGAGCATCGGGCAGGCAGCACGTAAGGCGCCTTCGATGTTGGCGGGAGACATGTTCTTCCCCGCCGCGTTGACGATGATCTCCTTCTTACGGTCGATCAACCGCAGGTAGCCGTCCGCGTCGATCTCGCCGATATCACCGGTGTGCAACCAACCGTCGGAATCGATTGCGTCCGCAGTCTTCTCCGGGTCGTTGCGATAACCCTTCATGAGCAATGGACCGGAGACGAGCAGCTCGCCGTCCTCGGCGATCCTGATCTTCGCGCAGGGCACGGCCTGGCCGACGGTGCCGATGCGGATGGCGCCCGGCCGGTTCATGGTGACCACACACGAGGTCTCCGACATTCCCCACACCTCGGAGCACGGGATGCCCAGGGCCAGAACGAACTCGAGGACTTCCGGTGAGATCGCGGCGGCGCCTGTGACGGCGGCGCGGACCTGATCGAGGCCGAGCTTGCCGCGGATCGCGGACAGCACCAGCTTGTCGGCCACCGTGTGCTGCACTTGGAGGGTACGGGGGATCGGCTTGCCATCGGACTGCAGCCGCGCGCGTGTGCGCCCGACGTCGATCGCCCACAGCGCAAGCTTCTTCTTGATCGGGCTCGACTCCTCGGCGAGTGTCTTGTCGATCGCAGCCTTGAGCTTGTACCAGACCTGGGGGACGGCGCCGAAGAGCGTCGGCCGCAGGCTCGGCAACACCGTGATGGCCTGCTTGAGATCGTCGAGCGTGGTGATCTGCATGCCGCTGTACAAGCTCGAATAGTGCGAACCCCAGCGGTTGGCGATGTGTGCGTCGGGCAGGTACGAGAGGATCCGGTCGTCCGGTCCGGTGGGCAGATACGTACTCGTCGCCTCGAGTTCGGCGAGCAGGTTGGCGTGGGTGAGTTCGACACCCTTCGGCGGACCCGTGGTGCCCGAGGTGTAGATGAGGGTCAGCAGGTCGGACGGCTGCACGGCCTTCCATGCGGCGTCGAAGTCGAACGACGGCTCGGCGGCGGCCTCGAGGTCGTCGAGGGGCATGGTGCCCTCGGGTCTGCCGTCGATGCACACGAGGTGCTCGACCTTCGTGTCGCCGAGCGCCTGCCGCAGAACGGGGACGAACTGTTCCTCGGCGATCATCACGCGGTTGCCGGCGTTGCCGAGCACGTACGAGATCTGTTCGGCGGTCAGCGAGTTGTAGATCGAGAACGGCACCGCTCCGAGGTGGAACGCGGCGGTGTCGAGAAGGTGGAATTCGGGCCGGTTGGTGAGCATGAGCCCGACGGTGTCACCGCGCTTCACACCGAGACCGGCGAGTCCGGCAGCGAGGCGTTCGACGCGCTGCGCGTACTGGCGCCAGGTGTAGCGGACCGAATCGTCGGGCGTGCGCAGCGCGACCTTGTCGGGGTACGCCGCGGCGGTGGTCTGAAAGGCTTCGCAGAGAGTCGACGGGGTGGTGGTGCGAAGGGTCATCACTGGCTCCCGAGATCGAGTGTGGCGACAGCGTAAAGCGAGCCGACAACGCTCGTGGTCGGATTTGCCCGATCGTTGTGCCGGATCCGAACTCTTTTCCCGACAGCTGGGCTGCGGCGGAAGGGAAGCGAGATGCTCGGACGCCGACACGCCCCGAGTGTCCTGCTGCCGCGGGACCTGCGCACCGTGCACCGCATGGCGGCGGGTGTCTCACTCGACTGGGAGATCCTCGCCCAGGCGGCGCAGGCCCTGAGCGACCGCGAACTGCTCGCCCTCTCCGAACGCTGCCATCCGCAGACCCTGCGCCAACTGCGCTGGGCGAACGCGAAACTCGAGGAGATCGCAGCGCAGACGGTCAGTCACCGACTGAGCGACGGCACCGTCAGGGACGCTCGAACTTCTCCTCGCGCCCGAGCCTGCGCAGCCGGATCCACTCGCGCAGCCCCGCCGGGTCGCGGCGGGTGACGAGGAAGTACCAGCCGAACCGCACCCATTCCTGAGGCAGCAACCGGCGCAATCCCGGCTGCGAGAGCAGGTAGCCACGGTTGCGGTAGGTGAAGAAGCGTTTGGTGTCGTTGTCCGGATACTGCGTGTGCATCCGGCCGCCCAGGATGGGCTTGAACTCGTCTGCACCGTCGGGATGCAGGTAGGCCGTCTGCAGACAGGTGCCGAAGGGCAGTCCCGAACGGACGAGACGCCGATGTACCTCGACCTCGTCGCCACGGACGAACAACCGCAGGTCGGGTACGCCCACCGCGTCGATCGCCGCGGCCGTGAAGAGCGCGCCGTTGAACAGCGAGGCGATGCCGGGGAGCAGATCCTCGTCGCCGAGTTCGTGCCGCCACCGTCGCCACACGACGCCGCGGCGCAGCGGGAAGGCCAGGCGGTCGGGTTGCGCGATGTCGCACACGACCGGCGACACCTCGGCGAGATCGTTGCGTTGCGCGCAGTCCAGCAGCGTCGCGAGCACGTCCGGTCCCTCGGGGCGACCGTCGTCGTCGGCGAGCCAGACCCGGTCGGCTCCCAGCGACAGCGCGTACAGGATGCCGAGAGCGAAACCGCCCGCGCCGCCGAGATTGTGCTTCGAGCCGAGATAGCTCGTGGGCACGTCCACCGCGTCGACGAGTTCGCGCACCGCGTCCTCGTCGCCGTTGTCGACCACCACGAGATGGTCGAGCGGACGGGACTGCGAGGCAAGAACTTTCAGGGAGTCGGCCAGCAGCTCGCGGCGACGGTGCGTGACGACGACGCCGATGATCCGTTCGTCAGCCACCGTTCGAACCCGTCGAGGCGGCGGCGTCGTGGGCGGACTTCGCGATCCGCTCGCGCTCGAGCTCGTGGAGGATCGTGCGCACGTGGTCGCCGGCCTCGTCGCCCTCGTAGGACCGCACCACGTGCTCGATGTCGCCCTGCTCACGGATCTGCCCGTGATCGATCCACATCGCCTGGTCGCACAGCTGCGCGAGGAACTCGTTGGAGTGGCTGGCGAAGACGAGGATGCCCGAACGTGCGACGAGATCCTGCAGACGCACCCGCGCCTTCTTCATGAACTCCGCGTCGACCGCGCCGATGCCTTCGTCGAGGAGCAGGATCTCGGGGTCGATGCTGGTGACCACGCCGAGCGCGACCCGCACCCGCATGCCTGTCGAGTAGGTGCGCAGCGGCATGTTGAGGTAGTCGCCGAGCTCGGTGAAATCGGCGATCTCGTCGACCTTGGCCAGCATCTGCTTGCGGCTCATTCCGAGGAACATGCCGCGGATGATGATGTTCTCGTAGCCGGAGATCTCCGGATCCATGCCGACACCGAGATCGAACACCGGCGCGACGCGGCCCGTCACCCGGGCATGGCCGCGCGTGGGCTCGTAGATCCCCGAGAGCAGGCGCAACAGGGTGGACTTGCCGGCACCGTTGTGGCCGACGAGTCCGACGCGGTCGCCTTCCTTCAGCGACATCGTGATGTCGCGGAGAGCCTCGACGACCACCACGTCGGAGTTGTTGCGGCCGATCGCTCCGCCCGCCTTACCCAGGAAGGCCTTCTTCAGGGAGCGGGTCTTGGCGTCGAAGATGGGAAAGTCCACGCACGCGCCGCGCGTTTCGATGCCGACCCGACTCACGATGCTGCTCCAGACGCTGACACGGGACCCGAGCGTACCCGTCGCGGCGATACCGGAGTCCCGGGGCGTACCCGCCGTGACTAGAGGTACTGGCCGGTCCCGGGGTGGGTCTGGCCGGGAAGCTGTTGATCGTTGTGACCGGGGCCTCCCTGCGCGACGCCGGGCGGAAGCGCACCCTGACGCATCTGCTCGAGCTGGGCGCGGGCCGCCATCTGCTGAGCGAACAGAGCCGTCTGGATACCGTGGAACAGACCTTCGAGCCAGCCGACGAGCTGGGCCTGCGCGATGCGCAACTCGGCGTCGGAGGGCACCGAGTCCTCACCGAAGGGCAGTGCGAGCCGCTCGAGTTCCTCACGCAGGTCCGGGGCGAGTCCCTGACCGAGCTCGCGGATGGAGGACAGATGGATGTCCTTGAGGCGGGTGCGGCTGGCGTCGTCGAGCGGCGCGGCCTTCACCTCCTCGAGGAGCTGCTTGATCATGGTGCCGATCCGCATGACCTTCGCCGGCTGCTCGACCATGTCGGCCAGAGATTCGCCGCCGTTCTCGTTCGCCCCGGCCTCCGAATCGGTGGCGGCCTCGACACGAGCGGCCTCCTCACGGGAGACACGGATGGGGTGACCGTCGGGGCCGATCACGAGAACCTGGTCGCTGTCCGGATGCGTCATGACTCCATTCTTCCCTTTCCCGCCCGGGGGTGCCCGGTTGCCCGACCGAGCCTACCGAGAGGGCAACGCCGAGTGCAGGTACGGCGCGTCCCGATTGACATCGGGACCTAGAGTGTCTGCCATGGCTTACGACGTTGCCCGGATCCGGGGGCTCATCCCCTCGCTCGGCGACGGTTGGATCCACCTCGATCCGCGGGCCGGTATGCAGATCCCCGACGTGGTGTCGCGCACCGTGTCCACCGCGTTCCGGAACTCGGCCGCCTCGGCCACGGGGCGGCACCTGTCGTCGCGTCGCAGTGCCGCGATCCTCGAGGAAGCGCGCGTCGCGGTCGCGGAACTCGTGGGTGCGGATCCGACCGGCGTCGTCCTGGGCCCGAGCCACGCGGTGTTGCTCGCCTGGCTCGCCGAAGCACTCAGTTCCCGCCTCGGGCTCGGCACCGGCATGGTGTTGTCGCGACTCGACGACGAAGCGAACATCGCTCCGTGGCTGCGGGTCGCGAGCCGTTACGGCGCCCAGGTGCGCTGGGCCGAGATCGAGATCGAGACGTGCGAGCTGCCCACCTGGCAGTACGAGGAACTCATCACGCCCACCACCCGGCTCGTCGCGCTCACCGCGGCGTCGTCGATCGTCGGCACCGCACCCGACGTGCGGGCCGTGGCCGATCTCGTCCACGACGTGGGTGGTCTCATGGTCGTCGACGCCGCCGGCGCCGCCCCCTACGCCCACATCGACATCGACGACCTCGGCGCCGACGTCCTCACCGTCGACATGGCCGCGTGGGGCGGACCGCAGATCGGCGCGCTCGTCTTCGCCGACCCGGCCCATCTCGAGCGGGTGCCGGCGATGTCGCTGAACCCGCACGCGCGCGGCGCCGAGCGCCTCGAGGTGGGCGGCCACCAGTTCGGTCTGCTCGCCGGCATCCCCGCGTCCATCGACTTCATCGCCTCGCTCGACGACGACGCCACCGGCTCCCGCCGCGAGCGTCTCGACATCTCGATCAGCTCGATGCAGAACTACCAGGACGTGCTGTTCGACCGCCTCATGCGGCAACTCGACAGCCTCACCGGCGTGATCGTGCTCGGCCGCGCGTCGAGCCGCGTCCCCACCCTGAGCTTCACCGTCGACGGGGTCCCGGCCGAAAAGGTGGCTGCGCACCTCGCCGACCGTCGCATCGCGACGGTGGCGAGCACCCGCGGATCGAGCCGGCTCCTCGATTCGCTCGGCGTCAGCGACGAAGGGGGAGCGGTGAGCATCGGTCTCGCCCCCTACACCACGAGTTTCGAGGTGGATCAGCTCGTCCGCGAGCTCCGCAACCTCTAGTGCCGCTCGATCCGCAGCACGACCTTCCCGACGGTCTCGGGACTGTCGAGCAGCTCGTGTGCACGCGCGGCGTCGGTGATCGGCAGCTCGGCGTGCACCACGGGGTGGACCTTCGCCTCCTCGATGAGCGGCCACAGGTTGGCGCGCACGGAGTCGATGATCGCGCTCTTGCCCGACGGTCCCGAGTCCGGACGGCCGCGCAGGCCGGTGGCGATGACGTGACCGCGCTTGGCGAGAAGCTTGCCGAGGTGCAGTTCGCCCTTGGTACCGCCCTGCATGCCGATGACGACGAGGCGTCCGTCGGGAGCGAGGACGTCGATGTTCCGGGACAGGTACTTCGCGCCCATGTTGTCGAGCACCACGTCGGCGCCGCCGAAGGCAGTGCGCACCTCGCTGACGAAGTCCTGCTCGCGGTAGTCGATCGCCAGATCGGCGCCGAGTTCGCGGCAGCGGTCGAGCTTGCCGGCCGAGGCCGTCACCGCGACCTTCGCGCCGAGCGCCTTACCCACCTGGATGGCGTGCGTACCGATACCGCCGCCGCCACCGTGGACGAGCAGGACGTCGCCGCGCGTCAGGCCGGCCGTCATCACGATGTTCGACCACACCGTGCACGCGATCTCGGGAAGCGACGCGGCGACCGCGAGGTCGATGCCCTTCGGCACCGGCAGCAGCTGGGAGGCGGGCACTGCGACCTTCTCGGCGTAACCGCCGCCGGTGAGCAGGGCGCAGACCCGGTCGCCGATGTTCCAGCCCGTCGCCCCCTCGCCGAGTTCGGAGATCACCCCGGAGCATTCGAGGCCCAGGATGTCGCTCGCTCCGGGCGGCGGCGGATACAGTCCTCGCCGTTGCAGCAGGTCGGCACGGTTGACCGCGGTCGCCGCGACATCGAGAAGTACGTGCCCGGGAGGCAGGTCCGGGTCGGGCCGCTCGGTCCACCGGAGAACTTCTGGACCACCGGGTTCGGTGGCGACGATTGCATACATGTGTTCGACGCTATCGCGTGCGGCGCAGTGAGGGGACGGTCACTCCGGTCGAAACGCGGTCGTCTGCTCGTAGCTACCGAGGGGTAACAACGGACGATCGGCATTACACTCCCCGGCGTGACCAGCGAACGAGACGAACCCAAATGGTTGACCGCGAAGGAGCAGGGGGCCTGGCGTCTCTACGTGGACGGGAACAACCGTCTCATGAGTGCCCTCAGCCGATCTCTCAACGATCGACACGGCTTGTCGCTGGCCGAGTATCGGATCCTGGTGCTGCTCTCCGAAGCCCCCGACGGTGCGCTGCGCATGAGCGATCTCGCCGACGGGGTGCTGTCCTCGCGCAGCCGTCTCACCCATCAGATCCGGCGGATGGAACAAGAGAAGATGGTGGTGCGCAGCTCGTGCCCCGACGACGGTCGCGGCGTGCTCGCCACCATCACCGACGAGGGTCGGCGGCGACTGCGGGAGGCCGCACCCACGCACGTCGACGACGTGCGCACCCACCTCATCGACCTGCTGTCGGAGGACGAACTCGACATGCTGGCGCAGATCTTCGCGCGCGTCGAGCACGCTCTGGCCGATCGCTGACACTGCGAATCGGTTAGGCTCTGCCACGGAAGCGTGGCAGAGCGGCCGAATGCACTCGCCTTGAAAGCGAGCTTGGGTAACACCAACGGGGGTTCGAATCCCTCCGCTTCCGCGCAGGACCGCAGCCCCGGTGGACATTCACCGGGGCTGCGGTTCTTCCGTCTTCGGAACGGCGTCAGCTCGGCCCGGCGAGCACCGCTCGTTCCACGGCCGCGGCCGCCCCGTCGTGCCAGGTTTCGCCGTGGCCGACGAGGACGTTCTTCGCGCCGGTACCGGCGATGGCCGACAGCGAGGCGAGGGCGGTCGTGCTGTCGGCGGTCGCCGCACCCGAGACGATCTGCGGACCGTGCCTGCCCGTGTACGGGTCGAGGGTGACGATCGCGTCGCCGACGATCACGGTGTCGCGATCGGGGAGATGCAGTGCGCAGTGCCCGTAGGTGTGTCCGGGGGTGTGGAGGGGGACAGGACGACCCGGCAGGTCGAGCGGTTCGGAGTCGTGGAAGAGCGTCACGTCGTCGATGCCGCGCACCCACAGTGCCCCCGCCACGGTCATCCGGGTGAGCACGGGGATGCAGGCGGGATACCGGACCGGATAGAGCAGCCGATTGCGTTCGTGCTGGTAGCGGTAAGGATGCGCGGCGAGGAACTTCTCGTCGCGATGCGCCCAGACCGGCACGCGCCACCGTTCCCGCAGTCGCTTCGCGGACCCGACGTGGTCGAAGTGGGCGTGCGTGAGGACGACTCCCCGCACCTCGTCGACGCGTCGGCCGAGCCGTGAGATCGCATCCTCGATGCGGCGGGCGGTCGCCGGCAGTCCCGTGTCGACGACGGTCACTCCGTCGTCGTCCTCGATCAGGTAGACGTTGACGTCGGCGTGCGCGAGACGATGTACGCCCGGCGCTACATCCGTGTGGAGCATGGCGGCCCCTTCGCTCGTGGGAACGTGCGGGTTCAGCTGTGTCCGTCGATCTCGTCGGCGATGAAGGCGGCCCACGACCGCACCTCGTCCTCGCCCGGGGACGGGGAGAAGAACCGGTAGTCGAGTGCCGCGAGTTCGGACACCGGATCCGGTGTGTCCTCACCGTTTTCGTCGCCCACTGCGAACAGCCACACGAGCTGCTGACTCAATGCGGAGGCCCGCGACGACAACAATTCGAGGGTGTCCGGCGAGTATTCACCGGCGTCGACCTCACCTCCGAAGACGACGCCCTCGAATTCCTCCGACCGCTCGAGATCCGAGATGTCACCGACGGTGACGTCGATGTCCCGCTCACCGAGCGCATCGGCGACGAGCTGAGCGATCTTCTGGGTCGGACCTTCGGGACTGTCCGTGACGACGAGAACGGTCATTGTGTCTCCAGCATGTTCGACGACTCGGGTTCACTGGTGCGTTCCCGGTCGCCGAGAGGAGGAAACATGGCGCGGTCGTGTCAGTGCGTGCCACCGAGCGCTCGTACTCCGGGTGCCCCCGAGCGGCGGACGAAGTCGGAGTCGGCGAGCCGTTCGTCCGCGCCGAGATCCAGCGACAGGTCGACGGTGCCGGCGAGCCGGTAGGGCTTGCTCTCGATCACATCTCCGATCGCGCGTCGCAGCCGGGACACCTCGGCCCGGACCGACACGGCATGGTCGTCGTCCCCGTAGAGGGCCCGGCTGAGCGCCGCGACCGTCATCCCGTCCGGGCTGCGCTCGTGCAGCAACAGCAGGATTTCGGCCTGACGCGCGGTGACGAGAGTGCGCCACGAGTCGCCGCCCCCGAAGACCTCCACGGTCGGCGACGACGACACGTGCAGAATCATCCGCAGTCTCGAGGCCGCCGCCGCCCCGCGTATCAGCCAACCGTGCGAAAGACGTTCGGGTACGCACAATCCCATCCCCGGTACGGTCAGGGGACGGGCCTGTCGCGGAACCGCGACCCGTTCGGCGGCGATGCCGGAGGCGTGCGCGACCCAGCCGTCCTCGTCGACGAGCAGTACCGGGCCCCGGGTCGACGACAACAGTGGAGCGGCCTCGGTACGGAGCTTTTCGAGGCGCACCTCGTGCCGTCGCCACAACTGCGATTCGGCGAGCCGGACGGCGGTGTCGACGAGGGCGACGATGGCCGGATGCAGGGTCAGTGCAGGGCCGCTGACGTCGACGATGCCCAGCAGGTCGCCGCGGATCGGGTCGTGGATCGGGGCGGCGGTGCAGTACCAGGGGTGCTGGGTCGTCTCGAAGTGCTCACCCGAGAACAGCTGGACGGGTGCGGCCTCCGCGAGCGCCGTGCCGATGGCATTGGTGCCGACCGTCGCCTCGGTCCACACCGTTCCCTCCTGGAAACCGAGCGCGTCGGCGCGGGAACGGATCGGTGCGGAACCGCTGCGCCAGAGAATCACGCCGTCGGCATCGGTCACCACCAGCAGCAGGTGGGAGGCGTCGGCGACGGGCGTGATGACCTGCTCGAGGTCGCCGATCACCGCGGAGAGGGCGGACGCGCGGCGGCGGCGCTCGACCTCCGCGGCCGGCAGACGGTTGCGCTCGTTGATCCCGGTGGGATCGAGGCCGGCGTCGAGCACGCGCTGCCATGAACGGGACACCAGCGGCCGGGGTCGCATCGGTGACCGGGCGCCGCCGATCACCGCGTCGTGCATCCGCGTCAACTCGCGCGCGTACCGCGACAGGTCGGTGCCGGGCGCGATCGCGCTGAACGTGGTCACGGTCTCCTCTTCGTCGTCGTCCTCGGAGCATAGGGCGCAAATGTGTGATGCGCCACAATTCGGTACCCGTGCAACGTGATGCAACGCTTGCCGGGCGCGGCCACGGGGAGTGTCCTGGATCACATCACCACCGGAAAGGACTCATCATGACCGATACCCTCGACAAGCCCGCGACCTCCGGCACCGCGACTCCCGACGACCGCGTCGACGCCTGGTTGCAGGCGTTCGGCACCGCCCTCGCGCAGCGCGACGTCGACGCCGCTGCCGGCCTGTTCGGCACCGACTCCTTCTGGCGCGATCTGGTCGCTTTCACCTGGAACCTGAAGACCGTCGAGGGACGCGAGGGCGTCTCGGACATGCTGCACGCGCGACTCGCCGAGACCGACCCGAGCGGCTTCCGCACCACCGAGCCGGCGACCGACGACGACGGCGTACTCAGCGCCTGGATCGCATTCGAGACCGCGGTCGGCCGCGGAGTCGGTCATCTGCGTCTGAGGCGCGACGAGGAGAGCGGCGAGGATCGCGCCTTCACGCTGCTGACCACGATGCAGGAACTGAAGGGACACGAGGAGAACAAGGGCACGCGTCGTCCGCGCGGTACGAAGCACGGCGCGGACAAGCAGCGGGTCACGTGGTCGGAGCAGCGCGAGATCGAGGAACGCGAACTCGGATACACGCGCCAGCCGTACGTCGTGATCATCGGTGGTGGTCAGGGTGGGATCGCGCTCGGCGCCCGCATGCGTCAGCTCGGAGTCCCCGCGATCGTGCTCGACAAGTACGACCGGCCCGGCGACCAGTGGCGCGGCCGCTACAAGTCGCTGTGTCTGCACGACCCCGTCTGGTACGACCACCTGCCGTACATGCCCTTCCCCGACAACTGGCCGGTCTTCGCGCCCAAGGACAAGATCGCGGACTGGCTCGAGATGTACACGAAGGTGATGGAGGTTCCGTACTGGTCGAAGTCGGAGTGCACCTCGGCGAGCTACGACGAGGAGACGGGGGAGTGGACGGTTCACGTCGTGCGCGACGGCGAACCGGTGACCCTCCGGCCGAAGCAGCTCGTCATCGCGACCGGCATGTCGGGTAAGCCGAACATCCCGGACTTCCCGGGGATGGACCTGTTCCGCGGCGAACAGCACCACTCCAGCGCCCATCCCGGTCCCGATGCGTATGCCGGCAAGAAGGTCGTCGTGATCGGCGCCAACAACAGCGCCCACGACATCTGCGGTGCTCTGTGGGAGGTCGGCGCGGACGTCACCATGGTGCAGCGCTCGTCGACGCATATCGTCAAATCCGATTCGCTCATGGATCTCGGCCTCGGCGACCTGTACTCCGAGCGGGCCCTCGCCGCCGGCGTCACGACCCAGAAGGCCGACCTGACCTTCGCGTCCCTGCCGTACCGGATCATGCACGAATTCCAGATCCCGATCTACGAGAAGATCCGCGAGCGCGACGCGGACTTCTACGACCGGCTCGAGAAGGCGGGCTTCCGGCACGACTGGGGCGACGACGGCTCGGGTCTGTTCATGAAGTACCTGCGTCGCGCCTCCGGGTACTACATCGACGTCGGTGCCTCGGAGCTCGTCGCGAACGGCGACATCGCGTTGGCCCACGGCAACGTCCGTGAGCTCACCGAAACCTCGGTGATCCTCGAGGACGGCACCGAACTCGACGCCGATCTCGTCGTCTACGCGACCGGCTACGGCTCGATGAACGGCTGGGTCGCCGACCTGATCTCCCAGGAGGTCGCCGACAAGGTGGGCAAGTGCTGGGGTCTGGGCTCCGAGACCACCAAGGACCCTGGTCCGTGGGAGGGCGAGCAGCGCAACATGTGGAAGCCCACGCAGCAGGACGGCCTGTGGTTCCACGGCGGCAATCTGCACCAGTCGCGGCACTACTCTCTGTACCTGGCGTTGCAGCTGAAGGCGCGCTACGAAGGCATCCCGACCCCGGTCTACGGACTGCAGGAGGTGCACCACCTCCGCTGACGACCCGGCTCCCACGCGTCGCCCTCGCCCACCCGGCGGGGGCGGCGCGGCCGTACTTCCTCCGATTCGTCACGAATCGGAGGGCGAGTATTAGGGTCGCGTGCAGGTCCGCTTGACCGGGTACAGGTAGGGACTGTGAGATCACTCCAGGTCGTCGGGGGACGGGGAGTTCGATGGTGAAGAGACTTGCGGCGGCTGTCGCCGTGGCGTTGATGGTGCCGATCTCCGGTGCCACGATCGCCCATGCCCAACCGGCGTCGGCCAGGATCGACCACGTCGAACGCGTCGGCGACAGGCAGACGAAGCTGTTCGTCCATTCGCCCGCCATGGGCAGGATCATGCAGGTGCAGGTGCTGCACCCGGCGGGGGAGGGTTCACGCCCCAGCCTGTATCTGCTCGACGGTGTCAGCGCCGGCGAAGAGTCCGACTTCCGCGAGAGCACGTGGACGCAGCGCACCGACATCGAGGAGTTCTTCGCCGACAAGAACACCAACGTCGTGCTTCCCGTCGGCGGCACCGCGAGTTACTACACCGACTGGAACACTCCCGATCCCGTCCTCGGGGTCAACAAGTGGGAGACCTTCCTGACCGAGGAACTGCCACCGTTGATCGATGCCGAATTCGGCGGCAACGGCATCAACGCGGTCGCGGGACTGTCGATGGGAGCCACCGGAGCGATGTCGCTGATCACCCGTAACCCCGACCTCTACCGAGGGGTCGCGGCGCTGAGCGGGTGCTACGACACCTCCAGCGACTCCTCCCGCGACACGGTGCGCGGAACCGTTGCTTACAAGGGCGGTAACCCCGACAACATGTGGGGACCACCCGAGGACGGTCGGTGGGAGGAACACGACTCCTACCTGCTCGCCGAGAAGTTGCGCGGCAAGGAGGTCTTCCTGAGCACCGGCAACGGCCTGCTCGGTCCGCACGATCTCGGCGCCGGCCAGGACGTGCTCACCGTCGGTGCGCCGCTCGAGCTCGGCACTTTCGTGTGCACCGTCACATACGATCGTCGCCTCCGCGAGCTCGGCATTCCCGCGCGCGTCGTCTACCGCCCCTGGGGCACGCATTCGTGGAGTTACTGGCAGGACGACATCAAGGCCGCGTGGCCGACCCTCGAGGACGCACTCGGACTCCGCTGAGCACATCCGGCGCATCGTCGGAGACCGTCTCAGTGCAGGCGGATGCGATCGACGGCCGGGGGTTCCACACGTGAGCGGGTTGCCAGATAGCTGTTGAGGGCATCCAGGCTCTTGCCCGCCCCGACCAGTCCGTGCGCTTCGGTGCACACGGTGAAACCGTCTCCGCCGCCGGCCAGGAAGTTGTTCACTACCACCTTGTACACGCGCTCGGGGTCCACGGGCTCGCCGTCGATCGTGATCGACCGGATGCGTTCGCCACGCGGCGCCAGTCGGTCGAGGGTGTAGTTCAGATTGTGCGACGGGGCCAGGATGCGTTCGATGTCCGAGCCCACCGCACTCTTCTGGAACTGCTGCTCGAGCAGCGCGTCGAGTTGGGCTCCTGTGAGGTCGAGAACCTGCAGCATGTTCCCGAAGGGCTGCACCGCGTAGGTCTCCCGGTACGAGACGGTGCCGTCTCCGGCGAGCAGGTCGCTACGGAGTCCGCCGGGGTTCATCAGGGCGATCTGCGCCCCCAGATGCCGCGTCGCCGCCAGTTGGGCGTCGGCCACCAGATTGCCCAGTGCCGATTCCCCGCTCGGAGTCTCGCGCCGCGTGATGTCCGCGTCGACGCGGGCGATCGGCCGGTTCGCGACCTCCGCCGACGTCTCCACCGCCCGGTCCACGAATTCGAGTGTGGCCGGATCCGGGGCGATGTCGTGCGTGACCACCTGCGTGAAGACGACGGTGCTGTCGCGCCGCACCTCCCGGCTCTGACGGTCGATGGCGAGGTCGGCGACCGACAGGATGCGTCCGTGCGAGGCGCCCTGCACGACCGTGCGTGGCCTACCCGCCGGGTCGGTGTAGGTGCAGTTGAAATGCCGGTCGCCGTCGGAAGTGATGATGAGGTCTACGTCGGCGGAGACGGATGTCGCGATGGCCGCGGCCCCGCCGTCTCGGCTCGGACACGGATCGTCGCCCTCGATTGCGCCGATGTCGCCCTTGTAGAGCACCACGATCGAGCGGACGCCGAGCGCACCGAGGATGTCGGCGGTGCGGTTGACAGAGGTGATCTCGTCCTCGAACCGCAGCCCCGCGATCGCGTCGGGCCGGATCATGTCGGGGGTGTTGCTCGGCACGACGCCGATCACCCCGACGGGCACTCCGTCCACGTAGTCGATGCTGTAGGGGAGTGCGGCGGGTGTTCCGTCCGTCGTGGTGAGGTTGGCGCCGAGGATCGGGAAGTTCGCGCCCTCGAAGGGCTCGGCGTAGCGGCAGCCTTCCTTCGGGTGGCAACCGCCGTCGCGCAACCGCTCGAATTCGGCGTAACCGCGGTCCAGTTCGTGGTTGCCGAGGGCCGCGGCGGTGAGATCGAGTTCGCCGAGCAGAGCGATGGTCGGCTCGTCGTGGAACAGACCCGACTCGAGCGGCGACGATCCCCAGGTGTCGCCCACGGCGTAGAGCACGGAGTTGTCGGCCTGTTCCCGGAGCTGCCGGACGTAGGCGGCGAGATAGGCCGCACCACCTGCGGGGACCGAGACACCGTCCGATCGGACGACCTCACCGTGGAGTCCCTCCGGGGGCAGGAGATTTCCGTGCAGGTCGCCGAACGCGATCACCCGGAGCGGGACGGTGTTCGACGGCACGGTGTTCGCCGGTGCAGCGCCGGCGGGCGCCGAACCGCCGAAGGCGACCAGCGAGCCCACGATGGCGCAGGCCGACAGGGCGCGACGCACCGTGCCTACCCCCATACAGTGCCTCCGACCCCGGCTCGATCCGACCGCCCGAGTCTGGCAGGCCCGGATCACGCGGCCGATACCCAGCCATAACGGTTGGGTCTCGTCACAGGGTCAGCCGATGCCGGCGAGTGCCCGTCCCTGCCCGGTCGCGAAGTCGAGGAACAGGTCGTTCTCGTGCGGGTCGCCGATCGTCACCCGGGTTCCCTCGCCGGTGAAGTTGCGCAGCACCACACCCGCCTTCGCCGCTGCCTCGGAAAACGCGGCGGAGCGTTCGCCCAGCGGCAGCCAAAGAAAGTTCGCGGCACTCGCGGGCGCCTCGTAGCCGGCGTCGACGAGTGCGGCGTGGACCCGTTCCCGTTCGGCGACGACACCCTCGGTGCGGGCGAGCAGCTCGTTCGCGGCGCCGAGCGACGCCACGGCGGCCGTCTGGGCGAGCGAGTTGACGGAGAACGGGATGTGGACCTTGCTCAGCGCGGTCACGACCGTCGGATCGGCGACCGCATATCCGACGCGAATGCCCGCGAGGCCGTAGGCCTTGGAGAAGGTGCGGAGCACGACGACGTTGCTGCGACTCTCTGCGAGTTCGAGGCCGTCCGGCAGATCTTCACCCGGCTCGGGGCGGACGTACTCGAAGTATGCCTCGTCCAGGGCGACGACGATGTGCTCGGGCACGGCGTCGAGGAACTGCTCGAGCTCCGCCTTGCCCAGCAGCGATCCGGTGGGGTTGTTCGGGTTGCACACGAAGATCAGGCGCGTTCGGTCGGTGATCGCGGCGAGCATGGCCTTCAGATCGTGCCCGTGATCCGCGGTGTTCGGAACGCGCACGGCGGTCGCGCCGGCCACGGCCGCGATGATGGGGTACGCCTCGAACGAGCGCCACGCGAAGATCACCTCGTCGCCCGCGGCGCACGTGATCTGCACGAGCTCCTGGCACAGGCTCACCGATCCGCAGCCCACGGCGATCCGCTCGGTCGGGACACCGAGCCGCTCCGCCAGTGCCGCGACGAGCTCGGTCGCGCCGTTGTCGGGGTAGCGGTTGAGGCCGGCGGCGGCTTCTGCGATCGCCTCCCGGACGCTGGGGAGCGGGCCGATCGTCGTCTCGTTGCTGGCGAGCTTCACCGCACCGGGGAACGAGCGGCCCGGAACGTAGGCGGGGATCGATTCGAGGTCGGGGCGGGTCCGTGGAGTCACGTGGTGATTATGCGCCCCGACGTTCGGCGCCGTGTCGGCAGGATGGCGAGTAACGCCGGTCTGCGCCTCTCTGACCAGGCGTTTTGCGTTTCCCCGCAGGGCATGTGTAATGTTTCGATCCGGCGGTTCGAGAGCATCGAATCCCCGAGGAGGCGTGCCAGAGCGGCCGAATGGGACTCACTGCTAATGAGTTGTCCCCCTTACCGGGGACCGGAGGTTCAAATCCTCTCGCCTCCGCCAGTTGGTGTAGCGTCACCGACGACAATTGAATACACATGCGCCCGTAGCTCAACGGATAGAGCATCTGACTACGGATCAGAAGGTTAGGGGTTCGAATCCCTTCGGGCGCACACACGAAGCCCCCACCAGAGGAAAACTTTGGTGGGGGCTTCCTCGTATCTGTGGTTACGGGGTAGCCACGACACGGAATCGATACGGCTCGCCGACCGGGTTCATCGCCCTCTGGCGGCTGTCGTCACTCCGCGAGGGGAGCCATGTGACTCACTCGGGCACGCACTCGTCGCCGAGCCGTCTGGCCGCTGTTCATCTCGGCACCGCCGAGCAGCACGTCGCGCGGTACACGCAGCTCACGAGGGGTTGATCGCACAGGTCTCGGTTCCGGTGCGGGAGGTCATCCCTGCGCCGGCCCTGTATCCGTGTCCGGGGGCGACGACAGAGCGTCCTCCACGCGAGTCGCGGCGGCAACGGGGTCTTCGTGCTCCCACACCCGCACCACCGTCCACCCCGCAGCCTGCAGGCGCGCGTCGGTGTCCCGGTCGCGCTGTACGTTGGCGGCCAGCTTGGCGGCCCACCATTCGGCGTTGTTCTTCGGGTAGGTCGCGTGGTGCGGGCAACTGTGCCAGAAGCAGCCGTCCACATAGACCGCCACCCGACGACGAGGAAAGACCAGGTCGGCACGTCGCCGCAGGCCGGGCAGTGGAGCACGGTCGACGAAGAACCGCCGGCCACGCCGATGCAGTTCTCTGCGCAACGCCACTTCGGGAACGGTGTCGCGCCGCCGCTGCCGGCTCATCCGCGCACTGGTACGCGGATCCGTCCCGGGCCGATCGGACGACGCCATCACCGCGGCTCCATCTCCGTGTCTCAGGCTGCCACTCGCGGGAAGCCACCCATACGTTCGAGGTGGTTCTCCACGTCCTCGAGGAATCCCGGCAGGAAACGCAGGTTGCCGGAGCGTGCGCGGCGGAGGAAACCTGCCGTCGCCCGCGCCGACAGCAGACGAGCATCGAGGAGGAAACCCCCGAGATCCTCATAGGGCGCCTGGACCGGCCACTGCGACTCGTGCACGCGGAACGCCTGTCCACGCGTACCCCACGCGGCGGTCGGCCAGGTGTCGCCCGGACGCAACGGTGTCTCGTGATCGGAGCTGTACTCGATCGGGTTGTTCAGTCGGTGGCCCACCCACGACGCCATCCGGACGCTGACCGCATTGCCGACCAGACGCCACCGATGCCCGGACCGAACGCCGGGAGCGTCGACGGCGGGGGCGGTCCAGTCGGCGTCGAACCCCTGGAGTCGCTCCGCGTCGGTCAGTCCGGGGGTGACGATCTCGCCGGACGGCAGTCGCACGGCCGGCGGACTGGCGATGCCGAGGGTCGAGCCGCCCTTGAGCGTGGGCACGGCATTGACCGCCCATCCGAGTCCGCGCACACCCTCGGTCCAGTAGAAACCGCACGGGAACAGATCGGGGTTGCCTTCGAGGGGCATCCCGGCGTCCTCGCCGAACAAGACCGTGCGGGGGTCGTCCGTGCGCGAGGCGACCATCAGGACGCGGTGCCGGCGCTGGGGAAGGCCGAATGCGCGGGCGTCGACCACGCGATAGGCCCACATGTAACCGAGTTCCTCGAACGCATCGGTGATGTGGCGCATCGCTGCACCGCGACCGAGCTGCAGCATGAAGGGAACGTTCTCCACGACGAGCCAGCGCGGGCCGTTCTTACGCTTGACGAGACGGAACACTTCGTCGACGAGTCCGGACTTCGATCCCGTGATGCCGGCCGTACGGCCCGCCTGGGAGAGGTCCTGGCACGGGAAGCCGGCGGCGACGAGTTCGGTATCGCGGGGGAGAGAGCGGAGACGCGTGACGTCCGGATGAAGGGGAACGTCGGGAAAGCGCGTGCGCAGTACTGCCTGAGCGCCCGGCTCGATCTCGCAGAGAAGTTCGGTGTTCCACCCGTGTCGCCCGAGTCCGAGCTCCAGCCCGCCGATACCGGCGAACAACCCCACCATGTTCCCCGTCGACGTCACGGCACCCTTCCTCGCTCAGCTCAACGGTGAACGTTACTCGAGAAGTAGGACGATCCGTGAGCGGACGCGACGAGCACCACGGTCGAGGGGTCGTCCTGTTGCTCGGGTGGGGAACTACGGGAGGTAGAAACATGCTTTGAGCAGGCGATTTGGTGTTCTCGGAGATGTTCGCGTAACTTATTCCAGGTCAGAGCGACACGGACACCGACCCGGGCCGAAAGGAACGGGACAACGAGGTTGGACGAAGGCGCCTGCAGATTTCACTGGTTCGAAACCTTCTGGTAAGGTTTGGAACCGTGCCCGAGAGCCGGAAGGCCTTCGGATGAACAGTCACCCCGGAGTGAACGAACCGGAAGGTTCGGGATCGATGGTGTGTGCGTGTTCTTTGAGAACTCAACAGTGTGCCGATGAATGTCAGTGCCAAATAATATTTGGTGCGACCACTTCA
>NZ_SDMJ01000019.1:2117-3512 GCF_004153645.1 Rhodococcus sp. Q1 | reverse complement strand
TTGTGTTTTGTCAGCGACGATGATCTGCGAAAGGGAAGAGTTTCTTCTTCTCGAGTAGGGGTTGTTGTGTGTTGTTTGAGAACTGCACAGTGGACGCGAGCATCTTTGTTGTAAGTGTTTATGAGCGTACGGTGGATGTCTTGGCACCAGGAGCCGATGAAGGACGTGGGAGGCTGCGATATGCCTCGGGGAGCTGTCAACCGAGCTGTGATCCGAGGATTTCCGAATGGGGAAACCCAGCACGAGTGATGTCGTGTTACCCGCATCTGAATATATAGGGTGTGTGGAGGGAACGTGGGGAAGTGAAACATCTCAGTACCCACAGGAAGAGAAAACAACATGTGATTCCGTGAGTAGTGGCGAGCGAAAGCGGATGAGGCTAAACCGAGTACATGTGATACCTGGCAGGGGTTGTGTATTCGGGGTTGTGGGGTTCGTTGTGTCGGCGCTGCCATGCCGGCCGACAGTGAGAAATCGTCGTGTTAGTCGAAGTGGTCTGGAACGGCCCGTCGTAGAGGGTGAGAATCCCGTAGACGAAAACATGGCGACTGTCGATACGAATACCCGAGTAGCACCGGGCCCGTGAAATCCGGTGTGAATCTGTCGGGACCACCCGATAAGCCTGAATACTCCCTGGTGACCGATAGCGGACAAGTACCGTGAGGGAAAGATGAAAAGTACCCCGGGAGGGGAGTGAAATAGTACCTGAAACCGTGCGCTTACAATCCGTCAGAGCCTGCGCATCCTTCGGGGTGGTGGGTGATGGCGTGCCTTTTGAAGAATGAGCCTGCGAGTTAGCGGCATGTCGCGAGGTTAACCCGGGTGGGGTAGCCGTAGCGAAAGCGAGTCCGAATAGGGCGATCTGTAGTGGCATGTTCTAGACCCGAAGCGGAGTGATCTACCCATGGCCAGGGTGAAGCGACGGTAAGACGTCGTGGAGGCCCGAACCCACTTAGGTTGAAAACTGAGGGGATGAGTTGTGGGTAGGGGTGAAAGGCCAATCAAACTCCGTGATAGCTGGTTCTCCCCGAAATGCATTTAGGTGCAGCGTCGCGTGTTTCTCACCGGAGGTAGAGCTACTGGATGGTCTAGGGGGCCCACAAGCTTACCGAAATCAGCCAAACTCCGAATGCCGGTGAGTGAGAGCGCGGCAGTGAGACTGCGGGGGATAAGCTTCGTAGTCGAGAGGGAAACAGCCCAGATCGCCGGCTAAGGCCCCTAAGCGTGTACTAAGTGGAAAAGGATGTGGGATCGCTGAGACAACCAGGAGGTTGGCTTAGAAGCAGCCACCCTTGAAAGAGTGCGTAATAGCTCACTGGTCAAGTGGTTCTGCGCCGACAATGTAGCGGGGCTCAAGTACACCGCCGAAGCCGCGGCATTCACATGACACCCGCT
>NZ_SDMJ01000019.1:0-2022 GCF_004153645.1 Rhodococcus sp. Q1 | reverse complement strand
TGGAAGCGCCGGAGTGATCCAGGTGTGGAGGCCACGCGAGTGAGAATGCAGGCATGAGTAGCGAAAGACGAGTGAGAAACTCGTCCGCCGGATGACCAAGGGTTCCTGGGCCAGGTTAATCCGCCCAGGGTGAGTCGGGACCTAAGGCGAGGCCGACAGGCGTAGTCGATGGACAACGGGTTGATATTCCCGTACCCGTGTATCCGCGCCCAATGGCGAATCAGTTGTGCTAACCGTCCAAAAGTCTCCTGTGTCCCTTCGGGGGCTCTGGGGATGGCTGCACGGGACCCTGATTGTAGTAGTCAAGCGATGGGGTGACGCAGGAAGGTAGCTGGGCCAGGTGATGGAATACCTGGTGTAAGCCGGTAGGGCGAATGGTAGGCAAATCCGCCGTTCATGCAGCCTGAGAGGTGATGCGTACCCGTTGAGGGGAATTCAGTGATCCTATGCTGCCGAGAAAAGCCTCTAGTGAGTTGGTACACGGCCCGTACCCCAAACCGACACAGGTGGTCAGGTAGAGAATACCGAGGCGATCGAGAGAACTGTGGTTAAGGAACTCGGCAAAATGCCCCCGTAACTTCGGGAGAAGGGGGACCACGCTCGGTGACCGGACTTGCTCCGTGAGCTGGGGGTGGTCGCAGAGACCAGAGAGAAGCGACTGTTTACTAAAAACACAGGTCCGTGCGAAGTCGTAAGACGATGTATACGGACTGACGCCTGCCCGGTGCTGGAAGGTTAAGAGGACCGGTTAGTCACTTCGGTGGCGAAGCTGAGAATTTAAGCCCCAGTAAACGGCGGTGGTAACTATAACCATCCTAAGGTAGCGAAATTCCTTGTCGGGTAAGTTCCGACCTGCACGAATGGCGTAACGACTTCTCTGCTGTCTCGACCACAGACTCGGCGAAATTGCATTACGAGTAAAGATGCTCGTTACGCGCGGCAGGACGAAAAGACCCCGGGACCTTCACTATAGCTTGGTATTGGTGTTCGGTTCGGTTTGTGTAGGATAGGTGGGAGACTGTGAAGCTCATACGCCAGTATGGGTGGAGTCGTTGTTGAAATACCACTCTGATCGTATTGGACCTCTAACCTCGGACCATGATCTGGTTCAGGGACAGTGCCTGGTGGGTAGTTTAACTGGGGCGGTTGCCTCCCAAAATGTAACGGAGGCGCCCAAAGGTTCCCTCAGCCTGGTTGGCAATCAGGTGTCGAGTGCAAGTGCACAAGGGAGCTTGACTGTGAGACTGACAGGTCGAGCAGGGACGAAAGTCGGGACTAGTGATCCGGCACCGGCATGTGGAAGCGGTGTCGCTCAACGGATAAAAGGTACCCCGGGGATAACAGGCTGATCTTCCCCAAGAGTCCATATCGACGGGATGGTTTGGCACCTCGATGTCGGCTCGTCGCATCCTGGGGCTGGAGTAGGTCCCAAGGGTTGGGCTGTTCGCCCATTAAAGCGGCACGCGAGCTGGGTTTAGAACGTCGTGAGACAGTTCGGTCTCTATCCGCCGCGCGCGTTAGAAACTTGAGGAAGGCTGTCCCTAGTACGAGAGGACCGGGACGGACGAACCTCTGGTGTGCCAGTTGTCCCGCCAGGGGCATGGCTGGTTGGCTACGTTCGGAAGGGATAACCGCTGAAAGCATCTAAGCGGGAAGCCTGTTCCAAGATGAGGTTTCTCACCCCCTCGAGGGGGTAAGGCCCCCGGCAGACCACCGGGTTGATAGGCCGGAACTGGAAGCCCAGCAATGGGTGGAGGTGACCGGTACTAATAGGCCGAGGACTTACCACGAAGATGTTACGCGTCCACTGTGCGGTATCTGAAACAACACACACAGATATCGAAGATCCTGCGGTAGCAGGGTTGTCGATGTTCTGCGTGGTTACTGTTTCATAGAGTTACGGCGGCCATAGCGACAGGGAAACGCCCGGTCCCATTCCGAACCCGGAAGCTAAGCCTGTCTGCGCCGATGGTACTGCACTCGACAGGGTGTGGGAGAGTAGGACACCGCCGAACACCCGTT
>NZ_SDMJ01000018.1:0-5786 GCF_004153645.1 Rhodococcus sp. Q1 | reverse complement strand
TTGGCGGTGCGGGAGCGTCCGGAGCGGGTGCCGTTGTCGTTGGCGCAGCAACGCATGTGGTTCCTCAACCGTCTCGAACCGCACTCCGCCGTGAACAACATCCCCGTGGCCATTCGCCTTTCGGGGCGACTGGACACCGACGCGCTGCAGGCGGCGGTCTCCGACGTGGTGGAACGCCACGAATCGCTCCGCACCGTCTACCCCGAGATCGACGGTGTCGGCCATCAGCAGGTGCTGCCCGCCGCGGAGGCGATCGTCGAAGTCCACCCCGAGAGCATCGACTCCGACGAGGTCGCGACCCGGGTCGCCGAAGCAGTCACCACCGGCTTCGATGTGACACAGCAGGTTCCGATCCGGGTGCGCCTGTTCTCCGTGGCCCCGGACGAGCACGTGCTCGTCGTCGTGGTGCACCACATCTCCGCCGACGGCTACTCGATGGGACCGCTGACCCGCGACGTGGTGACGGCCTATGCCGCGCGTGTCGCGGGCGGGGAACCCGGATGGGCACCGCTCGAGGTGCAGTACGCGGACTACACGCTGTGGCAGCGCGAGATCCTCGGCGACGAGTCCGATCCCGAGTCGCTCATGGCGCGGGAGGTGGACTTCTGGAAGCGGACCCTGGCGGATCTGCCGGAAGAAGTGACGCTGCCGTTCGATCGTCCCCGGCCGGCCGTCGCGAGCCATCGGGGTGCCTCGCACCGCCTCACTCTCGGGGAGCGAGTCCGCGCAGCGATCGCCGATCTCGCCCGTCGCAGCGGTGCAACGGAATTCATGGTCGTCCATGCCGCACTCGCCGTGCTCCTCGCCCGGCTCGGCGGCAACGAGGACATCACGATCGGCACTCCTGTCGCCGGCCGTGGCGACGCGGCGCTCGACGACCTGGTGGGCATGTTCGTCAACACCCTGGTGCTGCGCACACCCGTCGAATCCGATGCGTCCTTCGGAGACTTCCTCGACTCGGTGCGCACGGCCGACCTCGAGGCGTTCACCCACGCCGACGTGCCGTTCGAGCGGCTCGTCGAGGTACTCGACCCGTCGCGTTCCCTTGCACGCCACCCGCTCTTCCAGGTGATGCTCACCTTCCAGAACATGCCGGTCTCGCAGCTGGAACTGCCCGAGCTGACCGTGTCCGGTATCGATTTCGACACACAGGTCGCCAAGTTCGACCTGCAGGTGACCGTCGCGGATGTCGTCGACGCCGCCGGCGATCCCTCCGGTCTCGTGGTGGAATTCGACTACGCCACCGAACTGTTCGACCCGCAGACCGTCGCCGCTGTCGCAGAACGGTTCTCGCGGATCCTCGAGGCGGTCACCACCGATCCGCGCATCGCGATCGGTGACGTGCCGCTCGTCACCGACGGCGAGCTCGACCGCATCCTCACCGAGTGGAACACGCTCGGCGAGTCCGTCCCGGTCGTCGAACCGGCCACGCTGACTGCACGTTTCGACACGGCCACCCGTGCCCACGCCGCGAACGCCGCGGTGACCCACGGGGAGACGACCCTCACCTACGCCGAGCTCGGTGCCCGCGCGAACCGGATCGCACGCCGGCTCGCCGCCGCGGGGGTCGGACCCGGCACTCTCGTCGCGGTGGCCCTGCCCCGAACCGAGGACCTCGTGGTCGCCCTCACCGCGGTCGTGCTCTCCGGCGGCGCCTACCTGCCGATCGACACCGCACATCCGCAGGATCGTGTGCGGTACATCCTCGACCAGGCCCGGCCCCGCGTGATCCTCACCTCCGATGCACTCGGAGACGAGCCCGGAGCAGAGGCGTTGCGCGACAGCGGAATCGAGATGCTGGACGTCGTCGCCGCGCAGAACGACGACTCGGTCTCCACCGATCCGCTCACCGCCGCCGACCGGATCGCATCGCCGCAGCCGGACGATCTGGCGTACGTCATCTTCACCTCCGGTTCGACCGGTCGCCCCAAGGGCGTCGCCGTCACGCACCGGAACGTGCTGACCCTCTTCGCCAACGCCGAACCCCGCTTCGGCTTCGGCCCGGACGACGTGTGGACGCTGTTCCACTCCTACGCCTTCGACTTCTCGGTGTGGGAGCTGTGGGGGCCGCTGCTCCACGGTGGTCGTCTGGTCGTCGTCGACTACCTGACTTCACGATCGCCGGAACTGTTCGTCGAACTCGTACGGCGCGAAGGAGTCACGGTTCTCAACCAGACGCCGTCGGCGTTCTACCAGTTCGACGAGGCCGAGCGGATGCTCGCGTCGTCCGCTTCGGTCGACGCCGGGCCGCTCGCGCTGCGGTACGTGATCTTCGGGGGCGAGGCGCTCGACCCCGGCCGGCTGACGGCATGGTTCGAACGCCATCCCGTGCGGCCGCAACTCGTCAACATGTACGGCATCACCGAGACCACGGTGCACGTGTCCTTCCATGTCGTGGAACCGACGGAAGCGCGACCGGGCGTTCCGAGCGCGATCGGACGGTCGCTGCCGGGTCTGGACGTCCGGATCCTCGACGAGCGGCTGCACCCGGTTCCCGCCGGCGTGGCCGGCGACGTCTACGTCTCCGGCGATCAGCTCGCCCGCGGCTATCTCGGACGCCCCGAGCTCACGGCGGCCCGTTTCGTCGCCGACCCCTTCGGCTCCGGACGTCTCTACCGGACGGGCGACGTCGCCCGGTGGAACGCCGACGGCATCATCGAGTACGCCGGCCGGAGCGACTCGCAGGTGCAGCTCCGCGGCTTCCGCATCGAGCTCGGGGAGGTCGAGGCAGCGCTGCTGCGCGCTTCCGGCGTCGCCCACGCTGTGGCAGTGGTGCGCGACGACGGCATCGGCGAACGTCTGGTCGGATACGTCGTACCGCGGGCCGGCGACAGCATCGAGCCCGCCGCCGTCCGTCGGGCTGCCGCCGAGTTCCTCACCGGATACATGGTGCCCGACGTGGTGACGGTCCTCGAAGAGCTGCCGTTGACGGTCAACGGCAAGCTCGACCGGCGCGCACTGCCGGCACCGCAGGTGACCGCGGACGGTGGCGAACACCGCGAGCCGGTCACGGAGTCCGAGATCGCCGTCGCGGCCGTCTGGTCCGATGTCCTGGGGCTCGAGCGCGTGGGTGCCGACGACTCCTTCTTCGATCTCGGAGGCAACTCGCTCGTGGCGACGCGGGTGATCGCCCGGATCAACGAGGCACTCGGATCCTCCCTGGCCATTCGTGAGTTGTTCGAGGAACCGACGGTGGCGGGCCTCGCAGCCCGGATCGACGGCGGTTCGACCGCCGCAGCCGTGCCCGAACTGCGGGCACGGCCCCGTCCCGAGCGCATTCCGCTCTCGCTCGCACAACAGCGGATGTGGGTGCTCAATCAGCTCGACCCCGGTTCGTCCACCTACAACATCCCCCTGGCGATCCGGCTGCGCGGAAACCTCGACACCGAGGCACTCGCAGCTTCCGTGCGCGATGTGATCGAGCGCCACGAGACGCTGCGTACCGTCTACCCGCACGACGATCAGGGTCCGTACCAGCGGATCCGGTCCGTCGACGCGGTCGAGGAACTGACGGTCGTCACCGCGGGTACCGAGGGAGAGGCGTTCGAGGCGGTCGTGGAGGTCGCGTCGCAGGGCTTCGATGTCTCCACAGACGTACCCGTGCGGGGCCGGTTGGTCTCGCTCACGCCGGACGACCACGTCCTCGTGCTCGTCGTGCACCACATCTCGGCGGACGGTGCGTCGCTCGCACCGCTCGCCCGCGACCTCGTGTCGGCGTACATCGGGCGCATCTCCGGCAGCTCCGTCGAGCTCCCTCCGCTCGAGGTGCAGTATGCGGACTTCGCGCTGTGGCAGCAGGACGTGTTCGGGGACACCGACGATCCGGCATCGCCTGCGGGGAAGCAGCTCGACTACTGGCGTGAACGCCTGGCAGGGGTGCCGGACCTGCTGGACCTTCCCGCCGACCGGCCGCGACCCGCACAGACCAGCACCCGCGGTGCCACGACCATGATCGATGTGTCCGCGGACACCCGTGCTCGTCTCGACATTCTCGCCTCGGAACATCGTGCCTCGCTGTTCATGGTGGTGCATGCCGCTCTCGCGGTGTTGCTGTCGAGACTGAGCAGTTCGCGCGACGTCGTGATCGGGACGGCAGTGGCCGGGCGCGGTGCTCGGGCACTCGACGACGTGGTCGGCATGTTCGTCAACACGCTGGCACTGCGCAGCGACGTCGACCCGGCCACGGCGTTCGACGCCCTGCTCGACACGGTCCGAGCCGGCGACCTCGAAGCCTTCGCGAATGCGGACGTGCCGTTCGAGCGTGTCGTGGACGAACTGGGGATCGCTCGTTCGAGCTCCCGGCATCCGGTCTTCCAGACGGTGCTGTCCTTCCAGAACCTCGACCCCGTGCGTATGGAACTGCCGGAGCTGACCGTCGAAGCGCTCGACACGGGAGAGCTCTCCGCCAAGTTCGATCTGCAGGTCACGGTGGAGCCTCGGGAGGACTCCGCGAGCGGGCCGGGTGGGATGGCCGTTGCCTTCACCTACGCGACCGATCTGTTCGACGCGGACACCGTGGAGGCCTACGCGCGTCGCTTCGTGGCGGTGCTCGACGCGGTGGCCGCCGATCCCGCCGCGGTGGTCGGGGACATCGATATCCGGACCGCTGACGAGGTCGCCGTGGTCACCGGTGCCCCTCGCGCCGTGCCGGAGTCGTCCTCTCAGGTCCCCGATACGACGATCGCCCAGGAACTGCGCGTTGTGGTCGAATCGGATCCCGACGCTCCTGCCGTCGTGTTCGGCGAGACCGAGTCGACCTTCGCGGAGGTCGAGAAACGATCCTCTCGGTGGGCGCGGCATCTGATCTCGCTCGGTGCGGGTCCGGGCGAGACCGTCGCCGTCGACGTCCCCGCCGGAATCGACCTGGTGACCGCCATCTGGGCAACCGTGAAGACGGGGGCCGCGATCGCGGTGGGGACGTCCTCCGAGGCTCGTTGGATTCTCACGACCTCACAGCGCACCGCCGACGGCTCGGCGGTTCTGCTTCCGATGGACGACCCGGAACTGGTGTCGAGGGTGTCGGCGCAATCGGAGCGCCCCGTCGCCTACACCGAGCGCACGTCCGTCCTCCGTGCCGGGGACCCTGCGCTGAGGTTGCCGCAGGGCGACCTCACTCAGGGACGTGCGGTGGCTGCTCTTCGCCGCGATCGCACCGAGTTCGGTCTCACCTACGATGCTCGGATCCTGGTGTCGGGGCGGGCGGCAGACCCCTGGTCGGTATATGCGGTGCTCGCTGCCGCACTGGCCGGTGCTGTCGTGATCGTTCCCGAAAACCGTGACGATCTCGCCCGTGCTGCGGAAGAGGAATGGGTGACACACGCATTCGTTCCCGGTGATGCGGTGGCCGACCTCGTCGGCTGTGCGGATCTCGAGTTCGTCTCGGTCACGGACGGTGTCGGGACGGCGGCTTCCGAATCGGTCGACGCCACCGTCTGCGCGAGAACTCACCCGTGGTCGTCCGGTTCATGATCGACTTCTCGGGGTGACACTCCGGACGGATTGTGAGCTGTGACGAACACGAGCGCCCGACGGCCCTCCCGGTCGGGCGTGCAGGACACGTGACCGAACGGTAACTTTACCGTGACCGGGGCCGTCGGGGTGCTCCGACGGGGAGGAGTTGTCACGTGGCCGAGGCGGGGTCCGAACGAGGAATCGACAGGTTCGGAGGAGCCGCGACACAGTCGCGGAGTGGTCGCCGGTCCGGCGGACCCCGCCCGGAGCGGCGTGGGCGTGGTCGTCGTGGTGTGTTGTTGCCGCAGTTGTTGGTGTCGGCGGTGGAGTCGGCC
>NZ_SDMJ01000017.1:0-7894 GCF_004153645.1 Rhodococcus sp. Q1 | reverse complement strand
CTGCGGGCGATGGATGCGCTGCGTGATGTCGCGGTGATCGCCCGGGAGGACGAGCGGGTCGGCACGCAGCTGGTCGCGTACGTCGTGCCCGCGGACGGTGCGCAGGCGGACATCGAGTCGATAAGATCCGCCCTCGGTGCTCGAGTGCCGTCGTACATGGTGCCGTCGGCGTTCGTGACGCTCGATGCGTTGCCGCTGAACGTCAACGGCAAGCTCGACCGCAGGGCCCTGCCCGAACCGGTCTTCGAGACCCGCGAATTCCGTGCCCCGAGCACACCGATCGAGGAGATCGTGGCCGGCGTGTTCGCCGACGTCCTCGGCCTCAGCCGAGTGGGCGTCGACGACGACTTCTTCGAACTCGGCGGCAACTCGCTGCTCGCCACCCAGGTCGTCTCGCGGATCGGCGCGGCGCTCGACACCCGCGTCCCCGTTCGCGTGCTGTTCGAGGCCCCCAGCGTCGCGGCGCTCGCCGTCGCGGCCGAGCAGCACACGGGTGCGGCGGCACGTCCGGCGCTGGTGCCGCAGCCGCGGCCCGACCGTGTGCCGTTGTCGCTTGCGCAGCAGCGCATGTGGTTCCTCAACCGCTTCGACACCGAATCGTCGGTCGACAACATCCCGGTCGCGGTGCGCCTGAGCGGTGCACTCGACCTCGGTGCGCTGCAGGCGGCGGTCCAGGACCTGCTGGCCCGGCACGAGGTGCTCCGCACCATCTACCCCGAGATCGACGGACAGCCCTACCAGCTGATCCTCCCCGTCTCGCAGGCCGCGCCCGACATCGACGTCGAACCGGCCACCGAGGACGACCTGCTGCACAAGGTGACCGGGGTCGTCTCCCGCGGGTTCGACGTCACCACCGAGATCCCGCTGCGCGCACGACTGTTCGAGCTCTCCGAGCGCGATCACGTGCTCGTCTTCGTCGTCCACCACATCAGCGCCGACGGCTGGTCCATCTCGCCGCTGACCCGCGACGTGATGACGGCGTACATGTCCCGCGCCGAGGGTGAAGCCCCCGGCTGGGCGCCGCTGCCGGTGCAGTACGCCGACTTCGCGATCTGGCAGCGTGCGGTCCTCGGCGGAGAGGACGATGCCGAGAGCCTGCTCGCTGCGCAGGCCGAGTACTGGAAGCGCACGCTCGCGGGTCTGCCCGACGAGCTGAATCTCCCCATGGACCGGCCGCGTCCTTCGATCCAGTCCTTCACCGGCGGCAAGATCGAGTTCGTCCTCGGCGCGGATCTGCACCGCGGCCTCGCGGCACTCGCACGCTCCACGGGCACCACGATGTTCATGGTGATGCACACCGCGCTCGCGGTGTTCCTGTCGAGGATCTCCGACAGCGACGACATCGCGATCGGCACGCCCATCGCCGGTCGTGGCGAATCGGAGGTCGACGACCTGGTCGGCATGTTCGTCAACACGCTCGTCCTGCGCACCCGGGTGGACGCGGGCAAGAGCTTCTCGGACCTCCTCTCGCGCGTGCGGGAGGGCGACCTCGAAGCGTTCGCCCACGCCGACATCCCCTTCGAGCGGCTCGTGGAGATCCTCAACCCCGAGCGGTCGACGGCACGCCACCCGCTGTTCCAGGTGGCACTGTCGTTCGAGAACCTGCCCGAGACGGCGCTGGAACTGCCCGAACTCACGGTGTCCGGAGTGCCCTTCGAGGTCGACACCGTCAAGTTCGACCTGTCGCTGACCCTCCGCGAGCATCGCGGCGGATCGGATGTCCCCGCCGGAATTTCGGCTGAATTCTCTTACGCGAGTGCGTTGTTCGACCGCTCGACGATCGAAGGATTCGCTCGACGGTTCGAGATGCTCGTCGCGGGAGTACTGGGCGATCCGCACCTGCCGGTCGGAGATCTACCGCTTCTCGACACAGACGAGTTCGACCGGCTCACGCACGTCCACGGCGACCGCGTCAGTGCAGGTGGAAGCCTCAGCGACATCCTCACTTCGGGCGTCGCGCGGGCCCCCGAGGCCGTCGCGGTGCGGTACGAGGGCCGGTCGGTCACCTATCGGGAACTCGACGAGACCTCGTCGCGCCTGGCCCGCATGCTCATCGAGCGAGGGGTCGGACCGGAGGACATCGTCGCCGTCGCGTACCCGCGTTCGTACGAGATGGTGCTGAGCGTGTGGGCGATCGCGAAGGCCGGTGCCGCCCACCTGCCGGTCGATCCGAACTACCCGATCGACCGCGTGCGCTACATGCTCGCGGATTCCGGTGCGGCCATGGGTATCACCGGGTCCGAATATCGCGAGGCGATGCCGGACGACTCCGACTGGGTCGTGCTCGACGCGCCGGAGACGGCCGCGGAACTGGACGCGCGGTCCGGTGCACCGGTCACCGACGCCGACCGCGTGCGGCCGATCCGGCTCGAACACCCGGCCTATGTGATCTACACGTCGGGTTCGACGGGTAGGCCCAAGGGCGTCGTGGTCACCCACACCGGTCTCGGTGGTGTCGTCGACACCGCCGTGGACCTCTACCACCTGCGTGCCGGCCACCGGTTCCTGCACATCTGCTCGCCGAGCTTCGACCCGTCGGTGCTCGAGTGGATGGCTGCATTCTCGAGCGGTGCGACGCTGGTGATCGTGCCGGGCCGGATCATCGGCGGCCCGGATCTGGCGGAACTGCTGCAGACCGAACAGGTGACCCACACGATCATCACGCCCGCAGTGCTGGGCACGATGGATCCTGCCGGTATCGACAGCCTCGAGGTGGTGTCGGTGGGCGGCGACGTCACCACACCCGAACTGCTCGGTCGCTGGGCGCCGGGACGGAAGTACTTCAACGGTTACGGCCCCACCGAGACCACGATCATCTCGTCGTTCGCCCGCCTGCAACCGGGCCGGCCGATCACGATCGGCAACCCGACCCACGGTGTATCCGCGCTCGTCCTCGATGCCCGGCTGAACCCGGTGCCCGAGGGTGTCGCAGGCGAGCTCTACATGGCAGGTGGCGCGCTCGCGCGGGGTTACCACGGGCGCACCGCCCTGACCGCCGAGCGGTTCGTCGCCAATCCCTACAGCAGCGACGGCTCGCGCATGTACCGCACGGGCGACGTGGTTCGCTGGCGTTCGCTCGAGGGCGGTCCCGTCGAGCTCGAATTCGTCGGCCGCAGCGACTTCCAGGTCAAGGTCCGCGGTTTCCGTATCGAGCTCGGCGAGATCGACGCGGCTCTCGCCGGACACGACAGTGTGGATTTCGCGGCTACTCTCGGCCGGACCACCGGTTCCGGCGCCACCGTGCTGGTGTCGTACGTGCTGCCGGTGGGGGGCCGAACGGTCGACACGGCGGAGTTGACCGAGTTCGTGGCACGGTCGTTGCCGCCGCACATGGTGCCGTCGGCCATCGTGGTGCTCGACGAGGTGCCGCTCACGCCGGTGGGCAAGCTCGATCGCGATGCGCTGCCGGAACCGGTGATCGAGGAGCGTGAGTACCGTGCCGCCGAGGGTGAGGTCGAGCAGATCATCTCCGAGGTGTTCGCGGAGGTTCTGCATCTGGACAAGGTGAGCGTCGACGAGTCGTTCTTCGCGCTCGGCGGCGACAGCATCGTGTCGATCCAGTTGGTGTCGCGGGCGAAGGCGCGCGGTGTGGTGTTCACCCCCCGGGACGTCTTCGAGCGTCGGTCGGTCGCCGGTCTCGCCGAGGTCGCGACGCGCTCCGAGGGCGGGACGACACTGCGTCCGGCCGAGCTTCCCGGTGGCGGTGTCGGCGAGGTTCCGCTGACGCCGATCATGCACGAGGTCCTGTCGTGGCCCGGTGGTTTCGATCGGTTCTCGCAGATCGTCGCCGTGACATTGCCGCGCGGGATCGATCAGGACGTGCTCGTTCGTACGATCGGTGCCGTCGTCGATCACCACGACGCCCTGCGTTCGATCCTCGAGCGCGGAACCGATGGGGAGCATGTCCTACGCGTTCGCGCTGCGGGAAGTGTCGATCCGGTGTCGATTCTCGAACGGGTCGAGCTATCCGCCGGAATCAGCGACGCAGATCTGACCGTCGTTGCGGAACGCGAGATCGACGCGGCGCTGGGCCGGCTCGATCCTGCCAGCGGTTCGGTCCTCCGGTTCGTGTGGTTCGATTTCGGCGGTGAGCGTGCGGGCATCCTCGCGGTCGTCGCCCACCATCTGGTCGTGGACGGCGTCTCGTGGCGCATCCTGCTGCCGGACCTCGGCCTGGCCTGGGGGCAGATCGTCTCCGGCCAGGAAGTGTCGCTCGACGCCGTGGGCACGTCCCTGCGGCGATGGGCGCACGGTCTCGTGGCTGCGGCCTCGGAGCGCCGGGCGGAACTTCCTCTGTGGGAGCGCATTCTGGAGGGCCCGGACCCGGCTCTGGGCTCACGTCCGTTCGATCCTGCCGTCGACACCGTCTCCACCGTCCGACGGATCGAGCTGTCTCTCCCGGCGTCCGAAACCGATGCTCTGCTGACGTCGGTGCCGACATTGTTCCGCGGTGGTGTCGCCGACGGCCTGATGGCTGCGCTCGGCCTGGCACTCGTGCGGTGGCGACGCGATCGAGGCATCGAATCGTCTTCGGCACTGGTCGAATTCGAAGGTCACGGACGGGAGGAGTCCGTCCTGCCGGGAGCGGACCTGTCGAGGACGGTCGGGTGGTTCACCAGTGCGTACCCGGTCCGGGTCGACCTGACCGGAGTGGACGTGGACGAGGCGTTCGCCGGTGGCGCTGCGATCGGATCGGCCGTGAAGGCGGTCAAGGAACAGCTCCTGGCCATCCCGGACAAGGGCATGGGATTCGGCCTGCTGCGCTATCTGGATCCGGAATCGTCGGCGCGGTTGGCGTCGATCGCCCGAGTGCCGCAGGTGAGCTTCAACTATCTGGGCCGGATGTCGTCGGCGGACGTACCGGAGGGTCTCGCGGAGATCGGCTGGGCACCGACCTCCGCGCTCGGCGAGCTGGATGTTGCTCAGGACCCCGACATGCCCGCCAACGCGAGCGTCGATATCAATGCGATCGTCTCGGACGGCGACGGCGGACCCCAGCTCGGCGCGAGCATCGCCTTCCCGTCGGGGTTGCTGGATTCCGACGACGTGGACGAGCTTGCTCAGCATTGGTCGCAGGCACTGAGCGCACTCGCACAGTACGCGGCATCACCGGATGCGGGTGGCCTGACACCGTCCGACCTGCTGCTCGCCGGTCTGGAACAGAGCGAGATCGAGGAATGGGAGCAGCGCTACCCGGCGCTCTCGGACGTGTGGCCGCTGTCGCCGCTGCAGGCGGGGCTGCTGTTCCACGCGTCGATGGTGACCGAGGAGCACGTCGACGTCTACACCATGCAGGCCGTGCTGGACCTCGAGGGTGAGGTGGATCCGGCGCGCCTGCGTGCGGCCGGACAAGCACTGCTGGACCGATACCCGAATCTCAGGACCGCTTTCGTCACGGACGCGGAGGGACGGTCCCTGCAACTGGTGCTCGACGACGTCGAGCTTCCCTGGCGAGAACTCGATTCGAGCGACACCGAGGACGAGCGACGGATGGCCGCGGTCGCATCGGCATTGGCGGACGAGCAGTCCCGCCGCTTCGACATGGAGTCGGCACCGCTCATTCGGTTCCTGCTCGTGAGATCCGGAACGAACCGGTACCACCTCGGAGTCACGACCCATCACATCCTTCTCGACGGCTGGTCGATGCCGCTGCTCATGCAGGATCTGATGGCCCTGTACGTGCTCCGCGGTGATCCCACGGCACTGCCGCGCGCGCGCTCCTACCGCAGTTTCCTCGCGTGGCTCGCCGAGCAGGACAGGACGGTTTCGCTCGACGCGTGGGCCACCGCGCTCGAAGGGCTCGGAGATCCGACCGCCATCGCTCCGGTTCAGCGCGACCCCGGGAACGACACGATCTCCACGGTCCGCGTCCTGCTCGACACCGAGCGCACCACCCGGTTGACCGCCCTCGCGGCCGATCTCGGCGTAACCGTGAACACCCTCGTGCAGGCTGCCTGGGGCGTAGTGCTCGGCCGCATCACCGGCAGCTCGGACGTCGTGTTCGGCGCGACCGTGTCGGGTCGTCCCGCCGACCTGCCCGGCGTCGAGTCGATGGTGGGTCTGTTCATCAACACACTGCCGGTGCGCGTGAGGACGAACCGGCACGAATCCGTGTCGCAGATGCTCCGCCGTCTGCAGGCGGAGCAGGCGGGATTGCTCGATCACCACTATGTCGGCCTGTCCGACATCGAACAGCGCATCGGAACGCCGATCGGATTCGACTCCCTGCTGGTGTTCGAGTCGTACCCGATCGATCGGGACGCGCTGTCCGACGCTGCGGGCTCGATCGACGGCATGACGATCACGGGCGTCGGAGTGAAGGACGCCACGCATTATCCGATAACGCTGCTCACCGTCGCCGACAGCGAGATCGAGCTGACCTTCAAATACCTGGAGCGGTTCTTCGACGAGGCCGAGGTCGTTCACCTCTCCCGGCGCTTCGTGCGTGTGCTGGAGGCGTTCGTCGAGGATTCCGACACGGCGGTCGCCGACATCGAACTCGTCGAGGCCGACGAACTCGCGCGTATCGTGGCCGAATCCGGGCCCTCCGCGGTGGTGGCCGGTACGGGAGCGGGCACCCTCGCCACCGTGCTCGCGGAAGTGGTCGAAGTGGACCCCTCGGCGCCCGCACTCGCCGTGCCCGCCGAACCCGAGGCCGACGGGCAGGGTGTGGAGATCTCGTACCGCGAACTCGACGAACGGTCTTCCCGCCTGGCCCGCATGCTCATCGATCGCGGGCTGGGAACAGGCGATGCTGTCGCCGTCTCGATGCCACGATCGGTGGACTCGGTGGTCGCGCAGTGGGCGGTGGCCAAGACCGGCGCGGCACTCGTGATGGTCGACCCGGCTCGCCACGGCGAAGAGCTGCCGGCGGGAGCCGCGGTGGGTCTGACCCTCTCGAAGGCGGCAGGATCCCTGTCGGGCGACTGGATCGTCGTGGACGACGAGAAGGTGCAGACGGACCTGTCGGCTCTCTCGGCCGCTCCCGTGACGTACTCGGACCGGCTGCGTCCGGTGGAACCGTCGGACGCGGCGGCGGTCATCGGGTCGCGGACGTTCACGAACGCCGAACTTCTCGAGCGGATCGACGAGCTCCGCGAGAGGTACGAGCTGACCTACGAGTCGCGGAGCGCCGCCCTGGGCAGCGTCGACGTCGAATCGGTGGCCCTCGAGCCGCTGGCCGTGACCGCGACGGGTGCGGTCGTCGTGGTCGTACCCGAGAAGACGGTGTCGGGGGCCTCCCTGGACGGTGTGCTCTACAACGAGTGGGTCACGCACGTCCACCTGCCGGAAGCCTCGCTGCGCACGCTCGAGCCGGGCAGTCTCGAGGATCTCGCGGTGGTCGTCGTGGTCGACGAGGTGCCCCAGGATCTGCTCGACGAATGGGGCGCGGCGCACCGGGTGCACCGGCTCTCCGATCCGGACTGACCGCAGGCGGGGCCGTCCTCGGACGGCCCCGCCGATGCGCGAGGTGGGACCCCGGAGGTACCGCCCGGTAACGTCGAGGGCGACTCGGGAGATGAACCAGAGAGGTTACTGTCGAGTAAGGTCACGCGATTCGGGTGGATGACTATGCTTGCTCGGTTCGCAGGCGCGACCACTGGTATCGAAAGCGAAGGGTGTGGGCTTTTTCATGCGTTCACGACACGACGGCAGCGCGGACGGAGCCACTCCGGTGAACGCATCGCGATCGAGTGACGCGGACTCGCACGTATCTCCGGCCGATCGCGCTCGTGCCCGGGCGTCGCGTCCCGAACGAGCTCCCCGCTCCGAACGTGCTCCCCGCCCCGAGCGCGCCGCGCGTTCCGAGCGTGCTGCCCGCCCGGAGCGGCGTGGGCGTGGTCGTCGTGGTGTGTTGTTGCCGCAGTTGTTGGTGTCGGCGGTGGAGTCGGCC
>NZ_SDMJ01000016.1:0-46928 GCF_004153645.1 Rhodococcus sp. Q1 | reverse complement strand
GTGCGGCACCGCCACACCCTTCGGCCGGCCCGTCGAACCCGACGTGAAGATCACATACGCCGTATTCGACGCACGCAACGGCGCGACCCGTTCGCCGTCTGCGATGGATGCATCCGAGACGTCCGAGAGATCGAGCGTGTCGATCGCCAGGCTCGGGACAGACCTCTCCCCCGGCACGACGAAATCGTCGCGTTCGGTCGACAGCACGACCACCGGCGCTGCGGCGTCGAGAATGTACGCGTTGCGCTCGTCCGGCTGATCCGGATCCACCGGCACATACGCACCACCGGCCTTGGCCACCGCATACATACCGACCAGCAACTCGACCGAGCGACGCATCGCCAGCGCCACCGTCGACTCCGGACCCACACCCTCCGAGATCAACCTGCGCGCAAGACGATTGACCCGCGCATCGAACTCCGCATAGGTCAGCGACTCACCCTCGAACACCAACGCCGTCGCATCCGGCACCCGCGAAACCTGCTCGTCGAACAGATCGACCAGGGTCGACGTCTGCTCCACCGCACGGTCGGTGGCGTTCCACGACTCGAGGATCTCGACCCGCTCGGATCCGTCGAGCATGTCGATGTCGCCGACGGCCGTGGCCGGGTCGGTGACGATCGCTTCGAGGACACGCACGAAGCGCTGTGCGAAGCCCGCGACCGTCGACTCGTCGAACAGATCGGTCGCATACGTGAAGGTGGCATCGATGACGTCGGGCGCACCGTCGTCGTCGTAATGGTCGAACACCGTGAGCTGCAGGTCGGTCTTGGCGAGCTGCAGTTCGAAATCGGTGGAGCTCACCGTCAGCCCGGGCAGTTCGAGCTGGGTGCGCGCCAGATTCTGGAACGACAGACCCACCTGGAAGAGCGGGTTGCGGGCGGTCGAGCGCACCGGGTTCAGCACTTCCACCAGGCGTTCGAACGGCACATCGGCGTTCGCGAACGCGCCGAGGTCGGTCTCACGGGTGCCTTCGAGGAGTCGCTCGAAGGACTGGGCCGGATCGACGTCGCTGCGGAAGACCAGCGTGTTGACGAACATGCCGATCAGATCGTCGAGCTCGCGCTCGCCGCGACCGGCGATCGGGGTGCCGATCGCGATGTCGCGCGTGCCCGAGAGTCGGGCGAGCACGGTCGCGAAGGCCGCGTTGACGACCATGAACAACGTCGCGTTCTTCGACCGCGCAAGTTCCTGCAGACCGCGGTGCAATTCGGGCGAGATCGTGAATTGCAACGATTCGCCGCGGAAGCTCTGACTCGGCGGACGCTGACGATCGGACGGGAGGTCGAGCTGGTCGGGCAGGCCGGCGAGCGCCTGCTTCCAGTACGCGACCTGCTTCGCGGCCAACGATTCGGGGTCGTCCTCGCGGCCGAGCACCTCGCGCTGCCACAACGCGTAGTCGGCGTACTGCACGGGCAACGGCTCCCACGCCGGCGCGTCGCCCCGCGACCGTGCCACGTAGGCCGTCATCAGGTCTCGGGTCAGCGGGCCGACCGACGCGCCGTCGGCCGACACGTGGTGTACGACCAGCGCGAGAATGTGCTCGTCGTCGCTGACGCGGAAGATGCGCACCGCGACCGGCACCTCGGCGGTCACATCGAAGGTCGTCGACATGAAGGCCACGATCTCGGGTTCGAGTTCGGCCTCCGCGACGTCGCGCACGACGAGTTCGGGCAGCGCACCGTCGAGCGGGAGCACCACCTGGTGCGGTCCGTCGGGCGAGTCCGGGTAGATGGTGCGGAGCGATTCGTGCCGGGCGATGACGTCGCGTGCTGCCGCGCGGAGCGCGTCGACATCGAGGTCGCCGACGAGCCGCACAGCGATCGGGATGTTGTCGACCGCCGAGGACGCCGTGTCGAACTGGTTGAGGAACCAGTAGCGCTGCTGCGCGAGCGACAGCGGAACCCGGTCGGGTCGTTCGCCGGCGACGAGGGGACGGCGCGGGCCACCCGACACTCCGTGTTCGAGGCGCGCCGCAAGGTCTTCGACGGTCGCGGCCTCGAACAACAGTCGCAGGGGCACGGTGGCATTCAGCGCGGCACCGATGCGGGAGACCACTCGGGTGGCGATGAGCGAGTTTCCGCCGAGCGCGAAGAAGTCGTCGTCGAGACCGACGCGGTCGACGCCGAGAACCTCGGAGTAGGTCGACGCCACGACCTGTTCCGTGGAGGTGGTGGGAGCGCGGAACGCCCTGACCTCGAAGACGGGATCGGGCAGTGCCTTGCGGTCGAGCTTGCCGGACGCACCCAGCGGCATGGCGTCGAGGAGCACGTAGGTGGCGGGGACCATGTAGGCCGGCAACTGCGCGGACAGTGCCGCACCGGCCACCGCCTGATCGAAGGTCGCTCCGGGCTGCGGGACGACGTAGGCGACGAGCTGGTCCTGCCGGACGAGCACCACGGCCTGGTCGACCTCGTCGAGGTCGAGCAGCGCGGTTTCGATCTCCCCGAGTTCGATGCGCAGACCGCGGAGCTTGACCTGGAAGTCGGTGCGGCCGATGTAGTCCAGTTCACCCGTCTCGTCCGGCCGGCGCACGAGGTCGCCGGTGCGGTACAGACGCTCACCGTCGCCGAAGGGCGAGGCGACGAAGCGTTCGGCAGTGAGATCGGGGCGCTGCACGTAGCCGCGCGCGAGCTGGACGCCCGCGAGATAGAGCTCTCCCGCGACCCCTACGGGGACGGGCGCGAGACGCTCGTCGAGGACGTAGACGCGGGTGTTCCACACGGGCGCACCGATCGGCACGGACACCGTGTCGGCGTCGGTGGCCTCGTGATAGGTCACGTCCACGGCCGCCTCGGTGGGACCGTAGAGGTTGTGCAGACCGGCGTCGGTCAGCAGTGCGCGTGTGCGGGCGGCCAGTGCGGGCGGCAGGGCCTCGCCGGAGGCGAAGACGTGGCGGAGCGAGGTGAGTTGGTCGACCGAGGCCTCGGCGACGAACACCGCCAGCATCGACGGCACGAAGTGCACGACCGTCACGGCACGCCGGTCGATCACCGACGCCAGGTACCGCGGATCCCGATGGCCGTCGGGTACGGCGACCACGAGACGGGCACCGATCTGCAAGGGCCAGAAGAATTCCCACACCGACACATCGAACGTGAACGGGGTCTTCTGCAGTACCCTGTCGGCCTCGGTCAGGGGGTATTCGTGCTGCATCCAGCGCAGGCGGTTGACGATCGCGCCGTGCGGCACCGCCACACCCTTGGGCCGGCCCGTCGAACCCGACGTGAAGATCACGTAGGCCGTGTTCGACGCCCGCAACGGGGACGTCCGCTCCGCGTCGGTGACCGGTTCGGCCGACGTCGCGGACAGATCGAGGGAGTCGACGAGCAGGCTCGGGACAGACCTCTCCCCCGGGACACGGAATCCGTCGCGTGCGGTGGTCAGCACCACCACCGGCGCCGCGGTGTCGAGGATGTAGCCGTTGCGATCGTCCGGCTGATCCGGATCGATCGGCACGTAGGCACCACCGGCAACGACGACGGCGTACATACCGACCAGCAGATCCAGCGAGCGACGCATGGCCAGACCCACCCGCGCATCGGGGCCGACGCCGAGCGAGATCAGGTGCCGTGCAAGGCGGTTCACACGCTCGGAGAAATCGCCGTAGGTCGACGACTCACCCTCGAACTCCACCGCGACCGCATCCGGCGACCGCCGGACCTGTTCGGCGAACAGATCCACGAGGGTGGAGGTGCCGTCGAGCACACGGTCGGTGTCGTTCCACCGCTCGAGCAGATGCACGCGTTCGGCGTCGTCGAGCAGATCGACATCGCCCACCGTGACCGAGAGGTCGCCGGTGACGGCATCCAGCAGACGGACGAAGCGGTCGGCGACACGTTCGACGGTGCGGGCATCGAACAGATCGATGGCGTAGGTCAGGCCCACCGAGTACTCGGCCGCACCGCTCGCAGTGGGCGTCTCGGTGACGACGAACTGCAGGTCGAACTTGGCGGTCGTGATGTCGAGGTCGACGGCCCCGACGGTCAGACGGGGCAGCTCGAGCGTGCCGGTCTCGAGGTTCTGGAACGACAGCATCACCTGGAACAGCGGATGACGTGCCGTGGACCGTTCGGGGTTGAGCACCTCGACGAGTCGTTCGAACGGCAGGTCGGCGTGGCCGAACGCTTCGAGGTCGGCGCCGCGCACCTGTCCGAGCACCTGCTCGAACGACTCGCCGCTGTCCACCCGGGTGCGCAGCACCAGGGTGTTGACGAACATGCCCACCAGGTCGTCGAGCGCCGCGTCGCCACGGCCGGCCACCGGAGTGCCGATCGCGATGTCGTCGGTACCCGACAACCGCGCCAGCAGCACCGCCAGCGCCGCGTGCACCACCATGAAGGGAGTCGCGTTGCGTTCGCGGGCGAGCGTGACGATGCGATCGTGGAGCGTCTCGTCGAGCGTGAACTCGTACAGGGCGCCCCGGTTGGTGGCGACCGCGGGGCGGGGGTGGTCGGCCGGCAGGTCGAGTTGCTCGGGCAGACCCGCGAGCGTCTGCCGCCAGAAGCCGACCTGCGACGAGATCACCGACTCCGGATCGTCCTCCGAGCCGAGCACCTCCCGCTGCCAGATGGCGAAGTCGGCGTACTGCACCGGCAGCGGTTCCCAGCCCGGCTCCCCTCCGGCCGCCCGGGCCGCGTAGGCGGAGACGATGTCGCGGGTGAGCGGACCCATCGAGAAGCCGTCGGCTGCGATGTGGTGCACGACCAGCGCCAGCACGTGTTCGGTCGCCGACACCGCAAAGAGCTGCGCCCGGAAGGGTGCCTGCGTGGAGACGTCGAAACCGGACGAGACGAGATCCGTGATGCTCTGCACCAGCTGCGTCTCGGTGACATCGATCGGTGACAGGTCGGGTTCGACCTCGGACACCGGCAGCACCTGCTGGTAGCCCACACCGTCGACGTCCGGGTAGATCGTCCGCAAGGATTCGTGCCGGCCCAGCACGTCGGCCACCGCGGAGCGCAGCGCCTCGACGTCCAGCGCGCCGGTCAACCGGACCGCGACCGGAATGTTGTTGACCGCCGATTCCGGTTCGAACCGGTTGAGGAACCACATCCGCTGCTGCGCGAGCGACAGCGGCACACGCTCCGGACGCTCCTGCACCACGAGCGGCGTGCGGCCCTGCGCGTCGCTCTGCTCGACGCGGGCGGCGAGCGCGGCCACACCGGGCGCCTCGAACAGCACACGAACGGGCACAACGGTTCCCAGTTCCGAACCGAGACGCGCGACGACCTGCGTGGCGATGAGGGAGTTGCCGCCGAGCGCGAAGAAGTCGTCGTCGAGTCCGACGCGATCGACGCCGAGGACGCCGGCGAACACGCCGGCGACGACCTCTTCGACCGGGGTCGTGGGTGCACGGAAACCGCGGGTCTCGAAGACCGGATCGGGCAGCGCCTTCCGGTCGACCTTGCCCGAACTTCCGAGCGGCATCTCGTCGAGGACCGTGAACTGCGACGGCACCATGTAGGCCGGGAGCACCGTGCTCAGTGCGGCCTGCGCGGCGTCGCGGTCGAAGGTCGTGTTCGGGGCCGGGACCACGTAGGCGACGAGTTGTTCGTGCCGCACCTGGGCGGCGGCCTGCGAGACCCCGGTGTGGTCGAGCAGCGCGGTCTCGATCTCCCCGAGCTCGATGCGCAGACCGCGGAGCTTGACCTGGAAGTCGGTGCGGCCGAGGTACTCGAGGTCGCCGCTGTGGTCGTTGCGCCGGCGCACGAGGTCGCCTGTGCGGTACAGGCGCTCACCGTCGCCGAAGGGCGAGGCGACGAAACGCTCGGCGGTGAGATCGGGGCGGCCGACGTAGCCGCGCGCCACCTGCGCGCCCGCGAGGTACAGCTCGCCCACGACCCCGGCGGGAACCGGCGACAGTCGCGCGTCGAGCACGTAGGCGCGGGTGTTCCACACCGGAGCGCCCATCGCGACGGAACCACCGGTCGTGCCCGCGACGGGGCGGGCGGTGGCGTGCACCGTGGCCTCGGTGGGGCCGTAGAGGTTGTGGAGTTCGGCGGCGCTGATCCGGGAGAACTGCTCGGCCACCGACAGGGGGAAGGCCTCACCCGCGACGAGCACGGTGCGCAGCGACGCGCAGTCGTCCGGCGACACCGACGCGGCGAAGACCGCGAGCATCGACGGGACGAAGGAGGTGATCGTCACCGCGCGCTCGCGGATGACCGTGCCGAGGTAGGCGGTGTCGCGGTGACCGTCCGGGGCTGCGATCACCATGCGTGCACCGACGGTGAGGGTGCCGAACAGTTCCCAGACCGACACGTCGAAGGTGAACGGGGTCTTCTGCAGCACCACGTCGTTGGGGCCGATCCCGTATGCGGTGGTGATCCACCGAATCTGGTTGACCACGGAGGCGTGGGCGACGGCCACACCCTTCGGGCGGCCGGTCGAACCCGAGGTGAAGATCGTGTACGCGGTGTTCGACGGACGCAACGGCGCGATGCGATCGGCGTCGGTGATCGGTTCGGCCGGTGTCGCGGCCAGGTCGAGGCTGTCGATCGCGAGCGACGGCGCCGATGCCGTGGCCGGCACGCGGTATCCGTCGCGCTCGGTGGTCAGCACCACCACGGGTGCCGCGGTGTCGAGGATGTAGCCGTTGCGATCGTCCGGCTGATCCGGATCGATCGGCACGTACGCACCACCGGCCGCGACGACCGCGTACATACCCACCAGCAGATCCGGCGAGCGACGCATCGCCAGACCCGCCGACGTCTCCGGCCCGACACCGAGCGAGATCAGGTGCCGCGCAAGACGATTCACACGCTCGGCGAACTCGCCGTAGGTCAGCGACTCGCCCTCGAACTCCACCGCGACCGCATCCGGCGACCGCCGGACCTGCTCGGCGAACAGATCCGCCAGGGTTCGGGCGTCGCCGAGTTCGTGCTCGGTGGCGTTCCACGTGGCGAGCACATCGGTGCGCTCGGCGTCGTCGAGCAGCGCGACATCACCGACCGGGAGTGCGGGCTCGGTCGCGACCGCGGTGAGGATCCGGGTCAGGCGCTCGGCGAAGGACTCCATCGTCCGGGCGTCGAACAGATCGGTGGCGTAGGTGAGGTCGACGAGATAGCCCTCTGCGGTGGCGTCGTCCGAGACGGTGACCTGCAGGTCGAACTTCGCGAGTGCCGCGTCGACGTCGAGCGCCGAGACGGTCAGGCCGGGCAGCTCGAGAGAGTCGGCGTCGAGGTTCTGGAACGCGAGCAGTACCTGGAACAGCGGGTGGCGGGCGGTCGACCGTTCGGGGTCGATGAGCTCGACGAGCCGTTCGAACGGCAGGTCGGCGTGGCCGAACGCTTCGAGGTCGGCGCCGCGCACCTGTCCGAGCACCTGCTCGAACGACTCGCCGCCGTCCACCCGGGTGCGCAGCACCAGGGTGTTGACGAACATGCCCACCAGGTCGTCGAGCGCCGCGTCGCCACGGCCGGCCACCGGAGTGCCGATCGCGATGTCGTCGGTACCCGACAACCGCGCCAGCAGCACCGCCAGCGCCGCGTGCACCACCATGAACTCGGTGGTGGAGGTGCGGCGAGCCAGATCGCGTACGGCGGAACGGAGTTCGGATCTCAGGACGAACCGGTGCGAGGCGCCGCGGTAGCTCGCGACCGCCGGTCGCGGACGGTCGGCCGGCAGGTCGAGCTGCTCGGGCAGACCCGCGAGCCTTTCCCGCCAGAACGCGACCTGCGACGAGATCACCGACTCCGGATCGTCCTCCGAGCCGAGCACCTCCCGCTGCCAGATCGCGAAGTCGGCGTACTGCACCGCGAGCGGTTCCCACTGCGGGGCGTCGCCCGAGACGCGTGCGGCGTAGGCGGTGACGACGTCGCGGGTGAGCGGACCCATCGAGAAGCCGTCGGACGCGATGTGGTGTACGACCAGCACCAGCACGTGCTCGGTGTCGGAGACCGCGAACAGGCGTGCCCGGAAGGGGACCTGCGAGGTCACGTCGAAGCCGGTACCGACGATCTCGGTGGCCCGGGCGATCAGATCGGACTCGGCCACCGGGACCGGCGTCAGATCGGGCACCACCTCGTCCACCGGCAGCACCTGCTGATAGCCCACACCGTCGACATCCGGGTAGACCGTCCGCAGCGACTCGTGCCTGCCGAGCACGTCGGCGACCGCCGCCTGCAGAGCCGCCGCGTCGAGTGCACCCGACAGGCGGATCGCCACCGGGATGTTGTCGACCGCCGATTCGGGTTCGAATCGGTTGAGGAACCACATCCGCTGCTGCGCGAGCGACAACGGCACCAGTTCCGGGCGCACCTGCGGAACCAGCGGTGCTCGCCCGTCGGCACCGGAAGCCATGGCGGCGTCGACGAGCGAGGCCAGCTCGGCCGCGGTCGGGGCGTCGAAGAACTCGCGGACGTCGATGCGGACCTTGTGGTCGGAGCCGAGCCGCGCGACGACCCGCGTCGCACTCAGGGAGTTGCCGCCGAGTTCGAAGAAGTCGTCGTCGACGCCGAGCCGCTCGATGCCGAGGATCTGCTCGAACGCCGAGACGACGGCGTGCTCGGTGGCCGTCGACGGTGCGCGGTACTCGCGTTGCAAAGAGCTGAAATCCGGTGCGGGCAGCGCCTTCCGGTCGAGCTTGCCACTGCCGCCGAGCGGGAACTCGTCGAGTTCGACGAACAGCGACGGCACCATGTAGTCGGGCAGACGCCGGCGCACGGCGTCGGCGAGCTCGGACCGTTCGATGTCGCGGCCGTCGGTGACGAGATAGGCGACGAGGTGATCGCCGAGCGCGGGGTCGGAGTGCACGACGACGACCGACTGCCGCACGCCCGGATGGTCGAGCAGCGCCGATTCGATCTCGCCGAGTTCGATGCGCAGACCGCGCAGCTTCACCTGGAAGTCGGTACGGCCGATGTACTCGATCTGCCCGTCCTCGTTCGTCTTCACGAGGTCGCCGGTGCGGTACATGCGGTCGCCGGGCTCCCCGAACGGGTCGGCGACGAAACGATCGGAGGTCAGATCGGGGCGACGGAGGTAACCGCGCGCGAGCTGGACGCCCGCGAGATACAGCTCGCCCTCGACACCGTCGGGGACGGGGCGCAGGCCCTCGTCGAGGACGTAGAGACCGGTGTCGGCCACGGCGGCACCGATGGGCACGACGGTGTCGTCGGCCGAGGTCGCGAAATAGGTGACGTCGACCGCGGCCTCGGTGGGCCCGTACAGATTGTGCAGACGCGCCGAGGAGATCTCGTAGAAACGGGCGACCGTCTGCGGCGGCAGCGCCTCACCGGACGCGAAGACGTAGCGGAGGGTGCTCACCGACGCGGCGGTGGGCTCGGCGAGGTAGACGGCGAGCATCGACGGCACGAAGTGCGCGATCGTCACGCCACGCTCGATCATCGTCTGCGCGAGATAGGCCGGGTCGCGGTGCCCGTCGGGCACGGCGATCGTGAGGCGGGCACCCACCTGCAGGGGCCAGAAGAACTCCCAGACCGACACGTCGAAGGTGAACGGTGTCTTCTGCAGCACGACGTCGTCGGCGCGCATCCCGTACTCCGCCTGGCGCCAGTCGATGTTCGCGACGATCGCCCGGTGCTCGACGGCGACGCCCTTCGGCCGTCCCGTCGAACCCGACGTGAAGATGACGTACGCGAGGTGATCGGCCGTGAGCGCGCCGCGGCGCTCCTCCGGGGTGATGGGATCGCCGGAGATCTCGGACAGCTCGAGGGTGTCGATCGTCAGCGCCGGGACGGAACCGGGAAGATCGACGGCGTCGCGTTCGGTGGTGACGACCGCGACCGGCTCGGCGATCTCGAGGACGTAGGCGAGGCGGTCGGCCGGATGGTCGGGATCGAGCGGCACGTAGGCGCCGCCGGCCTTGACGATCGCATACATGCCGACCAGCAGGTCGAACGATCGACGGACCGCGAGACCGACGCGTGCGTCGGGGCCCACACCGAGACCGATGAGGTGACGGGCGAGACGGTTGACGCGGGCGTCGAACTCCCGGTAGGTCAGGCTCTGTCCGTCGAACTCGAGAGCGACGGCATCGGGTGTCCGGGCCACCTGGGCGTCGAAACGCGCCGCGAGCGTGCCGGGATCGACCGTGGCCGGTGCCGCCGCATCGTCGCCGAGCACCTCGACGGCGTCGGCCAGCAGCGCGTCGACCACCCCCGCGAGACCCGGGACACCGAGCAGAGCGGGCGCGATGTTCGACAGGACGACCGGGAACAGCGCGTCGAAACCGAGCGCACCGCCCATGGCGGTGTCGAGTGTGGCGATCTCGTCGCGCAGGCGCGCGTAGCCGATACGGGTGTCACCGTCGGAGAGGGCGACACGGTCGGGTTCGATGTCCGCGACGGCGGCGAGCAACCGGGGAAGGTCCTCGATCGCCAGCGCCGGCTTGCCCGCCATGTCACCCGTCATCTACGTCAGCCTCCTGAAATAACCTGCGCTCGGCACTGCGCTGTGCGCGCGCCACCGCCCCCCGCTGCCACCCGGCACCGTACTGGCCGGGCAGTCGAACGACAGCCGATCTTCCATTATCCCGAAGTGTCCGACACAGGACTAATCCGCGTCGCCCGCCGGGGCGGCGTCCACGCCGTCTGCCGGGCCGGCGTCGACGCCTTCCGCGACGGCGATCACGTCGCGCACCAGCTGTGCGAGACCGTCGGCGCCGAGTTCGGGCAGCATCCCCGGTACGAGGCCGTTCAGGACCACGGACACGAGCGCTTCGGCGGTGAGCGCGCCGCCCGTCGTGGTGGCCATGGTGTCCAGACGCTGGGCGAACTCACCGAGTGTGACCTCGCGCTCGCCGTGCCGGAAGGCGACCGTGCCCGGGGCCACGGCGGCCGCCGCGGCCACGAGTGCAGGCAGATCTGCGACGGTACGCGCCTTCTTCGGCCGGACCGCCCGCGCCCGCTCCGCATCCGTGCGGATGTCGATCGAACGGAGAACGACCTGCGGGTCGGCGCTGACGGTCTCGAGGATCCGGACGAAGCGATCGCCGAAGGTCTCGACCGTCGCGGCGTCGAACAGCGCCGTGGCGTAGGTGAAGGTCACCTCGAGCGCGGTCAGCGCTCCCGACTCGGAGAACCGTTCGACCACCGTGCACTGCAGGTCGAACTTCGCCTGATCGGCGCCCGTCTCGAGCGCGGTCACCTCGAGTCCCGGCAGGGCGAAGGTGCCCGTGTCGATGTTCTGGAAGGTGAGCATCGCCTGGAACAGAGGGGTGTACGCGCTGTTGCGGCGCACACCGAGCCGTTCGACGACCCGCTCGAACGGCACGTCGGCGTTGCCGAACGCCGCGAGGTCCTTCTCCTTGGCCTGCGCGAGCAGCTCCGCGAAGGTCGCCGAACCGGCCACCCGGGTACGGAGCACGAGGGTGTTGACGAACATGCCGACGAGGTCGTCGAGCGCCTCCTCACCACGACCGGCGGTCGGTGTTCCCACCGCGATGTCCTCGCTGCCGGACAGGCGGGCGAGCAGCACCGCGAAGGTGGCGTGCATCGCCATGAAGACCGTCGCGTTGTGCTCACGGGCGGTCTTCTCGATCCGCTGCGCGAGTTCCTCACCGATCGTGAAGGTGAACGACTCCCCCACCGTGGACTGGCGGGCGGGTCGCGGGCGATCCGTGGGCAGGGCGAGTACCTCCGGCACACCGGAGAGTTCGCCGGCCCAGTAGTCGAGCTGGCGCGACAGCTCGCTCTCCGGATCGTCCTCGGAGCCGAGAACGCTCTGCTGCCACAGCGTGTAGTCGGCGTACTGCACCTCGAGCGGTTCCCATCCCGGGGTCTCCCCCGCGGCGTGCGCGAGATAGGCGGTCATCACGTCGCGCACGAGCGGACGCATCGAATACCCGTCGGCGCTGATGTGGTGCGCGACGACCGCGAGGACGTGTTCGTCCGCGGCGAGACGCAACAGCGCGACCCGCACCGGCGGGACCGATGCCGTCACGTCGAATCCGCTGCCGAGGATCTCGGTGAGACGGTCGACGAGCTCGTCGGCGGTCACGTCCACCGGGGCGAGTTCGGGCACGGCCTGCGCGACCGGCAGCACGATCTGCACCGGACCGTCACCGCGGTCCGGGTAGACGGTGCGCAGCACCTCATGTCGTGCGAACAGGTCGGCGACCGCTGCACGCAGGGCGTCCACGTCGAGCGCACCGGTCAGGCGCACGGCGACGGGGATGTTGTAGACACCCGATTCGGGATCGACCCGGTTCAGGGTCCACATGCGCTGCTGCGCGAGCGACAGCGGCACCTGCTCGGGACGCGGGACGGTCGTGAGTGCCGGACGGGCACCCTCGCCCACCGACGGCCGGATGCGGGCGGCGAGCGCGACCACCGTCGACGACTCGAAGACGGTCCGGACCGGCACGCGGGTGTCGAGTGCGGCACCGAGCCGGGCGGCGAGCTGCGTCGCGAGCAGCGAGTTGCCGCCGAGTTCGAAGAAGTCGTCGTCGAGACCGGCCCGTTCGACACCGAGCAGTTCGGCGACGGTCGCAGCCACGATCTCCTCGACGGGATCGGTCGGGGCGCGGAACGCCCCCGCGTCGAGTTCGGGATCGGGCAGGGCACGCCGGTCGAGCTTGCCGTTGGTGTTCAGCGGCAACACGTCGAGTTCGACGAAGGCCGACGGCACCATGTACGACGGCAGCCGCTCCGCCAGCGCCGTCCGTGTCGCATCGGCGTCGAACGCCTCTGCGGCCGGCACGACGTACGCGACGAGACGGTCGCCGAGGTGAGCGGTGCTGCGCACCAGGACGGCGACGTCCTTCACGTCCGGCAGCTCGCGCAGGACGGTCTCGACCTCGCCGAGTTCGATGCGGTAACCGCGCACCTTGACCTGGAAGTCGGCCCGATCGAGATATTCGAGGCGACCGGCACGGTTCCACCGGACGATGTCGCCGGTGCGATACATGCGTCCGCTCCCGGACGGGTCGGCGACGAACCGGTCGGCGGTGAGGTCGGGACGGTCGTGGTAGCCCCGCGCGAGCTGGGCACCCGCAAGGTACAGCTCGCCGGCGACGCCCGGGGGTACCGGCCGCAGCCGGTCGTCGAGGACGTAGACGGCGGTGTTCCACTCGGGCACACCGATCGGGACGACGATCCGGTCGGCGTCGTCGACCTCGTGGACGGTGACCGAGACCGCGGCCTCGGTCGGTCCGTAGAGGTTGTACAACCTCGCGGTGTTGTCGGCACGGAACTGCTGGGCCACCGCCGCGGGCAGGGCCTCACCGATCGCGAGGATCCGGCGCAGCGACGGCGCCACCGGACCGGCTGCGACCGTCATCAGCATCGACAGCATCGACGGAACGGTGTGCAGCGTGGTCACCTGCTCGTCGCGCAGCAGTGCGAGCAGGTGGTCGGGATCGCGGTGTCCGTCGGCGGTGGCGATCACCAGGCGAGCACCGCTGGTGAGCGCCGACCAGAACTCCCACACCGACAGGTCGAACGTCGCGACGGTCTTGAGCAGCACCGCGTCGTCGGACCCGAGGCCGAAATGCTCACGCTTCCACAGCAGCTGGTTGACGATCGCGGCGTGCGAGACCGCGACACCCTTGGGGCGGCCGGTCGAACCCGACGTGAAGATCACGTACGCCGTGTTGCCCGGCCGCAGTGGAGCGGACCGGTCGGTGTCGACGATCGGTCCGTCCGCGACCCCGACGAGGTCGAGGCGGTCGAGTTCGACGACCGGCGCGATGCCGTGCTCCACACGGTCGCCGCTCGTCGTGACGATCGCGACGGGTGCGGCCGTGTCGAGGATGTAGGTGTTGCGCTCGGCGGGCTGGTCCGGGTCGACCGGCACGTAGGCCGCACCGGTCTTCGCGATCGCGTACATGCCCACGAGCAGCTCGGGCGAACGGCGAATCGCCAACGCGACCCGATCCTCCGGTCCCACACCGAGACCCAGCAGATGCCGGGCGAGACGGTTGACCGCCGAATCGAACTCGCCGTAGGTCCACCGCCGGCCCTCGTACACGAGCGCGACGGCATCGCGGTGCGCGGCGACCTGCTCGTCGAACAGGTCGACGAGAGTCGCTCGCGTGTCGGTCCCGTGAGCAGTGTCGTTCCACTCCCCCAGCACGGTGCCGCGTTCCTCCGGCAGCAGCACGGCGTGGTCGCCCACGGGCAGCGACGGCATCTCGACGAGCGCTGCGAGCAACTGCTCGAAACGGGCCGCGACGGTCTCCGCCGTCTCGCGGTCGAACAGATCCGTCGCGTACGTGAGGATCGCGTCGATGCCCTGCGGCGCGCCGTCGTCGCCGTAACGGTCGGCGACGATCAGGTGCATGTCGAACTGGGCGGTGCCGCCCTCGAGGTCGACCGGTTCGATGTCGAGGCCGGGCAGGGCGAGTTCGGATCGGCTCTGGTTCTGGAACGAGAAGCCGACCTGGAACAGCGGATGCCGAGCCGTCGACCGGGCCGGATTCAGGATCTCGACGAGACGCTCGAACGGCACGTCCGCGTGTGCGAAGGCCTGCAGATCGGTTTCCCGTGCCGCCGAGAGCAGTTCGTCGAAGGACGCGTCGCCGTCCACCTGCAGCCGGAGCACCAGCGTGTTGACGAACATGCCGATGAGGTCCTCGGTGGCCTGCTCGGTGCGACCCGCGATGGGGGTGCCCACCGCGATGTCCGTCGAGCCGGACAGGCGCGCGAGCAGTGCCGCGAAGGCGGCGTGCACGGCCATGAACACGGTCGCGTTCCGGTTGCGTGCCAGATCGCGCAGCTCGCGGTGCAGATCCGCGCCGAGGGTGAACTCCACGCGGTCGCCGCGGAAGCTCTGCTGCGCGGGCCGCGGACGGTCGAGCGGCAGGTCGAGCTGGTCGGGCAGGTCGGCGAGCGCGGTGCGCCAGTAGCCGAGCTGCTCGGCGGCGGTCGAATCCGGATCGTCCTCGGAGCCGAGAACCTCCCGCTGCCACAGCGCGAAGTCGGCGTACTGCACCTCGAGCGGCGCCCACGCCGGTTCGGTCTCGGCGGAGCGGGCGGCGTAGGCCGTCATGACGTCGCGGACCAGCGGCACCATCGACGAACCGTCGGCGCTGATGTGGTGGACCACGGTGACGAGGACGTGATCGTCGTCGGCCACACGGAGCAGATGCATCCGCACCGGCACATCGACGGTGACGTCGAAGCCTGCCGCAGCGATCTCCCGCATGCGTGCCTCGAGATCGGCGACGGCGACGTCGACCGGTTCGAGCCCGGGCCGGATCCGAGAGGCCGGCAGGATGCGCTGGATCGGGCCGGAGTCCGTCTCGGGATAGACGGTGCGCAGCGACTCGTGCCGTGCGACGAGGTCGGCGACCGCGGCACGCAACGCGTCGACGTCCAGTACGCCCTTCATCCGCAACGCGAACGGGATGTTGTAGGCCGTCGAGTCGGGATCGAACCGGTTGAGGAACCACATCCGCTGCTGTGCGGGAGACAGCGGGATCGACTCCGGCCGGGTCCGGGCCGCCAGCGGCACTCGCCCACCGCGACCGGATTCGTGTTCGACCCGGGTGGCGAGTTCCGCGACGGTGGACGCCTCGAACAACGCCCGCACCGGCACCTGCGCGTCGAGCGCGGCACCGAGCCGGGAAACGACCTGCGTCGCGATCAGAGAGTTGCCGCCGAGCGCGAAGAAGTCATCGTCGGCGCCGATACGGTCGACACCGAGCACATCGGCGAACACGCCTGCCACGATCTCCTCGAGCGGAGTGCTCGGCGCGCGGAAACCACGTGTCTCGAACACCGGCTCGGGCAGCGCCCGGCGGTCGAGCTTGCCGTTGACCGTCAGCGGGATCGCCTCGATCACCACGAACGCCGAGGGCACCATGTACTCCGGCAGGACCACGGCGACACTGCTGCGCAGCGCTTCGGTGTCGATCGACATGCCCTCGCGCGCAACCACATAGGCGACGATCCGGACCGCTCCCGGGGTGTCCTCGCGCACGATCACCGCGGCGTGCGCGACGTCGTCCTGCGCGAGCACCGCAGCCTCGACCTCGCCGAGTTCGATGCGGAAACCGCGGATCTTCACCTGGTCGTCGGCGCGGCCGAGATATTCGAGATCGCCCGAGACGACCCAGCGGGCGACGTCGCCCGTCCGGTACAGCAGCGCACCGTCGGACGAGAACGGATCGGCGACGAAACGTGCCGCAGACAGCTCGGGGCGACGCAGGTAACCACGCGCCAACTGGCCACCGCCGACGTACATCTCGCCGGCCACACCCACCGGTACCGGCTTCAGGCGACGATCCAGCACATACACCCGCAGACCTGCGATCGGAACACCGACCACGCTCGCGGACGCACCCTGCGCCAGATCGGCACCGATCTCCCGGTACGACACATGCACGGTCGTCTCCGTGATGCCGTACATGTTCACCAGGCGCGGGGCTGTGCCGATCCCCCGTTGCTGCGCTCGTCCCGCCTCTCCATGGCGCTCGAACCACCCGGCGAGACGGCGCGGCTCGAGCGCCTCACCACCGAAGATCACGTACCGCAACGACAACTGCGCCTCGTCGACCGCGACCCGGTCGGCCTCGACCAGCTGGTAGAAGGCCGACGGCGTCTGGTTGAGCACGGTGACGCGTTCGCGGATCAGCAACTCGCGGAAGGCTTCCGGCGAACGCGACGTGAAGTAGTCGACGACCACGAGGGTTCCGCCGTAGAGCAACGGCCCCCACAGCTCCCATACCGAGAAGTCGAAGGCGTAGCTGTGGAACATCGTCCACACGTCCGACGAGTCGAAGCCGTACACCGATTCGGTGTTGACCATCAGCCGCACCACAGTGCGATGCGGGATCAGCACACCCTTCGGGCGCCCGGTCGATCCCGACGTGTAGATCACGTACGCCAGGTTCGTCGATGTCAGCGGGGCACGGCGCTCCGCGTCGAGGATCGGTGCGTCGTCGACGTCCGACAGATCCAGACGGTCGATCTCGACGATCGGCACCGAGTCCGGGAACGGCACCTCGGCATCCGAGGTGGTCACCACCGCCACCGGCGTCGCGTCCGAGACCAGGAACTCGATCCGGTCGGCCGGCGAGTTCGGATCGATCGGCAGGTATCCGGCACCGGCTTCGAGCACTGCGAGCAGCGCGACGATCAGATCGAGCGAGCGCGGCATCGCGACCGCGACGAGATCCTCGGGGCCTGCCCCGACGTCGATGAGATGACGTGCCAGGCGGTGCACCCGCGCACCGAGTTCGCGGTAGGACAACTGCTCGTTTCCGAACCGCACCGCGACCGCGTCGCCGCGCTCGGCGACGCGCGCCTCGAACATGTCCACGAGCGTCGCCCCGGCCGGCGCGACGTCGTCGCCCAGCGAGTTCCAGCGCGAGACGACCAGTTCCCGCTCGAAATCGTCGAGGATCTCGATGTCCCCGACCACGGCCGAAGGGTCCTCCACGACCGCACGCAGAATCCGGAGCAACTGCTCCGCGAACGCCGCGACCCTCAGGTCGTCGAACAGGTCCGTCGCGTAGGTGACGGCGAACTCCATACCCGCGTCCGCATCGTCCTCACCCTTCCTCTCCGCAAACGTGAACTGCAGGTCGAACTTGGCGGTATCCGCGTCGTAGTGGAGGGCCCGGGCGGTGACGCCGTCGAGAGCGAACTCGACCTCACCGGTGTTCTGGAACGTGAGCGCCACCTGGAACAGCGGGTGACGGGCCTGTGACCGCTGAGGATCGAGGATCTCGACGAGCCGCTCGAAGGGGACGTCGGCGTGCGCGAAGGCGTCGAGATCGGTCTCCCGCACCTGCCCGAGCAGGTCGTGGAAGGGGCGATCGTTCCGCACGTCGACGCGGAGCACGAGCGTGTTGACGAACATGCCCACGAGGTCGTCCAGTGCACGCTCGCCGCGACCGGCGATCGGGGTGCCGATGGCGATGTCCTCCGAGCCGGACACCCGGGCCAGCAACACTGCGAGTGCCGCATGCACGACCATGAACAGCGTCGTGTTCCGTTGCCTGGCCAGCTCTTCCAACGAAGCGTGCAGCTGTGGCTCGATCCGGAACCGGCTCGTCCGGCCGGCGTTGGACGCCACCTCCGGGCGAGCACGATCGGACGGCAGATCGAGCTGGTCGGGCAGGTCCGCCAGCCGATCGGTCCAGTACTTCGTCTGCCGGGAGAAGACCGAGTCCGGATCACTGTCCGAACCGAGGACCTCGCGCTGCCAGAGGGCATAGTCGGCGTACTGCACTTCCAGCGGCGCCCACGCGGGAGCTTCCCCACGCGAGCGGTTGGCGTACGCGAGCATGATGTCGCGCGCGAGCGGTCGCAGGGAGAAACCGTCGGCTGCGATGTGGTGCACCACGAGGAACAGCACATGTTCGCGGGCACCGAGAGTGAACAGCACGACCCGCAGCGGCACCTCGCGCGTGACGTCGAAACCCTCCGAGGTGAGCTGTTCGGCCCGATCGAACAGGGCGCTCTCGTCGACACGCTCGACGGGCAACTCCACTGTGTAGGGCGGCAGGATCGACTGGTGTCCTGCGCCGTCGACGTCGGGATAGACGGTGCGCAGCGACTCGTGTCGTTCGACGACGTCGCGCAGCGCGGTACGCAGTGCCTTCACGTCGAGGTCACCGGTCAGACGCACCCCTACCGGGATGTTGTTCGCGCCGGATTCGGGATCGAACCGGTTGAGAAACCACATGCGCTGCTGCGCCGGCGACAACGGAATACGTTCGGGGCGCATCGTCCTGGCGAGCGGGACGCGTTCACCTCGGCCGGCCTCCCGTTCGACGCGCACCGCGAGTGCGGCAACGGTGCCGGCATCGAAGAGTGCACGTACCGGCACTTGCGTGTCCAGGATCGCACCGAGGCGGGAGACGACCTGGGTCGCGAGGAGCGAGTTCCCTCCGAGCTCGAAGAAGTCGTCGTCGAGCCCGACATCCTGTACGCCCAGCACATCGGCGAACACTCGCGCGACGGATTCTTCGACCGGGGTGGTGGGTGCACGGAATTCGCGGTAACGGAGGCCGAACTCCGGTTCGGGTAGCGCGCTGCGGTCGAGTTTGCCCACGGGCGTCAACGGCACCTCGTCGAGCACGATGATCTGCGAGGGGACCATGTACGAGGGCAGCGAGCGTGCGACGTGCTCGGAGAGTTCGGCAGGGACGAGCCCCGCACCGCCCTGCACGTATGCGACGAGAGCCGTTTGCCCCGAGGGCATCTCGTGGCCGACGGTGCTGGCGAACACGACGAGCGGGTGTGTCAGGAGCACGGCGTCGATCTCACCGAGTTCGATCCGGTATCCGCGGATCTTGACCTGGAAGTCCGAGCGGCCCACGAACACCAGACGACGCTCGGCGTCCCAGCGCACGATGTCGCCGGTGCGGTACATCCGAGCGCCCGGCACGCCGAACAGGGCCGCGACGAACCGCCCTGCGGTGAGACCGGGACGATGATGGTATCCCCGGGCGAGTACGTCACCCGCCAGATAGAGCTCGCCGGGTACCCCTGTGGGAACCGGTCGCATCCGGCCGTCGAGAACGAGAGCGTGCACACCCGCGGTGGGTGCGCCGATCGTGATCGGCCCGTCGGCCTCGAGCTGTTCGCGAGTCGAAACGATCGTGGTCTCGGTCGGCCCGTAGGCGTTGAAGAATCGCCGGCCGGGAGCCCAGCGCGCTACGAGGTCCGGAGTGGACGCGTCGCCACCGACGTTGAGGGTGTGCAGCGAGTCCAGGTCGCCGGGATCCACCGAACCGAGTACCGCCGGGGTGATCACGGCGTGCGTGACCTTCGTCTGCGCGATGAGTGCCCGCAGTTCGGCACCACCGTAGATCGACGGCGGCGTGATGACGAGTTCGGCGCCCGTCGAACCCGCCATCGTCCAGTCCAGCACGGAGGGATCGAAACTCGGCGAACAGATGTGCAGGATCCGGGACCGGGCGGTCACCCCGTACAGTTCGACGGTTTCCCGGACCAGACCGGCCAGGCCGCGGTGGGTGACCCCGACGCCCTTCGGGCGACCCGTCGAACCCGAGGTGTAGATGACGTACGCGAGATGGTCGACTCGCAGCGACGCCGTGCGGTCGGCATCCGTGATCGGGGCCGCCGACCGGGCGGAGTAGTCGGCGACGAACGCATCGTCGTCGAGCCGAACCCATTCGGTCCGGGAGGGCAGCTTCGCCGCGTGCGCCGTCGCGGTCAGCCCGAGCAGGGCTCCCGAGTCGTCGAGCATGTGGGCGACGCGTTCGATCGGGTATTCCGGGTCGATCGGCACATAGGCCGCACCCGTCTTCGCGACCGACCACACCCCCAGCACCATTTCCCACGAACGAGGGAAGGCGAGTGCAACGAGCTCGTCGGGACCGGCACCGCGTCCGATCAGATACCGTGCGATCCGGTTGGACCGTTCGTCGAGGTCCCGGTAGGTCAGGACGGTGTCGCCCGCCCGGACGGCAATGCGATCGGGATGGTCGGATACCGCGGAGGTGAGCAGTTCCACGAGCGTCGCCGTCCGCGCGACCGCCCGTCCACGGACGGAGAGCAAGTGCTGCGCCTCTCCGTCCGAGAGGATCTCGAGATCACCGACTGCAGTCGACGCATCGGCGACGACCTCTTCGAGCATCCGGACGAATCGCGCACCGAAATCGGAAACGGTGTCCGCGTCGAACAAGTCCGTGGCATAGGACAATTCGACGACGTAACCACCGTCCGTCCCGGCGCTGTCCTCGTCGAGGACGGTGACGGCGAGATCGAACTTCGACAGGTCGCTGTCGAACGCCAGATTCGAAACCGACAGTTCCGGCAGCTCGAACGAGACCGGGCCGATGTTCTGGAAGGCGAGCATCACCTGGAACAGCGGATTGTGCGCCTGGGTGCGCACGGGAGCCAGGACGTCGACGAGCCTCTCGAACGGAACATCCGCGTGTGCGAACGCCCCCAGGTCCACGTCGCGTACGTGGCCGAGAAGTTCCTCGAACGGAGCCGAGACGTCGACCTGTGTACGCAGCACGAGCGTGTTGACGAACATGCCGACGAGCTCGTCGAGGACACGTTCACCGCGGCCGGCGATCGGGGTGCCGATCGCGATGTCGTCCGACGCGCTCATGCGTGCGAGGAGCGCTGCGAGCACCGCGTGCACGACCATGAAGTCCGTCGTCCGATGTTCCTTCGCGAGGCGTCCGATCGCGGCCCGCAGCTCTGCGCTGATGGTGAATCGCGACGTCGCTCCACGGTAGGAGGCGACGGCGGGCCGAGGGCGGTCGACCGGGAGGTCCAGGCTGTCCGGCAGATCCTCCAGCGTTTCGATCCAGTAAGCGATCTGCTGCGCTACCAGGGAATCCGGGTCTTCCTCGGAGCCGAGGACATCGCGCTGCCAGAGGGTGTAGTCGGCGTACTGGATGTCGAGCGGTTCCCAGCCGGGCGCCTCCCCGGTGGACCGAGCGGCGTAGGCGATCATGATGTCGCGCGTGAGCGGTCCCATCGAGAACCCGTCCGCCGCGATGTGGTGCAGCACGGCTACGAGCACGTGCTCGCCCGGAGCCGACTCGAAGAGCCGGACGATCAGAGGGACGTCGCGAGCAAGGTCGAACGGGGTCGCGGCGAGCTGTCGGAGTTCGGCAGGAAGATTCTCCGGGTCGATCGACCGCGCTTCGAGTCGGATCGTGACATCGGCCGGGGCGAGCACCTTCTGGTATCCGTAGCCGTCGATGTCGGGGTAGACGGTGCGTAGCGACTCGTGACGCGAGATCACGTCGTGGAGCGCGGCTTCGAGGGCCTCGACGTCCAGCTTGCCCGACAGATGCACGGCGACGGGGATGTTGTTCACCGCCGATTCGGGGTCGAAGCGGTTGAGGAACCACATGCGCTGCTGGGCGAGCGACAGCGGCACCCGTGCGGGTCGCGGACCGGCGACGAGCGGGATCCGGTCGATGCCGGACGACGCTGCCTCCACGGCCGCGGCGAGACCTTCGACGGTGGACGACTCGAAGATCGCACGCAGCGCCGTCCGGACGCCGAGGGCTTCGCCGATGCGGGAGACGGCCTGCGTCGCGATCAGCGAGTTGCCACCGAGCGCGAAGAAGTCGTCGTCGAGACCGACGCGGTCGAGTCCGAGGACATCGGCGAAGACCGACGCGACGATCTGTTCGACCGGGGTCGTCGGTGCGCGGAACTCCTTGACCTCGAAGACCGGAGCCGGCAGGGCCTTGCGATCGAGCTTGCCCGACGATCCGAGCGGGAACTCGTCGAGCACGACGTAGACCGCCGGCACCATGTAGGCCGGCAGCGAGCCGGTGAGACGGCGCGAGACGGAGGCGGTGTCGAGCGACCGCCCGTCGGCGGCGACGAGGTAGGCGACGAGATGCTCACCGGAGTGGGCGTCCGAGCGCACCAGCACGACGGCCCGGTCGACGTCGTCGAGCGCGAGCAGAGCCGTCTCGATCTCGCCGAGTTCGATGCGCAGACCGCGCAGCTTGATCTGGAAGTCGGTCCGGCCGATGTATTCGAGTTCGGCACGTGCTGCGCCTGCGTCGGAGACCTCCCGGGCGGCCCATCGCACGAGATCGCCCGTGCGATAGAGCCTCTCCCCCGCCTCGAACGGCGAGGCGACGAAGCGCTCCGCAGTCAGGTCCGGCCGCGCCACGTAGCCCCGTGCCAGCTGGACACCCGACAGGTAGAGCTCACCCGCGACACCGACCGGCACCGGGTGCAACCGGCCGTCGAGGACGTGGACACCGGTGTTCCAGACCGGGACACCGATGGGCACCGACACGGTGTCGGCCGCGGTGACCTCGTGGTAGGTCACATCGACGGCCGCTTCGGTCGGGCCGTACAGGTTGTGCAGGCGAGCGCCCGGCAGGATCGTCCGCAGACGTGCGGCGACCGATGCGGACAGCGCCTCGCCCGACGCGAAGACCATCCGCAGCGACGACGCCGACGCGGCGGCGTTCTCGGCGACGAAGACCGCGAGCATGGACGGCACGAAGTGCGCGACCGTGACGCCGCGTTCCGCCATCACCCGCGCGAGATAGGCCGGATCCCGATGCCCCTCGGGCAGCGCGATCTCGAGCCGTGCACCGATCTGCAGGGGCCAGAAGAACTCCCACACCGACACGTCGAAGGTGAACGGCGTCTTCTGCAGCACCACGTCGTCGTGGGTGATTCCGTACTCGTCCTGCATCCACAGCAGGCGGTTGACGATCGCACCGTGCGGAACCGCCACGCCCTTGGGCCGTCCCGTCGAGCCGGACGTGAAGATGACGTACGCGGTGTTCGCGGGGGTGAGCGCGGCGGTGCGCTCGGCGTCGGTGACCGGGCCGGACGGCAGGCCCGACAGCTCGAGCGTGTCGATCTCGATCGTGGGCACCGCAGCGTTCGCCTCGAACGCGTCGCGGGTGGTGGTCAGCACCGCCACGGGCGCCGCCGTCGCGAGGATGTACGCGTTGCGTTCGGCGGGCTGATCGGGATCGAGCGGAAGGTAGGCACCGCCGGCCTCGACGATCGCATACATGCCGACGAGGAGGTCGAGGGAGCGGCGCACCGCGAGTCCGACGGTCGACTCCGGGCCGACCCCCTGCGAGATCAGGTGGCGGGCAAGTCGGTTCGCGCGCGCAGCGAATTCCGCGTAGGTGAGTTGTTCGCCCTCGAAGGCCACGGCCACGGCGTCCGGATCCGTCGCCACCCGGGTGTCGAACAGATCGACGAGAGTGGCCGGTTCCAGTGCGTGCGCGGTGTCGTTCCACAACTCGAGGACCGCGTGACGCTCGTCGCCGCCGAGCAGGTCGATATCCCCGACGGCGACCTCCGGCTCACGCACCACGGCCTCGAGGACGCGGACGAAGCGATCTGCGAAGCCGCGCACCGTCGCACGATCGAAGAGATCGGTCGCGTAGGTGAACGCCGCTCCGAGACCGTCGGGCGTGCCGTCCTCCGCGAAGTCCTCGGTGAGGGTCAGCTGCAGGTCGAACTTGGCGACCGCCGTGTCGATGTCGAGCACGTCGAGGGTGAGTCCGCGCAGTTCGACGTGCGCGGCCCGCAGGTTCTCGAACGAGAGCATGACCTGGAAGAGGGGATGCCGGGCGGTGGACCGGGCCGGGTTGAGCACCTCGACGAGTCGTTCGAAGGGCACATCGGCGTGGCCGAAGGCACCGAGCGCCGCGTCGCGTGCCCGCGCCAGATGCGAGGTGAACGGCGTACCCGAATCGACCTCCGTGCGCAGCACGAGGGTGTTGACGAACATGCCGATGAGGTCGTCGAGCGCCTGCTCACCGCGACCGGCGACGGGTGTGCCGATCGCGATGTCGTCCTGGCCGGACATCCGCGCGAGCAGCACGCTCAGGGCGGCGTGCACCACCATGAACAGCGACGCGTTGCGGGTGCGCGCCAGCGCCACGAGCTCGCGGTGCAGCTCCGGGTCGATCGAGAAGTCCACGGTGGCACCGGAATAGGACTGCATGGCCGGCCGCGGGCGGTCGGCGGGCAGATCGAGCTGATCGGGGACGCCGGCGAGGGTGCGACGCCAGTAGTCGAGCTGACGGGAGATCAGCGACTGCGGATCGTCCTCGGATCCGAGTACCTGCCGCTGCCACAGCGTGTAGTCGGCGTACTGCACCGGGAGCGGCGCCCACGACGGCTCCTCCCAATCGGTGCGCGCCGTGTAGGCGACCATGATGTCGCGCGCCATCGGACCGGTGGACCAGCCGTCCGCCGAGATGTGGTGCACGACGAGCGCGAGCACGTGTTCCTCGTCGCCGAGTTCGAACAGCTCTGCGCGGATGGGCACGTCCGACGTCACGTCCAGTCCGGTGAAGACCAGGCGACGCACCGCCGCGGGCAGCTCCCCGGGGGTGATCCGGGTGGGGGTCAGGTCGGGCACGACCTCCGCTGCGGCACGGACGACCTGATGCGGTCCGTCCGGCGAGTCGGGGAAGACGGTGCGCAGCGACTCGTGCCGGTCGATGACGTCCATGATCGACACCTGTAGTGCCGCGACGTCCAGTTCGCCGGTCAGACGCAGCGCCATCGGGAGATTGTAGGTGGCCGAGCGCGGATCGAAACGGTTGAGGAACCACATCCGCTGCTGCGCCAGCGACAGCGGAACCCGTGCGGGCCGCGGCAGTTTCGTCAGCGCGACGCGCGCGCCACGACCCGCCTCCTGCTCGACGCGCACCGCCAGCGCCGCCACCGAGCTGGATTCGAACAGCGCCCGTACCGGCACCTGTGCGTCGAGCGCGACACCGAGCCGGGAGACCACCTGCGTGGCGAGCAGCGAGTTGCCGCCGAGTTCGAAGAAGTCGTCGTCGAGACCGACTCCCTGTACGCCGAGAACTTCGGCGAAGACGTTCGCGACCGTCTCCTCGATGGGAGTCGTCGGGGCGCGGAACTCGCGGTAGCTGATGCCGAGCTCGGGTTCGGGCAGGGCACGGCGATCGAGCTTGCCGACGGGGTTGAGCGGCACCTCGTCGAGCACGATGATCTGCGAGGGCACCATGTACGAGGGCAGCGACCGGCCGACGTGATCGGCCAGCACGGCAGGATCGATCTGCTGATCTCCGTGCACGTACGCGACGAGCGCCGTCTGGCCCGACGGCATCTCGTGCCCGACGGTGGTCGCGAAGTCGACGAGGGGGTGGGTCAGCAGCGCCGCGTCGATCTCACCGAGTTCGATGCGGTAACCGCGGACCTTGACCTGGAAGTCGGAGCGACCCGCGAACTCGATGCGTCCCTGCTCGTCCCAGCGAACGACGTCGCCGGTCCGGTACATACGCGTTCCGGCCGAACCGAACGGGTTCGCCACGAACCGGTCGGCGGTGAGCGACGGACGGCGGTGATAACCCCGGGCGAGCACGTCGCCTGCGAGATACAGCTCTCCCGCGACACCGGCGGGGACGGGACGGAGCCGGCTGTCGAGGACCAGGGCGTGCACCCCGGCGACGGGACGGCCGATGGTGATCGGTCCGGACGGCTCGAGGAGGCCTCGCGTCGAGACGATCGTGGTCTCCGTCGGACCGTAGGCATTGTAGAACCGGCGGCCGGGCGCCCAGCGGGACACGAGGTCGGCGGTGGACACGTCACCACCGACGTTCACGAGACGCAGGGTGTCGAGCCCGCTCGGGTCGACGGAACCGAGTACCGCCGGGGTGATGACCGCGTGGGTGACCCCGGTGCGTTCGATGAGCGCGCGCAGTTCGGCGCCGCCGTAGATCGTCGGCGGTGTCACGACGAGTTCGGCGCCGGTGGACCCGGCCAGCGTCCAGTCGAGGACCGACGGATCGAAGCTCGGAGAGCAGACGTGCAGGAGTTTCGATTCCTCTGTCACGCCGTACAGTTCGACGCTCTCGCAGACGAGGCCGGCGAGACCGCGGTGGGTGACCGCGACGCCCTTGGGCCTGCCCGTGGAGCCGGAGGTGTAGATGACGTACGCGGTGTGGTCGAGCCGCAGCGGCGCCGCGCGATCGGCGTCGGTGAGCGGACCGTCCGGGTAGGACGCGCAGGACGCGACGAACTCGGGGTCGTCGAGCCGGATCCACTCGGTGCCCGAAGGCAGACCGGTGGCATATTCCCCGGTCGTCAGACCGAAGACGGCCGACGAGTCGTCGAGCATGTGGGTGACACGTTCGGCCGGGTATTCGGGGTCGACGGGTGTGTAGCCGGCGCCGGTCTTGGCGACCGACCACACGGCGAGGACCATCTCCCACGACCGCGGGAAGGCGAGGGCGACGATGCCGTCGGGACGAGCACCGCGCGCGACGAGGTTCCGGGCGATGCGGTTCGACCAGGTGTCGAGTTCGCGGTAGGTCAGGACGGTGTCGCGGTCGCGGACGGCGACACGATCGGGATGGTCGACGGCGCCGGTGGTCAGCAACTCCACGAGGGTGCGGGCTTCGGCCGGCTCGGGCCCCTTCGCGGTGAGGAGGCGATCGGCTTCTCCGGGCGAGAGGATCGCGAGGTCGCCCACGCAGGTCGACGGGTCGGCGACGATCCCGGCGAGGATCCGGGCGAAGCGTTCGGCGAAGACGGCGACCGTCTCGGCATCGAACAGATCGGTGGCATATTCGAACAGCGCGTCGAGACCGGCGGGTTCGCCGTCGTCGCCGGCCTTCTCGGTGACCCAGAGCTGGATGTCGAACTTCGAGATCGGCACGTCGAGTTCGGCACCGACGGCGTGCACCCCCGCGAACGAGATGTCGCGTGCGGTTCCGGGTTCGAGGGACAGCGCGGCCTGGAACAGCGGATGGCGCGCGGTGGACCGGGGCGGATTGAGTACCTCGACGAGTCGCTCGAAGGGGACGTCGGCGTTCGAGAAGGCTGTCAGGTCGGTTTCCCGGACACTGCCGAGATACTCCTCGAACGACACGCCGGGATCGATCCGGGTGCGCAGGACGAGGGTGTTGACGAACATGCCGATCAGGTCGTCGAGGTCCTTCTCCCCGCGACCCGCGACCGCGGTACCGATGGCGATGTCGTCGGACCCGCTGAGCCGGGACAGCAGCGCCGCGTAGGCCGCGTGGACGACCATGAACAGCGATGCCTGTTGTTTACGGGCGAGGTCGACGAGACCGCGGTGGGTCTCGGCATCGATCTCGAAGCGGTGCTTGTCGCCACTGTAGGACGAGACGGCGGGCCGGCTCCGATCGGCGGGCAGATCGAGCTGGTCGGGCAGACCGTCGAGTTCGTTCACCCAGTAGTCGAGTTGCTGCGCGGCAACGGAATTCGGGTCGGCTTCGTCACCGAGGGCCTCGCGTTGCCAGACCGCATAGTCGGCGTACTGGACGGGAAGCGGCGTCCAGTTCGGCTTGTCCCCCTCGACGCGGGCGCTGTATGCCGTGACGACGTCGCGGGCGAACGGGCCGAACGAGGAGCCGTCGGCGGCGATGTGGTGCAGCACCATCGCCAGGACGTAGCGGTCGGGGGCGAGCCGGTAGAGCGCGACCCGGAAGGGGACGTCGCGGACGACGTCGAAACCGCGACTCGCGAGATCGACGACGGCGTCGCGCAGATCCTGCTCGTCGACGTCGATCGGCTCGAGCGGGACGACGACCTGCTCGACCGGAAGGATCACCTGCTGCGGTTCGCCGTCCCTCTCGGGGTAGACGGTCCGCAACGTCTCGTGTCGCGCCACCACGTCGGCGAAGGCGTCGGACACCGCACCGGGATCGACGGCGCCGGTGAGCTGCACCGTGAACGGAAGGTTGTAGGCGGCGGTGCTGACGTCGAAGCGGTTGAGGAACCAGATCCGTTGCTGCGCAGTCGACAACGGGAGTACGTCGGGTCGGGGGCGGGCGACGAGCGGCGATCGCGCGCCGGTACCGATCTGCTTGGCGAGCCGCGTCGCGAGACCCACGACGGTGGACGCCTCGAACAGCACACGCACGGGCACCTGGGTGTCGAGCGCGGCCCCGATCCGGGAGACCACCTGGGTGGCCACGAGGGAGTTGCCGCCGAGTTCGAAGAAGTCGTCGTCGAGACCCACACGGTCGATGCCGAGGACCTCCCCGAACGCTTCGGCGACGGCACGTTCGGCAGGCGTGCGCGGCTCACGGAAGATGCGGGTACTGCTGAAGACCGGCTCCGGCAGCGCCTTCCGGTCGAGCTTGCCGCTCGTGTTGAGCGGCAGTGCGTCGAGCACCATGAGCGACGCCGGGACCATGTACGACGGCAGGGAACGGCCGGCGTGGTCGGCGAGATCGGAGGTGTCGATCGTGCGGCCGGGGGCGGCCACGACGTACCCGACGAGCTGATCGCCGGTGGGAGTCGCCACCACGAGCACGACGGCCTGCGAGACGGCGGGATGCGTGAGGAGCACCGTTTCGATCTCGCCGAGCTCGATGCGCTGGCCGCGGAACTTGACCTGGAAGTCGGTGCGCCCGATGTACTCGAGCAGACCCGCACCGTCGTCCGTGGTCTCCCACCGCACCAGGTCGCCGGTGCGGTACATGCGCTCGCCCGGCCCGCCGAACGGGTCGGCGAGAAAACGATCCGAGGTCAGGTCGGGACGATCGAGATAACCACGCGCGAGCTGGATACCGGCGAGGTACAGCTCGCCGGGACGCCCCACCGGCACCGGGCGCAACCGCCGGTCGAGGACGTACGCGCGGCTGTTCCACTGCGGAATGCCGATCGGGACGCTGTGCACGTCGCCGGGGGCGGCCCGATGGTAGGTGATGGACACCGCGGCTTCGGTGGGGCCGTACAGGTTGTGGAGCCCGGCCGGGCACATCCGCGCGAAGTCCGCGGCGGTCCCGGACGGTAGCGCCTCACCGATGACGAAGACGTGCCGCAACGAATCACATGTTCCGGCAGGCGCATTGGCGACGAAGACGGTGAGCATCGACGGCACGAAGTCGGTGATCGTGACCCCGTGCTCGGCGATCTTGTCCGCCACGTAGACCGGGTCGCGGTGCCCGTCGGGCGTCGCGACCACGAGGGTCGCGCCGACGCGCAGGGGCATGAAGAAACCCCACAGCGACACGTCGAAGGTCGTCGCGGTCTTCTGCAGGTACACATCGGAGGACGTCAGGCCGTACTGGTCGTTCATCCACTGGATCTGGTTGTCGATCGCGACGTGGCTCACCGCCACGCCCTTCGGCCGTCCCGTCGAGCCCGAAGTGAAGATGACGTAGGCGGTCGTGTCCGGCAGGATCGGGCCGCGCCGTTCGGCGTCGGTGAGCGGCGTCGCGTCGAACCGCGAGTGGTCGAAGGTGTCGACCTCGATCGTGGGGATGCCCTCGGGCAGCGTCACGTCGTCGCGTGCCGTGGTGAGCACCGCCGCGGGGTGGGCGGTCTCGAGGATGTAGGCGGTGCGATCGGCCGGGTGGTCGGGGTCGATCGGCACCCAGGCGCCACCCGCCTCGACGATCGCGTACATGCCGACGACGAGGTCGAACGAGCGGCGGACACACAGTCCGACGAGCGATTCGGGTCCGACACCGAGGTCGACCAGGGCGCGGGCGAGGCTGTTCACCCGTGCCGCGAACTCGGCGTAGGTGAGCGACTCGCCCTCGAAGACCAGTGCGGTCGCGTCGGGAGCGACGGCGACCCGCTCGTGGAACTCCGCGAGCAGGTCGCGGCGCTGCACAGGGTGATCGGTGCGGTTCCAGTCGCGGACGACGTGTTCGAGTTCGGTGCGGCCGGCGAGCGGGATGTCCCAGACGGGCCGATCCGAAGCCGAGCCGACGAACCGGTCGAAGAACTCGACGAACCGTCCGTGATCGGCGGCGGACCGGTCGGGTCCGTAGAGGTTCGGGTTCGACTCGAAGTCGATATGGGTGCTGTCGCCGCTGGTGTAGATGTTGACGCCGAGGTCCTCGATCAGACCGGTCGACAGGATGTTGATCCGCCCGACCATGTCGCCGAGGCGGACCTCGTTGTCGAACAGCATGATGTTGACCCACGGACCGAAGAAGGTGGATTGTGCTCCACCCGCGGAGGTCGCGTCGCGGTCGCGGACGATGTCCTCGTGCCGGTAGCGCTGGTGCCGCAGGGCACCCGAGACGGCGGCTCCCGACGCCACGATCAGATCGTGCACGGTGGTCTCGTCGGTCACGCTCAGGCGGAGCGGCACGACGTTCGAGACCATGCTGCCGGAGCGGCGCAGCAGCGCGGTGGTGCGCGCCGCGACAGGCAGGCTCAGGACGACGTCGGTCTGTCCGGTCATCTGGGCGACGTAGGCCGCGAACGCCGCGATGACCGCGGTGGCCAGGCTCGTGTTCTCCCGCTCGGCCAGTTCGGCGACGCGCCGTTCGGTGTCGTCGGACAGCGCGGCGCTGTCGATGCGGCTGACCGGGGCGGGCGCCGCGGTGCGGCCGGCGAGGCTCGTGGCCTCCTCGATGCCCTCGATCTGTCGTGCCCAGTACTCGCGGTCGTCGGCGAACCGCTTCGACCCGCGGTACTCCATCTCGATCTCGTAGACCTTGCGCAGATCGGACGCGAGACTCGGGGGCGGTTCGACACCGTCGACCGCGGCCGTGTAGAGCTCGGCGATGCGGGTCATGAACGTCGCGGCGGCGAAACCGTCGAGCGCGAGATGATGAACGCGGTTGTACCAGAAGTAACGACGGTCACCGATGCGCAGCACCGTCGCGGAGATCAGCCGGTCGCGGAGGACGTCGACGGGACGGCTGCGATCGTTGCGCATCCAGTCGAGCGCGGCCTGGCGGGGATCGGGCTCGCCCCGAAGATCCTCGTACCCGACGGACTCTTCGAGAGTGGGGTCGACGAGCTGGTAGGGCTGGGCGTCGACCTCGATGAACCGGAGGAAACCCGATCCCATCTCGTGGGCGGCGCGGACACTCGCGGCACGCAGCAGGTCGCGGTCGACGTCCCCGTCGAGTTCGACGTACTGAGCGATGTTGGCGGGCACCGTCGGATCGACGTGCTGAGCGAACCACATGCCCAGCTGTGCCGGCGAGAGCGGAAAGGCCCCGGGCGGCACGATGCCCTGCGCGTTCGCCGCTTCCGATCCGCCGCTACCCAGCGAGTCCAATCCCCAACCTCTCTCTCACCGTCGCGCAACCCCCATCGGCGGCAGCTTGCGCAGCGCACAACCTTCTCGGTTTATCTGCTGACCAGGTGGGAATCGTTACGGCGCGGCCGGGCGGTAGGACTCTCCGCAGGACCGGACGCAGCAACGAATCCCCGGCCTTTCGGCCGAGGCGCCCGAAGCAGGTTACCCGCCGGTCATCACCGGAGCCCATGACATACGCACCGGGACCAATCTACAGGGTGCCCACCCGGCGCCGACCGGCTGTCACCCGAGTGCGGACGATCACGTCCACGCCACGGCGATGATCACATTGAGAATGCCCAGACCACCGGCGACGTGGGCGAGGGTCGCGGTCGAGCCGGGGTTCTGCTTCTCCTTCTTCATGCCGACGATCGCGACGACGAGGATGGCGAGGGCGACCAGCAGCTTGATGCCGATCTTCATGTGGTCGAGGTCCGCGTCGTTCGCTTCGTTCAGTCCGACCAGCGCCAGACCCGAGACGACCTGCAGGATGGCGCCGTGCAGCATGCCCGCGACGACACGCGGATCCTTGATGACCGCGAGCCACGAGCCGATGATGCCGGCGAGACCGATGAAGTGCAGGATCAGGAAGATCTTGATAGCGATGTCCATGGGCGCAATCCGACCATTCGGGACGGGGACTGTCCAGTTAGGCGACACTCATGGTGTGCCCTGGATCACGCCTGGTCGCGGTACCAGTCGAGCAGGTCGGGTTCGTCGATCGCGGTGCGGTCGACGACGCGGCCGGGATCGGCTCCCTGCAGGATTCGTTTGAGCGGCACCTCGAGTTTCTTTCCGGTGCGGGTGTGCGGTACGCCGGGTGCGGCGACGATCTCGTCCGGTACGTGCCGCGGGGAGGCGTGTTCGCGCACGGCCGTGCGGATACGTTCCTTCAGATCTTCGGTGAGTGCGGCGCCGTCGGCAAGGACGACGAACAGCGGCATGCGGTACGTGCCGTCGGGTTGTTCGATGCCGAGGACGAGCGACTCGACGACCTCGGGCAGGTTCTCCACGGCCTGGTAGATATCGGCACTGCCCATCCGCACACCGTGGCGGTTGAGGGTGGAGTCGGACCTGCCGTGCATCTCGAAGGTTCCGCGCTCGGTGATCGTGATCCAGTCGCCGTGGCGCCACACGCCCGGATAGACGGAGAAGTAGGCGTCGCGGTAGCGACTGCCGTCCGGGTCGTTCCAGAACCGCACGGGCATGGACGGCATGGGGACGGTCACCACGAGTTCTCCGACCTCTCCGCGCACCGGCCGGCCCCCTTCGTCGAACGCGTCGACGGCCACACCGAGGCAGGGCACCGAGATCTCCCCCGGCCACACGGGCACCGTGGGGACGGCGCCGACGAAGGCCGTCACGACGTCGGTCCCGCCGGAGATCGACATCACCTGCACGTGCTCGCCGGCGTTGTCCGACAGCCACGCCGACGACGAGGCGGGCAGCGTCGCCCCGGTGACCCCGACCGCGCGGAGGGCCGACAGATCGTGGTCCGCCTGCGGGACGACACCGGCCTTGATACACGCCAGCACGTAGCCGGGGCTCGTCCCCAGCACCGTGACGTGTTCGTCGGCGGCGATCCGCCACAGGCGGTCGACCTCGGGGTGGGACGGGGCGCCGTCGTAGGTGACGACGGTGCACCCCACGAGCAGCCCCGACAGCAGGAAGTTCCACATCATCCAACTCGGGCCGGTGTACCAGAAGAAGCGGTCGCCGGGTCGGAGATCGAGGTGCAGCGACAACGCCTTCAGGTGCTCGAGCAGCACACCACCGTGGCCGTGCACCAAGCCTTTCGGTGGGCCGGTGGTGCCGGAGGAGAAGACCACCCACAACGGATGGTCGAAGGGAACGGGCAGGGGTTCGAGAGCGGCGTCGCCGGAGACGGCGTCCCGCCAGTCCAGAACGGTCCCGGTCTGCCCGGACGTGTCGAACCCGGACGTGTCGAACGATGTCTCACCCTCCGACACGACGACCGTCAGGGCGAGGCCGGGCATCGCGGCGCGGAGTACGTCCACCTCGTCGACGCGGTCGTACCGGCGACCTGCATACCGGTAACCGGTCGCCGTGACGAGTGCTCGTGGTTCGAGCCGGCCCAGACGGTCGATCGCCGCGGGTGCGGCGTAGTCCTGTCCGCATCCGGCCCAGACCGCACCGATACTCGCCGTGGCGAGCAGGGCGACGATCGCTTCGGGGATGTTGGGCAGGTAACCGACGACACGATCACCCTCCCCCACCCCGTGCGCGCGGAGCGTCGCGGCGAGCGCGGCCGTCCGGCGTTCGAGTTCGGACCAGCAGACCTCGCGGCGGTGTCCCTCCTCGTCGAGGTGGACGACGGCGGCCTCGTCGGGCGGACGCTCACGGAAGACGTACTCGGCGAAGTTCAGTCGCGCTCCCGGGAACCACATGGCGCCGGGCATGGAGGCGTCCGCGAGAGCAGGGCCGGGGTCGGTGTGGGAGACGACGTCGAAGGCGTCCCACACGGCCTGCCAGAATGCGCCGGGCTCGTCGACGGACCACTGCCACAACGCCCGGTAGCCGGGCAGGTCGAGCCCGTGTCTGCCCTCCACGAACCGGGTGAACCCGGTGACGTTCGCCTCCTCGACGTCGACGTCGCTCGGGATCCATTGCGGTTCCACCACTGTTCACCTCCCCGTCCGGGACCACCTCTGCGCACGTGGTCCGGGAGCGCATCCAGGCACGGCCGGAGGCTCCGCCCGGACCGGCCGAGGACCGTCGTGCACGGGCGACTGCCGGTACACGACGTTCGCGGCGTCCGAGCGGAGCCCCGCGCGACGACTCGCAGCTATCGCCGCTCGCGCGTCGCAGACGTGTAGATGAGGGTGAGCACCACAGCGACGGCGATGGAGATGATCCAGCGGATCCAGTCGATGCCGGAGGTGTTCTCGTTACCTTCGGACGAGATCAGACCCCAGATCCAGTAACCGATCAGCGCACCGATGATGCCGATGACGATGGTGATGAGCATCCCCATCGCCTGCTTACCGGGGATCACCAACCGGGCGAGGATACCGATGACTGCGCCGAAGATGATCGTGCCGATGATCTGTCCCATGGTGAGCCTCTCTGTTCGGCGCCGCACCCGGGGCGGCGCAACCTCGACGACCATGTACCCCATCAGTGTCGATCATGAACGTCTCACACGAGGCGGATTCGACGTGCCTTTCGAGTGAACATCCTTCTCCGGCAGGGCCGTGGTCTCACCGGCCCCCGTCCGCTCGTGTCGCCTCGAGCAAGGCGATCGCCTGCTCGCGCATCTCCACCTTGCGGACCTTCCCGGTCACCGTCATCGGGAACTCCTCGACCACGTGCACATAGCGCGGGATCTTGTAGTGGGCGAGCTTTCCGGTGCAGAACGTCCGGAGCGAATCGGCATCGAGCGGTTCGGCGCCCTCGCGCATCCGGATCCACGCCATGAGTTCCTCGCCGTACTTCGTGTCGGGCACGCCGACTACCTGGGCGTCGAGGATGTCCGGATGGGTGTAGAGGAATTCCTCGATCTCGCGGGGATAGATGTTCTCGCCTCCCCTGATGACCATGTCCTTGATCCGGCCGGTCACCGAGACGTATCCGTCCTCGTCCATGACGCCGATGTCACCGGTGTGCATCCATCGGCCCGCGTCGATCGCCTCGGCGGTCTTGTCGGGCTGATCCCAGTAGCCGAGCATCACCGAATAGCCGCGAGTGCACAGTTCACCGGGCTCCCCCCGCGGCACGGTCAGCCCGGTGACCGGGTCGACGATCTTGACCTCGAGATGCGGGCCGACACGCCCGACGGTACTCACCCGCCGTTCGATGCTGTCGTCGCTGCGGGTCTGCGTGGACACCGGCGAGGTCTCGGTCATGCCGTAGCAGATGGAGACCTCGCTCATGCCCATCCGGTCGATCACCTGCTTCATCACCTCCACCGGACACGGCGATCCCGCCATGATTCCGGTCCGCAGACTCGACAGGTCGTAGTTCTCGAATCCGGGGTCGGCCAGTTCGGCGATGAACATCGTCGGCACCCCGTACAGCGACGTGCACTTCTCCGCGGCGACCGCACCGAGCGTCGCGGCGGGGTCGAATCCCGGCGCCGGCAACACGATGGTCGCGCCGTGACTCGTGCACGCGAGGTTGCCCATCGTCATCCCGAAGCAGTGGTACAGCGGCACGGGAATACACACGCGGTCGTGTTCGGTGTAGTGGCACAGCTCGCCGACGAAGAAACCGTTGTTGAGCACGTTGTGGTGACTGAGAGTGGCGCCCTTGGGGAAACCGGTGGTGCCCGAGGTGTACTGGATGTTGATGGGATCGTCGGGCGACAGGGCCGCCTGGGCCGCGTCGAGCGATGCCCGGTCCTCGGCGAGCGCAGCGCGACCGGTGTCGACGAGGTCGTCCCACCGCGGCGAGTCGAGGAGGACGACGTCCTCGAGATCGGGACAGTTGGGCCGGACGGTCTCGATCATCTGCGCGTAGTCGGAGGTCTTGAACGTCGGGGCGGACACCAGCATCCGAATGCCCGCCTGCTCGAGCACGTACTGCAGCTCGTGCGACCGGTAGGCGGGATTGATGTTGACGAGGATCGCTCCGATCTTCGCCGTCGCGTACTGCACGAGCACCCACTGCCAGCAGTTGGGCGCCCAGATGCCGACGCGGTCGCCCTTGACGATGCCCGACCGCAGCATGCCGAGCGCGAGCACGTCGACATCCTCGACGAATTCGGTGTAACTCCAGCGCTTTCCGGCGGCGGAATCGACAAGCGCCTCACGGTCGCCGAAGCGGGCGGCGGTGCGGTCGAGGTTGTCGCCGATGGTGTCGCCGAGCAACGGGACATCCCAGGCACCCTGGGTGTAGCTCGGCAGACGGTCGACGTCGAGGCCGGACATCGCATTCTCCTTCTCGAGACGGGGATACGGCTGTGGTGGCGGTCGTCGGGATGCTGCCGGACGACCGCCACCGGGGGGTGGATCGGTGGGGCGGTGGATCAGAGGGCCCGGTCGCGGGTCTCCACGAGCGCCGCGGTGCAGACCAGGCTCACGAGGCCGATTCCGGCCAGCATGATCCCGATCGCGATGCCGCCGTAGGAGGCGGCGAGCGGGGCGGCGATCATCGGCGGGATGGCGCCGCCGAGGACACCGGCGAAGTTGTAGCCGAGACCGGCACCGGTGTAGCGGTAGCGGGTCGCGAACATCTCGGGCAGCAGTGCTCCGCACGGCCCGTAGGCGACACCGAAGATCGCGAGGGTGATCATCATTCCGAGCACGAACGCGATCGGTGAACCGGTGTCGAGGAGCGGGAACAACACCAGTGCCCAGACCACGGAGAACGCGCACGAGACCATGATGACCTTCCGGCGCCCGACGCGGTCGGAATACAGCGCGGACAGCACGATCGCGAGACCGAACACCAGCGACGAGGCGATACCCACCATGAGGACGAACGGCCGGTCGAACCCGAGCTTCGAGGTTGCGTAGCTGGTCAGGTAGGCCGTGCCCATGTAGAAGAAGGCGAACATGATGGCCAGCGCACCGCCGGCGAGGAAGATCTCCTTGGCCTGGTAGCGCAGCGCGTCGAGGAAGGGCAGCCGGCGCGGGGCCTGGGCCTCCTCGCCCGGGGTGTTACGACGGGCTTCCTGTTCTGTACGGAGGCGAGCCTCCTGATCTGCGCGGAAGACGGGGGTTTCTTCGATGGCGAGGCGCATGTAGAGGCCGATGCCCACCAGAACGATGCTGAGCAGGAACGGGATCCGCCAGCCGTAGTTCAGGAAGGCGTCGTTGGTGTCGCCGAGGGCGAGACCGGTGAACAGGAAGGTGCCGCTCGACAGTGCGAAGGCGATGGCGGGACCGAGCTGCGGGAACATCGCATACAGACCGCGTTGACCCGGTGGCGCGTATTCGGCGGTGAGCAGCGTCGCGCCGGCCCACTCGCCGCCCACGGCGAATCCTTGTGCGAAGCGCAACAGCACGAGGATGATCGGGGCGGCGACACCGATGGTCTCGGCGCCGGGCAGAAGACCGATGAGCAGCGTGGAGATGCCCATCAGCAGCAGCGTGGAGATGAGTGTCTTCTTGCGGCCGATGCGATCACCGAAGTGCCCGAACAGCATTGCACCCACGGGGCGGGCGATGAACGCGACCGCGAAGGTCGCGAAGGAGGCGACGGTACCCGCGGTCGATCCGAGCGCCGGGAAGAAGACCGTCGGGAAGACGAGCGCGGCAGCGGTGCCGTAGATGAAGAAGTCGTAGAATTCGATCGTCGTGCCCATGCAACTGGCCACGGCGACGCGCCGGATACCGGGCCCGTCCTTCTTCTGCCCCGCGCGGCGGGGCGCGGTTGAGTCGGGACGGGAACGTCCCACCGGTCCGGCGACGGGGGGTTCGGCAGCCCCCGGGGTCGACACACTGGTCACGTGAGTCCTCCGTTGTCCGTTCGAACCGCGGGCGTGGTCGCCTCCGCGGATGAACGAAACGTAGTGATTCCGGTCACCCCTTCACCACCCCCGGAAGGGGGTGGGGGTGACCGGCATCACATAGTATGCCGAACGAACGACATTGTCAGCGTCCGGCGGCGCCCGCGATCTCCCGGCGCATCTCGCTCCACACGGAGGCGTAGGAGTCGATGTTGGCCGCGGTGGCCCACGCGAGCGAGCCGCCCTTGATCTTCTCCAGGGCCTCGGCGAACAGATCCTGGTAGCGCGACAGTCGCGGCACGAACGCCGATACGTCGTCGAACAGGCTCTGCGCCTGCCGGTCGAGGGCGATGAGGCCGTCGACGAATCCGTCGGAGTCCGCGTTCTCGAGGAGCGTGGCCAGTTCCTCGTCGAGGGGGAGGAACCGGTCGTAGAGATCCGAGATCGAATCCTCGTCGATGGAGACCCGCTCCGCGTCGAGCTGGTCGTTCAGCTCGGAGGAGCCCTTGTCGGTGAGACTGATGCCGCCGTCGTTCTCCGCGGCCTTGCCCTGCTCGAGGAGCGCGGTCACCGCGGCCTGGCCGGCCGCCACCGAGACACCGAGGTGCGCGGCGAGCACCTCTGCCGTGACCTGCTTCTTCAGACGCACCGTCTGCAGCAGTGCCAGTTCGTCCACGTTGCCTGCGAAGGCCATCGCCCACTCCTCGCCGCACCCACCGGGCGCCCACATCGTCATCCGGAATCCGGACGGATTCCGTCCCGATTCTGACGCACCCGGGCAGCCGGCCGGGGAGTCACCCTCCTCGGCGGGATCTCGAGGTCGGACGAGCGTGGATCACGGGGACAGGCCGGGCACCGGACACGCGTCGGCGGCCTCGGCGACCACGGTCGGCGTATCGGACGCGGCGGGCTGGTCACCGGCCTCCCGGTCGCGGCCGGTCCGCGGCCGGTCGGTTTCGAGAAGCGCCAGTTCGTCGGGGGTGAACGCGCGCCCCCTGCTGAGGAAACGCACTCCCTCCGGGCTCTCGAGACTGAACCCGGAGCCGCGTCCGGGCACCACGTCGAGGACGAGACAGGTGTGCTTCCACGCCTCGAACTGCGAACCGGAGATCCACACCGGCACAGCGTCGGCACCGACCGGCCGATCGGCGCGGGTCTCCCCCGCCCCGAGACGCAGATCGAGGACTCCGAGGAGGACGTCACGGTCGCCGACGAGGAACTCACCGTCGGGATAACACATCGGCGCGGAGCCGTCGCAGCATCCGCCGGACTGGTGCATCATGAGCGGTCCGGTGCGCTGCGCGAGGCGGCGCAGCAGTGCGACGGCGTCGACGGTCGCCACGAGGCGTGGGACGGTCACAGACATGCCCTTTCCGTTGGGTGCACGGTGCTCGGTGCGTATGGCGACGGCGCCTGCCACGTCGTGCGGACGTGACAGGCGCCGAAGTGTGCATCAGAAGAAGCCCTGTGCCTTGGGAGCGTAGGACACCAGGAGGTTCTTCGTCTGCTGGTAGTGGTCGAGCATCATGTGGTGGTTCTCGCGGCCGATGCCGGACTGCTTGTACCCACCGAAGGCCGCGTGCGCGGGGTACTGGTGGTAGGTGTTCGTCCACACCCGGCCGGCCTGGATGGCGCGACCGGCACGGTAGGCGACACCACCGTCGCGGGACCAGACGCCGGCACCGAGACCGTAAAGGGTGTCGTTGGCGATCGAGATCGCGTCGTCGAAATCACCGAAGGACGTCACGGACACGACCGGGCCGAAGATCTCCTCCTGGAAGATGCGCATCGTGTTGTCGCCCTGGAAGATCGTCGGCTGCACGTAGTAGCCGCCCGAGAGGTCGCCGCCGAGATCGGCGCGCTCACCACCGGTGATGACCTTGGCACCCTCGCTCTTGCCGATCTCGATGTACGACAGGATCTTCTCGAGCTGATCGTTCGACGCCTGGGCGCCGATCATCGTGTCGGTGTCGAGCGGGTCGCCCTGGCGGACGGCCTTGGTACGGACCGCGGCAAGCGAGAGGAAGTCGTCGAAGATGTCCTGCTGGATCAGTGCACGAGACGGGCACGTGCACACCTCGCCCTGGTTGAGGGCGAACATCGTGAAGCCTTCGAGGGCCTTGTCCTGGTAGTCGTCGTTCGCCGACAGCACGTCGGAGAAGAAGATGTTGGGGCTCTTGCCGCCGAGCTCGAGGGTCACCGGGATCAGGTTCTGCGAGGCGTACTGCATGATCAGCCGGCCCGTGGTGGTCTCACCGGTGAACGCGATCTTGCGGATGCGCGGGCTCGATGCGAGAGGCTTGCCGGCTTCGACACCGAAACCGTTGACGATGTTGATCACCCCGGGCGGCAGCAGGTCGCCGATGATCGAGATCAGGTGCAGGATCGACGCCGGGGTCTGCTCGGCCGGCTTGAGGACGACGGCGTTGCCGGCGGCCAGGGCGGGTGCCAGCTTCCACACGGCCATGAGGATCGGGAAGTTCCACGGGATGATCTGGCCGACGACACCGAGCGGCTCGTGGAAGTGGTAAGCGACCGTCTCGGAGTCGATCTCGGAGATCGACCCTTCTTGCGCGCGAATGGCTCCCGCGAAGTAACGGAAGTGGTCGATCGCGAGCGGGATGTCGGCGTTGAGAGTCTCGCGGATGGGCTTGCCGTTGTCCCACGACTCGGCGAGGGCGATCGATTCGAGGTTCTCCTCGATGCGGTCGGCGATCTTGTTGAGGATCAGCGCGCGTTCGGCGGGCGACGTCCTGCCCCAGGCCGGTGCGGCGGCATGGGCAGCGTCGAGCGCGAGTTCGATGTCTTCCTCGGTGCCGCGAGCGACCTCGGTGAACACCTGGCCGGTGACGGGGGTGACGTTCTCGAAGTACTCCCCCTTCACAGGCGGCACCCACTGGCCGCCGATCCAGTTGTCGTACCGGGACTGGAACGACATGAGGGCGTCGGGCGAACCGGGACGGGCGTACACGGTCATGTGCATCTCCTGCAGCGTCGAGCGGTCGGTATGTGATCCGGAACACTACGGACGCGAGGGTTGCAACTACGTTGCGAGCAGCCTGTCCAATCGGGTCACTGTGGCGTCGACCTGCGCGAAGCGGGGTGATCGAGGATCGATCGAGGCCCGGTAGGCCGCCCACGCGGTGATGTCCTCGCGGCCGTGGACGGACGAAGTCCACTGTGCGAGCAGGTGCTCGTCTCCGCAGCGCAGCAGTGCGGCCCGCACCCCCGTGCGGAGTTCGTCGCGGATCTCCTCGACGCCCGGCGCCACCGAGCCGGGCAGGATCTCACCGGCGCACAGACGCACCGCCGAGGCCACGTCGCCGCGGTCGAGCGCGCGGCGCACATCCGCGACGTCGGTGTCGAGCACGGTCAGCAACCGGTAGGGCCGTGAGCCGAGATGTTCCGCCCCGAGCACCTTGCGCAGACGCGACATCTCGGCGCGGATGGTCACCGAGTCCAGCTCGTTCTCGTCGAGCAGCACCGCGAGCCGGTCGGAACTCAGGCCCTCGGGATGATCGGCGAGGATCAGCAGGATCTCGGCGTGCCTGCGGGACAGGCCGACCCGTTCGCCCCCGCGGTGCAGGGCGGGACGCCCGGTGCCGATGGTCTCGATGCGCGGCGTCGCCGAGGAGAGCAGCGGGCGGCCGCTGAGGGCGTGGAGCCGCAGCTCGGCTTCTGCCGCAGCGACCGTGGCGCGGACGAGCTGCAGGACCTCGGGGGCGGCGACGCGGTGCCCGCCGGTGATGTCGATGGCACCGAGGATCCGTCCGCTGGTGGGGTCGTGCACCGGAGCGGCCGAACAACTCCATTCGTGCACCGTGCGGTTGAAATGTTCGGCGCCGAAGATCTGTACCGAATGATCCACGGCGAGAGCGGTTCCCGGCGCGTTGGTGCCGACGCGGTCCTCGCTCCAGTCGGCTCCTTCGACGAAGCTCATCGACAGGGCGCGGTCGCGGGCGGCGTGATCGCCCTCGACCCACAGCAGCCGGCCCTGCCCGTCGGTGATCGCGACCAGCAGTCCGCTGTCGGCGGCGTCCTCGACGAGGAGTTTGCGCACCACCGGGCGGATCAACGACATCGGGTGACCGGCGCGGTACTCCTCGAGTTCGCGCCCGTCGAGCAGCGCGGGTTGTTCGACGACGTCGGGATCGATGCCGCGCTGCAGGCTCCGGCTCCACGAGTCGCGGACCACCGAGCGCACCCCGTCGAGCCGATCCGTGCCGCGTGCGGAGACGAACGTGCCGTGCGCGCGCAGCACCGCACGTGCGTGCGCGGCCACGTCCGCTCCCGGACCCAGTGCCACCCAGGGGTTGGTCGTCGCGATTCCACGATCCGTCATGTACGGGCGCCTCCTCCCCCGCCACTGTAGTCGGGATCACACCGGATACGGCAGTCCGACCTTCGCAGCGGTCGCGACGCGATGGGCGAGCATCACCGCGGTCGCGTGCGGTCCCCGGCTCGGTGCCTGCGGAAACACCGAGGTGTCGACGACGCTCAACCGGTCGGTCCCGCGCACGCGGCACCACTCGTCGACCACGGCGTGCTCGTCGTCGCCCATCCGGCAGGTGCCGGACAGATGCAGCGACGTTCCGAGTCTGCCGTTGCCGGCGTCCACGCTGCCGGTCTCGACGACACCGGCGACGCCTGCGAGCAGATCGGTCGCGAGCCGGACACCCTCCTCCAGGGTCGTCCGGTCGGCCGGGTCCGTCAGGTACCGGTAGTCGAGCAGCGGTGGGCGCCTGGGGTCGCGTTCGTCGAGCACGATGCGTCCGCGGCTGCGCGGGCGGGTCAGGACGACGCCGAGGACCGGATCCGGAACGCCGCTGCCGGGGATCGCCGCGCCGAAAGACGCGGTGTACGGACGCACTTCGAGGTTCTCGGTGTGCAGGACCGTCTCGAGCAGCACCGTGTGCGGCGGGAGACCCGGGCGGAACCGGTACGGGACGGTGAACTCCGGATGGTCGGAGAATTCGCGGCCCACCCCGGGAAGGTCGTGCAGCGGGTCGATGCCGAGCCGTCGCAGTTCGTCGGCCGGGCCGATGCCGGAGAGCATCAGCAACTGGGGAGATCTCACCGCGCCCGCGGCGACGATCACGTGCCCGGCCGAGACCGTGCGCGGTCCGTCGGGTCCGGCGATCTCGACACCCCTCGCGCGATCACCGGAGATCACGACGCGGGTCGCGCTCACCCCGCCGGCGACCGTCAGATTCGGCCGGTCCAGGACGGGTTCCAGATACGCGAGGAAGGGGCTCACCCTCGTCCCGTCGCGGACGTTCGACGGGACCGCGCCGACCCCGTCGGGTCCCGGAGCGTTGAGGTCGGCGACGGAAGCGAAACCGGCGCGTTCGGCGGCGTCGGCGAAGGCCCGCGAGAGCGGATGCATCCGGTCGCGCGGTACCCGGGCGACCGGAATCGGACCGGATGCCCCGTGGAGGTCGCCGGTGAAGTCCGCGTCGGTCTCCGTGGCCCGGAAGTACGGAAGCACCTGCTCGTAGGACCACGATGCGGGCCAGGACGCGAAGTCGGCCGGTCGCGCGCGCACGAAATAGGCGCCGTTGACCGCCCCGGATCCGCCGAGCACCCTGCCGCGCGTCACGGTCGCGTCGACGTCGGGGGTCAACCGTGCGGGAAAGCTCGTCGTCCACGGGCTTTCCGGACCCACCGGAAGGACGGCGGCGTCGCGGATCTCCTTCGGAACGGCGGACACCGATCCGAAGACCGCGCCCTCCTCGAGCACCAGCACGGTGCGGTCGGGATCGTCGCTGAGCCGGGCGGCGAGAACGCACCCGCAGCTACCACCCCCGACGATCACCACATCGGCGCGCGCCGGGATCATGTCACTTCCGGATGTCGGGTACGAGCGCCGACGCCGTACGGGCGTCGAACGCACCCTTCCACAACCCTGCTCCGTATGCGAGGTCGTCGAGGCGCTTGTAGAGCAGATAGCGGACAGGATCGAGCCCGCCGCTCTCGCGGTGCGCCTTCCAGTCCCAGATACCTTCGGCCACAGCGAAGGCCAGAACCGCACGGCGAACCTTGCGGGAGAACACCGCTGCGACGACCGTCACCGGCCAGTAGTGCCGGCACACCGCCGACGCCACCTGCCACAGACCACCGGCGAATCCCTGGGCGGTGAGCAGCGCGGCGATGCGGTCGGGCCGGTCGAGTCCGGAGAACATCCGCCGCAACCGCACGAAGGTGACCACCTGCGTCAGCACGGCTGCGATCACCCCGACGCGGGTGAAGGTCGCGATCGCGACACACGCGAGGAGCGTCCAGATCGACATCACCATCGGCGGGACGGAACCCGGATGCCGATCCGCGAGCGGGGCCGCACCGGTGCCGTAGAACGCCTTGCGTGTCAACCACGTCCGGAGACGGGTGCGATGGTCGTGCGCGACCCGCGAGATGGGTTCGTACCGCAACCGCCACCCCGCACCCTGCAGTCGCCGGCACAGATCGACGTCCTCGGCCACGTGCATCGTCTCGTCGAAACCACCGCAGGCGACGAGGGCGTCGCGACGTACGAGCAATGCCGCGCTCGGCACGTACGAGACGGGACCACCCGCGACGACCGCGGACTCCCGGCTGCCGAGATCGAGCGACGACCGTGCGTGCTCGTACTTCGCCAGTGCGCTGCTGTCGGGTTCGAGGGCCACGATGCGTGGCGCGACGAGAGCGACCGCAGGATCGGTGAAATGCCCCAGCGATCGTTCGAGCCAGCCCAGCTGCGGCACCACATCGGAATCGAGGAAGGCGACGAATTCCGTTGTCACCTCCTGCAGTCCGGTGTTGCGGGCCGCCGCCGGCCCGCGTGCGGTCTCGTGCCTGATCACCCGGACTCGACCGCGGGCCGGTGGCTCGACAGGCTTGTCGGATCCGTCGTCGACGACCACGACCTCGTGCCCTTCGACAGCGGCGAGCAGACGGGCGAGGCCCGGCGCATTGTCCTTGACCGGTACGACGACGGTGACGGCGGAACTGGGCGGCAGTTTCGTCGGGCGAGGATTCCCGATACCCGAGTCGAGCAGGCGACGCGCGACCGCGGCACTCCGCGCGTCGACCACCTCGACGAAGTCCTCGTCGATCATGGCCGCGGCGGCGGGTGCGAGTGTCAGCATCCGCGTGGGTGACCCTCCGACGAGGACACGTCCTCCGGCGAAGCTGCGCACGCGAGCGTCGATCCGCACACCGAAACCGTCGGGGAGCCGGGTCGCCCGGGGCTGCGCCGCCTCCGGGGACGTCGCCTGTGGAGTAATCGCCCGACTCACCGAAGCCTTCCTTCCGTTCCCGGCTCCCACCGGGCGACCTGTGCACGCGCCCGCTCGACCAGACTCGCGAACAGGCGCGCGCCGAGTTCTGCGGTGGCCTCGGTAGGGTCTCCCAGCACTCCGTTCGCGGACACCGAGACGATACCGGCTTCGCGCAATCGAGGCATCAGTGCGCCGATCGATTCCGTCGCTCCCACCGCCGCGCGGGCCATGTCGACCGTCCCGGGTGCCAGGTGCAGCATCAGACTCGTCTCGGTGACACCGGCGTGGGCGTCGGACGCGGGCACCGCGCACGGAAGCCAGGCAGCGTCGCGGCCCTCGTAGCGCAGGAGGCTCACCGCCTCGATCAGCGGATAGGCGTTGCCACCGTGCCCGTTGACGAAGACCACCCGTTTCGCCCACCGGCACACCGACCTGCCGTATTCGACGATCAGCGCCTTCGTCACCTCGGCACCGATCGACACGGTACCGGCGAAGCCTTCGTGCTCGCCGCTCGCCCCGTAGGGCAGAGGCGGCGCAAGGACCGTCTCGGGCAGCGCGGCGGCGACAGCGGCTGCGATCCGGGTGTCGGTGTCGAGGGGAAGATGCGGGCCGTGCTGTTCGAGCGCACCGACCGGGACGGCCACCGTCACCCGGCCGGGTTCGATGTCCGTCCAGTAGGCGTCGGCGAGCTCCCGCATCACCGCTCCGATGCTAAGGGTTTCGCGGGCGTGCACGAAACCCGGAGGTCCAGGCAGGCCCGCCCGGACGCCGGGACCGGATCGGTACGCTTTCCCGGTGCTGATCGAACCTCGTCCACTGGACGATCCGGACGTGCTGGCCCTCATCGGCGAAGTTCAGCTCGAATACGTGCGGAGATACGGCGGGCCCGACGACACCGGGCTGTTGCCGCACGAATTCCGGCCCCCGCGCGGCGTGTTCCTCCTGGCGCTGACCGACGGGATCCCGGGCGGGATCGGCGGTTGGCGTGCTCCGGAGCCCTCGCATCGAGGACTGCGCGACGGGGACGCCGAGATCAAGCGGATGTACGTGCGGGCGAACGCGCGGCGCCGCGGTGTGGCCGAACGGGTGCTGGGTGCGCTCGAACGGACCGCGACCGATGCCGGTCGCCGTCGCATGGTCCTCGAGACGGGGAGCGAGCAACCCGAGGCGATCGCGCTGTACGCGAAGGCCGGGTACGTACCGATGACCGAACGGTTCGGCCTCTACGCGCACTCGCCGACGGCGATGTACTACTACAAGGATCTGCCCCCGATCCGTCTGGCCACCGACGACGACCTGCCGGTGCTGCAGGAGATCGAACGCGCAGCGGGGAAGCCCTTCGCCGAGATCGGTATGACCTTCGTGGCCGACGACGATCCCCCGTCCGTCGAGGATCTGCGCGTCCATCGGGACGCGGGTCGCTGCTGGGTGTGGTTCGACGGAGACAGGCTCCCGGTCGCGTATCTCGCGGCCGACATCGTCGACGACGGCGTCCACATCGAGCAGGTGTCGGTGCATCCCGACCACGCGCGTCGCGGTATCGGTTGCATGCTGATCGAGCACGCCGCGGGGTGGGCGCGGGACGCCGGCTTCGGATCCCTGTCGCTGACGACCTACCGCGACGTGCCGTGGAACGGCCCGTACTACGCGCGTCTCGGCTTCCGCACCGTCGCGGACGATGCCCTCTCCCCCGCCCTCGCCCGGATCCGCGCGGAGGAACGGAAACACGGTCTCGACCGCTGGCCGCGGATCGTCATGCGCCGCGAAGTGGAGGCGTAGAAGCTAGGCCGTGTTTCGAAAGTGATCTTGAACCGAGATGGTGCCAGCAGGAGTGTCGCAACAACTGAATGAGTGAAGTC
>NZ_SDMJ01000015.1:0-54944 GCF_004153645.1 Rhodococcus sp. Q1 | reverse complement strand
TGCGCCGATGGTACTGCACTCGACAGGGTGTGGGAGAGTAGGACACCGCCGAACACCCGTTCCGAAAGGGGACCCACTCGTTTGGGTCCCCTTTCGTGTTTTCATGAGAGGATTTTTCTGTGTCCGACGGCAACGGTGAACGTCGGTCCTTCAGGAGTGGAGGATCCACTCCGTGGTCGGGCCGCAAGAAGGAGCGCGACGAACGCGCCGACGACAGTCGTGGTGAGCGTGCACCGCGCGACCGCGACGAACGCGGGCGCGGCGACGAGCGCCGGCAGGGCGGCTACGGAACCGGCGGACGTTCGTCCAGCCGTGACGACGACCGTCGTCCCCAGCGCGGTGACGATCGTCGTCCCCAGCACGGCGACGACCGCCGCTCCTACCAGGGCGGAGACCGCCGCGATCGCGGCCGCGACGACGCCCGTTCCGATCGCGGCGACCGTCCCTACCGGGAACGCTCCGGAGGCGACGATCGCCCCCGTCGCAGCGAGGATCGTCCGGGTCGCAGCGACGACCGCGGTCGGCAGTACGGCGACCGTCCCCGCGGCGAGCGCAGCTACGGCAATCGCGACGACCGTCGCGGTAGTGACCAGCGGGGTGGCGACCAGCGTGGTAGCGGCGACAGCCGGGGCTACACCGGTGACCGCCGAGGACCCCGGTCCGGCGACCCCCGCAGCGAGGGTGCGCCCCGCCGTCGCGGTGGTGAAGGTGGATTCGGGCCGTCCCGTGGGCGCGAAGGCATCGCGCCGCAGCGCCGCGACGCACGTCCGGACGAACCCGATCTGCCCGACGACGTCGAGGCGTCCGAGCTCGATCCGACCATTCGCCGCGACCTGCTGAGCCTGGACAAGTCGAACGCGAACAGCGTCGCCCGGCATCTGGTGATGGCCGGTCGGCTGCTCGACGACGATCCCCGTGCCGCGCTCTCCCATGCCCGTGCCGCCCGTCAGCGCGCCGGCCGCATCGCCGTCGTCCGCGAGGCCGCCGGCATCACCGCGTATCACGCCGGTGAGTGGGCCGAGGCGCTGTCCGAACTCCGTGCAGCGCGCCGCATGTCCGGTGGTACGGGACTGCTCGCCGTGATGGCCGATTGCGAACGTGGCCTCGGCCGTCCCGAGAAGGCACTCGAGCTGGGACGCGGCGACGATGCACGCAAGCTGACCGGCGACGACGCCGCCGAGTTGCGCATCGTCCTCGCCGGTGCCCGCATGGACCTCGGTCAGTACGACCAGGCTGTCGTCACATTGCAGACGCCCGACCTCGATCCGGACCGGACCGGCACGCCTGCAGCCCGCCTCTTCTATGCCTACGCCGACGCCCTCGTGGCCGCCGGACGGACCGAAGAAGGCCTGCAGTGGTTCCTGCACTCCGCAGCCGCGGACATCGAAGGCGTCACCGACGCCGAGGAGCGGGTGGAGGAGCTCACCGGAGAGACGCCGTGATCGACGGCACCGAGCCGGCCACAGGCATCGCCTCCGGCGACACGCTGCGTCGCATCTACGACGTCCTGCTGCTGGACCTCGACGGCACCGTCTACCGGGGCGCCGAACCCGTCCCGGGTGCCCGGGAGGCGCTGGCGGCCGGTGACGACACCGTTCTGTACGTCACGAACAACGCCAGCCGCCGGCCTTCGGAGGTCGCGTTGCACCTGCGGGAACTCGGCTTTCCGGCCGAGGATTCGTCCGTGGTGACGAGCTCGCAGTCCGCCGCGCGCCTGCTCGCCGAGCGGTTCCCGGCCGGCGCGCCGGTGCTCGTCGTCGGAACCGATGCCCTCGCCGAGGAGGTGGCCGGTGTCGGTCTCACCCCGGTCCGGTCGGCGGACACGCGTCCGGTGGCCGTGGTGCAGGGGCATTCTCCGGATACCGGATGGGCGATCCTCGCGGAGGCGACGCTCGCCGTCCGTGCCGGTGCCCTGTGGGTGGCCACGAACGTCGACTCGACCCTGCCCACCGAACGCGGGCTCGTCCTCGGCAACGGGTCGATGGTCGCGGCGGTGCGAAACGCCACCGGCGCGATCCCGATCGTGGCGGGTAAACCTGCTGCTCCGCTTCTCGAGGACGCGATCCGTCGCGGAGGCGCCCGACGTCCCCTCGTGGTCGGCGACCGGCTGGACACCGACATCGAAGGTGCCAACGCCGTGGGTGCGGATTCCCTGCTCGTGCTGACCGGGGTGAGCACCGTCGACGATCTACTGCGGGCCTCGGCCGAACAGCGCCCGACCTATGTCGCGGCCTCACTCGCGAGCCTCGATCAGCCCGCCGATCTGCTTCGCGTCGCCCCGCACACCTCGTGGGACGTCAGGGTCGACGGAGGTGATCTTCACCTCGCTGCCGCGCAATCGGCGGCCGATCCGATGGAGGCGCTGCGGGGTCTTCTCGACATCGCCTGGGCCAACCCCGGTTTCGGGCAGGTCCGGCCGCTGGACGCGCATGCGCGCTCCGTCGTGGACGCGTGGGCGGCGACGGTCTGATCCGCACCGGAGTGTGTGGTGCGGTCGCACACATCGACTAGCGTGGACGGCGATGAGCACGCCGATTCCACGTCCGGGCGAACACCTTCCCGGCACGCGCCCCACCGTCGATCCCGCACGCGTCCGCGAAGAGGTCGACGCGTTGCTGACCCGTGTGCGGGAGGGCGCACCCGCCGCCGACGCCGCGAGCACCGACCAGTCCGTGTTGCTCGAACAGGCCGAGATGCTCGAACGTGCCCACGAGGTTCTCGTGCAGGCCTTGTCGACCGTGGACAAGATCTGACGTGGCACGCCGGGCACGCGTCGACGCGGAACTGGTACGGCGGGGTCTGGCGCGCTCACGTGAGCACGCCAGCGAACTGATCGCCGCAGGTCGGGTGCTGATAGCGGGCACCGTGGCCTCCAAGCCGGCGACCGCCGTCGAACCGAACACCCCGCTGATCGTCACCGAGGTGAGCGACGAGGTCTCCTGGGCGTCCCGTGGCGCTCACAAGCTCCTCGGTGCTCTCGAGGCGTTCACGCCGGAGGGGCTGCAGGTGGCGGGGCGCCGCTGTCTCGACGCCGGCGCGTCGACCGGTGGTTTCACCGATGTGCTGCTGCACGAGGGTGCCGCGGAGGTCGTCGCGGTGGACGTCGGGTACGGCCAGCTGGTCTGGCGGCTGCAGTCCGACGAGCGTGTCCATGTGATCGATCGAACAAACGTGCGTAGCATCGACGCCGAGACGATCGGCGGACGCGTCGACCTGGTGGTCGCCGACCTGTCGTTCATCTCCCTGAACCTGGTGTTGCCGGCGTTCGTGGCCTGCGTCGCCCCGGGCGGCGACCTGCTGCCGATGGTCAAACCCCAGTTCGAGGTGGGGAAGGACCGAGTCGGCAGTGGCGGCGTTGTGCGCGACCCGGCGTTGCGCACCGAGGCGGTGCTCGACGTCGCGCGCGAAGCGCAGCGGCAGGGCCTGCGGACCCTCGGAGCGGTGGCGAGCCCGCTGCCCGGGCCGTCCGGGAACGTCGAGTACTTCCTGTGGCTGCGGGCCGGAGAACCGGGGCCGGAAGAGCTCGACCCGGCGGTGATCGAATTGATCGAGCGTGCGGTGCAGGAAGGACCACAGTGAGCGAAGAGACCGTCGCGACCGATGCGGCGCGATCGGGCCGGGAGATCCTGCTGGTCTCCCATTCGGGGCGCGACGAGATCGCCGGCACCGCGCTGAGGGTCGCCAAGATCCTCGGTGAGGCCGGCATCGGCCTGCGCACCCTCGACGACGAGGCCGTGAGCAACGGACTCGGTGTCCTCGCCCTGCCGGGCAGCTTCATCAGCGTTGTCGAACCCGGCCCGGAAGCGGCCGCCGGCTGCGAGATGGTGATCGTCCTCGGCGGCGACGGCAGCTTCCTGCGGGCCGCCGAACTCGCGCAGTATTCGGCGGTGCCGGTCCTCGGAATCAACCTCGGCCGGATCGGCTTCCTCGCCGAGGCCGAGGCCGAACACCTCGAAGAAGCTCTCGTGCAGGTGGTACGCCGCGAATACCGCGTCGAACAGCGCATGACCCTCGACGTGACCGTGCGCATGGACGACGAGGTCCTCGACCGCGGCTGGGCGTTGAACGAGGCCAGTCTCGAGAACAAGTCGCGGCTCGGGGTGCTCGAGGTGGTTCTCGAGGTCGACGGCCGTCCCGTCTCCTCCTTCGGCTGCGACGGCGTTCTCGTCGCCTCCCCGACTGGATCGACGGCCTACGCCTTCTCGGCCGGCGGACCGATCGTGTGGCCCGAACTCGAAGCGCTGCTGGTGATCCCGAGCAACGCGCACGCGTTGTTCGCGCGCCCGCTGGTGACCAGCCCCGAGTCGATCATCGCCGTCGAGACCCTCGCCGGTGGGCACGACGGGGTGGTCTTCTGCGACGGCCGCCGAATCCTGGACGTCCCGGCCGGTGCGCGGCTCGAAGTCGTGCGAGGATGCGATCCGGTCCGCTGGGTGCGGCTGGATTCGGCACCGTTCGCCGATCGGATGGTGCGCAAGTTCGAACTTCCGGTGAAGGGCTGGCGGGGAAGGAAACTCTGATGCTCGCAGAGATCCGGATCGACAACCTGGGTGTGATCTCCGAGGCGTACGCACGCTTCCACGGGGGTCTGACAGTGCTCACCGGCGAGACCGGTGCCGGTAAGACGATGGTCGTGACGAGCCTGCACCTGCTCTCCGGGGTGCGCGCCGACCCGTCCCGGGTGCGGGTCGGAGCGAGCCGTGCCGTGGTGGAGGGGCGCTTCGAGATCGAACCGGCGCCCAGCCACATCGAACGGCAGATCGCCGAACTGCTCGAGGCCACCGGCGCCCAGCGCGACGAGGACGGCAGCATCATCGCCGTGCGCACCGTCGGCAGCGACGGCCGCTCCCGCGCCCATCTCGGCGGGCGCAGTGTGCCGGTGGGGGTGCTGTCGGACTTCACCGGCCCGCTGCTGACCGTGCACGGGCAGAACGACCAGCTGCGGCTGCTGCGCCCCGACGAACAGCGCGCCGCGCTCGACCGGTTCGGGGGCAAGACCGTCGCCGGTCTGCTCGAGCGTTACCGCACGCGGCGGCGGCGCTGGCTCGAGGCCCGAGCCGAGCTGCAGGAACGCACCGAGCGGTCACGCGAACTCGCGCAGGAGGCCGACCGATTGCACTTCGGGCTCGACGAGATCGACCGCGCCGCACCCGAACCGGGGGAGGACACCCGCATCGTCGACGAGGTGCGGCGCCTGTCCGATCTCGACTCGCTGCGCGAGGCGGCCACCGTCGCGCACGACGCCCTCGCGGGCGACGACAACGGCGATGCCGACGCGTACTCTGCGGCGCTCGACCTGCTCGGCGAGGCCCGCGCCCGGCTCGAAGGCAGCGACGATCCCGCTCTGCGTGAGCTCGGCCCCCGCCTCGGTGAAGCGATCGCGGTGGTCACCGACGTCACCGCCGACATCTCCGGTTATCTGTCCGACCTGCCGTCCGACCCGAGCGCTCTCGAGACGCTCCTCAACCGGCAGGCGGAACTGAAGAACCTCACCCGTAAGTACGCCGCCGACATCGACGGAGTGCTCGAATGGGCCCGCGAGGCCCGCGAGCGCCTGTCCGGTCTGGATGTCTCCGCCGAGGCCATCGACAAGCTTGCCGCCGAGGTCGAGGCCGAAGCGGCCGCCACCGCCGAAGCCGCCACCGCTCTGTCGACGGCACGGCACAAGGTCGCCGGCAAGCTGGCGAAGGCCGTGAGCAAGGAACTGTCGGGTCTCGCGATGGGGCGCGCCGTCCTCGACGTGCACATCGCCGACCGCGCGGCGACCGCGAGCGACACGGCACCGTTGCAGGTCGGCGACCGGCTGCTGCACGCCGGCGAATCGGGGATCGACGAGGTGGAGTTCCGGCTCGCCCCGCACAGCGACGCCCCGGCCCGCCCGCTCGCCCGCAGCGCTTCCGGCGGTGAGCTCTCCCGCGTCATGCTCGCCCTCGAAGTGGTGCTCGCCGGCTCCGAGCGCGGCGCCACCATGGTTTTCGACGAGGTCGACGCCGGGGTCGGTGGCCGCGCCGCCGTCGAGATCGGTCGGCGTCTCGCACGCCTGTCGCGCACCCATCAGGTCATCGTGGTCACGCACCTGCCGCAGGTCGCGGCGTTCGCCGACACCCACCTCGTCGTCGACAAGGTCGACGACCGGGCCGGGGTGATCAGCAGCGGGGTGCGTACCCTCGGCGAGGAGGAGCGGGTCACCGAACTGGCCCGCATGCTCGCCGGGCTCGACGACACCGAAACCGGGCGTGCGCACGCCGAAGAGTTGCTCGCCGTCGCCCACGCCGAGCGCACCGGCTGAACCGCCGGAGCGCCGGGTCGATGTTCACACGCCTCCCGGCGCGCCTCCACAACCTCACTCGTATACCGGCGCATCATCTCTTCCATGAAGATGCCGGCGCTGCTGTCCCGTAACAACGAAACGTTGCCCGGAGTGAGTGGCATTGCCCGGGTCGACAGGAACACCGCGAAGCTGCTGCGCCGGATCGGTCCCTGCGACGTGGTCGTCCTCGACGCCGTCGACCTCGATCGCGTCACCGCCGACGCGCTCGTCGAGGCGGGTGTCACCGCGGTGATCAACGCGTCCCCGTCGATCTCGGGCCGGTACCCGAATCTCGGCCCCGAAGTGATCGTCGCGCACGACATCGTGCTGGTGGACAACGTCGGCACCGAGGTCTTCAAGAAGATCAAGGACGGTGCGAAGGTCCGGGTGCACGAAGGCGGGGTGTACGCGGGGGAGAAGCTGCTCATCGAGGGCGACGAGCAGACCGACATCGAGATCTCCGACCGCATGATCGAGGCCCGGACCGGGCTCGTCGACCACCTCGAGGCGTTCTCGGGCAACACCATCGAGTTCATCCGCTCGGAGAGCCCGCTGCTCATCGACGGCGTCGGTATCCCCGACATCGACCTCGACCTGCGCGACCGGCACGTGGTCGTCGTCTCCGACGGTCCCGGGCACGTGCAGGACCTCAAGGACCTCAAGCCGTTCATCAAGGAGTACTCGCCGATCCTGGTGGGTGTCGGTCCCGGCGCCGACAGCCTCACCAAGGCGGGCTACCGTCCCGACCTGATCGTCGGGGATCCCGACGAGATCGGTACCTCCACCCTCAAGTCCGGAGCCGAAGTGGTGCTGCCCGCCGACCCGGACGGCCACGCCCGGGGCCTCGAGCGCATTCAGGATCTCGGCATCGGCGCGATGACCTTCCCTGCCGTCGGCACCCCCACCGACCTGGCGTTGCTGCTCGTCGAGCATCACGGCGCGGCGCTGGTGGTGACCGTCGGCAGCACCGTCTCGCTCGACGAATTCTTCGACCACGGTCGCCGCGACACGAATCCGTCGGCGGTGATGACCCGCCTGAAGGTCGGCCCGAAACTCGTCGATGCGAAGGCCGTGGCCACCCTCTATCGCAGCCGGGTCTCGGGTGGGGTGATCGCCCTGCTCGTCTTCGCGGCCCTGATCGCCGTGATCGCCGCGCTCGCGGTGTCCAACCTCGGGGGCGACGTGGTCGAACTCGCCCGGCAGTGGTGGGAGAACGCCGTCGAGTGGATTCGGGGTCTGCGCGCGTGATCTCGATGCGCCATCACGTCGTTTCCCTGGTGGCGGTGTTCCTGGCCCTGGCGGTCGGGATCGTGCTCGGCTCCGGGCTGCTGGCCGACAGCGTCGTCACCGGCCTGCGTGACGACAAGGCGGAGCTGCGCCGGGAGGTCCAGCAGGCCGAGGACCACAGCAGCCGGCTCGAGGCGCAACTGCTCGCCGGCGACGGTTTCGACTCCACCGTCGGCCCGCGCATCGTGCGCGACGAGCTCCTCGGCCGCACGATCCTCCTGGTGACCACCCCGGACGCCGCACCCGAGGACGTCGACGCCGTGGTCCGGGTTGTCGGCGATGCGGGGGGCCGGGTCACCGCCCGGATCGCGCTGACCGATTCGTTCGTCGACGCGACCGGAACCGATCAACTCCGCACCACCGTCACCAACGTCGTGCCCGCCGGGGTGGAACTGCAGACCGGCGCCGTCGATCCGGGCAGCCTCGCCGGGGATCTGCTCGGCGCGGTGCTGCTCGTCGACCCGGCCACCGGCGGGCCGCGGAGCACCCCGGAGGAACGCGCCCTGGCGCTCACCACGTTGCGCAGCGGCGGTTTCGTCACCTACGAGGACGACCGGATCGACCCGGCCCAGAGCGCGCTCGTCGTCACCGGCGACCACAGCGGCAACGCCGAACGCGGCGGTAACCGCGGGTCGCTGATCGCCCGGTTCGCCGGGGTCGTCGACGGCCGCGGCGCCGGCGCGGTCCTTGCAGGCCGCACCGGGGCAGCGGAGGGCAACGGACCCATCGCGGTGGTGCGGGCCGATGCCGCGCTCGCCGCGGGCCTGTCCACGGTGGACAACCTCGACCGCGAATCGGGGCGCCTGACGACGGTCCTCGCGTTGCGCGAGCAGTTCGACGGCGGCAGCGGCCGGTACGGGACCGGTCCGAGCGCGACCGCCGTCACGGTCGGTTCCCCGGCTCGCTGAGCGTCGCCGCGGCCGTCCCGATCCGGGACGGGCCTGTGACGTCGATTGCACCGGCGGTCCGCACCCGCGAGTCGGGTACGCGCCGGCCCGCGGAGGTGTTACCGTGAAGTTCCGTGGGTCGGCAGGCCCCAGCTGTATCGCATCAGTCCAAAAGTCCTGCACCTGACGTCACGGGAGCTTCTTTGCCACAGTCACGCCACTCGCGTACCCCTACCAAGCACATCTTCGTCAGCGGGGGCGTCGCATCCTCGCTCGGCAAGGGGCTCACAGCGTCGAGCCTGGGCACTCTGCTCACCGCACGCGGCATGCGCGTGACGATGCAGAAGCTCGACCCGTACCTCAATGTCGACCCCGGCACGATGAATCCGTTCCAGCACGGCGAGGTCTTCGTCACCGAGGACGGTGCCGAGACCGACCTCGACGTCGGTCACTACGAGCGCTTCCTCGACCGGGACCTGTCCGCCGACGCCAATGTCACCACCGGCCAGGTGTACTCCACGGTCATCGCCAAGGAACGACGCGGTGAATATCTCGGCGACACCGTGCAGGTCATCCCGCACATCACCGACGAGATCAAGCGCCGCATCCTCGCCATGGCCGCCCCGGACGCCGAGGGCCAGGTCCCGGACGTGGTGATCACCGAGATCGGCGGCACCGTCGGCGACATCGAATCCCAGCCGTTCCTCGAGGCCGCCCGCCAGGTCCGGCACGAGGTCGGTCGCGAGAACTGCTTCTTCCTGCACGTCTCGCTCGTGCCCTATCTCGGCCCGTCCGGTGAGCTGAAGACCAAGCCCACCCAGCACTCGGTGGCCGCGCTGCGCAACATCGGCATCCAGCCCGACGCCCTCGTGCTGCGCTGCGACCGCGACGTTCCGGCCTCGCTCAAGGCCAAGATCTCGCTGATGTGCGACGTCGACGTTGCCGGCTGCATCTCCTGCCCCGACGCGCCGAGCATCTACGACATCCCGAAGGTGCTGCACAGCGAAGGTCTCGACGCCTACGTCGTGCGTCAGCTCGGCCTGCCCTTCCGCGACGTCGACTGGACGGTATGGGGCAACCTGCTCGAGCGGGTCCACAACCCCCGCGAGACCGTCGACGTCGCTCTCGTCGGCAAGTACATCGACCTGCCCGACGCCTACCTGTCGGTCACCGAGGCGTTGCGCGCCGGCGGTTTCGCGCACCGAGCGAAGGTCAAGATCCGCTGGGTCGCCTCCGACGAGTGCGAAACCGAGGCCGGCGCCGAGAAGCATCTCGGCGACGTCGACGCGGTGCTGATCCCCGGCGGTTTCGGTATCCGCGGCATCGAGGGCAAGCTCGGCGCGATCCGCTTCGCGCGTACCCGCAAGATCCCGCTGCTCGGCCTGTGCCTGGGTCTGCAGTGCGTCGTCATCGAGGCCGCCCGCTCGGTGGGCATCGACGACGCGTCGTCCACCGAGTTCGATCCCGACACCACCGCCCCGGTCATCTCCACGATGGCCGACCAGGAACAGGCGGTCGCGGGCGAGGCCGATCTCGGCGGCACCATGCGTCTCGGTGCCTACCCCGCCGTGCTGAAGAAGGGCTCGGTCGTCGCCAAGGCCTACGGCAGCGAGCAGGTCTCCGAGCGGCACCGGCACCGCTACGAGGTCAACAACGCCTACCGCGACAAGATCGCCAAGTCCGGTCTGGTGTTCTCCGGGACCTCCCCGGACGGGCGTCTCGTCGAGTTCGTCGAGTACCCGGCCGCCACGCATCCGTTCTTCGTCGCCACCCAGGCGCACCCGGAGCTCAAGAGCCGGCCCACCCGCCCGCACCCGCTGTTCTCCGGCCTCGTCGCCGCAGCACTGCAGTACAAGGCGGCCGAGCGGCTCCCGGTCGAAATCCACGGTGAGAACACCGCTGCCGAGGAAACCGCCACGGCCGCGTCGACGTCCGCCGCCGGCGACGCCGAGTAGTCGACATGGCGCAGCGACACGACTTCCGCACCCTGGCGAGCCGGCGGATCTACACGGGTGCCATCGTGTCGCTGCGCGTCGACGACGTGGCGATGCCCGACGGGCACACCGCCGAACGTGAAGTGGTCGAACATCACGGCGCGGTGGCGGTCGTGGCCGTCGACGAGCAGGACCGGGTGGTGCTCGTACACCAGTACCGGCATCCGCTCGGCCGGCGCCTGTGGGAACTTCCCGCCGGGCTGCTCGACGCACCTGGGGAGGATCCCCTCGACGCCGCCCGCCGCGAACTCGCCGAGGAGACCGGTCTGGCCGCCGCCGACTGGGAGCTCCTCGTCGACATCGCGCTCTCACCCGGATTCACCGACGAAGCCGTGCGCGTCTTCGCCGCCCGCGGCCTGAGCGAGGTCGACCGGCCGGATCCGGAGCACGAGGAGGCCGATCTCGAGGTCCGCCGCGTCCCCGTCGACCAGGCCGTGTCGATGGTGCTGGGCGGGGAGATCGTCAACGCCACCGCAGTGTCCGGTCTCCTCGCGTTCGCGACCACCCGCGCGACCGGCACCGCGACCCGCACACCGGACGCGCCGTGGCCGGACCGGCCCACCACCTTCGCCCGCACCCGCGCGGAGGGGTGAGCGGTGCTGCCCGGTGAGGAGCGTCCGGCCACGCAGGTCGCTCCGCAGCCGTCCCCGACACTCACCGGGCAACTCGACGCCTATCTGGCGCACCTGACCGTCGAACGAGGGGTAGCGGCGAACACGCTCGCCTCCTACCGGCGCGATCTGCTGCGCTACATGGAACACCTCACCGACGTGCATGTCGGCGATCTTGCGGACGTCCACGAACACCACATCAGCGATTTCGCCGCGAGTCTGCGCCGCGGTGATCCGGAACGGAACCGCCCGGCGCTCGCGGCGAGCTCCGCCGCCCGCGCCCTGATCGCCGTGCGCGGCCTGCACCGTTTCGCCGCCGCCGAAGGTCAGACCCCCGTCGACGTCGCTCGCACCGTCAAACCACCGGCACCCGGACGCCGTCTGCCCAAGGCGCTGACCGTCGACCAGGTCACCGCGATCCTCGAGGCCGCCGCACCCGAGGCCGACGCTCCCCGCGACCTGCGCGACCGGGCGCTGCTCGAACTGCTGTACTCCACCGGCGCCCGCATCTCCGAGGCCGTCGGGCTCGACGTCGACGACCTCGACACCGAATCGCGCACGGTGCTGCTGCGCGGCAAGGGCGGCAAACAGCGGCTCGTGCCGGTCGGGCGGCCGGCGCTCGGCGCGCTCGACGCCTATCTCGTGCGCGGACGGCCGACGCTGGCGACCGGCCGCACCGCCGCGGTCTTCCTGAACGCGCGCGGTGGACGCCTGTCGCGGCAGAGTGCGTGGAAGGTACTGCAGACCGCCGCCGAACGCGCCGGAGTGGACGTCGGTGTCTCCCCGCACACCCTGCGCCACTCGTTCGCGACCCACCTGCTCGACGGCGGCGCCGACGTACGTGTGGTACAGGAGTTACTCGGGCATGCTTCTGTGACGACCACGCAGATATACACCCTGGTCACCGCCGGTGCCCTCCGAGAGGTATGGGCACAGGCGCATCCCCGGGCACGATGACCGGCTCCGCGACGGACGCGTGTCCGTGCGGTGATCCTGCCGACGAAGCGGTAGCGTTCCGGGGAAGAGCCGCCGGGCCACCCGACGGATCGACGAGAGAACATCTGGGTCGCAAGACAGGGGGAGTACCGAACGTGGGCACACCTCGGCCACCCGCCACATACATGGAGCCGGAGCACCTCCGGTCGAACACCGTCCCGGTCGACGCAATCGGCCGCGAGGACGCCGACAGAACGTCCACCAGCGAGCCGACCACCACCGCCGGAACCACGGACGAGCCCGAGCTCGGACCGACCGGCCGGCCACGCCGACCCGTCCCGGAACCGGTGCCGCTGTCCACCCACGGACCGGCTCGCATCATCGCGATGTGCAATCAGAAGGGCGGGGTCGGCAAGACCACCTCGACCATCAACCTCGGGGCGTCCCTCGCCGAATACGGGCGCCGCGTCCTGCTCGTCGACCTCGATCCGCAGGGCGCGCTGTCCGCCGGACTCGGTGTCGCCCACCACGATCTCGATCTCACCGTGCACAACCTGCTCGTCGAACCGCGGGTCTCCACCGACGACGTGCTCGTACGCACCCATGTCGAGAACCTCGACCTGCTGCCGAGCAACATCGACCTGTCCGCGGCGGAGATCCAGCTCGTCTCCGAAGTCGGCCGCGAACAGGCCCTCGGACGGGCGCTGTACCCGATGCTCGACCGCTACGACTACATCCTCGTCGACTGCCAGCCGTCGCTGGGGCTGCTCACCGTCAACGCGCTCGCCTGCGCCGATTCGGTGCTCATCCCCATGGAATGCGAGTTCTTCAGCCTGCGCGGCCTGGCGCTGCTCAACGACACCGTCGCCAAGGTCCGCGACCGGCTGAACCCGAAGCTCGCCGTCGCGGGCATCCTCGTCACCATGTTCGACTCGCGCACTCTGCACGGACGCGAGGTGATGTCCCGGGTCGTGGAGGTCTTCGGCGACCTCGTCTACGATGCCGTCATCAACCGCACCGTGAAGTTCCCCGAGACCAGCGTCGCGGGTGAACCCATCACTCGCTGGGCGCCCGCCTCCGCCGGCGCCGAGTCGTACCGCGCCCTTGCACGGGAAGTCATCCACCGGAGCGGTCGCTGAGTTCCGTGCACGCTCCCGTTCACGACACCGCGGACACCGGCACGGCACCCGAAGCGGGAGCCGACGCGGGGGTCCTGGAGGAACCCGGCCGGCCGACACCTGCGGAGGTGGAGACCACCTCGGGGTTCCGCGTACGCCTGCGCAACTTCGAGGGCCCGTTCGACCTGCTGCTGACCCTCATCTCGCAGCGGCGACTCGACGTCACCGAGGTCGCCCTCCACGAGGTCACCGACGACTTCATCGCCTACACCCGCAAGCTCGGACCCGAACTCGGCCTCGACCAGACCACCGAGTTCCTGGTCGTCGCCGCGACCCTGCTCGATCTCAAGGCCGCGCGGCTGCTGCCCGCCGGTGAGGTCGACGATCCCGAGGATCTCGCGCTCCTCGAGGCCCGCGACCTGCTGTTCGCGCGACTACTGCAGTACCGCGCCTACAAGCAGATCGCCGAACAGTTCGCCGCGTTCGAGGCCGCCGCCCTGCGCCGCTATCCACGCGCGGTGTCCCTCGAGGACCGTTTCGAGAATCTGGTGCCCGAGGTCGTGCTCGGCGTCGACCCGCAGCGCTTCGCCGAGATCGCCGCCGCCGCCTTCCGGCCGAAACCACCCCCCACCGTCGGCCTCGACCACCTGCACACCCCGAAGGTGTCGGTTCCCGAGCAGGCCGCCCACATCCTGGGCTTGCTCCGCTCCCGCGGCGCCGGCGTCCGGGTCGGTTTCGACGAACTCGTCGCCGATTGCGACCATGGGCTGCTCGTCGTCGCCCGGTTCCTGGCATTGCTCGAGTTGTACCGCGAACGCGCCGTCACCTTCGAGCAACCCGATCCGCTGGGGCACCTGCAGGTCGCGTGGACGGGGGAGACCGACGACGCCGTCGATTTCGAGGAGGACTACGGGTGAGCGACGACGCCGTCGAGCACGAGCGTGCAGGCGACACCGCCGCGCAGGAGCGTGCATGGGACGGTGAGCTTCTCGACATCGCCGACGACGAACTCACCGCGGCCCTCGAAGCGCTGCTGCTCGTCGTCGACACCCCCGCACCCACCGAGCAGCTCGCCGCCGCCATCGGGGTCACCGCCGACCGGGCCGAGGCCGCGCTGCGACGTCTCGCGCAGGACCTCACCGCGCGTGGATCCGGCATCGACCTGCGGTATGCGGGCGACGGATGGCGCTTCTACACCCGTCGCGATTTCGCGCCGTATGTCGAGAAGTTGCTGCAGGGTGGCGCCCGCACCAAACTCACCCGCGCCGCACTCGAGACTCTCGCCGTGATCGCCTATCGGCAGCCGGTCACCCGCAGCCGTGTCGGCGCGGTGCGCGGCGTCAACGTCGACGGGGTGATGCGCACGCTGCTCGCCCGCGATCTGATCGCCGAAGCCGGCACCGATCCCGACACCGGTGGCACGCTCTATGTCACCACCGAGTTGTTTCTCGAGCGCCTCGGCCTGGCATCTCTGCAGGATCTTCCGCCCGTTGCGCCGCTTCTGCCCGATGTCGATGTGATCGACGACATCGCCGACAGTCTCGAGTCGGACCCACGATTTGAGAGAATGGATAGGAACGCGCGTCCCGAGACTCTCTCGCCCGCGGAGTTCGATCCAGAGAACTGACAGGAATCAAGTGAATACACCCGCTCGCCGTGATGGCACACCGGATCGTAGAAGAAGCAATCCCCGCAGCGCGACTACGCGCAATGCCGGGGCCTCCCGCTCGGGACGCACCGAATCCCCGCGTTCCGGAGGACGCACCGAATCCCCGCGTTCGGGGCGCGCAGGGGCTCCCCGTACGGGGGAGCGCACCGACTCACCCCGTTCCGATCGCCGGGCCACTCCCGGTCAGTCGGCCGCCAGCCGCAATCCGGCTCAGTCGGCCGGAGGCCGCAATCCCGCCCAGCCGGCCGCCGGTCGCAAACCGCACCGCAAGGGCACCTCGACCGGCAAGCCCTCCAAGCCTGCCGCCAAGCGCGCCGCACAGCGCGTCGTTCCGACCGTGAGCAACGCTCGCCCCGCGCGTCACCAGCACCGCGAAGCCGGCCCGGCCCAGCTGCCCGCCGGTGAAGGCGTGCGGCTGCAGAAGGTGCTCGCCCAGGCCGGCGTCGCCTCGCGCCGCGCAGCCGAGGAACTCATCGCCGCAGGTCGCGTCGAGGTCGACGGCAACATCGTCGTCGAGCAGGGCCTGCGCGTGGACCCGGAGAACGCCGTGATCCGGGTCGACGGCGTCCGCGTCGTCGTCAACAAGGATCTCGTGCATCTCGTGCTGAACAAACCGCGCGGCTGGCAGTCCACGATGTCCGACGATCTCGGTCGTCCCTGTGTCGGCGACATCGTCTCCGAACGCGTCGCCGCCGGGCAGCGCCTGTTCCACGTCGGTCGTCTCGACGCCGACACCGAAGGTCTGCTGCTGCTCACCAACGACGGTGAACTCGCGCACCGGCTCATGCACCCGTCCTACGAGGTCCCCAAGACCTACCTGGCGACCGTCAAGGGTGTGCTCGCGCGCGGCGTCGGCAAGCAGCTCAAGGCCGGTATCGAACTCGAGGACGGGCCTGCCTCGGTCGACGAGTTCGCGTTGCTCGAGGTCCACGAAGGCCAGTCGCTGGTGCGGCTCGTGCTGCACGAGGGCCGCAAGCACATCGTGCGACGTCTGCTCGACGCCGTCGGTCATCCCGTGATCCGGCTCGTGCGCACCAACATCGGCCCCGTCGCGCTCGGCGACCAACGTCCCGGCACTCTCCGTGTCCTCGGCCGCAACGAGGTCGGCGGTTTGTACCAGGCGGTGAAGCTGTGACCGGCGCACCGGCCGACGCGTTGATCGTCGCGATGGACGGACCGTCCGGCACCGGCAAGTCCACCGTCTCCAAGCGTCTCGCGCAGCATCTCGGTGCCGCCTACCTCGACACGGGGGCGATGTACCGCATCGCGACGTTGCACGCTCTGCGCCGCGGTACCGACCTGACCGATCCGGCCGCGATCGCCGCGGCCACCGCCGATCTGCCGTGGTCGATCGGCACCGATCCCACCGTCGAGGACATCCGGCTCGACGGGGACGACGTGCGCGAGATCATCCGCGGCGCCGAGGTCACGGCCGCGGTCTCCGCGGTCTCCGCGGTCCCCGAGGTGCGCACCCAGCTCGTCGAGGCGCAGCAGCGTCTCGGGCGCGCCGAGCACCGCGTCGTGGTCGAAGGACGCGACATCGGCACGGTCGTCTTCCCCGAGGCCGATGTGAAGATCTTCCTCACCGCCTCGGCGGAGGCCCGCGCGCACCGGCGCAACAACCAGAACATCGCCGAGGGTCGCGGCGACGACTACGAGGCGGTCCTTGCTGCGGTGCAGCGCCGTGACCACCTCGACTCCACCCGCGCGGTGTCGCCGCTGCGCGCGGCGGACGATGCGGTCGTCGTGGACACCAGCGACATGAACATCGACGAGGTGATCGCCGCGCTGCTCGCGGTGGTCGCCGAGCAGACTGGAGCGAAGCTGTGAGCGACGACGTGAGCACCGATTACACCGGTTTCGCCGGCGACGGCACCTGGTCGGAGGAAGCCGACTGGGATGTCGAGTTCGCCGACGGCAACGAGCTCGAGGAGTTCGTTCCGGTCCCGACCGTCGCCGTGGTCGGCCGACCCAATGTCGGCAAGTCCACTCTGGTCAACCGCATCATCGGCCGACGCGAAGCCGTCGTCGAGGATGTCCCCGGCGTCACCCGGGACCGCGTCTCGTACGAGGCGTCGTGGAACGGCCGGCGGTTCATGGTGCAGGACACCGGCGGGTGGGAACCCGACGCGAAGGGCATGCAGCAGTCCGTGGCCCGCCAGGCCGAGGTCGCCATGCGTACCGCCGACGCGATCCTCGTCGTGGTCGACGCCACCGTCGGCGCCACCAGCGTCGACGAGGCGGTCGCGAAGGTGCTGCGCCGCTCGAAGACGCCGGTGCTGCTGGTCGCGAACAAGGTCGACGACGACCGCGTCGAATCCGAGGCCGCGACGTTGTGGTCGCTCGGGCTCGGCCAGCCGTATTCGGTGTCGGCCACCCACGGGCGCGGCACCGGCGATCTGCTCGACGAGCTGCTCGCCAAGTTGCCCGCCACCCCCCGCGAGGGTTCCGGCGGCGAAGGACCCCGCCGGGTCGCCCTGGTGGGCAAGCCGAACGTCGGCAAGTCGAGCCTGCTGAACAAGCTCGCCGGGGACGAACGCTCGGTGGTGCACGATGTCGCCGGCACCACCGTCGACCCGGTGGACTCGATTGTCGAACTCGGCGGCAAGCCGTGGCGGTTCGTCGACACCGCCGGTCTGCGCAAGCGGGTCACACACGCCTCCGGAGCGGAGTTCTACGCGTCGCTGCGCACGCGCGGCGCGATCGACGCGGCCGAGGTGGCGGTGCTGCTCATCGACGCCTCGCAACCGATCACCGAGCAGGACCAGCGGGTGATCACGATGGTCGTCGAATCGGGTCGTGCCCTGGTGATCGCGTTCAACAAGTGGGATCTCGTCGATGAGGATCGTCGCTACGAGCTCGGCCGCGAGATCGACCGCGACCTGCTGCGGGTGCCGTGGGCGTCGCGCGTGAACATCTCCGCCAAGACCGGTCGAGCCGTGCAGAAGCTCGTCCCGGCGATGGAGACCGCGCTCGAGTCGTGGGACAAGCGCATCTCCACGGGACGCTTGAACTCGTGGCTCAAGGAGGTCGTGGCTGCGACTCCGCCGCCGATGCGCGGTGGTCGCCTGCCCCGTGTGCTGTTCGCCACCCAGGCAGCCACCCGGCCCCCGACCTTCGTGCTGTTCACCACGGGCTTCCTCGAGGCCGGCTACCGCCGCTTCCTCGAGCGTCGCCTGCGTGAGGAGTTCGGCTTCGACGGCAGCCCCGTGCGGATCTCGGTGCGGGTGCGGGAGAAGCGCGACCGCCGGAAGTGAACCCGCGACGGCGTCCGGTCGCGAAAACGCGCTGACCAGCCGATTAGTGTTTCGGTCCGTTCCTGTTGTAATCTCTGAGAGCGCTCGGAGAGAGCGCGGACGGGCTGTGGCGCAGCTTGGTAGCGCACTTGACTGGGGGTCAAGTGGTCGCAGGTTCAAATCCTGTCAGCCCGACAGCGAAACCCCTTCCGACTTCGGTCGGAAGGGGTTTTCTCGTTCGCGGACGCGCCTTCACACCCGACGCCGGTGACGACGGAATGCGACCTGGCCCACCCCCGACGAATCCTCTAGGTTCGTCTCGCGCGCCGGATGGTCCGGCGCGTCGTGCAAGGGGGAGCAACAGGATGAAGAAACTCGCCAGGAGTGCGTTCGTGACGGCCGCGGCGGCAGGACTCGTACTCGGGGGATCCTCTACCGCCGCAGCGGACACCGGTTCCGCCGGATACTTCGGCAACCCGCAGTGTCTGCTCCGGTCCCTTCTGACCTACGGGACGCTCAGTGCCGGCGATGCCGGCGCCTTCCTGCCGGGGTGCGCGCCGTTCTGAGCGGGGCGTCACATGTGAAGCGGGCGAGCGCACCGAACGCTCCCGGATCCGGGACGCACCCCTCACGATGAGAAGTGCGTCGGCGGACGGTCACTACCGGTAGGGCGCCGAGCGCGCCCTACCGCACCCGCGAAAGGACCACGATGACCACTCGATTCAATCCCTATCTCGCATTCCGCGATTCCGCGCGCGAAGCCATGGAGTTCTACCGATCGGTCTTCGGCGGTGAACTGGCGGTGAGCAGGTTCGCCGACATGCACGCCTCGGACGATCCGAGCGAGGACGACAAGGTGATGCACTCGATGCTCACCACCGACCGCGGCTTCGTGCTCATGGCCTCGGACACCCCGAACGGCGTGGACTACTCGCCCGGCACGAACTTCTCGCTGTCGCTCAGCGGGGACGACGAGAGCGTGCTCCGCGGCTGGTGGGACGCGCTGAGCGAAGGTGGTCGCGTCGACATGCCACTCGAACGTGCCCCGTGGGGAGATCTGTTCGGTATGTGCACCGACCGCTTCGGAATCGCGTGGATGGTCAGCATCGGCGACCAGCAGGGCTGAACGGCTCGGTGGCCGTCAGCCGGGGCGGGCGTCGAGCTCGCGCACCAGCCGCGGCGGCGCGGTCTCCCGGTAGGACATGTCGAGCAGTTCGGCGACCTCGCCCCAGTCCACCTCCGGACGGGCGAGGTCGTACCCGACCCACCCGGACGGCCCGAAGTACATCGGCAGGTAGATGTGCGGCTCCTCGAGCAACGCGCGACGCTCCTCCTCGTCGGGCTTGACGACGACGGAGCGGGGAAACGGTGCGCGGGTACTCTTCTCGGCCCCTCCGTAGACCGCGAAGGCCGTCCGGGTGGAGAAGAACGGACGACCGTGCGAAATCTTCTCGGAGGCGCCGGGAAAGGCCAGCGCGATCGCGCGCACACGGGCGAGTAGCGGATCCGTTTCGTCGAACATCACCGGATGCGGCATGGGCGGAGCGTACCGAGCGACTACGACAACGGTGCCGAGATCAACTCGCCCGACTCTTCAGCGCATCGATGCCGGCGCGCAGCAGCGGCTCGACGCCACGACCGAGTTCCTCGAAACCGTCGCCGACGGTCTTTCCCTGACGGAACCGGAAGTAGATACCCTCGAGGATCACGGCGAGCTTGTAGTAGGCGAGGGCGAGATGGAATGCCATGTCCGACAGGTCCCGTCCACCGGCCGCCTCGTACCGGGCGAGCAGGTCGTCGTCGCCGAGGAAACCCGGTGCGCGAGAGACCGTCGAGACGGGGAACTCCGGGTTCTCCCGCGCCAGCCGCTGGTAGACCAGCAGCAATGCCACGTCGGTGAGCGGATCACCCAGGGTGGCCATCTCCCAGTCCAGCACCGCGACCACCTCGTCGTCGTCGCCGACGAGGATGTTGTCGAGCCGGTAGTCGCCGTGCACGATGCCGACCTCGCCGTCGCCCGGCAGGTTGTCGACGAGCAGCCGGTGCAGCTCCTCGGCGCCGGCCAGGTCCCGGCTGTGCGAGTTCTCGAGTTGGGTGGTCCAACGGCGCACCTGCCGCTCGAGGAAGCCGCGCGGGCGACCGAAGTCCTCGAGTCCCACGGTGGCCGGGTCCACCGCGTGCAGGGTCGCGAGGGTGTCGACCATCCGCTCGGAGATGACCCGGGTGCGCGCGGCGCCGAGGGGGGCGAGTTGCTCGGCGGTGCGATAGGGCGTTCCCACGACGAGATCCATGAGGTAGAACGGCGCGCCGAGCACCGCATCGTCCTCGCACAGGAGGTAGGTGCGGGGGACCGGTACCGCGGTGCCGTCGAGCGCGGAGATGACCCGGTACTCGCGGGCCATGTCGTGGGCGGTGGCGAGGACGTGTCCGAGCGGGGGACGGCGCAGCACGAGCCGCCGCTCGCCGTCGGTCACCTCGTAGGTGAGGTTCGATCGCCCGCCACTGATCAGGCGAGCGCGGAGGGGCCCGGAGAACAGCTCGGGGGCGGAGGTCTGCAGGTGGGCGTCGAGCGCATCGAGGTCGAGGCCGGCGGGCACGTCGTTCATCGAGCTCCTTTCCGTCGGCTCCCACTATGACGGCGGGTGCGGATTCCTGTCCGGAGAACTCTCACGAGGCGGACAATCCGGGTCATACGGAAACGATTGATATTCAGAATATCCCTCGACCTGAGGGCAACACCCCCGACAGCAACTACGACGTACGCCTACCCGCCGGCACGGACGAGACGAACTACTGTCGATCCATGCCCGCTGCGCACCCCCTCGACCGAGACAACGTCCGCGACGCGCTGGACGCGTTCGACTCGCGCCGTCTGCCGCTGGACGGTCGCCGGCACGCAGCCGTCGTCGTGGCGGTGCTCGACGACGGGAACGGCAACCCTGTCATGCCCCTCACACGGCGGCCGACGCGCCTGCGAGCCCATCCCGGCCAGTTCGCCCTGCCGGGCGGCCGTCTGGACGAAGGGGAGGAACCGGAGCAGGCAGCCCTTCGCGAACTGCACGAGGAACTCGGACTCGACCTCGGCTCCGACGCCGTCCTCGGCCGACTCGACGACTACGTCACCCGATCCGGCTATGTGATGTCGCCGTTCGTCGTGTGGGCGCGCACGGCCGTGACCGATCTGAAGCCGAGCCCCGACGAGGTCGACGTGCTCTTCGCCGTGACCGCCGACGAACTCGATGTCGACCCGCGCTTCGTCGGCATCCCCGAATCCGACAAGCCGGTGATCCAGTGGCCGTTCCGCGGGCACCTCGTGCACGCACCGACCGCCGCCGTGGTCTACCAGTTCCGCGAAGTCGTCCTCCGCCGGCGGGCCACCCGGATCGACGACCTCGAGCAGCCGGTCTTCGCCTGGCGCTGACACCCGGGGATCTCCGGCCGCGCGGCTGTGGAAGGCTGGACTCCGCACCCGAACCGGAACTCCGGAGGGGCACCACGAGAACGATCTCACGAGAACACGGAGCGGCCCCGCCATGACCGATGCGACCGGAACCGCCGACGCGCGCGGAGCGGACCGCATCCTCACCGTGCCGAACGTCCTCAGCTTCATCAGGCTCCTGGGTGTCCCCGTCTTCCTCTACCTGGTTCTCGTCGCCCACGCCGACGTCTGGGCGCTGATCCTGCTGGCCGCCAGCAGCATCACCGACTGGGCCGACGGCAAACTCGCCCGACTCCTCGACCAGACCTCCCGCCTCGGCGCACTCCTCGATCCCGCCGTCGACCGCCTCTACATCGTGGCCACCCTCGTCGCCCTCGTGGCACGCGACATCGTGCCGTGGTGGATCGCGGTGGTCCTCGTCGGCCGCGAACTCGTCCTCGCCCCGACGCTCGCCGTTTACCGGCGCCGGGAACTGCCTCCACCGGAGGTGCTCTATCTCGGCAAAGGCGCCACCTTCCTGCTCATGTGCGCGTTGCCGCTCATGCTCGGCGCCGTCGCCGTGCCGGCCTCGGAACCGGTCACCGGCCCGCTCGGCTGGGCCGCCCTGATCTGGGGGACCGTGCTGTACGTGTGGACCGGTCTGTTGTACCTCGCGCAGGCCGTCGTGACGGCACGGAACGTGCCGGTCGGGAGGTGATCCGATGAGCCGCGCGTGGGAACGCATCCGGCGCAATCCGGTGCCCTCGCTGCTGAAGTCGCTTCTCGAGGATCATCTCGACCCCGGTTACGCCGCGTCCGCCGCCGACCGGGCGGCGGGCCGCTCCCACACCACGCCGCGGGCCTCCCGCGCGTGGCTCGGCGCCGGTGTCCTCCTCGCCGGCCTCGTCCTCGGCGTCGCGTACGCCCAGAACGCCGACGTGGAGGCCGGCACCGACAGCACCCACGCCGAGATCCTCGACTCCCTCCGGGCGGGGGACGATCGGATCGCCGCCCTGACCGCGCGGCGGGACGAACTCGGCGCCGCGATCGACGAACGACGTACCGCGCTGTTCGCCGACGGCGGTGACGGCGCGAGCATCCTCGACGAACTCCGGGACGCCGAGACCGCGGCCGCCGCGACACCTGTACGCGGACCCGGGATGACCGTCACCCTCACCGAACCCGCCGCGCGCCCGAACCTCTCGGACGCGGCGCGACTCGAGGACCGGCCCACCGCGCTCGTCCTCGACCGCGACCTGCAGTCGGTCGTCAACGCGCTCTGGGCCGCCGGTGCGGAGGCCGTCGAGGTCGGCGGCGTGCGGGTGGGCCCCGGCGTGACCATCCGCCAGGCCGGGGGAGCGATGCTCGTCGACAACCGGCCCGTATTCTCCCCGTACACGGTCTCGGCGGTGGGGCCCCCGTCCCGGCTGCAGACGTCCTTCGTCGTCAGCGACGCCTACCTGCGCATCGCGGGCATCCAGCAGCTCTACGGGGTGGGATTCGCCGTCACCGAGGCGGACGATCTCGAGCTTCCGGCCGCCACGGTCCGGAAACTCGGCAGCAGCGGAGAAACGGGGTACAGGTGAAGCGGCTCGAACACGGTCACGCGCTCTACGCGGTGCTCGCACTGGCGATCGGGATCGGCGCCGGAATCGTATTCAGCCCACAGGTACCCGACGTCGTGCAGCCCTATCTGCCCATCGCGGTGGTCGCCGCGCTCGACACGGTCTTCGGCGGCCTGCGCGCCTATCTCGACGACATCTTCGACGCGAAGGTGTTCGTGGTGTCGTTCGTCTTCAACGTCCTCGTCGCGGCGCTGATCGTGTGGCTCGGCGACCAGCTCGGGGTGGGCGCCCAGCTCTCGACGGCGGTCATCGTGGTCCTCGGCATCCGCATCTTCGGAAACGCGGCTGCCTTGCGCCGGCGCCTGTTCGGAGCCTGAACCATGACAGAACCGCAGCAGCCCGACACCGGCACCGGCGACGCGACCGCGCCGGGACCCGTCGCCGACCGCGCCACCCGATCGCACCGCGTCTTCCTCGTCCTCGCCGGGATTCTCGTCGTCCTGCTCGGCGCCGGCATCGCCACGCAGGTGCGCACCACCGACACCGGCGACGCCCTCGACTCGGCACGCCCCGCCGACCTGCTGGTGTTGCTCGACAACCTCAACCGCCGCGAAGCCGCTCTCCGCCAGGAGATCACCGAACTCGAGCGCACCCTCTCGAGTCTGGAGCGGGAAGGCTCGGAAGCCGCACTCGAGGAGGCCCGCACGCGCCTGTACACGCTGTCCGTCCAGCTCGGTACCGCACCCGCCACCGGGCCCGGGGTGGTCCTCACCGTCGACGATCCGCGCGAGGGAGTCGGCTCGGAGGTGCTGCTCGACATGATCCAGGAGCTGCGCGCGGCGGGTGCCGACACGATGCAGATCGCCGGAGCGAACGGGGAGACCGTACGCATCGGTGTCGATTCGTGGGTCACCGGACCGGGGGGCGAGATCACCGTGGACGACCGCAGGCTCGACGCCCCGTACACCGTCACCGCCATCGGGGACGGCCCGACGCTCGCCGCCGCCCTGAACATTCCCGGTGGAGTGGTCGACACGGTCGCCCGTGCGGGCGGATCATTGTCCGTGAAACAGTTTCCGCAGGTGGACGTGTCCGCCTTGCGGGAGATCGAACCACGCCAATACTCTCAGCCCGGTAACTGAATCCGACGTTCCGGTCGAACGTCGTCTCCGAAAGGACCAGTCTTGACCGATTTCGCGACACCCGATGATCTGCGGTACACCCCCGAGCACGAATGGGTGCGCAGGACGGGCGCGACGACCGTGCGGATCGGGATCACCGACTACGCGCAGTCCCAACTCGGCGACGTGGTCTTCGTCCAGCTGCCCGATGCCGGATCCGAGATCGTCTCCGGCGAGTCCTTCGGAGAGGTGGAGTCCACCAAGAGCGTGTCGGACGTCTTCGCGCCGTTGACCGCGAAAGTCCTCGCCGTCAACACGGAACTCGACGCGAATCCCGAACTGGTGAACAGCAGCCCGTACGAGGACGGTTGGCTCGTCGACGTGGAGGTCGGCAGCGAGAGCGAACTCGACGAGGCCCTCGAGCAGACGGTCGACGCGGATGGTTACCGCGGGATCACGGAAGGCTGACAGACCGGACAGGTAACGTGACCGCGACTGTCTGCGGCAGTACCCCCACGCGGGGTACGGTCGGATATGGCGTGTGCCGTGTCGGACCTGTACGGGGCGAACGAATCAGCGACCGCCCGGGATCACCCGGGTGGTCGAACGGATAAGGAGAAACGGTGAGCGAGAACGGCAACGCGGGCTACGAGGAGACTCCTGCAGAGACCACTTCGGTATTTCGCGCCGACTTCCTGAACGAAGTGGAAGGTGCAGGCTCGGCCACCACCGAAGCGCCCGTCTCGGGTGTCGAGGGCCTGCCCGCCGGATCGGCGCTGCTGGTGGTCAAGCGGGGGCCCAATGCAGGATCGCGCTTCCTGCTCGACCAGCCGACCACGTCGGCGGGCCGGCATCCCGACAGCGACATCTTCCTCGACGACGTGACCGTCAGTCGTCGGCACGCCGAGTTCCGTCAGGACGAAGGCGAATTCCAGGTCGTCGACGTGGGAAGCCTCAACGGCACCTACGTCAACCGCGAGCCGGTCGACTCCGCCGTCCTCGCGAACGGCGACGAGGTGCAGATCGGCAAGTTCCGGCTGGTGTTCCTGACCGGTCCGCGAGGTAACCAGGGCGCAGGTAGCTGATGACCGCGGCCCGCCAGCCGGCGCCGGCCGGGATGTCGATCGGGTCGGTGCTCGACCGCCTGCGTCCGGAGTTCCCGGACGTGACGATCTCGAAGATCCGGTTCCTCGAAGCCGAGGGATTGATCAGCCCGGAACGTACTCCCTCGGGCTACCGGCGCTTCTCGATCGCCGACTGCGAGCGTCTGCGGTACGTGCTCACCGCGCAACGCGATCAGTACCTGCCGCTCAAGGTGATCAAGGAGCAGCTCGAGGCGATCGACCGGGGTGCCGCCACGGTGGGATCGGTCGAAACCCGGATCACCCGGCCGCGCCCGCTGGCGGTTGCGCGCGGCGAGGTCTCACCCGAGGATCTCCGCACCGACCGCGAGATCCGGGTGAGCCGCGACGACCTGTGCACTCGTGCAGGCATCGACGCGGCCTTCCTCACCGAACTCGTGGGTGCGGGCCTCGTCAAGCCGGGGCCGGCCGGATTCTTCGACGAGGACGCGGTGCTGCTCGCCCGCACGGCGAAGGCGATGGCGGAGTTCGGCCTCGAGGTCCGGCACCTGCGGGCGTTCAAACTCGCCGCCGACCGCGAGGCCGCGCTCGTCGCGCAGATCGCCGGCCCGATCGCCAAGGGCCGCGACGCCGGGGCACGGCAGCGCGCCGAGGAGATGGTGCGCGAACTGGCCGCACTGTCGCTGACTTTGCACACCTGCCTGGTGAAGGCGGCGGTGCAGGGGGCACTCGACCGTTGAGGCGACGAACTCGTCGCCGATCGCGACCGCGGCCCTCCGTCGGGTCGTGACCTACGGCACCTGACGGATGCGCTGGAGGACACTAGAATTCCAGGCAGTACCTGTCGGGTGGTCCACCACCGACGAGCAGCAGGACGGAGGCATCGCGATGAGCGAGATGCGGATAGTAGGGATTCGTATCGAACAGCCGCAGAACCAGCCTGTCCTCCTGCTGCGGGAGGTCGACGGCGATCGGTACCTGCCGATCTGGATCGGTCAGAACGAAGCGACCGCCATCGCCCTCGAACAGCAGGGTGTCGAGCCGGCGCGGCCGCTGACCCACGATCTGATCAAGAACCTCCTCGAGGCCTTCGGCCACAACTTGCGCGAAGTGCGCATCGTCGACCTGCGCGAGGGGACGTTCTACGCGGATCTGGTCTTCGACGGAGGGATGCGCGTGTCCTGCCGGCCTTCCGACGGGGTGGCTGTAGCCTTGCGCATCGGCGCGTCGGTCCACGTCGAGGAGCAGGTGCTCACCGAAGCAGGACTGGTCATGCCGGACGAGCGGGAGGACGAGGTCGAGAAGTTCAAGGAGTTCCTCGACTCCGTCTCGCCCGACGACTTCAAGGCGACGGACGGCTGAGCGCCGTCCGTCCGTACGGCGACGAGCGTTGGCGCGCGCGTCGGCCGTAGCGGTAGTAGTGTCGAACGTTGCCTTCCGGTCGGCGTGTTGCAGCCCAGCGCCCAACACCGGAGCGTACGCTGAGTTGATCCGCCAGGGATGACTCGGTGAGCCTGGGAGCGCTCGATGATCGGATGTGGTCGGGGGGAATCCGCCAGTCGATCGTTGCGAGGCAGAACTGGGCGCGCGAGAGGGAGTCAGTAGTGCGAGATCGGACGAAGGGACAGCCACTCGGCGTCGATTCCGGCGATCGCTCGAATCCGGCGCCGCGGACGAACGAGACCGACGAGATCCAGCCGGGTCTGTTTCCGGACAACTCGGTGCCCGACGAACTCGTCGGTTACCGTGTGCCCATCGCCTGCCAGATCGCGGGAATCAGCTACCGCCAGCTCGACTACTGGGCCCGCACCAATCTGGTGGTTCCGTCCATCCGTGGGGCCGCCGGATCCGGTAGCCAACGGCTGTATTCGTTCAAGGACATCCTCGTCCTCAAGATCGTCAAGCGCCTGCTCGACACCGGCGTCTCGCTGCAGAATATCCGCGTAGCCGTCGATCACCTCCGCAGCCGCGGTGTGGGCGATCTCGCGAAGATCACCCTCTTCTCGGACGGCACCACCGTCTACGAATGCACGTCGCCGGAAGAGGTCGTCGATTTACTGCAGGGCGGGCAGGGCGTCTTCGGGATCGCAGTGAGCGGCGCGATGCGCGAGCTCACCGGCAGCATCGCCGATTTCCCCGCCGAACGCGCCGACGGCGGCGGCGTCGAGGAACGCCCCGAGGACGAACTGGCGTCGCGTCGCCGCGAGCGCATCAACCGCCGCATCGGCTGACCACACCTCTGATGTCGCATCGGCCGACGATGCCGCCGACATCTCTGCCGGTCCATCTCCCCGGCCCGCGGCGCTTTCCGCACCTGCGGTATTTCGACCCCCGCGACGTGAACTAGACTCGAAGACGCGTCGCCATCACGCGGGAGAGACCCGGACACCGAGCCGGGCGCCGAAGGAGCAGCACCTCCCCGTCAATCTCTCAGGCAACCGGGACCGCGTGAGCTCCGACGTCTCTGGAAAGCGGCGGGAGCACCCGCCCGCCCACGGGGAAAGGCTCTGGCCGGCCGAATCTCTCAGGCGCTCGCTCGCGAGCTCACGACAGAGGGGGAGGAACCACTTCGCGCGACCGCGCACGTGGACCTCGCCGACCAGCCCGGGAGCTGCGATGACAGATGCCGTCACCTCGAACTTCGCCGATCGCCACATCGGCCCTGACACCGCCGGCCTGAACCGGATCCTCGACGTCGTCGGAGTCGATTCCCTCGACGCCCTCGCCACCGCCGCGGTGCCGGCAGCCATCCTCGACGACCGCGTCGGCACCGTGCCGACCGGACTCGACGTGCTCGACGCGCCCCGCTCCGAGCACGAGGTGCTCGCCGAACTGAAGGCGCTCGCGTCGCGGAACACCGTGGCGACATCGATGATCGGTCACGGCTACTACGACACGCTCACGCCGCCCGTGCTGCTGCGCAACATCATCGAGAACCCCGCCTGGTACACCGCCTACACCCCCTACCAGCCGGAGATCAGTCAGGGACGCCTCGAGGCGCTGCTGAACTTCCAGACCATGGTCGCCGACCTGACCGGCATGGAGGTGGCCAACTCGTCCATGCTGGACGAGGCCACCGCGGCCGCCGAGGCGATGACCCTGCTGCGCCGCGCGAACCGTAAGTCCAAGAGCCCCCGTCTCGTGGTCGACGTCGATCTGTTCGCGCAGACCGCCGCGGTGCTGGCGACCCGCGCCGAACCGCTCGGCATCGAGATCGTCACCGTCGACCTCGCCGACGGACTGCCCGACGGGGAGTTCTTCGGCGTGATCCTGCAGGTGCCCGGCGCCTCGGGACGTATCATCGACGCCGCTCCGATCATCGCGGCCGCCCACGACCGCGGCGCGCTCGTCGCCGTCGGTGCCGACCTGCTGGCCATGACCCTTGTCACCCCGCCCGGCGAGCAGGGTGCCGACGCGTGCTTCGGCACCACCCAGCGGTTCGGTGTGCCGATGGGCTTCGGTGGGCCGCATGCCGGCTACCTCGCCGTCGGCAGCGCCCACACCCGCACCCTTCCCGGTCGCCTCGTCGGTGTCTCGGTGGACGCGGACGGCAACCCGGCCTACCGCCTCGCGTTGCAGACCCGTGAGCAGCACATCCGCCGCGAGAAGGCCACCAGCAACATCTGCACCGCCCAGGTGCTCCTCGCCGTGCTCGCGGCCATGTACGCCTCGTACCACGGTGCCGAAGGCCTCACCGGCATCGCCCGCCGCGTCGCCAAGCACGCCCGCCACCTGGCCGACGGTCTGCGCGCCGGCGGCGTCGAGGTCGTCCACGCCGAGTTCTTCGACACCGTCCTCGTGCGCGTTCCGGGACGCGCCGCTGCCGTGCTCGTCGCCGCACGCGAGGCCGGTATCAACCTGTACCGCGTCGACGACGATCACGTGTCGATCTCGTGCGACGAGGCCACCACCGCCGCGCATGTCGACGCGGTCCTGGATGCCTTCGGCGTCACCGCCGGTGAGGCCGTCGAGGGAACGGCGCTGCCGGAGACCTTGGCCCGCACGAGCGAGTTCCTGCAGCACGAGGCGTTCACCCGCTACCGCACCGAGACCGCGATGATGCGGTACCTGCGGCGCCTGTCCGACAAGGACCTCGCCCTGGACCGCACGATGATCCCGCTCGGCTCGTGCACGATGAAGCTCAACGCCGCCGCCGAGATGGAGGCCATCACCTGGCCCGAGTTCGCGGGTCTGCACCCCTTCGCTCCGGCGGATCAGACGGCGGGGATCCGCCGCCTCATCGCCGACCTCGAAGGCTGGCTCGCCGCGGTGACGGGATACGACGCCGTGAGCCTGCAACCCAACGCCGGCAGCCAGGGCGAGTACGCGGGTCTGCTCGCGATCCGCCACTATCACCTCGACCGCGGCGACACCGATCGGGACATCTGCCTGATCCCGTCGAGCGCGCACGGCACCAACGCCGCGTCCGCCGTGATGGCGGGTATGCGCGTCGAGGTCGTCGCGTGCCGGCCGAACGGCGACGTCGATCTCGACGACCTGCGCGCCAAGATCACCGACCACGGGGCACGTCTGGCCGCGATCATGATCACCTATCCGTCGACGCACGGTGTCTACGAGCACGACATCGCCGACATCTGCGGTGCCGTGCACGACGCCGGCGGCCAGGTGTACATCGACGGCGCCAACCTCAACGCTCTCGTGGGTCTGGCCCGGCCGGGCAAGTTCGGTGGCGATGTGAGCCACCTGAACCTGCACAAGACGTTCTGCATCCCGCACGGTGGCGGAGGACCGGGCGTCGGGCCGATCGGGGTCCGGGCGCATCTGGCTCCGTACCTGCCGGGTCATCCGGCGGAGCCGGGTCTCGGGGGAGCCGGGCCGGTCTCGGCGGCGCCCTTCGGGTCGGCGTCGATCCTGCCGATCACCTGGGCGTACATCAAGATGATGGGCGCCGAGGGACTGCGTCGCGCGTCGTTGACGGCGATCGCGTCGGCGAACTACATCGCGCGTCGTCTCGACGAGTACTTCCCGGTGTTGTACACGGGGGAGACAGGCATGGTCGCCCACGAGTGCATCCTCGATCTGCGTCCGCTGACGAAGGCGACGGGGGTGACGGTCGACGACGTCGCGAAACGTCTGGCCGACTACGGCTTCCACGCGCCGACGATGAGTTTCCCGGTGGCCGGCACGCTCATGGTCGAACCCACCGAGAGCGAGGACATCGCCGAACTCGACGCCTTCATCGACGCGATGATCTCGATCCGCGGTGAGATCGACCGGGTCGGGGCAGGGGAGTGGCCGGTGGACGACAACCCGCTGCGCGGGGCTCCGCACACCGCGGAATGCCTGGTGGGCGAGTGGAATCACCCGTACTCACGGGAGATCGCGGTGTTCCCGATGGGGAAGAGCCGGGCCAAGGTCTGGCCCGCGGTGCGACGGATCGACGGCGCACACGGCGACCGGAACCTGGTGTGCTCGTGCCCGCCCTTGGAGGCGTACAGCGGCTGACGGCGGGATGGCCGACGGACCTGTCCGTCGGCCATCTTCATCAGAAGAATAACTCCGGACAGGACGGAAACCATAGAAATACAGAATCTCACCACCCTAGGCGCAAACCTCACCCCGCCCAGACGAGCGGGAGGTCAGTTCGCGGCAGCCAACTCGAGGATGGAGATCTCCGGTGGGGTGCCCACCCGCACGGGGGGTCCCCACGCGCCGGTGCCCTGGGACGTGTAGATCTGCGTGTCGCCGAAGCGGTCGAGTCCGGTGACGGTGGGGTTGGCGAGGGAGACGAACGGTCGCAGCGGCCACATCTGTCCGCCGTGGGTGTGCCCGGACAGTTGCAGGTCGACTCCGAGTTCGCGGGCCTCGTCGACGTGCCGCGGTTGGTGGGCGGCGAGGATCACCGGGGTACCGTCCGCGATGCCGTCGAGGGCGGCGGGCATGTCGGGGTGGTGGGGTTCGGTGGCGGTGTAGTCGTGGACGCCGGCGAGCGCGACCACGTCGCCGTCCCGCTCGAGGACGACATGGTCGTTGCGCAGGGTGCGTACACCGAGCGTCTCCCAGTGGTTCAGCCACGATTCGGCGTCGTCGGAGTAGTACTCGTGGTTGCCGCTGACGCCGTACACCCCGAGCGGGGCCTGCAACTGCCGGAGCGGTTCGAGGTCGGAGCCGACGAGTTCGACGGTGCCGTCGGCGAGGTCGCCGCCGAGCACGATCAGGTCGGGTTGTTCTTCGGCGACGAGGTCGACGACGCGTTGCACGAAGTCGGCGCCGCGGGCGGGACCGACGTGCAGGTCGGTGACGAGCGCGATGCGGGCGCCGGCGAAGCCGGCGGGCAGGTCCTGCAGGGCGACGGGCACGGTGACGATCCGCGGCCGGTCGGCCTCGATCGTGCCGTATCCGACGGCGGCGACCGCGGCCACGACGAGCACGGCGGTCGCGATGCGCAGCCCCCGTCGTGGGGTCTCGACGGTGCCGTCGTCGGTGGTCGGCCGGGATGGCCCGCGCCGGACGAGGCGGGCGACGAGCAGCCCGACTCCGATGAGCAGGAGCCCGAGCATCAGGTACAGCACCACCGCCAGCCAGCTCCAGCCGAGGAACCCGACGGGGCGGGCCCAGGCGGGATCGAACACGGTGCCCACCTCGGCGGCGCCGAGCGTGAGCACGAACATGACGACGAGGACGAGGTCGGCGGCGAGGGCGGCAGGACGCGGCAGGCCGGGCGCCCGGACGAGTCGTCGGTGCAACAGATAGGTGAGGAGGGCAAGGAAGACCCCCACGACGAGAAGGCGGAGCACGGTCAGGACGTCAGCTTTCGGAGAAGGTCGGTGAGGTCGGCCGGGTCGGCGGTGTCGACGACGGTGAGGCTGCCGTCGGTGGCCTCGGCGGCCTGCTCGAGGACGGGGTCGGTGCGGTCGCCGAGGACGACGACGTCGATCCGCACGGGGGTGTCGGGAGACGAGAGTTCGTCGATCGCGGCGCGCAGGTCGCGGGCGGCCGTCTCGTCGGGGTCGTCGCTGTCGACGACGGCGAGCACGGAGTTCGGTCGGGCCGGGTCGTAGTTGTCGACGGCGTCGCGGTAGGCGGCGGCGAGGGTGGCGTAGACCGGTTCTTTCTCGGTGAGGTCGATGCCGTCGAGGATCGTGGACATCGCCGCGCGTTTGGCGTCGGTGAGGCCGTCGCGGATGACGGCGACGCGGTGCCCGGTGGGGGTGTCGGCGAAGACGTACATGCCCATCACCGAGTTGGTGGAGGCGCGGCGCATGGCCTCGCGCAGGGCGCCGGCGGTGGCGTCGAGCCGCGTGCCGTCGCCGGCGGGGGCGCCCATGGAGGTTGAGGTGTCGACCACCATCGTGACCTTGCGTGGGGATACCGGGGCGAGCCGCAGGGCGACGAGGACGTCGTCGACGGTGGGATCGGCTGGGGCGAGGGCGGTCTCGACGCGGGGCAGCGGCAGTTCCCCGGCGGGTTCCGGGACGGCGTCGGCGGTGCGGAAGCCGTGCGCGGTGAGGACGCCGGTCTGTTCGGGGCGGCGGGCGTAGTCGGTGAACTCCGCGGCGGCGCGGGCGAGGGTCTCGTCGACCCAGGGGGCGTCGACGACGGCGGCGGGGAAGTCGACGACGGGTGCGGCACCGATGGGGAGGTGTCCGGTGAGGCCGCGGATCTGCCCGCCGGTGAGGGCGCGGTGCAGTTGCTGCTCGATGACGGGCACGGCGTGGATGGGGGCCTCGGTGTCGGGTCGGGCGCCGAGCGCGGCGAGGGTGTCGGCGGTGGTGCCGATGGCGCCGAGGGTGTCGGCGCCGAGCGCGAGGGTGCTCACGGCGGTGATCGCGGCGGGGGTGGCGGCCTGTTCGAGGGTGACCGGTCCGGCGCCGATGCCGGTGGTGGCGGCGGTGACCGCTTCGAGGGCGAGCGTGGTCGCGTGGGTTTCGGTGCCGGTGGGCAGGGCGAGGCCGAGCGCGCCCCAGACGTCGAGTCCGATCTCGCGCATGGCGGCGGGGTTGTTCTGGAGTCGGGGGAGGTCCTGCCAGCGGACGGTGGCGGTGGTGAGGGCGCGGCCGAGGTCGGTGGGGACGGCGAGTACGACCGGGGAGGTGGCGAGGGAGCGGGGTGTGCCGTCAACGGCGTCGGTGGCGCGGGCGCTCATGCGGTTGTCGAGGGGGACCCACAGGGCGGGTTCGGGGCCGAGAGCCGGATCCCAGTTGCCGGTGGCGAGGGTGTCGGCGGCGGCGAGGCTGTCGACGGGGGTGATCTCGGCGGTGACGCAGTGGTCGCGGATGACGCGGACGCCGCCGTCGGTCCAGCGGTCGGCGAGTTCGGTGAGGGCGGGGGCGATGAGGGGGTCGGCGGCGATGTGCAGCACGGTGTCGCCTTCGACGCAGGTTTCGGCGGCGGCGGTGGCCTGGTTGTCGATGTTGTCGCGGAGGCGGAACCAGCCGAGGACGGCGAGCAGGGCGAGTACTACGCCTGCGGCGACCACGATGACGCTTGTGCTGATTCCTCGTCGTCCGCTGCCGCGATGTCGCCCGCCCACGTCGTGTCCGCCTCGTTTCGTTCGTCGATCCGATGGTCGAGTCTAGTGAGGAGCGGAGTGTGATCCGGCTCCGGCGCGCGGTGCGGAGACGGGCAGGGTCCCGATCCGGTGCGGATCGGGACCCTGGGCGTCGGTGTGCGGGTCAGGCGTACTTGGCCTTGTATTCGCGGCGACGGCGGTGCAGGATCGGCTCGGTGTAGCCGCTGGGCTGCGTGGTGCCTTCGAGGATGAGTTCCTTGGCGGCCTGGAAGGCGATGCTGTCGTCGAAGTTCGGGGCGAGCGGCCGGTAGCCGGGGTCGCCGTCGTTCTGCCGGTCGACGACGGGGGCCATGCGCTCGAGGGAGGCGACGACGTCGTCGGCGGTGACGACGTCGTGCCGGATCCAGTTGGCGAGGAGCTGGCTGGAGATGCGCAGGGTGGCCCGGTCCTCCATGAGGGCGATGTCGTGGATGTCGGGGACCTTGGAGCAGCCGACGCCGGCGTCGATCCAGCGCACGACGTAGCCGAGGATGGATTGGCAGTTGTTGTCGAGTTCTTCGCGCTTCTCCTCGTCGGTCCAGTTCGGGTTCTCGGCGAGGGGGATGGTGAGGATGTCGTCGACGGTGGCGCGGGCGTGGCCCTTCAACTCGTCTTGGACGGCGAAGACGTCGACCTCGTGGTAGTGGGTGGCGTGCAGGGTGGCGCCGGTGGGTGAGGGCACCCACGCGGTGTTGGCGCCGGCCTTGGGCTGGCCGATCTTCTGCTCGACCATGTCGCGCATGAGGTCGGTCATCGCCCACATGCCCTTGCCGATCTGGGCCTTGCCCTGCAGGCCGCAGGCGAGGCCGGTGTCGACGTTCCAGTCCTCGTAGGCGGCGATCCAGCGCTGTTGCTTCATGGCGGCCTTGCGGACGACGGGTCCGGCCTCCATGGAGGTGTGGATCTCGTCGCCGGTGCGGTCGAGGAAGCCGGTGTTGATGAACACCACGCGGTCGGAGGCGGCCTTGATGCAGGCGGCGAGGTTGACGGTGGTGCGTCGCTCCTCGTCCATGATGCCGACCTTGAGGGTGTTGGTGGGTAGGGAGAGGACCTCTTCGACGCGGCCGAACAGTTCGGTGGTGAAGGCGGATTCCTCGGGGCCGTGCTGCTTGGGCTTGACGATGTAGATCGAGCCGGTGCGGCTGTTGGCGAGCGGGCCGTGATCCTCGTCGATGTGCAGGCCGTGGATGGCGCACAGGCTGGTGATGAGCGCGTCGAGGATGCCTTCGGGGACCTCGTTGCCGTCGCGGTCGAGGACGGCGGGGTTGGTCATGAGGTGGCCGACGTTGCGGACGAACAGCAGGGAGCGGCCGTGCAGTTCGAGGTCGCTGCCGTCGAGGGCGGTGTAGACGCGGTTCGGGTTCAGCGTGCGGGTGAGGGTCTTGCCGCCCTTGGCGAAGGACTCGGACAGGTCGCCGCGGTTGAGGCCGAGCCAGTTGCGGTAGCCGATGACCTTGTCGTCGGCGTCGACGGCGGCGACGGAGTCCTCGAAGTCCATGATGGTGGTGACGGCGGATTCGAGGACGACGTCCTTGACGCCGGCGGCGTCGGTGCTGCCGATGGGGGAGTCGGGGTCGATCTGGATCTCGATGTGCAGGCCGTGGTTGCGCAGCAGCACCGAGGAGGGCGCGGTCTTGTCGCCGAGGTAGCCGACGAGCTTGTCGGGCTCGGCGAGTCCGGTGACGGTGCCGCCCTCGAGGGTGACCTGCAGTTCGGTGCCGTCGATGCGGTAGCCGGTGGAGTCGGCGTGCGAGCCCTGCGCGAGGGGTGCGGCCTTGTCGAGGAAGTCGCGGGCCCAGGCGATGACCTTGTCGCCGCGGACCTTGTTGTAGCCGGTGCCCTTCTCGGCGCCGCCCTCTTCGGGGATGACGTCGGTGCCGTAGAGGGCGTCGTAGAGGGAGCCCCAGCGCGCGTTGGAGGCGTTGAGGGCGAAGCGGGCGTTGAGGACGGGCACGACGAGTTGGGGGCCGGCGGTGGCGGCGATCTCGGTGTCGACGTTCTCGGTGCCGATGGTGAACGGTTCGGGGGCCGGGACGAGGTAGCCGATCTCTTCGAGGAAGGCCTTGTAGGCGACCGGGTCGTGCGGTTGGCCGGCACGGTCGCGGTGCCAGCCGTCGATCTTGGCCTGGAGGTCGTCGCGCTTGGCGAGCAGTGCCCGGTTCTTGGGGGCGAGGTCGTGGACGATCTTGTCGGCACCCGTCCAGAAGGTGTCCGCGTCGACCCCGCTGCCGGGGATGGCCTCGTTGTTGACGAAGTCGTAGAGAACCTGCGCGATCTGAAGTCCGCCGACCTGCACGCGTTCTGTCATCACCCTCACTCTTTCCGGTTGCTGTGCGGCCGGAAACGTCCCGGCCGCACGGAATCGTCGATTATGTTACCCGCCGGTAGTAACGGACGCAGTGGTTCTGTGCGCCTGCAGGGCGGTACATCGATTCATCAGCTCTTCTCTCAGAGCTGCGGCGCGACGGGTGAGCGCCGACTGCTCGCGGACGTACTGTGCGCGTCCGGCGGCAGTCTCGATCCTGATGGGCGAGTAGCCGTAGTCCTCGAGATCATACGGGCTCGCCCGCATGTCCAGTTCGCGGGCTGCGGCCGCGTGTCGCAGGCACCGCACCGTCAGCGCCGAATCGGTCAGCGGCAGCAACTTGTAGCACCACTTGTACAAGTCCATCCCGGCGTGCAGGCAGCCGGGTTGCTCGGTGCGGATCTGCTCGTCGCGGGTCAGAGTCTCGGCGTTGCGGGGCACCGCCGCGGGGGTGAAGAACCGGAACGCATCATAATGAGTGCATCGCAACTGCATTGATTCCATCACTGCATCCGTACCGTCGTGTCCGAGGCGCAAGGGCACCGACGCGTGCCGCACCCCCTCCCTGCCGGTGCGATAGACCATCGCCCATTCGTGCAGGCCGAAGCAGCCCAGCTGCGGCGGACGGGAGGCGGTCGCGGAGAGCAGCCCGGCCACGAAGTCGACGGCGCCGGCGCGCCGGTCGAGCATCCCACGGCCCACCCGCACCCCCGGCTCCCCGTCGTGCACGACCCGCTCGTAGCCGGCATGGTCCCGGTAGGCGCGCACCGCGCTCGCTCCGAGCAGCACGGTGCCGAAACCCGGATGCCAGCGCCGCAGCTGATTCGGCCGCAGGCTGTAGTAGGTGAACAGGAAGTCGTGCACCGGATGGGTGCGACCGGTGGCACGGCGCCCGAGATGTCCGTCGAGCAACTCGTCCACGACGGTGTGGTGCTCCTCGCGCCGCGCGGTCCACTCCGCCTCGGTCAGGATCGTGGGACGGTCGGTCGGGGTGAGAGAGCGGGTCATGATTCTCGTTCGGTCGATCGGGGTGCGGTCGTGCGGGGCCGGTTGCCCAGCGGGTCCGCGACCCGGTGGGTGGCGTCGCGGACCGTCCCGACGAACTCTTCCACAAGGTCCTCGAGGGCGACGATGCCGCGCAGCGTGCCGGTGGTGTCGACCACCCCGGCCAGATGCGCGTTGCTGCGTCGCAGGGCGCCCAGGGCGTCGTCGAGACCGTCGGCGATCGTGATGGTGGGCAGCGGACGGATCACCGCGGCGGGGATGACGGTCTCGGGACCGGTGGACTGCTCCCGCACGAGATCGAGCACGTCCTTGATGTGGACGTACCCGGTGATCGTGCCGTCGGGACGCCGGGTCGGATACCGCGAGAATCCGGTCGTGGTGACCGCGTGCTCGACATCCCCGAGTGTCGGGCCTGCCCCGGTGTGCGGCACGGTGCGCACCCGGGCGAGGGGGATCATCACGTCGGCGACGGTGCGGCTACCGGTGGCGAGGGCGCGGGTGAGGCGCTCGTGTTCCTCCTCGTCGAGCAGTCCCTCGGATCGGGATTCGCCGATCATCTCGGTCAGCTCCACCGCGGACACCGAGGTGTCGAGTTCGTCCTTCGGGTCGATGCGCGCCGCGCGCAGGGTGGCGTTGGCACACAGATTGTAGAAGGCGATGACCGGCCGGGCGGGCCGCATGAACAGCAGGTGGATCGGCACGAGGAGCATCGCGGCGCGTTCGGGGCCGGCGATGGCGATGTTCTTCGGCACCATCTCGCCGAGCAGGATGTGCAGGACCACCACGATGGTCAACCCGAGGGTGAACGCGATCGGGTGCAGCAGCGCGTCGGGGACCCCTACCGCGTGCAGGGGCACCTCGATCAGGTGCGCGATGGCCGGTTCGGCGACACGGCCGAGCAGGATCGAGCAGATCGTGATGCCGAGCTGGGAGCCGGCGAGCATGAGCGAGAGGTGTTCGCCGGCCCGGATGACGGTGCGGGCGCGGGTCTTGCCCTGGGCGAGCAGCGTCTCGAGCCGGTCGCGGCGGACGGTGATGAGGGAGAACTCGGCGCCGACGAAGAAGGCGTTGCCGGCGAGCAGCAGCACGGCGAAGACGATCGCGAACCAGTCGTTCATCGCTGCGCCCCGCCCGCGTCGGTGTCGGGGGCCGGGTCGTCACCGGCGGGGTCGTCCTCGGGGGCCGCGCCGGGCACGAGCAGTATCCGGTCGATGCGGTGCCCGTCCATGTCGAGGATGCGCCCGTACCAGGTGAGGTCGCGTTCGCCGCGGCGCAGCGGCAGCTGGATCTCGTCGCCGACCTCGGGGATGCGGCCGAGTTCGGTGAGGATCAGCCCGGCGAGGGTTTCGTAGTCGCCGTCGGGGGCGTGATAACCGGTGAGCTGGGCCACCTCGTCGGTGCGCAGCAGCCCGGTGCACGACCAGCCGTCCCCGTCGCGGTGTGCGTCGAGTTCGGTCTCGTCGTGTTCGTCGCGGACGTCGCCGACGATCTCCTCGACGAGGTCCTCCATGGTGATCAGGCCGGCGGTGCCGCCGTATTCGTCGACGACGAGGGCGACCTGCATGCCGTCGGAGCGCACCCGTTCCATCACGGTGTCGCCGTCGAGGCTGGACGGCACGGTGGGCACGCGGCGGGCGAGGGCGCCGACGGCGGTGGTGCCGCGTGCCGGGCCGGGCACGGTGAAGGCGTGTTTGACGTGCACGACGCCGAGCGGGGCGTCGAGGTCGCCGTCGACGATCGGGAAGCGGGAGTAGCCGGTGCGGGCGGACAACTCGATGAGATCGAGCACCGTCGCGTTCCGGTCCAGGCTCTCGACGGTGCTGCGCGGGGTCATGAGGTCTTCGGCGGTGCGGTTCCCGAACTGCAGCGACCGGTAGACCAGGCGGGCGGTGTGCTCGTCGAGGGTGCCGCTGCGGGCCGAGGCGCGCACCAGGGAGCCGAGTTCCTGCGGGGAGCGCGCCGAGCGCAGTTCCTCGGCGGGTTCGATGCCGAGGCGTCGCACGATGTGGTTGGCGGCGCCGTTGAGACCGAGGATCGCCCAGCGGAACAGCAGCGAGAACGCCAGTTGGAGGCCGGCGGTGGCGCGGGCGGTGCCCATCGGGCGGGCGATGGCGATGTTCTTGGGGACGAGTTCGCCGAAGACCATGGAGAAGGACGTGGCGAGGAGCAGCGCGAGGATCAGGGAGACGGTCGCGGCGACGGAGGTGCTCAGGCCGAGCGCGTCGAACAGTGGGGTGAAGAACTGCGCGAGGATCGGTTCGGCGAGATAGCCGGTGATCAGGGTGGTGATGGTGATGCCGAGCTGGGCGCCGGACAGCTGGAAGGACAGGGTGCGGTGCGCGTGCTGTACCTGCCGGGCGCGGCGGTCGCCGTCGTGGGCGTGCGCGTCGACGGTGCTGCGTTCGAGGGCGGTCAGGGAGAACTCGGCGGCGACGAACAGGGCGGTGCCGGCGGTGAGCGCCACGAAGCCGAGGAGGGCGGCGATGTCGAGCAGGACGGACATCAGGGGCGGCCCTGCCGGGGGGAACGGGGGCCGGGTCGGGGACCCGGCCCGGTAGAGGATCCCTCCGACCCGGAGTCGCACTCCGCGCCGGGGGAGGTGGTGTCGGGTGGTGGGGTGGCTGCGGGTGCCGCGGGCACCGGTGTCCTCTCGTCGGGTCCGGTCGCGGACGGTGTCCGCCTGCCGGAAGTGGTGTCGACGGGTCCTGATTCTACTGATGGCCGGTGCCGTGTGTCGCGGTGCCGACGACGGTGCGGCGCCTACGGTGAGGGTCGAGCAGGTGTTGTCGAGGGACGAAGGAGTGGGAATGAGCGGCGGCGAGGGTCCGGAACACGGCGGCGGCGCGGAGCGGGTGCCGAGTCTGTGGGAGGAGATGGTGGCGCAGAATCCGGCGCATTCGTCGTGGTATGTCGAACGGTTCCGCACCATGGCCGCCCGGGGGCAGGACACCGTCGGGGAGGCCCGGTTGATCGATGCGATGGTGCCGCGCGGGGCACGGATCCTCGATGCCGGGTGCGGGCCGGGCCGGCTCGGTGGGTATCTGCACCGGGCCGGGCACAGGGTGGTGGGGGTGGATGTGGATCCGGTGCTGATCGCGGCGGCGGAGGAGGATCATCCGGGGCCGCGGTGGCTGGTCGGGGATCTGGCCGAGCTGGATCTGCCGTCCCGCGGGGTCGCCGCCGAGTTCGATGTGATCGTGTGCGCGGGCAATGTGATGACCTTCGTGGCGCCGTCGACGCGGGTGGCGGTGCTGCGCAATTTCGCGGCGCATCTGGCACCGCAGGGCCGGGTGGTGATCGGATTCGGGGCGGGCCGCGACTACCGGTTCGAGGCGTTCTTCGCCGACGCGGCCGCGGCGGGGCTGGCGGCGCAGCTGCGGTTGTCGACCTGGGATCTGCGGCCGTTCAGCGACGATGCGGAGTTTCTGGTGGCAGTGCTGGGACGGGCGTAGCCGCGGCGGGGGTGTCGGCGGCCTGGGCGCGGGAGAGCGCCACGGTGGTCACCAGCATCACGGCGACGGCGGCACCGACGAGGATCAGGGCGGGGCCGTCGGCGCGGAGGTGTTCGCCGAGCACGGTCGTGCCGAGCACGATCGCGGCGAGGGGTTCGCCGACGGTCAGGGCGGGCAGAGAGGCGGTGAGCGATCCGGCCTGGAAGGCGCGTTGCTGCAGGTAGATCGCGGCGGCGCCGGCCGCGACGAGCGTCCAGGTCTGCCACGAGCCGAGCAATTGGCCGATGCCGTGTTCGGCGAGGTCGGTGACGTGTTTGGTGAACGCGCTGGTCACCCCGTAGAGGATGCCGGCGGCGATCCCGAAGGACAGCGCCCGCAACCGTGGGGAGAGCACGGCGAGGGTGACGGCGGCGGCGGTGACGGCGAGCACCGCCCCGAGGGGCAGCGCCCAGTGGGCGGCGGACGGGTCGCCGCTGCCTGCGGTGGGGTTGCCGACGAGCAGGAACACCGCCAGCGCCGCGCACAGCGCGCCGGCGAGCAGCCAGGTGGTGCGGGTGACGCGGCGGCCGGTGGTCGCGGCGGCGAGCGGCAACGCGAACAGCAGCGATGCGACCAGCAGGGGCTGGACGAGCAGCACGGACCCGAACGCGAGCGCGACGACCTGCAGCAGGTAGCTGCCGCCGTCGCCGAGGATGCCCGCCCACCAGCGGGGGCTGCGCAGCAGTGAGCCGACGAGGGAATCGGTGTCGGGCACGGCAGCGGCCGAGCTCTGTTGCGCGATACTGCCGACCGCGACGAGCGCGGCGGCGGCGAGCGCGCACAGGACGGCGACTGCCGTGCCCGTCATCGGGTCAGGCCTGTATTTCGGAGCGGTCCCCGCTCCACAGGGTGTGGAACTTGCCCGGCTTGTCGGTGCGTTCGTAGGTGTGGGCGCCGAAGAAGTCGCGCTGGCCCTGGGTGAGGGCGGCGGGCAGCCGGTCGGCGCGCAGCCCGTCGTAGTAGGACAGCGACGATGCGAACGCCGGGATGGGGATGCCGAGCGCGGTGGCGGTGACCACGACGCGGCGCCAGCTGTCGATGCCGACCTCGATGGCGTCGCGGAAGTACGGCGCGAGGATCAGGCTGGGCAGGGCCGGGTCGGCGTCGTAGGCCTCCTTGATGCGGTTGAGGAACTGGGCGCGGATGATGCAGCCGCCGCGCCAGATGGTGGCCAGGGCGGCGCGGTCGACGTTCCAGCCGTATTCGGCGCTGCCGGCGGCGATCTGGTCGAAGCCCTGCGCGTAGGCGACGATCTTCGAGGCGTACAGGGCGGCGCGGATGTCCTCGGTGAACTGCGCGGCGTCGGTGGGGGCGGCGCCGAGGTTGCCGGCGGCGAGACCGCGGGCGGCGGCGCGCTGGTCGCGGGAGCCGGACAGGGCGCGGGCGAAGACCGCTTCGGCGATGCCGGTGACGGGGACACCGAGGTCGAGGGCGGCCTTGACGGTCCAGCGGCCGGTGCCCTTCTGTTCGGCGGCGTCGACGATGACGTCGACGAGGGGTCGGCCGGTGGCGGCGTCGGTCTGGCGGAGCACCTCGGCGGTGATCTCGATGAGATACGACTCGAGGGTGCCGGTGTTCCAGTCGGCGAAGACGTCGGCGATCTGCCCGGCCTCGTAGCCGAGGGCGTCGCGCAGCAGGTGGTAGGCCTCGCCGATGAGCTGCATGTCGGCGTATTCGATGCCGTTGTGCACCATCTTCACGAAGTGGCCGGCCCCGTCGGGGCCGATGTGGGTGCAGCAGGGGGTGCCGTCGACCTGGGCGGCGATGGTTTCGAGCAGCGGGCCGAGCGCTTCGTACGATTCGGCGGGGCCGCCGGGCATGATGGACGGGCCGTTGAGGGCGCCTTCCTCGCCGCCGGAGATGCCGGCGCCGACGAAGTGCAGGCCGCGGGCGCGCAGGGCGGCTTCGCGGCGGATGGTGTCGGTGTAGAGGGCGTTGCCGCCGTCGATGATGATGTCGCCGGGTTCCATGGCGTCGGCTAGCTCGTCGATGACCGCGTCGGTGGCGTCGCCGGCCTTGACCATGATCAGGACGCGGCGCGGCTTCTCGAGGGCGGCGACGAACTCGTCGATGGTCTCGGTGCGGACGAAGGTGCCGTCGTCGCCGTGCTCGGCGAGCAACGCGTCGGTCCTGGCGATGCTGCGGTTGTGGAGGGCGACGGTGTAGCCGTGGCGGGCGAAGTTGCGGGCGATGTTCGAGCCCATCACGGCCAGTCCGGTCACGCCGATCTGGGCCTGCGGTGTTTCGGTGCGTTCGACGGTCATGGTCTACAGCTTCCCCCGAAAAGGGGGCCGATCGAAATCGGGGCGGGCCGAGCGGGGCGGCGTGTCGGGACTCAGCGGCCGAGCAGCAGGGACAGTTCGGTGAGCCAGGGCACCGCTACGGCGATGGTGGGTACGACGAGGATCGCGGCGGCGGCGGTGTAGGCGGCGGCGGAAATCCCGAGGTGGGGGCCGGGTCCGGTGAGTCGCTGCACGCGCAGCACGGTGCTGGGTCCGCCGACGGCGAGGGCACCGGTGGGGGTGTGGGCGCCGGCGCACGCCACGAGGGCGCGGGCGAGGGGGGCGGGGCCGGTCTTGCGGACGGCGGAGTCGTCGGCGAGCAGTTCGACGAGCAGTTTCACCGAGCCGAGCGCCGAGCCGGAGCGCACGACGCGGGGGAACGCTTCGTAGACGGCGGTGAACGCCTCGAGGATGAGGTCGTGGCGGGCCCGCAGGTGGGAGTGTTCGTGGCGCAGGATCGCGCGCAGTTCGTCGTCGCCGAGGTTGTCGAGGGTGCCTTCGCTGAGCACCACGCGGTGCCGCAGCCCGGGCAGGCAGTAGGCGATGGGGTCGGCGGTGTCGAGGATGCGTACGTGCGGGTGGCGGCGGACGGCGGCGCCGCTCTCGCGGCGGTCGAGCAGGTCGACGAGCATGCGGTGGCGGGAGCGGCGGCGGCGAGTGCGCACCGCGACGCGCAGTACGGAGAAGATCAGGCGGGCACCGATGAACACGGTGAGGGCGAACACGACGATGTAGGTCAGCCACAGGGGCAGACCGAGGGCGTCGATCTCTTCGAGGGGGCCGGTGGTGGGGCGGCCGTCGGCGCCGGGGGCGAGCAGTCGGGCCGCGATGGCCAGACCGCTGCTGAACGCGGAGAGCACCGCCGCCAGCGCCACGGACTGCCACAGCACCAGGGCGGCCCGGGGGTTGCGGTGCGGCCAGGTGGCGCGGGCGAGCAGCCCCGGCACCGGTCCGGCGAGGAGAAGCGCTGTGGTTCCGAAGAACAGCGCCGTGGTCGCGTTCATGACATCGAGTGTGTCAGCCGGCCCGCTCGGTGTCGTGGCCGGTGCTGTCGTCGCCGTGGTGCGCTTCGAGTTTCGCCAGCGCCGCGCGCAGGGCGGCGGCTTCGTCGGCGCCGACGCGGCCGACGAAGTGGACGAGGGCGGCGGCGCGACCGGCGGTCTCGTCGGCCTGGTCGAGGGCGTCGACCATGAGGCTGGCGACGAGTTCGTCGCGGCCGTGCACCGGCAGGTAGCGGTGGGCGCGGTCGTCGCGTTGCTGGATGACGAGGTTCTTCTTGGCGAGGCGCTGCAGGACCGTCATGACGGTGGTGTAGGCGAGATTGCGGTGGGCCGAGAGGGCCTCGTGGACCTGCCGGACGGTCTGGGGTTCCGGGGTGGACCACAGGTGGTCCATCACTGCGCGTTCGAGTTCGCCGAGTGCTGCCATGGGTCGATTCTACGGATTTCTCCGACGAATGTGCGTACTACCCCTGGTCGTAGGGATTGACCTGGGGTGGGATCCTGGTCACGCCCGGTGGGGACCTCCGGCGGCGCCGTAGACGTGGCGGGTGCCGATGGGAACGATCAGCGGCCGGTCGGAGACCGGATCGTCGATGACGGAGGCGTCGAGATCGAACACCTCCCGCAGCAGTTCCACGGAGATCACCTCGGACGGGACACCGGAGGCGACGACGCGGCCGTCCTTCATCACCACCAGGTGGTCGCTGTAGCGCACGGCCAGGTTCAGGTCGTGCAGCACCATCACCACGGTGCGGCCGAGTTCGCTGTGCAGCCGGTCGACGAGGTCGAGGACCTCCACCGAGTGCGCCAGGTCGAGATAGGTGGTCGGTTCGTCGAGCAGCAGGATGTCGGTGCCCTGGGCGAGCGCCATGGAGATCCAGGCGCGTTGCCGCTGCCCGCCGGACAGTTCGTCGATGGGCCGGTCGGCGAGGTCGGCGATGCCGGTGCGTTCGAGGGCGACGGCGACCTCGTCCTCGTCGTCGGAGGACCACTGCCGGAACCAGGACTGGTGCGGGTGCCGGCCGCGGGCGACCAGGTCGGCGACGGTGAGGCCTTCGGGGGCGAGGGGGGCCTGCGGCAGCATGCCGAGCACCCGGGCGACCTCGCGGGTGCGCAGGGTGGTGATGTCGTGCCCGTCGAGCAGCACGGTGCCGGTGCGGGGCTCGAGCAGCCGGCTCAGGGCGCGCAGCAGGGTGGATTTGCCGCAGCCGTTGGGGCCGATGACGGTGGTGACGACGCCGGTGGGGATGGCCAGGTCCAGGTCGTCGACGATGAGCCGGTCGCCGTAGCCGAGGCCGATGTGCTCGGCGACCAGCCGTGGCGCGGCGTGCTCGATCCGTCCGGGCGCCGGGGCGGGGGTCGGGTGGGTGTCGGTCATCGGGAGACCTTTCGGTTGGAACGCACCAGCAGGTACAGCAGGAAGGGGCCGCCGAGCGCGGAGGTGACCAGGCCGACGGGCAGCGGCACGGGCAGGATGGTGCGGGCGATCAGGTCGGCGGCGACGACGAACAGCGCCCCGGTCAGGGCGGAGGCGACGATCGGGCTGCCCGCCGAGCCGACCAGCCGCAGGGCGATCTGCGGGGCGGCGAGGGCGACGAAGCCGATGGGGCCGGCGGCGGCGGTGGCGACGGCGGCGAGCGTGCACGCGGCGATGAGCAGCAGCGCCTGCTGGGTCTGCAGTTTCACGCCGAGCGAGCGGGCGGTGTCGTCGCCGAGGCGCAGCGCCCCGACGGTGAAGGAGGCGGTGGCGGCCCAGCCGCCGACGAGGAGCAGGGCGATCGCGGCGGGCACGACCTGGCTCCACGACACGCCGTTGAGCGAGCCGGTCAGCCACACCTGGGCGCGGCTGACGTCGTTGATGTCGGCGGAGACGAGCATCCACTGGGTCAGGGCGATGAGCATGGCGTTGGCACCGATGCCGATGAGCACGAGCCGGAAGCCGTCGGCGCCGCGCCGCCAGGCGAGCACGTAGATGGCGGCGGCGGTGAGCAGCGCGCCGAGCAGCGCCGACAGTGGCAGGCCGAGGGTGGCGAGCAGTCCGACGATCGATCCGCCGCCGGTGACGACGATCAGGGCGACCGCGGCGGCGGATGCGCCGGCGGTGATGCCGAGGATGTCGGGGCTGGCCAGGGCGTTGCGGGAGACGGATTGGGTGATGGCGCCGGAGACGGCGAGCGCGGCGCCGACGACGACGGCGGCGATGCCGCGCGGCAGCCGCAGGTCGAACACGATGAACCGGTCGAGGCGTTCGCCGCCGCCGAGGAGCACCTCGACGACCTGCAGCGGGCTGAGCGGGTAGTCGCCGCGGCCGAGGGAGATCGACAGCAGCACGGCGGTGGCGACGACGATCAGCGCGCACACGACGACCATGCGGGCGCGCCAGACGACCGAGACGGAGCCGAGGCGGAAGGCGGGCCGGCCCGGCACGCGGGTGGAGACCTGGACGGGCGAGCGGCGCCGGCCCGTCGTGGCCGGCTCGTCCGGGGCGAGCGCGGGGGTGGGGGTGTCGTTCACAGGGCCACCAGCTTCCGGCGACGGACGAGGGCGATGAAGAAGGGGGCGCCGATGAGGGCGAGGACGATACCGACCTGCAGTTCGCCGGGGCGCACCACGATGCGGCCGACGACATCGGCGAGGACGAGCAGCGCCCCGCCGAGCAGCCCGGCGTAGGGGACGAGCCAGCGGTAGTCGGGGCCGGTCACCGCGCGGGCGATGTGCGGGACGATCAGCCCGACGAACGCGATGGGTCCGCAGGCGGCGGTGGCGGCGCCGGTGAGCACGGTGATCGCGGCGATGCCGATCACCCGGGTGGTGACGACATCGGTGCCGAGCGAGCGGGCGACGTCCTCGCCGAGGCTGAGCAGGTTCAGTGCCGGGGTGGAGGCGAGCGCGACGAGCAGGCCGACGACGATGAACGGGGCCACCTGCCAGAAGACGTCCATGCCGCGGCCGGCGACGGAGCCGACCACCCAGAAGCGGTAGCCGTCGAGGCTGGTCTGGTCGAGCAGCACGATGGTCTGGATCATCGCCTGCAGGAAGAACGCGACGGCCGCGCCGGCCAGCGCCAGGCTCAGCGGGCTGGAGCGGCCGTTGCCGATGGACGCGACGCCGAACACCACGATGCTGGCGAGGGCGGAGCCGGCGAAGGCGAACCACAGATACTGCGCCGGGCTGCTCAGCCCGAACAGGTAGATCGACAGCACCACCAGGAAGGCGGCGCCGGCGTTGATGCCGAGCAGACCGGCGTCGGCGAGCGGGTTGCGGGTGTGGCCCTGGATGAGGGCACCGGCGACGCCGAGGGCGGTGCCGACCAGCAGCGCGAGCAGGGTGCGGGGGATGCGCAGCGAGTGCACGATCACGTCGGTGTCGGAGCCGTCGTTGACGACCAGGGCGTGGAAGACCTCCGCGAAGCTCATCGGGCGGGCACCGACGGCGATGCTGGCGAGCGCGCCGAGCACGAGCAGCACGGTCAGGGCGGCCAGGCCGAGCAGGCGGCGGCGGCGCAGGGCGGCGATGCTGCCGTCGGTGGGGCGCGGGGTGAAGTCGTCGTGGCGGGCGTGGCGTTCGGTGACGATCTCGGTGCTACGGCGCAGCAGGGCGCGGCGGGTGCCGACCGGTCCGCCGGTGGCCGGGTCGCGCAGCACGAGACCGGTCCATTGCAGGCCCAGGCTCTGTCCGGTGCGGCCGGCGCGGTAGCCGTGGTTCCACCACAGCAGCCCGGCGGCGGCGACCAGGGCAGCGCCGCCGAAGACGATGCGGTCGGTCTGGCCGCCGCCCTTGGCGTCGGCGAGGGTGTCGACGACCAGGGCGCCGACGAGCAGGGGCAGGGCGAGGAGGGCGAGGTCGCACGAGAGGGCGGCGATCCGGCGGCCCGCGTGGGGCGGGGCGGTCGCGTCGGCGTCCGGTGGGGGGTGAGGGGTGACGGTCACGGGCGCGAGCTGCTCCTCGGGAAGGCGGTGGTGCGGTTCGGGTCGTCGCGATCGTGGGGACGCGAAGGCCGTCGGAGTTAGGTTACGGAATCCTATGTCTCGGCGGGAGGAGGGGATGGGGTTGCGCACACCACCCCCGGATGCAATGGTTAGGCTTGCCTAATCAAAGCTGACCGTCGATCAGGAGGTGTCGGATGACGACGCTGCTGCTGCCGCCCACGGCGGCACCCGTCCGCCCGTTCGAGGACACGCGCGCCCGGTTGCGCGCACTGGCCGCGGGAGCCCCCCGCGTCTACGCGGTGGCCTGTATCGACGAAGAACCCCGTCGCCGCTGGTGGTTCCTCGGCGGCGGTGAACGGCAGCAGCGCATCGGGGCGCTCTACGACCGCGCCCTGCTCGACACCGAGGATCCGCGCATCGCCGTCGAGCAGGTCGCCGGTGCTCTCATCCACGCCGTCGTGGGCCGCGTCCTGGCCCCCTACGCCCTCGAGGGCCGCGTCTGGGATCCCGGACTGGACAATCTGTGGCTGCACCAGGACAGCGACGGCTGCATCGATTGGGCCGGCCTCGCCGACGACACCCTGCGGGTGCTGCCCGACGACCGCGCCGCCGGGCAGCGCGACGTGGTGGTGCTGCCGTGCGAGCAGGCGATGGCGGTGTGGACCGCGCACCGCGCCACGACCGCCCTGACCGCCGTCCATCTCGCGTTGCGCGCCCACGCCCCGCTCGACCGGTCCCGGTTCTGGGCGATCGTCGGCCGCACCGTCGTCACCGGCGCCGACCGGCTGCCCGTGCTCGGCGGCGCGTCCCGGCGCACCGCCGCGCGCCGCGGCCAGGCGTTGCTCGACGCCTTCGTCGCCGTCGGCCGTCCCGTCCGGGGCCTTGCTGGATTAGGGCAGCCTTCCCTATAATCGACGTCGTTCCGACTGCCGGACCGCAGCGGAGTCCTGAGGGCTGCAGTGACTCCCGGTCCCTTCCCGCGGCGGGCCTCACGATCACGTGAGGCCCGCCGTCGTGTACCCGGGAGCCACAAGTCCCCGCCCCCGTTGTCGACTATCCGCGCGATGCCCTGTCGCTGTCGCCGCCACGCCCGCGACCGCCGACCCGGCCCGGGCGGCCCGGGCGGCCCGGGGCACGGGTCGAAGACGCAACGGCACGGGGGCGTCCATCGACACCGGTGTGCGCCCTGACGGTCCTGTCGGGGTGGATGCCGGTGCGCGCCGGGGGTAGCGTCCCGCAACCGGAACAGCACACGGTGACGAGTGGAGCCCGGACGTACCGTGGCGCAGCAGCCATGCACCGAACGGCACCGACGACCGCATGCTCGTCGACGTCATCGACCGTGTGCGGCGCCGCGGCGGGACATCGGTGTCGCCGGACCGGACCGGCGCATGTCAGGGGATGGCCGGTCTCGCCGGGCAGTGTGATGATCGACCGGTGACCACATTGTGGATGATCGAGGACCTCGAACCGTGGCCCGATCAACCCACCCCCGGGCAGGTGTGTCGGCCGACCACCTACTGGACCACGCCCGGCGCGACGGACTGCATTCGCGAACTCGTGCGCGACATTCCCGCCCGCGTCGAGCAGATCACCGTCGACGATCGCGTCGAGTTGCTCGCCCATCTCGGTCACGGCGTCACCACCGTGCTCCCGCCGCAGCTCGACACCCTCGGAGATGTCGTGCTGACGGGGCATCTGGTGTGGGACCGCTACCTGTGGATGGTCTACCGCACCCGGCCCGAAGGTCGAGTGCTGGTCGCCGAACGTCACCCGGTGATCCAACGGACGAGGAGGATCCCCACCGAGGATGCGGGCTGGTACGGCGTCGAGTACGAAGGGGCCAGGGCCGTGCACCGGTACGGACCGATTCCCGACGGTTACTCGATCGTCGCGTACGCGCTCCTGGTGACCTTCCCGTGAGCGGATCGCCTGCACTGGGCGCAGCGTCGACGGACGAACGATGTGGGGACCGCACCGGGGTCGGGCGCGACCTTCCGAAAACCGCCATGTCCTACCATCGTTCGACGGCCACCTGTCCCGGCGGCCGGTCGACCGCACGCACGAACAAGGGAAAGCCCGTATGAGCGACCAGTCCACCTCCACCTCGGCGCAGCACGATGTGCAGTCGATCAACACCGCCAACGAGACCGGTTTCAACACCGCCCTCGGTCTTGAGTTCGTCGAGCTCGGCCCCGACCTCGCGCGGGCCCGCTGGACCATCACCCCGGCGCAGCACCAGCCCTACGGCATCGTGCACGGCGGTGTGTACTGCGCGGTGATCGAAACCGTCGCCAGTGTCGCCGGCGCCACCTGGCTGGGGGACAAGGGCAATGTCGTCGGGGTCAACAACAACACCGACTTCCTCCGCGCGACCCGCGACGGTGTCCTCACCGCCACCGGCACCCCCGTGCACCGCGGCCGCACCCAGCAGGTGTGGCGCGTGGAGATCGTCGACGAGCAGGACCGCCTCGTCGCGCAGGGACAGGTGCGACTCGCCAACATCACCGACGCCGACCGCATCGGGCACTGACCGCCCGCCCACCCGACACCGCAGACCGACGGCTCCGGCCGGAACCAGAAGTCCCGGCCGGAGCGAACAGCGTCAGCCCGCGGCCTGCGCCCCACCCCGGCCCTGCGCGGCCGACGTCTGCGCGGACCGTTCCTCCGCCGCTTCGGAGGCCTCGTTCGGGCCTTCCGCCCGCATGTGCTCGATTGCCATCCGGGCGAACACCTGCTGTTCGGTGGCCGCCATCTCGTTGCGGCCGGCGGAGAAGAACGCCTGCGCCCACGACAGCAGCGTCGAGACCTTCGACGAGAACCCCACCAGATACAGCAGGTGGATGAACAGCCACGCCACCCAGCCCAGGAACCCGCTGATCTCGAGCTTGCCGACCTTCGCGACCGCACTGAACCGCGAGATCGTCGCCATACTGCCCTTGTCGAAATACTTGAACGGTTCCCGATGCGTCGGATCGGCGCCGCCGAGCGAGGCGATGATCTGCCGGGCCGCGTACTTGCCCCCCTGCATCGCCACCTGTGCCAGACCGGGCAGCTTGTTCAGCGACATCATGTCGCCGATGACGAACACGTTCGGATACCCCGGCAGCGTCAGATCCGGCAGCACCTCCACCCGGCCCGCGCGGTCGATCTGCGCCCCGGATTGTTCGGCCAGCTGCTTGCCGAGCGGGCTGGCCGCCACGCCCGCCGACCACACCTTGCACTGCGATTCGATGCGCCGCTGCGAACCGTCCTTCTCCTTGACCGTCAATCCGTCGGCGTCGACGTCGGTGACCATCGCCCCGAGCTGGATCTCCACCCCGAGCCGCTCGAGGGTCTTGCGGGCCTTGCGGCTGAGCTTGCCGCCGTAGACCGGCAGCACATCGGAGGCGCCGTCGAGCAGCACCACCCGCGCCTCCGTCGGATCGATGTTGCGGAAGGTGCCCTTGAGGGTGCGGCGCGAGAGTTCCGCGATCTGCCCCGCGAGCTCCACACCCGTCGGGCCGGCGCCGACCACCACGAAGGTCAGCAGCCGGGCGCGTTCCTCGTGATCGTGCGACAGTTCGGCCTGCTCGAACGCCCCGAGGATCCGGCCCCGCAATTCCAGGGCGTCGTCGATGGTCTTCATGCCCGGCGCGAACTCGGCGAACTGATCGTTGCCGAAATAGGACTGGCCGGCCCCGGCGGCGACGATGAGACTGTCGAAGGGGGTGGTGGTGTAGCGCTCGAGGAAGCGGGAGGTCACCGTCCGGTTCTCCAGGTCGATCTTCTCGACGTCCCCGAGCAGCACCTGCGCGTTCTTCTGCTTGCGCAGCACCATGCGGGTCGCGGGGGCGATGTCGCCGACCGACAGGATGCCCGTCGCCACCTGGTACAGCAACGGCTGGAACAGATGGTGGGTGGTGCGCGCCACGACCGTGACGTCCACATCGGCACGAGCCAGGGCCTGGGTTCCGAACAGCCCTCCGAATCCGGATCCGATCACGACCACTCGATGACGGCGGGGTTCGGTCTGCTCGATGCTCATGGATGCTCCTTCACGTTGCCGGATGGATCGATCCCCAGTCTTGCAGTTGCCGCGCCCGCCCACAGCGCAACCGAGGAGCCCACCGGCCCCCAGCGGGCTAGTCCGGCCCGTCGCCGCCCGGCTCGCGCCCGGGGCCGAGCAACCCGTAGACGGGGTTGTGCCGCGCGGCATGCCGCACCGCGTCGTCGGTCGCCGAGGTGTACACCTGCACCGTCTGCAACGAGCGATGCCCGAGCAGTTGCTGCAACTCCACCATCGTCGCGCCACTGTCGGCCAGGCTCGTCGCGAAGGTGTGCCGCAGCGCGTGGGCGAGCGCCCCGCGTTTGCGTTCCGATTCGATGCCCGCGCGGCGGTAGATGCGCCGCACCCGGTACTGCAGGGTGCCGCGGGTGATGCGTCTGCCGTCCGCGCCGACGAACAGCGGATCGGTCGGATCGTGCCGCTCCCACACCGGCAGCTCGTCGCGGTCGCGGGTGCGGCGCCGTGCGGCGGGGAAGCGGGCGTAGCGTTCCTCGAGATAGGCGCAGACGATCGCCGTCCAACTGTCCTCGAGGGGGATCTCCCGTTCGATCGCGCCCTTGCCGAGCACCCGCAGCACCGGGGCCTCCCGGCCGCCGAGGATGCTGCCCACATCGAGGCGGATCAGCTCGTCCGAGCGGATGCCGGTGAGCAGCAGGGTGGCGATGAGCGCCAGATCCCGTTGCGGCCAGTCCCGCGCCGATTCGGCCGGGCGTTGCGCCTCCATCGTGACGGTGTCGACGAGCTGAGTGATCGCGGTGGGGGAGAACGCTTTCGGGGTGTGCTGCGGTTTCTTCGGCTGCGCGATCGACGCCATCGGGTTGCCTTCCGAGACTCCTTCGGAGACGAGGAAGTTGCAGAAGTTGTTCCACACCGACCAGGCGCGGCGCACCGACGCCGGTTGCCGCTCGGCGGCGAACGCGGCGAACGCCGACCGCAACCGGCGCACCGTCACGTCGCCGAGCGCCAGGGTCTCCTCCGGAATCCCGCCCACGTCGGCGAGGTGGGCGCGCACCGCGTACAGATCGAGCCGGTACGCCTTGACGGTGTGCGGGGACCGCTTCGCCGTCTGCAGGGTCTCCAGATACGACCCGATCCAGTCCGACAATCCCGGTTCGGTCGCGCTGCCCGCCACGATGCTCCTCCCGTGAACCACTCGTACAGATGTGCGAGTCCAGTGTGACAGCAGGAACCGACGGGGCAGCGGAGACCGGGACGCGTTCGGGGTTCGGGCGGGCTCGTCGCCGGGTACGCGACGAACGAGGCCCGTCGAGGAGAGGAGCACGCCATGCCCGCAGGTGACGTCGAGACGTTCCACCAGGACGGATCCTGGCACAACCGGATCGAGGGCTCGAGCGAGCTGCTCGGCACCTACACCACGCGCGAGGAGGCCGTCGCGGCCGGCCGCGACGAAGCGCGCCGACGCAAGGTCGAACATCTCGTCCACAACCTGGACGGGACCATCGGCGAACGCAACACCTACGGCCACGATCCGCGCGACATCCCGGGCTGAACCGGTTCCGGCCGGCTCAGCCGCGGCGGCGTGTGGCGCGCGCGGCGAACTCGTCGAGCACCCGCACCACGTCCTTCGCCTGCCAGAGGCGGTTGCGGCGACCCTCGGTGATCTGTGTGAGAACCCCCGCGTCCACCAGCCGGTCGATCGCGATCTGGGCGTTGGCGCCGGTCACCGACAGAGCGGACGCGGCCGTGCGGTTGTCGATCACCGGCTGCCGCAGCAGCACGTCCACCAGTCGGTGCACCGCCGAGTCCCGCCGGGCCGTCACCCGGCTCCGCCAGGCGTCCCGCACCGCCTCGAGATCGGCGACGAGGGTGCGGCCGTTGGTGACCGCCGCGCACGAGGCGTCCACGATGGACCGCACGATCGGTTCGACATCGCCGGCGCGGTAGGCGCCGAGCGCCGCGAAGTACTCCGCCGTGTTGTGCAGCAGTCCCGCGGAGACCGGTACGGCGACACTGCGGGTGAGCTGCCCGCCCCGCAGCATCGCCTGGATCAACGCCCGTCCGACGCGGCCGTTGCCGTCCGGGAAGGGGTGGATGGTCTCGAACTGGGCGTGCGCGACCGCGATCTGCGCCACCACCGGCAGATCGTCGCGGCCGGTGAAGACCACCAGATCGTCGATCAGCTCCGGTACCCGCTCGTGGTGCGGGGGCACGAACTGCGCGGTGTGCGGGCCCAGGCTGCCGCCACCGATCCACACCTGCTGCTGCCGCCACCGGCCCGCGATCGCCGGGTCGTCGTGTTCGAGCAGCGCGTGGTGCATCCGCAGGATCGCGGCGGCGTCGAGGGCATCGGACAGCTCCAGCGCCGCGCGCATCGCGCGCACGTTGCCGACGATGAGCCGGGCGTTGCGGGAGGCGTGTTCGCCGAGTTCGGCCAGCGCGATCTGCCGGGCGCCGCTGGAGAGATTCTCGATCTCGGAGCTCGACGCGCTCTCGGTGCGCAGCAGGATGGAGGCGAAGGGGGCGGTGATATGGCCGACCTCGACGTCGAACCGGGCCAGTTCCGTCGCCGCGTCCTCGGTCAGTGCCTGCAGGTCGCCGCCGAGCGGGACGGGCCGGTGCGCGATGAAGGGAGGGACGGCGGCCCGGTAGGGGCCGGTGGTGAGGCGCCGTTCCCGGCGCGAGCCGTAGGTGTCGCCGCTGCTCCAGGGGTGCTGCTCGTAGGCGACGGCAGGCCACCGGGAAGCGACGTCAGGCGAGGCCATCTCCGCACCATACCATCGGATAGTCGTTGATCCGATGGTATGGTGCGGATGGAAGCCCGGATCCCGGGCTCCGGGCGGCGGTGCCGCCGGGCGGGTCGTAGTCGCTCACCGGAAGTCTCGCTCTGCGTCCGACGAGCCGTGCGCCGAGGCGGCGCGGGGCGCCGGACCCGGATGCTCACTGCGGTGCGCGGTGTCCTCGGCGAGGTGCGATTCGCGTCCGATGCCGAGCGGAAAGATGTGTGATTCGGCGCGGATCCGCTCGATCATGTGCGGGTAGTGCAGCTCGAAAGCGGGACGCTCCGACCGGATCCGCGGCAGCTCGTAGAAGTTGTGCCGTGGCGGCGGGCAGGTCGTCGCCCACTCGAGCGAGTTGCCGTAGCCCCACGGGTCGTCGACCGTGACGACCTGGCCGTA
>NZ_SDMJ01000014.1:0-64340 GCF_004153645.1 Rhodococcus sp. Q1 | reverse complement strand
CGACGTCGCCGGTACGCACGTCGCGGGTGCACCCCGACAGCCTGACTGCGGTGCAGCTGTGGCAGATACCCATGCGGCATCCGTGTTCGGGCGTGAGACCGGCCGCTTCGGCCTGTGCGAGCAGCGTCGATCCGGTGTTCTCGGCAACGATGCCGGATTCGGCGAAGGAGATCTCACCGCCGGCATCATCTGTCGACGCAACCGATGGCACGAGGACGAATTCCTCGGTGTTCACCATGGCCTCGGCGCCGCGCTCGGCGTAGACCTCGCGGATGCTCGTGACCATCTCCGCCGGGCCGCACACGAAGGTGGGCGTGTCGGCGTACCAGGGTGCGACGGCCGCGAGGTGGCTGCGGTCGAACCGTCCGTGCAGCAGTCCGCCGCCGGATCGTGTGTGTGCATGGACGATCTCGATGTTGGGCCGGTCGGCGAGAACGTCGAGTTCGGCGCGGCGCGGGACGTGTCCGGGCGTACGGGTGTAGTAGAGCAGGACCACGGACCCGTCGTACCCCTCGGCGACGAGACCGGTGAGCATCGACAGCACCGGCGTCAGCCCGGAACCCGCGGCGACGAACAGCAGCCGCCGCGGGCGAGGGCTCGGCACCACGAACTCGCCTGCCACAGGACCGAGTTCGACGACGTCGCCGACCCTCGCATGGTCGTGGAGGTGACGCGAGACGGTGCCGTCGGGGTGCCTGCCGATGGTGAAGCGCAGGTCGGGATGCCGCTGCGTCTCCGTATCCACAAGGGTAGGCGAATAGCAGCGCGTGTGCCGCACCCCGTCGACCCGCACCGCCACGGTCACGTACTGCCCGGGAAGGGGGCGGCACGACCGTGCGGGGCGCACCGTGAACGTGAGCGAATCGGTGGCACTTCGGTCCACATCTGTAATCCGGGCATAGTTCGCCGACGTGACGAGCAGCGGGTCGGCAAGTTCCAGATAGCGGTCCGGGTGGTGGGGGTAGGACAGCAATTCGAGTGCTCCTACCAGGAGCTTTCGTAACGAACCCGAGCGCGGGACGGGTGTCGGACGGTCGCGCACGATCATGTCTGTCCGCCTTTCGGTAGACCTCTGCGTGCTCAGTGAACGAATGTGCACTGAAATCAGTGTGACAGCCGGACACACCTGGCTGTCAACCCGGGTGTGATCGCGGTTACAGTTGCTCGGACGCCGCCGAGCCCATCGTGCCTAGACTCGGAGCGTGTCCACCGCTTCCGCACCTCCGCCGACCACGCGCGCCGAACGCAAGGAACGCACGCGCCAGGCGCTTCTCGACGCCGCCCTCGACCTGTCCGCCGACCGAGGACTCGGCGGGGTGAGCCTGCGGGAGGTGGCCCGTCACGCGGGCATCGTGCCCACCGCGTTCTACCGGCACTTCTCGTCGATGGACGAACTCGGCGTCACCCTCGCCGCCGACACGATGCGGGTGCTGCGCCGTCTTCTGCGCGACGCGCGACGCACCCCCGGACCGTCCGGCGCCCGTCAGTCCCTGGACGTGCTGGTCCAGCAGGTACGGGCCCACAAGGCGACCTTCCGGTTCCTCGCCCGCGAACGCCACGGCGGAGTACCCGAGGTCGCCGCCGCCATCTCCGTCGAGTTGCGCCTGCTCACGAGTGAACTCGCCGCCGACCTGGGCCGCTCCCCCGGCTTCGACGACTGGCAGTTCGACGATCTCGAGATGGCCGCCGACCTGCTGGTGACCGCGATGCTCGACTTCGTCCTCGACCTTCTCGCCGTCGAACGTCCCGGCAGCGCGCAGGAAACGGAGGTGGTCACCCGCGCCGAGAAGCAGATGCGTCTGATCCTGCTGGGCACGGCGGCGTGGCGGCCACGTCGGACGTCCGGCGACCGGTGACGGGCCGGAGCGACTCCGGTTCGTCGAGGTGGACGGGAAATCCTGTCGGAGACCCTCCCCTTCCGTAACGTGGTTCCCATGGCATCGAGCGAACCCGCCACCTACGACGATTTGACCTTCGACGTGCGCGTGGCGGGTCCGAGGGACGGCACACCCGTCGTGCTCCTGCACGGCTTCCCCCAGACATCACGCAGCTGGACGCCGGTGGCCCGCCTGCTCGTCGAACGCGGTTTCCGCGTGATCGCCCCCGACCAGCGCGGATACTCCCCCGGCGCCCGGCCGGCCGGCGTCGAGCACTACGGGGTGCCGGCGCTCGCCGGTGATGTCCTCGGTCTGCTCGACGAATTCGGTCTCGCTCGCGTCCACCTCGCGGGACACGACTGGGGCGCCGCCGTGGCGTGGTACTTCGCCGCCCACCATCCCGACCGCGTCTCGGCGCTGACCGCGGTCTCGGTCCCCCACCTCGCCGCCTACGGCTGGGCGCTGCGCGAGGACGCCGACCAACGCGAGCGCTCCTCCTACATCGGCCTCTTCCGGGAGGAGGGCAAGGCGGAGGACCTCCTCCTCGCCGACGACGCGCGGCGCCTGCGGGCGATGTTCGCGCCGGGCGTCGACCGCGCCGCGGTGGACCACTACGTCGCCGCGATGTCCGCGCCGGGCGCTCTCACCGCCGCCCTGAACTGGTATCGCGCCATGACACGGGATCTCGATTCGACTCCCCCGGTCCGCGTCCCGACGACCTACCTCTGGAGCACCGCCGACATCGCGATCGGCCGCGCCGGCGCCGAACGGTGTGGTGAGTTCGTCGACGCCGACTACGACTTCGTGATCCTGCCCGACGTCTCGCACTGGATCCCGGAGGAGGCTCCTGCCGAGGTCGCGAACGCGATCGCGCGGCGACGGAACGCCTAGGCGGGCCCGAGCCGGTCGCCACCCGGATTCTCGGTATGTTGTCGTACGGATCCGACCTGCGCGACACCTTTTCCGAGGAGACCCTGTCATGACCGACGTCTCGGTGACCACTCACGTCTTCGACGCCGCCGTCGACCTGTTCGAAGTCCGGGACGATCGCACCGAAGGGCATACGCATCCCGCCTACGCGAACATGGTCGGCCCGTTCGGCGGTATCACCGCCGCGACCCTTCTGCGCGCGGTCGAACGGCATCCTGATGTCCTCGGCATGCCGCTGTCCCTGACGGTCAACTTCGCCGGACCCATCACCGACGGACCGTTCGACATCACGGCGCGACCGGTGCGCACGAACCGGACCACCCAGCACTGGTCGCTCGAACTGTCGCAGGGCGGCGAGGTCGCCACCACCGCGACGGCCGTCTTCGGTCTCCGTCGCCCCACCTGGTCGTCGACCGAACCGCAGGCACCGGCCGTCCCCGCACCCGACTCGCTCGAACCGACACCGCTGCCCGACTTCATCGCGTGGGCACGCAACTACGAGATGCGGTACGCCACCGGGGTCGTTCCCGAGGAGGGCAGCGCCGAGGTCGCCGACTCCACGTCGACCCTGTGGGTGCGCGACGTGCCGTCGCGCCCGCTCGACTTCGCCTCGCTCACCGCGATGTGCGACATCTTCTATCCCCGCGCCTTCCTGCGGCTGGGTCGGGTACTGCCGGCCGGCACGGTCTCCATGACGACCTACTTCCACGCCGACCCGGAGACCGTTGCCGCGCAATCCGACAGCCCCGTCCTCGCCACCGCACGGGCGCATCGCTTCGAACAGGGCTTCTTCGACCAGAGCGCTCGGCTGTGGGGACGCGACGGCGTCCTGCTCGCGACCTCGCACCAGATCGTCTACTTCAAGGCGTGAGGCCGATTCGAAGCGCGGAACGCGACGTCGCGCTCCGGCCCGCGTCCCGGCCACCGGCGCACCTGTAGCCTCGGATACATCGGCTCCACTGATTGCGAGGTCCGATGTGACGAGACCGAGACCCCTCCGACGAGCGGGCGTCATCGCCTGCGCCGCAATCACGTTCGTGGTAGCGGGGGCGGCTTGCGCCGGGACGGAGGAGACGGCCCCGGCTGCGGACTACGAGTCGTACGTGGCCCTGGGAGACTCCTTCACCGCCGGACCCGGCATCCCGCCGCAGACCGAAGGCGATCCGTGCGGACGGTCGGGGAGCAACTATCCCACCCTCGTCGCTGCCGGACTCGGCATCGACAACTTCGTCGACGCGTCGTGCGGCGCCGCCACCTCCCTCGATTTCGCGATGCCGCAGACCACCTTCCGCGGCGGGACGGTGCCACCCCAGTACGACTCGCTGCGACCCGACACCGAACTCGTCACGGTGGGCATCGGCGGCAACGACATCGGCCTCGTCCAACTGGCGCTGGGATGCGTGAATCTCTCGGCACCGCCGGAGGGCGCGTCGTGCGCGATCACGAACACCACCGGTGGCGCCGACCGCGTCGACGCCACCATCGACGCTTTCGCACCCACCTACACCACCGTGATCGACGAGATCCGTCGACGCTCACCGGAGGCACGCATCGTCCTCGTCGGCTATCCCACCGGCATCCGCGACGGTGGCTGCTTCCCCGACCAGCGGATCTGGCCCGAGGACGCGACCTATCTGCAGGAGAAGATCGACCGGTTGAACACCGTCATGCGCGAGCAGGCCGAGGCCGCCGACGCGGACTACGTAGACCTGCGTTCTTCGAGCCGCGATCACGACGTGTGTGCCGCTCCGGAGACCCGATGGATGGCCGGTCTGCAGCCGGCCGCCGGGTCGATCCCGCTGCATCCGAACGCGGCCGGGCACCGCAACGCCGCCGACCAGGTACTGGCCGCGCTCACCGATCGATCCTGATCAGTCCTTTGCGGACATCTCGGGAGCCCGCACGGCGAGCAACGACAGCAGGCCGGCGCCGAGCACGAGCAACAGTCCCACGATGCCGGCCCGGTCGGTACCGAACCACCATGCGAAGAAGCCGAACAGCGTCGGCGCCAGGAACGACACCGCCCGACCGGTCGTCGCGTAGAGACCGAACATCTGGCCTTCCCGGCCCGGCGGGGTGAGGCGCGCCAGGAAGGTGCGTGCCGACGACTGTGCGGGACCGACGAACAGGCACAGCACGAGACCGAAGATCCAGAACATGATCGGACCCGAGACCACGAGCAGCACGATGCCGGTCGCGATCATGGCGACCAGCGATCCCACGATCACGGCCTTGGGCCCGATCCGGTCGTCCACCCGTCCGGCCACGAGCGCGCCCACGGCGGACACGACGTTCGCGGCGACACCGAAGAGCAGCACATCGCCCGCTCCGATCCCGTAGACGGTGACGGCGAGAACCGCACCGAAGGTGAAGACACCGGCGAGACCGTCCCGGAACAACGCCGACGCCCCGAGGTACCAGATGGTGCGACGATCCGCCCGCCACAGCTCCGTCAGATCGCGCCCCAACACGCGATAGGACTCGACGAAACCCGCCCGGCGCGCGAGGTCCCCATGCGCGACCGGCTTCTCCGGAACGGCGAGGAGCACGGGCACGGCGAACACCGCGAACCACACGGCAGCGAACAACGCCACGAGCCGGATGTTGGTGCCGTCCTCCGTCGGTACACCGAGGAAACCGCGCGAATCGCCGTCACCGGCGATGAAGCCGGTGTAACACAACAACAGGAGCGCGATCCCACCGAAATAGCCCATCGCCCAACCGAAACCCGACACCCGGCCGATATCCGCCGGGGTCGACACCTGGCGCAGCATCGAGTTGTACGGGACCTGCGCCAGTTCGGCCATCACCGACGCCACACCGAGCAGGACCATGCCGAGCCACAGATAGTGATAGTCGTCGCGGACGAAGTACATCGCCGCCATGGCCGCGACGGTGACCGCGGTGAGAATGCCCAGCGACCGCTTCCGCCGCCCGGTGGCGTCGTAACGCTGACCGGACACCGGTGCGGTCACGGCGATGACGAAGCCGGCGATGCCCAGGGACCATCCGAGCCAGGTGCTCGCCGAGATCCCGCCCGGCAGGTCGTCCCCGACCGCGTCGGTGAGATAGACGGAGAACACGAAGGTCAGGATCACGGCATTGAACGCCGCCGAACCCCAGTCCCACAGACCCCACGAGAAGACCTGACGACGCGTCGTGGCCTCCCCGGCCCCACTCGCCGTGTCCGTGAACGCATTCATGCCCCGGAGCCTAGGCTTCGAGAGCGCCCGCGGCACCGAACGACTCGATCGCACAGTCGGGGCGGCCCCGGCCGTCGCCGCGCGCCTGCCGCTACGCTGACCCACTGTGACTCTGCCGAATCCCCATCCCGATGCCCGTGCCGTCGTCACCGGAGCGTCCTCCGGCATCGGTGAGGCCCTCGCAACCGAACTCGCCGCCCGCGGCCACTCGCTGATCCTGGTCGCCCGCCGCGGAGAGGTGATGGAGGCCCTCGCCGAGACCCTGCGCGCGAAATACGGTGTGACCGTCGAGGTACGCGCATGCGATCTGTCCGACCGCGACGCCCGGACACCGTTGGTCGACGAACTCGTACGCCGCCGCATCAGCATCCTGTGCAACAACGCCGGCATCGCGACCTTCGGCGCGGTCGCAAAACTCGACGCGACCTACGAGCGGGCGCAGGTCGAACTCAACGCCGTCGCCGTGCACGACCTCACCCTCGCGGTGCTGCCGCAGATGGTCGAGCGGAATTCCGGCGCGATCCTGATGGTCGGTTCGGCCGCCGGCAACATGCCGATCCCGAACAACGCCACCTACGCCGCCACGAAGGCATTCGTGAACACCTTCTCCGAGTCGCTACGCGGCGAACTCAAGGGCACCGGCGTGCACGTCACGCTGCTCGCCCCCGGTCCGGTGCGTACCGAGGAACCCGATCCGGCCGAGGCGTCGATCGTCGACAAATTGGTCCCGGACTTCCTGTGGATCTCGAGCGAGCACACCGCGAAGGTCTCGCTCGACGCGCTCGCCGCGAACCGCATGCGCATCGTGCCCGGCGTGATCAGCAAGGCCATGTCGGCCGCCGGTCAATTCTCGCCGCGATCGGTCTCCGCGCCGATCGCCGGAGCGTTCTACAAGAAGCTCGGCAGCAACTGACACAGCAACACCTCACCGCCTCGGCGGCAGCAACACTTCACCGCCTTCGGCGGCGTCCCGTGCCGAAGAGGCTCCGGCCGATCTCGCGGCCGGCCGCGGACGCCGCCGAACGGATGAAGCTGCGCACCGCCGCGCTGCCGAGCACCTGCTCCACGACCGACGGCCCGGCTTCGTCCGGCGCCGGCGACGGCACGTCCGGGACGGGCTCGACATCGGCCGCCCCGACCATCGACGCGGTGAGCTTCTCGTACGCCGATTCCCGGTCGATGGTGCGGCCGTACTTTCCGTACAGCGGGTTCGCCTGCGCCGACGCGCGCATCGCGCTCTCCCCCACCGTGCCCGTCAGCGAACGCGGCGGTCGCAGACGCGTCCAGGCGACGGGCGTCGGCGCGCCCAGCTCGGACAGGACCGTCACGATCGCCTCGCCGGTACCGAGCCCGGTCAGCGCCTCGGCGAGGTCGTAGGCGTCCGTCTTCGGGAAGGTGCGCACGACCTTCGCGAGCGCGGCCTCGCCCTCGGGGGTGAAGGCGGGTAGCGCGTGCTGCACCCACGCGCCGAGTTGCGACAGCACGCTCCTGGGAAGGTCGGTGGGTAGCTGCGTGCAGAAGACCACGCCGACCCCTCTGGAACGAATGAGCTTCACCGTCTGCTCGATCTGTTGCACGAAGGCCTTCGACGCGTCCGTGAAGAGCAGGTGCGCCTCGTCGACGAAGAAGACGAGCCGGGGCTTGTCGACGTCACCCACCTCCGGCAGCGCCTGGAACAGGCCGGCGAGCAACCACATCAGGACGGTCGAGAACAGCGCAGAACGGGTGGCGTCCTCGCCGAGTTCGAACAGGTTGATCGTCCCGTGGCCGTCGATCACACGCAGCAGGTCCTCGACCTCGAGTTCGGGTTCCCCGAAGAATCCGTCGCCACCCGCGCTCTCGAGGCCGACGACGGCGCGAAGGATCACACCGGTGGTCGCGGGCGACACGGCGCCGAGTTCGTCGAGTGCGTCGCGTCCTTCGTCGCTCGTCAGGTACCGGATCACCTGCCGCAGGTCGGCGAGGTCGAGCAGCGGAAGTCCGTTGCGGTCGGCCCAGTGGAAGATCAGTCCGAGCGTCGATTCCTGAGTCGTGTCGAGGCCGAGCACCTTCGAGAGCAGGATCGGGCCGAAGGAAGTGACGGTGGCACGGACCGGGATGCCGACGCCGTCGGTGCCGACCGAGTAGAAGGCCACGGGATGACCCGTCGGGGTCCATTCCTCGTCCCCGGTGTCGGCCGCCCGGGTGAGGACGCCCTCGTTCGGCTCGCCTGCGGCCGACAGGCCGGACAGATCGGACTCGACGTCCGCCATCACCACCGGAACCCCCGCCGACGACAGCTGTTCTGCCATCATCTGCAGCGTCTCGGTCTTGCCCGTGCCGGTAACACCGGCGACGAGAGCGTGACGGTTGATCGTGGCGAGCGGGATGCGCACCTGCGCGTCCGGGTCGGCGACGCCGTCGAGAACGACACTTCCCAGTTCGAGCGCCTCGCCGATCACGTCGTATCCGGACGCGATGGCAGCAGTGGAAACTTCCGGGTTCTCGGTCATGCTCGCCCCCTCCGGCGTCGACCTGCCCACCGTGACGGTACCGGCCCCTCACGCTACGGAAAGACCATTTCTATCGAGCGCCAGAATTGTCGCATTACAGTGATTCCGATCACAACCGATGTCGCGCGAGCGTTTAGCCCGACACCCTTCATGACCTGCATGTTCTTCGGGAGAACTCGAAGCGGCGAGGAAACGAAGATCATTCGCAAAAACAATGACTTGTGCTAGCAACGAACTACGCGAAACATTTCACGAGCACAGGAGAAGCACATTGACGCCGAAGATCGCCATTCTCGGAGCAGGTCCCAGTGGACTCGCGCAGCTGCGCGCATTCGAAGCAGCCCGAAAGGCCGGTCTGGAGCAGATCCCCGACATCGTCTGCTATGAGAAGCAGCCCGATTGGGGCGGAATGTGGAACTACACCTGGCGCACGGGACTCGACGAGAACGGTGAACCCGTCCACGCGAGCATGTACCGCTACCTGTGGTCCAACGGCCCCAAGGAATGCCTCGAGTTCGCCGACTACTCCTTCGAAGAGCACTTCGGCCGCCCGATCCCGTCGTACCCGCCACGGGCCGTCCTGCTCGACTACATCATGGGCCGCGTCGCCAAGAGCGACGTGCGCAAGTACATCCGCTTCAACACTGCAGTGCGGTGGGTCGACTGGTCGGACGAGACGCAGAAGTTCACCGTGACGGTGATGGACCACAACCGCGGCGTCCTCGAATCCGACGAGTTCGACTACGTCGTCGTCGCGACCGGCCACTTCTCCACTCCGAACGTTCCCCACTTCGAGGGCCTCGACCGGTTCCCGGGACGCGTACTGCACGCCCACGACTTCCGCGACGCCCGCGAGTTCACCGGAAAGCGCCTGCTCCTCGTCGGCAGCAGCTACTCCGCCGAGGACATCGGCACCCAGTGCGTCAAGTACGGCGCCGAACAAGTGACCTTCAGCTACCGCACTGCCCCCATGGGTCACGACTGGCCCGAACAGTTCTCCGAGGTACCGCTGCTCACCCACGTCGACGGCAAGGTCGCCCACTTCCAGGACGGCAGCACGCGCGAGGTCGACGCCATCGTGCTGTGCACGGGATACAAGCACCACTATCCGTTCCTGCCCGACGAACTGTCGCTGCGCACCAACAACCGGTTGTACCCGCGCGACATCTACAAGGGCATCTTCTTCCAGCGCAATCCGAGGTTGATGTACCTCGGCGCACAGGACCAGTACTTCACGTTCAACATGTTCGACGCGCAGGCCTGGTACGCACGCGACGTCATGCTCGGCCGCGTCGACCTGCCCGATCTCGCCACCCGCGAGAAGGACATCGACGTGTGGCGGGCACGCGAGGAGAAGCTGTCGTCACCGGTGGAGGACATCGACTTCCAGGCCGCCTACATCCGCGATCTCGTCGACCGCACCGACTACCCCGAATTCCACGTCGAACGCCAGGGCGAGGTGTTCAAGCAGTGGAAGAAGGACAAGAAGAACGACATCATGGGGTACCGGAACAAGAGCTACGCCTCGACGTTGACCGGCACCCTCGCTCCGCCGCTGCCGGCGCCGTGGATGGAGATCCTCGACGACTCCCCCGAGTCCTTCCTGAGTCAGGATTTCACCCGCAACGGCTCGGGGCAGCTCGGGCCGGCAGTGCAGAACGGGACCGCAGTGCAGAACGGGACCGGCGAAGGCCGGACGATCGGCCGGCACCGTGCCCCGGCCGCGCGCCGCCCGGTCCGGCCGACCGCATCACGCACCGTTCCCGTCAAGGCGTGATGTCGGGCATTTCGTCGCCGGCCCTCGATGCCGCCCCTCGGGAGTGCGCATCCGATGGCTAGTCTGTCTGTCGTGCAGGACAAACTCGTATGGATCGACTGTGAGATGACGGGGCTGCGTCTCGGCAGCGACAAATTGATCGAGATCGCAGCTCTGGTCACCGACAGTGATCTCAACGTGCTCGGCGAGGGCGTGGACATCGTCATCCACGCCGATGACGACGCCCTCGCCGACATGCCGGCGGTCGTGCAGCAGATGCACGAGCGGTCCGGGCTCACCGAGGAGGTGCGGCGCTCGACGGTCAGCCTCGCCGAGGCGGAGAAGCAGGTCCTCGCGTACATCCGCGAGCACGTCACCGAGGCCGGCACGGCCCCGCTGGCGGGCAACTCCATCGCGACCGACCGCGCATTCATCACCCGCGACATGCCCGAGCTCGACAACTACCTGCACTACCGCATGGTGGACGTCAGCTCGATCAAGGAGCTGTGCCGGCGCTGGTATCCGCGCATCTACTTCGGCCAGCCGGAGAAGGGACTGTCGCACCGGGCACTCGCCGACATCAAGGAGTCGATCCGCGAACTGCGCTACTACCGACGCACGGCGTTCGTGGCGCCCCCCGGCCCCACCCCGGCCGACCTCGCAGCCGTCGTGAAGGACCTGGGACCGGCCTGACCAGCCGATTCGTCTTTTCCGTCATCGTCAGGCTAGTATCTGTACCGCAGGCGCAAGCGGCCGAGAGGTTGCCGGCGAATGCGATGGTGAGTGTAGTTCAGTTGGTAGAGCACCAGGTTGTGATCCTGGCTGTCGCGGGTTCGAGTCCCGTCACTCACCCCGAAGAAACCCCCGATCGGATTCCCGATCGGGGGTTTTCTCGTCCACGACGGATCTTCACGCGCCGAACCGGGGTTCGCCGACGTTACAGCGCGCGCACGGCCCGGTTCGGGGCGCGAGGCGGGTCTATTCGAACGAGCGGGCCACGAACGCGTCGACCTCGGGCAGCGAACGCTCGACCGTCGTGTAGTGCCCGGCCATGTAGACGCGATAGTCGACGTCCGCTCCTGCGGCCTTCATGTCGGCGGCGAGGGCCGCAGAAAGCGGCAGCGGGACCACCACGTCGTGGACGCCGTGGGCGAGGAACACCGGCCGGTCGTATCCGTTCGCCGGAGCGGCGAGATAATCGGCGAGCAGCGCCGCCATGGGCTCCTCGGCCAACGGACGCGCGAGCAACTCACCGACCCGGATGCCGCGCACCGACTCCTCGAGATCGTCGTAACACAGCTCTTCGGCCCGGTCGACGACCTCCCGGCCGACAGGAGTCAGGAAGCTGTCGACGTCCACCTCGGGGTAGGCATCGCGCAGCCCCGCGAAGATGTAGCCGCTGAAACTGACCAGACCCCCCAGCCCGGGATCCGGGAAACCCGGCACGCCGATCGTGAACGCCCGCTCGAGATTCGCCGGTGCGCCCGTGGCGACCGTTCCGCGGAAGTCGAGTTCGGGTGCCCGGAAGGTCGCGATCGTGGCGGTGTGCAGCGCCGCGTGCCCTCCTTGCGACTGGCCCATCACGAGCCACCGCTCGGACAGCGGTGCCCCGCCCGCGCGGGCCGCCCGGACGATGTCGACGATACTGTTCGCGGCACTGGGGCCGTCGAGATAACGATGGAGACCTTCGGAGCCGAGACCGGGGAAGTCGGCAGAGACGATCGCGTAACCGGAGTCGAGCCAGTGCCGCAGATAGGTGCGTTCCAGAGCGGATCGCGGCGTGCGGGTCGTGAGTGCGCAGTCGTCGCCCACGCCGGTCGTGCCGTGTGCCCACGCGATGACGGGCCAGCCACCTTCGGGGGCGTCACCTTCGGGCAGGAACAACGCCCCGGTGGCGACGGTCGGCTCTCCCGACCGCCACTCGGTGCGGTATTCGAGCTTCGTCGCGGTGCCCGCGCCTGGCAGCGACACCTCCTCGGGCAGCGGCTGCTGTGAGACGACGGCACCGGGCGTCGATGCGGTCGACGACGCGACCGGAGCCGCCGCAGCCCCCGTCGGCGTCAGCGATGCGAGCAGTACGGCACCGCAGAATGCGGCGCGCAACGGTCGCCCCCGAACGGCCATCGATCCCCTCTGATCCGTCACGCCGCAGCGTTACCGGCCTTCCATGTGGACCACGGAATGTTCCAGTCACCGAGTCCGTCCGTCCCCGGGAGAACACCGCCGACCGTGTTACGGACCACGACGATGTCGCCGCGCTTGGTGTTGTCGAAGATCCATTTCGCGTTGGCGGGGCTCAGGTTCAGGCAACCGTGGCTGACGTTGCGGACGCCCTGGTCGCCGAGTGACCACGGTGCAGAGTGGAAGAAGATGCCGCTGTAGGACATCCGCGTCGCCCAGTCCACCGGAGTGCGGTAGCCCTGCGCCGAGTCGGAGGGAACGCCGTAGGTGGACGAGTCCATGATCATGTTCTCGAACCGGTCGCCGATGATGTAGACGCCGTTCGGGGTGGGCGTGGAGTCCTTGCCGAAGGACGTCGCCATCGTGATGACGTCGACACCGTTTCGGGTGACGGTGACCTGCTTGGTCGCGTCGTCGGCGGTGATGATCACCGCATCGCCGATGGTGAAGGACGAATGGACGTCGGACTGGCCGAAGAGACCGTCGCCGAGATCCTTGCCGTAGACGTTCACGTCGACGGTGACGGTGGTGCCGGGAGTCCAGTAGTTTTCCGGGCGCCACCGCACCTCACGGTTGTTGACCCAGTAGAAGGCGCCCTCGACCGGAGGGTTCGTGGTGACGGTGACGGCCGATTCGGCCGCGAGCCGGTCCGGGATGTTCTCGTCGAACTGCACGGCGATCGGCTGACCGATGCCCACGACCGAGCCCTCACCGGGCAACACGTAGGGCTGGGTGAGATTCGCGGGCGACGACGTGGTGAACGCCGCGGTCGAGGTGGTCGCGCCGCCGAGTCCGTACGCGACCGTCTCGAGGGTGTAGGAGCGGTTGTAACCGAGGGGTTCGGTGTTCACCCAGGTCAGTCCGTCGGCGGCGAGTTCGCCCTGCACCGGCTCCCCCGCCGGGTCGAGCAGGGTCACCGAATCGAGCCTGCCGTTGACGACCGAGACGGTCACCGGATCGATCGGCGAGAAGCCGACCGAGCCGTCGGCCACACTCGACGACACCGTCGGCTTGATGAGCGCGGCCACGGGATTGGAGTCGATCGGCACCTCCTCGGCGCCCGAACCCGTACCGCCCGCACATCCGGTGACAAATGCCACAACGCCGACGACGACCACTCCGAGGATCCCTCGCACCCGACGACCCCGGGGGTTCCGCGCACTCGATTCCGCCACTGTCATACTCCGATCCCGCCTCCCCCAAGGCACAGAAAACGCACGTCACAACACCGAACACGATGATGCCAGCCTCTGGTGCGGCCGACCCGACGCGACTCCCCCGTACGTCGGTAACGTTCGCATGACAATCGCTCCGACCACCCGAGCCGTTACGGCGACGACTTTACCGAAAACATTCTGACCAGGCGATTTGGTACGTCGCGAGACGGTGTGTAATGTTCTCTTCGTTGCTGGGACGGCATCCTGGGAACAGATCGTCCAGCGCCATTAGCTCAATTGGCAGAGCAGCTGACTCTTAATCAGCGGGTTCGGGGTTCGAGTCCCTGATGGCGCACAACACGAAGGCCGGGCACCCAGTGTCCGGCCTTCGTTCTGGCGGTCACGCCGTACCCTCTCGCCGAGACGACGACCGGGATACACACCGCCACGCGCCATTAGCTCAATTGGCAGAGCAGCTGACTCTTAATCAGCGGGTTCGGGGTTCGAGTCCCTGATGGCGCACGACACGAAGGCCGGATACCGGAAACGGTATCCGGCCTTCGTCGTTCGCGACCGATGACGCCGTCGCACGGTACTGTCCCCGCACTCGATGGCATTGTTCCCCGGAACGAGGAACACCCACGCCGAGTCGACGTGGGTGTTCTGCGAAGCGGTGGAGCGCGAAGGTCAGCGCAGGATCCTGCGCAGCACCAGCAATCCGACGACCGTGCCGGCCGCGACCGCCGCGTACTTCTTCACCTGCGGCTGGTTCACCTTTGCCAGGAGGGTCTGCTTCGTGCTCGCCACCAGATTCTTCGGGTTGGCGCGGACGCTCAGTTCGTCGAGTGTGCTCGCGAGCTGATTGCGGGCCTTCTCGATCTCCCGCTCGATGTCCTCGGTGTCCCTAGCCACGTGTCCTCCAGAAGGTCGCTGCAGTGTGCTGCGACCACGGTAATGGACGCGCGCCGGGAATGGCTGCACGGTCCACTACTGTCGCCCTCATGACGGAGAACAGCAGACTCACGCCCGGCGATCCCGCCCCCGATTTCACCCTCCCCGACGCCGACGGCAACGAGGTGTCGCTATCGGACCATCGCGGCCGCAAGGTCGTCGTGTACTTCTATCCCGCCGCGAGCACCCCGGGATGCACGAAGCAGGCGTGCGACTTCCGCGACAACCTCGCCGAACTGAACGAGGCGGGCCTCGACGTGATCGGCATCTCACCCGACAAGCCGGCCAAGCTCGCGAAGTTCCGCGACGCCGAACAGCTGACCTTCCCGCTGCTGTCGGATCCCGAGAAGACCACCCTCCGGGCGTGGGGTGCCTTCGGCGAGAAGAAGATGTACGGCAAGACCGTCACCGGCGTCATCCGGTCGACCTTCCTCGTCGACGAGGACGGGAAGATCGAGGTCGCGCAGTACAACGTCCGCGCGACCGGGCACGTGGCGAAGCTGCGCCGCGACCTGTCGGTCTGATCGGTCCTGCCGTTACCGCGGTGCCAGCGAGGTCAGCAACAGCGCTTCGGCGACGGCGAGATTCTCGATCTCGGTGGGGTCGACACTCTCGTTCGGCGCGTGGATGACGCAGCGCGGTTCCTCGACGCCGATCAGGGCGATCTCGGCCTGCGGCACAGCGCGTTGCAGCGCGGTGCACAGCGGGATCGAGCCGCCCTGCCCGGCAGTCCCGACCTCCCGGCCGTAGGCGGTCTCGAGCGCGGTTCGCAGCGCGGCGTAACCGGGCCCGTCCGTCGGCGCACGGAAGGGTTCGCCGAGGACGTCGCGGTCGATGCGCAGATGCGCTCCCCAGGGCACGTGGGCCTCGAGATGAGCGACGAGCGCGTCCTGGGCGGTGCGGGCGTCGATGCCCGGCGGCACGCGCAGGTTCAGGCGTGCGGACGCTCGCGGCACGACCGCCGCGGCCGAGCCGACGACGGGCGGGGCGTCGATCCCGAGGACGGTCAGGGCCGGTCGCGCCCACACCGCGTCGGCGACGGTGCCGGAAGTAGGCAGCGTGACACCGTCGAGCACGCCCGCATCGGCGCGGAAACGGTCCTCGGGGTACGGGACGCCGTCCCAGGTCGCGGAGCAGTCGAGTCCGTCGACGACCGTATTGCCGTGTTCGTCGCGGAGGGTGCCCAACAGGTGCACGAGCGCGGCGAGCGCGTCGGGGGCCGCTCCGCCGTACATCCCCGAGTGGATCTCGCCTCTCAACGTCTCGATGTGCACGTCGACGTTCGCGATGCCCCGCAGCGTGGTGGTGAGCGTGGGTTGCCCGACTGCGGTGTTGCCGCAGTCGCCGATGACGATGAGGTCGGCGTCGAACAACTCGGGTCGCTCGGCGACGAGGTGGTCGAGTCCGGCCCCGCCCATCTCTTCCGAGCCCTCGATGACGATGCGGACACCGACAGGCAGAGAGCCGTCCTCGCGCAGCGCCCGCAGTGCGAGCAGGTGCATGACGACGTTGCCCTTGCAGTCGGCGGCACCGCGGCCGTACCAGCGACCATCCCGTTCGGTGAGGGTGAAGGGCTCGCTGTGCCAGAGCGATTCGTCGCCGGGCGGCTGAACGTCGTAGTGGCTGTAGAGCAGAACCGTCGGTGCGCCCTCCGGTGCGGGTGTGTGGCCGAGGACGGCGAGCGAGCCGTCGGAGGTCTCGATCGTCTCGACGTTCTCGATTCCTGCGGCGGCGAAGGCATCCCGCACCCAGTTCGCGGCCCCTGTGCACTCCTCGGCGGGGAACTGACGCGGATCCGCGACGGAGCGGAAGGCGACGAGGGTTGCGAGGTCTGCCCGCGCGGCCGGCATCGCGATACGGATCCGCTCACGAATTCGGTCCGGGATGGTGGTGTCCACGCTGCTCATCGATCTCCGTCCGTCGAGGTTCTGCCGCCATCCTAAGACCGGCCGGGCGGGACCCGACGGGACTCGGCGACGCTCCGGCGCGGACGAGTCCCGTTCCCGGCGTCACATCTTCCATTTCTGACACTCGGACTCACAGCAAGTATTCGGTAAAGAGATGCCCTACGGCTAGCCTGGGCGCGTGGAGTCAGCAACGAACGGCCGCCGCGCCCCGCGCCGGATCGATCCGGCGCTCGAGGTTCAGGCCGAGCCCCAGGAGCTCGTGCCGCGTCGGCGGCCCACCCAGGAGCGGAGCCGCCGCAAGTTCGATGCCCTGCTGGCGGCCTCGCGTGAACTGCTCACCGAGGTCGGCTTCGAGTCGTTCACCTGCGAGGAGGTCGCGTCCCGCGCCGACGTCCCCATCGGCACCCTCTACCAGTTCTTCGCCAACAAGTACGTGATCGTGTGCGAGCTCAACCGGCAGGACCTCGTGGGGGTCCAGAGCGAGCTCGCCCAGTTCAACGGCAAGATCCCGTCGGTCGACTGGTTGCGCTTCCTGAACAGCTTCGTCGACCACCTCGCCGGGCTGTGGACCACCGATCCGTCCCGGCGCGAGGTCTGGCTCGCGATGCAGTCCACCCCGTCCACCCGCGCCACCGGCGCCATCCACGAACGCGAGTTCGCCGAGCAGGTCGCACGGATGCTCGCGCCGCTCACCCCCGACACCCCGCGGCCGCGCCGCAAGCTCATGGCCGAGGTGCTCGTCCACATCGTGTACTCGATGCTCAACTTCTCGGTGCAGGACGACCAGACCCACGCCGACGCCGTCGTCGAACTCAAGCGGATCATGGTCGCCTATCTGCAGATCGCCGAACAGGATTCCCGCGCGCAGGCCAAGCGACGCCGACGCCGCGAGGAACGCGCGGAATCCTCACGCGAACAGACCGATCGGCAGGAGACCGAAACGGATCAGGCCGAGGAAGCTCGCGCTCCCTCGGCCTGATCCTCACATCGTCGTCGGTCGGTCGCCGACCTCGTCGAGGACGACGAACGCGCCGGCCATGTCACCGTCGTGGGTGAGCGACACGTGGATCCGCATCCCGGTCAGCCTCTCCGCGACCTCCCGGTGCAGTCGGATGCTCGGGCGTCCCCACGCGTCGGACACCACCTCGATCTGCTGGTGGATCGTCTCCGGCAACACCGGTGGACTCCCGAACAGCGAGGCCGACCACGCCTTGATCACCGCTTCCTTCGCCGCCCACCGGGCCGCGAAGTGACGGGCGGGATCGGAGCTGCGGGTGTTCGCGTCGCGACGCTCACCCGGTGTGAAGTTCGCCAGCATCGTCGTTCCCGTACGACTCAGCTGTTCCGCGAACTCCGGCACCGACACGAGGTCGAACCCGACTCCCGCAACTCCCATTCCGAGACCCGTCTACTTACTTGCAGCCGGGCAGACCCGAGCGGTACACGTCGTCGTCACCGAGACGCGCCTCCGCCGAGAGCAGCATGTCCGCCTCGAGCTGACGCGTGGCCGCTGCAGGCACGTGATCGCCACCGAGGCGACGATCCGCGGGACGCTGGTAGAGCGACGCCCCACCGGTCATCGCGTCCACCAGGCGTCGCTTGCCGGCGACGGTGCGCTCGGCAGCCTCGGCCAGGTAGGCCTCCCGGCGCTCGGCCGGGACCGCCTCGACGAACGCCTGCGGATGCACCACGGCGATCAGACCCGACACGTGCCCGAACCCGAGGCTCGTGAGCAGACCCGCCTTGAGCGGGAGCTGCTCACCGAAGCGGATCGGTGTGCGCGGCCACACCAGGTGCTCGAACTCCGCCATCTTCTCGTCGACACAGTCGAGGCTGCGGTTCGGCGGAACCACACCCTGCGCGAGAACCTGGCACAGGCCGATCAGCTGGAAGGCGGCGGCGCCACCCTTGGCGTGACCGGTCAGCGACTTCTGCGAGACCACGAACATCGGGTTGCCCTCGCTGCGGCCCAGCGCACCGGCCAGACGCTCGTGCAGTTCGGCCTCGTTCGGATCGTTCGCCGCGGTCGAGGTGTCGTGCTTGGAGATCACCGCGATGTCGTCGGCCGTGAGGCCGAGCTTGCGCAGTTCCTTCGCCAGACCCGACTCGCGTCCACCGCGACCCGCACCGAGTGCACCGATGCCGGGCGCCGGGATCGAGGTGTGCACACCGTCGGCGAACGAACCCGCCCACGCGACCACACCGAGCACCGGCAGTCCCATCTCGAGCGCGACGTCGCCGCGGGCGAGCAGGATGGTGCCGCCACCGGCCGACTCGACGAATCCACCGCGACGACGGTCGTTGGCGCGGGAGAAGCGACGATCGCTGATGCCCTTGGCCTGCATGTCCTCCGACTTGGCGGTCGCGGACATGTCACCGAAGCCGACGATGCCCTCGATACCGAGATCGTCGAAGCCACCGGCGACGACCAGATCGGCCTTGCCGAGCTTGATCTTGTCCACGCCCTCCTCGACGGAGACCGCAGCCGTGGCGCACGCCGCGACCGGGTGCACCATCGCGCCGTAGCCACCGACGTACGACTGGACGACGTGCGCGGCGATGACGTTCGGCAGGGCCTCCTGCAGGATGTCGTTCGCGCGGGATTCGCCGAGCAGCGTGTCGATGTACAGCGACCGCATCGACGACATTCCGCCCATGCCGGTGCCCTGTGTGTTGGCGACCATCGACGGGTGCACCCAGCGCAGCAGCTCGGACGGGGTGAAGCCACCGGTGAGGAAGGCGTCGACCGTGGTGACGATGTTCCACAGACCCACCCGGTCCACCGAGTCCGCCATGTCGGCGGGGATGCCCCACTTCGTGACGTCGAAGCCGGTCGGGATCTGACCGCCGACCGTGCGGGTCAGCTTCGCCTTGCGCGGCACGCGGATCTCGGTGCCGGCCTTGCGGGTGACGGTCCAGTCGCCCGACTCGGCGTCGACCGACGCGACCGTGTTCTCCGGATCGGAGTCGACGAACGCGCGGGCCTCGGCCTCGGAACCGACGACGAAGGACAGATCCTTGTCGAGGAAGACCGAGGTCAGCAGCGGCGCCGTGTTGTCGATCATCGCGCCCTCGTCGCCGTAGCGGCGGATGCCGCAACGCTCGACCACCGCGTCGTGGTAGCGGTCGGCGATCTCCGCCTCCGGCACCAGCTCACCGGTCTCGGTGTCGTAGAAGCCCGGCTTCGGATCGTTCTCCCAGCCGATCAGGCCCGTGACCCACGCCAGTTCGAGCACACCGGCGGCCGACAGTTCCTCGTCGACCTCCATCTCGAAGCGGGTGCGAGCCGAACCGTAGGGGCCGAGCTCACCGGCACCGACGATGACGACCGTGTCGGACAGGTCGGCGGTGACCGTGCCCCACTCGGGGGTCGGCAGTGCCTCCGCGCGCGGAGGCTCGGGCAGCGCCGCGATGGTCGCGGTGCCGTCCTCGGTCTCCTCGACGGCGTCGACCGAGTCCTGCGCTTGCTTCGCGAGCGCCGGCAGGTCGACATCCACCTCGGACAGTCCACCGGTCAGGTCCGCGACGAGCGGGGCCTCGGCAGCGAGACGCGTGGCCTCCGGTCCGACCAGCTTCAGCAGCTCCTCGGCCATCTCGTCCGTCGACCAGGTGCGCACACCGGCAGCCTCGACGGCGTCGACCAGCGGGTCGTTGCCGCCCATCAGGCCCGTGCCGCGCACCCAGCCGATGAGGGCGTGGGCCAGGGTGACGCGCTCGGCCCAGGTGCGCTCGGCGCTCCAGCGGTTGATGACCGCGTCGAGTGCGGCCTTGGCCTCACCGTAGGCACCGTCGCCACCGAACTTGCCGCGGTTCGGCGAACCGGGCAGCACGACGTGCAGGTGGGTGTCGACGTCGCGGTCGTAACCGATCTTCGACAGTCCGGCGATCAGTCGCTCGACCGACCACAGCAGCACCCGCATCTCCATCTCGGCGCGCGCACCGGCGTCGGCGAGCGAACCCGCCACGCGCGGCGCGGCGAACGGGAAGAGCAGCGTCGGGGTGAGCGCGTCCTTGATCAGCTTCTTCGCACCACCGGCGACCTCGACGGTCTCGGTGCCGATCCACTCGATCAGGGCGTCGACGTCGCTGTAGGACGCCATGTTCGCGGGAACCACCCACAGAGCGGCACCGGCCCGCGCGTTACGTGCGTACAGCTCCTTGTAGAAGCCCAGGCGGCTGTCGTTCAGCGAGGACGTCGTGACGACGACCGTCGCACCACCGGCGAGCAGCTTCGCGGCGACCGCTGCGCCGATACCGCCCTTGCTGGCGCCGGTCACCACGGCGATCTCGTCCGCGTACTCGGCGCCCTCGGTGACGACGGCGGCCTCGGCGATCGCGGCGTAGGTCTGCGCCAGCTCCGTGCGACCGGCCTCCGTGGCCTTGCGGCCCCAGAACTCGGCGTGCGCGGCGACGGTCCGGCCCGAACCGGTGAACCGCTCGCTCCGGAGCTGCTCACCGAGCCAGACACGGGCCAGGTCCTCACGGGCGGTGGCCCAGCGGTCGTCGATCAGGACGGCCTTGCGCTCGTCGAAGGCAGGTGCGACCAGACGCGGCCAGTCGGAGCCGAGCTCCGCCGACACCAGGTCGACCAGTTCGTCGTCGGCCTTGTCGGCCGGACCCGACACCTGCTCGGTGTGGCCGAGCTGCTCGAGCACGAGGCGTGCGGCGTTCGCGAGAACTCCGTCGCGGCCGGTGATCTGCTCGGCGAACTCGCCGAGGGCAGCGGCGTCGACCGTGGCTCCCCCGCCGCCACCGGCGGACGGCATGGACACGGCGATTCCGCGACGCGAGGCCACCGCCTGCACGGCGGCGTCGATCAGCTTGTCGACCGAAGCGGCATCCGCCAGGGCACCGTCGGTCAGACCACCGAGGTCACCGCCGCGGACGGACGCACCGTCGCGGCTACCGAGTGCAGCTTCGGCGGTGACGTGCGACGCCCAGCCCTCGCCCAGACCCCACACCTTGGTGACACGGTCGGCGATGTAGGCGGGACGCTTGCCCGACGGGCCGAACACCTTGCGCAGGTGGTCGTTGATCGAGTCCGACAGCACCGGGCCGAAGGGACGGTAGGTGCGGGCGAGACGGTCGACCGTGCCGGCGAGGGCACCCATGTCGGCGTCGGCTGCACCGTCGATCGCACCGAGCGAGAGTTCGGAACCGAGGTCGACGAGCAGCTGGTTGCGGCGCGAGGACACGCCGTCGCACAGCGCCTCGATGGTGTCGGCGGGACCGATCTGATCCGGGCGCAGCTTCGTCCACAGGGCGATGAGCACCTTGGTGGCGTCGGCGGCCTTGAACGCGATGTCGTCCGGGGTGGGGCCACCGGCCGGCGCAGCAGGAGCCGCGGCGGGTGCCGGGGCCGCAGCGGCGGCGGGAGCGGCCTCGGCGGCCGGTGCGGCCGGCTCGTCGTCCTCGACCGGAGCCGGGTCGGTGTCGGTCGAGTACACGATCGACGCCTCGCGCTCGATGTTGAGCACCTCGACGGGCTGACCGAAACGACCGGGCAGCTTCAGCGTCTGCGACGCGAGGTTCGCGACGGTGGGCGCGCCACCGAGGCCGACCTCGACGAACCGCTCGACACCGAGACCACCGTCGGCCTCGTCGGCGAACAGCAGATCCTGGGTCTCGATCCAGCGCACCGGCGACGCGAATTGCCAGGCCAGCAACTCGGCGAGCACCACGCGGGTGAGCTCGACCGGAGTGACCGACCAGCGGTCGAAGTCCGCGAGGACCTCGGCGAGCGGCTGCGACGGCACCAGGTCGGCGATCTCCTGGATGAACTCGCGGCCCAGGTTGAACGGCTTGGGCACGAGGTTGGGGATGTACCGGCCGATGAGGATGTCCGGGTCGATCTCCTGCGGCAGCAGCGCCAGCAGGCGCTCGCGGAAGTCGTCGACACCGCCGCGCAGCACGGTCGAGTGGAACGGCACGTCGATGCCCGGGACCAGGATGAACGCGCGCTTGCCACCGAACTCGGCGACCTTGCGCTCGATCACGGATTCGAGGGCTTCGAGACCCGCGACCGTGCCGGCGATCGCGTACTGCGAACCGCGCAGGTTCAGGTTGACGATCTCGAGGAACTCCCCGGTCTCCTCGGCGACACCGGCGACGAAGGCCTGCAGGTCGGCATCGTCCAGACCGAACTGCGACGGCCGGATCGCGGCCATGCGGTAGTTCGAGCGGCCCCGCTCGTCGCGCGGCACGAGGGCGTGCATGGCGGAGCCGCGCTGGAAGACGACCTCGAGGACGGCCTCGAGCGGCAGCACACCGGCGACGGCGGCGAGCGCGTTGTACTCGCCCACCGAGTGACCGGCCAGGAAGGCGTCTTCGACGAACGCGCCGGCCTCCTTCAGCTCGGCGATCTGCGCGACACCCAGTGTCGCCATCGCGACCTGCGTGAACTGGGTCAGGTGCAGCACACCGTCGGGATGCTTGTGAGTGACCCCGCGGGCCTTGAGGACCGTCGGATTGTCGCGGACCACGGCGAGGATCGAGAAGCCGAGGGCCTCACGAGTGTGCTTGTCTGCGCGCTCCCAGATCTCGCGGGCGGCCTTCGAGCGGGCACGGGCGTCGAGACCCATGCCGGGACGCTGGATGCCCTGGCCCGGGAAGGCGTAGACGGTCTTCGGGGCGGCGATACGGCCGGTCGCGACCATCACCAGATCACCGTCGACACGGCAGCCCACCTCGACGACCTCGGCTCCACCGTCGGTGGCGATGCGGTCGACACGCACGTCGATCTTCGCGCCCGGACGGACCATGCCCAGGAAACGGGCGGTCCACGCCGTCAGACGACGGACCGGCAGCTTCGCGTCCTGCTCGATCGCGGTGACGACCTGCTGAGCCGCAGCCGACAGCCACATGCCGTGGACGATCGGGCTTCCGAGACCGGCGAGCAGCGCGGCGTTGTCGGAGGTGTGGATCGGGTTGTGGTCGCCGGAGACCCTCGCGAAGGCGCTCATGTCGGTCGGCGCGACGATCACGGCATCGCGACGGCGGCGACGCGGCGTGTCGGTGACGGCCTCGGTGAGAGCACCACCGGCGCGGACCGGATCGGCGAGATCGGCGGTGCCGGTGCGGCCACGGATCGCGAACCGCTCGGCCAGGGTGGCGACCACCCGGTCGCCCGAGCCGTCACCGCTGTCGGCGGTGATGACCACGTCGACCTCGACGACGCGACCCAGGTCGGTGTCGGAGACACCGGTGACCTCGGCCTTGACGCCCAGGAAGGCAGGCTCGGTCGGCAGACCGTTCTTGACGTCGATCGCGTGGTCCAGGTGGACCAGGTCGAGCATGCCCTCGATGACCGAGAGATCGGTCTCGGTGCGGGCGGCGCCCAGCGCGGCGAAGACGGCCGGCCAGCAGGCACCCACGAGCACGTCGGGCACACCGTTGCCGCTCGGCGTCAGGTTCGCGGGCAGACCCGAACCGGTGACACCGGCGTGGTCGGCGGTCTTCTCCGGCAGCCAGCCGAGGGTGATACGGGCAGCGCCCTTCCTGACCTCGGGGAGTTCCTGACCGGCGGCGACACCGAGCAGAGCGGACATCGACGCATCGGCGTCGACTTCGGTGACGACGGGCGCGCCACCGGAGACGACCGAGGCGGGCACGGTGAGGCGGATCTCGACGGCCTTGTCGCGCACCAGCGGAACCCGCAGGCCGACGTGCTCGTCGTCGAGGATCGTCAGGGTCGCACCCGTCGGGGCGTGCGAGGCAGCGGTCTCCGACTCGACGGTCCACTCGCCCAGATCACCGAGGCGGTGGATCGGGTTACGGGTCTGGCGACCCGCCCACGAGACGTCCGGCGAGGACAGCACGGCGTCGAGCAGGCCCGGCGCGATGTCGCGGTGGCGACGCGCGGCGAGCTCCACCGGCACCGCGCCCTCGGCGACGAGCTCGTCGGCCGTGGCCTTCTCGAAACGGTCGAGGAGTTCACCGACCGGCTCGTCGACACGGGTGATGCCGGCAACGGCGACGGTGCCGGGGATCACGCACACCTGGTCGGCGGAGTAACGCGGATCGTGGGCCTGCCACAGCGAATCCGAACGCCACCAGCGACGCACGTCCTGGTCGACGACCGGAACGAAGTTGACGGGCTTGCCGGGGGTGCGGCACAGCGACACGAAGAACGGCACGTCGGCGGGATGCAGCACGACGTCACCCGCGTCGGGATACTGCGCGAGCAGCGACTTGATCGCGGCGTACGGGCGCTCGAGCACCGCGTCGTCGTCGAACAGCGTCGGGATCGGGCCCCGGCAGACGGGATGCAGGCGGGCCTCGGCGCGCTGCAGCATGTCGCGGAAACGCTCACGCCACGACACGTCCAGCCACGGGCTGGTGTGCGCCTCGGCGAGGACATCACCGAGATCGCTGCCGCAGTCGAACTCGGCGCCGTTGTCCGCACCGACCGCCAACTCGAGGTAGCGCTCGAGCCACTGCAGGTAGGTCATGGTGTCCAGGTCGCCGAAGTACGGCTTCGCCGTTCCGTTCAGCGCCTCGACGATCTCGGCGCGGCGCGCGGCCACGGCGTCGGCATCACCGGCGACCTCGTCGAGGAGGCGGCCCGTGCGCGAGGCGGCGTTGTCGATCTCGTGGATGTCGGCGCCGAGCTGGCTGCGGCCGGAGGCCATACCGCCGGTCGCGGTGCCGGCGGCGACCCAGTCGGGCGTGCCGGGGGTGTCCACGAGAAGCTGCTTGACCTCGGGGGCCGTGGTGGCCTCGAGGGTCGCCATCGCGGCGGTACCGACGAGGATGCCGTCGAGCGGCATCGCCGGGAAACCGTAGACGGTCGACCAGCGGCCGGTCAGGTACTCGGCGGCCTTCTCCGGCGTACCGATGCCACCGCCGACGCACAGCACCAGGTTCGGGCGCGTACGCAGCTCCGCATAGGTGTCGAGAAGCAGGTCGTCGAGGTCCTCCCACGAATGGTGACCACCGGCGCGGCCGCCCTCGATGTGGGCGATGACCGGGTAGTCCGGGACCTCGTTGGCGATGCGGATCACCGAACGGATCTGCGCGACCGTGCCCGGCTTGAAGGCGACGTGCTCGATGCCGGCCTCACGCAGATCGGAGATGATCTGCACTGCCTCGTCGAGCTCCGGGATACCGGCGGTGACGACGACACCGTCGAAGGGCGCACCTGCCGCACGGGCCTTGGGCACGAGGCGCTTGCCGCCCACGTGCAGCTTCCACAGGTACGGGTCCAGGAACATCGAGTTGAACTGGACCGCGCGGCCCGGCTCGAGCAGCTCGGTCAGCTCGGCGACATGCTCGGCGAAGATCTGCTCGGTGACCTGACCGCCACCGGCGAGCTCGGCCCAGTGACCGGCGTTCGCGGCCGCGGCGACGATCTTCGGATCGACGGTGGTGGGCGTCATGCCCGCGAGCAGGATCGGCGAGCGGCCCGTCAGGCGGGTGAAGGCCGTCTCGACGGCGATGCGGCCGTCGGGCAGCGCGACCGGCTTCGGAGCGAACTCCGACCAGGCACGCGGAACCTCGGGCTCGGCGCCCGGGGTGAGGAGATTGCGCTGGCCACCGCGGGTCGCGGCGGCGATGATGCCGACGCCCTGACCCCGCAGGCCCGAGCTGGTCATGCGGGTGAGGAGCTCACCCGGACCGAGGTCGAGGATCCACGAGGCACCGGACGCGACGGCGGAGTCGACCTGCTCGACCCAGTCGATCGGGGCGACGAGAATCGCGTCCGCGAGCGAACGCGCGAGCTCGGCGTCGAGCTCGCAGCGAGCGGCCCACTCGGCGACCTGCTCGACGGCGTCGGCGAAAGCGGGGTGATGGAATCCGACCTCGGCCGCGACAGGTTCGAAGGTCGGGGCGAAGACCGCACCGCCGCGCTTCTTGGCCTCGCGCTCGCGGGTCTCGGCGGCCGAGATCTGCTCGCAGCGCTGCTGCACGCGCTCGAGTGCGGCGGGCGGGCCCGACAGCACGACGCGACGACGAGCGTTGCGGATGGCGACGACGGCGCTGCGCTCGGGATCCTGGTCTTCGAAGACCTCGGCGACGATCGTGCGCAGGCGCTCGGGGTCGACGTTGGCGACGGCGAGCATCGGGTACTTGCCGGCGCCGGAGATCAAGCCGCGGCGACGACCGACGAGGGTCGCGGCGGCACCGATGAGCTGGGCGATCGCAAGGATCTCGGCGTCCTTGCGGCCGGCGGCGGCGACGGACTCGACGGCGAGGACACCCTGCGAGTGGCCGATGACCGCGCTCGGTGCGACGGAGTCGACGTCGAGGCCCTGGTTCGCGAGCGCGCGCAGCGCGGCGACCTGGGTGAGGAAGACGCCGGGAAGCGACACGGCGGCAGAGGTGAGAGCTGCTTCGGAGGGGCCGGCGGGCGCGTCGTCCTCGTCGGCGAGTTCGGCCTCGAGGATCCACGCGACGGGGTCGAAGCCCGTCGGACGGACCACGACGAGATCGCTCGCGACCGGGGCGAGGTGCGCGGTGGCGCGGTTGACCAGGTCGGTGAGGACCGGTTCGAGTCCGTTGTCGCGGCTGAGCTCCTCGAGCGAGGTGAGCCAGGGGGCTCCCTGACCGCCGAATGCGAGCGCGTAGGGCTCGCCCGCGAGGAGCTTGTCGACCAGGGCACGGGCCGGAGCGGCTGCCGTGGACCGATCGGTGGTGCGTCGTGATGCCTTCGAGTTCCGTCCGTTGTCGCCTGGTGTGGTCTCGTCGATCGTCACGCGTGTGGTTCCTCTCCTGAACACCCCGGCGTCGAGGCTTCGTGTGTCAGCGCTGCGCGCCGGTGTGCTGCTGGACTAGTGGTCCGCTGTTCGGGCACGCCCAGGTTCGCACAGAATCATGAGGGGTTCCTCATGTTTTGTTTCGCATAGTTTGCCCGACACCCCTCTTGCCAGTGATTTCGCTCACAATTCGGAACAAAAGCAACCGGTCGGTAACCCGAGTCATTCCTGGCTACGCCGATGCGTGGACGTCCATGAACCCGAGGAATCCCTCACGTTTTTCGTTATCAAATTGTTATCTATTGACGGGCGGCGTAGATCGTGCATCGCAAGATCGAAAACGTGTCGGGCCCACGCGGTAACTTCCGGACGATTCGAACACACATTCGACAGGGGGCCGAGATGAGGAAGCGGATCGGATACACGAAGGAACTACTCGAGGAGGCGGTGGCGGCGTCCATCAGCACGGCAGGTGTCCTCCGATATCTAGGACTGCGGGCGGGCGGGGGTTCCTACGTTGTCGTCAACCGAAAGATCGAGGCCTACGGGATCGACACATCCCACTTCCGAGGAATGGCCCACCAGAAGGGGCGACCGGCCCGGAACCGGCTGCACTGGTCGGACGTGCTCACGGTTGCACCGGCCGGTGCGAATCGGAAGGAGACCAAGACACTCAGACGGGCGCTCCTCGAATACGGTCGCGCCCACGAGTGTGAGATGTGCGGTATCGGACCGGAATGGCTCGAATCCCGACTCGCGCTCCATATCGATCACATCGACGGCAATCCGAACGACTCCCGACCGCACAACGTCCGCTTCCTGTGCCCCAACTGCCACAGCCAGACGCCGACGTGGGCAGGCCGAAACATACGTCGCGTTCTCGACGAATCATCCGAACGGATTCCCGGCCGAATCGGATCGAATTCCGACGAGGTGGCGTGATGGCGAGGCCGGTCAAATACACGAAGGAGATGCTGGAAGAAGCGGTTCGGAACTGCGTCAATTTCGCCGAGGTCATGCGTCACTTCGGCCTCAAACCGAATGGCGGACACCACACCCACCTGAGCCGTAGGATCCGCGCACTCGGTATCGACACCTCCCACTTCACCGGGCGACCCCGGACAACCGAGCGCAGACCGTACGTCCGTCACGAGTGGCGCGACCTGCTCATCGAGAAGCCGTACGGCTCTCGGCGCACGAGACCGGATCAGCTCCGACGGGCACTCGTCGAGTACGGACGCCCTTACCGGTGCACCCGATGCGGTATCGAACCCGAATGGAACGGAAGGCCGCTCACCCTGCATGTCGATCACATCGACGGGAACCCCGGCGACTCCCGCCCGGAGAACCTTCGCTTCCTCTGTCCCAACTGTCACAGTCAGACGCCTACCTGGGCCGGACGAAATGTGCAGCACCGTATCGCGCCGGAGTGACATCTATGCCGTATCCTGCTGAGGTCTGGCGCGAGTGGCGGAATTGGCAGACGCCCGGGTTTTAGGTATCCGTGTCTTCGGACGTGGGGGTTCGAGTCCCCCCTCGCGCACCACGTGACCTCACCCACGGTGCACCGACCGGTCTTGGCAGGTCGGTGCACCGTTCGGGTACCGTCGAGGGCGTGTCCGAGCATCGCCCTCCCCGCCGGTTGGCCCTGATCATTCTGGTCCTGGTGGCCGCGGCCGGATGTCTCGGCCTCGGATACTGGCAGTGGGTCCGCTTCGAGGCGGTCGGCGGTACCTATCAGAATCTCGGCTACGCACTCCAGTGGCCCGCCTTCGCCTTCTTCTGCGTCTACGCCTACCGGCGCTTCGTGCGCCTCGAGGCCGAGGAGCAGGAAGCCGAGAGCACCGGCGGGCGACGCCCGTCCGAGCCGGACGAGCCCACCGAGATCCCCGAGGATCTTCTTCCCACCCGTCCGCGCACGCTCGCCGAGGCCCGCGAGCAGGAGGCCGCGGATCCCGACGCACGACAGATCAACGAGTACAACGAGTACCTCGCGCAGCTCGCGCGCAGGTCCGATAGGAGCGCTCAGTGAGCACCACCCCCGAGCAGGCGTCCGGCCAGGCCACCACGCCGCGCGTCGTCAGTGACGCCGACCGGAAGAAGATCCGGTCCGCCCTGCTGCGTTACCGCGTGCTCGCCTACGCGACCGGTATCTGGCTGCTGATCCTCACCGGTGAGATGGTCGCCAAGTACATCATCGGTGTCGAGAACGTGCCGGCCTGGATCGCGATCGTGCACGGCTGGGTGTACGCGGTGTACCTGGTCCTCACCTTCGACCTGTCGATCAAGGTGCGCTGGCCGATCGCCCGCACGGTGTGGACGCTCCTGGCGGGTACCATCCCATTCCTGTCGTTCTTCGTCGAGCACAAGCGCACCCAGCAGGTGAAGGCCGATTTCGGCGTCTGAACCACCACCTCCACGAGACCTTCACGAACACGAATCGGGCGGATCCCTTTCAGGATCCGCCCGATCTCGTCTGTGCAGCGCGAACTCAGCGGCGCGGCAAGCGCACCACCTGGACGAAGAATTCGTCGATCTGGCGCACCGCGCGTATGAACTGGTCGAGGTCGACCGGCTTCGTCACGTACGCGTTGGCGTGCAGCTTGTAGCTGCGCAGGATGTCCTCTTCCGCGGCCGAGGTGGTGAGGACCACAACGGGAATGTCGGTGAGGTCGTCGTCGGACTTGACGTGTTCGAGGACCTGCCGCCCGTCGTACTTGGGCAGGTTCAGGTCGAGGAGGATCAGATCGGGCCGAGGAGCATCCGCATGCTCCCCGCGCCGGTAGAGGAAGTCGAGCGCTTCCTCGCCGTCGCGTACCACATGCAGATTGTTGCCGATCTTGTTGTCCTCGAACGCTTCTCGCGTCATCAATTCGTCGCCGGGGTCGTCCTCCACGAGGAGGACGTCGATCGGCCGCCCGGAAACGCTCATGCAGATGCCCCTTTCAGAGCGACTTCGGTTGCAGACATGTCGTCGCCTGCCTTGGGAATCGTAAAGCAGAAACGACTGCCCTCCCGATACTGCGGGTCGAGCCAGATCTCTCCACCGTGGTACTCGACGATCTTGCGGCAGATCGCCAGACCGATACCGGTTCCGGTGTAGACATCCCGGCCGTGCAGCCGCTGGAAGATCACGAAGACCTTGTCGGCGAACTCCTCGGCGATACCGATGCCGTTGTCCTGCACGGAGAACCGCCAGAGTTCGTCGTCTCCCTCGACGATCTCCTCGCAGGCGACGCGGATCTCCACCGGCCGGTCCTCGTGGCGGAACTTGATCGCGTTCCCGATCAGGTTCTGCCACAACATGATCATCAGTGTGGGATCGCCCACGATCGTCGGCAGGGAGTCGGGCCGGAGGATCTTCGCGCCGGATTCCTCGACGGCATGGGAGATATTCGTCAGGGCCGCGTCGAGTGTGACGTCGAGTTCGGTGCGGACGTGCGCATCGCTGACGCGTCCGACCCGAGAGAAGGTCAGCAGATCGTTGATGAGCACCTGCATGCGTTTGGCGCCGTCCACCGCGAACGCGATGTACTGGGTGCCGCGCTCGTCGAGTTTGTCGCCGTATCTCTTCTCGAGGAGCTGGCAGAAGGACGCCACCTTGCGAAGCGGCTCCTGCAGGTCGTGGGAGGCGACGTAGGCGAACTGCTCCAGTTCGGAGTTCGAACGCCGGAGTTCCGTCGCCTGGCTCTCGAGCTGCTCCTCGCGCTCGTGCGCGACCTGCAGTTCGTGCACGATCCGCTCGCGCATGTCCTCGACGTCCCGGCCGAGGGCGTAGATGTCGGCAGGACCCTGAGGTTCGATCTCACGCCCGAAGTTCGCCCCTGCGATCACGGCGCGCGACGCCTGCCGCAGACGCTGGATCGGCCGCACCACGATCATCTGGAGCAGGACAGCGAGGCCCACCCCGGTGAGAAGGAACACCCCGACCATGCCGGCAAGGATCCGATCACGGGTCGCCCGAATGTCCTCGAGTGACTCGATACCTTCCGTCTTGGCCTGCAAGAGATCGGCGTTCTGGACCTCGAATGCCTCGCGGAGACGATCGAATGCGACACGACCTGCATCGACGGCGGCGGGGTCGACGAAGCGCGGCTCTCCCGGCATCACCGCGGAGACGAGAGGCTCGGCGTACACACGCCGCCATTCGGCGGCGTGGACCTCGATCGACCGGAGGTCGGCGAGCAACTTCGCGTCGTCGCCCACCAGTGTGCGCAACTCGGCAGCGGCCGCAGCTTCCTCCTGCCTACCTTGCTCGTAGGGGGAGAGGAAGTCGGGATCGGCAGCCAGGATGTATCCGCGGGCGCCGGTCTCCTGGTTCAGGAGTGCGCCTTGAAGGCGGTACGCCTCCGCTCGGGCGGGCTGGATGCGATCCCGCACGTAGGTGGAGGCCTCGGTCGTCTCTCGAAGGTAGTAGCTGCCCACCACCGTGCCGACGATCACCAACAGCCCCATCACGCTCAGTACGAGCAGGAACCAGCCCTGGACCGTCATTCCCCGGGGCGGAGGGCGACGCGTGTCCCCCGCCTCTGCCGTTGCGTCGCTCTCGGTCATGCGGTGGTGATCACTTCCTGTTCCATTGCACGTGGACGACTGCCACGTCGTCGGACAGTCCCCCTCTACTGTCCGCGAGCTTCTCGGCGCCGTCGATGAGGGCGTCGGTGAACTCGGCGGGCGAGAGATGGGCACGTTCGCGCGCGAGCTCGAGAAGTCCTTCCTCGCCGAGTCGTTCCGGTCCCGGTCCGCGGTGGCCCTCGAAGAGTCCGTCGGTGAACAGCACGATCGCGCCGCCCTCGGGCAGATCCATCGTGTGGACGGGCCAGGTGGCCGTTCCCGGCAGCAGGCCCAGAGCAGGGCCGCCGGGGGCTTCCACCCAGTCGACGGTTCCGGCGTGGCGCAGCAGGAGGCCGGGGTGCCCTGCTCTCGTGACCTCCACGGTGCGTCGATCGGCCCACATCGTGAGGTTGGTCATGGACGCGAAGAATCGGCTCTCGGTGCGTTCGGCGACGAGGAGTTCCTCGAGTTGCTGCAGCCGCCGGGGACCGTCGACGCCGCTGAGCACGAGCGTGCGCCACGCGATCCGGAGCCCCACCCCGAGAGCGGCTTCGTCGGGACCGTGGCCGGAGACGTCGCCGATGAGGACGTGCACGGTGCCGTCGTCGGTCTGCACGACGTCGTAGAAGTCGCCACCGAGCAACGCGGAGGACCGGCCGGGACGATAGCGGGTGACGACGTCGAAGTCCTGGGCGTCGCGCAGGAGCGGAGACGGGAGCAGACCGCGCTCGAGCCGGGCGTTCTCCTGCGCGTGCAATTGGCTCGCCTGGAGTTCCGCCGCCGCGATCTCGGTCTGCTTCCGCTGGATGGCGTAGCGGACGGCACGGCCGAACAGATCGGGCTCGACGCGTCCCTTGACGAGGTAGTCCTGGGCGCCGACCGAGAGTGCGGCGAGGCCGGTCTGTTCCTCGGCGAGGCCGGTGAGGACGACGATGGGTACCGAATCGGTGATCTCCTGGATGCGCGCGACCGCTTCGAGGCCGCTCGCATCGGGCAGGTGGAGGTCGAGAAGTACGCAATCGGGATGGGATGCGGTGAGTTCGTCGCGGGCCTGCGCGAGTGTCTGAACCCACACGACAGTCATCTCGGGGGCGCTGTCGACCACCAGCTCCTCCACGATGAGTGCGTCACCGGGGTCGTCCTCGATGAGGAGCAACGACGGCGGTTCGACCGACTCACCCTGCGCTCGGTGCATGTCCACTCGGTCGCCCCTCCCTCCCTGGTCGAAAGGGAACATTACAGACTCCACGACACCGTGCTCACAGGGTGGCCACGGAGCGCCGGGGCTACGACGAATGGACCGATGTGTGCATCTGTCGGCACGATCTTGCATGATGACAAGGTGAACGATCCATTGACCGCGCATCCACATATGACTCTTTCGACAGCTCGCAACGGTTCCGTTGCTGTGCTGTCCGTCGACGGTGAAGTCGACATGACGAGCGCTCCACTGCTCGAGAACGAAGCCCTGGGGTTGCTCGACACCGACATCACCGGACTGATCGTCGACCTCAGCGGTGTTGATTTTCTCGCTTCGATGGGTATCGCTCTGTTGGTCGAGTTGTCCAAGCGTGCTACCGACGCCGTCGGTTTCGCCGTGGTCGCACACGGTAGTGCCACGGCACGCCCGCTCGAGCTCCTCGGCCTCGGAGAGGTCCTGGCGATCCACCCGAAGCTCGACGACGCGCTCGCCGGCCTCGGTGCCTCGCCGGAAGGAGTCTCCGAGTAGGCCGCCGCACCCGACGAACCGAGGAGTCATGTCGTCTGCCCCCGAGGAGTCAGCCTTGCTCTTTCCCGACGATATCCGGTCGTCGGGTGTGCGAGCCGACCCGACCGAGATTGCAGGCCTGCGGGTCGTCACGAGGCGGTGGCTGGCGAAGCTGCCGCTCGATGAGGACCGACGACAGGACATTCTGCTCGCGAGCTACGAAGCGCTCGCGAATGCCGTCGAGCACGCCTATGCGCCGGACGATGCGCACGGGACCCTCGACTACGAGGCGACCTTCCTGCCCCACGAGGGTGAGGTGCTCGTGCGTGTCAGCGACCACGGTTCGTGGCACGAGGCCGTCGACAGCGACGCCCGGCGTTCACGCGGTCACGGGCTGACGCTGATCCGTAATCTGGCCAGCGACGTCCACGTCTCGGCCGGCCCCGAGGGCACGGTCATCGAGATGCGGTGGGCGCTCGACGACTCGGAGAAAGCAGAGGGCGACGAACTCTCGTCACACGACGCGGGCTGATCTGCGCGGTAGGCGCGCGTCTCACGTTCCCGAAAGCACACGGCCGTGGGAGGAACACGATGTTCCTCCCACGGCCGTTGTCGTCACCCCTGCAGGGCGCCGGCCTCTGGTTTCGCGGTGCCGAACTTCGGTGCCGGTTCGCGCCGTGCGGCACGGTCGCCGAGATGCTCGAGCAGCCGGCGTTCGGGTGTCGATCTCTTCGGAACCGCGACTCGCACGGGCCGCAGAAATCGGTCCGGGCTCGCTGTGGCGGGGCTTCCTCGCAAGGAGGCCGTCGTCGCGGAGGTTGTCGACCGCCCGACGAGAAATGTGCCTGACCGGAGATGTGACTGCCCTGACGGGAAGAAGCAGGTGTTCCTCGCTATCGTGGCGGGAACCCTGTGACTTCGACAGGGGGTCCCGCCCGGCACTGTGTACTCGAAGTGGCCGACGCGGGGCGGTGAGTGAGGAGGCGACGATGGCGCTGTGGAACCCACGGGCGGTACTGGACTGGTTACGGGCGGGATATCCCGAAGGGATCCCGGCCAAGGATCATTTCGCGTTGCTGGCCGTTCTCAAACGCCGACTCACGGACGAGGAACTTCTCGAGGCGATCGAGACGGCAGCGGCGACCGCGTCCGAGCACCCGGAGCGGAAGGTGGATCACGACACCCTGCGGAAGATCGTGGCAGGGGTGATCCACGAGGAACCCGACCCGCAGGACGTCGAGCGGGTCCGCGAACTGCTGGTCGCTGCGGGCTGGCCCGTCGTGGGTGGTGAGCTCTCCCGCGGGGACGAGCCGGGCGAGCTCGACGAGCCGGATGGGCAGGTCGCATCCGGCACGACCGCGGTGCCGCCGTCCGATGCCGTTGCCACACCGCATACCGGCGCTGCGGAACCCCTCCACGAGGAGCGCAGAACGCAGGCCCGCGTGCGTTAACCGGTCGCGGCGAGCGCAGCGAGGGCGGGTACGAGCTGGGCGAGTGCCCGTCCTCGGTGCGACTGTGCGTCCTTCTCGTCCGCGGACAGTTCGGCGGCGGTGCGTTCCTCGCCTTCGGGGCGGAAGACCGGGTCGTATCCGAAACCGTTGTCGCCGCGCGGTTCGCGCACGATACTGCCGCGCCACTCACCGCGCACGACGGTCGTGACGAATCCGTCGTCCGACGGCACGACGAGCGCGCAGGCCGACACGAAGGCGGCCCCGCGCCGCTCGTCCGGCACGTCCTGCAGTTGTCCGAGCAGCAGTGCGGTGTTGGCCTCGTCGTCGCCGTGACGTCCGCTCCAGCGCGCGGACAGCACTCCTGGCATGCCGCGGAGGGCGTCGACCTCGAGACCGGAGTCGTCGGCCACACACGCCATGCCCGTGGCCGCGGCGCCGTCGCGCGCCTTGGCCCCGGCGTTCGCCTCGAAGGTCTCCCCCGTCTCGGGAGCCTCCGGGTAGGGCGGGACGGTGTCGAGGCCTACGAGCTCGATGCCTTCGATCCCTGCGCGGTCGAGCACGCGCTGCAGTTCGCGCAGCTTCTTCGCATTGCGGCTTGCGACCAGCACCCGCACGTCAGACTCCGAACTTCTTCTTGACGGTCTCGAACTCGACCGGCTCGGGAAGAGCACCCGGGTACGGGTCGGCGAGCACCTCGCGCTGGATCCGGCACAGTTCCGCGATCCCGGCGAGCGACGAATCGAGCATCGCGTCGAGCGTGGAGCGCGGGAAGGTCGCACCTTCGCCCGTGCCCTGAACCTCGACGAGGGTGCCCGTCTCGGTCGCGACGACGTTCATGTCGACCTCGGCGCGCACGTCCTCCTCGTAGGGCAGGTCGAGGCGGACACGCCCGTCGACCACGCCGACGCTGACGGCGGCGATCTGGCACGAGATGGGCTGCGGGTCGGCGAGGCGGCCTGCGGCACGCAGGTAGGTGACCGCATCGACCAGGGCGACGTAGGCGCCGGTGATCGCTGCGGTGCGGGTACCTCCGTCGGCCTGCAGCACGTCGCAGTCGATCGCGATGGTGTTCTCGCCGAGCGCGGCGAGGTCGATGCACGCGCGCAGCGACCGGCCGACCAGGCGGCTGATCTCCTGGGTGCGGCCGCCGAGCTTGCCCTTGACCGACTCGCGTCCGCTGCGGGTGTGGGTGGCGGCGGGGAGCATCGCGTACTCGGCGGTCAACCAGCCGAGCCCGGATCCCCTACGCCACCGCGGGACGCCTTCCTCGGCGCTGGCGGTGCACATCACGCGGGTCTGCCCGAATTCGACGAGCACCGAGCCCGCCGGATGATTGGTGAATCCGCGGGTGATGCGAATGGTCCGGAGTTCGTCGTCCGCTCTGCCGTCTTCTCGTGTCGTCACCCGTCCGAGCCTAGGCGATCGCGGGACGGGCGTTTCAGATGCGGTACACGTCTCCGGCCGAGACCGCGTGGACCGGTCCGGAGTACTCGGCCTTGGCTTCGGCGATGACGTCCTCGCGGGAGGTCCACGGCGGAATGTGGGTGAGGAGGAGTTCGCCGGCACCGGCGAGAGCCGCGATGCGACCGGCTTCGGTTCCGGACAGATGTATCCCCTCCGGGCGTTGCCCGGGTGCGTGGGTCCACGATGCCTCGGCCAGCAGCACATCGGCTCCGCGCGCGAGCTCGACCACCTCGTCGCACATCCCGGTGTCGCCGGTGTAGACGAGGGTGCGACCGGAATCGCTGGAGATACGGAAACCGTAGGCTTCCGGCGGATGATGGACGCGCCCCGGGCAGATGGTCAGGCTCCCGAACCGGATCGGCTCGCCGTCGCCCAGTATCCGGACGTCGAGGGTGTCGCTGACGTCGTCGACCTCGCCGGGGATCTCGGCGGACGCCACGCCGATGCGGTGGGCGGTCCCGGCGGGGCCGTAGGTGAGGACGCGGCCGTGCGGGCGGGACGGCGAGTAGCGGCGCCACACCAACAGACCGGGCAGGTCGAGGCAGTGATCGGCGTGCAGATGGGAGAGCAGGATCGATACTTCACCGGGATCGGCGTGCCGTTGGAGCGCTCCGAGGACGCCGGGACCGAAGTCGATGACCAGAGGCGGGGTGTCCGGTGCCGTCAGCAGGTAGCCGGAGGCTGCGGAATCCGGCCCGGCCACACTGCCCGAGCACCCCAGAACGGTCATGCGCATACACGCCATGCTGCCATGCCGAAGGTCCCTCGATGAAGCCAACGCGCGTATTACGGGCGCAGACTCACAGTGGCCGTGACGGTGTGACGCGCGGATCGCTCGGCCACCTTCCGCGGCCGGTCGGTGGAGTTCAGCGAGGGAGGGCCGACGTCGTGGTGGTGCGGCGCGCACGACGCGCGTCGGCGGACAACGCCCACGCCGCGAGGACGCCCCCGACCGCGCCGAAGAAGTGCCCTTCCCAGGAGATCCACGGTTCGCTCGGCAGCACACCCCACAGCATGCCGCCGTAGAGGAACAGCACCACCACACCGAGCACGATCTGCCCCGCCTTACGCGTGAACACGCCGCGCACGATCAGGTAGGTGAGCCAACCGAAGATCAGGCTCGACGCACCGATGTGGGTCTCGCCCGAGCCGGCGATCAGCCACGTCCCCAATCCGGCGACGACCCAGATGATCGCGGTCGCGGCCAGCCCGCGGCCGATACCGGAGAGCAGCACCAGGAACCCGAGGACGAGGGCGGGCACGGTGTTCGCGGTCAGATGGGACCAGTCGGCGTGCAGGATCGGCGCGAACAACACACCCCACAGTCCGTCGGCGGTGCGGGGCTCGACACCGGCGGCGTCGAGATCGGCCGGGAGCACCGCGTCGGCGGCTTCGACGCCGTAGAGCATCGCGACGAATCCCCCGATCCACAGTCCGGCACGTTGCCAGATCGGCCGGAGACGGGTGTCGGCGCCGGTACCGCTGGGAATGGTCATGGAACCATTCTGCCGTCATATATCGGTCAGCGGCCGAAGACCGATGGCAGCACGTCGCGATAGGCGGGAATGTCGGCGACGGAGGTCGCGGAGAGGATCGCGTCGACGATTGCGCGTTCGACCACCACGGCCGCGGCCTCGCAGACCGCGGCGAGGATCGGCAGTTCGGCGGCGAAGGCCGGGATCGACGGCGCGGCGCGCAGGGTGTCCGATACGTCGGCGGTGCCCGTCGACAGAGCGAAGATCGTGTCGCCGTCCAGCGGGGAATGCGCGGGACGGATCGCGCGCCCGAGCCCGTCGTGACCGGTGACCGCGACCCGACGGCACGCCGCTTTCGACAGCGGCGCGTCTGTGGCCACCACGCCGATCGTGGTGTTGAGGACGGTGCCTTTGTCGCCGAGCGCCCGGGCTGCTGCCAGGTCCGATGCCGAGGGCGACGACAGTCCCAGTTCTTCGGCGCGCGCGGCGTCGACGCCCCAGGGCAGGCCGGTCACGCGGTCGAACACCGACCCGACGGGATTGGCGACCATCAGCGCCGCCACGGTGATTCCCGCCGCGGGACCGTCCGTGATCTGCACGCTCGCCGATCCGAGTCCGCCCTTGAGCGCCCCCGCGCGGGCACCGGTGCCCGCGCCGACGCTCCCCCGGGCGAAGTGCGTGGAGCTCGCGGTGGCCGCGGCAGCCCATCCGGAATCGGTGGTCGGCCGCACCGACCACTCCCCCACGGGAAGATCGAAGACGACGGCGCCGGGGACGATCGGGACGACCGCGCCGGGGGCGCCCATCGGGATCCCCCTGCCGTTCTTCTCGAGATAGCGCATCACGCCGTCGGCGGCGGCCAGCCCGTACGCGCTGCCTCCGGTGAGGAGGACCGCGTCGACACGCTGCACCGAGTGGCTCGGATCGAGCAGGTCGGTCTCCCGCGTGCCCGGTCCCCCGCCGCGCACGTCCACCGACGCGACGGCCGACGGGTCGGCGAGTACGACGGTGCATCCGGTGGCGGCACCCTCGCCGGGAATCTCGGGTGTGCCGACGGTGACCTCGGAGTCGAGGCGGTGCCAGTGACCGACGCTCAGCCCCGCGACGTCGAGCAGGGAGTCGGTCGGTCCCGGCACGATCACGGCTGCAGCGCCTGGACGAGGGAGTCCTGCATCCACGTGAGCCAGTGGTAGACGTCGAGATGCGGGGCGCGCGGATCGTCGTCGTCGAGGACGTCGGGGGTGTCGGCGTCGATGCCGAGGGTGGTGCCGAGTGCGAGCCGCACGTCGTTGAGTCCGTACAGCCACGCTTCGGCCTGTTCGGGGTTGAGCACCACTTTGCCACCGCTTTCGGGCACGGTGCGGAGAATGACCGCGCCGGCCGCGAGCTTGGCGTCGATGATGCTCGGCTCGTGCAGGCTCCGCATCGCACCGTTGAGGTCGGCAGCGTCGTCGCCGACGTTGGCGGCGGAGTCGGAATCCGGGCGGTGGAAGTCGGGCAGGAGGCGGCGCAGCGCCGGGATCTCGGGGGGGACGGCGTTACCGGTGCGCAGACCGGTCAAGGCGGCGAGGTCGTCCTGCGGGGCCTGCCCGGCGCGTTCCTCGAGCATGCCCAGCACGGAGGACACGAGCGAGCGCAGCACCGACGCTTCGTGGGCGTCCATCTCCGACCGGAGCTTGGGGCCGCTGAGCGAGTTCTTCCTGGTCCACTGCCGCACGTCGGTCGGGCCCTCCTGTGGGGATCATTCGTCGCGTTGCATCGTCGCCCACAGTCCGGCGGCGTGCAGACGCTGCACGTCGTGTTCCATCTTGTCACGCGAACCACTGGACACGACGGCCTTGCCCTCGTTGTGGACTTTGAGCATGAGCTCGGTGGCCTTGGCCTTGCTGTACCCGAACAGTTTCTGGAAGATGAACGTCACGTAGTGCATGAGGTTGACGGGGTCGTCCCAGACCACGGTCACCCATGGTTTGTCGACCGCTTCTACTTCCTCGACGATTTCGGCTTCGGCCGGGACGGCCTGTCCTGCCATCGACTGGACGTCGAGCGGAGTGGTCGTGCTACACGGCGCCATGTTCCCAGGGTACGACTTCGGAGCACCGCGAAAAACCCGCCTCGGTACCCGTGGCTCTACAGTGATCGAGTGCCCGAAGCCATTCTCCGTGCCGGTCGCTCCGGCACCGCACTGTTCACCGACAAATACGAACTGACGATGCTCGAGGCTGCCCTGGCAGACGGTTCGGGCGACCGCCCGTGTGTCTTCGAGGTCTTCGCCCGCCGCCTCCCCGCAGGTCGGCGGTACGGCGTCGTGGCGGGCACCGCACGGCTGGTCGAGGCGCTCGAATCGTTCCGGTTCGACGAGGCCGAACTCGAACTCGCGGCCGGTTTCCTGGCGCCGGGCACCGTCGAGTGGCTGCGCGACTTCCGGTTCTCCGGCGACATCGACGGTTACCGCGAGGGCGACTTCTACTTCCCGGGTTCGCCGATCCTGGCGGTGAGCGGCACCTTCGCCGAGTGCGTGCTGCTCGAGACGCTGACCCTGTCGATCTTCAACCACGACAGCGCTGTCGCCTCGGCGGCGGCGCGCATGGTGAGTGTCGCCGACGGCCGCGCCCTCATCGAGATGGGTTCGCGACGCACCCACGAGGAAGCGGCGGTCGCAGCGGCGCGCGCGGCCTATCTCGCCGGTTTCGACTCGACGTCCAATCTGCAGGCCGCGAAGCGGTACGGCATTCCCGCCGCGGGCACTGCCGCACACGCGTTCACCCTCTTGCACACCACGACGGAGGGCCGCGACGAGGCGTCCGCCTTCCGCAGCCAGGTCGAGAGCCTCGGTGTGGGCACGACCCTGCTGGTGGACACCTACGACATCACCGAGGGCGTGAACACCGCGATCGCGGTGGCCGGCCCCGAACTCGGCGGAGTGCGCATCGATTCGGGTGATCTCGGTGTGCTCGCGCGCCAGGTGCGTGAGCAGCTCGACAAGCTCGGCGCGACCGGCACGAAGATCGTGATGTCCGGTGATCTCGACGAGTACGGCATCGCGGGTCTGCGGGCGGAGCCGGTCGACGCGTACGGGGTGGGCACGTCGGTGGTCACCGGTTCCGGTGCCCCGACCGCCGGGATGGTCTTCAAGCTCGTGGAGGTCGACGGTCTCCCGGTCGAGAAGCGCAGCGCGGCGAAGGAGTCCCGAGGGGGCGCGAAGAAGGCCGTGCGGTACGCGCGGCGAACCGGCACGCTCGTCGAGGAGGTCGTCTATCCCGCGCGGGCCGAGCAGGTTCCGTCGGGCGAGGGTTCGCAGGTCCACCCGCTGATGATCCCGCTGATCCGCGGCGGCGAGCCGGTCGACGATCTGCCTACCCTGGAGGAGAGCCGGGAGTTCCTCCGCCGGAGCATGGTGAGTCTGCCCTGGGAGGGTCTGACGCTCTCGGCCGGGGATCCCGCGATCCCCACCCGTTTCGTCCGTGAGAGGTGAGTGCGATGCGCGCACTACTGGTCGTCGACGTCCAGAACGACTTCTGCGAGGGCGGTTCGCTCGCCGTGGTCGGCGGGTCGCAGGTGGCGTCCGACATCACCCGTCTGCTGCAGGTGCGCGGTGACGACTACGCGCACATCGTCGCCACCCGCGACCACCACGTCGATCCGGGAGAGCACTTCTCTCCCGAACCCGATTTCGTCGACTCGTGGCCGCCGCATTGCCGGGCGGGCACGCCGGGCGCCGACTTCCATCCGGAGCTGACCACCGACCGGTTCGAGGCGATCTTCTCGAAGGGTGCTTCCGACGCGGCCTATTCGGGATTCGAGGGAGTCGACGACGACGGCACGGCGCTGGTGTCGTGGTTGCGCGACCGCGACGTGAGCGATGTCGACATCGTCGGTATCGCCACCGACCACTGCGTGCGGGCCACCGCGCTCGACGCGATCGCGGAGGGTTTCGGGGTCCGGGTGCTGCTGCCCTACACGGCAGGGGTGTCGGAGACGACGATCCGCGACGCGCTCGAGCGGATGCGGCAGGCCGGCGTCGAGCTGCTCACCGAGGTCCCGGATATCACGGAAGTCACAGGTCGCGGGGCCGCAGACCGAACGTGACGGTGGAGACCGATACCCTGTGCCGGTGCCGGATCTCCCCGAAGTCCCAGAATTGCTGCGAACCGCGGTACACGCGCTGGGTGGTAGGGAGCGGCGCAATCAGCTGACGATGGCCTCGGCCGTCGCGCACAGCATCGACACCGGCGAACACCTCGCCGTGCAGGCCGGCACGGGTACCGGCAAGTCGCTGGCCTATCTCGTGCCGAGCATCCGGTATGCGGTGAAGACGGGCCGCACGGTGGTGGTCTCCACGGCGACCATCGCGTTGCAACGGCAGCTCGTCGAGCGCGACCTGCCGCGGCTCGCCGATGCCCTCACCGGCTCCCTCGGCCGACGCCCGCGTTTCGCGATCCTCAAGGGGCGCGGAAACTACCTGTGCCTGAACAAGATCCACACCGGCCTCGCCGAGGAGACCCCCGACGCCGAACTGTTCGACGCGTTCGCCCTCTCCCGCATCGGCCGCGAGGTGCGCCGGGTGACCGAGTGGTCGTCCACCACCGAGACCGGCGACCGCGACGACCTCTCCCCCGGCGTCTCCGATCAGGCCTGGCGCCAGCTCAGCGTCACCGCGCGCGAGTGCCTCGGCAAGTCGCGGTGCCCGGTGGGAGAAGACTGCTTCGCCGAGATCGCGCGCGCGGAGGCCGCACAGGTCGACGTGGTCGTCACCAACCACGCGCTCCTCGCGATCGACGCGATCACCGGCATCTCGATCCTGCCCGAGCACGATGTCGTGGTCGTCGACGAGGCCCACGAACTCGTCGACCGCGTCACGAACGTCGCCACGGCCGAACTGTCGTCGGGCACGGTGTCGGCGGCCGCGCGGCGCTGCGTCAAGCTCGTCGAGGACGAGGAGATCGACCGGCTCGAAGGCGCCGCCGAGAACTGGGAGTCGTTCCTCGACGAGCTTCCCGCGGGTCGCTGGGACGACCTGCCCGAGGGTGCCGCGGCCGCGCTGGCCTCGATCCGCGACGCCGCCTGGGCCGTGCACACGGCGATCGGACCGGCCAAGCCCGGCACCGATCCCGAGGTCGCCGCCGCGCGCAGCCAGGCACTGGCGGAGATCGACGAGGTACACGACTGCGCGGTCCGGGTGCTCACGACCTTCGAGCAGCGCGATCCCTCGCAGCGACCCGACGTCGTGTGGCTGGCCGTCGACGAGTTCCGCGGCAACGCCCGCCGCACCGTGCGGGTCGCGCCGCTGTCGGTCGGTGGGCTCCTGCGCAGCCGGTTGTTCGGCGAGTCGACCGTCGTCCTCACCTCCGCGACCCTCACGGTCGGCGGATCGTTCGACGGTCTGGCGGTCAACTGGGGTCTACCGCCGCAGTCGCCCGCGCGCAGCGACACCGCCGCCGCGTCCGGTGCCGAACCACCGTCCGACAAGGGCGATCTCGCGTGGAACGGCATCGACGTCGGCTCGCCCTTCGACCACGCGAAGGCCGGGATCCTCTACATCGCCAAGCATCTGACACCACCCGGCCGCGACGGCCTGCCGCCTTCGCATCTGGACGAGATCGCCGAACTCGTCACCGCAGCCGAGGGCCGGACACTCGGATTGTTCTCCTCGATGCGCGCCGCGAAGGCCGCCACGGAGGCGCTACGCGAGCGCCTCGACACACCGATCCTGTGCCAGGGCGACGACGCCACCGGCGCGCTGGTCGAGAAGTTCGCGGCCGACGAGGCGACGAGCCTGTTCGGCACCCTGTCGTTGTGGCAGGGCGTCGACGTCCCGGGCCCGTCGTTGTCGCTGGTGATCATCGACCGGATCCCGTTCCCCCGGCCCGACGATCCGCTGCTGGTCGCCCGGCAGCGCGCCGTCGAGGCCCGCGGTGGCAACGGGTTCATGGCGGTCGCCGCCAACCACGCCGCCCTTCTGCTCGCGCAGGGGGTGGGGCGATTGCTGCGCAGCACCGACGACCGGGGTGTGGTGGCGGTACTCGACTCGCGCCTGGCGACCGCGCGGTACGGCGGCTATCTGCGCGCGTCGCTGCCGCCCTTCTGGGAGACCGCCGATCCTGCGGTGGTCCGCCGGGCACTCACGCGTCTGCGGGAGTGAGCACCCGGCGGGCCCCGGCTCTCACGGGAGCGCGACCATGCCGAGCTCGGCGGGCGAGGCGAGCAGTCCGTGCCGGGGCAGCACCCGCACCGTGTACCCGACGGCGCCGGCGAGCGGCAACGGCACCGTCGCGGTGAACTCCTCCCCCAGCGGATCGGAACCGATGTGCTCCATCGGCACGGTGACGGGGTCGCTGAGCACGTCGTCGGAGCCCACACGTCCGACCACGGCCTGCACCTCCACGTCCTCCGGGGCCAGGTCGCCGAGTTGCACGTGCGCGGTCAGCCCCAGCGGCAGACCGATCTGCGGAACCTCCGGAATCGGAGTCGAATCCACCTGCGCGACACGCACTCCCGGCCAGGAGGCGTCGATGCGGTGCCGGTACTCGGCCACCGCCCGCGCCCCCGCGTAGTCGTCGGCCGTCACCTCCGCGGCCGCGGCGGCAGCGGGGATGTAGTAGTCGACGGCGTAGTCGCGCACCATCCGCGAGGCGAGCACCTTCGGACCGAGATTCTCGAGCGTGTGGCGCACCATCTCGATCCAACGTGCCGGCACACCGTCGGGGTCGCGGTCGTAGAAACGCGGCAGCACGGAGCGTTCGAGCAGTTCGTACAGGGCGGCGGCCTCGAGGTCGTCGCGACGGGTGTCGTCGACACCGTCTGCAGTGGGGATGGCCCAGCCGTTCTCGCCGTCGAACATCTCGTCCCACCATCCGTCGCGGATGGACAGGTTGAGGCCGCCGTTGAGGGCCGACTTCATGCCCGACGTGCCGCACGCCTCGAGTGGGCGCAGCGGGTTGTTCAGCCACACGTCGCAACCCCAGTACAGATAGCGGGCCATCGACATGTCGTAGTTGGGCAGGAAGACGATGCGGTGCCGCACGTCGTACTCGTCGGCGAACCGCACGACCTGCTGGATGAGCGCCTTGCCACCGTCGTCGGCAGGGTGGCTCTTACCGGCGACGACGAGCTGCACGGGTCGTTCGTCGTCGAGCAACAGGGTGCGCAGCCGTTCGGGGTCGCGCAGCATCAGCGTGAGGCGCTTGTAGGTCGGCACGCGCCGCGCGAACCCGACGGTGAGCACGTTCGGATCGAAGACCGACTCGATCCAGCCCAGTTCGGCGTCGGTGGCACCGCGTTCGATCCACGACTCGCGCAACCGGCGACGCACTTCGGCGACGAGCTGGGCGCGCAGCGCGTTCCGGGTGGACCACAGTTCCTTGCGATCGATGGCCTGGAGCAGTTCCCAGCCGCGGGCCTCCTCGACGCGATCGGGTCCGGCGAGGCGGTTGGCGAGCGCGATCCATTCGCGTGCGGCCCAGGTGGGGGCGTGCACGCCGTTGGTGACCGAGCCGATCGGCACCTCGGCGGCGTCGAATCCGGGCCACAGTCCCTCGAACATGCCGCGGCTGACCTCGCCGTGCAGTTTCGACACGCCGTTGCAGCGCTGGCCGAGACGCAGGCCGAGATGGGCCATGTTGAACACGTTCGGGTTGCTCTCGCGCCCGAGGGCGAGAATGCGATCGACGGTGAGGCCGGGCAGCAGTGCCGACTCGTTCTCACCGTTGGTTCCCGAGAAGTAGTGGCGCACCAGATCGATCGGGAAGCGGTCGATGCCCGCGGGCACGGGGGTGTGCGTCGTGAAGACGGTGCCTGCGCGCACCGCGGCGAGCGCCTCGTCGAAGTCGAGTCCGGAGCCGGTGACGAGTTCGCGGATGCGTTCGGCTCCGAGGAATCCCGCATGCCCTTCGTTCATGTGGAAGACGTCGGGGTCGGGCAGGCCGTGGATGCGCGTGTAGGCACGCACCGCGCGAACACCGCCGACGCCGGCGAGGATCTCCTGCTTGATCCGGTGATCCTGGTCGCCGCCGTAGAGGCGGTCGGTGACCCCGCACAACTCCTCGTCGTTGGAGGGGATGTCCGAGTCGAGCAGCAGCAGCGGCACCCGCCCCACCTGGGCGATCCAGATCCGCGCGTCGAGTGTGCGTCCGCCGGGTACGGCGACCTGCACGAGCGCGGCGGTGCCGTCGGCCTCGGTGAGCAGGCGCAGCGGCAGACCTTGCGGGTCGTAGGAGGGATAGTGCTCCATCTGCCAGCCGTCGGCGCTGAGCGACTGCCGGAAGTAACCGGAGCGGTAGAGCAGGCCGACGCCGATGAGCGGCAGGCCGAGATCGGAGGCGGCCTTGAGGTGGTCGCCGGCAAGGATGCCCAGGCCGCCGGAGTAGTTCGGCAACACCTCGGTGACACCGAACTCCATCGAGAAGTAGGCGATGCCGGCGGGCAGAGTCGTGCCGCGTTCCTGCTGTTCCTGGAACCAGCGGGGGCGGGCGAGGTAGTGCTCGAGGTCGGCCGCCGCGGCGTCGAGACGGGCGAGGAAGTCGCCGTCCTCGGCGAGCGCATCGAGGCGGGCGGGCGGCACCTCGCCGAGCAGCCGGACGGGATCGTTGCTGCACCGGCGCCACAGCTCCGGGTCGACCGATTCGAACAGGTCCTGGGTCTGCGGGTGCCACGACCATCTCAGGTTCGCGGTCAGGGCTCCCAGCGCGGCCAGCCGCTCGGGAAGATGGGCTCGTACAGTGAACCGGCGCAGTGCTTTCACGGGGTGCACACTACCCACCGGGGACGCTCCGTGACGGACGGGCGGATCTCACGTACCGGCATCCGCGCCGGTCGCGCAGAGATCCCCCGGCAGACGGGAAGGCCTCGCGACGTGCACACCGCGTGGCCTTCACTCCCACGGCCCGGCCACCAGAAGTGAACGCCGAGTTACAGATATTTTCGGTGTCGCACCGGGGATCCTTCGCGGGTCCCGCCGCATGCACAGCCGTGCGCCGCGACCTCCATTACGGTGGTGCGAGACACGGTCGTTGCCCCCATCGGCCCTGCTCGTCCACCCGGACCCGCACGGAACGGAGCTAGTGTGACAGGTCGGCTCGCCATCGACGACGTACAACCCTCCATCGACGGAGGGCGTTATCCGACGAAAGCGGTCGTCGGGGAGGTGGTGCCGGTCTCCGCCGTCGTGTGGCGCGAGGGCCACGACGCGATCGCCGCGACACTCGCGGTCCGAGGACCGGCCGACGACCCCGACTCCGCGGGCAAGCTGGTGCGGATCCCCATGGTCCCCGGGAGTGAACCCGACACCTTCCACGCCACCTTCTCCCCCACGAGCGTCGGTGCATGGACCTACCGGGTCGAGGCGTGGAGCGACCCGGTGGCGACCTGGCGACACGCGGTCACCGCGAAGATGGACGCCGGGCAGGATGCCACCGAACTCGCCAACGATCTCGAGGTCGGGGCACGGACCTTCGAGAAGGCCGCGAAGGGCGCTCCCCGCGGCAGCCGACCCGCCCTGCTCGCGGTCGCGCTGTCGCTGCGGTCCGACCGTCCGCTGCCCGAGCGCGTCGCCCCCGCCTTCTCCCCCGACGTCACCGAGATCCTCCGCGCTCATCCGCTCCGCGAACTCGTCACGCGTGGAAGGGCGTTCACAGCGTTCGCCGATCGTCGCCGCGCACTGTTCGGTTCGTGGTACGAGTTCTTTCCGCGGTCCACCGGAGGGTGGCACGAGGACGGAACCCCGCGGCACGGCAACTTCTCCACCGCCGCCGCCGATCTTCCGCGCATCGCGGCGATGGGCTTCGACGTCGTCTATCTGCCCCCGATCCATCCGATCGGCAAGATCAACCGCAAGGGACCGAACAACACGCTCGTCGCCGGTCCGCACGACGTCGGGTCGCCGTGGGCGATCGGCTCCGACGAGGGCGGTCACGACGCGATCCACCCCGAACTCGGCACCGAACAGGACTTCCGCGATTTCGTCGCCCGCGCGAGGGAACTCGATCTCGAGGTCGCCCTCGATCTCGCTCTGCAGTGCGCTCCCGACCACCCGTGGGCGCGGGAGCATCCGGAGTGGTTCACCGTGCTGCCCGACGGCACGATCGCGTACGCGGAGAACCCGCCGAAGAAATACCAGGACATCTATCCCATCAACTTCGACGACGACCCGGACGGCATCTACGCCGAGGTCCTGCGCGTGGTCCGGCACTGGATCCGGCTGGGCGTCGACATCTTCCGCGTCGACAACCCGCACACCAAGCCCCCGAGCTTCTGGGAGCAGCTCATCGCCGAGGTCAAGCACACCGATCCGGACGTGCTGTTCCTGTCGGAGGCGTTCACCCGTCCGGCCCGCATGTACGGGCTCGCGCGGCGCGGATTCACCCAGTCCTACACGTATTTCACGTGGCGGGTCGCGAAGTGGGAGCTCACGGAGTTCGGTACCGAGATCGCCGCGAAGGCGGACGAGGCGAGGCCGAACCTGTTCGTGAACACCCCCGACATCCTGCACGAAACCCTGCAGCACGGCGGGCCGGGCATGTTCGCGTTGCGGGCGGCGCTCGCCGCCACCCTGGCGCCGTCCTGGGGTGTCTACTCGGGTTACGAACTGTTCGAGCACCTCGCGGTGCGGCCGGGCAGCGAGGAGTATCTGGACTCGGAGAAGTACCAGTTGCGGCCGCGACGGTTCGACGAGGCGCGCCGGCGCGGCGAGTCGCTCGAACCGTGGCTGACCACCCTCAACCGCATCCGGCGGGCTCATCCGGCTCTGCAGCAACTACGCAACATCACCTTCCACCACGTCGACAACGACGCCCTGATCGCCTACTCGAAGTTCGATCCGTCCACCGGCGACTGCGTGCTCACGGTGATCAATCTCAACCCCTACGGAGCCGAGCAGGGCACCGTCTGGCTCGACATGCCGGCGATCGGACACGACTGGCAGGACCATTTCCCCGTTTACGACGAGGTGAGTGGGGAACAGTACTCGTGGGGACAGGCCAACTATGTGCGCCTCGAGCCGTGGCGGGCGGTGGCGCACATCCTGACACTGCCCCCGATCGGCATCCCCACCCGCACAACGCTCGCCTACAGGAGGCAGTCGTGACCGTGCCGCCCCAGACGCCGGGCGCCGAGGTGCCGCGCCGGCGCCACAGCCCGCGACCGGAGGATCTGGCGCTGCTCGCCGCCGGTGAGCACCACGATCCGCACGCGGTGCTCGGCGCCCACCCGCACCCGGAGGGGACGGTCATCCGAGCGCTGCGGCCCGGGGCCGAGAAGGTCGCCGCCCGCATCAGCGGCCGCGATCATCCGCTCGAACCCGTGGGAGAGGACGTCTTCAGCGCCCTGATCCCCGTCTTCGATCTCGCCGACTACCGCCTGGTGGTGACCTACCCGTTCGAGCACGTCGAAGTCGTCGCGGACGGTTACCGCTTCATGCCGACGCTGGGCGAACTCGACCGGCACCTGCTGAGCGAGGGCCGGCACGAACGTCTGTGGGAAGTGCTCGGGGCACATCCGCAGACCTACGAGACCCCCGACGGCCCGGTGACGGGCACCTCGTTCGCCGTGTGGGCGCCGGGAGCACGCGGAGTCACCGTCGTCGGCGACTTCGACGGCTGGGGTGGGCGCACCGCCCCCATGCGGGTGCTCGGATCGAGCGGTGTCTGGGAGGTCTTCCTGCCCGGCATCGAACCGGGTGCGCTCTACAAGTACCGGGTGCACGGCCGCGACGGGTCGATCCGCGACAAGGCCGATCCGATGGCGTTCGCCACGGAGGTACCGCCGGCGACGGCGTCGAAGGTCACCGAGAGTCGCTACACCTGGAACGACGAGGACTGGATCGCGACCCGCGAGAAGTCGCAGCCCTGGCAGGAACCGATGGCGGTGTACGAGGTGCACCTCGGTTCGTGGCGTCCGGGCCTGAACTACGCCGAACTCGCCGACCAGCTGGCCGAGTACATCCTCGGGACCGGTTTCACCCACGTCGAGTTGCTGCCGGTCGCCGAGCATCCTTTCGGCGGGTCGTGGGGCTACCAGGTCACCTCCTACTACGCCCCGACCTCACGGTTCGGCAGCCCCGACGAGTTCCGCGCGTTCGTCGACCGTCTCCACGCCGCCGGGATCGGCGTGATCATGGACTGGGTGCCCGCCCACTTCCCCAAGGACGAGTGGGCCCTCGCGCGGTTCGACGGCAGCCCCCTGTACGAACATCCCGATCCGCGCCGCGGTGAGCAGCTGGACTGGGGTACCTACGTCTTCGACTACGGCCGGCCGGAGGTGCGCAACTTCCTCGTCGCCAACGCCCTGTACTGGATCGAGGAGTTCCACATCGACGGTCTGCGTGTCGATGCGGTCGCCTCGATGCTGTACCTCGACTACTCGCGTCCCGAGGGCGGATGGACACCGAACATCTACGGCGGACGCGAGAACCTCGAGGCCGTGGCCTTCCTGCAGGAACTCAACGCCACCGTCCACAAGCACTACCCGGGGATCGTCACCGTCGCCGAGGAATCGACGTCCTGGCCGGGCGTGACCCGCCCGACGAATGTGGGCGGGCTCGGGTTCAGCATGAAGTGGAACATGGGCTGGATGCACGACACCCTCGGCTATCTCGGCCGCGACCCGGTGCACCGTACCTATCACCATCACGAGATCACGTTCTCGCTCGTGTACGCGTGGAGCGAGAACTTCGTGCTGCCCATCAGCCACGACGAGGTCGTCCACGGCAAGGGCACGCTGTGGACGCGCCTGCCGGGCGACGACGCGACGCGTGCCGCCGGTCTGCGGTCGATGCTCGCCTACATGTGGGCGCATCCGGGCAAACAGTTGCTGTTCATGGGCCAGGAGTTCGGACAGGTCGCCGAGTGGTCGGAGGAACGTGGGCTCGACTGGTGGCAGCTCGACGAGCCGCTCCACGCCGGCATCCACCGTCTGGTGTGCGACCTCAACGGCATCTACCGCTCGCATCCGGCGCTCTACACGCTCGACACCACACCCGGCGGGTATTCGTGGATCGACGCGAACGACGCCCATAACAACGTCCTGTCGTTCCTGCGCTACGGCAGCGACGGCTCGGTGGTAGCGTGCCTGCACAACTTCTCGGGCACGACCTACGCCGACTATCGTGTCGGATTGCCCGAACCGGGCACGTGGGAGGAAGTCCTCAACACGGACGCCACCGACTACCAGGGCAACGGAGCAGGTAACTTCGGTGCCGTGGAGGCGGGCGAGCACTCGTGGCACGGACGCCCCGCATCGGCTCGGGTGACCTTGCCTGCGCACGGCGCGATCTGGTTGTCGCTGCGGAGGTGACGCTGCCCGACGACAGGAGCACAACGACATGCGACGGACACACCGGTTCACGCGACTGGTGGTGCCCGCACTGACCGTCGTCCTGCTGGCGGGATGCGCCCAGCAGATCGAAGGAACGGCGGTGTCGATCTACGACAACCCCTTCACCGTGGCGGGTCTGCCCGTCACCTCCGGGGCGTCGGGTCCGCGCAGCGGGGTGCCCGATGCGGCCGTGGAGATCGAGAACACCGACGGCGGCCCCGTCGACGTCCTCGCCGGCAACGCGATCGCCGACATCGAGGAGTACTGGCGTCAGGAGTTCGAGTCCGTCGCCCGCGGCACCTTCCGCCCGGTCGAGACGATCGTGTCGTGGGATCCGTCCGAACGACGGGGTCCGCGGTTCTGCGGCAAACCCACCTACGACTTCATCAATGCGGCCTACTGCAGTGGCGGCGACGAGATCGGCTGGGACCGCACCTTCCTCATGCCGCAGCTCATCGACAGCTTCGGTCCGATGGCTGCGGTGACGGTCCTCGCCCACGAGTACGGGCATGCCGTCCAGCACACGGCGGGTCTGGTCGCCGAGGACGATCCCGGCATCGTGTTCGAGCAGCAGGCCGATTGTTTCGCCGGCGCCTTCATGCGGCACGTCGCGGAGGGACGCGCGACGCACTTCCAGCTCGACACCTCGGACGGGCTCAACAACGTGCTCGCGTCGATGGTGCTCTTCCGCGACGTCGACCCGAACGATCCCGACTCGATCCACGGCTCCGCCTTCGAGCGCGTGACGGCCGTGCAGATCGGTTTCACCGACGGGGCCGCCGCGTGTGCGCGCATCGACGCCGCCGAGATCGAGTCGCGTCGCGCCGACCTGCCGCAGTACTACGACAGCGCGGACGACGGCGAGCTGCCGGTCACCGGCGAATCGGTCGAGTCGATCTTCGAGTCGTTCCATCAGGTTTTCGATCTCGGGGCTCTGCCGCGGCTCGATCTGGCGGGTGCCGACCTCGCCTGCGCGGACGCGCAGGCCACCTCACCGGTGTCGTACTGCCCCGCGACGAACACCGTGGGCGTCGACATGGAAGCACTCTCGGAGCGCGGGACGGCTGCCCCGTCGGGAAACGGGTTCGATTCCGGTGTCCGCGGCGACTACAACGCCTACGTGCTCGTCGCGTCGCGTTACGCCCTCGCGGTGCAGAAGGAGGCGGGGCAGTCGCTCACCGAGCCGCGCACGGCACTGCGGGCCGCCTGCCTGTCCGGGGTGATCAGCGCGGCGCTGAGCCCGGACAGCACCGTCGCGTCGAACGTCGACCCGAGCCGGGTGCTGGTGTGGCTGTCCCCCGGCGACCTCGACGAAGCGGTTTCGGGTCTGCTCACCGACGGTCTCGCGGCGAGCGACGTCAACGGCAACACGGTGCCGAGCGGGTTCGCGCGGGTGGACGCCTTCCGCACCGGGGTCCTCGGCGGTGAGGCGGCCTGCAGCGGGCGCTACCGCTGAGACGACACCGGCCGCTCACCCGGGAGGTGAGCGGCCGGTACGACGGGTCGATGACGGATCAGTACAGCGCCATCGCGAGCTTGCGACGCGACGCCACTACGACCGGGTCGGCGGCGTCGAACAACTCGAACAGTTCGAGGAGCCGGGTGCGTGCCGCGGTTCGTTCGTCCCCGGCGCTGCGACGCACGAACTCGATGAGACGACCGAACGCCGCCTCGGGTTGCTGCGCGAACAGTTCGGCGTCGGCCGCCGCGAACTGTGCTTCCAGATCGGTCGGCGCGGCATCGGCCCGCTCGACCGCATCCTCGGGGAGGATGCTCGCGCGGGCCAGGAAACGCACCTGGCGCAGAGCGGCCTGAGCCTCGGTGTTACCCGGCTCGGAATTGAGGACGAGCTGGTAGGCAGCCTCGGCGCCTTCGAAGTCGCCGTTCTCGAGCGCCTGCTCGGCAGCCTCGAGACGCGGATCGACGGGTTGCTCCTCCGGCTCGGCGCCGGGCGGGCCCGACAGCTTGCCGGCGACCGCGTTCCGGATGGCATCGAGCCACTGACGCAGCGCGGGTTCGGGCTGGACGCCCTGGAAGTCGGCGAGCGGCTGCCCGGCGGCGATCGCGACGACCGTGGGCACCGACTGCACACCGAACGCCTGCGCGATGCGTGGGCTCGCGTCGACGTCGACCTTCGCGAGGACCCACGCACCGCCGGCTTCGTTCGCGAGCTTCTCGAGGACTGGTGAGAGCTGCTTGCACGGCTCACACCAGGTGGCCCACAGGTCGACGATCACGGGCACCTGCATCGAACGCTGCAGCACCTCGGTCTCGAACGTCGCTTCGGTGACGTCCACGATCGGGGCGAGAGCACCGGGCGCGGCGCCGTCGCCACCGGCAGGAGGCGGAGGCGGCGCGGTGGCCCTCTCCTTGAGCGGTGAGAGATCCACCGCGCCGGACATCGCCGCGGCGACGGCGGCAGAAGGTGCTGGACGGGAACCGGGTCGAGTCACGTCCACCAGTTTGTCACGAGCGACCGGGATCGTGCTGCGCGGTCCGAGGGTGCGACCGCGAGGTCAGGCGTTGACCGTGGCTTGTTCGCGGGTCGCGGGAGCGGACAGCTCCCCGAGGCGGCCGGTGCGCACGGCCCAGCGCTCGAAGACGATGGTGCCGAAGGGCGGAACACTCGAGACGAGGGCGAGGAAGGTGGTCTTCAGGTCCCACTTCAGCTGCAGAGCGGTGAGGAGGGCGAGGGCGACGAACGGGATGAACCCGGCGACTCCGTGCACCATGCCCGGGATGGCGATCGCCTCTTCGTATCCGAGCACCCACTTGAAGAACATCGCGATCAGCAGGGCGAGCCAGGTCACGGCCTCCCAGATCGCGACGAGGCGGAAACGCTTCGCGGGCGTGGACAGGTCGAAGATGTTCGTCATGAGCCCCATTGTGCAGGAGCTTCTACGACGGCCCGTAGTGCCGTGAGAGACATCACGGCCCCGACGCGACGCGCCGGGGCCGTGTTCGTGCTCTCGGAATACGTCAGGCCTTGGGCACCCGCACGATGAGGGCGTCGCCCTGGCCGCCGCCACCGCACAGGGCGGCCGCACCGACGCCGCCACCGCGGCGCTTCAGCTCGAGCGCGAGGTGCAGCACGATGCGCGCACCCGACATGCCGAGCGGATGGCCGAGCGCGATCGCACCGCCGTTGACGTTCACCTTCGCCGGATCGATGCCCAGCTCGCGGGCCGAGACGATGCCGACGGCGGCGAACGCCTCGTTGATCTCGACGAGGTCGAGATCGGCCGGGTCGATGCCCTCACGCTCGCAGGCCGTGGCGATCGCCCGTGCCGGCTGCGACTGCAGCGTCGAGTCCGGTCCGGCGACGACACCGTGGCGGCCGATCTCGGCGATCCAGCTCAGGCCGAGCTGTTCGGCCTTGGCCTTGCTCATCACGACGACCGCCGCGGCACCGTCGGAGATCTGCGAGGCCGAACCGGCGGTGACGGTGCCGTCCTTCGAGAAGGCGGGACGCAGCGCCCCGAGCGATTCGGCGGTGGTCTCCGGGCGGATGCCCTCGTCGGCGGCGAAGACGATCGGCTCGCCCTTGCGCTGCTTGATCGACACCGGCACGACCTCGTCGTCGAACAGGCCGTCCTTCCAGGCTCGGGCGGCGTTCTGGTGCGAGGCGGCGGCGAAGGCGTCCTGCTCGTCGCGGGAGACGAAGCGATCGCCGGAGTTGGCCGACTCGGTGAGGTTGCCCATCGCCTGGTCGGTGAAGATGTCGTGCAGGCCGTCGTAGGCCATGTGGTCGCGCAGGGTCACATCGCCGTACTTGAAGCCGGCGCGGGACCCCTCGAGCATGTGCGGGGCCCGGCTCATCGACTCCTGGCCGCCGGCGACGACGACGTCAAACTCGCCCGCGCGGATCAGTTGGTCGGCCATCGCGATCGCGGTGATACCGGACAGGCACACCTTGTTGATGGTCAGCGCCGGCACGTTCATCGGGATGCCGGCGGCGACGGCGGCCTGACGGGCCGGGATCTGGCCGGCGCCGGCGGTGAGCACCTGGCCCATGATGACGTATTCGACCTGCTCAGGGGCCACACCGGCGCGCTCGAGCGCACCGGAGATCGCCACGCCACCGAGATCCGATCCGGAGAAATCCTTGAGCGAACCCTGCAGGCGCCCCATGGGCGTACGGGCTCCGGCGACGATGACAGAACTGCTCACGGGACATTCCTCCGAAAGATCGGCATGTGATCGGAAAACTCCACCGGTATTCACCTGAATCCCGGTAGGAGTGCACTCAACGGTACCGCTACCGTCTAGAGCATGACCGAGACCTCTCCCACATCCTCTCCGGCAGCGTCCGTTCTCGCTTCCGGGCTCGTCACCGCCATCGACCACGTCGGCATCGCAGTTCCCGACCTCGATGCCGCTCTCACCTGGTACGCCGAGAACCTCGGCCTCGTGTCCACCCACGAGGAAGTCAACGAAGAGCAGGGGGTGCGCGAGGCGATGCTGGCCGTTCCGGGGACCCCCGAAGGGTCCACCATGATCCAGCTGCTCGCCCCGCTGAACGAGAACTCCACCATCTCGAAGTTCATCGACCGCAACGGCCCGGGTCTGCAGCAGCTCGCCTACCGCGTCTCCGACATCGACGCCGTCTCCACGGCGCTTCGTGAGCGCGGCGTCCGGCTGCTGTACGACGCACCCCGTCGCGGCACCGCCGACTCGCGTATCAACTTCCTGCACCCGAAGGACGCGGGCGGCGTCCTCGTCGAGCTCGTCGAGCCCGCAGCGCATTCCGCTCACTGACGGCTCTTCCGGATGCGCTCCCGAACACGGATGGGCGGGAGCGCATCCGGGTCGTACCCGCATCCAACGGGTAGATTGTCTCCATGGTCTTCGATCGTGATCGCGCACCCAGCCACCTGCCGTTCTCCATCGTGCGGAAGGGCTTCGACCGCGACGAGGTGACCAACTACTTCGCCCGGTTCGAAGCCGAGCTGCGCGTGACCGCCACCGACCGCGACGCCGCCGCCGCGCAGGCCCGCGATCTGGCCCGTCAGCTCGAGAACGCCCGCAACGAAATCGACGAACTCCGCAAGGACGTCGACCGGCTGTCGGTGCCTCCCACCACTGCAGAGGGCATGAGCGACCGCATCTCACGGATGCTGCGGCTCGCCTCCGACGAGGCCTCCGAGCTGCGTGCCCGTGCCGAGGCCGACGCCGCCGAGATGATCTCGCTCGCGGAGCAGGAGGGCATCCGCCTCCGGGGCGACTACGAGAAGAAGCTCGCCGAACTCGAGGACACCCGCGTCGCCTTCGCGGCCGAGCACGAGCGGACGATGACCGCGGCCCGCGCGGAGGCCGAACGGATCGTCGCTGCGGCCCGCGCGGAAGCCGAGCGACTTGCCGCCGAGGCCGAGGCCAAGCGCGAGCAGGTGCAGCAGGATTTCGAGATCACGATGGCCGAACGCCGCACCAAGGTGCTCGGCTCCCTCGACGAACTCGAACGGACGAGCAAGGCCGAAGCCGAGCGCCGTCTCGAGGAAGCCACGCAGGAAGCCGAACGGCGACTCACCCAGGCCACCGAACAGTCCGAGCGGAAGGTGTCGAACGCGCGCGACCTCACCGAGGAACTCCGTGTGCTGCGCGGGCGCATCCTCGGCCAGCTCGACGCCGTTCGCGAACAGCTCGACGACGTCCCCACCCTGCTCGCAGCGATCACCCGCGAAGGCGAACTGCTCGACCGGGAGATCTCCCTCGACGAGCCCCGCACGACCGTCCTCGGCACGGCGCGCGACAACAAGCAGGGCGGCGACAAGCAGGGTTCGGACGACGAGAGTCCGAAGGAGCCGGCATCCCCCGAGGCCGACGCGAAGGCGGACAAGACCGCGCCGCTGCCGCAGACCGACAAGACCACGCCCATGCCGCAGGCCGACCGGACGGTGCGGATCCCGAAGAGCGACGCCTCCGGCCCGAACTCGGCCGCGCAGCCGAACAGCGGTGCACAGGGATCCCAGTCCACTCCGCGTACGCCGAACGCCTCGGCGCCGCATCGCTCGCCCTCGGTCGGTGCCGGTGCGCAGGGTCGCTCCCCTGCCGTGGCCAGCAAGGTCCGCAACTGACGGTCGCCGGCCGTCGGGCTTGACCTTCGAGTCGGTCGAAGCTTCATGATGGGCCTGTGACCGACCCGGAGATGATGTCGATCGGCGTGTTCGCCGAACTCGTCGGATCGACCGCGAGCGCATTGCGGTTCTACGACGACGCCGGCCTGCTGTGTCCCGAGCAGGTCGATCCGTCGACGGGATACCGGTTCTACAGTCGCTCCCAGGTCCCGCGCGCCTGCCGGCTGCGGCAGTTGCGGGAGATCGGGATGCCGCTGCTCGCCATCGGCGAGTTCTTCGCCACCGACGCGGACGAGGCCGCACGGCTGCTCGACGACCACGTCGCCGGGATGACCACGGAGGCCGAGAGGCTCCGACGGGCCGCCGAGACACTCGGGGCGTCCTTGCGTGCCGAATCCCGCCGCGTGATCTGCACGGTGCCGGGACCCGTCCTCGCCGGCGCCGTCGATCAGATCTCCGCCTCCACCGGTCACGACCCCGACATCCCGGTGCTGAACGGCGTGCACATGGAAACCGGATCCGGCTGCGTGAGGCTGACTGCCACCGACCGGTACCGGCTCGCCACCCGGACGCTCGTGCCCACCGATCCGACCTGCCCGTCCTGGGCCGGCACACTCGCCGGCGACGACCTGCTGCTCGACATTCGCGGCACCGATCTGCCCGTCACCGTCCGGTCGGCCGACGACGGGGATCTCACCACACTCGTCATGCCGCGCGGCGCCCCCTGAAGCACTCCCCCTCAGCAGCGCCCTCCGGAACAGCGACACCCGGATCCGCCGAAGACCTCGACAGGAGCCCCGCCATGTCCACTTCCCCCTCGACGCTGCCGATGTCCTCACCGACGAGCGCGCCCGAAAACACCACGACACCCTCCGCGGCGCGGGCTTCCATCCGAGCCTGCACCTGAACCTGGCAGACGACTTCCGCCGTCTCGGGTCGTTCCGGGCGGCCGCGGAACATCTCGACCGCGCGCAGGACCACATGTCCGCGCTCCCCGACGATCCCTACGGCGACACCATCCGCACAGCCCTGCACGAGGTGCGGCAGGCGATCACCGACCGCGACACAGCGCCGCGAGCGTCCGCACCGGGTACCGCCCGCTGACGGATCCGCTACGACCGGGACCTCAGCGATCCGTCGTGGCTAGGACCAGCGTCGGGTGGGTCGGCGGGTGCCGCGTCCCGCCCAGCATCCGCTGTGCCAGTGCCGCCGGTCCTCCGTCCCGCCGAGCGCATCGGTCGGCCACGCGACGACGTGGGGCGTTCCCGGCGCGATCTCGTGATCGCATCCCGGGCACCGGTACGGCTTCGTGGCGCGCGAGCCCGGCACGGTGCGCACGGTGAAGCGCTCCCCCTCGGCCCCCGCGGGTCCGTTCTCGGTGCGCACCGTCGCCCCGAAATAGGTCGGGGCCTCGCCGGACGCCCCGCCGCGCTTGCGGTCGGTGCGGGATCTGTTGCGGCGCGGCACGATCAGAACAATCTGAACTCGGTGCTCTCGGTGCCCCGCATCGCCTCGTAGTCGAGCACGAGGCAGCGGATGCCGCGGTCGGTGGCCAATGTCCGTGCCTGCGGCTTGATCTGCTGCGCCGCGAACACGCCGCTGACCGGAGCGAGCAGCGGATCCCTGTTGAGCAGTTCGAGGTAACGGGTGAGCTGCTCCACACCGTCGATCTCCCCGCGACGCTTCACCTCCACAGCGACGGTCGCACCGTCGGCGTCGCGGCACAGCAGATCCACGGGCCCGATCGCCGTGGGGTATTCGCGCCGGATGAGAGTGAAACCCGTCCCGAGGGTCTCGACGTGCTCGGCGAGCAGTTCCTGTAGGTGTGCCTCGACGCCGTCCTTGATCAGACCGGGATCGACACCGAGTTCGTGGCTCGAATCGTGGTCGATCTCTTCGAGAGTGATCCGGAGCTGTTCGCCTGCCTTGTTCGTGACCACCCACAGGGCCTCGGCGTCCTCGGCCGATTCCTCTTCGAGCCAGCAGGGTGGGCTCATCCAGTTCAGAGGCTTGTAGGCACGGTCGTCGGCGTGGACACTCACCGAACCGTCGGATTTGACGAGAAGGAGACGTCGGGCCGTCGGCAGATGAGCCGTCAGGCGTCCGATGTAGTCCACACGGCAACGGGCAATCACAAGACGCACACAGCCACCCTAGAGGATCGACTCGACTAGTCTCGAACGACCATGCCCGCACGCAGTCACCGCACGGCCCCGCTCGGATCGGCGATCCTGGGAGAGCCTGCCGAACCGATCCGACGGCAACGCATCAGAATCCAGACCCTGCTGACGTTCTCCCTGATCGGCACGCATCTCGTCGGCGCTCTCATCGTGGCCGCGCTGATCAACGTCGTCATCCCGGGCCCGTCCGTGCTGACCTCCGACTTCCTCGTGATCACCGCGATCCTCGCCCCGGTCTACGTGGTCTCGGCCGTCGTGATCGGCTCGGTCCTCGGCACCCGGGCGACGCTTCGCCGGCTGCGCTGGGCGCTCGAGAACCGCCCTCCCACAGCACAGGAGCAACGGATCGCGCTGCGAATGCCCTGGCGCACCACCCTCCAGCAGGGAGCACTGTGGTTCATCGGGCTGATCCTGTTCACCGTCGGCTTCGGGATCATCGATCCGCAGACCATCCCGAAGGTCGCGCTGACCATCACCCTGGCCGGCATCACGGTATGCGGATTCGCGTACATGTTCACCGATTTCGCGCTACGTCCTATCGCCGCGCGCGCACTCGAGGCCGGAACGCCGCGCCGTCCGCGCCTGGCCGGCACCACCGGACGGGTGATGCTCGCATGGACCCTGGGCAGCGCGGTACCCGTCGTGGGCCTGCTGTTCATCGCGGTGTTCAGCTTCATCCGTCCCGTCACCCCCACCCGACTGGCGATCACCATCCTCGCCATCGGCGGGCTCGGTCTGTTCACCGGTTCGCTGCTGATGTTCCTCACCATCCGGACGACCATCGCGCCGATCGAATCGGTACGGGCCGGGATGCAACGCATCGCGTCGGGCGACTTCGACACCGCCGTCGTCGTCTACGACGGAACCGAACTCGGGCAACTGCAGACCGGATTCAACCGGATGGCCGAGGGCCTGCGCGAACGCGAGAAACTGCGCGACGTGTTCGGCAGACATGTCGGACGGGAGGTCGCGGCCGCCGCACTCACCAATCCGAGTGTGCTCGGCGGGGAGGAACGGGATGTCGCGGTGCTGTTCGTCGACATCGTCGGATCCACCGCGCTGGCCGCCGGCCGCCCACCGACCGAGGTGGTGGCCCTCCTCAACCGGTTCTTCGCGGTCGTCGTCGAAGAGGTTCATGCCGCCGAAGGATTCGTCAACAAGTTCGAGGGCGATGCGGCGCTGGCCATCTTCGGTGCGCCGGTCGCCCTCGGCAATGCGGCCGGAGCCGCGCTCGGTGCCGCGAGACGGATGGCGCGACGCCTCGCGGACGAAGTGCCCGAGTGCCGTGCGGGAATCGGGGTCACGGCAGGTCGCGCGGTCGCGGGGAACATCGGCGCGCAGGAACGCTTCGAGTACACCGTGATCGGCGATCCGGTCAACGAAGCAGCGCGACTGTCGGATCTCGCGAAGACCGTTCCCGGCTGTGTCGCGGCGTCGGCACGCACCGTGCTCCTCGCACCCGACGACGAACGTTCCCGGTGGGAGGAGGGCGAGGAGATCACCCTGCGCGGCCGTTCCGAGCCGACCCGGCTGGCCGTTCCGCGCCCGGATTGACGGCCGGTCTCACTCCCCCGCCAGCACCGCGTCGAGGAACTTGCGTGTGCGTTCCTCCCGGGGATCGGTGAAGATGCGCTCGGGTGGTCCCTCCTCCACGATGCGGCCCCGATCGAACATCAGCACGCGATCGGAGACGTCGCGGGCGAAGTGCATCTCGTGCGTCACGATCAGCATCGTGATGTCGGTCGTCTCGGCAATCGTCCGCAGCACGTCCAGCACGTCCGCGACGAGTTCGGGGTCGAGGGCCGAGGTGACCTCGTCGAGCAGAAGGATCTCCGGATCCATGGCGAGGGCACGAGCGATGGCGACCCGCTGCTGCTGACCACCCGACAATTGCGTCGGGTGCGCGTTCTCCTTGTCGGACATGCCGACCATCGCGAGCAGTTCCCGCGCACGGTCGCGCGCGTCGGCCTTACTGCGGCCGAGCACGTGGACCGGAGCCTCGGTGAGGTTCTCCATGACGTTCATGTTGGGGAACAGGTTGAACTGCTGGAACACCATCCCGATGCTGCGACGCATCGACCGGAGGTAGCGTTCGGAGGCCGGAACGAGACGTGAGCCCTTGCGTTCGTGGCTGAGCGGCTCCCCCTTGACCCACACCACGCCGTCGTCGACCTTCTCGAGGGTCATGAGCAGGCGCAGTATGGTCGTCTTGCCCGAGCCGCTCGGACCGATCAACGTCACCCGCTCTCCCGGAGAGACGGTGAAGTCGAGATGGTCGAGGACCACGTGATCGCCGAATCTCTTGACGACGGAATCGAATCGGATCATGGATCCGTCGGAGGTGGCGGCAGGCAGCGAGTCGCCGTCCGCGCCGGCTTCCTTGTTCATCTCAATAGGCAAGGCGACGCTCCAATCGGCGGACGAGCAACGACGTCGGATAGCTGGCGATGAGGAAGATGAGACCGGCCAGGGTGAGCGGCTCCAGATACTGGAAGTTGCGCGCACCGAACTGCTGGGCGGCCGTCACCATTTCCACGACGGAAATGGTGAACAGGAACGGGGTGTCCTTGAACAGCGACACCGCATAGTTGCCCAATGCGGGCACGACACGACGTACGGCCTGCGGGAGGATCACCGCTCGCCAGGTGCGCAGCGGCGACAGCGACAACGCCCGGCACGCCTCCCACTGCCCCTTCGGCACCGCCTCGATACCCGCCCGGTACACCTCGGCCATATAGGTCGCGTAGTGGATACCCAGCACCGCGATGCCGATCTGCAGCGCGCTGAACTGCGGAAGCAGGTAGTACACGAACAGCAACTGCACCACCAGCGGCGTGAGCCGGATGAACTGGACGACGGCGGACAGCGCGGTCGCGAGAACCTTCGGCAGCGAACGGCGCGCGACTGCAACGATCAGCCCGAGCACTGCTGCCACCACGAACCCGAGGACCGTGGCGAGCAAGGTGATCCGGAATCCTTCGAGCAGTACCGGTAGCGCCTCGGCCGCCCGTTCCCAACTCCAGTCGACGTTCATGATCGTGCCCCCACCGGCTGGTCGAAGACCGGGGCGAGTCCGAAGATCTCACGTAGTGTCGGACCGCTCCCCAGGCGACTCTTGGCGCGTACCTCGAGCGCGTTCATCAACAGGGTCAGCACGTAGCCGAGCACGAAGTACAGCACCAGCCCCACACCGAACGCGAAGATGGTGTCGCCGCTTCCCCGACGGAGCTGCTCGATCTGGAAGGTGAGGTCCTGCAGCAGGATATAGCTCGCCAACGCCGTTCCCTTGAGCAACTGGATGAGCAGATTCGTCAGCGGCGGAATCATCTCGGCCCATGCCTGGGGGAAGATCACTCGTCGCATGCGTTGCCAGTAACCGAAATTCAGCGCGGTCGCCGCCTCCAGCTGCGGCGTGGGCACCGACGCGATCGCACCACGCACCACCTCGGCACCGTAGGCACCGTAGTTGAGCGACAGCGCGAGGATCCCGCACACGATCGATTCGAGCCGGAATCCGAACAACGGCAGGACGTAGAAGAGCCAGAACAGCTGCACGAGAAGCGATGTGCCGCGGAAGAACTCGATGAACACCCGCGCGCTCCCACGCAGGGCGACGTTCTTCGCGCCTGCCGCCAGTCCGAGCGCGACGGCAAGCAGGAACGCGAAGATCGCGCTCCCCACAGTCAATTCGACGGTGACGAGCAGACCGTCGAACAGTTGCGGCAGGGAGTTCCACAGCAGATCGATCTTGGAACCGAAATCCATGACTACGCAGCCGAGGTCAGGAAATGCCCTCGCAGAGCATCTCGGTCGTCAGTTCCGGATCGGGCATCTCCGCTTCCGTGAAACCGAACTCGCCGACGATGGACAGATACTTCTGCGGGTCGGACGTGATCTTGGCCAGTTCCTCGTTGTAGGCATCGCGCAGTTCGGTGTCCTCCTTACGGAACACCGTTCCGCCGGCACCCACCTGGGGCACGCCGTCGATCTCCGCGACGAACGACTCGGTGACCTCGACGGGCGCGTCCTCGTTGTTCTGCTTCATCCAATTGAGCGAGATGCCGGTCAGCGCGAAGACGTCCGCACGTCCGTTGACGACCGCGTCCATCCCGTCCTGGGGAGACGCCACCTGCATCGCGTCGATTCCGAGCGAGGAGGCATAGTCGGCTTCGATGGCGCCGGTCATGACCGCCATCCGGACGCCGCTCTCGGCGATCGACTGCATGTCGTCGAGCTGTTCCGGATTGCCCTGCGGGACCATGAGGGCGGTCGTGTAGTTGAACTCCGGCTCGCTGAACAGCGCCTGTTCACACCGCTGCGGCAGGATCGACATACCGGCGCTGACGACGTCGAACCGTCCTGCCTGCAGGCCCGGGATGAGCGCGCCGAAGTCCGTCGCCACCCCTTCGACGTTGTCGATACCGAGATTCTCGAAGATTTCGCGGTGGAGTGCGACGGTGGCGCCGGTGAGCTTGCCGTCCAGCATGAAGCTGTAGGGTGCCTCGCCCGCGAAACCGACGGTGACGGTGCCTTCCTCCCGGAGCCGGTCGAGAGTCGATCCCTCGCTGCCGGTATCGACGCTCGTGCATCCTGTGACGGCCGCGCCGACGAGTCCCAGTCCCGCGATCACCGCCGTGAACCTGCCGGCGGTACCCGTAGTCGATCGATTCGTCATCGTCTCGCCCCTCCTCGTCGTCGACGAGAACGCCCCCGACAGGCGCTCACACGCCGAACCCGCACGAACCGTGCGATCGTGCATGAGCGGACGTTACCGACATAAGGAGGCACGACCTGGAACAGAGCGTGTTCGTTACGAGGTCGTGATCCCCGGGAAGCCGGCAGCGGCACGCCATACCCGGAAGACAACCGGAAGACAATAGGACGCGCAGAACCTTGCTCAGGAAACACGAAAGGGGACCCACTGCTGTGGGTCCCCTTTCGGAACGGGTGTTCGGCGGTGTCCTACTCTCCCACACCC
>NZ_SDMJ01000013.1:0-68329 GCF_004153645.1 Rhodococcus sp. Q1 | reverse complement strand
CCGTTACACAGCGGTGGTGCGTATCGCTGCGATCAATATGTGGTTGCGGAGCGCTTGCTTATGAAACAGGGCCTAGCAGACCTCACGGACCTCGTGAGATGTGGAGGGACCGCTTCGTGCAGGCCGGACCGCAGTTACACCTGCGATTGCAGCACCGGCCGTTGCATCGGACCAAATAGTTCCCGGTGGCGATGTCGTCCACCACACCGCAGGGCGGCATGTCATTAGTGCAGCGCGGGGACATACCGTCGGGCCAGGTCAACGCGTATGTCTCCGGTCTGCTCCGGAATCCGGTTCAGGCGTCGGGGTGATCGTCGTGTGCGGTGCGCTTGGTGGCGCCGGCACCTGCTGTGACCGCTGAGACGGCCGCAGGCTCGAAGGACAGGATCGCCAGGCCCGAAATCTTGAGTCGTGGACGGACCTCGTGGTGCCGGGCTCGGCGTCGGGGTGGGCCAGATCGCGCACCCGCACATCGAGGAAGCGGGCCAGCGCGACGGTCTGCTCCCAACTCGGATATTCGACGCCCGCCTCCCAGCGGTCGACCGCCTCCCAGCGGTCGACCGCCGGCTCTTCGGTCGGACACGCGGCATCGACCTTGGGACCGAAGTGGCCTCCCAGTGACATCTGCGGCAATCGAGTACGCATGGCCCGTTCCATGAGAACCGACCGCACAACTGGCACAGGGAACGTTCGTTGACACCTGCCCGGAGGTACACAGGGCACCCTCGAGGTCGGGTTGGTGGCCCCGCCTGTCGCTCCGGGACAACGATAAAACGTTGTATGTGCAAGTGCCGTATGTGCAAGTGCTTCCCGAAATCGATCGTTCATTGGCGGATTGCAGCATTCATCGAGGCGGTCGGTGACAGTCGAACCTCGAGGCCCGCACCGACTGTGGCGATCCAAGGCACAGTCGGTGCGGGCCGAATCGATGATGGGAGCTCAGCTCGGCTGCATCGCCGGCTGCGGTGCTGCTACTCGCTGCTCTCGAATGAGCCAGGTCAGGACGGTTGACACGAGCAGGACTGCAGCGCCGCTGAGGAAAGAGATGCCGTAACTGCCGGTGGCATCATGGAGCACGCCACCCATCAGCACACCGAGCGCAGCGAACAGTTGATGGATCAGCCAGGTCGAGCCGAGAATCCCGCCCATGGCGGTGCCACCGAAGCGATCCGCGATCAATCCTGTGGTCAGCGGGATCACGGGGAACGAGGACAGTCCGAAAAGAACGACGGCAACGGTGAGGAGCTGTCCGGTGCCGGCGAAAGCCAACACGAGGAAGCTCACGATGCGTACGAGATGCAATGCCAGCAGGGGACGGCGCTTGCCCCACCGTTTGGCGGCCCATTGACCGGTAGCCCACATCGAGGCAGCACTGCACACTGCGACGAGCGCCATCAGCCATCCGGCGGTATAGGTCCCGAGCCCCAGCTCCACCGCGAGTTTCGGCATGTGGGTGGTGAACATGTAGAGCGAATAACCGCATCCCGCGAAGCTGAGGCCGATCAGCCAGAACTGAGGATCTTTCAGTGCTTGATGAAGGCTGGTTGCAGCGAGCGTCGGAACGGGAGTCTTCTCCGTTTCCAGTCCCACCTCGCCGGGGCCATTCCGGGCGCCGAACCAGATGACCGGAACGACGATGGCGAGCATCACACAGCCGAGGATCGCGAAGGCGGTTTGCCATCCGAACGTGGAGATCAGGACTCCTGCGAGCGGAAGTAGCAGTAGTTGGCCGGCGTTGATGCCCATCGAGCTGATCGCCAGTGCCTGGGGGCGGCGGCGTACGTGCCATCGCGTCACCAGGACCGATGCGGGCATCGAGCTGCAGCCGGCGAATCCGATCGCGACGATGATTCCGAAGAGCAGGACGAACTGCCAGAATTCGGTGATGGCCGCGAGAAGAAGGTAAGCCAGGCCCATCAGCGCGGCGCTGGCGGTCATCACCGTTCGTGGACCCGACCGGTCGATGAGCCGGCCCATGACCGGCTGGGCCAGCCCCCACATGAGGGTGCTCGCTGCGACGGTGCCGCTCGTGGCTGCGAGCGACCACCCGAAGTGCCCCATCAAGGGCGGGATGAATTGGCCGATTGCCAGATTCAGCCCGAAGGCGCCGGTCAGCGATATGAACGCCACTGCGGTGATGCGTGCGCCCCAGCTGCTGTGCAGTACGGACCTGTCCATGAATCCCCCCTAAGCTAATGGATGTGCGTTGTTTGACCGTTAGTTAGGTATCGCAGCACGAGATCTAACGCAAGTCAAACGGGGATACCATTAGTTCTATGACGCGACAGCCCCATCCCTCCCCGACTGCACCTCTGAGCGGAGAACCCCTCGCCCTGGAATTGGTGAACACCACCTACATCGACGGAGGACTCCGGGGGCATCGAGTCGACGCACTGACCACCACGGACCAGCTCACCGCCTGGGCGAGCGAACATGCCGGTCAGTTCAGTGATGAACTACCCGCGGTTCTCGTGGAACGAGCCTGCACCCCGCGCACCCACGAACAGTTCCTCTCGCTGCGCGAGGCGCTACGCAGCTGCCTGCAGTCCGTTGTCGAGCACGCAGTACCCAACGGCGACTCCCTCGCGGTCATCAACGGATTCAGCCGCTACAGCGCATCTCGCCTGGAAATCTCACCCGGGAACCCTGTAGTGGTGATGCGGCGGTGGCAGGTCGACGATCCGTGGTTGATCGCGCTCGGCGAAGTCGCGTCCGACGCGTGCCGACTGCTGATGCCGGATCTGATCGGCCAGGTGCGGGCATGCCCCGCGCCGGGATGCATCCTCTTCTTCGTCAAGTCCCATCCTCGGCGAGAGTGGTGCTCACCGGTGTGCGGGAACCGCGCCCGGGTCGCACGGCATGCCCGTGCCGGTAGGACGGCGCCAGGGACGGCCTGACTTTCTCGTCGCCGGTCTCGCGCCGGCGACAACTCCGGCCAGCGGCACCATCAGGTCCACCGACCCACCCCGGACCACAGCTCGCCGGCACCGCGATGCGTCAGCAGGGCGTGTGCACCATCGCGGGGAGTCGTCAATGGTTCGTGTCGGACACTGTGATGCTCTCGAGTGACGTCGTTACCGTTGGGACGATCCCTCCGCTGCGGCGCACACCTCCGAGAACTCGCAGATTCGCCATCGCAACGGGGCCGAGGCGGTCCACACTTCGTGCCATCCTCCCCGGTGCGCGCACAGCCAGTCGTTCGGTTCATGCGAATACGCCGGGAGTCAGCTCGAGCGCATCATAAAAAGGGGGTGAATGCAAGCGACGGACCTCGAATAGCTCACGTTCACCCAGGCCCGGGTGGCGCCGGGATCAGTTCTGGTCTCGGTCTGCTGGGAATCTCGACATCGTCGAGCGAGAAGTCTCGATCCCAACCTCGGAAGGCATCGAAACCGGCCAGGTCTGAGCCCAACGCCATCGAGGTGGTGCAGGGGACGGTGGCGATCGTCAAGAGGGCCGCCTGGGGGTACCGGTCTGACCCGTGCTGGGCTCGCCCAGGCAGCCACCGGAGGCGACTATTTCGACAGCGGCTGGACCGAGTCGACCATCGATCTTGGCGTCGAGGGCCACGTTCTGATTCTCGAGACCGGCAAGTAGACCGGCTCTTTCCTGCGGCGAAGTGCCGTGCCCGAGGGGTACGCACGTACCCCCCATCCTCGCATCCGGCGATCGGAACCGTCGAAGGGTGGGTGTGGCACGTGCCGCGGCACGGCATTTCGCGCCGCTGCTCCTCACGCGTCTGGTGCACCGGCACCCGTGGTCGGGGATGCCACTGCGCCCCGGCGGGGAGATGGCCGAAGCACGCGCGTCGTGCGATCGCGGCGAGTGGGGCAGTGGGATGTGCTGTGCTGGTGGCCATGACAGCACCCCGTAAGACCGAGGCCGCCGCCCGCGCGGCTGTCGCGCAGATGGAACCGATCATGGCTATCGAATGCCGGCAGATGAGCGATGGGGACAAGGACCTGCTCGTCGATCTGATCCGCGGGGTGATCACCCCCAGCGAGGCCGCGGTCATCATCGCCCGCGAGGCGGGCTACGAGCTCGACTGAGCCCCCGCCCCTGTCGCTCTCACACCCACCGGTGTCGGTGTTGGTGTCTACGGTCGCAGCGCGCACAGCTCGCGCGTGCGGCCACAGACGAAACGGCCGCACCACGACACAGGAGGGGGAGTGGTCGATGCTCGACGACGAGGACCGCGGCTATCGGGACGGCCGCCGCGCGGGGGCGCGGTTCGCGCGCAACCCGACACGCGAGCCGAAAGATCCGGCGATCCCGCGGTGGGTGAGCGATCCGCATGTCTACCTGCGCTTCTGGCAGGAAGGCTGGGTGCAAGGCATGTCCGATCCGGCCGGCACCCGGCTGCGGCATCCCCGCAGCCGACCCGAATCTGCACCACCGCACCGGTATCGTCCGCGACCGAGCAGTCCCCATGTGAAGGAGACCTGAACCGTGCCGCGAAGTGTCATCGACAACCGGCTGCGTACCGCGGTACTGATAGGGACTGGACCGAAGATTCTCAACAAGTTCGTGAGAGTAGGCACTGACACGATCCCCAGCCGCTGAGCCCGGTGGGGTTCTCGGGCGAAGGCCCCTTGCGGATGCTCGGTGTGGACGGGTTCGTCGTGACCACGCTGTCTGTCACCGTTAGTGATACCATTTGGTATATGTCCAGTTGAGGTGGTGAATATGATGTCGGTGGCGTTCGAGAACGATATCGAGCGGCAATTGCGTGCGATCTCCCCGCGCGCCGAGCTTGCGCAGCTCGAGAAGATCCGCGCGGTGCTCGCTGCGGTCGAGGCCGGATGGTCGCAGCGTCAGATCGCCCGCCGTGTCGGGGTGGAGCAGCCCGAGATCAGCCGACTGCTGAAGAAGGCTCGTCTGCGGCCGGATGTCCGCGAGCGCACCCCTCGTGAGGTGCTGCTGCGGTACGCGGTCGGTGAGCTCGATCACGAGCAGATGATGGACGAGCTCGAGCACTGGGACTACACCTTCGGTGGCCCGCCCGAGGGCGACCCGAATGCCGACGTCTATGTGCGGGGGAGCTGGGATCAGATCGAACGCGCGGGGGATCTGCTCTCCGATACCGACTATCAGCGCTTGTTCGAGGTCACCGCGGCGCGGCGGGCGGCGAGCCGCCACTAGTGGAACAACTGTGCGTCAAGACCCATACCGTTCTCGACTCGTGGTGCGCCCCGGGCGGGATACTCGACGCCGGTGGTGACCGGGCGTCCTATCGCCTGTACGCCGACGACCCACGCCGCCGCCGCACCAAGGACGCGATCGTCGAGGCGTATCTGGCCGAACAGGACGGCATCGAGCACGGTGGCCGGTGCGCGATCGTCACCGCCGGTGTTCCCGGCGCCGGTAAGTCCACCGCGATCGAATCCCGCGGTCTGGCAGGACACGGCTGGCGTGTCCTCGATGCGGATCGGATCAAAGATCATCTGATCGGTGACGGGCTCGGCCGCGGCGTCTACGACGATCTGCTCGGCATGGTCTTGCCGGACGGGCGCCGGTTGCGTCCACGGGAGTTGGCCACGCTCGTGCACCGCGAATCCACCGAGATTCTCGACGTGGCACGGGAACGCTGTATCAGGGCGGGGGAGAACATCGTCATCGAAGGCACTTTCCGCTGGGACGGTCTCGGCGCGCAGTTGCTCACCGAACTCGGCGGGGCCGGCTATACGGATCTGACCATCGTCGATGTGGAAGTCACCTGCGACACCGCCCTTCATCGCGCGCAGGACAGATGGTGGACCGGTCGCATCGACCCGGACAACGACCTCGGTGGCCGTTTCACTCCGACCTCGGCGATCACGGATCTGTATCCGGACGGGTCGACGCGGTCGATCTGTGCGCGCAATGCGCGGGCGGCGTTCGAGCATCCGCTCTCGGCGGTGATCGAGTCGATGACGTTGTTCGTCGACGATCACACGACCGGCACGCATGTGGAGTCGACGGTGACCAAACACAACGGCGTCGTCAACTACGATTCGCACACCGCGCCGTAGCCGTCCGGGCCTCCGCAGTGCTACACCGGATGCGCTGGTCGCCGAGTTCCAGTTCCATACCGGCGCCTCGCAGCAGGTCACGGACGACACCCACGTCAACTACGAGCGCGCCCGCGACACTAGCGTTCCCGCCACCGAGCGGGCCGCGTTGATCGAGAAGGTGACCGCCCGCTGGGCGCAGGTCCCCACCCCACCCGGGCTCACGGCACTGTCCGAGCTCGGCGGGGTTGCCCGGTCACGCCGAAGAACTACGCACCACGGAAGATGAATCTCGGAAGGGACACGTGATGAGCCTCTACACCGTCAGTTACCTCGGTCAGGATCAGTGGCTGGCCTACGAGGACACGCAGGCCGCCCGGATCTACGCGTATGTCCCGAACCTGGGCCGGTTCGTGCTGCACCGTCAGCTCGGCCAGGACTTCTACTGGGACAACGAACTCGACTGGATCCCGGTCGACGCCGCGACCGGCCACGGCATTGTTGAGGCCGGGCAACTCGGCAAGCTCGACGGTCGCCGGCACCGGGATCTGCTCGACGAGCTGACCGCCGAACCCGACCACAAGACGCTGGCCGAGGTGTTCGGTGCCCAGCCGGTGCCTGAGCGGACACCGACGGCACAGGAGTTCGCTGCGGCGAAGGTCAGTACCCTGACTCGAACCGCGCCGGGAACATGGGTGACCTACAAGGTCTACGCCCGCGACAAGCGCCGGTTGGCGAGCGTCGCCGCCCGGGATCTGCGTACCGGCAAGATCGCTGCGGTCCGCAAATCTGGTTTGCGCATCGACTCTCGGATCACCGCTACCGCTGATGGTCGACTCGCGGTGGAGATCGCCCGTACCGCCTGAACAAAAGGTCGTCCCGGCTGGGAAGAACGACACCGCCCACCCCCCGCGGTGAGGGGAAGGGGTGCGGTAGGGATCCGCGCCTGCCGTGGGGCCGATACGTACTCTCACGCGGGCATCTACGGAAGGGCCGGATGGAACTAGAACTGTCCTCTGCGAGCAGGGCCGCGTAACGGCATCGCCGCGTATGCTTCACGGGCCGTCCGAACCGCCGAACACGAGGCGGGGTGTCCCGACGACCGGTTCGTGCGGATGAAGCTGTTGTTGCAGGGATGCGAGCGCGGCGTCGTCGAGAATTGAACCGACGTGGGGTGGGGATGCCCCGACGCCGGACCCGAAACAGATAGCGCCTGCGCACAACCGCGAAGCTTCGCGGTTGGTGTAAGGAGCGTTATCGGCTGGACGGATAACCATTCGCGCAGCTCGACCGGTGGCGTCGGCGCATCTGCCGTAGTCGAGTGATGTTGAGGTTGTCGCCAGAGGTGCTGCGGGACGGGAGGGCGATGTTCCGTGGCGTCTTCCTGCGGGTGACCAGCAGCGGAGATTCGACGCCTGGTACCAGCGCGTCGCTGCGCTGCGACTTGGATGCGAATGTCCAGCCAGACGGCCGCCACGCCCCGATTCACTCATGGCATAAGCTTTGAGCTCCCCATCTGAATTGCATTCGGAGTGCTACTCGCAACGTCGACCTCGGCATGCGGATGGGGCTCGTCACCGGCGCAGTACTCGGACAACCCGGAGGCGACCGACTGGAGCAGGCATCCGACGAAGACTTGCGCGAGGAATGCGAGAGAAGGGGGCAGCCGGGTTGTTGCCGGACTGTGAGGGCGAGTACGCAACTCTGCCGCCAGGAATACATGATGCGACTCTGTCGGAGGTTTGCACGAAATTTGTAGAGGAGGCGCCACCTGAGAGCCGCGAGCGACGACAGCTGATATTCCGCGCTGTCGAACTTCACATCGCTCGTGTGCGTATGGCCTTCAGCGGTCACCCGGTAAGGGTCTGGCTGGACGGCAGCTTTGTCACTCACAAGCCGTGGGCGCCACCGAACGATGCGGACTTAGCCTTCCTTGTCCCTGGCTCGTTGTACTCTCGCGTGACTTCACCAAAGGCGCTTCCGCTATGGACTCTTGCCGATGTGAGGGCGAAGATCGGTACCGCGGATGTCGCTACTGACAAGCTTCATACTTGCCTCGGTCTTACCGAGGGGTATGCAGTCAACGCTGACAACCCGCTTGCGGTAGAGCGGCAGCGGCGCACGTGGGCGAAGGTAAAGGGGCCTGACGGGAAGATTGTGGAGGGAGTCGTCAAAGGATTTGTGGAGGTGAGAGCAGATGACTAATCCTGCTGATCTCGCACAGATGAGCGATGAGGACCTGCTGCGTGCGGCGATCCGCTACGAGCGTGACCACTTCCCCGAAACGGCAGACTTTTCGCTAGGGCAGATGTACGTGTCGACCGTTCAAGGTGACGTGGCACTCGAACACGTTTGGGAAGAGGAAACCGCCCCGGAGCAAGCTGAGCTTGATCTCCACCTCACCGGACCAGGCGTACTAGACCACAGCACCAACGCCGACCATCTCGTAGACTTTGTCTCGGGTATCAACAAGGCCATGAAGGCGATTGCCCGTCAACGACTCGGAATGCGCAGTCACCCTCGAAACCTGCTAATCGAGGGTGTATCCCCTGGATCAGTCCGGCTGGTGCTGCGTGCACAAGCCGGCCCACCCCCGAATCCGAAGACGGATAACAACCCGATGCCGGGCACCGAGAGGCAAGGCACCAATGTTGACTCGGAGGCACTTCGAACCATAGCTCGGCTGTTCACAAATGCGAGCGACACCGGCGGAGCGCCGTCAATTCTGGCCGAGGTGCGGGACCTGCCGCAGTCGGCACGTCAGGCACTGAGGAAGTCAGTTGAAGCCAGCCGTAAGGGCGACTGGGAAATCGACGGCTTGATTCGCCAGCGGAAGCTAGGGGCATCTCCGGTCTCGTTCACCCGACAAGGCGCGATGGTGCTTCGCCAAGAGTTGGTGGAGCACGAGTACGACATCGAACGTCAATGGTCAATCGGCACGATTGACGGTTTCCGTCGCAGCCTAGGCACGTTCTACTTCACACCCAATGTAGGCGGACGATCCGTTGCGGTAAGCGTTTTCGATTCAGGCATCCTCGCAAAGGCTGCAGCGCTCGCCGCGACGGAAGATGTCCAAGTCATGGCGCACCTTGAGACGATTCGTGCTCTCGATGGTCCCGAGAAGGCCAAGCCCACGACGAGTCGACTACTGCTGGATATCAAATCTGTCGAACCACAGCCAGAACAGGCACCGATGGACTTTGATAGCTGATTAACTTGGCAGTCAGCGTGAAGAATCGCTAGGACTCGGCCGGAACCCGCGGGCAAGGATCTCGATCCGTAACCGGGGCGGCCGCCCCCTTCGATGGATGGGTTTCCTCGGGCGGGTATCACCGATCAGGGCCGTCGTACGGGTGCGCGGTGACTGTGGACAGCCACTGCGCGTCCCACCGATGCCGCGGCGGGAGCGTCAACCCGCAGCCTTCGGCGGATTCCCGCACAAAGCGGCCCTTGCCGCCGAGACCGCAGCGGAACAACGCATGGTGCGGCTCGGCGCCGCGCACAGCCTGAAAGGTGCGGGCGGCGACCAGCAGCGGACGCGCCGGGGCGGGGATGGCATACGCTCCGAGTTCGGCGCGGCGGCGGGAGTCGAGCAGCAGGACATCGGCGGAGCTGCTGAGTGCGCTCACCGGTATCGAGACCAGGGTGCCGTAGCCGACGCCGGTGATCAGAACGGTAGCGAGTGCACCGGCACGGACGGGATGGGCGATCCGTTACCGGATCCGGGTGGCGGTCTCGGCAGTGAACGGGCCGGTGGTCAGCCCCGGACCGACGATATGGGGAAGCTGCGGTGGCAGCGCGAGACGATAACCATGCAGGGTGAATCCGTGCTGGGTGCCGCGCAGCAGCGCGAGGGTATGCCGGCCGGTCGGGCTCTCGGTCACCAACGCGGTCAGCATCACCGACAGGCGTGACGGCTGCACCACAGCGTTCCCTGCGATCGATGGGGACTGATGCACGGTGGTCGAGTTCTGGGGCGTCGCAGTCGGCGAGCCATCGGCACGCGGCGGCGCGGCCGTGGTCGAAGAGTTCGGCGACCCGATTGAACTCGGCACGGGACAGTTGCTCGCGTGCCACGCAGCGGAAGAGGCCGGCTTCGACGCTGGGCAGAGGGGGCAGCGGACGAGCGTCGAACCCCGCCGAGGTCGGTGTTTCCGGCGCCGCGGTGGCGAGGCGGTCGGTGACGTCTGCGAGTCGGCGGGTGATCCGGTGCGCCGTGTCGTCGAGCACGGGCCGGGCGGGGGAGCCGTCGGTGTGCCAGCCGTCGGTGTGCCACACCAGGGTCATGTTCATGCCGAGGGTGCGCCACAAGGCGAGTAGCCGCTCGTGCTGACGCGCGGACAACAGGTGCGCCCGCAGCACCACCAAGTGCGCGACGAAGGCTCCGTCGCACCATGCGGTGACGGCCGCTCAGAGCAGCTCGAGCCCACCGATCCGTTGATCGGCGAAACGGCCGACCGGGTGGCCGGCAGCGTCCAGCAGGTCCACGCCAGCGTGGACTCGGCGGTCGGCCCGGGGTCGTGCGGACGATGATCACTCCTGCGGCCGGAGCGTGCCGGGCAAGCAGGATGCTGGTGACGGTGATGTCGTCGAGGGGATCGAGCAGCACCGTGACCTGCGGCACTGGGGCGGCGGTCATGACGGGATCAGTTGCTGCGCCCGGACATTTTGGCAAACACCGCTCCCAGCACCTCCCGATCGACCCGATCACGGTCGAGACGGGCCAAGACGCGAACGATGTGGGCGGTCAGTTTGGCCCAGGACCGGAAGTTACCGTGACCGGTATGGGTGTCGGCGAACCCGATGACCTCGGGGTCGAGCTTCTCCCAGATGGGATGGAACGCCGGGATCACCGTCAGGATCTGTGCGGGGGCCATCCGCCGGAACTCCTGCCACACGTATATCCGGCTCGAGAGCATCGGTTCGCGGGAGAGCGCGTGGTAGCAGTCCCCGCTGCCGACGAACACGATCGCGATGTCGGTGCGCTGGTCGTCCCACAGGTGCCGCCAGTATTCGAAACACTCCCGCGACATCCAGTGCGCTTCATCGCAGACCAGGATTCGGAACTGTTCGGAAAGCACATCTTTGAGCAGTCGGTCGAACTCGATCGGCTTCGGTGGCGGCGCACCACCGATCGCCAGTGCATCGAACAGGGTGTAGCGGATGTCCCGCGGTGTCGGTCGCGCCCGGAACTGCACCCGGCACACCGTGTCCGGTGCGAGCTCACGCAGCGAGGCGTTGACCGACAGGGTTTTTCCCACTCCGGCGTCGCCGTGCACGCACATCATCGCTTTCGCGTCGATCACGTCGGCAAGGTTGTCCTTGGTCGCCATCAGCGCGTCGGTGGCCACGATGTGCGCTCCGGACAGCCCGAGAAAATGATCGCCTGCGGCCTCGTCGGCATCCGGGCGGGGAGTGCGTGGGGTTTGGCTTATCGCGAGTCCTTCGCTCGATCGCCGTGTCGGTCTGCGTGGTCCCGCTCGACAGGACGCCGCCACAACGCCGGCGGCGGCCCCATCGGGATCAGGTCCGGACGGGCCCACCGCGCCATGTCGACATCCTGTTCCTCGGCCAGGGCCGCCGCGACCTCGGCCGCGGTCATCGCATCGAGCCGTGTTGCGGGTTCGGACACCGTCGAGGCCGCGTAACGTATCCGACGCGCTTTCTCGGCGGCGACCAAGTTGGCCCGTACCTGGCGGGACTGGCGGGCGCGGGCCTGCAACACCCGAGCACGGTCCTCGGTAGAGGCGGAATCGGCGAGTACCGCGGTGCCTAGATGGATGCCGGTGGCGGCATCGAACACTTCGATCTCGCCGGTGTGATGTGGCATGTACCGGATCCGCACGCCGGTCCCGACCAGTCTGACCATCCAGTCGGCGATGTAGTGGCCGCCACGGCGGAACGCCACCCCTTTGGTAGTGATCGTGCGGTGGCGGCGGTCGTCTTCGAGGGTGAACATCCACAGTCGGGTCTCGTCGGCGTCGTGGATCGGGGTCGGATCGTCGTCCCAGGACTGCATCGGGGACCGGTCACCGAGGTTGGTGAGGGTGTGTTCGGTGTTCCACCACCGCACCCACGCCAGGACTTCGGCGGTGAACGCTTCGAACGACAGCGGCGGCTGGTCGGGATCGACCGGGGCGCCGTTGATCTGCTTCTGCCGGTGGGTGTAGCGGGGCAGGGCCGCGAACAGCAGCTTCTCGGCTGCACCGTTGATCGTCTCGACTGTGCCTTTCAGGTGCGCACGTAGGCGGGTAGGTCGGGCGGTATGTACGAGGGGCGCGGACAGGTTGCGTTGGTCTTCGACTATGCGCGCCGCTCCTCGGCGTAAAAACGCCGCGCCGACGCGCGATCTCGGATCCCTGTATCTCAGACCGGACCTCACCGGAGCCGTGGTGATGTCCACCCGATGACCCACGGCGTCGATCTGCGCGCAGTCGCCGCCGCATTCGGCCACTCTCGCGCGGTTCAGGACCGCGCTCCGCTCACCCACCCCGAGCGCTTCCGTCACGCCTGAGGGTCTGTCTTTCGAACCCCCGCCTTGCCACCGCTCTGCCAAGCGTTCGCTCCGGACGCTGACACCCAGGGGTCCGACCCACGTAGTCGGGGATAAATCGCAAGATTGCCGCGCGACCTCGCCCGTCCCGGGCATCGCCAGCCCCGTCGGCGTCCACCCATCCGGAAGGCACGCGCTGGGCGGAACCAGGCCTAACCCATCATCGGCGGCACATGTTGGATCGGCTTGCCGATTTTCCATCAGCAGGACTGCTGCCACTCGTAACATATGGCCTCCACTCGGTAGGGTTCGAGCCAGGTCGAGACCTCTTCTGCCACCCGGTCGGCGGTGCCCGCGAGTTCATCGAAATCGGCCGAATTGTCTGCCGATGGGATGCTTGCGAACGACTCCCTGCCGGGCGCAGGTGACGTCCAGTTGGTCTCGTTGTCCTCGGCGGGTGTGGTAGTCGCCCAGGTGTCGCAGGAACATCCGGCGCAGGGGAGGGGGCAGGAAGTCGTGGCCTGTGCGGGTGCGGCTGCCGATTCCTACCAATGGGTACGACGCGGCCGATCTGCCAGAGGGCGATGGTGCTGTCGAGGAACACCTCGTCGACGACGGTGTCCTTGAGACGGTCGAGGAAGGCGTGTGTTGCGGCGATGGCATCGGGTTTGTCGGCGATCAGCGCGGTTTCATCCGCCACTGTGGAACTGCGCGAGGCGCTGGTCGGCCCGACGATCACCTTCTCTGCGGTGATGATCAGGCCGGTGTGCAGGTCCGGGTGGACAGCACCCGCACTACTCGCCTAGAGGAAGTGTGCGAGGGCGGTGGGGGAAGGTGACATGTGCGCGCACTGCCGCGCGGGCGGCGTTGACGATCAACTGGTCTCCGGCGCGCAGCGGTAGCAGGTGCGGGGCGGTGTGGTCGAGGTAGACGAAGGCGACCCGGCGGGGGCCTGGACGGTGCAGGACCGCGGTGATGTGCGGCCAGGGGTGGGATGCCTGCAGGATCGTGCCCATGGTCGGCACGGTAGCGAACAACGACGCGGTTCACGGCGTAGATGACCACCATCGTGTTCCCTGCCGGCGCCGTGCTTTCGCCCCCGGCGGTGGTCAGCCGCTTCGATAATCGCGCGGTGCATATCCGGCCACCGCCCAGATCGCTGCGATCAGCCAGTAGCTATGAGGCAGCAGGCTTTTGAAACACGTCCTAGCATTATCGGTATGCACGCAATCACGATTTCCCAATATGGAGGACCTGAAGTGCTGTCTTGGACGGAGGTTCCCGACCCCGTACCAGGGCGCGGAGAGGTGATCGTCGAGGTGGCCGCCAGCGCGGTCAATCGCGCCGACCTGGCGCAGCGGCAAGGGCAGTACCCCCCCGCCGCCGGGGGCCAGTGACATTCTGGGTCTCGAATGTTCTGGGGTGATCGCAGAGTTGGGACCGGATGTTCACGGTTGGAGGGTCGGCGACCGGGTCGCAGCGCTGCTGTCTGGCGGCGGGTACGCAGAAAAGGTAGCCGTGCCCGACAGTCAACTACTGCCCGTCCCGGAAAGCCTGGACCTGCGGGCTGCGGCGTCGCTGCCCGAGGTGGCATGCACCGTGTGGTCAAACCTGGTGATGGAATGCGGGCTACACGCAGGTCAGGTGCTACTCATCCACGGCGGGGGCAGCGGTATCGGCACTCACGCCATTCAGGTAGGAAAAGCCCTCGGAGCGAGAGTTGCGGTCACCGCCGGATCCACTGACAAGCTCGCGCGCTGCGCCGAGTTGGGCGCTGAGATCCTGATCAACTACCGCAAGGAGGACTTTGTGGAATCACTCCGCAAAGCGACCAGCGGGCACGGCGCCGACATCATCCTCGACAACATGGGTGCCTCCTACCTGGATCGCAACCTCGATGCGCTTGCCATCGGCGGGCAGCTCATGATCATCGGGCTGCAGGGCGGCGGTAAGGCAGAACTGGACATCGGCAAGTTGCTCGGCAAGCGGGGCCGGGTGATCGCGACGGGACTGCGGGGTCGCCCGCTGACCGGCCCATCGAGTAAAGCCGACATAGTCGCGGCGGTAAGAGAGGGACTGTGGCCGCTGATCACTGTGGGCATTGTCCAACCGGTCGTCCATGCGGAGCTATCGATCACCGAGGCGCCACGCGCGCATGAAATGCTGGATTCCCACGACACCGTCGGGAAGGTGGTCCTCAGGGTACGGGGGGAGTAAAGCTGAAGCTTGGACCAAGGCGGACCACTCCGGTGTGAAGCACCTCGGCGAGTCCGGGACTGTCCCCTGGGGACGGGCGGGGCCCGAACCTGCCGGTGATTCAGTCGTGTCCGAAGCCGGCTACGGTGGTCTGCTGTGTGCCAGACTCCTGTCAGCAACAGGAGTCTCGCGATCTTGTCACCATCCCCGACCTAGCTGGCCGCAGCACCCCTCCTGACCGATACGAACTGGGAAACTCGCAGGTCGATGCGCCGTGCCACTGACAGGTCCGGTGGGAGCCCACAATTTTCGAGCGCATCGGGTTGGCGGTGGCCGGACGAGCCGCAGCACACCTCACGGCCGCTGGGGCGTTCGATCTCGCTGCGGCTGGTGCGCGCGACCTGCCGGATCCGCCGGCGCGCTCCGTCGAGGCACTCGGAACGGACGACTTCGCCCTGCGTGAACGGCATCGCTACGGCACCGTCTCGGGAGGCCTGTCACCTGCGCCGGCACTTGGTCGGGCTCCCGGTGGAGGCCCCGGACACGACAGGGCTCTCCACCAGAAACCGGAGGCGATTGCTATTCGGGCCCAACGTTTTTCAGGCCGTCTTCATGATCAGCGAGGAATGACGGGAAGGTGCAGACGGCTCGGGTATGTGCGGTCACGGTGAATCCGATAGGACACTGTCTCGCCGGCCATGATGTGGTACGAGAATTGCACGCCCGGGCGGTCGCCGCTGCTGATGCGCAGCACGAGCTCCTTGCCCTTGACGAACGTATGCGCGATCGGGTACAGCTCGAGGACGTACTCGTTGATCTCGCCCGGAACGACTGGTGTCTCGCTGTCGCGATCGTGCTTGTGGAACGGCTGGTAGTGCTTGGTTCGCGACTCGTCCAGTGTGCGATGGCTGCAGCGCAGATGGCCGTGCGTGACTTCCCACTCGCTGCCGTTCATCGGGTCACGCTCGAAGATCTGCGCCTTGAACCACGAGTCCGTGGCAGAAATGTCAGCGTGCAGGTGCAGGGTGATCGGTCCGGTGACCTCTATGTCGGCCGGCAGTGGGCCTGTGGAGTAGTCGAGCGATGCGATCTCGCTGGTGACGTAGAGCGGCGCCTGAACGTATCCGTCGGGCTCGATCGTGTCGAATTTGGGTGCGGTCGTGGTCAGTCGGGCGTGTGGCGCGAGGTGGAAGTCGGTCCATTCGGTGCGGGCGAGCGGCCACTCGTACTCGTCACGGTACGTATCGTCGCCGCTGACAAACAGGCGGATGGGTGCCTGTCCGTCGACACCGTTGTCGATGCCCTTGATGTAGTGGTCGAAGAAGTCGAGGACCTCGTCGTGGTACTCGTGGTACGGCCGGTCGAGCCAGCCGGGCTTATGGAAGCCGAGCTGTTTCGGCCCCTTGACGCCCTCGAAGATCATGAAAGGCTCACGGACGAACTTCGGCCCGCAGTCTGGGAACTGGGCTACACCACAGAGTACGGGGATCTCGATCTTGCTGAGGTCCGGCTTCCACCAGTACTCATTGCCGTCCCACGCATTGATCATGATGTCGTGCATCACCGTGTTCTTGGTGGGGCAGTCCAACACGCTGTAGAGCAGGTTGTACTGGTTGACCGACGGATCCGCTTTCAGCTCGGCGATCCGGGCGTCCAACTCGGCCTCGTCCCAGAACCGATCCGACTTCGTCTTCGCATTGGTGGGCTGAAATCCGGACCATCCGAGCGTGGAGTGCCGGCCGGTGAACAGTTCGGAGTAGAAGCCGTCCAGCACGCCGCCGTGGTAGCACGCGAGATATTGGTCAGTGGTGGCTTCGAGCGGCGCGATGGCTTTGAGGCTGGGAGGGCAGGACGAGGCAACGACCAACTGGATGGTGCCGAAGTAGCTGATGCCGATCATGCCGACGTCGCCGTTGCACCAGTCCTGGACGGCCAGCCACTCGACGAGGTCGTAGCCGTCGGTCGATTCCTGCTCGGAGTACATGCTCAGGTACTCGCCCTCGGACTGGCCGGTGCCGCGCGTGCATGCGATCGCGTGCGCGTAGCCACGGTCGACGATGTCCTGCGACCAGCCGGCCTCGATGCAGGCGTCGCCGAGTGCCGACGGCATCGGCTGCGGCAACAGCTGACGCTGGATGTTCTTACCGTAGGCCGACATTGCCAGCAACACCGGAATTGGACCCTCGGTGTTCTCAGGCAGATAGATGTCGACCGCGAGGTGAACTCCGTCGCGCATGGGGACCATAACGTCCTTGAGGACGCGGCCCTCGAACTGAATTTCCATCATCGTTTCTTCTCCAGTTGTTTGCTGTTGAACCGTATCGCTAGGGGGGGAATGTGGTCCTGCAGGTCAGGCCGGCCCTACGGTCGCCTGCGACGCGGCTTTCTGAGCGCGGCGTAGTGATGCATAGGTGGCGTAAACGCATACTGCGGCGGCAACCATTGGCAACCCGAAGAGCAGGTAGACCTGCTCGGGCTGCCAATCCGACTGCAGCAGGGAACCGACGAGGATCGGCGAGACGATCGCGACCACACGACCCAACCCGATCATCAGTCCGAGCCCTGTAGCGCGAGCTTGTGGTGAGTACACGTGTGGACCGAAGGCCTGGAAACCAGCAATACCTCCGGTCGTCAGCATTCCGAGAAGCAACGCCACGACGAACGCTGAGGTCGGCTTGTCGAAGACGAACGAGAAGGCAACGAATCCGGCAGCCGAGGCGACAAGGGTCCCTACGAGCGAGGGGCCCGGGACGAACCGAGTCATCAGCGCAGCGAATAGGAAGCAGCCCACGATTCCGCCGATGTTCGCGACTATACCGATCGTCACGCCCAGACTCTCGTCGTCCGCTGCATCGGCAATGATCTTGGGAGTCCACGTGTTGACGAAGTAGAAGCCGCTGATCAGCAGGCCGTAGCCCAGCCACAGAAGGACCGATCGGAACAGGCCGGACCCACGCAAAACCTCGCGGGCAGTGCTTCCGCCGGCCTGAATGCTCATCTCCGGGGTCGGGAGTGCGTCGAGGGTCGGGCGTCCCATACGCGTGAGGATGGTGTTGGTCTGTTCGAGTGCATTCCGTGGTTGGCGGGTCAGGAGGTAGTCCAGGGATTCGGGCAGCAACTTGAAACCGAGTAGCAGCAGCAATAATGACGCCACGGCGCCGAACAGGAATACCGACTGCCACCCGAAGGCCGGAATCATCGGTCCGGCAACGACTCCTGCGAGGGCGGAACCGATCGGGTAACCGGCAGCTTGGATCGCAGTGAGCATGCTGCGCCGCTTGTCGGAGGCGTATTCGCTGACCACGACGATGATGTTGGCGATCATCGCACCGGCGCCGAGGCCCGTGATTACGCGGTAGGCGAGCAGTTCGGGCGGACTGTCGGCGAACACGGTCAAGCCCATGCCGACGGTCATGACGCCTAGTGCGGTGAGGATGACCCGACGCCGCCCGAACCGATCGGCCAGGGGCGCCAACAGCATCGACCCGATCGCCATCCCGATCAGGCTACCGCTCAGGACGATTCCCAGCTCGGTCGGTGCGATGTCCCACTCTCGCGACATCGCCGGTGCGGCGAAGGCGATCACTGTGATGTCGAGACCATCCATGATCAGGATGGCGATGGCAACGACGGTCGCTCTGACCTGGAACGCGCTCATCGGGGCCTGACGAATACTCTTCAATATCTCCATATGCGTGCCCTTCTCTCCGGCCGGTGTCGGCGGGGACAAATGCACGCTAGGGACGGCGATCGGGCGCGTCGAGAAGACGAAGGGAGATTCCGTGCAGGAGAAAATTCTGGATACGGATATTCCGCATTGCGGAATCTTCTGCCGTGTCCGAGTATCCGCAGCCCCATCCTGGGCGGTGGGTCAGGGGAGATCCCCGAGTCGCGCCCGAAGGTGCCGAGCACCCTCCATCAGCGCAGCGGCATAGCGGGGCGTGTCCGGCCGGCGGTACCGCACCGAGGGCATCGCGACCGCAATCGAGCACACGGGCTGTCTTCCTTCGGCAACAGCGACGGCGAAGCTTACGACACCATGCTCGGTTTCGTGGAAGCTGGACGCGTAACCATCCTTGCGGACCGTCGCTAGTCGGCGTTTGAGAGCCGTGAGTGTCGCCAGGCGGGCCGACGACCATGGCGGAAGTCCACGCCGGTAGAGACTTTCCACCTCGTGGTTGGGTAGGTCGGCCAGCAAGGCGCGACCGCTGGCAGTGCAGTAGGCGGGCATTCGTTGACCGATGCGCAGGCCCACGCGAAGCGCAGTCTCGGAGTACTCGAGTCCCGACAAATAGATGACGTCCTGACCCTCCCGTACCACCAGATGCACGGTGGCGCCGACGCTGTTGTGGATGTACTCGAGTACCGGATCCGCGACGACCACCAAATCGTCCCGGGACACAGACGGCACCTCCGGCCCACGGAGGGCAGGTCCGGCAATGTAGCGGCGGGTGCTGTCTTGAGTAGCGAAGCCGCGGCCCACAAGGGTACTCAGCAGTCGATGCGCGCTGGACTCGGCAACCCCGAGGTCCACCGCAGCCTCTCGTACCGACAACACCCGCCCCTTTTGAAGGGCCAGCACCAGTACCAACGCACGGTCGGCGGATCCCACGGCGGGCCTCGACATCCCGGTCATAACTGTATGATTTCACGCCACGCAAAAGATGAAAGAAATGGGATGGTCCACGCTGTGGCACCACCGGTGCTCGCCCAGTGCAGGGTGTTCTCGACATGGCCGCTGGGGCTGAAGCGACGTGCCTATGGTCGACCGGGCCACCCGCTACTGCAGCGGATGGTGATTTACGCGCTCGAACCGAGCCGCAGAACCGGCGAACGCGTGTGGATCGCCGAGAATGCAGGCAGGGTGCGCGCCAGAGAGCGGGCTCGGTTCGGTCACCCATCGATGCTCCTGTTTCGATGCGCAACATCCGCGGACGTTCGATCGCAATTGACGGTCGATACCGCCGTACTGGCGACGTCAGGTATACAACGTCGCCGCCGACACCTCGAGTGCGGCGGCGCTCTCCTCGCCGTTCTTGCCTTCCGCGGCCAACTGGTCGGCTCGGCGCAACTTACGCCCGATGTCCTCCGCCGAGGGACGTTTGCATCCTGCCGTGATCCCTACCGTCCCTTCGTCGCCCTACCGGGGCGATCAGGACTCCAGTTCAGACCGGGCCTACTCCAGGAGAACGCGCCAGGTCGAGCGCTCGCATCGCATCGACTCCGACGAGTTCTACCGGTTTTTCGAAGGTGAGGTCATCGACGACGCCACCCTGTTCGCCGAGCGTCTTCAGCAGTGGAAGACCACTACAACCACGACCGTCCCCACTGCGTCCTGGCCGACCAGGCGCGGTACGAACGCCTCCGACGGAAGGCACAAGACCCACTGTCAGGGGCCTTCAGTTGCACATCGATGATGCCGGCTTCTCCGAGACATACCCGGCTCGAACTCGGAGAGAATACCGGTGACTTTGCACGACAACGGTATTCATTTTGCGACTCAACCGAGACTGTTTACGCTTCCGGGTCGAGCACGAAGGTGTAGGTCACCTCGGCGACACCGTCGGCGTTCGGCTGCGGATCCAGAATGAGCTCGGGCTTGACGGCCGTCGCGACGTCGTCCTCGACCCACTCGCCACCCTGGAAGTACAGCTGGGTGGTGATGGTGCGTTTGCCGGGAGCCTTCACCATCAGGTGCAGGTGGGCGGGGCGCCACGGGTGTCCGCCGTAGGACTTGATGAACCAGCCGGTGGGGCCGTCGGACGGGATCTGGTAGGGAGCCGGCTTGAGCGTGGTGATCTCGAAGTTGCCGTTCTCGTCCACCTCGACGGTGCCGCGCAGGTTCCACTCGGGGATGCCGGGGGCGAACTGCGAGTAGAAGCCCTCTTCGTCCGCGTGCCACAGCTCGACGGTGGCGCCGGGCAGACCGTTGCCCTCGAGGTCGGTGACCTGGCCCTTGAAGACCAGCGGCGGCGCGACCTTGTCCTTCTCGCGCATCGGCATGGTGCACTTCGACGGGAGCTTGGGGCTGTCCGGGACGTAGTAGGGGCCTTCGATGGAGCCCTTGGTGCCGGTGAAGCCCTTGCGGTTGTAGTGCACCTTCTCGATCTCGTGCTCGAGGAAGACGTCGAGCCACAGCGGCCACTCGCCGTATTCACCGACGTCGATGAGCCACTGCTTGAGCACGCGGTACTCGTCGTAGGTCACCTGGTGCTTGTCGACGATACCGGCGAGGGCGTCCAGCAGGTCCTTGTAGATCGCCGACGCGCGCTCGACCGAGGTGTCGGACGTGACCCGTTCGGACTTGAACTTGTCGGTCGCAGCGTTGCCGGACCCGTGGGCGGTGGGGTTCTCCATGGTGGTCATGGCTCTCCTTCGGGGACTGGGCTTTTCGGACGAGTGAGGACGGTGCGACACGGACCGCGAGGGGCATCGGTCTTCATGTCGCACCGACCTGTGTTTGCACTGCGTACTTCAGGGTTGTGCCGCGTACTTCATACCGGCTGCGAATGAAAGACACCGGCCCTGGCCAGGAACCGGTCCAACAGCCGATCGCAGTCACGCGCAGCGGTAGCGGAATTCATCGCGATGTCACGTGCGAACTGTTCAGAATCCACACCGTGACTGCCCAGGTAGAGTTCGAGATCAGGAATGCTGGACGACCACGCCCTCAACCACTCGGGGCTGGCCTCCGGATGGAACTGCACCCCGAGGTGCGGTCCATATGTGAAGGCTTGCACGCCGGCATCATTTTTCGCGATCACCCGCACGCGGTCCGGGACGGTGATCGTGTCATGGTGGAACTCCAGCCACGGCCCGGCCCCGACAAAGTCGGGATCGGTGGTGTGCACTGTCGTAAGACCGTGTTCGGGGTATTTGCTGAGCGCTACCGATCCGCCGACCACACAGGCGAGAATCTGCGCCCCGAAGCAGACACCGAGGATCGGGATTTCGGAGTCAATCGCAGTCCTCAAGTAGCGGCGTTCCCGGTCCACCCATTCCAGAGACTCGTCGTACACCGACGCGTGCGAGCCCATCACCAGGATCATTCGAAACTCGCTCGGTGGCGGAAGCGGTGCGTGTTCGTCTGCGGACTTGATCTCCACCTGCAATCCCCGGCGCTGCAGTGCTGGAAGCAGCGTGCCGAGCGAAGCGCGCCAGTAGCGCTCTTCGATGCCGTGCACGAGTGCCAGGACGTGACCGTTCATCAATGCGGCTTTCGTCTCGGAGGGGTACTCGACGATCCGTCGTCTGTGAGATCCCGGAGGTTGGGCGTCACGTGAGCTCACTGCGCTGGGTCCATTTCGGTTCGAGAAGTAATCAAGGACTTCAAGGGGACGTCTGGGTTCGTGGCGCTCGCCGGGTCGATGGTCTTGCCGTCGGCGAGGCAACGTTTGGCCGCGAGGTGGTCGCGGGGGTTGTCGACCGTGTCCGCTGCGACGAGGTTGCCCGACCGGTAGTAGAGCGCCGTCAGGCGTTCCGCACCGTCCCTACGGACGACGATGTCGTCGTATCCGTCGGATATGCCGGCGATCTGCAGCTTCACGGCCCCCTGATTGGACCAGAACCACGGTACCCCCCGCGGGGGCGGGGTCCGGTTGAGGAGAGTGTGGGCTGCGGTACGGCCTTGCTCCACGGCATTGTTGACCGACTCGATGGCGATCAGACGGTCCAGGCCGTTCGGGTGTGGCTGCACCGTGCAGTCCCCCGCGGCGACAACCGCATGATGACTGGTTCGCGCATGGACATCGACGACGATGCCGCGTTCGCGGACCAGACCGAGCTTCTCGGCCAGTGCGGTGGCCGGCACCGCACCGACGCCGACGAGAACGAGGTCTGCCGGCAGTGATTCGCCGTTCGCCAGCCCCACCGCACCGATACGACCGTTCCGTTCGGCGAACCCGATCACTTCGGTCCCGAGGAGGAACCGGATGCCTTGGGCGGCATGGCGGTCGAGGATGAACGACGATATCGGTTCGGCGACGGCTCTGGCCATGAGGCGATCCGCAGTTTCGACGATGGTGACGTCGAGTCCCCGTTTCCGCGCTGTCGCGGCCACTTCCAATCCGATGAACCCACCTCCCACGATCACGACACGCCGTGCGTGATCGAGTTCGGTGCGCAAGTGCGTGGCGTCGCCGAGCGTGCGCAACAAGACGACACCGGGCAGGTCCGCACCCGGAACACCGAGCCTGCGCGATACCGAACCAGTCGCCAACGCGATCCGGTCGAAGGCAATCTCGGTTTCGTCGTTCAGCACCGCCAGCCCACCCGAGTCGTTCACCGTGGCCGCGTCGATCGTCCGGTCGAGGATCAGGTCGATGCGATGGTCGGTGAAGAACTCCGGCGCGCGGAGTTCGACAGCGACCGGCTCGCCGTCCGCGTAGAGGAACTCCTTCGACAGCGGCGGCCGCTGGTAGGGCGGTACGGGCTCGGCGCAGACCATGCACAGTTCGCCGTCGTAGCCCAGGTCACGCAGCGTCACCGCGATGCTCAGTCCGGCTTCGCCGCCTCCAGCGATCAGAATTCGGTCTGTCATTGCTCGGCCGCTATCGTCAGAACGAGTCCGTCGAGTTCCTCGGTCATGCGGATCTGACAGGACAGACGGCTGCACTGCGTGGCCGGGGTCACGGCGTCCTCCAACATTTCCTCTTCGAAATCCTCGGCAGCACCGACGAGTTCGATCTGCGCCGGATCGACGAACACGTGGCAGGTTGCGCAGGACAAACCACCACCGCACTCACCGACTAGGCCGGGCACGCCAAGCTTCACAGCGGTCTCCATTGCGGATGCGCCAATCTTGGCATCGACCTCGTGTTTGGTTCCGTCAGGACTGATGAACGTGATTCTGGGCATCGAAACCTTTCTTTCTCTTTCCATCGGACTCAAAAGAGTTCGAAGTACTCGCGATGCTCCCATTCGGTGACGCCGTTGACGTAGGTGGATTCATCGGAGTTGTCGGCGAGCCACGCCTCGTACCGGGTGACTTCGCTGCGCTTGATCGTCACCATGTAGTCAATGAAGTCGTCACCGAACTCCTTGCGGAAGAAGGCATCCTGCTCCAGCACATCGATGGCGTCGGCGAGAGTGGACGGCAACTGCGGCACCTCCGCACTGTAGGGATCTTCACTGAGCGATCCTGGATCGGTGCGGTTGACAATGCCGTCGAGGCCGGCCACGGCCTGCGCTGCCATGTACAGGTAGGGATTCGCCGCAGAATCGCCGACCCTGTTCTCCACGTGTGAGGCTGGGTCGTCGGTGCCTCCGATTACGCGCATCATCGCCGCTCGGTTGTCCTTACCCCAGGTCACGCGATCGGGCGCGAGGGAGTACGGGCGGCGGCGCCGGTATCCGTTGATCGTGGGGGTCGTGAACACCGACGCTGCGATGCCGTGTGCCAGGGTGCCCCCGACGTAATGGCAGCCAAGCTCTGAAAGCGGGGCGTCGTTGCGCGGGACCATCAGGTTGTCCCCCGTGCCCGCGTCCACAACCGAGGTGTGCAGATGCCAACCGCTGGCATAGAACCCCTCAATCGCAGGAGTACACATGAAGGAGGCAATATGGCCGTGGCGTTTTGCGATCTGCTTGGTTGCCGTACGGAACAGTGCCGCGGAATCCGCAGCAGCAATGCCTTCGAGAATGTCGAAGGTCGTTTCGAATTGACTCGGCGCCCACTCGTCGTCGAACGACCGGATGGGCAACCCCATAGCGGCCAGCGCAGTCCGGATGGGGCGGATCATGTCGTCCACTTCATCGAGGTGGTCCAGAAGCAGGTAGTTGTAGCCGCGCCCCACTGGGGCGACCGTCGGGGGGTCTGCAGGAGATCCGGGGGCACCGAGCGATGCGGTACCGAGCCCGTCGTCGACGACCTTGGTGAGATACCACTCCATCTCGATACCAGTGACGAGATTGAAGCCGGCATCGGCCATCTTGGCCAGGGCGTTCTTGAGGATAGTTCGGGGTGCAAGCGGGAAAGGTCGCCCGTCGGCCAGGTAGAGATCGCAGAAGACAAGTGCCGTCTTGTCGGCCCACGGCAAGACCGTGAAAGTCGCGGGGTCGGGCACCATGATGACGTTGGGACTGCCACCGAGACCGTCGATTGTGAATCCGCCGTCCGCAGTGAACGGATCGAGAACGATGGCATTGGCGGTATCGAAGAAGAACGGAGCCATCGTGATGGCATTGCCGGACGCGAGAGCCGAGATAAAGGCGGGGACCGTCAGGGACTTTCCGCGCAACAGTCCGTGCTGGTCAGGCCAGGCCAGACGCACGACTTCGATACCTTCGCGCTTGATGGTCGCGATCGCCTGTTCGGCAGCTTGCTCTTCCGCCGCGCCGTAGATGCCGTGCTTTCCTACGAACTTCGCTGTGGACATGATGTCTCCTGGTAACTGGTGAGGATTCAGAGGGAGGAGTCGAAGAAGCGCTCGGCGCCGACGCCGGGTAACGCGGCGAACCAAGCATCGAGGAGAAGTTCCCCCGGACTGGGTGAAGTCAACGCCGTGGCAATTTCGTTGCGAATCGCACCGACATCTACGCTGAATCGGGCGAGCTTGTCGCCTTCGATGGCCAGCAATTCCTCGATGCCTGCAGTGTCCAATTCTGGGTGGAACTGAACGGCCAGCGAGCCCCCGACCCGCCAACTCTGCAAGTAGCAGCTGCTCTCCGCCAGAAGTTCGGCGTGGGCAGGCGGCACCGCAGTGTCAGAGTGGAACGAAAAGTACCGCCCCTGTAGCGGCAACTCGGCTATCGACGAGGTGACGTCGATGAACCCACATTCGAGACCGGATTCACCGGGTATCGCCCGCCCCCCGAGAGCTTCGGCCAGCAGTTGCGAGCCGAGGCAGATGGCGAGAATCGGGACTGCCCGGCGATGTGCGTCCGCGATGTAATCGATCTCGGTCTTCAGGTATGGGTTGCTTGCGGTCTCGTACGCACTTTGCGGTCCACCCAGTACCGTCAGCGCCTCGAGGTTCCCGGGTTCCGGTAGAGACTCTCCGCGGAACGGTCGAACAACCTGGACCCTCCACTCGGCAGACCGGGCGGAGCTTTCGAGGATTCCCATCGAGGGATCATCGACGTGGGCGATAACAGTCATCGTTCGACTCATAGTGGGGGCCTCGCCTCGAGTCTGGTACGCCAGGGCACCCAATGATCGATGCGCGCCAACGTCGCGAGTAGTTCCTCGGCAGCAGCGCGGTCGACGGCCACCCAATCTGGCCCGGGGTTGACCGTGTAAGGGGTGTAGTCCCAAACTTTCAGGTCACGAACGGCTTTGATGAGAGGTCGCGTGGACTCGAGGTCGCGCTCGAACTTCCTCAGACGAGCGTGTGCTAGCGCGAGGTCTCGTCGGAGGGCAAGGATCTCTTTCGCTTGATCGGAGCAGTCGAGCCCCGGCGCGGGATCACGGTTGTCTGAAAATGAGGCACCCATTTTCAGAACACCAGCGTCAGATTCTCGTGGTACTGCTCGGAATCGATGAGATTGATCGACTTGACCCGGATCCGCCATCCCTCGTCTGCCCTGCGGAGGACATGTCCATACCAACCCGAATACGTCTTCGCCACGCCGGCACGGAATTCATGAATAACAAAGTTGGAACGAATCATTCGGATTTCGTCATCGATGTCGGTGGTCTCGATACCGGTGATCAGACGCCGCGTACGCGAGGCCGGGAGCTGACTGTAGGCCAAGCCGGTGCGCAGCCAGTACACGCGATCCGTGAGTCGCCGGTGATCGTCGAAAGCATGACTCACCTCGGTCCGCGGATCACCCCCGCCTGGGTTGACCGGGACCCAGTAGAGACAGTCACCGGTGAAGAGGTCGAGCCAGTCGTTGAATCGACCATTGTCGATGAGACTCGCTTCCCTGGCCAGGAACGACTGCGCTGCGTACCAGTCCTCGAGCGGTGCCGCAGGCCAGTCGTCCAGGAGGATCTCTCGGTACCGATCCAATTCGTCGTACCAGTCGGAATCGACGTGATACGAGAACGCCGATGTATCGGCGTACATTTCGGGGAGGTCAGTGTTCATCGGTTCTGTCCTTCCATCCGGCGCTGCCACTCCTCGTAGTAGCTGCGCATGTGGAGCTCGTCGGTGACGGCGGTGACGATGACTCCGTCCTCCTTGAGGGACTGCCAATCGGCAACGCCGAGTCCTCGATTCATGTAGATCCATTCCGCTTCCGGCGCAGCAAGTCCTCGCTGCGCCTCCTCGAAATTGGCCTGATCGTCGGGTTCACCGAAGGCCGGAAAGTCCTCCTGCGTACGCATGCGCATCGTGTTCACCGCGTCCGGAACTCCGCCGATGGTGGTGGCATGCCACGTCAACTGGGTACGGTCGACCGCCATCGGTTCGACAACCTGGATCTGGTTTCCGATTAACAGCAGGTTCGGGAAGATGCTCAGGTTGATCTGAGCACCGATGGCGAGATCGAGCAGTCGATCAGCGTCATCCCCATGCTGAGCTCGAATGGACTCCTCGAACTTCTCACGCCCGGGCTGCGGCCTCTGGTTGTTCCAGAAACTGCCGGGACCCTCGTAGACAGGGCGCTGGTCGATGACGCTGTGTCCGTTGCCCAGGGAATAGACCTTCATCGAACCATCGTCGGGGGTCTTGCCGAAGTACGACATGTCCTTGGCGTCGCCCATCCGCGAGGCCATCTCGAGTAGCGACCTGTGCGAGAACGATGGATGGTAGCCATCGCCGGCGTTGTCGAATGCGAGTTTCCAGTTTCCCTTGTAGCCCATGCGATAGGCGCCGGACCGAACGAATACCTCACTAGTGGGTGAGCGATCGATCCAGTAGTCCAGCCAGGGCTTCGCATGGCCGAGCCAATCCTCCACGCTGGGCGCCGAGGCGTTCATCGTGCCGAAGATGAATCCCCGGTAACTCTCCACACGAGTAACCACGGTGAGCCCAAACTTCGACTTGTCGAGGTTCGCGTACCCCTGAGCCCAGGGAACACCGACCAGCTCTCCCGTGTTTCGGAACGTCCAGCCGTGGTACGGGCATTGGAAGCTCTTCGCCGTGCCGGATTCCTCGCGGCAGATCGTGGCCGCCCGGTGCGCACAGCGGTTGAACACTGCGTGCAACTCACCCGCCCTATCTCGGGTGACGATCACCGGACGCAATCCCATACGCACGGAAAGAAATGAATTGGGTTCTGGAACTTGCGACTCGTGCGCCAGGTAAACCCACGATCGTCCGCCGAACACCTTCACCATTTCCTCGTCGAACACTGCGGCATCGGTGTAGAGGGTGCGGTGGATGCGATCAATTTGGATGAGATCCGACCAGCGGTCGCCAGCCGGAGTGGTAGCGGCGCCAGCGTCTGGAACGTGGGTGTTGGCACTGTCCTGCAAAGTCATGAAATGTCCTCTTCAGGCTAGGTATTCGTACCATGTGTTACGGAACACTATCATGACGTAACGTATCCAACGTAACAATTTGAGAACGTCCACACCGCCGCGCCGAGGAGACGAGAGCACCCGGGGAAGGAGCGCCGGCCACGCCCTAGACTGATGACATGACGAAAGCTGACATCATCAACGGCACTGTCGCCAAAAGGATTCGACAGGTTCGTCACACCCTTGCGCGTGGGGAACTCAAAGTGGTGGCTACACTCAACAGTTCGTACCCCACTGCAGGCCTCGTACCGGTGGCCCAGCTCGCCGCGCAGGCAGGAGTCAGCGCGCCGACCGCCTTACGGTTGGTCCACAAGCTCGGATTTCGAGGCTATACGGACTTCCAGGACGCTCTGCGCGAAGAAGTGCAGATGCGGCTGTTCTCACCCGTGACTGTGTATCCGCCCGCTGATGAGGATGAGAACAACTCGGTCAACGAGTCGGAACTGATCACCGCAGCGAACTGGTACGTCGACGGAGTGCACGCCACGATCAACAGCATCTCGGCCGACGACCTCGCCAACGCCGTCACGGCCCTCGCTGAACCTGAGCGGAAAGTAATGATCGTAGGCGGTCGGTTTACGACTGTGCTCGCGGCGCAACTTCATCAGTATCTGCGGATGCTGCGGCCCGACGTCGTGTTCGTGGCTCCTACCTCTGCCGAATACATGTCCTCGATGATCGATGTGGGCGAACACACCACCGCCATGCTTTTCGACTACCGGAGATACCAACGCACAACGATCGAGTGGGGTATGGCAGCCGCCGAACGGGGCGCCCAACTCGTTCTGATGACCGACAACTACCTCTCCCCGCTGGCTTCCCATGCCCACTCGGTTCTGACGACGAGCCACGCGGGTCCCGGCCCCTTCGATTCCCTGGCCCACGGCTTCATGATCACAGAACTACTGATCTCCCTCATTGCCAAGAAACTGGGAGACCCTGCCCGCGACCGTTTAGCACAGTTCGAAGAACTGCATCTCGCCGAGGAACGCGATCGGAACTCGACCCTCAAGAAATAATGAGCGGGACGGACGGGGCAGGTGCTGGGGGAGTGTCCGGTAAACGGTGGATCCGGCCTGACATCGGTTAGGGGCGAGATCGGATTTGTCCGGTATGCCGAATGTTGGCATGTTGTGTGGTGTCTTGGTTTTGATCCTCTCGAATCTCGCGTGCGGGCGAGACAATCTGTTGAAGACATCACGGTCGGTCAGACCGAGAGTCGGGCCGGGGCCGGGCAGCGGCCCACCTGCATCCTCACCGTCAGTCCAGTCGGTACGCGCGAGCGTCCAGACCGGATGCCACGATCACGGCCTGCGCCATTCCGCGGTCGCGGCCGACAGGAAGAACTCGTCGAAGAACCTGGTCCGGATGCCCATGAAGCCGGGGAAGAAGAACGGCGTGTCCTCGAGCGGGAACGGGTCCACCAACAACCCGGTGAAGTGCGACTCGCCCGCGGCTTCCACGAACCACCGCGCGAATTCGTCCGTTATCAATGCCTGCAGGCGGTCCGACTCCAGCGCCCGAAACGTCGCCACCGCCGACGCGGTGCGGTGCGGTCCATGCTGCTGACGATGTCCCGGGTGTCTCCATCAGGGCGCATCATCGACGATGCCTCGCAATCGAGGTTGACCTACTCGGCCCGCGCGAGGACGCAGCCTGCCGACCATCCCCGATCGTACGTTCGTCGCCGATCGAGCATTCTTGTCAATATCCGCCCAGCCGCGGGCATGTCCGCGAGGACCCATACGGTCGGATCGAAACCGTTGCTTTCCAACGACATTCCGATTGCGATCTTCCGTCGCAGGTCGCAACCCGGCCGCTGACAAGGACCGCCGTTCGCGGACTGGGCTTCGGAAGAACGTGCTGCGGTCCGGCAGCGGTGTGTCGTTCCGGACCGCAGCACAATCGACCAACCAGCCCTCTCCTACCGATGGGAGGACGTCGCGCGGCCGATCTCTGCGACCTATCCCCGGGATACCCGTTCGAACCCGTTCAGGGTGCCCTGCAGGTAGTCGCCCTCGGCGGTGATCAGCCCGGCCATCTGGATGGTGTCGTTGAGGGTGGTGCCGGGCAGGTCCGCGGTGGTGCGGACCGCGCCGGTGGCGGGGTCGATCGCCGCGTAGGCGAAACCGTCGGTCGCGCCGCCGGTGCCCTTGCGGAGCACGGTGTAGATGGTGTCGTCGACGGTGGACAGACGCGGCACCGCCGAGCTCTTGACGTCGGTGTCCCAGACGACGGTGCAGCCGCCGGGAGTGACGTCGACGCGGGTCATGCCACCGGCGAACGGTGCCGAGTCGGGCACGGACGGGCCCGCGCTGTCCGGCACCGCGGGGTAGGGGTAGCCGTAGGTGCCCGCGACGAACACGCTGGACCCGACGCCGATCGGGGAGTTCTCGCTGCCCGGTCCGCCCTTGGTCAGCACCGGGGTGCGGCACACCTGCCGGCCGTCGGACTCGCGGTACACCAGCAGCGACACCTGGGTGTCGGCGCTGTCGACGATGGCCACGTACTCGTGTCCGGTGCCGGGGCCGAAGTACGTCGGTGTGGACCCGGTGCCCCAGCTGAGTTGTCCGGGCTTGCGGGCGCTGCCGCGGTCGTAGGCGTTGCGCCAGTCGACGTGCGGGGTGCCGTCCGGTCCGGCCGAGAGTTGGTAGAGGGCGTGGGTGGTGGCCACCGAGGTGCCGGTGGGGGAGGTGGAGATGCTGTTCTCGACGCGTTCGCCTGCGGGCAGGTCGATGGCGCGGGCGACGCCGGTGGCGTCGAGGACTCCGACGCGTCCGGCGCCGGTGGCGAACCACACGTTCCCGTTCCAGTCGGAGGCCAGGCCCGTGACGGCGTCATCGGCGGCGATCGCGCCGGACAGATCGACCGACTCGTCGACCGACAGCGACCACTGGCCACCGGTGTTGTAATGCCCGACCTTGACCAGGCGCCGGTTGCCGTCGACCGCGATCAGCCGGTCCCGGTTGTCGAGGTAGGCGTAGACGCCGCCGAGCAGGCTGCCCTTAGGGAGTTGGAGTTCGGCGAGCGAGGCCCCGGCTTCGCGTCCGCCGGTGGATCCGGCGGCGAGCGAACCGAAGTCCGAGGATCCGAGACCACCGGACGATTCCGACGAGCCTGAGCCGCCGGTGTCGATCAGGTGCACGGTGGGGTTGCGTCCGACCATGGTGGAGCACAGGGCCACCACCATCGAGTCCGAGCCCTGCAGCAGGGTCGGGCAGGCGGACGCGAGTGAGGTCGCTCCGACGTTCACCTTCCCCGAATCCGGTCCGGCGAGGTGTACGGTGTCCGACGATCCGGCGTCGCCGTGCATGGTGGAGGTGCCGTTGGGGCCGAGGAACGGGTTCGGCGGGGCGAGCGGACCCAAGGTGGGCTGCGCGGAGGCGAGACCGCCGCCGCCCAGCGACAGCGCGAGAGCCATCACGGTCGCGATGGCACCGGCACGCGCGGGTCTGCTCGAGACGATCCTTCGGCGCAGCGGTCGCAACGACGACAGCGTGTCCTCGTGGGGGAGACGGGCGATCACAGTGGTCACGGAGGGTTCTCTTCTCGTCGTGGGGAAGATGAGCGCCCTGGCTCTCGCGTGTCGGCGTCAGCGCTGTGCCGGGTGCGCCGATCTGCAAGGCGTGGCACATGAATAACAGGGCACATGAGGCGAATAATCGCATCATGCGATACATGTATTTGAACTACGGTGAGAGTAGGAGTAGACATGGCCTCTGGCAAGGGTGAATCGTCGGTGACGTCACCTCCGACCGACCGAGTCGTGTCGATCATCGAACTGCTGTCCGCGCGCGACACTCCGGCAACCTCCGCGGACCTCGCGGATGCGCTCGGACTGAGCAGGTCCACCACCGGGTCGATCCTCGGCACGCTGCAGCAACGGGGGTGGGTCACGCGCCTGCCCGACCTGCGGTACCGGATCGGGCCGGGACTGGCGTCGATCGCCGGGCGGGCGCACAGCACTCTCGATCTGCCCGCCGACGCGTCGGCGCACCTCGAAGCCCTCGCGTCGCGTGTTCGGTGCGGCGCTGCGCTCGCCCTGATCGACGGATCCGAGCTGGTCTTCGTCGCGATGACCGGCGGACTCGGACACATTCCGGCGGGTATCGACGTGGGGATCAGCCTGCCGATGCAGGCGCCGGCCGGAGCTTCCGTCATCGCGTTCTCCGATCCTGCGGCACAACAGAGATGGCTCGACACCGCGCCCCGGGACCGCCGGGGCCGGTACGCGGACTTCCTGAGGGAGGTCGCCACAATCGGCGTCGCCGTCTGGGGCGCGGAGGCGGCCGACATCGACCGCATCGACGTGTTGTCTCAGGTGGTGACCCATCTCGCCGTCAACCCCGCCAACCATCGACTACGAGAACAAGTGCAGGCCCTCATCGGCGACATCAGTGGGTACCCGTACACGGTGGACGCCCTCGAGTCCCCCGAGGCACTGCCGATCAGCTATCTGAGCACGCCGGTGTTCGACGCCTCGGGCGCACCACGGTGGGAATTGCAGATCGGCCCGCTGCGGCCGGCGGTCACCCCGGACGAACGGCGCACGTACATCGAGGAGTTGACCGCCGTGGCACACGTCCTGTCAGGGCGATGAGTACGCGCGGGCCAACGGGGGGTTCGATCGACGGGACGACGAGCGCGGCGATGCCGCACACGAAGGCCTTCACTATGTCGAAGAGATCGAAGTAGTTGCGCCACCACGTGATACGGCCCGATCGGACTTCGAACGTGGCCGCGGCGGCATGGTTGACGACCTTGACGTCGAGCCCCGGGACGGGTCCCTCCGATTGTCTCGACGCACAGGCCGTCTTGCGACGTCCGGGTGCGGTCGGGAACCTCGCCGCCGGTGTGATCCGCGAGAGTTGCGATCCGCGAGGGTAACGATGCGGACACCGCTTCGACGTCCTGGGCGGGGCCGCCGATCTTCGGGCCTTGCATCCGCGACGTCGAGGACACCGACGCCCTCGCGCGCTCACCGGCCTCGTCCTACCCGGAATCCTCCCCGACCGTGACTGGCGCTCGATTCCGGTGCGGCGCAGCCCACTGCGTCCTCGTGGCGGCGCAGCCCCCGCGGACCTCGGCGAATCCGCTCTTGTCATCGGCCGGCAAAGCTTCTACTGTCGGACCGAATACAGATAAACGCATCGATCTATGCGACTATTCGCATTGCAGTGTTCGTGTCAGCTCGAGGAGTGTCGTGACCACACCATCCGCCCTGGACACCGTCGACATCGAGGGGGTCGACTTCGCGTTCGAGGACAACCCGAACATCCACGCCGTCTTGGAGGACCTGCGTTCGAAGAAGCCGTACGCGATCGTCCCGTTCGCCGGCGTGCGCGCGGTGCTGCTGCTCACCCACGAGCTGGTCACCGCCGCGTTCAAGGACGATGACACGTTCCCGGCCTCGGCGATCTACCCCATGACCACCGGACCGGTCCTGGGTAAGACCCTGCAGTGCATGGCCGGCACCGAGCACCGCAAGAACCGCTCGCTGATCTCGCCGCCGTTCCGCCGCAAGGTGGTCGCCGAATGCATCCAGCCGCTGCTCGAGCCGCTTGCGCACGAGCTGATCGACCGGTTCGCCGACCGCGGCACTGCCGACCTGGTCGCCGAATTCACCACCCGCTACCCGGTGCTGCTGATCAGCCGGCTGATCGGGCTCCCCGTCACCGACGAGGCCCAGGTACACAAGTGGGCCCACGACCTGTTCTACTTCCCGTTCGACCCGGACGCCGCGATGCGGGCCTCCCGAGAGTTCACCGCACTGCTCACCCCGATCCTCGCCGAGCGCCGCGCCAACCCCGGCGACGACCTCATCTCCACCCTGGTCACCGAGACGGTGCACGACGACGAACTCGACGGTGCGACGCTCAGCGACGAGGAGGTGCTCTCGTTCCTGCGGCTGCTGTTCCCGGCCGGGGCCGACACCACCATGCTCGCGCTCGGCAACACCCTCTCTGCACTGCTCACCCACGACGACCAGATGGCGATCCTGCGCTCCGATCTCGAGGAGCACGCCCTGTGGGCGGTCTGGGAAGGCCTGCGCTGGGAACCGCCGGTCGGGCTGCTCCCGCGTGCCTGTCCGGAGGCCACCACCTGGAACGGCATCGAGATCCCGGCCCTGACCCCGATGATCTTCTCGATCAACGCCGCCCACCGCGATCCCGCGCAGTGGCCCGACCCGCACCGCTTCGACATCACCCGCCGCAAGACGGCGATACTCTCCTTCGGGCAGGGCACGCACAGCTGCGCCGGGAACTGGCTCGCACTCGCCGAACTCGAGACCGCCCTCACCGCCCTGCTCGAGCGTCTGCCCGACCTACGCCTGCAGGACGGCGCCGCCGAGCGCGCGAAGGTCACCAGCCAGGTCGGAGTCGCGCTCCGAGGACCCAACGAGCTTGCCGTGCAATGGGACCTGTGACCGACGCCCTCTGCGAGGGCGGCCACCGGATCCCGTCGACCTCGCGGCCGAACGGCCGTCAGGTCGTGTCACCACTTCAGCCGTGACAGCCCACAACACTTCGGTCGAGGTGCCCGTGGCGAACGGCATGTCGATCGAGACGGTGCTGTTCGACGCCACCTGAATATCCCATCGCACCGTGAATCGTGTCCCCAACAGGTCGGACACCGTGCCCACAAGAGGATTCCGTTCGATGCGCTACTCCCGCTACCTGCCCAGTCGGGCGGCCGCCGTTCTGATCACCGCCGCGATTCCGATGGCACTCACCACGATGCCCGCGGCCGCCCAGTCCCGGAACCCGGTGACCGTCGTGGTCGACACCAGTGCGCCCGGCCGCACCATTCCCTCCGACTTCCTGGGCCTGTCGTTCGAGGCCAACCTGATGCACGAACAGTGGCTGGCGCCGGACGCGGGGAACGTCTCGAAGCTGATCGCCAACCTCGGCCACGGCAACCTCCGGTTCAGCGCGAACCAGGTCGACAACACCGCCTGGACACCGGATCCCGCCTCGCCGGTTCCGGCCTGGGCCGAGGGCCAGCGGGTGACGCCGGACGACCTGTCCCGGGTCGGCGCGCTGGCCCGGGACATCGGCTGGAGCGTCGACATGGGCGTGAACCTCGCGCATTTCGATCCGGCCGCGGCCGCCGACCAGACCCGCGTCGCCCGCGACCGCATCGGGTCCGCCCTGCGGTCGGTCCAGATCGGCAACGAACCCAACTTCTACGTCCTCTCGTCCGTGACCGGCGGAGGCCAGCGCAAGCCGTACCTGCCGACGGGTTACGCGGACGACGCCCGCATGTACCGGGACGCGATCGCCGCTGCCACACCCGGCGTCGCCGTCGAGGGACCGGACACCGCGGCGGGCGGGACCGGAAGCACGCTGGCCGAGGCCGGGATGAAGGCGGCGCTGGTCGAACCCTGGCTCGATACCTACATCCAACGTTTCGGCTCCGAAAGCCGATCGCTCAACCAGCACTACTACCCCTTCGTCAACACCGAGCGCCTGGGACTGTCGGGGGGCAGCTCCGACGCCGTCGGCGGCCAGCCGACGGTGGACACGTTGATGTCGCAGGACACCTCGGACCGGCAGACGGCGTTCATCCGCAGCCTCGTGGCCAAGGCGCAGCAGGCCGGCCTGCAACCGCGAATGACGGAAACCAACTCGGTCGCCAAGGAGGGCCTGCCCGGGGTGACGAACAGCCTCGGCGGCGCGCTCTGGACGGTGGACTACCTGATGACCGCCTCGCGCGAGGGCGTCACCGGGGTCAACCTGCACCTGCAGCCGAACGACTGCACGAGCTACCCGGTGTTCTGCTTCCCGGACGACGCCGCCCGCGCCGCCGGCCAAGCGCGCCCCAACCCCAACTACTACGCCGCCCTCGCCGTCAGCAAGCTCGTCGGCGGCCGGATCCTGCCGACGACCGTCGACTCCGGCGGCAAGCGCGTGTCGGCACTGGCGGTCCGAATGCCTGACGGCACCATCAAGGTCATGGTCGACAACCTCGACCGCGGTGCCGATGCCGCCGTGGTGGTCGAGATCAAGGGTGCGTCCGGGACTGCCGGCGTGCAGCGGCTGACCGGCGGCGCACCGGAGTCCACCACCGGCACCACCTTCGCCGGTGCCGTGGTGGCAGCCAACGGCACCTTCACCCCCGCCGCGTCGGAATCCGTTCCCGTCGGCGCCGGTGAGTACCGAGTCGACGCCGGTGCCGCCAGCGCGGTTCTCCTGACCGCACCGGCACCGTGACGGGCGATTCTCCGGAATCGCAGTGGAGCTTCGGGTGACGGTGGGGACTGCCTGCCCCCTTGTCGTTCGTCATGGGTGGCGGCACCTGTCGTTAACGTGATGCCTCGGCCTGGAAGCACCAGGGGGGCATCGAGATTCGAGAAGTCCTTCGACCTCGTCGTGCGCAGCGTCGGCAGGGTAAGTCCGATCCCATACGATGCGTATGCCGCAGCGCAGCAGGCATTATCGCCACCTTCGCCGACGAAATCTCCGTGACCACGGACGCCATCGTGATCTCGATTTCGCATTCGGTCATCGCGGTCGACGGACGATGGTGGGCCTCGGTTGTCACCACGACCGACGAAGGCGGCGATCCCTGACCGCGTCGTTGTCGACCTGTACCCCCTATGGGCTATAAGGAGCTATAGAAGGGGCTGTACCGTCCGCGCCCCCCCATAACGGTCGAGCGGCCGAGGAGATCCATGTTCGGGGCCGGTGCTGTCTGCATCGGCTGGTCCTTCACCTCGCAGGTGCCGGCGCCCAGGGGCCGTCGCGTGTGCGTTGCCATTCGACGGGGCGGCCGTCGACTCGGACCAGGCGCGGGTCGAGCCAGAAGGTAGCGTCGGGATCCCATCCGGCCAGGGCACTGGCCCCGGTGTGGGCGGATAGCGGGAGCGCCAGACCGGGTGTGGTGAGATACCCGAGGACGGTCAGGTGCACCGCGTCGTAGTCGGCGCTCACCGCTGCCCAGTCCGGCAGGTACCACTGCAGATGCTTGCCGGTGGCCTCGTACCAGTCGGAGCGCCGCGACGCCGGCACCGCGAGGGGATACGCGTCGACGAGGATTCTTGACCGAGGCTCGCAATATCGTGCTGCTCGGACCACCGGGAACGGGCAAGACGCACTTGGCAATCGGACTCGGGATCGTGGCTGCCCGGCACGGCGTCCGGGTGTTGTTCGCGACCGCCACCGATTGGGTCACCCGGTTGACCGAGGCCCATCGGCAGGGTCGGCTTCCGGAGGAGGTGACCCGGCTGCGCCGCTACGGGTTGATCGTTGTCGACGAGGTCGGCTATCTGCCGTTCGAGCAGGACGCCGCGAACCTGTTCTTCCAGCTCGTCTCCTCCCGCTACGAGCATGCCTCGCTGATCCTGACGAGCAATCTGCCGTTCTCCGGCTGGGGTGGGGTCTTCGGTGATCAGGCCGTCGCCGCCGCGATGATCGACCGGATCGTCCATCCACGCCGACGTCCTGACCCTCAAAGGTGCCAGTTACCGCCTTCGAGGACGCGGAATCGACACTCTTCGCAGCATCAGAACGGAGAACCAGGCAGACTAGCCACATACCGACACGGTGGTCTCGTTTTCCACCGTCGCATCGGCTCGAATTCAAGCGTTGTCGACACGAGCGGGCCTCGGCTTTCATTTCGATTCAAGACCGAGGCGGTCTCCAAAGGCAGCCCGTTCCTGACGGGGCCGATCAAGACGATCGAGGATATCGAGTTCGCCACGATGGGGTGGGTCGACTGGTTCAACACCCGCCGGCTGCACAGCACCCTGGGCTACATCACCCCTGATGAGTTCGAGGGGATCTACTACGCTCAGCTATCGGCCCTCCAACAGCAGTTGTCGCCAGCATGGGGGCGGCAAGGAACCCGACACGGTTCATTCTGTTCCGCGTCACCGGCGAAGTCCTCACCCGCGCGGGGCAATCGGATCTCGAAGGCGCTTCCCATGCGGCAAGGGCACCAAGACGCCGCCGGAGTTGCCGGGCACGCAGACGAACGCGGTGTCGACGAGTATCACCACAATCGACGTGAGGGATTTCCGCCGTGGCCGGTTCCGCAGGCGATCTCGATGCACGCGGCGCTGATGGTGACCGGACCTTTCGCGATCTTCGCATGGTTCGAGGATCGCATGGACCCCGGTGCGCCGATCGGTTCCGGCCGCTGATGCGCCGGCTGCTGAGGAAGCCTGTTGAGGCAAGGCCCACAAGGGACAGGCGCCCTCCAGCAGTAGGATCCGGCAGCGGCACAACCGAAGTCGGACGGGCTTCGGTGATCTAGTCGACCGTCACGGTCAATGAGGGCTTGTCGCCATCACGGCCGTCGGTCTTGCCGAGGTAATCCCACATGTCGTCGATCATCGGTTGCAGCAGCAACTGGCCGAACTGGCTGACCATCACCCCGATCACCTGTGTCGACTCCGAGCGACGTGTTGAGGCGACACCACGTGCACGGAGCTTGGAGATTTCGCTGCGGCTCAGTTCCGTCAGACGTTCCAACAGTTGGCTGGCCCCGCCTGGTTCGAGAATCGATCGCCGTACGTAGTCCATCACCTCCGGGTGAGTCCGGAGCATCTGTCGGACCGCCTCGTCACGCGCTGCGGCTATCTGCGCCGGGGTGCCCTCGTCAGGCGCCTGCGCGATGGCTTGCACGTGGTAGTCGACGACGAGTTGTTCCACGGCGGCGCGTAGGCCGTTCTTGGTCTTGAAGTGGTGTTGCACCAGACCGACGGTGACTCCGGAGGCGGCGGCAACGGCCCGCATCGAGACCCGGTCTTCTCCGTACTTGGCATACAGATCGAGCGCGGCGTTGCGAATCCGCGCTTTGGCGGTGAGGTCGTCGTCGTTGGCGCGAGGGTTGGTCATAGATATCGGCCTCCTGTCCCGCAAATGATAGCGTGAGACAGTATGCTGTACATTTGTACCGTCCGCGGTACAATCGTACCGTTCCTGCGGTGTCGTCGCAGCACCGCGAAAAGAATGTCACTCGTGGTCCACGCAGCGGAAGTCGGCACCCGTCGAATCGAGTCGGCAGATTCCACGTCTATCCGAAGGAGATCGAGAACATGATCGCAACACATCCAGACGTCGCAGTAGCGGTCGTGGGCGTCTCGGACGAAACACGGGGCGAGGCGGCCCTGTGATGAACGATGAACTGGCCGACTTCACCGACAGTGTTCGGGGCTTGGCCCGCAGCCGCTTCCTGGACGGATACATGGCGCGCACCAAGTCCGACGTGTACTCGCGCGACACCCTGAAGACCCTCGGGAAGAATGGCCTACTCGGATTGTGTGTGCCCGAGAAACATGGCGGTCAGGGAGCAGGCTTCCAGGCTCTCGGCATCGCCTGCGAAGAGATCAGTTACGCCGACTCCGGCTGCGGCTACCAGGTGTTCGCCACCAATGTGATGGCCGACTTGCTGGTCAAGTTCGCCGCACCGGAGGTCGTCGACCGCTGGCTCGCGCCGGTGATCGAAGGCGACGTGGTCTGCGTCATCGCGCTGACCGAACCGGGTTCCGGCTCCGACGCCCAGGCGTTGACCTCGAAGGCCGTGGCCGTCGAAGGCGGCTGGGAGCTGTCGGGCGAGAAGACGTCGATCACTCAGGCGCCCGATGGCGAACTCGCGATCATCGTCGCGAGGGAAGGCGCGCAGATCAGCGCTTTCGTCGTGCCCATGGACTCGCCCGGGGTGTCGGTCCAGCGATTCGAGGACCCTGGCTTCCGCGCAGTCGGCCGCGGATCGATCACGATGGACCGCGTCTTCGTGCCACACTCTCATCGACTCGGGCAGGGCGGCAAGGGTTTCGGGCTGATCATGGGCGAGTTCGATCTGACGCGCACCCTGATCGCCTTCATGGTGGCGGGGATCGCCCAGCGGGCTATCGACCTGACGATCGAGTACATCAAGATTCGTCACAGCTTCGGGCAACCGCTGAGCCACTACCAAGGTGTCACCTTTCCGATCGCCGAGCACCTCACTCATCTCGCAGCCATCCGGGCGCTGGCGCGCGAGGCGCTGGACGCCCGTACCGAAGGCCGGCCGCACACCGTGCAGGCGGCGATGCTCAAGTGGTGGGCTCCGCAGGTCGGTTTCCAGGCGGTACAGGACTGCGTGGTGCTCCACGGCCACCTCGGATGGTCGGAGGAGATGCCCCTGCAGTCGCTCCTGCGTGACATCTCCGGTTTCCAGATCGGGGACGGCACGCCCCACATTCAGAAGCTGATCATCGCCCGAGCCGCCATCGGCAACGAGGTCATGGGCCGACCGGCCACCCGACAAGGACCGACCGAACAAGAAAAGGGCGAAGCATGAAGATCGACAACTCCGTGGCCATCGTGACTGGTGGCGCATCCGGGCTGGGCGAAGCGGCAGCGCGACGACTGCTCGATCTCGGAGCACGCGAGGTTGCCGTGTTCGATCTCGACGACGAGCGTGGAGCCGCCCTCGAGTCCGAGCTCGGCAAAGGCTACCGGTACCACCGAGTCGACGTCAGCCGGCTCGACCAGGTCGAAGCCGCCGTCGCAATGGTTGAGAAGGAGCAAGGGGCCGTTCACATCGTTGTGAACGCCGCGGCAATCCCGGCGCCGGCCAAGTTGCTGAGCAGCCGGGGGCCTCTCCCGATGGAGGTGTTCGACAAAGGCATCAAGGTCAATCTGTACGGGCCTGTCCACGTGATGCGCAGTGTTGTGCCTGGGATGTCGACGGCCGAGCCGACGCCCGACGGTGAACGCGGCGTCATCGTCAACGTGTCCTCGGGTGCGGCATGGGAGGGTCAGATCGGCCAGGTGGCCTACAGTGCCTCCAAGGCTGCTCTCGTCGGTCTGACCATGCCGCTCTTCCGTGAGCTCGCTGCATACGGAATCCGCGTAATGACGGTGGCGCCCGGTGCCTTCGACACGCCGATCTACGACCGGGTCCCGGCGGCGCTCAAGGAGGAGCTTGCCGCCCAGTCGTTGTTCCCCAAGCGGATGGGTGACCCGGCGGAGTTCGCGATGCTGATCGAGGAGATCGTACGCAACCCCATGCACAACGGCCGCTCGATTCGCCTGGACGCCGGCATGATCCTGAACCCGTCGTAAGCCCACCCCCGGCGACCTCGGTTCCACTGCGGGAGAATCTGTCCGGGAGACCGACGCAGGTCCCACGTTGATCGCCGGCTGCACCGACTGCTTCGCCGACGACCACGAGACCCGTAGGCCGCGGGGCGAGAGTGTTCGGGCAGCTTGCTTGCAGTGGCACCGAGCCGCCCGACGGGCGCGCCGATGCGGTTCGAGATCGCCCCCCTGTGACGCGACATACTCGCCTTCCGCCTCCTTAGGGCTCCGAATCGCAGCATCTCGGACGCGGGAATCAGGCCGCGCGTGGGCTGCCGTCGGCTGTGCGGGACCTCGACATTTCCGACCTGCAGTCCCGTGTTCTCCTCGCGGGTCCACGACGCCGTGTCACGAGCCGGACGATCATGGAAGAACTCGGCGTCACGCGCATCGCGACGGTCCACGTGGAGAACGTACGCGCCGGGGGATCGACCGCAATTCGCAGTCTCTACAGGAATATTGCCGCAGACTCCGTCGATATCGGGGTCGTGTCCATGACGACGAGTCCGATCGCCGGGATGCTGATTTCCCTGCACAAGGACGACCTCGACGGGCAACTCGGCTTCAGCATGCCGGTGCCCTTCGCGCTGCGGGGCGCGCGAGCTGACGGCGGCTCACGGTACGTCTCGCCGGATCGTCATCGGTCTCGGATGATCACGACTTCTGACACGCCGATCTCACCACGTTGGGGCTCGGCGCGAGCCGCTCCGGGCCCGGAGCGGACCGGTGTGTCTCCGTCCGATGTTGTCGCGCGAGTTGCACGACGCGTTCGAGCGAAGAGACCGGACATTACGCGGCTCTCGGGCTGTGCGCGGGGGTCGACGACGTCGAGCTGCCTTGCTCCGGTGTCACGTCGCGGGGCGCTCGGGTGCGGGTGCACTTCGGCGGTGGGCGGGTCGCGGAGTCGCCTGCCGGCCGCATCGGGTGTCCGGATCATGTGCGACGTCACCGAAAATTTCCGTCCACCCCTTTACATCCGAATAGTTAGCTGTACGCTCGTATAGCAGGAAGGAGTTATTCATGTCACATCACGGCCCTCTGCACGGTGTGCAGGTCGTGTCGCTCGCAATCAACTTGCCGGGACCCCTCGCTGTCGCACGGTTGCGAGCGCTGGGCGCCGCGGTGACCAAGATCGAGCCGCCGACCGGCGATCCGCTCCAAGCAGTGGTCCCGGCCTGGTACGCGGAACTCGCCGAGGGGCAGCGGGTGATGACTCTCGACCTCAAAGATCCGGGCGATCGGGCGGTGGCGGCACGCGAGCTGGCGAACGCCGACCTGCTGCTCACCGCCCAGCGCCCCTCGGCCTTGGTCAAGCTCGGCCTCAACGAGCTGACTGCGGCCAATCCGCATCTGTCGCACGTCGAGATCGTCGGACACGACGGGACCGCAGCAGAGCAACCCGGACACGATCTCACCTATCAGGCCGTACACGGCACACTGCAGCCGCCGACAATGCCGACCGTCCCGGTGGCCGACCTCCTCGGCGCCGAGCGTGCCGTGTCGGCCGCCCTTCTCTCCCTGCGAGTCGCCTCGGAAACCGGTGCGGGACAACACGAAAGAATCGTCCTCGAACAGGCGGCCGCTGATGCCGGCGCCGCTGTGCGGCACGGCCTGACCGGGGCAGGGGCGCCGCTCGGCGGCGCACATCCCGGTTACCGGATCTATTCCAGCGCCGACGGGTATGTCGCCCTGGCCGCGGTCGAGCCACACTTCTGGGCGCGTACCCGCGAGGGTCTCGGCGTCGAGGGCACCCACGAAGAACTCGAACGGACCTTTGTGTCCCGGCCGACGCGTGAGTGGGAAGAACTCGCGGAGCGTCTCGACATTCCCCTGATCGGAATCCGCAATCCGGCACAACGCAATTCAGTACAGCGAAACGTGGTACAAGGAGCCTTGCAATGACCATTCGTGACGCCGTGATCGTCGGCGCAGTCCGAACCCCGGTCGGTCGCCGCGGAGGGGTGCTCAGCGCATGGCACCCGGTGGATCTCCTCGGGCAGACGCTGCGGGAACTGGTGGACAGGACCGGCGTCGACCCTTCCGCGATCGAAGACGTCATCGCCGGATGCGTCATTCAGCACGACGTGCAGTCGGCAAACCTGGGACGGCACGCGGTCCTCGCCGCAGGCCTGCCCGAGTCGGTCCCTGCGGTGACGATCGACCGGCAGTGCGGTTCGGGTCAGCAAGCGGTCAGCTTCGCCGCGCAGGCGGTGATGGCCGGCTCGCACGACCTGGTGATCGCCTGCGGTGTCGAGTCGATGTCGCAGACGCCGATGCCGGCGGCATTCCTACCCGGCGCACCCCTCGGCCCGCAGTACAGCCCACGCGAACTCGACCGCTACGCCGGCGGACTGGTGGCGCAAGGTGCGGCGTCGGAGCTGATGAACCAGAAGTTCGACCTCAGCCGGGAAGCGTTGGACACCTTCAGTGCTCGCAGTCACGAGCGCGCGCATGCGGCGACCCGGGCCGGAAAGTTCCGCGACCAACTGGTGCCGATCACCGCCGATCCCGCCGACCCGAACGGGCCGACCATCGACGCCGACGAAGGCATCCGCGAACACATCGACCCGGCGAAGATGGCGAGCCTCAAAGCAGTCTTCGGCACCGACGGCCGGACCACCGCAGCCAACTCGTCACAGATCAGCGACGGCGCGGCCGCACTGCTGATCGCCGACCGCGAGTACGCCGAACGCAACGGCCTCACCCCACGGGCCCGGTTCCGGGCATTGTCGGTCGCCGCCGCCGACCCGATCGTCCAGTTCACCGCGATTCTCGAAGCCACCCGCAAGGCGCTGAGCCGCAGCGGGCTGACCGTCGAGGAGATCGACCTGTTCGAGGTCAACGAGGCGTTCGCCGGAGTGCCGCTGATGTTCGCGCAGGAGTTCGGCGTCCCCGACGACAAGCTCAACGTCAACGGCGGATCGGTCGCGATCGGGCACCCGCTGGGATCGACCGGGGCCCGCATGCTCACCGATCTGCTGTGCGAACTGGAACGCAGCGACAAGTCGCTCGGCCTGCAGACCATCTGTGAGGCCACCGGGACTGCGAACACCACCATCATCGAACGCATCTGAGGACGCCATGAGCCACGAGGTCGTGAAAGGCCTGCCCTCCACCCACGGTGATCACTATCAACTCAACACCACCACCATCATCCGGCACGCGGCACGTACCTATCCCGAACAGGAGATCGTGTACCGCACCGAGGGCGGCGGGTGGGATCGCTACACATACGCCGATGCATACGCGCGAATCCAGCGGTCCGCCAATGCGTTGCGCTCCCTCGGTGTCGGTCCCGCCGATGTCGTCGGAGTCCTCGACTGGAACAACAAGCGGCACTACGAACTCTACTGGGCCATCCCCGGCCTGGCCGCGGTGATGCTGCAGATGAACCTTCGCCTGGTGCCCGAGGATCTCGCGTACGTTACCGGGCACAGTGATGCATCGGTCGTACTCGTGGACGAGTCGCTGCTTCCGATCGCCGAGGCGTTGGCGCCGCACACACCGAACGTACGGACGTGGGTCGTCATGACCGACAAGCCGATGGCCGATATCACCACGACACTTCCCGATGCGGTGCACTGGGAGGATGTGCTCGTAGATGTCGAGCCGGAGATCGACTGGCCGGTCATCGACGAAACCTCCACCTACAGCGCGTGCTACACCACAGGTACTACGGGCAGGCCGAAAGGGATCTACTACTCCCATCGCGGTATCTGTCTGCATACCCTCGCCGAAGCCGTCGGACTGGGTATGAGCAGCGACGACGCGGTCATGCTCATCACACCGATGTTCCACGGCTCCAGCTGGGGGTTGCCGCAGGCTGCTACCTACAGTGCCGCGAAGATTGTGCTGCCCGGACGCTACGTCGCCGAGGACACCTCCGTCCTGGTGGACGCGATGATCGCGGAACAGGTCACCGTCGCGAACGGTGCGCCGGCCATCTTCCAGCCGATGATGAACCACATCAAGACACTTGCCGTCGCGCCGGACTTCTCCCGTACACGGCTGTTGTCCGGTGCCACCGAGCCGCCGCTGTCATTGATGCGCGACTTCCACGACATCACCGGGGCCGATGTCATCCACGCCTACGGCGCCACCGAGACAACTCCGCTGGTCGCAATAAACCGGGATCTGAAACCTTCGCTGCGTGGAGTGATCTCCGACGAACAGAAGTGGGATCTCAAGCGGAAGCAGGGTTTACCGGTCAACGGCATCGACATCCGGATCGTCGACGCCGACGGCAACAATCTGCCGCACGACGGCAAGAGCCAGGGCGAGATCCTGCTGCGGGGACCGTGGATCATCGAGAGCTATCACAAGCTCGACGACGACACCGACAAGTTCCTCGACGGGTACTGGCGTAGCGGCGATGCCGGCACCATCGACCCGAACGGCTACCTGAAGATCACCGACCGGATCAAGGACGTGGTCAAGTCGGGTGGCGAATGGATCTCCTCGATCGACATGGAGAACGCACTCGTCGCCCATCCGAAGATCGCCGAGGCGGCGGTCATCGGCGTCCCGCACCCGAAGTGGCAGGAGCGTCCGGTAGCACTCGTCGTGACGACCGACGGGCAGGAACTCCCGCTGGAGGAGATCCACGAATTGCTCGCCGGGGCATTCGCCACATGGCAACTGCCCGAAACCGTCCTCTATCAGGACCGACTGCCCCGCACCAGCGTCGGCAAGCTCGACAAGAAGACCATGCGCGCTGCGCACGCCACCATCTACGAGGACGCCCGATGAACCCTGACAACGCCCCGCTGCGCGCGACCCGCGACGGCCACCTCCTGATCCTCGAGATCAACCGGCCCAAGGCTCGCAACAGCCTGAACGAAGCAGTGCTGACCGCCTTGAACACCGAACTCGCGGCGGCTCGGCACGACGACGACATCCGTGCCATCGTGCTCACCGGCGCCGACGGGATCTTCTGCGCCGGAGCCGATATCACCAATTTCGATGCCATTCGCGACCAGCCGCTACTCGGCGACCGAGCCGCGCTCGGTGGCACCATCTGGGCCGACCTGGGCCGGTTCCCCAAGCCGATCATTGCTGCGGTCGAGGGACTCGCACTGGGCGGCGGCTGCGAGTTGGCACTCGCCTGTGACATCGTCATCGCCGGCGAATCCGCCAAATTCGGCGTCCCGGAAGTCAAGCTCGGCGTGATTCCCGGCGGCGGCGGAACCCAACGGTTGGTGCAGGCTGTCGGCAAGTCCAAGGCAATGGCCCTGCTGCTCACCGGCGACTTCCTGCCTGCACAGCAGGCGTGCGTCGCCGGCATCGTCGCCGAAACGGTCCCGGACGGCACCACCCTCGACGCGGCGGTCGCTATGGCGCAGCGGATCGCCGCCAACTCGCCGCTCGCGGTGGGTCTGGCCAAGGACGCTGCCCTCCAAGCCCTGGAAACTTCTCTGACGCAGGGCCTGGAGCACGAGAAGCGCAACTTTCACGTTGCCCTGCAATCTACGGACAGCCGTGAGGGGCAGGCCGCCTTCCTGGCCAAGCGCGCTCCCGAATTCACTGGAAAGTAGAGCCGATCATGAGTGAACTGTTTCCCGACTACCGCTCCCCGTGGGAGACCGACGATCAGGCGCTGTTGCGTAAGCACGCTGCCGAGTTCTTCCGTAAGGAAGCGACCCCGAACCAAGAACGCTGGGCCCGCCAACATCAGGTCGACCGCGAGTTCTGGACCAAGGCCGGTGCCGCGGGACTGCTGTGCCTCGACATCGCCGAGGAGTACGGCGGCGGGGGCGGCAACTTCGGTCACGAGGCGATCGTCCAGCAGGAAATCGCGTACGCCCACGACACCGCGTTCGGGTTCTCCGTGCACTCGACGATCGTCGCGCACTACATCGCCGCCTACGCCACCGAAGAGCAGAAGAAGCGCTGGCTGCCCCGGTGTGCGAGCGGCGAGAGCGTCCTGGCGATCGCGATGACCGAACCCGGGACCGGCTCGGACCTGCAGGCAGTGCGGACCACCGCGGTGCGCGACGGCGACCACTACGTGATCAACGGGTCCAAGACGTTCATCTCGAACGCGTCGCACTGCGATCTGCTTGTCATCGTCGCCAAAACGGACCCGACGCAAGGTTCCAAGGGCATCTCGCTACTGGTCGCGGAGACGGAAAACCTTCCCGGGTTCGAGCGCGGACGGGTGCTGGACAAGATCGGCCAGCACGGCCAGGACACCCGCGAGTTGTCGTTCACCGATATGCGGGTGCCGGCAGAGAACCTGCTCGGCGGCACCGAGGGCCAGGGTTTCTACCAGCTGATGAATCAGCTGCAGCGTGAGCGGCTGATCCTCGGCGTCGGCGCTGTCGCGGTGGCCGAGGCCGCAGTGGCCGAGACGATCCGCTATGCCAAGGAGCGCCAGGCTTTCGGCAAGCCGATCATGGACTTCCAGAATACGAAATTCGTTCTTGCCGAGTGCAAGACCGAGGTCCTGGCAGGCAAGGCGCTGATGGACCACTGCATCCAGCAGTATGTCGACGGCAACCTCGATGCGGCGACCGCGTCGATGGCCAAGCTGTGGGGCAGCGACAAGCAGTGCGAGATCGTAGATCGCTGCCTGCAGATCTTCGGCGGCTACGGCTACATGATGGAGTACCCCATCGCGCAGATGTACGCGGCGTCCCGCGTGCAGAAGATCTACGGCGGCACCAACGAGATCATGAAGGAACTGATCTCCCGCACGCTCTGAAACTACTGTTCGACAAATCTTCCCGACAGGAGAATCACATGCAGATCGCAGGAACCACCGCACTCGTCACCGGCGGAGCCTCCGGGCTCGGACTGGCCACCGTCACCGCCCTGGCCAAGTCCGGCGCGCGGGTGGTCGTCATCGACCTGCCCACGCAGAACACCGATGCGCTGACCGCTCTCGGCGACGCAGTGCAGTTCGCACCCGCCGACGTCACCGACGAGGCGGCGGTCACCGAAGCTGTGGCCCTGGCCAACAGCGAGCAGTCCCTGCGGATCGTGGTGAATTGCGCGGGTACCGGCAACGCCATCAAGACCGTCGGCAAGAACGGACCGTTCCCGCTGGCCGACTTCGAGAAGATCATCAACATCAATCTGGTCGGCACCTTCAACGTCATCCGACTTGCCGCGCACGCGATGTCGCAGAACGAGCCCGTCGACGGCGAACGTGGCGTGATCGTCAACACCGCATCGGTTGCCGCCTTCGACGGCCAGATCGGGCAGGCCGCCTACACGGCGTCCAAGGCCGGAATCGTCGGCGCCACGCTCCCCATTGCGCGTGACCTCGCGTCCCTGCTGATCCGGGTCGACACCATCGCACCGGGCATGTTCCTGACTCCGATGGTCAACCTGCTGCCCGAGGCCGCTCTGGACTCGCTCGGTAAGCAGGTTCCGCATCCGAGCCGGCTCGGCGACCCCTCCGAGTTCGCTCAGTTGGTCGAGGCGATCGTGACCAACCCGATGCTCAACGGCGAAACCATCCGCCTCGACGGCGCCGTGCGAATGGCACCCCGGTGACAGTCGCCGACGCGACCCACCTCGGCCGTGCGGATCATCTGAAGTACGCAGAGGACCTGACCATCGGTCATGACTTCAGCCTGGGCTCACACACGGTGACGGAGGCGGAACTCGTCGACTTCGCCACCCGGTGGGACCGTCAGTGGTTTCACATCGACAAGCAGGCGGCCGGACACGGCCCGTTCGGTGGCCTGATAGCCAGCGGACTCCACACCCTGGCCATCCTGCAGCGGCTGACGGTCGAGTCTGCGGGCCGGCACTGGGCGACGATCGCCGGCCGCGGCATTCGGGATGTGCGGTTCCGCAGTCCGGTGCGGCCGGGCGACGTGCTCACCGGCAACGTTGTCATCTCTGACATCGTGTTCGACAACCGGGGACGGGCCCTCGTCACCACCGACTGCAGAGTGGTCAACGGCGAAGGCCAGGTGGTGCTGACCGTTCTGATCGATGCCTACCTGCACGCACGCAGATTTCAGTCCTCCACCACCTGAGCATATTCGAATGCGGAGTCATCCATGTCAGAGGCATACATCATCGACGCGGCACGCACCCCGGTCGGCCGCCGCCGCGGCGCACTGTCCACCGCGCACCCGATAGACCTGGCGTCCCATGTGATCGGAGCACTCGTCGAACGTCACGATTTCGACCCCGCATCGGTCGACGACGTGATTCTCGGCTGCCTGGACAATATCGGGCCGCAGGCCGGCGATATCGCCCGCACCGCAGCGCTCGCTGCGGGTCTGCCCGAGACAGTGCCGGGCGTGACCATCGACCGGCAGTGCGGGTCTTCGCAGCAGGCTGTGCATTTCGCCGCGCAGGCCGTGATGAGCGGCACCGCCGACCTCATCGTCGCGGGCGGGGTGCAGAACATGAGCCAGATTCCGCTGATGTCCTCGGTGACCGTGGCCGAGGCGTTCGGCGTGCCCGACCCCTACTCGGGATCGAAGAGGTGGCAGGCCCGCTACGGCGACGAGACGATCTCGCAGTTCCACGGTGCCGAGATGATCGCCGAAAAGTGGGGCATCGAGCGGGAGGCAATGGAGCAGTACGCCCTCGAGAGTCATCGTCGGGCGCTGCAGGCAATCGCCGACGGACGCTTCGTCGCCGAGATCGTCCCCTACGAACAGATGACAACCGACGAGGGTCCGCGCGCCGACACCACACCGGACAAGATGGCTGCGCTGCCGAGCCTCACACCGGGAGGGCGGTTGAGCGCTGCGGTCGCCAGCCAGATCTCGGACGGCGCGTCGGGCATGCTCATCGCCTCTGCCGAGGCGGTGCGCCGCCACGATCTGGTTCCGCGGGCCCGTATCCATCACCTGACCGTGCTCGGCGCCGACCCGATCATGATGCTCACCGCGCCGATTCCCGCCACCGAGCGGGCACTCGAACGGACCGGCATGCGCATCGACGACATGGACGTGTTCGAGGTCAACGAGGCGTTCGCCCCCGTCGTCATGGCGTGGTTGCAGGAGACCGGCGCCGACCCGGAACGGGTGAACCCCAACGGCGGCGCCATCGCCCTCGGTCATCCGATCGGCGCCACCGGCACCCGACTGATGACCACCATGCTGCACGAACTCGAACGCACCGGCGGACGCTACGGGTTGCAGACCATGTGTGAGGGCGGCGGACAAGCCAACGTCACCATCATCGAACGGCTCGGTTGATCCGATGCCCTCGACTGCCATCCGAACCGCCCTCACCGGCCGCGTTCTTCACATCACGATCGACCGGCCCGCGCGCATGAACGCCCTCGGCGTCGACGACCTGGGCGCGCTCGACACCGCGATCGGTGGGGCCGAAGCAGCCGGTGCGCGGGTGATCGTGCTGACCGGTGCGGGAAGAGCGTTCTGTACGGGAGCAGATCTGACCGCGGTTCGGGGCGAGGCTCCCGAGGTGATGATGGATGCTGCGAACCGGGTGATCCGCGCCATCGTGTCCTCCCCGGTCCCTGTCGTCGCCGCGGTCAACGGTCCGGCGGTCGGGTACGGGGTGGCGCTCGCGTGCGCCGCAGACCTCACCTACGCCGCCGAAAGCGCGTACTTTCTGTTGTCGTTCACCAGCATCGGGTTGATGCCCGACGGCGGTGCGACCGCGCTCCTCGCCGCGGCGATCGGCCGGGCCCGGGCTACCGAATCGGCGCTGCTCGGGCAGCGGCTTTCCGCCACCGACGCTGCCCGGGCCGGCCTGGTGGCCCGGACCCTGCCGGATGACCGGCTCGCAGCTCACGTCGAGGCCGTCGCCGAGAGGTTGGGAGCCGGGCGGCGTCGAGCCCTGGAATTGACCAGACGGGCGCTCGCCGCGACCACCCTGGGCCACCTCGATGACGCCTTCGAGCGTGAACGAGCCGGACAGATCGAACTCTTCACCACACCGGATTTCGCCGAGGGCGTCGAAGCCGTCCTCACCAAACGACGCCCCACGTTTTCCTGACATCACTCGCCGACCAGAGGAGAGAATCATGGCAACCCTTGGTGGACAATTGACCCTGAATGCGCGTCGTCACCCGGACCGGCCCGCGTTGATCTTCGAGGGGGTCGAGCGCAGTTACGAGCAGCTCGACCGGGAGGTCAACCAGTACGCGAACGCGTTGCTGTCCCTCGGGGTGCGCAGGGGTGACCGGGTGGCGGTGCTGTCGCCGAACTCCGATCGTTTCATCCTGGCGATGTACGGCGCCTTCAAGGTCGGCGCAATCGTCTCTCCGTTCAACCCGCGGGCAACGGCCCGGGAGTTGACATACCTGCTGGAGGACTCGGGCGCGTCGGTGCTGCTGTTCGGTGGCGATACCGTCACGGCGGTGCGGGGGCTGGCCATGTTGGAGCAGACACCTGCTGCTCAGGCGCTCTCGCTGGACGGCGCAGACGGCTTCGACGATGTCGTCCGGCTGGCGTCCACCATGCCGCACGATGACCCGCAGGTGGAGGTGCGCGAAGACGACGACTGCATGATCATCTACACCTCCGGCACCACCGGGAAACCGAAGGGTGCGCTCTTCGATCACCACAGGTTGCTGTGGGTCGGTCACGCGGTGTCCGCGATCGGCGTCAATTCCTTCGACCGTCACCTGCACGTGGCTCCGATGTACCACTGCGCCGAACTGGTGCTGTTCGTGCTCAGCGGCTTCTCGATGGGCACCACTCACGTCGTGCTGCCGGCATTCGAACCCGCCGCGGTCCTCGATGCTCTGGAGCGTCACCGGATCACGGTCTTCCTCGGTGTTCCCACCATGTATCAGATGATGTTGACGGTCCCCGACATCGCGCGGCGCGACCTGTCGCACTGGCGCCTCGGCTTCTTCGGGGCGGCACCGATGCCGCCGACTGCAGTCACGGCTCTTCTGGCAACCTTCCCGGGCGTCGGCTTCTTCCAGCTGTGCGGGCCGACGGAGGGTGGTCCCACCGGCATCTACTCCACACCCGAGGAGGTCGCTGCTCGTCCCGATGCGACAGGGAGGTGGCCGATCACGAATGCGGAGGTCCGGCTGGTCGACCTGGACGGCAATGATGTCCAGGAAGGGGTGGCCGGCGAGATTCTCCTGCGCGGCGAGACTGTCATGAAGGGGTATTGGAACAAGCCCGAGGCTACCGCCGAGGCCATCCGGGACGGATGGCTGCACACCGGCGACCTCGCCGTCCGCGACGCCGATGGTTTCATCACCATCGTCGACCGCCTCAAGGACATGATTATCACCGGTGGGCGCAACGTCTACTCGATCGAGGTCGAGAACGCTCTCGCCGGCCACCCGGACGTCCAGGACGTTGCCGTTGTCGGCCTGAATCACGACACATTCGGGGAGACCATCGTCGCGATCGTGACGCCGGTTGCCGGTCGTGACGTGACCCTCGATGGGTTGCGAACGTACGCAAGCGAATACATTGCGGACTACAAGCTCCCCCGCGAACTGATCATCCGCGACATCCCCCGCAATCCGTCCGGCAAGATCCTCAAGCACGTTCTCCGCAGTGAGATTCGGGACGACTCCGCGCAACGCGCGTAGACCGGCGGACGACTCCGGCACATTCGAATTCCCGGGAACCTGCCCAGGAACATGGACCGTGTTGCGGAGGGGGAGCTGTGCCTCCGGCGAGGAACCCGCTCGCCGTTCTCGGCAGGGGTTCGGTTCGGCCGCAGGGCTGTGGCTCACCGTCCGGCGTCGACCGCTTCCGCGGTCTTGTCCGGGTTGTTCCAGTACCTGAGCATCACCGAGTGCCCCGGATGCACAGTTCCCCCGGTCTGCCCCCATGTAACGGTCGATCTCGTTGCCGGACAGACGATCGTGACCTCGAGGTGCGGTCCGAGGCGGCCGACGGTGGAGACCAGCCACCGACCGTGCGCTCGCCCGGCGCCATCTTGTCTGACCCTGGTCTCGGGCGCGGTAGTTGGCGATCAACGACTGTCTCGAACACCTCCGCGGCATCGCGTCAGGACTCCGCAGACTCGACCACTACATCTTTGCGGTCACTGATCCACTTCGGTCGGCTTCGGGATCGAATCAACGCGCCTGCAATCCGGAAGTCGCGAACTCGGTTGTGGAAGAGTCGATTTCGATTCGACACAGGAGGCAAGCTCCGGTGGTTCGTGCGTACGCTGAACTAGTCGGGAGACAGGTCTGCAGCCTCGTGAGCCGCCCGCGGCGATCCTTACCGAAGTGCCCATTGACGTCTCTATCGACCGATAGTAGATTTTTCGACCAGCGGTCGAACAGCGACTGTCGACGAAGGAGAGCGGCTTGAACACCCCCATGTATGAGCGCGATCACGAGACCCTGACGGACCGCCTTATCGCGGCGCGAGAGCTCCATCCCGAGCGAGAAGCCTTGGTTTGTTATCAGAACGAGGGCAAGCAGGTTCGACGGCTCACCTACGACCAGCTCTACGTCCGCGCCATGGAGATCGCCAGGGGTCTGAGCGCGCGGGGTATCGAGCATGGGGACCACGTCGTGGTGTGGCTGCCGAACAGCATCGAGTGGGCGTTGTTCCAGCAGGCCACCGCGATGCTCGGCGCAGTCCTGGTGCCGGCGAACTCCTTCTACAAGAAGTCCGAGTTCGAGTATCTCCTGGAGCAGTCGGACGCCGTGGCGCTCGTCTACACGCCCCGGTTCCTCGATCTCGACTACGAGCAGACCCTGCAGAGCCTGATGCCCGAGCTTGCCGAGGATGCTGCCGAAGGTGGATTCCAGAAGTTCCCGAAGCTTCGCGCCGTGCTGTGCCTCGGAGACCCGTCCTTGGCCGGTGCCGAGACACTCGGTGAGCTGGTGGATGCCGGGCGAGCTGTCAGCGAGGATGCGGTTCTCGAGTCGGCCAGGCGGGTCAAGCCCTCCGACACGCTCATGATCATGTACACCTCGGGCACCACGGGAGCCCCGAAGGGCTGCGTGCTGTCCCACGCGAACCTGCTGGAGAACGCGTGGCACTTCGGCGAGGCGATGGACCTCGACGACCACAGCAGATACCTCATGCCAGTTCCGTTCTTCCACAACGGCGGCTCCGTGCTCGGTCTGCTGTGTGCCCTGCAGAAGGGCTCCACGCTGATCTCGATGGACCGCTTCATCCCCACCTTGGCGCTACAGATACTGGCCGACGAACGCGCCACGCACATGGGTGGTGTCCCCACCATCTACATCACGTTGCTGCACGATGCGACCCTGCCGACATGGGATCTGAGTGCGTTGAGGATGGGGTTCATGGCCGGAGCGCCGTGCCCGGTGGATACCTGCAAGGCCGTCGAGGAGGCCTTCGGGTTGACGGTGATTGTCGGGCTCGGCATGACCGAGAGCTCGCCCGTGATCACGATCTCCACCAAAGACGACCCATTCGTGCAGCGCGTCTCCTCGGTAGGGCGCCCCACGGGGTGCGAAGTCAAGGTCATCGACCCGTACTCCCAGCTGGAGGTGGAGCCTGGTGTCGATGGCGAGCTCTGCACTCGAGGGCCCAACGTCATGCAGGGCTACTACCGGATGCCGGAGGCGACGGCGAACGCGATCGACCAGGACGGGTGGCTGCATACCGGGGACATGGTCCGATTGGACGAAGACGGCTACTACTACGTCACCGGCCGTTTGAAGGATCTCTACATCGTCGGCGGAGAGAACGTCGCGCCGGCCGAAGTGGAGGCGGTGATGCGCACGCACCCCGCGGTGGAGGACGCGTCGCTGGTCGGCGTCCCTGATGAGAAGTACGGGGAGGTAGGCCTTGCGGTGATCAAACTGAAGCAGGGCTCCGTGGCGACAGAGTCGGAGTTGATCGCGCATTCTCGTAGGAGTCTGGCGAGCTACAAGGTGCCTCGTTACGTTCAGTTCGTTCCCGAATTCCCGCTGACCCCGGCGGGCAAGATCAAGAAGTTCGTGCTCCGGGACCAGTACATCGATGAACTCAGGATCACCGGACAGTGACCGAAGCCAAGGTCTGTCCACGCGAGCAGGCTCCCGCATGGAGAGACGTCAAGAACGTGTCGTCGTCGGCTCGCGTGCTCTTCCTCGAGGGCGAGGACCCGCGCATGGTGCGGGCCGCCGTCGCTGCGGGACAGGCGGGGATGTGTCGACCGGTCTTGTGGGGGCCCGAGGCGCAACTGAAGGACACTGCCCGTGCCCTCGGCCTGGACATCAGCTCGGTCGAGTTGCTCGACGTGAACGCCGACCTGCTGCGCGACCTCCAGCACGACGCGTGCGGCAACCCGAGCCACGTCGCTGAAGATCCCGAATTCGTGACGAGCCGTGCCTATGCCGGCGCCATGCTCGTCGAGTCCGGATGGGTCGACGCGGCCGTGGGTGGCGCTCGGGCGAGCAGTGCGGACATACTCCGCGCCGCGATGACGTGCATCGGACTCGCGCCGGACAGGAGCACCGTCAGCGGGGCGATCTTCCTGGACACCCAGCGATCGGACATCGGTTCGTCGGGGACTCTCGCGTTCGCTGACGCCGTGGTCACGCCGTTGCCGACAGTGGAGCAACTCGTGGACATCGCGGCGGCCACCGCGAAGTCGTGGCGGTCTCTGATGCTGACCCAACCGCGGATCGCCTTTCTCTCCTTCTCCACCAAGGGCAGCTCCGGCTCCCGGCACGTGGACCGGGTCAGGGAAGCAGTTCGTCTGTTCCGACAGAAGTATCCCGACGAGCTCGTCGACGGTGAACTGCAGTTCGATGCGGCGGTGTCCAGCAGTGTTGCGGCCCGAAAGTCCGTGACAGGGACCGTCGCAGGCTCAGCGAACATCCTGGTGTTCCCGAGTCTCGATTCGGCCAACATCGCCTACAAGGTCGCCGAACAGTTCGGGCAGGCCCACGCGCGGGCGATTCTGCAGGGGCTCGGAAAGCCGTTCGCGGACGTCTCCCGCGGCTGCACCGTGGACGACATCGTGAGCACGGTGGGAATGCTGCTGTACGACGCACTGCACACGCGAGAAATCGACATGCCACAACAAAGAGGAGCCATGAAGTGAAGACGGTGAAGGTCGCGAACGGTCAAGCTTTCTGGGGAGACAGCCCCTCGGCGCCCATCGCTCAGGTCAGAGGCGGTGACATCGACTATCTGACCCTCGACTACCTGGCAGAGATCACGATGTCGGTGCTGCGGAAGCAGGCGGAGCGGGATCCCGATGCGGGGTACGCCAAAGACTTCGTCGTGCTGATGAAAGAGATCATGCGCGAGTGTCTCGAACGAGACATCAAGGTGGTCGCCAACGCCGGCGGGATCAACCCGGAGGCCTGTGCCCGGGCACTGCTGGCCGTGGCCGAGGAACAGGGAATCACCGGCCTCCGGGTCGGCATCGTCACCGGCGACGACATCATGGGGCAGCTGGACGACCTGCGTGAGCGCGGGGTGTCGCTGCAGAACATGGAGAGCGGCGCGGAGTTCGACACCGTCGGAGACCGGGTGGCCAGCGCAAACGTGTATCTGGGGGCCGAGCCGATCGCTCGTGCTCTCGCCGAGGGCGCCAACGTCGTGATCACCGGACGATGCACCGACCCCGGGTTGGTGCTGGGACCTCTCGTGCACGAGTTCGGTTGGCAGTGGGACGACTGGGATCGGCTCAGTGCGGGCACCATCGCCGGCCACATCATCGAGTGCGGAGCGCAGGCCAGTGGCGGGAACTTCCAGGGCGGCTGGGAACAGATGTCCGACCTGGCGCACGTCGGCTACCCGATCATCGAGGCCGGTGCGGACGGCACTTTCGTCGTTACCAAGCACCCCGGCACCGGTGGAGCGGTCACGACCGCGACCGTGACGGAGCAGCTGCTGTACGAACTCGGTGACCCGGCGGAGTACCTCTCGCCGGATGTCACCGCGGACTTCACGAGCATCCGACTGCGAGAGGTCGGCAAGGACCGCATCGAGGTGTCCGGGGCACAAGGCCGCCCGCCGACGGAGTCGCTGAAGGTGTCGATGGCCTACCCGGACGGATTCCGTGGCTCCGCGATGATCACGTGGGCCTGGCCGCAGGCGATCGCCAAGGCGGAGCTGGCGGACTCTATCCTCCGGACCCGCTTGGACGAGCTCGGCCTGTCCTTTCGCCAGATCCGCACCGACCTCGTCGGCTACAACTCCGTGCACGGCCGGCTGACGCCGCCGTCATCGGACCCGTCGGAGGTCGTCCTGCGGGTCTCGGTGTGGGCGGACGACGCGCAGACCGTGAACCGGTTCGCAGCGGAAATCGCTCCCTTGGTAATGGGTCCGCCCGGATTCACCGGGCTGCTCGCCGGCGGCCGGGTCCAGCCCAGCCGGGTGATGGCCTACTGGCCGACCCTGATCCCCAAGACCGTTGTCGAACCGATCGTCACCATCAAGGAGCGGATATGAGACTCATCGACATTGCACACGCCAAGTCCGGCGACAAGGGCGATTCCGTCAACATCGGACTCATCGCCAGAGACCCTTCGCACTACGAGTGGATCGAACGAGTGGTGACCGCAGAGCGCGTGGCGGAACACTTCGAAGGTATCTGCCTGGGGGAGGTTCGCCGCTATGAGCTGCCGAACCTCGGCGCGCTCAACTTCATCCTGGATTCGGCTCTCGCAGGTGGGGGCACGTCCTCGCTGCGGGTGGACGCTCAGGGCAAAGCCATGGGCGAGGCGCTGCTGCTCATGGAAATCGATGCCTGATCGGAGCCGCGCGCACGTGGTGGCGGGGTGTCCTCGATGCTGGTTCGGGACTGTGTCCAGGCGGGAAGGCCGCCTGCGGTCGCCATGAGAACGAGGGCATGACATGAGCGAGGATGCAAGTGGGGAACGCAAGGCGCTGCGACAGGCCCGGCGTCGTACGGAGATTCTGGCTGCGGCTGCAGAGGAGTTCGCCGCCGTCGGCTACCACGAGGCGAGCCTGCGGCGCATCGGTGAAAGGGTCGGTCTTTCCAAGGCCAGCCTCTACTACTACGTGTCGTCCAAGAGCGAGCTCCTGGCGGAGCTGCTCGCGGAGGAGACCGAGTCCCAGCCCATCGAGGTCGAGCAAGGCGAACCTGCGGAACGGTTGCGTACGTTCGTCCACACGCACCTGGACCGCGTGCTCAACACGGTGGCGGGCCGGTCGTTGGCCGAGAACAGCGCAGTGCTGATGTCCAAGTCCGCCGAACCCAGCCTGATCGAGGCGCGGCGCAACTACGAGGTCGTCCTGATGTCGATCCTGCAGGCCGGCATCGACTCGGGCCAGTTCAGAGACGTGCCACTGCGTCCCGCGGTCAAGTTCATCTTCGGCGGCCTCAATTCGCTACCGCAGTGGTACGAGTCCGACGGCAACCTTCCCCTCGACCGAATGGTCGACCAGATCATGGCGATCCTGCTGGACGGTTTCCTCGCCGAGTAGCCGCTGTCGCGCTGGGCATTCTCGGCGATTCACGCGACACGAACGAAGCAGAAATGAGATCGAAAATGATGCACGTACTTCCGGATAGCGTGGATTCCTCCACGAGCGCCTTTCAGCAGAACCAAGAGCACTTGCTCGACAAGTTGGCGGAGGTCGACGAGGTTCTTGCTGCCACGCTCGCGGGTGGCGGTGAGAAGTCCATCGCCCGGCATCGTGCGCGCGGGAAAATGCTTGCCCGCGAACGCATCGAGCTCCTGCTCGACGAGGACACGGCGTTCCTGGAACTGATGCCCTTCGCGGGCTGGCACAGCCAGTTCACCGTCGGGGCCAGCGTGGTGACGGGAATCGGGGTGGTCGAGGGCATCGAGGTGATGATCATCGCCCACGACCCGACCGTGCGTGGCGGCACCCTGAACCCGTACAGCTTCAAGAAGACTTCCCGGGCGATGGAGATCGCGAAGGAGAATCGGCTGCCGATCGTCACGCTCGTGGAGTCGGGGGGCGCGGACCTTCCCACCCAGGCGGAAGTGGCCATTCCAGGCGGCCGGATGTTCCGCGATCTGACCACTCATTCCGCGGAAGGACTGCCCACGATCGCGCTGGTCTTCGGCAACGCCACCGCTGGCGGCGCCTACATGCCGGGCATGTCCGACTACGTGGTCATGGTGCGAGAGCAGTCCAAGGTCTTCCTCGCCGGCCCACCCCTGGTGAAGATGGCCACCGGAGAAGAGTCCGATGACGAGTCCTTGGGCGGAGCGGAGATGCATGCCCGCACCTCGGGGTTGGCCGATTATCTCGCCGAGGACGAGATGGGCGCGATCCGCATCGGCAGGGAGATCGTGCGGCGGTTGAACTGGCGCAAGCTGGGGCCGGGACCGAGTGAACCGGCCGACGAGCCGCTCTACTCCGCAGACCAGCTGCTGGGCATCCCGTCGTACGACCCCAAGGTGCCGTTCGACCCGCGAGACGTGCTCTCCCGAATCGTCGACGGGTCCAGATTCGATGAGTTCAAGCCGCTGTACGGGACTTCTCTGGTGACGGGCTGGGCGTCCATCCACGGCTACCCGGTCGGCGTGCTCGCGAACGCTCGCGGGGTGCTGCTCAACGAGGAAGCCGAGAAGGCTACCCAGTTCATCCAACTCGCCAATCAGATCGACACCCCGCTGCTGTTCCTGCAGAACACGACGGGCTACATGGTCGGCGAGTCCTACGAGCAGCGAGGGATCATCAAAGACGGCGCCAAGATGATCAACGCGGTCGCCAACAGTCGCGTGCCGCATCTCACCGTGAACATCGGTGTCTCCTACGGGGCAGGCAATTACGGCATGTGCGGGCGCGCCTTCGGGCCCCGGTTCCTCTTCTCCTGGGCTCAATCCAAGACCGCGGTCATGGGGCCCCAGCAGTTGGCGGGCGTGATGTCGATCGTCGCCCAGCAGTCGGCTGTCGCCAAGGGCCTTCCGTACGACGAGCAGTCGAACGCGGAGATGCGTGAGTCGGTGCAGGCTCAGATCGAGCGTGAGGAGACCGCCCTGGCCAACAGCTCGAGGGTGTACGACGATGCGATCATCGATCCGCGCGACTCACGCACCGTCCTCGGTATCTGTCTTTCCGTCGTCCATAACACCGATATTCGTGGTCAGCGTGGCTACGGCGTCTTCAGGATGTGAGCGCAATGAATTCCATCAACCTGCTGCTGGTCGCCAACCGCGGCGAGATCGCCCGCCGGATCTTCCGCACCTGCCGTGAGATGGGCATCGCCACGGCCGCCGTCTACTCCGACGCCGACGCCGATGCCCTCCACGTCGCGGAGGCGGACGTGGCAGTGCGTCTGCCCGGCGTCACACCGGGGGAGACCTACCTCGACCCCGATCTCCTCGTGGCTGCGGCCCTCGCCGTGGGCGCGGATGCCGTGCACCCTGGCTACGGGTTCCTCTCCGAGAACGCCGTCTTCGCCCGTGCCTGCGCCGACAACCAGCTCACGTTCGTCGGACCTCCGCCCGAAGCGATCGAGGCAATGGGATCCAAACTCACCGCGAAGGCGATCATGGCCGACGCCGGTGTCCCGACCCTGCCGTGGGCGGACGTCTCCGACCTCGACGAGGACACGCTGCACAAGGTCGCGGAGGACATCGGCTACCCGTTGTTGGTCAAGGCATCGTCCGGTGGAGGCGGACGCGGCATGCGCCAAGTGCGCGACGAGCACGCCCTGGCCGAAGCGGTCGCCGGGGCCAAACGAGAGGCCGAGGCCTCATTCAGCGACGCGACCGTGTTCCTCGAGCGGTTGGTCCTCCGGCCTCGCCACGTCGAGGTCCAGGTGCTCGCCGACTCCCACGGCGGCGTGGTCGCACTGTTCGAACGCGACTGCTCGATCCAACGTCGCTATCAGAAGATCATCGAGGAGAGCCCCTCGCCCGCGGTCGATGATGCGCTGCGCGAGGAGATGTGCAGCGCTGCGGTAGCAGCCGCCCGAGCCGTCGGCTACGTCGGTGCGGGGACCGTCGAGTTCGTGATGGACCGCGATGGCCGCTACTACTTCCTGGAGATGAACACGCGCCTGCAGGTCGAACATCCCGTGACCGAGATGGTGACCGGCCTCGATCTGGTCCGCCAGCAACTGCTGGTCGCCATGGGAGAGACGCTTCCCGACGCGGTGACCTCGGCGGTCCTCAGCGGCCACGCCGTGGAGGCGAGGCTCTATGCCGAGAACCCGGCGCAGCAGTTCCTTCCTCAGATCGGGACGCTCGAGACGTTCGACTTCGACGAGGTCCCGGGAGTCCGGATCGACAGCGGTGTCCGGAGCGGGTCAACCGTCAGCCAGTACTACGACCCGATGGTGGCGAAGGTGATCTCCTGGGCGCCCACTCGTACCGAAGCGATCCGCAAGCTCGCCACGGTGCTGGCCGGCGCCCGCATCCACGGCCTGGTGACGAACCGGGACCTGCTGGTCCGGACGTTGCGTCATCCAGAGTTCCTGGCGGGCGAGACCGACACGGATTTCCTGGTCCGGCACGCGCCCGAAGAGCTGGGCAGGCCGTCGACCGACCCGTCGGCGATGACAGCGCACGCCGTGGTGGCAATCCTGGCGCTGCTGGCCCGGAAGCGGGCGCGCGCGACGGTACAGCAGAACATCCCCGCGGCCTGGCGGAACAACCGCTCGCAGATGCAGACGGTGACGTTCCGGACGGCCGACACGCAGTACACGGTCGACTACGTTCCGTGCGGTAGTGAGCTTGTCGCGCGGGTGAACGGCGAGAAGGTCCCCGCGGTGCGCATCTGCACGCTCGCCCCCGAACGAGTGGTCCTGGAGATCGACGGGGTCCGCACCGCGTTCCACGTCGCCATCTCGGGAGACGCCGACACGTCCTGTGTCGTCCATGTGGACAGCCGGTTCGGCTACAGCAGCCTGGTCCGCGAGCCACGGTTCAGTGCGCCGGTCACGGCCGAGGCTGCCGGCTCGCTCACGGCCCCCATGCCGGGCAACGTCGTACGCGTCCTGGTCGAGGCCGGGCAGGCGGTCGCCGCCGGACAGCCGCTGGTGGTACTCGAGGCCATGAAGATGGAGCACACCCTCGTCAGCCCCTACCCGGGTCTGGTCCGCGAGGTCACGGTCGACGAGGGCGCGGGAGTGCGCGACGGCCGGGTGCTCGTGATCCTGGAGCAGCAGGACGAACGAGCCGAGCCGTCTCGGTGAGGACGAATGTCGAGACCGTAGGAACGACTGTCACAAAGGAGACATCAGGTGGATTTTCGCGAAACTGAGGAGCATCTCGCACTGCGCGAGGCGGTCGGACGGCTGGGACGGTCGTTCGGGCACGAGTACTTCGTCGAAGCGTCGAGGTCCGGCACGAGCACCGAGCTGTGGCAGGCCGTGGGGAAGCACGGCTTCCTCGGGGTGAACCTGTCGGAGGAGTACGGCGGCGGAGGCGCCGGGATCTACGAACTGCAGATCGTGGCAGAGGAGTTGGCCGCCGCCGGCTGTCCGCTGCTCCTGCTGGTGGTCTCGCCTGCCATCTGCGGCTCCATCATCCAGACCTTCGGCACCGAGGATCAGCGGGCGCGCTGGCTTCGCGAGATCATCAGCGGCGAGTCGATCATGTCCTTCGCCATCACCGAGCCCGACGCGGGCTCGAACTCGCACAACCTGTCGACCACGGCCAGGCGTGAGGGCGGCGACTACGTGCTGCGTGGCACCAAGTACTACATCTCCGGTGTCGACGAAGCAGACAACATCCTCGTCGTGGCCCGAACCGGCACCGACGACGCCGGCCGGGGTCAGCTGAGCCTCATCGTGGTTCCGACGGATGCCACCGGCCTGACGAAGACCGAGATCTCCGTGGAGATGACCGCGCCGGAAAAGCAGTTCACGCTGTTCTTCGACGACGTCCGCGTGCCTGCGGACCACCTGATCGGCGTGGAGGGAGACGGCTTGCGTCAGGTCTTCCAGGGCCTCAACCCCGAACGCATCATGGGTGCCGCCGTCGGCAACGGCATCGCGCGCTACGCCCTGAAGAAGGCCGCCGACTATGCCCGTGAGCGGCAGGTGTGGGGGGTGCCCATCGGTTCTCACCAGGGCGTGGCCCACCCGCTCGCGAACGCGCGCATCAACGCAGATCTCGCGAGGTTGATGACCCAACGGGCCGCGTGGTTGCACGATCACAACGACCCGCTCGCCGGGGAGTCGGCGAATATGGCGAAGTACGCGGCTGCCGAGGCAGGGATCGCCGCTCTCGACCAGGCCATCCAGACGCACGGCGGCAATGGGCTCGCCACGGAGTACGGATTGGCCACCCTCTGGGGACCGATGCGACTCATGAGGACCGCGCCGATCAGCCGCGAAATGATCCTCAACTACGTTGCCCGGCACAGCCTTCAGCTGCCCAATTCCTACTGAGGAGCTCGCATGACACAGATCGACCCCCGGATCGACACGGCAGCGAACGAGGTCACCTACGAGGTGGTCAACGGGGTTGCCTGGGTGACACTCAACCGACCCGAGGCACGGAACGCTCTCAACGCAGCGACACGCGCCGGACTCTTCGAGGCCGTTCACCGCTTCAACGCGGACACGGAGGCCAAGGTCCTCGTGCTCACCGGCGCGGGCGATATCGCGTTCTGTGCGGGCGGTGACCTGAAGGAGATGGCGGACCACGGCGTCACCCTGCCGCCACGGGACTTCCTTCCGTACTTCGGTCGCACGATCACCGTCGACAAGCCGACGATCGCGGCGGTGAACGGCGTCGCCTACGCCGGCGGCTTCCTCCTGGCCCAGATGTGCGACCTGGTCGTCGCCGCAGACCATGCCCGCTTCGCGGTGACCGAGGTCAAGGTCGGCCGCGGGTCACCGTGGGCCGCTCCGCTGCCCTGGCTGATCCCCCCACGTGTTGCCATGCAGCTGCTAATGACAGGTGATCCCATCGACGCCGCACGGGCCCGCGAGATCGGTCTGGTCAACGAGGTCGTGCCGGCCGAGCGGCTGCGCGAGGCGACGCAGGAACTGGGCGAGCGGATCGCGAGCAACGCCCCGCTCTCCGTCGCCGCCTCCAAGGCTATGGTCTACGCGGCGGCCGATCTCGGCTGGCACGACGCTCTGGACAAGGCGGACCGGATCTGGCAACCGGTCTATCTCAGCGCCGACGCCCAGGAAGGGCCACGATCCTTCCGCGAGAAGCGCAAGCCGCGGTGGCAGGGGCGCTAGTTGTTGCGGGTCATGACGTTGTAGACACCACCAGGGGCTGACGAAGGCGGACGGGCCTTCCGACGGCAGGATGGGAAGTACCACCAACTCATCCGCCGATCGAAAGAACCCGTCCGTGCTCCACCGTAACGCCCCGCTGTCCGTCGAAGGTCGCCGTCCTCTCGTACAGCGCTGTCAGACTCGTCCGCTGTCCCATGTCGCCGCCGAGATGGGGATCTCCCGGGCCTGTGCCAGCAAATGGATGGCCCGCTACCGCGAACACGGTGAGCTCGGCCTGCTCGATCGGCCCAGCGTTCCGCACCACCAGCCCACGGCAACATCGGCCGAGACCGTGGCGCGGATCGAGACCCTGCGCCGGAGCCGCAAGTGGTCCGCAGCCCGCATCGCCCACGAGCTCGCCGCCGACGGCATCACCATCTCGGTACGCACCGTCAGCCGACACCTCGCTCACCTCGGCTTGAACCGGCGCAGGTTCCTCGACCCGAACGGCGAGAACAACCGCCGGCCACGCCGGATCATCGCCCGCTGGCCCGGGCACATGGTGCACGTCGACATCAAAAAAGTCGGCCGAATCCCCGACGGCGGTGGCTGGCGGGTCCACGGCAAGGGCTCGGATCAGGCCAAGAAAGTCGAGCGCGCCAAGGCCGCCGGGGCCCGCGCCGGCTACGTCTACCTGCACTCGGCGGTCGACGGGTTCTCCCGCCTCGCCTATACCGAGGCCCTGGCCGACGAGAAGGCCGCCACGGCAATCGGGTTCATGGACCGGGCGAGAGTGTTCTTCGCCGCTCACGGCATCGTGCACATCCATCGGGTGGTCACCGACAACGGGTCGTGTTACCGGGCGAAGGACTTCGCGAAGGTGCTCCATGGTGGCCGGCATCAGCGGATCACCCCGTATACGCCGCGTCACAACGGGAAGGTGGAGCGCTACAACCGGATTCTGGCCGAGGAGTTCCTCTACGCCCGCGTCTGGGTCAGCGAGCGGCAACGCGTCCGGGCGCTACAGGTGTGGAATGTGCACTACAACTATCATCGGCCGCATACTGCCGTCGGTAATCGGCCGCCTGCGAGCAAACTCCGGACCGGTGTCACCAACGTCATGGCCTCATACAGCTAGTCCTCTGGCTCTCGAGCCCGGATTCGAGGGAGCGCGTCGAGGTTGCGTTGGTCTGGGTCAGCTGCAGCGTGAACGGCTGATCCATTGCAGAACACGAATTCTTTCTCGCCGAGTGCAAGACCGACGTTCGGTCGGAAAGACGTTCATGGACCACTGCATCCAGCGGCACCTCGACGACGCTCTCGAGCGCGAGAGGGCTGGGCAGATCGAGCTTTTCGGCGCACCGGATTTCGTCGAGGGCGTCGACGTCGTCCTCACCAAACGACCCCCACATCTGCTTAGTACTGCAGCCGCAGTTTGTGATGTCTTCGAGCGTAGTGACATAGGCGTGCTCGGGCCTGGTGCATGCGCCGCCACAACGACCAACGCCAGATGTGTGCGGGCGAATGACGGACCGGGTCGACGATGCGGTTGAACAGTCGTCGGATCTCGTTGACAGAGAACGAAATCAGCAGTGCATGCCGCCCCTCGGGTGGTGGGCTCGGTGCGGCGGTGTCCGCTTCGGAACCGGTTACGCAGCCCCTTTTTCTGCGTCGCGGCGCAGGATCGTCAAGAAGGCGGCTGCGGCCATCGACAAGGTGATGTGGCGGTACCAGGCGGTGTAACCGCGGACCTGATAATGATCCAGGCCGGTCTCGTTCTTCGCGGTCTGGGAGCACTCCTCGATCGCCCAGCGGCTGCCCGCGACGCGGACGAGTTCGTCGAGCGTGGTGTCGGCGGCCCCGAAGCAGATGTAGTAGGCGATCTGCTCCGGGTCGGTCCGCGAGCGACGGGCCAAAAGCCAATGACCCCGGCCCCGTTCGCGCAGCGGGCGGATGTCGACGGTAGCCCAATCGTAGATCCGGGGACCATGCGCACCGTCGCCGCAACTCATCGGTTGCCAGACCGCCTCGTCGAGCTCGGCGATCACGCTGTGGGCGCGGCGGCGCTGCAGCCGCATCGTGACCACCATCTGCGACTTCGGTACCGCCAACACGTGTGCCATCCCGCGGGATTCGAGCCACAGGCGCAGCTGGCCGGCCTGCCCGTAGGCCTCGTCGGCGGTGACCCAGCCGAACGGGAGGCCGGCATCGAGCGCACGTTCGATCATCGACTGGGCCAGTTCGGGTTTCGTCGAAAACTCGATGCTGTCGTCGATGCCGGCGTCCCGGCACCGCTGCCGGTCCTCGGTCCAGGACTTGGGCAGATACAACTCCCGGTCGATCAACGCCCGACCCGCCGGCGAGGCGTACGCCAGGAACACCCCGACCTGCGAGTTCTCGATCCGCCCGGCAGTACCGGAGTACTGTCGAGCCACCCCGGCGGAGGTGCTGCCCTTCTTCAGAAAACCGGTCTCGTCGACGATCAACACCCCGGACGTAGGCCACCATTCGCCGCCGCGACTCCACCCGGGAGAACCGCGGCGCGAACCGGCCACAGAACGCCGCGAACCCCGACGACCACTGCTGCACCTGAACCTGCACCACACAAGATCAACTACCAGACCGGCTACCGGATCACAAACTGCGGCTGCAGTATTAGAGCATGTCTCTTATGGCCTAGATCGTTTGTGCGGCATAATGCACTGCCGTGGTCGATGCGTTGTCTTCCCGGCTGGTACCGGATGCGTTGTGGGAGGTCGTCGAACCGTTGCTGCCCGGATTCCGGGCGCGGCCGTAAGGCGGCGACCCCTTGGGCATCGGTGACGGCGACCGCGTGGGGACACCATGATGGGGTAGGAACCCCCGGTCCGCAGCACCCGGCGCAGCGTGCGGTCATTGGCAGGTCGTCAAGCTCGAGGATTCTCTGCGCTTCGGCAACGGCGAAATCGATGCATGCCACAGTGAATCGCCCCGGGTCTGTCGGAGGCTCTCGAACCTGTGAAGGATGGAAAGCATGGCAGCACCACGGAAGTACTGCGTTGAGCTGAAGGAAAGATCACCTGCGGTGATGGAGCCGAGACTCCGCGGCCGGCGGATCGGGTGCAGCGGCGGTTCGTCGCCGAGGCACCCAACACGTTGTGGGTAGCGGGCCCGACCTACATTCGTACGCATTCGGGCTGGGTGTACGCCGCGTTCGTACTCGACGTGTTCTCCCGGATGATCGTCGGCTGGCAGGTCTTGACGTCGATGCGCACCGATCTGACCCTCGATGCCCTGGATATGGGGTTGTGGGCGCGCCGACGAGCAGGGCAGGACGTGGCCGGGCTGATTCACCACAGCGACCGCGGAGTCCAGTATCGAGCGGTGTGCTACACCGAGCGTCTCGATGAGTGCGATGCGGTGTCTTCCGTTGGATCCAAGGGTGATTCGTATGACGACGCGATGGCAGAAGCGTTCAACTCCCTGTTCAAGGTCGAGTGCATTCGCAATCCTGTGATGCGCCCACATGGAGGATGGCGGAGTGTGGGAGATGTCGAGTGGGCGGCTGCCGAGTACATCGATTGGTTCAATCACCGCCGCCTGCACGGCGAGATCGACTACGTCCCGCCATCCGAGTATGAGGCCGCCTACTGGTCGAACCACGCAGCGTCCGACTACCGTGAGACCCCGATCCTCACTGAGGTCGGAACCAGATAACCGAGTCTCCGCCGAACCGGGGGCGATTCACTTCGTTGTTTCCGGAGAGCCCGGGCGGTCCTCGCCGGTTGGGTGCGGTGGTGGGGGTGCGGTGGGGTGCTGTTTTCGGCGTGTTTATGAAATATGTTGTGGCTCAATTTTTATCGTGAATCATGTTGTTGTGCAATATTTTATCAATGTAATGCGCATGTTGATTTTGTGATACCTGGTTATGTTATTGGTGTGTAACGGATTTAGTGGTTGTTTGTGTTCCTGCTCGGCTGGTGCTGTCTTGGGGTGTGGGTATGATGGGAGAATGATGTCGGGACGGGGAGTCAGCAGTGCGGCGGTGGTGTGTGCGACGCGCCCGGTCTGTCGATGCTCTCAGGTGTGGCATGTAAGGTGACGATGAAAAATATTGGTGCACATGAAATATTGATTTCTAGCGGAGCGCAGCGACGCAGGCGACGGCAACGTGACTGGACTCCCGTCGAGCCGCGTAGCGGCTCCCGAGCGGGGAGCGTAGCGA
>NZ_SDMJ01000012.1:0-77731 GCF_004153645.1 Rhodococcus sp. Q1 | reverse complement strand
TGGGTGAAGCAGTCCAGGTAGCCGGTGCGTTTGTCCAGCTCGATCAGCAGCGACACGATCGGCGCGAACGGCAGCATTTCGGTCAGCTCGGCCTTGAGCGTGATCGCCTCGGCGGGAACATCTTCCGCGCTCAGCGGCGAGATCACCAGATCCCCGCCCTCGTCCAGCCGGACCGGGCCGTCCCCGCCGGCCAGCACCTCCTCCAGCTCACCGAGAGCGTCGTGCAGTTCGGCGACCACGGTGGCCAGCGCGACGCCAGGATCGGCGGATCGCCCGACCAGGCCGCAGAACTCAACGCGTTGCGGTTCCCACTGCCCGGTGGTGAGCAGGTAGGCGGCCGGGTCGGCGTAACGGCGCGAGCCCGGCACGAACACATCCCCGCTGCGCAACCCGTCACGCAATCCGAGCAGCACACACAACTCCCAGTAGTGCCGATACGCGGTCGCGCTGCCGGATTTGCGGGCCTCGTCGAGGTAGCCGCGCCACTTCATCGGCACGAACCCGGTCGGGGCGTCATCGAAAACCTTGCGCCGCCCGGTCGCGTTCAACTCGCGCAGCATGTTCACCGCGATCAGCAACTCGGTCGCGGCGGTACCGCCGCAGAAGCGCACCGCTTCGAGCACCGCGGGGGTGAACTGACGCAGGTAGTTGTAGGAGGAATCCAACGCCGCCAGATGCCCGTGATCACGCGGCAACCTGGGCTTGGCCTGGGCGATCGCCGCGCGCAGGCGCTCCCACCCGATCTTCTCGCCGCGGATCAGCGCACCGATCTCCTCATCCGGAACGCCGGGGTCGGTGACGATTTCCAACAGATCGTCCAGCAGCGCCTGACGGTCCTCTCCAGTCTTCCCTCGTTCGGCCAGCCGCTGCTGCATCTTCCGTTCGGCAGCACCGAATTTCACCGAGATCGCCTGATCGAACAACGCCACGACCTCATCGAGGACATCGGTGCCGGACTGGGCCAGCACCGTGAGCAGGATCGGATACCGGCGTTGCGGATCCCGACGTTGCAGCGCTTGCGGACTCAGGCGCCGGCCCATCGTGGCCAAAAACCGGCGCCGCTCGGCGGGCAGCACCGACATATCCAGCCGATCAGCGCCCAACCCGCGCAGGAAACCCAGCTTGTCGACCTCGGCGCGGACCGCGGCCGCCGAGGCCTCCACCGGCCCGGTCGACAGCCACCGCAACCGCGAGATCCCCAGCGAAGCGTCGGTGACAAGCAAGCCGTCCAACTCCGCGCACCGCGCCGCAGTGAACTCGTGAGCGAGCCGGTCATAGGTTTCGGTCTGGGCCTGGTGGCGGGCGTGGGCGACCCGCTCGACCACGGTGACCGGGCCTGGCCGGATCACCTTCGCCGAGATCAGATACTCACACGCCAGCCGGAACAGCAGAGTCGGGGAATCGTGCTCCATCGCCCGCGCGAGCAGGAACTCATCGAGCTCCTTGAACTCGAGCGCACCGACCGCACGCCATCCCAGGTACCGCGCGGCCAGGCGCACATGCTCGGTGCGGGTCTTGGCTCGCCTGCCGTAGGCACCGATCACCACCGGATCCAACCGCAACTGCTCGGCGACACGAGCCACCGCCACCGGCGGAGCCGTGACCAGCCGATCCGGCACGAATCCCAGCCACGGCAGCGTACACAACGCGATCGCCAAGCCCAGCCGCTCGGCTGGGCCCCGGCCCCGGCCCGGATCCACGAACGCCAGATCCGCAGGCGTCAGCGTGAAGTACCGGAACAGCTCCTCGCGGCTGATCTCCGGGAATCCCCGCAGTCGTTCCAACTCCTCGTCCGCGAACATCCGCGTCGCCACGACCCCAGCCTCCACCAGCACCGACCAACATCATCATCGGCAGTCAAGCACCAACCAGTCGACAGCGCATGCCGAACTCGAAACCCCGTGCCCACCAGTCGGATACGCCAAATCCGCCCGATTTCCGGCGGATGCTACGGCTACCCCGGGGCTTCGCCAACGACGCGACCCCAGCGACGAGCCATGCCAGTGGCAAGAGAGGCCAGAAGAAGCCGTACAGACCCACCTACATGGGTGTCGATTCAGCAGGCAACGCGATATCTGCGGGAGGTAAGATCCATCTCTTCGCCTGATGCGGAGTCCCCAGGAGCAAATGCTCGTGACGAATTATCACCCGTGGGCCTCGTCATTCGGCCGATGCTGTCGGAACCGAAGCCATGTCTGAGCGCGATCCGATTCCCGTCGGTGATGACGGAATCGACGTGCATGCGATCCTCGACGGCCGTCTCAGTCCCCCCACACACGGGTATGCGGTCGAGGTCGCGGGCCGGCCGGTGACCGTGTGGGTGGACTACCGGTTCGTCGACGACGACGGAACCTTCATCCCCGCACACAGAAACCGCATGGTGCGGTTCCATATCTTCGGCACCGCACTCCGGCCCCTCGAGGCCGTCCATGTGGTTCGGTCCACGGCACCGGTGAGTCTCGGACCGCTCTACCTCTATGCCCCCGATCGCGACCGTGCTGATCGGCGTTTCGAGGTGGCAGTGTTCTTCTCGGCCGAAGACACGCAGGTCGACGCTCCACCGGACTTCGACTGGCAGAAGCGGGCCAGCCGCCACGCGGGCAGTTACATCGTGTACCGGAGCACGGTCGAGTCGGACCGTCTCGTCGAGGAGTACCGCTCGCTCAACAACCGGTTCTATCAGCCGCACATGGATCACCGCGGCACCTACTGGGATCTTCGCCTCCAGCCGCCACCGGAGGATTCCGGGCTCGGGGCCTCGTTCGCCGCCGCCCAGGCCGCGTTGTCCAGGAAAGGGGTGATCCGCGATGATCTCCGCCCACTCGCGCTCGAATGGGTCCGCGAGACCACCGTCGCGTTCACCTTCCTCCGGACCCGGTTCCGTCGCTGCTACCGTCTCGAGATGCAGTTCCCCACCGACGAGCAGATGCGCGTCGGCCGGTTCTTTCTTCCCGGCGACATGATGGATATTCGGGAGCCGGACCAGTTCGCTGCCGGGCTGGTGTCAATGCTGTTCGAACGTGCTGCCGCATCACCGGCCCTGGGCGGGAGCGAGTGCGTCTGCCCCCTCTGACCGCCATCGGAGCGTATTTACGGGTGGCTCACCATGGAGCATTCTGAGGCGTGCAGCATCCAGTCAGTCGCGGGCCGAGCCGGCTACCTTCTTGACGCAAAGCACCCGCATCACGGTCATCAACAGATCATGAAACAGTATCCACTCGAAGCGACGGTCCTGCCGACATCGCGAGACGACGACCCGAACGATAAGAACCATCACGCGCCCCGACCGGCTCCCCCGAGAACCGGCCGGGGCGCAGTCGTCTCATCTCACCTTGCCGACTCGATCCGGTCGTGACCTGCGACTCTCATCTGAGAAACCCCTTCTCATATCATGGTTCTCATTGTTACTATGGGAACTATGAAGTGGACGAAGCGACGCCAGAGCAAGAACGCCTCAGCGCCCGCGGATGTGGCAGCCGTCAGCGGATCCATGTGGTTCGCAGGCGTGACCATCACCGTAGGAATCGGGGCCGCCGCGTTCATTCTCAGCTTCCTCGCACTGCGAGACCTGTGCATCCAGGCCGGCCAGCCGAGAGAGATCGCCTTCCTGTTCCCCGTCATCGTCGACGGAACGATCCTGCAAGCAACGATGGGGGTCGTCTCCCGACGTCACGACCACCGGGCGCGACGATTCTTCTGGAAGATTCTCATCGGAGCCGCCACCGTCTCGATCGCAGGAAACGCGATCCACGCCGTTCTCACCACGACCCCCGGCTTCAACTCCGTTCTCGCCGCCGTAATCGCCACACTCCCGCCGATCTCACTGCTCGCCTCCACCCACGCGCTGACCGTTCTCGGCCGTCGCACCGCCGCCCCCACCGAGAACCCCGCCGAGACTCACATCGAATCCGCGCCCGCGACACAGCCGCGCCGTGAGACCGCAAACGAGAACGCGACCGCACCCAAGACTCACGTCACGACCATCACCGAGAACCGTGCCGCCGCCGAGACCGCGAGCGAGACTCCGGTCGCGCGGTCGACTCGCACCGCGACCGCTGACGCTCTCGCCCGACAGCTCGAGGTGCCACTGCCCCACCTGCCCGGCACCCACCTCGACACCAACCCCATCCCGACCTTCCATTCCCACGAGGAGCGTCGCGAATGGGCACTCGCCCGGCGCCAGGCCGGAGTGGAGGTGCCCGTCATCGCCCAAGAAGTCGACCGCTCCGTCGCCACCGTTTACCGCTGGCTCTCCGAGGCCGACACGTCCGTCACCGTCTGAGCATCACAACGACATCGGAAAGGCAACTTTTCAGCGTCAAATCTGAATCAACAAAAAATCAGACCGACATCAAAAAACGTCCACGTCTGATGCCTGTCATTCTCACCTCGGCGCATCGAACTCGGGAATCGTCCCCCGGTTCGGTGCGCCGAGTCGCGTTTTCGGCGTTGACCAGGGGCGATCGCCCCCGGACCCCCTTCGGGTCGTGTCGGGTGTCGACGAGCAGTGTGTTCGAGGGTCGGTGTGGCAGTCGGATCTTTGCCTCGTTGGTCTCGGGGTCGGCAAACGTATGCTCCCGCGGCCGGCGGACGGTGCCCCCTCGCCCTGGCTAGGTGTGTGCCCCGGCTCGTCTGCGGTGTGTCGGCTCTACCGATCCCCCGGGGGCTCCGCCCCCGGACCCCTGTCCCTCCCTCCCAAGGTTCCCGCTGCTCCGCGGGTACCGCGCCCGGTCGCCACACCACGGCCCTACCGGACCCGCCGACCACCGGGCAAGGGAAAACCCACCCTTGCCCGGCAGTCACCGCGCCCGGTTCACCAGGGCCGCACCGACCGACCGAGGTACCCGCTCCACCACCGCCACCGAACCACCCCGATACACCCGCAAAACCGCAGGTCAGAGCCTAACAACGTGTGACCGGCATCACCAGAAAAGCACCATAAAAACACCAACGAAACATCGAAAAAGCATCAAAACAGATGTAAACTAGAGGCATGAACAAGGAAGAGATCACCGCGAAGCTCCACAACCTCGGCCGCGACATCGATGCCCTGCTCGAGAACATCTCGACGGGCAAGGACATCTCCGTAGTCCTGGCCGAGTCCCGCGACACCAAGGCCGCCGCCCGTGCCGCAGGCATGACCGAGGACGAAATCAGCGCCGCAATCGAATCCGGCCTCAGCTGACCGACCGCCCCGGAAGGAAAGACGCGATGACCACTCCCGCCCCCGTCCAGACACTTGAGCTTCCCGACCAGTGGTGCGACTACAACGGCTGCACCACCGAAGCCACCCACACCGACGGCGAGTGGGTCATGTGCCCCCACCACGAGGAACGCGCCTACCGGACCACCACTTACTGGCGGCCGATCCTCCGCTGGACCACCCGCCCCGGCCCCCACTGGCCGGTCTTCATCGCCGAGTACTGATCCACACTCCGCGCCGGTGGGGAGTCACCGCGACTCCCCACCGGCGCGCACTACCAACCCGAACAGGAAACGCCCACATGCTCACCATCACGCACACCCCCACAGAGGGCACGATCATCGACGGCACCAGCAAAGGCGACGGCACCGCCCCGATCCTCAAAACCGCAGGTTGGAAATGGGGACGCAGCATCACCGCCTGGTACATCCCGCACAGCCGCGACCGCGCCCCCCACCTCGCCCGCATCGAACACACCGCCGCCGCCCTGCGCGCCGCCGGATACGACGTCGAAACCGACATCGACACCACCCTCCGCGACGGCACCGACGCCCACCACGACCGCAACGAGCGTCTGACCGACCGCGCCGCCGCCCTCGCAGCCAAGGCCGAACGCAAGGCCACCGCCGCCGACGCCGCCCACGCACGCCACGACCACGCCTGTGCCGCACTGCCCGAAGGCGGAGAACCCATCAAAGTGGGACATCACAGCGAACGACGCCACCGCCGCGCCCTCGACCGCGCCCACACCACCGCCCGCGCCGCGATCGAAGCCGACGCCGCCGCCCGCTCAGCCGCCGAATCCGCCCGCATCGCCGCCCGCAGCACCGATCACCGCTACACCCCCGCAGTGATCCACCGCCGCATCGAACGACAGAGCGCCGAACTACGCAGCATCGAACGCCACCTCACCAAGTACCGCGCTGCCGGACACACCGCCGAGACCAGCAACCACATGCACCAACTCGAACTCAACAAAGCCGAACTCGAGCGCGACATCGAATACTGGACCGCAGTACGCGCCGAACAGGACGCCACCGACGGCCCCAAGCTCTACAGCCGCGCCGACCTACGCCCCGGATGCTTCGTCAACTGCTCCGGCACCTGGCACAAGGTGATCCGAGTCAACGCAAAGTCGGTCACCGTCGCCACCGCCTACAGCTGGACCGACCGACTGCCCTACGACAAGATCACCGACGCCCGCGCCGAGGACGCCCACACCCCCATCCGCCCAGGTCAGTAACCCACATCCGGCGGCCGCGACCCCCTCGCGGCCGCCGGTCCCCACTCGCCGCGAGGACGCCATGACCGCCGAATCCCTGTTCGCCGAGTGCATCATCCCCGGATGCAAACAGCCCGTCACCGACGAACTCACCCCCTGCCAGACCTGCCGCACGATCTTCGGACCCATGCTGCACGAAGCCGACCGACCCCCGAGCTACACCGCCGCCGACCTCGCAGAACGAGACGCAGGCACCGCCGCCGCCTACCGCATGATGCGCGCACTACCCACCGCGGCCCAGCACAACGACCTGGACACCGAGCGAGAACGCCGCACAGCCGAACACGAAAAAGCCGCAGCGCAGGAACGCGGCGAAGCCGAAAAAGCCAACCAGACCTGCTGGCTCTGCGAAGAACGACGAACCTGCCTTCTCCGCCCCCAAGGGTGGGAATGCCGACAGTGCCGCGAGATCCGCTGACACACGGCCCGAGCCGGACGCCCCTCACGGCCCCGGCTCGGGCCGCCGCCATATCCGCCCCACCCGTACGGTCTGCCACCACCGCGAGGCCGGCCGAGAATCGAACCCGAAGGAGCGGCTGCGCCGCACAGACCCCACCGCCGACCACGAGCCCGACGCGAATCCCAGCGGCCCCCTGTGCACGACCCCCACCGATAGTGTTGGATGTTGGCTAGCGTCACGCACCAGCCGACAGGACTGGAAACCCCGCGAACGCAACCAGATTCAACCCACCACCCCCACCCCCAGTGGCAGCGGTGGCCGACGGCCAGGGCATCGAGCCCTGGCCGTCGCCGTTCCATCCACCACTGACATGAAAACCGCACCTGAACAGATGCAACACCACCCAGTCCGCAACAGTCACGAAACCGCCATCCGATAAGAACCAGAAAAGCACGCTTTATGAATCAGAAGTGATGTATTATTGCATCAGGAAAGGGAGGCCATGAGTTCGAAAATCATTCTGATCGGCAACGAGAAGGGCGGGGTGGGCAAGACCACCACCGTGCTCAACGTCGGTGAAGCCCTCGCCCGTGCCGGCGAAAAGGTGCTCCTGGTCGACCTTGATCCCTCCGGCAACCTCACCCACACCCTCACCAAGTTGCAGCCCGACCTCCGTGCCGCAGCGAAGGTGACCGCCGATCACATCGTCGATATAGACCCGGAGACCCGAAAGCCCGCCGCCGAGGCGATCCTCGATGCAATACGCCCCGGCGTCGATCTCATCGCCGCCCCTGCGAACGCGGCCCACCTCATCGCCGCCGAGAAGAACATCACCAACGATCCCATCGAAGGCCCCCACGTCCTGCGGGAATCACTCGAGCCGATCCGTGACCGCTACGACTACATCCTCATCGACTGCTCCCCCACGCGAAATGCCCTCGAGATGTGCGCGCTCGTGGCCGCTGACCAGCTCATCGTCCTCAACGAAGCGCATGACTTCAGCATCGCGGCCATGCAGGGCGTGACCTCGTACGCCCAGAGCATCAAGAAGCGGCACAACAGCACTCTGTGGGTCCGCGGCACCATCCTCAACAAGGTGCAGTCCGGAACGGTCCTCGCTCGCGCCTGGACCACCCAATTCACCGAGGCCGGCATCCCCGTCCTCGGCAGCGTCCGATCCGCCGAGCCGATCAAGAGGGCCGTCAACGACGGAGTATCCCTCGCCGACACGAAGGACGGTTGGCGTCACGCCTTGGTCTATGACGACCTGGCCACCACCATTACCCAAAGGAAGAAGTCATGAGCGACATCCGCAGCATGTTCGACGCCGAAGCTCCCGACGAGAACGTCCCGGCACGGTCCGCAGCACCGAAGAAGATCGTGCAGCAACCCACCTTGACCCGGCGCACGTTCACCCTCGCCGAATCCGTCATCGACGCTGCGACCAACGCTCAAAAGGGTCTGCGCGGTGTCTACCCCGGCGCACACGGCAGTCTCAACAGCTTCATCGAGGCCGCCATCGCCGAGTACACCCACAAGCTCGAAGAGGAATACAACGGCGGCGAGCCCTTCCCCGAGGTGGAGAAGGTGCGCCGGCGCAAAGCCCGCGGCAGCAAGAACGACAGCACCGACGAGGACTGACCGCACCACAGTCCAACCGTTGAAGGCCCCGACCTCCTGGTCGGGGCCTTCGGTCTATGCGGGCCTCGTGTACAGGCACAGAAACTCCCGGCCCGACCCACATCGCTCTACCGATCCCCGGGGGCTCCGCCCCGGACCCCTGTCCCTCCCTCCCAAGGTTCCCGCTGCTCCGCGTGCACCGCGCCCGGTCACCACACCACGGCCCTACCGGACCCGCCGACCACCGAGCAAGGGAAAACCCGCCCTTGCCCGGCAGTCACCGCGCCCGGTTCACCAGGCCGCACCGACCGACCGAGGTACCCGCTCCACCACCGCCACCGAACCCCCGCTATACCCGCAAAACCGCAGTTCAGAGCCTAAAAACGTGTGACCGGCATCACCAGAAAAGCACCCGAAAAGCACCAACAAAACATCGGAAAAGCATCAAAACAGATGTAAACTAGAGGTATGAACAACAACGAGAACGACCATCGCCCCGCCGGTCTCCTGCTCGACGTCTACCGCGCCCACCGCCTCGGCGACTGCACCAACGGCGGTATCAGCGCCGCCGCCGACACTCTTCTTCTGGTCGGCGTCCTCGACGAGCGCCGCGCCCGCACGGGCCGCATCACGTCACTGCCGTCCGGCTGCACCCCCCACGGAGTGCGAAGCCACGTCGGCGGACATGAGCAGATCAGCCCCACCGTCGCCGTACGGATTCGACGCCACGCCTTCATCGAAGGCAGCTATGCCGCTCTGGTCAGAGTCGAATGGAACGCCGACCGTCGTCGGTACGAACTCACCGAGTCGGGACGAGTGGTGATGTTCGGAGGCAACTACGCCGGAACCTCCGACTCGAGACTGGGCGAGCTGTCCGAACGGTATCTCGGCCACCGATCCATGATCCTGCCCATCCATGACCGCATAGAAGATTGAACCAACGGCCCCGCCCTGGCGGGGCCGTCTGCGTTTCACGGAAACCCCCAGCTCAGAGGGTAAAAAGAGTGACAACAGTCACCAAACAATCATCTAACAAACACCAATAAAACATCGAAAAATCATCAAAACATATGTAAACTTGGGTCATGAACAACGGAAGCACCGCCGAATTCGCCACCGTCGACCCCGCTGACCTGCTCACCGACTCCAACATCCGCCATGACCTGCGCCTGACCGATGCCTTCCGCGAGTCGATCGCAGAGCAAGGGGTTCTGACCCCCATCACTGTGTGCCGTACCGCCGCCGGACCCCTGCGCGTGCTCACCGGCCACCGCCGCACCGCCGCAGCCCTCGAGGCCGGACTGACCCAGATCCCCGCCCTCATCGTCGGCGACGAAGGCGATGGCACCGACGCCGCCGTCGAACGGCTCGTCACCCAGTGGAGCGAGAACGAACACCGCGCCGCGATCACCAACGGCGAACGCCTGTCCCTGTTCGAGACCCTGGCCGACCACGGACTGACCTCCACCAAGATCGCCCGTCGCACCAAGGCATCCCGCACCGAGATCGAGGCGGCCCTGACCTTGCGCGACACCGAGCAGCGCGACGCTGTGCAACGAGGCGAGCTGACCATCGAACAAGCCGCCGCCCTCGCCGAGTTCGACGACGATCCCGCCGCCGTCCGCCGCATCGAGTGGGCTATCGCCAGCGGACGACTCGACCACGCACTCGCCGCCGAACGGTTGCGCCGCACCGAACGCAACGCCGCACTGGCCCGCGCCGAGGCGTACCTCGCAGAACACTCCATCGCGGCCGTGCCGCTTGGTGCTCTTCACGAGAGAGTGGGGGAGGGGACCAGCCAGCTGGTCGAGCGCGTCACCGACGAAGAAGGCAACACGCCCGCCATCGAAGAAGTCGCCGCCCTCGGACACCTCGGGCTGTACGTCTACAGCTGCACCACCTATTTCGACCGCGAGAGCGGCGACGAGATCGACGCGGACTACATCGTGGACGAGCTACCCGAGGGCGATGCTCGCGAGGAATGGATGATTCCCCGCGAGAACGTCGTCGAAAACCACGAGACCACGCTGTACTGGCACGTCGTCAATATCGAAGACACCCCTTGGCGTACCTGGTGGGGACACCCCCGCCCCGCCGAGTCCGAACAGGAACAAAGTGCCGAGGACCGCGCAGCTCAGCGGCGCGAAGTGATCGAGAACAACCGCGAATGGCGAGCCGCCACCGAGGTCCGCCGCAAGTGGATCGCCCAGCAGACCACCCGCAAGACCGCCCCCAAGGGCACCGCCTCATTCGTGGCAACAGTGCTGATGAAGTGGCCCCAGATCCCCGCCGCCTATCACGCCCGCACCCTGGCCGAACAGATGCTCCCCACGTCCGACACTCTCGCGAAGCTCGCCAGCGCCACCGACCCTCGCGCCCTGGTCCTGCTGCGCGCCCACATCCTCATCGCCCTTGAGTCCCAGGTCGGCGTCGAGCACTGGCGCAAGCCCACCGACCTGTCGCAGTTCTACCTGCGCGCCATCGAAGCCCAGGGCTACACCCTCGCCGACATCGAGCGCCGCGCCGCCGGACTCGACCCCCTCGACGAGCAGTAACGCCCCTTCCGGTGGGCGGTCGTATCGGCCGCCCACCGGGCCAGACCACTCGCCGGGTGCCGGCCCCCGGCACGCATGGCCGTCGACCGGGGCATCGAACCCCGGTCGACGGCTCCGGCACGGCCCTCACTTACGCATCACAAAAGAATCAAAAAACAACCACACAATCATGTAAAACTCATCGAAAAGGCTTCACAAAGCATGATAATTAAGCGACAATGGACGGGTACCTGGGGAAACCCCGTCAAGCCGAAGGAGCGCCGCAATGATCGTCTGGACCGTCACGCTGACCGCGCCCACCGTTGCGCGCTCCGATTCTGGCTGCACCTTCACCCACGCGGCCGCCGCCTCCGACGCCGCCGAAGCAGCGCGCACGCTCGCGCTCGCCTGCGGTGCGCCCGCCGGTAGCGCAGTCACCATCACCATCGACGGAAGTGTCATCGCTCGCGCCGCCATCGGCCACTCGGCCATCGGCCACCCCGACCCGACTCCCGTGCTCGACATCGCCGACGCCCTCGACGAACGGATCAGCGTATGACCGTCACCGACCAGACCGATCTCGACCGCTACCTCAGCGCCGACGAGTTCGCGCCCCCAGACGCCGACACCGAAACCCTGCTGCTGTGCGCGCTGCTGTTCGCCACCCGCGCCGCGGCCGCCGACATCGTGGACCTGCTCACCACCGACGACTTCCATCAGCCACTTCACGCCGAATTGTTCGACGCCATCGCCACACTGATGAACACCGGCCAGCCCCACGACCCCGCAATGGTCCTTGCCCACCTCGAGCGCCACGGTCGGCTCGCCGGTCACCACGGCCGCCGACTCGCCTACGCCCTGACCACCGCCACCACCGCCGGCGCCGATCCCACCGCCGCGCCCTACTACGCCCATGCCGTCATCAGCGCCGCCTACCGCCGCAGCTTTCGCACCGCCGGAGCCGCCATCACCGAAGCCGCCGAAACCCTGCCCGAAGCCGACCTGTTCGAGCACATGGTCGCCATCGGCCGTGTCCAGCGCGCCGCCGCCCGACGCCTCGAGCGTGTACGCGCCCGACTCGGGGGCGCGCCTACTGTCGGAGCCACAACGTGAACACACCAGTGGGGGAGGGGATCCGCGGCCGATCCCGCCCCACGTCCGAACCACACCACACCAACAGGGGAGACCATGACCGACATGGACGACGACACGACCGAAAACCCGTCCCTACGTGAACGACTCGCCCCCTTCGGCGAGGAGGTGACACGCGAGACCATCGCACAGCACATCCGCGCCGCTTGCGCGATGGCGGGCGACCTCGGCGGCGAAGATCCCCGAGACATCATCGAGCAGATCGAGGCCGGACTCACCCGCGAGGACATCCTCAACGAGTTCCGACGCGGGGAGCGCCCCGAGAAATGACCGCCTCGTCGCTCCCGATCGAGGGCTACATCCCCGGAACCGACACGCGAGTGAACCTTCTCGGCATCACCGACACCCCAACACTCGACAGAATCGAAAAACGCCTGTTCACGCAGGCGATGTACGAATTCGCGAACGTTCCCTCGCCGAGCACCTTCACCGGAGAGTTCCTACGCGAGATACACCGGCGAGCCTTCGACGGCCTGTACGCCTGGGCCGGCCAGTACAAAACGGTGCCCACCACCCAGGGCAATCTGCCGATCGCCCACTCGAGCCCCGAGGACACCACCGCCGACGTCGACGAACTGTTCGCCGATCTCGCCGCCGAGAACAACCTGACCGGACTCGACTACCACACCTTCGTCACCCGTCTGGCCGATTACTGGTCACGATTGACGGAGATTCATCCCTTCCCGGACGGGAACTCTCGGACGCAGTACGAGCTGTTCCGCCGCATCGCAGACCGGGCCGGATGGCAGATCGACACCGCACGTGTCGACCTCGCTGCCCTATCGGCGGCCCGCTACATCACCGCCGAGACCGGAGATCCCAGACTGCTCGCCGACGTTCTCGCCCCGGCGGTCGTACCGAACACCGGATACGTCCCTGCCCAGCCCGCCCCAGGTCGACCAGTGCTGTCTTTGACCACCCATATGACGATGCTGCGCGACTACGACCGTGATCGCAGCGGCCCCTACACGGCCTTCCAGACCTTCCGGGAGATCCCCCGCGAGCGATCCTTGAGCGGAGCCGAACTCGACAACGCTTACGCCCTGGTCCGCATCGGCCTGAACCTGGCCGAACGCACCGACTACGGTCCCGAACACGATGCCGCCGTACGCCGGATCCTCGAGGGCACTTCCACCCTCGCGGCCGAACGCGCTGCCGCAGCACTCCCCGAGCCGAACCACCGCTACAAGGACCTGTTCGACCCGGCAGCAGGCAAGAACACCATGCGCTACGACACCGGAGCCCCGGTCAATGCCTTCGACGAGCGCGACCCCGCCCGGCTGCGCCGCCTCATCACCTGGGAGTTGGCACTGCGGACCGCCGACTACCTCGCCCACCGCGAAATCACCGGGGACGGCAGCGAACTACACGCAAGTGTCATCCACCGTGAGCTGCACACCGACTTCATGCCGATCGTCAGCGACACCTCCGCCTACACCAGCCCGGTGATCACCGCCCCGGACGAGAACACTCTCACCGACCCCCACCAGCTCGGACGCCACATTGCCGCCATCCAGGAGGAAACCGAAGGCGTCCAGTCGGTCGCCGTCGTACTCATGACCGACCAGCTCGTCCATGACCGCCCCGACCGCACGATCGACTGGCGCACTATCGACCCCGAAGCGCTCCGTGCCGCCATCCACGCAGCGAACTACCACGATGATCCCCCCGAAGGCATCGAACCGGACCCAGCCCTCGAGGACGCCATGCGAGTTGCCGGCCGGGAAGCCTTCGCCGCCGAACTCACCCGTGCCATCACCACCGAGCTTCCCGCCGCCGCCCCGGACCTCGGCACGGTCGACGCCGCGCAACGGTACGAGAGGCACTGGGATGTGCTGGCCCACCGCAGTTACGCCCTGCTAGATAATTCCCCGGAACGCAACGAGACCTACGAGCCGCTGACCACCGCAATCCAGGCGGCCAAGGAACCCCGTCACGCCACGTCGACCAGGACCGACGATGCCCCAGAGACAGCGAAACCGAATCCCGCCGACGGCGAGCCGCACCGGAATCTCACATATGCCGACGAGGTAGGGGAGGAGCAGGGCCCGCTCTCGACAGCGAAGGCACTCCACGGACCACCGCAGGTCCACCACACACCACCACAACCGAACAGCCGACCTCCGGCCATACATGAACACCAACCACCCACACCCGATCTGCACCTCCGGCCGCAGCTGTAGGCAACCTGCGCGGACATGGCTGCGCAGGTTGTCCGCGGCGAGCTGACCGCGGCGTGGTCTGCGCGTCAATTACGCGCACCCATTCGGTAAAGGCAGTTGAGATACCGCGTCAGACGGAAAGTGAAGTTATCTGGAAAACCTCCCGGCACCTCATCTAAGGAGTCGCAATATCCGACGATCGGGGGTGCCGCAAACTATGACGCGGCAGCGCGTCGGAAGGCGGGTCATGTTGGTGGATCTCGTAGAACCGCAGTCGGCGTCGCTGCGATGAACGCCCAGGTCAGCGCTCGTGTAACACGAAAGTTAACAGAAGCGAAAGACATCTGGAATTCGCTTTGAAGAACGGACATGACTTGAGCGCCCCTGCCGGTTGGCACAATGATCCAGCAGATCCAAACACCGAACGCTATTGGGACGGCCAGCAGTGGACTGAGCATTCACGTCCCCGCCAGGCCAATCCCGCCGCGTTCATGGCACCTCCCCCAGAAGTTTCTCCGAGCAAGCCACCCAAGAAACGGAAGAAATGGCCGTGGATCCTTGCGGGCGTCATCGTGTTCTTCATCGTGGTGGGTTCATGTAGTAGTGGCTCCGACAACTCCTCGACCGCCTCTTCGGCCGGCTCCCGAGTAGCAACTACGACAGAGGCCACGGACCCCGATCGGGAGAATCCGGCCGCCTACGAGCTGCTGACGGAGCGGGACTTTGCGTTGCTGGTGAAAGACCCAGACGCCGCAGAGGGCCGCAAGATCGTCCTCTACGGAGTGGTCACCCAATTCGATGCTGCAACCGGCACGAGTCAGTTTCGGGCCGATACATCACCAATTCAGGCCGACAGTGTGTACGAGTACGACCAGAACACTGTGGTCGAAGCACGCAACGCAAATACCGTCGCTGAGGTGGTCGAGGACGACGTCGTGAAGATGTATGCCGAGGTCGCAGGGAGCTATTCCTACGACACGCAAATCGGCGGCCGTACAACCGTTCCCCGCGTGATCGTCAACATGATCGAAGTTCTTCCTTGACGTACTTGTAGGTCACCACTGGAAGAACCAGCGGGCTCGGTTCCGGCGCTGATTCAGCGATGGCCCTATGTTCATTCAACGGTGTATGGCCAATCTGGCAACGATCCTCAGATTTGACGCAGCCGGCCCAACATACGGATCAGGCAAGGAGGGGCGTCGGTGCAGCAATCCGGCTGTATCGACGCCCCTCACCTCCATCGAATGTGAAGTTGGGTCAACGCTGGCGACGCTCCAGTGTGGACAGCAGGACGAACTTCGTGCCCATGAGATCGAACGCCGCCTCGCTGTCCCCGGCGACGAGAAGTTCCCGCTCACGGGCGTGTAGCGCCGCAATCGCGGTCTTGAGCTCATCGTCGGTCATCGCATCGGCGGCATCGCCGATGGCTCGTGTCCTGTCCTCCACGCGCCGAGAGTAGCCGCCGAGAGTAGCCACTGTGTCGTCCGCTGCCACGCGCAACCCCATCAGCAGAAAGGCGATGGTCCCCGGCGGGGGCGCCGGGGACCATCCTTCGACCCGTCAGGGAATCACTCACCTGTCGGGGAACTCGTGTGATTGCAGCGGTCACCGTAGCGGAAGTGCGTATCGGCACCAAACAGGTGAAGCGAGAGCGACCGGCAGGAGGAAGAGCTCTCGGAGTCAGTCCTCGACAGGCACGAGATCGCTCACGCGCGCCGGCCACGGATACGTGAGCGGGCTGTCGGCGTTGACCTCGATCATCGCCATGCCGGTGTCCTCGTCGACGTCTTTGACGGTGAACACGAACTTGCCGCGTGCGCTGACCTTCACCTGGTCGCCGGGCTTCATGGTGGTGCTTTCTCCGATCGACACGACAGAACGGGACGTGTCGTTTTCCCAGTTCAAACCACAATTTCAGCGAAGCTAATTTTCTGGATCCCGGCGGGTCACCCCGTCTGCGATCCCGCTGGCTCACTCACCTTCCGAGTCGCGCCTTGGCTGCTCCTGCGTCTGTCTCGGCGGCCACTGCACTCCGGAGAACGGCGGTCCCGTATGGGGCGGAATGGCGATCTCCGCCCCGCAGACGATGCACAGATAGGTGCGGTGTCCACTGGCTCCCGAGGGGCGCAGCGCCGTCGCGCAGGTGCACGGTGTCCAACCCACGACCACCCGGTGCGGTCCCAGTCGGTGCCCGTTCGTTATCTCACCCCTACGTCGGTTTTTGCTGGCCAGCGGGCTGTGGGGTGTCAGTTGCTGTGGATACTGTGCCCATTCGCTGTGCTGCCTGAGGACACTCGAGGAAATCAATGCTGTGCGGCGAGGGTTTCAGCGAGGTCGGCCGGCACCGTCATCCGGGTCATCAGCCCGGCACGGGTACGACCGGTGTTGCCCTCGGGGTAACGGCCCAGCGTGGACCCGGGAGACGCGACGATGACCCGCACTACCTGACCGAGAGCTTCACGACGGTCACGCTGGCGCAGAGCAAGACCGAGCATGGCGAGGTGGTTGCGGGTGTGCGGCCACGGGTAGGGCTGGGACAGGATGTGCGCACGCTCGAGGTGCGCCCACCGCTGGCTGTCCACGGACGTGGCGCGGGCGGCCGCCATCTCGGCGGTGTAGGCGGCGTGGACGATCGTGGACATCGCGGTCATAGTGCGGACTCCTTGGATTCAGTGCGAGCATCGACGACACCGGACACGAGCAGCAGTCGCCACGGCGGCCGCACTCTCGCGATCGGTGTACCGGTCATGCGCTGGCCGTAGACGCCGACATTGGTTTGGGCATGCCCGGCGTCGGGCCGGCGAGGGCGCGGGCGCGGCCGGCGCGGACCCCGTTGGCGATCACGATGATCTCGGCGACCTCGTGAACCAGGACGACGGCGGCCAGCCCGAGCACCCCGAACAACGCGAGGGGGATCAGGACGGTGATGATCGCCAGCGACAGGCCGACGTTCTGCAACATGATCGTCCGGGAGCGTCGGGCATGCTGCAGGGCTTGGGGCAGGTGCCGCAGGTCCTCACCCATCAGGGCGACATCGGCGGTTTCGATGGCGACGTCGGTGCCCATCGCGCCCATCGCGATCCCCAGATCGGCGGTGGCCAGGGCCGGGGCGTCGTTGACGCCGTCGCCGACCATCGCCGTCGGCCGCGTACCGCGGAGGGTGTCGATGATGCGGGCCTTGTCCTCCGGACGCAGATCGGCATGGACCTCGTCGATGCCGACGTCGGCGGCCAACGCTCGTGCGGTGCGCTCGTTGTCGCCGGTGAGCATCGCCACGGTGTAGCCGTCGCGGCGCAGCCCCGCAACGACGTCGCGGGCTTCGGGGCGCAGTTCGTCGCGCACCGCGATCGCGCCGATCAGGGTGCCGTCCCGTTCGATGAGCACCGCGGTGGCTCCGGCGTGCTGCATCCGCTCGATATCGGCGGCCAGGGGGCCCGGGTCGATCCAGCCCGGCCGGCCCAGGCGAGCGGGGATGCCGCCGACGTGTCCGGTCAGTCCGGCGCCGGGGACCGCGTCGACGTCCCCGGCCGGGGTGTAGTCGTCGACGGCGGCGAGGATCGCTGCGGCGAGGGGATGTTCGCTGCGGGCCTCGAGTGCCGCTGCAAGGTTCAGGACGTCGGCGCGGGTGGCGCCGCCGGTGGTGGCGACGTCGATGACCTCGGGTCGGTTGCGGGTCAGGGTGCCCGTCTTGTCCAGCGCAACGGTGCGGATCCGGCCCAACGCTTCGAGGGCGGCACCGCCCTTGACCAGGACACCGAGCTTGGAGGCGGCGCCGATCGCGGCGACCACGGTCACCGGGATCGCAATCGCCAGCGCACACGGGGAGGCGGCGACCAGCACGACCAGGGCGCGTTCGATCCACACCAGCGGATCGCCGAACACGCTGCCGATCGCGGCGATCAGCGCCGCGGCGACCATCACCCCCGGGACCAGGGGCTTGGCGATCGTGTCGGCCAGACGCTGGGCCTCGCCCTTACGGGATTGCTCGGCCTCGACGATCTTGACGATCTTGGCCAGCGAGTTATCCTGCGCGCCGGCGGTGACCTCGACCTCGAGCACGCCGGTGCCGTTGATCGATCCGGCGAACACCTCATCACCCGGTCCGGCCTCGACCGGCACCGATTCCCCGGTGATCGCGGAGGTGTCCAGGGCGGTGCGGCCGGTGCGGATGGTGCCGTCGGTGGCGAGCCGCTCCCCGGGCTTGACGATCATGATCTCCCCGAGCCTCAACTCCGCGGGGGCGACGGTCTGTTCACGGCCGCCGCGGAGGACGGTGGCGGTGTCGGGCACCAGATTCAGCAGGGCGCGCAAGCCGCGGCGGGTGCGGGTGACCGCGTACTCTTCGAGGCCCTCACTGATGGCGAACAGGAACGCGAGCATCGCGGCCTCGCCGACCTCGCCGAGCAGCACGGCGCCGACGGCGGCGATGGTCATCAGGGTGCCGACGCCGATCTTGCCCTTGGCCAGCCGCTTCAGGGTGGAGGGGACGAAGGTGTAGCCGGCGACGATCAGCGCCACCGCCTCGAAGCCCGTCCCGAGAGCGTCGGGCCCACCGATCAGGTGGACGATCAGAGCCGCAATCAGCAGCACACCGGCCACTGCGGCGGCCCGGATCTCGGTGACCTGCCACCACTTGTCCGGCTCGTGCTCGTCCTCGCCTTCGACGCGGGGTTCGTCGTGGCCGCACCCGCAGGCGTCGCTCATGCCGTCACCCCGGTGTCGGTGCCGGTGCCGTAGTTCGGGCACAACGCGACGGCGTTGCCGGTGGCGGCCAAGAGGGTTTCGGCCGAGGCCAGCAGATCGAGCAGTTCCGGTCGGGTCAGCGAGTAGAACACCTGCCGGCCCTGCGGCCGGCCCTGCACCAGGCCGCAGTCCCGCAGGCACGCCACGTGCGCCGACACTGTCGACTGTGCCAATCCCAGCTCGCCGACCAGGTCCGCTACTCGGGCTTCCCCGCCGGCGAGGCTGCGCACGATCGCCAGTCGGGTGCCGTCGGAGAGGCTGTGGAACAACGCCACCGCCGCATCGAGATTCGATTCGGTGCCCGCTGCGGCGAGGCACCCATCCACACTATTAATCGCCATACGGCGATAATAACCGCTAACCAACGATGAATGGAAACCGTCTCGTCAGCGTCGCTACCGCGGTCTCTGATGGGCCGACAACGGGTGAGTCGTCACACCCTCCGGCCGTGGAGCGGGACCGTCCCGTCCGCACAATTCTGGTGCGCGAGGTCCTCGGCGTGTGCTCGTCGGGATGCAGCGAGGTCCTCGCGAAGTTCCGCCAGAACATGTCTCGGTCTCCCCTGCGCGGACAAGCGCTGACATCGACTACATAGGGGTACATAACGTTCGGGCACCGTTTCGGTGCGCGTTCGTAGGACACCACACCGCAGATTTTCGCACATATGTTCGACTCGCGTTATAGTCGGTGGGCGGCAGGTCGATGGAGGGACGCGAGAGCGGACTTCGGGAAGCATCGGCCTGCCGCATCGTTTCCGCAGGAACCCGGCGTCGAGAGCGGAAGAACCTCCGATACCGGGCATCTTCGCACCGGCCTGCACACCCGCCTTGGCCGCGGTCACTGCCGTCCATGAAGCGGGGAAGTGGGGTCCGCCGGCACCGTCCTGTCCCTCGAGCGACCGACCCGGGGATCGACCAGGCTGCCACAGCGCCCCTTGCAACGATGACATCACCGATGACCACCGCGGCCCCCGTCCATGGCGGAGGGTGCAGCCGACGAGGTGACCGGGGCGCGGAAGCCTCCGGGAGGTACGCCGACGGCAGGGGCCGATCGCCTGGTCGGAGCATCGATTTCTACCATTCGTAACGTACGTATCATGATACGTACGTTACGAATGGTGTTACGATGCTGGATACGGAACGTCATCGGGTCGGGAGGGCGGGGGTCATGGCCGAGGAAGCCAGAGGGGGACGGCGCCGCGAATACGCCACCGACGCCGAGCGGGTACGGGCCTGGCGGCAGCGCCAGAAAGACAAGGCCCGCGCCCAGCAACAACAGGATGCGCTGCCGACCGATCCGGTCGAGGCGATCGGCACCCTCGCCGAGGCGGTACCACTGCTGCGCCGCGAAGCCCAGGCGATGCTCGAGACGCTGACGACGATTGCGTCGTCGATCACCACCGCGACCGATCTGCTCGCCGATCCGGCGGCGATCGATGCACAGCTGCGGCGCGTGCAGGCCGAGGCCGACAAGGTCCGGGCCGACGCCGCAGCCGAGATCGCGGCACTGCGGGACGAACTCGACACCGCTCGCACCGAACGCGCCGACGCCGATGCCGCCGCCACGGCCGCCGACGCCGAGGCCACCGAGGCCCTCGCCCAGCTCACCGCAGCCCGGGCCGACTACGCCGCGGCACAGGACCGCTGGCAGCAGCAGCTCGATCAGGCCGCCTCGACCCACCGCGAGCAGATCGTTGGCCTCGAGCACCGGATCGAGCTGCTCACCGGGCAGCTCGACGAGCACCGCGAGCGGCTGACCCGAGCGATCGCCGAGAAAGACGCCGCGGCGGCCACTGCAGCCGAACACACCCGGCGGCTCGAAGCCGAACTCACCGCCGCCCGCACCGCGGCGGCAGCCGAACGCGACCGCGCCGAGACCGCCCGCGCCGACGCCGCCGCCGCACACGCGCAAGCCGAAGCCGCCCGCGAACGTGTTGCCGAACTGCGCGCCGAACTCCAGGACCTGCGCACGCCCCCGGCCGGCCCGTGAACCCCCAGCCAGCTCCATGCCTGCCGGCTACGAGAGCTGCGGACCTCCGAGGTTCGACGGGGTCGACCTGTCATACTGGATTCGGCCATCCCCGCCGTACCCCTTGCGGCGGGGATGGGTTCTGCGGTCAGGCACTCACTCATCGCCGCCCAGAGCGGCGACGTCGTAGACAGCCTCGGTTTCGTCTACCCCACCTGAGCTCGAGCCCTGCGTGATCGCATCCGTCCGAGCCGGTGCGTGGTCGAATCGTCTCGGGTGGCGTGCATGATGAGAGGCCACCGAACACGCACCGAGGGGAACGATGTTCACCGCACTACGCGGGCTGATTCCGCACACGATCGACCACAGCCGACGCACTGACCACCGCATCACACCGGAGCGGCACACCCGCGCAGACGACGACCGACGCGGCAGCGCACATCCACGTCCAGGCTCGGATCGAGACCTTGGACAACTACCTCGGCTCGCTCACCGAACAAGGCCGCGCCGAATACATCGCCGCAGCGCAAGACCTCAACGATGCGATGAACGAGACCGGCACCGAGGACTTCCGCGCCTGCCACCGCGGTGGACGGCCACCCGGCGACGACAGCGTCCCGGACGGAATCCGATCGCTCCAGGATCTGCGGGCGCTCGCTCGTACGATCCGCACCGCGAGCCGGCCGGACCCGACGGAAATCCCCCTGTGACGACGGCAGGCACGTCCGCCGCGACTTCACGCCTCGATCCGGGAAACAGCGACACCGACCCGGGCCCGGCCGGGCAGCAGAAGCGATGAATCGCGCCGGCAGTGAGGCCGGGACCACGGTGTTGGTGATCGCCGGCCGCAGCATCGACATCGACACCGCGGTCGCCAAGGCGCATGCCTATCCGGCGGTGACCGTGTCCCGCTACGACCTGCCCGGACCCGGACCCGCCGCGGTGATCACCGTCGACGAGATCGCCCGCACCCACAAGGTGAGCTCCCGGATCAGTCACGCTCAACGCGACTGGTTCATCCGTACCGCCGTCGACGCCCCGTGGGCGGCGGTGCCGATCGAGGCACAGCTGGTCGACGCCGACCCGAACGTCAGCGGCGGACTCTACGACCGGGCCGAAGCTCTCTACGACCATTTCCGCACCGCCGCGCCCCGGCAGGTGGGGGTAGCCAAGATCAGTAAGGTGCTCCACCTCAAACGCCCCGGTTTGTTCCCCATCCTCGACTCGAAGGTCATGGCGTTCTACCGGCTTCATGCGCGTGCCGCCGCTGCCCGCTATCCCCACCGCGGCAGGCGCGCGATGTTCTGGGCGGCCATCCGCGACGACGTGTGCGCCAACCTCGACAGTGGTGCTCTCCCGCTGTTCCGCCGCCGCCTGGCGCAGTCCGAGACCGAGCAGGTCCGCCGGATCGCGCGCCTGCCCGATGTGCGTCTGCTCGACCTGCTGACGTGGGCTGTCGCGTGAAGTCCGGCGCCAACATCACCCGTGACGCGACTTCGGGACGTCCCAACCCACTCGGCACCTATTCCCTTGCGCTGTAGTTGTCTGGGACTTCAAGCACCAAGGCTGAGCGTCCCGTGCCCGGGCCTACGGCGCGGTGCACACCTCGGTTCAGACTGCGAACACAGACCCGCACACCAGGCAATGGATCGGCTGCCCGTGACCTGTCGGAACCTTGATCGGTTCGTACGGATGGCACGGTGATTGCACGATCTCCATGTCGTTGGGCTCGACCATCGCTTCGGGAACATCGAAGGTCGAATCGATGTGTAGCCCCGTCTCGTTCGACAGCTGGGCGAGGACATCGGGCACAGCGCGTGCCCGGGCGTACTCGAGCTGCTCTTTGGTCCACCACTGGTCCGTTCCTGCGGGAACACCACACAGCGGGCAGTAGTAGGCGTCCGGGGTCGGTTCGGCGGCAGCTTCGTCGTTGATCGGACCGAGGTGCCACTTGAATTGTTGCTCGCAAGTGGGGCATTCCCGACGAAGAAAGTTGTCGTCGTCGGGAGGGATGGACACGTTCATGTCATGCTCACAAATTCTTCGTAGTTGAAGGGATCGCCGTCTGCGGTACGTCCCTTGATGAGCAAGGTGAAGTACCGCTTGTTGTCGCCCATCGCGATGTTGCCCATGTAGTCGAGGCGGAACGATTTACCTGCCGGAAGCTTCGGAACAGGAAGTGGTTCGTCGTCACGGAGAAGTCCGCGCCCGGTTGCGCCGAGCTCCTCGACGTCGACATCGAGAGCATCACCCGGACCGATATTGGTGATCTCGACGTAGTCGAGTTTGTTGCCGCCACGGCGGAAATGGGTGGCAGTGAATCTCGGGCGGGTAGGCCGCTCAGACGTCGGGACTCTTCTTCCGAGCGGGACACCGCCGCCTGGTGCGCCGGGAGGTGTCAGTTCCGAGCTGAGCCAGTCCGTTCCGGCCTGGTCGACGGCGCAACCTGCCGTGGACAAGCGACTTCGGAACGTGTGGCGTTTTTCAGGGCTGCCATCCAGTCGGATGGTGTGGCGACCGTGGATGTCGCTGAACTGCTTGATCCTGCCGAACTCGACGATGATGGTCCGCTTCGGGTTTCGTCCCATGGCCATGCCGGCCTCGAAGAGAACGTTCGGGCGGGGCTGTGCCTGCGGAGACGTTTCAGGGTCGTCATCGTCGGCCAGGTCAGTCCGCAGGTATGCGACGTCGTCGGGAGTTTCAAGCACGACGATGGCCTGAGCAATCTCGAATGCCTTGTCGAGTACCTGGCCGATGTAGGGCGCTCCCTCACCTGTCTCATGGACCGCCTGATCCCATTCGATTGGCGACAAGCCCAAGGCACGAAGGAAAGCGAAAATCTGGTTTCGGGCGGTGCCGTTGCGCCCGTGGATGACGAATACCTTGCGAGGATCTGGAGAAGGCGTAGTCACAAATTGATCATAGTGACGAGGGCCGACACCTCTTCAGCTCGAGCTCCATACGCGGTTGCGCGGATGCATGGAGGCACTCAAGCGCAGAACGATATGGGTGATGTGTGACATTCTTCGCCCGGCGAACGATCATATCTGTAAGGCGACAACGCAGGGGAGAGTGATAGGACGGTGGCGGCTTCATCACCGGCAGGGATGCCGGTGCGGCTCGAGGATCTCGACCGCGGCCAGGTGCTTCGTGGTGTGCACTCAGGACCTGTGACTCTCGTCGATGTCGACCGGCACGGCCCGGACGCGGTGACGGTGACGTTCAAGGACACCGCTGGCGATTTGGGTCAGCAGTTGCTGTACCGAACCGATGAGGAGCGCCTGCGGATCGAGACACCGCAGGCCCGGTGGTCGTTCGATGCCGATCCGGCCGAGTTCCGCCTCGCCGCCGAAGCACTGCGCATCCGCATGGCCGGCCTGCATGACCCGATGGTGGCGGTCTCCTCCAGCGCGGTCGATCCGTTGCCGCACCAGATCCGGGCCGTGTACGGCGAACTGCTGCCCCGCACCCCGCTACGGTTCGTCCTCGCCGACGACCCCGGCGCCGGCAAGACGATCATGGCCGGGCTCTACGCGAAAGAACTGATGCTGCGCGGGGACCTGACCCGCATGTTGATCGTCGCACCCGGTTCGCTGGTCGAGCAGTGGCAGGACGAGCTGGCCACCAAGTTCGGCATCGACGCGCAGTTGCTTTCGCGCGAGATGATCGCCTCGAGCCCGGACGCGAACCCGTTCGAACGCTATCCGCTGCTGATCGCCCGGATGGACCAGCTCGCCCGCAACGACGACCTGCTTGCCTTGCTCGACACCAGCGAGTGGGATCTGGTGGTCGTCGACGAGGCACACCGCATGTCGGCGACCTGGTACGGCGGCGAACTCGACGTCACCCGCCGCTACCAGCTCGGCCAGCGCCTCGGGCAGATCACCCGGCACCTACTGCTGATGACCGCCACCCCGCACAACGGCAACGAAACCAGCTTCCAGGCGTTCATGGCGCTGCTCGATCCCGACCGATTCGAAGGCGAATACCGCTCCGGGGCCCACACCACCGACACCTCCGGGCTGATGCGCCGCATGGTCAAAGAAGAGCTGCTCACCTTCGACGGCACCCCGCTGTTCCCCGAGCGCATCGCCGAGACCGTGCCGTACACCCTCTCCGACGGCGAACGCCAGCTCTACGACGAGGTCACACGCTACGTCCGCGAGGAGATGAACCGCGCCGACCGTCTCGGCGCCGACAACCCCCGCGCCCGCACCGTCGGCTTCGCCCTGACCGTGCTGCAACGACGCCTGGCGTCCTCCCCACACGCGATCGTCCGGTCGCTGCAACGCCGCCGCGAACGCCTCGGCACCAAACGCCGCGACCTGCTTACCCCCACCCCGACGAGCCGGGCCGACGACTTCGCCCTGACCGGGATCGACTTCGACGATCCGGACGAGTACGACGCCGGCGAGCGTGAAGAGATGGAAGAGCAGGTGGTCGACGCCGCCACCGCGGCGCAGACCGTCGCCGAACTCGACATCGAAATCGCCCGCCTCGGGGTGCTCGTTGCCCTCGCCGAGCAGGTCCGCGACTCCGGTGAGGACCGCAAATGGGCCGAACTACGCTCGCTGCTGCTGGATCGAAATCTGCTGCGCGATACCCAGGGTGCACCGCGCAAACTGATCGTGTTCACCGAACACCGCGACACCCTGGACTATCTGACCGCCCAGATCCGCAACATCCTCGGCCGCGAAGATGCGGTGGTCACCATCCACGGCGGCACCCGCCGCGAGGACCGCCGTGCCATCCGCGAACAGTTCACCCACAACCCCGATACCCAGGTGCTCATCGCCACCGATGCCGCCGGGGAAGGGCTGAACCTGCAGGCCGCCCACCTGATGATCAACTACGACCTGCCGTGGAACCCCAACCGGCTCGAGCAGCGCTTCGGCCGGATCCACCGCATCGGCCAACGCCACACCTGCCGACTGTGGAATCTCGTCGCCGACGGCACCCGCGAAGGGCATGTGTTCACCCGGCTGCTCGAGAAGATGGAAACCCAGCGCCGCGCCTACGGGGGACGGCTGTTCGACGTCCTCGGCGACGCCTTCACCGACCGCCCGCTGCGCACGTTGCTGCTCGACGCGATCCGCTACGGCGATGACCCGGCCCGCCTGGCTGCCCTCGACCAGGTCGTCGACGCCGAAGTCTCCCGCGGCCTGGACACCCTGCTCGAAGAACGCGCCCTGGCCCACGAAGCCCTGGCCCCGCACGAACTCGACCGGCTCCGCCGCGAGATGGACGAAGCCCGCGCCCGCCGGCTGCAACCGCACTACATCGCCGCGTTCTTCCACGACGCGTTCCCCCGTCTCGGAGGCCGCCTGCCTCGCCGGGAAGCAGGACGGTTCGAGATCACCCACGTCCCCGCAACGTTGCGGGCTCGGCAACGCCCAGGTGCGGCGGTGCCGATCGTCTCGCGCTATCAGCGGGTCACCTTCGATCCCGACCGTATCGACCTGGGTGAGCCCACCGCACCGCGCGCCGAACTCCTCGCCCCCGGCCACCCGCTGCTCGACACGGTTCTCGATGCCACCATCGAAACCCATCAGCGGGCGCTGGGGACCGGCACCGTGCTGTTCGACCCGCACGACCCGGCCGAACACCCCCGGCTGATCGTGGCCGTGACCGGTGAGATCAGCGACGGCACCGGCGTGGTGGTGTCCAAGCGCTTCGACTTCATCACCCTCACCCCCGACGGCACCGCCACCTTGTGCGGGCCGGCGCCCTATCTGGACCTCCAGCCCCTGCCCGCCGAGGCACGCACCATCGCCGACGAGGTCCTTGGCCGCAGCTGGCTCGCCGGTGGGGTCGAGCAACTTGCCGCCACCTGGGCCATCACCGAAGCTCAACCCGAACATCTCGCCCAGGTCAAAGACCGCGTCCTGCCGCTGCTGGACAAGACCCGCGCTGCGGTGCACAAACGCCTCACTCAGCAGATCAACTATCTCGACAGCGAAGCCGCCCGCCTGCGCGATGTCCTGGCCACCCGCACCCAGGGCCGGCACGCCAAACCGCGGCACAGTCCCGACCGCCTCGAGGCCCGCGCTCGCGACCTCGAAGTTCGCCTTACGGCCCGCACCGCCGAACTCGACCTGCAGTCCCGCCTGGCCGCCAAACCCCCGCAGATCGCCGGCGCGGTGCTGGTCATCCCTGCTGGCATGCTGCCTGGCGCCCCCGCCCAGCACGCGAAGGACACCGCCCGGATCGAACGCCGCGCCGTCGACAAGGTCCTCGCTGCGGAACACGCCTTGGGACGCATTCCGGAGGAGATGCCGCACAACAACAAGGGCTATGACATACGCTCCCTCGACCCGCAGGACGGGCACTACGTGTTCATCGAGGTCAAAGGCCGCATCGAAGGCGCCGAGGACTTCACCGTCACCTTCAACGAAGTCCTCTACGGCAAGAACGTCCCCGACCGGCACCGCCTGGCCATGGTCTCGGTCAGCGACCGCGGACCCGACCACGACCAATTGCGGTATGTGCATGAGCCGTTCCGACGCATCGACCTGGGCGATCTTGCTGCCACCGAGGTGCGCCTGCACTGGGCCAAGACCTGGGCGAAAGGCGGACCACCCTCCTAGCAGCCTTGTCGTCTCACCCGATCGGGCACCGCTGCCGAATCCCAGCACGACCTGCCACTACTGTTTCCCGTAACCACGCTCTTGCAGCACCGATGTACGTAGAGAAGGACCCCGCCTCGTGACCGCCGACACCACCGCTGTTCCCCGTCGCAAACTCATCGAGGTCGCGCTGCCGCTGGAGAAGATCAACGCCGAATCCGCGCGTGAGAAGTCCATTCGCCACGGCCACCCCTCCACACTGCATCTGTGGTGGGCCCGCCGCCCCCTCGCCGCCGCCCGCGCGGTGCTGTTCGCCCAGCTTGTCGATGACCCGTCCTCGTTTCCTGACCGGTTTCCCACCGACGAGGCCGTCGCGAAGGAACGCAAACGTCTGCACGAGATCATCGAACAGCTTGTGGTGTGGGAAAACGCCGGCGATGAAAACCTACTGCGTCGGGCCCGCGAAGAGATCCTGGCCTCCACCGATGGCAACCCGCCGCCGATCCTCGACCCCTTCGCCGGTGGCGGCACCATCCCCTTGGAGGCCCAACGTCTCGGCCTCGAAGCTCACGCTTCCGACCTCAACCCGGTCGCAGTGCTCATCAACAAAGCCCTGATCGAGATCCCTCCGAAGTTTGCCGGAAGGCCCCCCGTGTTCCCCGGGGCTGCGGATGCGCAGATCACTACCTGGTCGCGGGCTACTGGACTGGCCGAGGATGTCCGCCGATACGGGCAATGGATGCGCGACGAAGCCGAAAAACGTATCGGGCACCTGTATCCGAAGGCGCAGTTGCCGGACGGATCAGAGGCCACCGTCATCGCATGGATCTGGGCCCGCACCATCACCTGTCCCAACCCTGCCTGCGGCATCGCCATGCCTCTCGTCCGGTCGTGGTGGCTCGGCAAGAAAAAAGGCAAGGAAGCCTACGTCGTCCCGACGGTGGCGAACGGGAAAGTAAAATTCACTATCGGCCACGATCCAAAGAAGGCGCCGACGAAGGACACCGATGGGACCGTTGGACGCACCGGCGCGATATGTGTTGGCTGCGGTGCTGCAGTCGATCTGAAGTACGTACGCGCAGAGGGTCGGGCTGGGCGGATGGGTGCACAGCTCATGGCTACCGCGGCTGAAGGAAAGCGCACTCGGATCTACCTGGAGCCCACACCGGAGCATGAAGCGGCAGCGCACGTTGACCGTCCAGAGGACGTGCCAGACGGCGACTTGGCGAACAATCCGCGGGACTTTAAGACACCTAATTATGGGATGACGACGTTCGCTGACCTATTTACTCCCCGTCAGCTTGCTGCACTCACGACTTTCAGTGACCTCGTTACGGAAATTCGAGAACGCATTTTATCGGACGCGCTTGCATCTGGCATGGTCGAAGGCGATAGACTTGAAACGGGTGGCACTGGTGCAACAGCCTACGCGGATGCAGTAGTGACGTACCTGGGAATGGGAGTGAGCCGGTATTCGAATTTTATGAATGCTCTCTGCCAGTGGCGTCCAGATGCGGGAAAAGAGCAGGTTGGTCATCTTTTCGCCCGCCAAGCGATCCCAATGGTGTGGGATTTTGCGGAAGCTAACTGCTTTAGCAACTCAGCTGGTGGTTGGAATCCCGCTTTCAAATTCATTCCCAAGAGTCTCGAATATCTCCGCCCTGCGGCGACTGTTGCATCGGCCGAGCAGGTATCTGCGACAAATCGCTCTTTTGCGAATCGGGTCATTTCTACCGATCCGCCCTACTATGACAATATTGGTTACTCGGATTTGTCCGACTTTTTCTATGTCTGGCTGCGTCGTTCACTACGTCCGATTCACTCAAATCTGTTAGGAACGATGCTCGTTCCGAAATCCGAGGAATTAGTTGCAAATCCCTACCGCCATAATGGAAAGGAGGGGGCGCACAAGTTCTTTGAAGACGGTTTCCGTGAGGTCTTCCGCCGAGCACGAGAGTCCGCACTACCGGATTATCCGATCACTGTGTACTACGCGTTCAAGCAACAGGACTCCGACGATAGGGGGGAAGCCTCAACTGGCTGGGAGACCCTCCTAGAAGGCATGATCAGTTCCGGCTGGGCCATTACTGCTACGTGGCCGATGCGAAGCGAGCTCGGTAACCGCATGTTGTCGCAGGGCACAAATGCCCTCGCTTCTTCCATCGTCCTGGCGCTGCGGCCCCGCCCCGAGAACGCGACCACGCTCGATCGTCGGGGATTTATCAACGCACTCAAGGATGAGTTGCCTGATGCCTTGCGTGAGCTACAGCAAGGCGCTATCGCCCCGGTGGATCTGCCCCAGGCAGCGATCGGGCCCGGAATGGCGGTATTTTCACGTTTTGCAGGCGTGTTGACTGATGACGGTTCCAAGATGACAGTGCGGGCGGCACTGGCTCGGATCAACGAGATTCTCGACGAGGTACTTGCGGAGCAAGAAGGTGACTTCGACTCCGACACTCGGTTCGCAATCGCCTGGTTCCGTCAGCATGGGTTCGACGCAGGCACGTTCGGTGATGCCGACAATATGGCGCGCGCACGCAATGCGTCTCTCGAGCATCTGGAGCGGTCCGGCATCCTCACCAGCCGCGCCGGGAAGGTCGCGCTGCTCTCCCCCGAGGCGTTGAGGACTCTCTACTCGGACACCGGGTACGACCCGGCCACCGACCCGCACATCAGCACGTGGGAAGTGGTGATGCACCTGTCCCGAGCTCTAACGGAGAAGGGTGTACCGGCCGCTGCGGCGTTGTTGTCCCGGGTACCGGAGTCGATCGATCGAGACTTGTGCAAGGAGCTGGCGTTCCTGCTGTTCACCATCGCCGAGGACGCCAAGCGCACCCAGATCGCGATCGAGTTCAACTCTCTCGGTACGGCATGGAACGACATCGTCGCCGAGTCCCGCACCGCGTCGACCCAGCTGACGCTGGACACCTAGAAGGAACCTTGTCATGGCTGTGAGCAACCGCGACCGGATCGGTCGGATCTTCGAGCTTCTCGGTCCCGCGCTGGACGAGTTCCACACCTACGTGCTGGCGAAGAAGCTGGAGGGTGGGGACTGGACGGCGCTGTTGGCGGCGCGGGACAAGGCCAAGGGTGCCGGTGCGTCGAAGACTTATGTGCGCACCGATCCGCAGAACGGCCTGCGGATGATCACCGAGCAGATCCCCAATCAGATCCAGAAGGGCTGGTATCCGTTCACCGATCACCTCTCCCGCACCGAGCAATCCTGGGCCACGGAGCTCAGGGATGTGCGCAACACGTGGGCGCACAACGGATCGTTCACCGCCGACGATGCCTACCGAGCCCTCGATACCGCAGAGCGGTTCCTGCGGGCCATCGGGGCTCCGGATCAGGCTGATGAGGCCCGACGCTCACGGATCGAGCTCATGCGTCTGAGCTCCGAAAAGCAGGACCGTAAGGTGGTCAAGACCTCCGCGGCAGCGGAGATTGGCGCCGATGGTCTCGAGCCGTGGCGGCTGGTGCTCAGCCCTCATCAGGATGTGCAGAGCGGTAACTTTCACGCCGCCGAGTTCGCCGCGGACCTGGCGATGGTCTCCCGTGGCGAAGGCGATCCCGAATACACCGATGCGGTGGAGTTTTTCGCTCGCACCTACCTGACCGAAGGTTTGAAGGATCTGCTCGTCCCTGCGATGCGGCGTCTGGCTGGCGATCCGAACGCCGCGCCGATCATCAACCTGCAAACCAACTTCGGTGGCGGCAAGACCCACTCCATGCTGGCGGTGTGGCACTTGGCGTCAGGTCGGCCGTTGGTGGACTATCCGCAGGAAGTCCAAGATCTCCTCGCCGGCACCGAGCTTCCCACTGCCCGGCGGGTGGCGCTGGTGGGCACCCAGATCAAGGCCGGTGCGGTGAAGGTGATGCCCGACGGCACCCGCATCAACACCATCGGCGGTCTGCTGGCCTGGCACCTCGGCGGCGCCGAAGGCTATGCGATGGTCGCCGAATCCGACACCAACCGGCTCAATCCCAGCGGCGAAGCGCTGCGCGAGCTGTTCTTGCGGTTCGGCCCGTCGGTGATCCTCATCGACGAATGGGTCGCCTACGCCCGCCTGTTGTTCGGCCACGAGGAGCTGCCCGACGGCACCTTCGATGCCCAGTTCACCTTCGCCCAAGCATTGACCGAAGCGGCCAAGGCCGTGCCCGGCACGTTGGTGCTGATCTCCATTCCGGCTTCGGCGGAGATGAAGGACGGCGAGTACGTCGGTGACGAGGAAGAAGTCGGGGGGCAGAACGGCCGCGAAGCATTGAAGATGCTGCGCAAGGCCGTCGGCCGTGTCGCCGAGCAGTGGCGCGCCGCCAACGCCGAGGAAAGCTTCCACATCGTCCGGCGCCGGTTGTTCGAAACCCCGGACAGCACCGCCCTGGCAAAGATCAACGCCACCGCCAAGGCCATGGTGGCGTTCTACGTCAAGAACAGCAGCGACTTTCCCCGCGAGGTCCGCGAACTCGACTACGAAGAACGCATCCGCCGCTCCTATCCGATCCACCCGGAGCTGTTCGACCGCCTCTACCAAGACTGGTCCACCCTCGAACGATTCCAGCGCACCCGCGGTGTCCTGCGGCTGATGAACGTCATCGTCGGTCAGCTCTGGCGCGAGAACGACACCGCCCCGCTGATCATGCCCGGCTCGATCCCGCTACGCGCCGACAAGGTCGTCACCGAACTGACCCAGTACCTCGACGACCAATGGAAGGCCCTGATCGACACCGACGTCGACGGACCGAACTCCGCTCCCGCCCAGGTCGACAACACCAACCAGCTGCTCGGTCAACGCCTGACCACCCAACGTCTGGCCCGCACCGTGTTTATGGGCGCGACCCCGACCTTGACCTCCGCGCACAAGGGTCTGGACAAGCAACGGATCTTCCTCGGCACCGCCCTGCCCGGGGATGTGCCGGGCAACTTCCATTCGGCGCTGAACCACCTGGCCAATACCGCCACCTACTTCTACAACTCCGGGTCGCTGTACTGGTACGACACCCAGGCCAACACCACCCGCACCGCCCGCGACCACGCCGAACGCCTCCACAAGGAGGACGTCTGGGCCGAAGTCGTGCGCCGACTGCAAGAGCACCGCAAGACCGCCTCGGACGGATTCGCCGGCGTACACGTCGCCCCCGACTCGTCGGCGGACGTACCGGACGTACCAGAGGTGCGATTGGTGATCGTGCCGCCCGCGCATCTACACAACCGCAAAGCCAAGGCCGACTCCCCGGCGGCGATCTGGGCCAAAGACGTCACCGAACACCGCGGCAGCGCTGCCCGCACCCACCGCAACATGGTCGCCTTCCTCGCTGCCGACGACGCCCGCTGGGCCGAACTCGACAGCGCGGTCCGGGACTTTCTGGCCTGGTCCTACATCCGCGACAACGCCGACAAGGACCTGAACCTGACGGCTGCGCAACGCCAGCAGGCTATCGACCGGGTCTCAACCCATAGTCAGGCCGTTGCCGACCGGTTGCTGCAGACCTATCACTGGGTGCTCGCTCCTACCCAGCGTGAGGCAACCAAGCCTCTCGAGATCGAAGCGTTCAAGGCCGACGGCACCACCACCGATCTGGCTGCCCGCGCCGCAGCGAAGTTACGCAACGAATCGCTGCTGACCCTGCAGCGCAGCGCCGGCCTGATCCGCCACGACCTGTCCGGCACCCTCAAGGCCGCCTGGGACCGGGAGGGACACATCAGGTTCGGTCAGTTGTGGGACTACTACACCACCTACCCGTACCTGGCGAGGCTGCGCGATCGCACCGTCCTCGAGGACGGGGTGCAGTCGGTATCTCGCGAGATGTTCTGGCAGCAGACCGGATTTGCCCTGGCTACGGACTGGGACGGACAGAACTATGTCGGACTTGTCCTGCCGTCCGATCAGGTAACCGTGCCGCAGATTACCGATGCGCTGCTGTTGGTCCAGCCTGAGCGGGCCGAAGCGCAACGCGAACGCGAACTCGCCGAATACAAGGCAACCCAGGGCGAGAGCGACTCTCAGCACGAAAGTGACTCGCCCGCGGGCGACGAAGAGGACGCACCGGCCGCCGGTGCGACGGTCCAGACCACCACGTCCACACGCACGGGTAGCGGCAATGAAACGGGAGGTACCACTCCGGTGGCGAAAACCCGATTCTTCGGGTCCACCGCCCTGCACCCGGACTTCTACGCCCGCGACTTCAACAAGATCACCAACGAGATCATCCAACACCTCGCCGCTGCAGACGGTGTTCACCTCGAAGTCCGGATCGAAATCACCGCCACCACGCCGAACGGATTCGACGAGAACAAAATCCGCACGGTCAGTGAGAACGCCACCGTCCTCAAATTCGACCAGGCCGGGTTCGAAACTGACTGATCAATCGCCTACGGCGATGCCTGTCGAGGTAGCGCTGAACTAGTACAGGAGTAGTACTGGAACGGTACAAAAGTGGTACAGTATGTGGTGCCCGAGACAGTAGTCGAGGGAAGTGGTTCGTGTAGGAGGTCTCCGGAGCGTAAGTACCCCTCGGGGCAGCTCCACCAGGTGGTTTCCAGCCTTGCGTGCCCATCACACGTAGAAGGTCCCCTCCATCCGGAGGGGACCTTCGCGCATCTCAAAGCGTCACGACTTCGATGCGATGCTCGATCTTGTGGCGCATGGACCCGCCCCGGCCCCATGCCCACGCGTGAACGTCCGGAAGCCACAGCAACGGATTGCTGGGGCGATCGTGAAGGTACTCGAACGGAGCGTGAGGGCCTACCACCTTCCGGATCACCCGATTATCTTCCCTGTCCTGGTCGCATGATTCGATGACGACGCGACTTGCCGACAGTTCCACCAAGTCGTGAGCGGCGGCCTCGAGCGTGAGATCCCGTGCTTCACGCTCGGTAAGTTTCGGCGACTTGACCACGTACAGGCGACTTTCGGCGTCCAACTTCGCGACCTCGGTCACGATCTTCGACGCGGCCTTCCCCGCCGACTTCATGTGAATCCGGCTGCTCCCCTTGGGGCACAGGTCCCTCATCCGCTTTCGCATCTCGTCCACGCCCGCCGGCAGGACCGTCACCGCGCACAGGATGTACTCCCCGCGCTTCGACTCGTCAATGAAAGCGTGCACGGTCCGCCCCCCGATGCCTGTCAGGTACGAGCACGTCAGGCTCCTTCTGGGGAGGAACCGCACACGATGTCGCGGATGACCGCGAGTTTTTCCTGAGCGTCGGACGAGCCCACGGAACGCAGCATCGCATCCCCACGTTCGCTGGGAGTCAGGACGGCGCTCACCACATCGGCGATGGGGGTGCCGAGCAGGTACAGGCGGACTTCGTCGTCCTGATTGGGTGGCAACTCGGCAGGAAGGTGCCCGATCCCGTGGGAGGCCAGGGCTCGGCTGATGGCGGACCGGACGTGGATCCCCAGTCGTCCCGCGTCCTGGATCCGCTTCAGCGTTTCCATCGTGGTGGTGTAGACGCCGGCGTCCACTACCGCCGCTCGCAACTCGCTATAACTGTCCATGATTTAGTCCTAATGATTAAACAACAATCTCAACTAATCTCATGATAGCGGAAGTTGGCGGGGACGGGAGGGGTGTGCTGTTTGACGATCCTCAAACAGCACACCTCGAAACGGTCCGGCACTCGATCATGTCCTGCGGAGGATGGCCGTCCGACCGTCCTGTTTAACCGTCCTGCATGTCGGTCTCGTATAGCTGACCCAAACAGCACTATCGTCGCCTCATGGACGGAATCCTGATCGGCTATGCCCGATGCAGCACCGCGGGCCAAGATCTGCGAGCGCAACGCACAGCCCTCAAACGCCTCGGAGTCCCCAACGACCGGATCTACACCGACAAGGGCTACACCGGCCGCAACCGACACCGGCCCGGTCTGCGCGAAGCACTCGCCGCCTGCCGCGAAGGCGACACCCTCGTCGTCACCAAACTCGACCGCCTCGGCCGCTCCGCCGTCGACCTCCGGGCAATCGCCGACGAACTCGAAGCCAAAGGCACCCGACTGAACATCGGCGGCTCCGTCCACGACCCGACTGATCCCACCGGCAAACTCTTCTTCGGCATGTTGTCGCTGATGGCCGAGTTCGAATCCGACCTCATCCGAGCCCGCACCCGCGAAGGCATGGCCGAAGCGAGAAAGGCCGGCCGACTCAAAGGCAAGCAACCGAAGCTGTCCGCCTTGCAGCGCAAACGCCTGCTCGCCGACTACGAATCCGGCGAATACACCGCCGCCCAGCTCTGCGAAATCAGCGGACTCTCCCGTTCCGCGATGTACGCAACCCTGCGCCGAGCCCGAGAAGAAGCCGCACTCTCCCGCACCTGATCGCCCAGGACGACGGGCCCGCAAGCCGACACAGCACTACTCGCGGGCCGAGGGAGCTCAGCCCGCGAGCCGATCTCACCGATTGCCGGCGTCCGGCGCATCGTCTCTCACCGCGGCCCTGACGATCCGGACCGTTGTCTTGACCACTTCCACACACCAAGGAACCCGACCGCCCATTGCACCACATAGATCAACATGGGCCGCAGTTGTGGCTCCCAGGTTCTCCACCTGTTCTGAACAGCGAATTCTTGCAAGATCAGGTAAATGAGACCGTGCGACTTTTAGGACTCCAGAGCCCTGCGCGCCGCCGCGAGTTCCTTCTCCTCGAAGCGATCGTTGGCATACCGGATAGCGGCGTCGAAGACATGATCGAGGTCCGCTACGTCGACATCGGATGGGCACAGGAACCGGTCGGTCCGTTCGTACCGAGTGTGACCCCCGGTATAACGCAGTCCGGACTCGGCCAGCTTCTCGCGAAAGTAGGAGTGCCAGAAGGGAGGGGACTTCGGGATGTACGTCACGGAGACTTCCAAGCCATCGTGTGGATCATCTCGTGGCTCTACCTCGACTTCCCCAAAGCGCTGGATAGGGGTCCACTGCACCGCATTGTCTGCTCCAAGAACTTCCAGAAATTCTTCGTCAGTCTCCAAGGGAGAGAGTCCGTCGGTAAACCCTGTCTGCCATGCCTCCACTTTCGACAGTCGCCGGATCTGTTGCGGAGGTTGGAACCTGTCTGGTGGCCGGACAGGAATAGCCCTAGTCGTATGGACCCGATTGATCTCTCCACCGAGGTCCTGACACCACCGCCGCCCATGAGCATCGGTGTACTCGACAGTGAACTTGATGCCGCTCGCATCAGTCGTATGGACAGTAACCAGCGTGAACCACGCTTCGTCATCAGTAAGGTCTCGGTACGGAGTGAGCTGTTCTCCTGATGGAATGAACTCGTGGAGCCGGTTGTCCTTCGCGACGAGTGCAGCGGTCCTGCGCTCGATGCCGTAGGCGCCATTAGGTGAATCGACGAAGGGCACGGTGACGTCGAAGAACCAGTCCTTGCTTCGATTCTCAATCCGGTAGGTGGGCAACGACGAGAGCGAGCCTTCATCCTCGACTTTGTAGATGATCAACAGCCGCGCTTGCGCCATGTCATTGTTCTCGCGAATCTCTGCTTCCTGGCGGCGATCGAATCGCGAGTGTGCACTGGCGACCAAGATGCTGAATGCGGCGATCAAGAAAGCTGCCGCGGTGCTCAGTCCTCCCGCCCAGGTACCCCATGCCACAAACCAGTTCGAAGTGATGTCCTGCGGACTTCGCGCGGCTTTGACCCCAGTCAGCACAAGGAAGGCGAGCATAAACACCGCGACGGCAATGACGACAGTTTTGAGTACGCGCTGGAATTGCCGCTCTTCGGGCAGCTTCGCGTGGCCGACCTTCACGCGGGAGTGTCTCTTCAACTGGAATCTCTCCTACCCAGGATTCAGTAGATCTCGAGGAGCGTAAACGACCTCGTGCACGCGATCGCAGACGCTTGCAGCTACGTGTTCTCATGAATTGGACGCTGAAGTGTGTATCGGCCTGCCTACTTCTCGGGGGCGGTCCGCCCCCTGGACCCCCTTCGGGTCGTCTCGGGTGTCGACGAGCAGTGTGTTCGTGGTCGGGTGTGGCAGTCGGATCTTTGCCTCGTTGGTCTCGGGGTCGGTAAACGTATGCTCCCGCGGCCGGCGGACGGTGCCCCCTCGCCCTGGCTAGGTGTGTGCCCCGGCTCGTCTGCGGTGTGTCGGCTCTACCGATCCCCGGGGGCTCCGCCCCCGGACCCCTGTCCCTCCCTCCCAAGGTTCCCGCTGCTCCGCGTGCACCGCGCCCGGTCGCCGCACACGGCCCTACCGGACCCGCCGACCACCGGGCAAGGGAAAACCCGCCCTTGCCCGGCAGTCACCGCGCCCGGTTCACCAGGGCAGCACCGACCGACCGAGGTATCCGCTCCACCACCGCCACCGAACCACCCCGATACACCCGCAAAACCGCAGGTCAGAGCCTATAAACGTGTGACCAGCATCACCAGAAAAGCACCGGATAAGCACCAACAAAACATCGAAAAAGCATCAAAACAGATGTAAACTAGAGGCATGAACAACAACGAGAACGCCCCCGTTACCCGCCTCAACACCGCCCAGTTCATCGAAGGCATCCCCGCCTTCCTCGGCATGGTCCCGAACGAATCCCTCGTCATCGCACTGATCGATCCCCAGGGAACGACCGGCCCCTTCGCCCGCCTCGACCACGACAACGCCACCGCCGTTGTCGCTCTCGACAAGCTCATGGCCGCCGCCGAATCCGCCGACTTCAACGCCACCATCGCCGCGCTCGTCAGCATCCACCCCAACGGCGACACCGCAGAGGAAACCCTTCTCGCCGCCACCCGCCACGCCTACACACTCGGTCTGGCCGTGCCCATCGCCGCCGTCCTGCCCGAGTACACCGCCGGTGAGACCTTCTTCAACTTCCCCAGCGCCGAATCCGGAGAACTCGGCGACATCCTCGCGAGCACCGTTGCTGTCCTCGGAGTCATCGACGGCCGCGCACCCATTGCCCCCAGCCGCGACGCCCTCGCCGCCGAACTCGCACCCGCCGAAGACCTCGGAGTGTTGTTCGAGCGCCAGTGGGACGCGCGCCAGGCCCGCGCCCAGGCTCCCGAAATCACCGACGCCGCGAACCTCGAGACGCTGCGCGACGCCATCGAAGCACCCCGCGAGCTGACCTATCCCGAAGCCGTCGCCGTCGCGATCACCCTCACCGACAACCCCCGCGCCCGCGACGTGGCCCTGTACTTCTCCCGCAACGCCGCCGCCGTCGCCATCCTGACCGACGCCGCCCGCAAGACCTCCGGCTACGCCCGCTTTACGATCCTGTCCGTCCTCGCCGCCGTCGCCTACGCACACGGCTACGGAGTCCGCGCCGCCGTCGCCCTCGACGCCATCGAGAACGGAGTAGCCCACGAGACCCAAATCCCCAAGCTCGCGCTTCTCATCCGCCAAGTCGTCGACCACGGCTTGCACGCGAAGGGAGTGCAAGAAGTCCTCGAGGCCGGTCGAAACGTCCTCCTCGAATTCGGATTCAGCCCCGAGGACTGACAAACACACCACGAGGCCCCGCCCCGGTGCGGGGCCTCGCCCTATCTCCAACTCACTAACGAACCCGCCCGCACCTTCGCAGCGCGCAGGGCCGAGCTCAGGGCATCGAGCCCCTTCGTCCGGCTTCTCCCGCAGCCCGCGCACGGATCCGCGCCACCGTGCCGGGACGACACCCAACCGCAGTGCGACGACCGTGCATCGTCATGGTGCGATTCAGGCGAGCCGTCAGAGAATGTCTGGCTTATCCGAGAAGCAGATGTCGATGCCGCGAGTGCGGGGTACGTCCAACACCGGTATGCCGGCGACCGCCGCATCGAGGGCCAGGTCCGAAATCGGCATCACCTCGAGCACGGCACCGAGCAAGGCCACTTCCGCTTCACTGCGCTGCATAAGATCCCCTAACGTCTCCGAAACCGCCCCGACTCGCGTGCAACGGTCAACTCTCATCATCGAATATCCACCGTGGCCGAACCAACCGCCTCGACACATCAGATGACGATCGCCTGCTAACTACCACAGCGTTCCTTACGCCCCGTCGTACAGGGCTGTCTCGATCGCGTGCTGATCCCAGCCATATCGCAAGACCGCCTGGTGCACCGCTCGTGAGCGTCGAGCACGTTCGGCACGGTCGGCGCGAGCACCACATGGGCAGCGAAGGCATCACCGTCGCCGGTGTTGACGCACAGCGGGTTGTCACAACGCCGGTGCATCGCCACTTCGTTGTCGTCGAGGCCACGTTCCAGCTCCACAGCGAGCGCGTAACGGTGCGGTCGGACCACGATCTGATGACCGTCTCGATCTATCCAGAACCGTCCGTAGCCGTCGTCACCGAGCGCACCGACCCAGAGGTGACAGGAATCTAAGTCCGGTCCGTACACCACGCGTTGGAAGAAGCGAGTCCGTTCGATCTCGTCTCCTGGCTCCCACCGCACAGTGGCTCCGTCTCTGACCTCGCGCCGTTGCTTGCTGCCCCCGATCAGGAGCCGGAAGCAGCTACAGGCACGTCGGGCGTCGGTTCCTTCGCCTCACTGCCGCCCTCGCTCGATCCTTGTGCGGGAGGCGTCGAGTCGTTGTTCTCTTCGGCCAGCTTCACCAACCGGCGCACCGTCGCCACGTCCAGATCGACGAGTTCGGAGATCGAGGTCGCGGTCTCGCCCCGTCCGGCAACCTGCGCCAGCGACCTGCCCGCCGCGAGTTCGGCCGCAGCCTTCTTCTTCTCGAACTCCTTGTTCGCCTTGGCGATCGCCGCATCACGACGAACAGCGGCCTTGTCCACCTTCTCCAGCGACGCCAATGCGCGCTCGAGGTCGCGCTGGTTGTCGCTGATCCGCTTGAGCAATTCAGCGCGCCGTTCCGACAGCTTCGACCGTGCCTGACTGCGCGCCGAGATCACCTTCGTCTCGTTGTGCACCGCATCCCCCGAAACACTCACTGCGACACCCTTCCCGTCTACAACAACTCACGCCGAGTCTAAACCAGCGGCCCGACCAAACCCGTCGCTTCGCCGGAGCGGTCTGCGACCGGCGGCTACACCGATCTACCCGCACCGTATCCGGGCACCAGCAACAGAAGAAAGGGGACACACCTCTTGCAGTTTTACTGACATTCGGGAATCCCGCTCCCAACCTGCACGTTCGTACCGCTAAGATCGAGCCCGTGATGACCCTCCACGTCCTGCACGCAGCGGACGGCTATGAGTACCTGACACGTCAGGTCGCCACAGCCGACCGCGAGCGTGAACGCGGAGCAGAACTGACCGATTACTACACCGCGCACGGCACACCGCCCGGCGAATGGTTCGGCTCGGGCGTCGACGGTTTGAACGACCTTCTCGACGAAATCCACGTCGAGAACGCCGACCGAATCTCGGTCGGAGATGTTGTCACCGAGGCGCAAATGAAGGCATTGTTCGGCGAAGGTCTCCATCCGAATGCCGACGCCCTGATCGCCGAACTCATCGATCGAGGCGTCCCCTCGGAGGACGCAATCCGGCTCGCCCGACTCGGCCGGAAGTTCCCGACCTTCAAGAACAACGTCGAGCTGTTCGACCGACACGCGGCCGAAATCGCCGAGTACACCGATACCCACGGACACGCCCCGAGTTCGGGGGAATCCGCTGCGATCCTCGACCGCATCGCCGGAGGAATGTTCCAGGACAAGCACGGCCGTCCGGTCGCGAACGAGGCCGAATTGCGGAACTGGATCGCCCACGAGAAGGGCAAAGTCCGCCACCCGGTAGCAGGCCACGACCTGGTTTTCACACCGCCCAAGAGTGTGTCGAGCCTGTGGGCGCTGGCACCGAACGAGACGCGCATCAAGATCGAGCGCATCGTCGATGCCACGGTGAAGGACACCCTCCGGTGGCTCGAAGAGAACGCCTGCTTCACTCGCGTTGGCCGCAACGGCGAGGAACAGATCGACACCAACGGTTTCGTCGCGACCCTCTACAAGCATTTCGATTCCCGCTGCGGGGACCCCAATCTGCACACCCACGCCGTCGTGTCGATCAAGACCCAGGCCGCCGAAGACGGCAAGTGGCGAGCCGTCGACGGATCGACCATGTTCCGCTTCGCCGTCGCCGCCTCGCAGCGATTCAACGCCGAAGTGATGCAGCGCCTGAGCACCGAACTCGACCTCGAGCTGACCCACCGCGAGATCGAGCAGGGCAAGCAACCCGTCGTCGAACTGGCCGCCATTCCCCGCGACATGCTTGAGATGTTCAGCTCCCGCCGCAGCGCAATCGAGGCCCGCCGCGACGAACTCGTGGCCGAGTACCGCGCCAAGTACCAGCGGATGCCCGACGCCAAGACGATGTATCAGCTCTATCAACAAGCAACGCTCGACACCCGCGAAGGCAAGCCCGACGCGAAATCACTCGCCGAGATGCGCGCAGAATGGCGCGAGAAGGCCGCCGAAATCCTCGGCGGCAACGAGGCCGTCGACCAGCTCGTCCGCGACGCCTTCGCCGTCGATCGCGCCCCGAGGCCACAGCGCCGCAGCCTCGACGACGACGCCCGAGCCGTGATCACCAAGCTCGAATCCAAGCGCTCGCGCTGGCAACTGCCACACATCGTCTCCGCAGTCCAGGCCCACCTCGGCGGTGAGACGTTCCCCGACCTCGACAGCTACCGGACGGCAGTCGATCGACTCACCAGCCGGGTCGTGGAGTTGTCGGTCACCACTCCACGCGTCGAGCTGCCCGCGATCCCGAGGCGTCTGCGCCGACGTAACGGCGACTTCGTTCTGTCCCACCACGGCAGCCACAAACACAGCTCCCAGCGCATCCTCGACGCCGAAACGATGCTGGTATCGGCCACCAGCGAACCCACCGTCTTCACCGCTCGCACCGCCTCGATCCACGAGGTGTACGAGACGATGCGCGCCGAAACCGGGCGCAACCTCAACGCCGGCCAGCGCACCTTGACCGAGCACTTCCTGCAATCCGGGGCACTGCTGGCCGTCGGTGTCGGACCCGCAGGAACCGGCAAGACCACCAGTATGAAAGCCGTCGTGCAGGCATGGCAGAACGAAGGCCGGAGCGTCGTAGCCCTCGCTCCCTCCGCAGTCGCCGCCGAAACACTCGGCGAAGAAGTCGGCGTCACCGGCCTGACCCTGGCCTCCCTGACCTACCCCTGGCGTGGTCTCGGCGGCAGTCGCCCCGGCACACTTCCGGCCGGCATCGACATCGCACCGGGCACGATGCTGCTCGTCGACGAAGCATCCCTTGCCTCCACCCTCGACCTCGCCGCCGTCGTCGAGATCGCCAAGGAACGTGGCGCAGTCGTCCGCCTGCTCGGTGACCCGGCCCAGCTCGACGCTGTGGAAACCGGCGGAATGCTGCGCTATCTGGCGCAGAACACCGACGCGCCCGAACTCGACACCGTGGTCCGATTCGGCAACGACACCGCCCAAGCCGAAAACTCGATGCTGCTGCGATCCGGTGACTCCACCGGCCTGGACCTGATCTACGAACGCGACCTCGTGCGCGAAGGAACGCGCGAAGAAATGATCGGCCAGGCCGTCGAGAACTACCTCCACGACCTCGCCGACGGCAAAGAATCCATCGTCATGCTGCCCACCCGCGAGGACGTCACGGCAGCGAACATCCAAGTCCAGGCCGTGCGCCGCCACGACGGAACCAGCGACGAATCCACCACCGTCGCCCTCGCCGACGAACTCACCGCAGGCCGCGGCGACATCGTGCTCACCCGCAGCAACCGCCGCGATCTGAACCCCTCCGGCGGAAAGAAAGCCGGAGCGTTCGTGCGAAACGGCGACCTGTGGGAAGTGCTCGATGTCGTCTCCGAACGCGGCGCACTGACCGTCCGGCACCTCGAACACGGCGGCGTCATCACCCTGCCGGCCGACTACATCAGCACCCACCTGCAACTCGGCTACGCCTCCACCGTGCATCGCGCCCAGGGCGTCACCGTCGACACCGCCCACGCCATCATCACCCCCGACATGGACCGCTCCGGGCTGTATGTGGCCGTCACCCGCGCCCGCACCGACAACCGGATCTACGTCCCGGTCGACGTGCCCGTCAACCTCGACACCGAGCGTCCGCACCTCGAAGACAAGAGCGTCTCCACCGGCCGGATGATCCTCGAAACCGTCGTCGCCACCGACAACGGCCACCGCACCGCCACCGAAGAACTCGCCGAACAAGCCGCCCACGCCACCGACCCGGAACGGCTGCGCGAGGCATATCTGGCCGCCCAACGCCGCCTCCGCGACGACGCACTCGAGACCGAGATGCGCCGCACCCTCCCCGAACACATCGCCGCCACCATCGAAGGCACCGAAGGATGGGCACAGCTCCGCCAGGTCCTCGCCGACGCCCACGACCACGGCCACAGCACCCGCACACTCCTCGGACACGCCCTCGCCGAAGGCCCCCTCGCCGGAGCGAAAGACATCGGAGCGGTCCTCGCCCACCGCACCCGCGCCATCGTCGGCCAGGTCACCCAACACCCGACATTGCCGCCGCTACCGATCCGCGACCCGCTCCACACCGACGCGGACATGCACGACTTCGCGGTCGAATGTGCCCGCCGCTATACCGAGGCCACCGACCGCGCCGCGGCCGCAGACACCGGCATCGGCGAGATCATCCGCCGCTACCGCGACACCTCCGCACTGCTCGAAACGCAGAGAGTTCGCACCTTCGCCGCCGCTGCACTCGGAGAAGAACTCGGTGCCCGCATCGCCGAAGAATCCTCCGCACGACTGCTCGCACGCCAGCTCCACCGCGCCACCCAAGCCGGCGTCGACCCGATCAACCTGCTCACCTGGCACCACGAACGCCTGGTCGAAAACGGCGTCGACACCACCGCGGCCGCGCTGCGCTCCGACATGGCCAAGCCCCTAACCGAGTTGATCGCCCGCCGCCACACCGCATGGCTCACCGAGCATGAAGAGACCATCGCCGAGCACCTGCCCACGCTCGCGTTGCAGACCGACGACGAACGCGCCCAGGCCATCGCCGGACGCATCGAACATCTCCACCGCCTCATCGGAACGAGCATTGAGGAGGTCGTGGCCGATCTGGCAGAGCGGGCCGGAGCCACAGCCCCGGCGACTGTACTGCTCGCCGAACTCGACCGCATCGCCGCCGAGGGCCGAGACCTCACAAACCCCGACGCACCCGAATGGGTTGCCGCACCCGTGTCCGATGCCGACACCATCGACCCCGAACTCGCCGCCACAATCCGCGAGGACTACCAGACCATCGCCGAGCTCCACCGCAACTACCGCGACCAGCTCACCGACGACACCGCACCGATCTGGGCACACGCGAGCCTCGGCGCCTGCCCCAGCGATCCCGAACACGCTGCCCTGTGGCGAGCCACCATCGCAGACGCGGCGGCCTACCGAAGCACCCACTACATCACCGACGAGGACACCCTCGCGGGAGGCCAGCCGAAGGACCGTCGTGCCACGCTCGATTGGACGCACGTCGAGCGTGAACGCGCCGAGCTGCAGAAACTGAGGGTTTGGCGGGAGCAGGCACACGCTCGGGAGATTGAGCACCAGGCTCACCGGCCCGAGATTAAGAACCTTGAGCAGAAGCGACCACGGCTGTAGTGAATCGCCGCGACCAGTAGAGGCGACCAGCAGCGGCAGGGGGGAACCTTAGCTCTCGCTGGATGTCCCCCTCCGGACAGACTCAGGCATGTGCCCTGTCCGCCTGATTTCCCGTAGTCCTCGCCGTAGCTCGGAGTAGTTCTCTTTCGTCTCGCTTCGGGAAGGAGCCTTCCCGCTGCTAGGCGACCTTTTGGTCGTTTTAGTGGTGGTGAGCTTCCTGGTGTTCGTCATGGGTGCTCCTCGGTTCGCTAGGGCTCGAAGCGGTGGTTCACCGGTTGCGAAGGCGCCTGCTCAAGAGCGTAAGGAATGGCAGCGACAACGGATAGGAACTGAAGGAGGTATTCGTCGTCGGGAGATATGTCTTTCGAGTTTGGGGAGTCGATGGATAGGACTCCGTAGAGCTTGCCCCCAGCCATGATGGGGTGAGTCATATACGTCTTGTAGGCCAGGTTCTCGTTCTTCGCGTCCTCCACGAAGCGTGGTTTACCGATAAGTGCTTGGTGAAGGGTGGGGGACTCGGTCGTATAGACACGTTCCGACTTGTCTCGTCGCCCTGCAAAAGCCGTAGGGTGGGCGACCATCCTGCCTGCTCCTTCTGTGTACTGGAAGACGCTCGCTCGAACAGGTCGAGGGCCGATCATTTCGGAAGCAGCATTCACGACGGATTGCAGGACTGAGGAAAAATGTTCCCGCCGTCTCTGTGGGTCTGTTTCGGCTACGGTCCCGGCTACCTTCTGCATCAGGGGCGACAGCTGGGAATCGATGTACCGAGCCATCGTCGCCTCGACGTCATCTTCATGGTTCTTCCGACTCAGTTGCACCAGGAAGTTGAGTATGAGGAAGCTAGCGGAGAGACCTATCGGTATCGCCTTCCACCAACCGGGAACCAATGCCGTGACCCCGCCCGCCACTGCTGCGAGCAACCCTAGGAGGGGGACAATCCACCAAGGCCCGCGTGCAAGGAGGGGCGGTTTGTGCTTGTTACTCACTACTTCTCCGTCGGGTCACGGCATGGATAGGGGCACAGCGCTTGCGTTAAGGAGCTCGACGCAGCGAGCCATTCAGATGTCATATCAGAGGCTTCGTGGCAACAACATGCTCGACGGCAGAAACAGCGTTGTGGCGGCCAGCCGCGGCGCCTGGGCGGGCACTTCCGCAGCCGGCCGCCACGCCGAGGAACAGGCGGGGTGGTGAGTCCGGCCTGGTGGTGTTCCCCGGCAGTCTCTAGGTCTGCACGTACCCCTCCGTATCGTCGGACCACTCCCAAACGTGACCGTCATATGAGACCGGCCCGAACTCGTCGTCAGGATCGACAGGTTCGGCATCACCCGAGTCGATCAGGTCGACCATCCGCGCAGCGTCGATCACCGTCGGCCCCGCTCCATTGCTCGAGTCCGGGAGCGATCCGGTCGCGGCAATCGCTGCCACGATCGGGGTCGGCCGCGCCGCGATGTCGGCCGCGATCCACTCCCGCGCCCCGTCGAGCAGCTTGACCTGCACGGTCGGCGGTTCGCAGCGACCGTCGATACAGTCGCCGAACTCGTCGGAGTTGGCCGCCAGCCGTTGCAGAAGCGGTTGATAGACCTGGTAGTGCCAACTTCCCGGCGACCATGAATGCACCTGACCGTCGCCGAGCTGTTCGTAGGCAACCTTGTGCGCCGACATCGCCGCCGTCAGTTCCTCGACCATCTTCGGGTGCCGATACCAGCAACCCTTGATCCGATCGGTGAGCCGGTAGCAGCCGCGAAACCACTCCACCCACTCGATCAACTCGTCCCACAACTGTTGTGCTTGTTCCTGGTCGAGATGCCGCCACGACAGCCGGCCCGGCGTGTACCCGCTCATCCGAGCACCACTTCCCCGCCCGTGCGGGACCAGGCCCAATCGGGCAGCTCCCCCGTCTCACAGACCCAGTTGTAGACCTCTTGAGAGTCGAGCACCCGCTTTTTCCAGTGCGGAATGTCCCACACCAGCGGGAGATGAACCCGCGCCGGAGCCGCACCCCGGTAGATCATCAACGCCTGGTCAGCAGGCATTCCGCGAATCTCCGGGGCAGTCATCACCTTCGTCTGCCGAGGTGCCTGCGTCGGAGACCACCACTCTTCACGCTCACCGGTCAATCGGGAGATCTGCTCGAGCTCGTTCACATCACCGAGGCCGGGCAGGATGATCCGCACCGGCGAGTTCGTCGTGAACATCTTCCCCGCGCTCGGACCCCATCGCCGGATGTTCTGCTCCTGACCGTGGCAGAACGCCCAGATCGAGATTCCTCGCCCGGCGCTGTCGGATACCTTGTCGGGCAGATCCGGGATGGGCGCGACATTGTTGACCTCATCGAGAACGAACCGCACCGGAGGGTCGATTCTCTCCTCCGGGTACTCCCGCGAAATCTCTTTGGCCAGGTAATACGCCTCCGCCGCCAACGCCGTGACGATCGGTGCGCTTGAGCCGTAGGAGCCTTCGGAGATCAGATACAGCGTCCCTCCGTCGCGGATGAGCTGCGCGAGGTTCACCGACTCATCGGCGGTGACATTGACTGCCGCCATCAGCTTCGGTGAGGCGAGGGGATCGAGCAGCGTCGAGACCGTCGACATCACATCGTCGACCGAATCCGATCCCGAGCCGCCGAGCTGCGAATACTCCACGCTCCACGTCGGCAGGTCCCGGTCCAGAATCTCCTTGACCTTCGGCACCTGTCGCTGCATCGCCCAGCGATAGAAGGTGGTCACATCCCCACCGGACACCGCGGCCGCATACAGACAGCACCGCAGGTACTTCGCTGCGTTCGTCGAGAAGTACCCACCGTTCTTGGTATCCCCGAGGGGAACAGCCTGAACCAGCGCATCGGCACGCCGGATCGCCGTATCCGGGTCATCGCAGCCGGCCAGCAGGGACCACCGCATCGGCGTCGGCCACCGCGTGATGCCCTCGGGGTCGAACACCTCGACCGGGCCGGAGGCCAAGCGTTGCCCCACCGTCGACCACAGCAGATCAGGTTTGGTGGTCGTGGCCAGCACGAACCCGACCGACTCGACGATCCGCTGCCAAGCCAACCGCCAGCTCTTGCCTGATCCGGTCGGACCCTCGACCAGCGTGCCGTCCCGATACTGAACGAAGACCTCGGCATCTTTGCCATGCTCGCCGTAGAGCGTGCCGATCCGGGTCGCCACCTGGTGCGCGTCGATCTTGCGGGCCGGAGTATCACCCAGGCTCGCCCGATTCGTCTTCGCGGCTCTCACTGCGCTCTTGCGATCGAGGCCGCGCTGCCGCAGCTCCGCCCGGTCCGCAAACCCTTCCTGGCGCGTGCGCTTAGCGCGCTGACGTGCCGAAACCTTCCCGTCGATCACGAGCACGACGGCGATATAGACCAGCATCGCTGCGATCAGGCACACCCACACCGCAACCGCCGAACCCGGCCGCGAGTCCTCGGGCCAGCCCACCGTCGGGTCACCCGGCGTGAGCACCAACGCCCGCAACACCGACAACGTGCCGTACAGCCCTTCCGGGAACACCGGACCCGCCCCGGTCACCAGGCCGGCAACCGCGCCCCCGGCGTACACCGTCCACAGGACCCCGCCGATCACCACGACCACCAGGCCAGTACCGACCGGGATCACCGGCTGTGTCGGCCGCTGCTGACCCCGCTCGTTCACTGCACCGCCCCCACCAGCTCGGCCAATTCCTCGGCATCGAGAGTGTCCGGGAGCCGGGTCTGCCCGACCAGCGTGCTCGCCTCACCCCGAATGACCTCATCGGTGTCGGTGAGGGTGATCTCGAGCGGGGACCGCTCGTGCTTCATCAGCACCGGATCGGACTTGCCCATCACCACGAGACACTGCCCCTTGTGCATCGACATCAGCAGATCGACGCAGTATTCGGGCAGGTGGTACATGCGAACCGTCTGCTCGGCATCGTCCACCCGATCCTGTCCGTACAGGAACACGATCCCGGCTTCCTGCATCAACGCTCGAGCCGGAGAATCCGCAGGTAGATCGGCGATGTGATGGAACGCTGAGACCGTGGACAGGCCCAGGCCGCGAGAGAGCTTCATATTGTCGCGGAAAACCCGCCCGGTCGAGCCTTCCGCGATGTGCCAGCCTTCCTCGACGATGAGAATGGTCTGCTTGTGCTCGGATGCGCGAGCGGCGAGAACATTCGACAGCCACGTATTGATGACCGTCATCACCACCCGCAGCGCCGGTCCCTTGTTGGGCAGTTCGGACACGTCGAAGTGCACGAGCGGATGGTCGAGCGCATGACGGACATCGGCCGAGGTCGGCTGATCGACCAACCCTCGCAGATCTCCTTCGCAGAGCTGCCGCAGCGCCAGGCCCGGATCACGACCCCACCGGCACGCTTCCTTCTCCCACACCTCGCCGAAGGTGACTGTCGCTTCCTCCGGCGTGGATAGCAGCAGATCGGCGACATCACGCAGGATCGGCTCGGTGCCCTCGCTGCGGGCACGTTCGTTGACCAGTCTCAGCGCCAGGTTCAGCGCCGCGATCTCCGTCTGCCCCAACGTCCGCTGCATGGTGTCCTCGAGTACCGCGGCAATCAGCACTTCTTGACCGGCCGGCACGATGCCACCAGAAGTGGTCACCGACGACGAAATCGCCGGGTCCATGATGTTCAACCGCGCACCGTCACCGCCGGTCTTGAACCTGATCGACGGCACCCCCAGCGACTTGGCGAGCTCGGTGTACTCACCACCGCGATCACCCTGACGCTTCTTGTCGATCACCACGACCTGACGGCCGGCCGCGATCTGCCGCAGTCCCAGGGTGGTCTTGATCAGTGAGGACTTCGCCTTGCCGATGTCACCGACCACCGCGACGTTGATGTTCTCGATCTCACTTCCGTACAACGCGAACGGATCGGTAATGACCAGCGCATTCGACATCAGGTTCCGCCCCGACACGAGACCTTCGTGCCGCACGTTCTTGCGGGTGGTCGCCAGATTCAGCGCTTCGGCCTGGCGAGTCGTCGACCACACCCCTTCCGGGCGCGGTTCGTACCATCCCCACCGGTCGAGCCACTTGTTGCGCTTCGGCGGACGCCGACGAGGAACCACCGGCGTGTCCGCCTGATCTACCTCCGGAGCGGTCGGCGCAGGCGCAGCGCCCTTTTTGCGGTTCAGTAGTGACGGCATCAGACCCCCTTGGCCCGGGTGTACTTGGTGGCCGCGAGTCCACGGCCGAGCGGCAGAGTGAGGAATTGCGCGACATCGTGGCTGTCGTCGAACCAGGTGAACTCTTTGATGGCGGCTTGGTCGGCGGCCTGCTCGAGCCGCGCACACGCCCGCATCACCGCATCCTCATCCGGTGCGGTGACCGACACTGCCATCGACCAGATCACCCCGTGGTGTCCCGATCCCGGCTTGAGGTCTTCGCGGCGACGCAGCGACGCCGACGCCATGACCTCCGATGCACCGTCGGTGACCTGGCCCTTCTTTCGCTCCTTGTACTGGCGTGCTGCATCCTCGGTCGCGTCCTTGCGTGCCACCTGGCGCGCTTTGACTGCATCGACGAAATCCATCCGCACCTTCACCGTGCGGATTGTTGGCTGGGCCGGAAGCCCCTCAACAGGATCGCCGGGGTCCGGGTCGACGCCGGTCAACAGCGGCGAGAGCCATTCAGCGTGCAGCGGGATCGGTTCGATCGAACCGGGTCGGATCAACCCGACTCGGGTATCCCATCGGTCGGACACCCGTGTCGACAGGTCTCCGCCGACATACGACGGCCAGCAGTTGCCCCAGTTCGCGCCCCGGTGGGCATCGAGTGCGTAGGACGGATCGAGCATCGAGCGGAACACCGCACAGGCACGCTGTTGGCCGAGCACCTGCACCTGCCCGAGCCGGGCCGAGGTCAGCGCGCCGACCGCCCGCATGGTCTCCTCGACGATGACCTGGCCGATACCGGCCTTCGTCTCTACGCCCTTACGCTTGGCGACCGCTCCGGCCGCCGACAGCAACTCGACCGACTTCGGGAAGATCAGCGTGGCGTAGCAACGATGCTCTTCCGACTCCGGGGCCAGACCGTCGATGAGCTGGCCGTAGGACTCGACCGCAGGCATCACCCGGTGTGCATGAGGATTCGCACGCACCACCGATTCCATCCACGCCACGTGCGGAGTCAGATCGGCCGGCACCGAGCGGTGCACCATCTCCAGCCCTCGAAGCAGCGAGGATCGGCGCGCGAACGAGGCCAGCGTGCGCGAGAACGCCTGCGAGGTCACCGCCCATTCCTCCGCGCCGCGGAGTCCTTCGGCGAGCCCTTGAATCGACAGCACCACCGAGTAGTAGTTGTTGTCACCAGGCGTCCGGTGCTCGAGGATGAACATGTCGTCGAGACCTGTATCGGTCAGATCCAGCGGAGCGACATCTCCGAGCGGCACCGGGAACTCCCAGCCCGGATCGGCTCCGAGCACCCCGTACAACTCATCACCGGGCGCCCGGTAGACGTGTTCACCGTGCTTTCGCCGCCGCCGATCCCGGATCCGGTGCAGCTTCTCCCCCGCCCAAGACCGGCGACCGTTGATATCGGTCGTCGCCCACAGCGTGCCGCCCACCACCACAAGGACACCGGCCAGTGTCCAGATCGTCGATCCGAAGAAGACGAACAGGAACATCGAGACCATCAGCGCCGCTGCATAGGCAAACAGCACCGGTTCGGGAACGGGGATCAGTCCTCGGCGAGCGATTTCCGAGCCGAGGATCGAGGTGCGCTGCTCACTGTCACTCATCACTGATCTCCCATGTTGTCGGCTCGCTCGGGAGCGCTCTGCGCTGCCTGCGCCGCCTTGTTCAGTGCTGCACCGCCGACCGTCCCGGCTACTACCACCGCACCAACCCCGGCAGAGGCGGCCGTTCCGGAGATGCCCTTGGCTGCCCCCATGAGCTTGCGAGTGCTCGCCCCACCGTGCCCGCCACCGCTATGACCTGCGGTAACGCCCGAGTGCTGGTGGGAGGTCGACCCGGCGGAACTATGGGACGTCGACCCGTTCGAGGTGGAGGCCACTCCCCCACCAACGCCCCCGCCGCCGACAGGATGGGAGTGTGCCGCCCCTGCGGAGCGGGCCGCAGCGACCTCACCCCCGCCACCACCGCCGCGGGCCATCATTGCCATCTGCGCGGTCTGCAAAGTGCCGCCCAGCCCTTGTCCGGTCGCCGATCCGGTATCGCCGAAGCCTTCCGAATCTTCACTGGACGGCATGAACGGGGCGTACTTGAGCAGCGACCACGGAGCGAGTCCGACCAGTCCGATGCACACCGCCGACATCGCCAAGGCGCCAAGCGATGCGAGGTCACCGTCGACGTAAGCCCCGGCGCTGCTGTCGATCAGCACCGTGGCTAAGAACCCCAGACCGAGGAAGATCACCGGCTTGGAAAACACGATCGAGATGAATACGAAGATCGGGCGCATCGCCTTCTTCCGCAGGTTCGGATGCACCCACAATCCGAACGCGACACCTGTCAGGCCGGCGAGGATCGGTAAGGCAGCGGCGTGCATCAACATGCCGAAGAACAACGCCAGCGACCCGAGAAACAACAACCCGAAGAACACGATGCCGGTCAGAGAGCCACCGACGACGGTGTCGCTCGTGATGCCTCCGAGCATTGCCGATACTGACACCACCGCCTGCTCCAAGTCCTGCTTGAGCAGTCCGGACAGGGAGGTGGTCAGCGCGTGCGAGAGCTGGACCAGCATTTCGGCGGCGGCCGGGGCGAACATCATCGACAGCACACCCAGCGGGGCGTATCCGATCAGGCTGTGCGCCAGTTCCATTCGTGTCGATTTCTGTGCGGAGGTTCGGTAGATCGTGAACAGTGCGGTGATCGACATGACGAACACCCCGATTCCGCAACTGACCGCGTACCACCGCAGGAAACCTTCATCCCGCGGGTTGAACTCGTGGATGTTCGCCAAGCCCTCAAGGACCGAGGTGGTCAGCGATACCGCGCTTTCCTTGGTGCTGTTGGCCCAGTCGTCGATCACGCTGCCCGGATCAGCGATGAACGCGACCACATCACCGGCCTTGTCGACGGCCGCCATACCGAGGCCGACGCCGAGCTGGATCTGAAGCGGCGTGGCGGCCTTGAGGACCACACCACCGACTCTGGCGAGATCGAGGAACCGGTCAGCGAAGTCGGTGTTCTGCTCTTTCCAGTTCCAGATACCGCCGAACATCGCTCCGACCTGTGCGTTCCAGCCCCGGCACTGGTTGATCTCGCTGATGTTGGTGCCCTTGTCGCAGTCGAGGAAATAAGCCCTGTTGCAAAGCATCTCGTGATCGCTGCACGGATTCTCGAAAATGTCCTCCGGCAGGTTATCGACCCACTTCTGTTGCTTCATCACTGCGATCGAACCGGCGTCGGGTGCTGCCGCCCAGGTAAATCCCCAGTGGTTCCCGCTCGGCTCCGACCACTTCGCCAGATCCGCAGCGCACACCTTGGCCGAGGGCGAGAACTCCGGGTCGCCACCGGGGAAGGATGCCGGCCAGGTGGTCGGAGCCTTGCCATCGAGCACCGCTTGCTTCGCTTCATCCTCTGAAACACCCATCAGTTCGGCGTACTGCGCGATGCGCTGCGTCACAGGGGACGCCCAGTAGAGAATTTGCTGGTCGAAGCGGAGGTACTGCGCGAGGTACTGCCCGAAGTCGCCACCCTTGTCCGCACACGCCGGATCGGTCGACCACCCGGCCGCCTCGAACTCCGGGTGACCGGGAAAGAACTCCTTGAGCTCGTCTGGCATCCCAGCAGGCCACCCTTCGGCAGCGCCACTGAGCGGCTGCGCCCACGCAGGCGTCGCACTCGAGGCCAACGCGAGCACCGCCAGCAGCACCGCAAGCAAAGTACGGACAAGGGATCGCATGATTACTCCACGAAGAAGGTGTAGAGGCCGTTCGCGCCGAACTCGGCGAGAGTGGAATCCCCTTCGGGGAACGAGACCTCTTCGGGCTCGGGACCGGACCGGAACGTCCAATCCACGGCCTTCCAATCCCCGTTCTCCCACTCCAAGGTCACCGTGGTCGTGGACCAGACAGTAAGGACGCTGACCTTGCCCGTGCCGCTCAGATCGTTCTGGCTCGCCGAGACTGCCCACACCGACACCACCGCACGGTCATCCGAGTAGTCCGTGACGTTGACCAGGGCGGGAAGGACGTTCATCACCGTGCCCTCGGCCTGAGTCACGCTCTCGTCAAGGACTGCCAGCAGCGCATCGCTGGCATTGCTACCGACGAGGGCCGATTTAGCTTCCTCGGCAGAGATTCGACCGAGAGAGACCTGGTTTGCGGCCTGCACGAAGTTCGTTGCTGAGGTCTGTGCTCCGGCTTCGGTGCGGTCATAACCATGCGGAATCCCGTTGGTGATCGAGTTGGGACCGTGCCCGGTCCGCACCGTGTCGGACTCCGAGCTACCGCCGTCCAGCCCCGCGAGAATGATCCCGAGGATCGTCACCACGAGCAGGATCACCAGGCCGTACTTGAACCATGAGGGCAGTCTGTCGAACGCTGCCTTCCATCCTTTGGTCTCTGCCGTCTTCGCCGAGGATGTCGGCGTCGGTGCTGCTGTTGCCGAGGGCGATTGCTGGGAGCCCGGCTTGATCGAGCTGAAATCGGGTGCCATCTGATTCTCCTAACAGTGCTGGTAGATCGGCTATCAGCCGTTGACGACGAACAAGATGGCGCCGACGATGATCCCGGCTCCGGCCACGCAACCGAACGCCACACCAGCGGTCTTGGCCGAATCCATCGAATCGCTCAATTCGCTCTGGTAGCCCCCGGCGCGAGCCTTACGGATCTTGTAGAGCGAAATGATCAGGTTGACTGCGGATACCGCCAGGACCGCACCCCAGATACCGCCCGCAATCCGCGACCAGGTGCTCTGGAACGTAGGACCGAACACCCCCAGATCAGGGGAGATTCCGTCGAGTGGATTGTCGGTCTGAGCCGAGGCGGTACCGGCGGTGAGCAACACCGTGCCGATCGTGGCCGACAGCAGGGACGCAGCACGGGCCACGCTACGAGGTAGCGACCGCATCGAGGTATTGCGAGACATCACAGGGGTCCTTAAGTTCGTAGGTGCAGTTACTTCGTGAGAGTTACGTTGAGCTGTAACCCGGGCGGGCCGGGCGAGGCTGCATAAGGTTTGCCCACTCTCGAGGGGGGCTTGAAAGGACTGGCCACCCGACCCGCTTGGACACCTCGGACCGCTGATTGAGATCTGCGAATGATCGCTTGTTTAAGGAAATGCCGGCGGAGGCGTCCATCGGGGCCAGGCCGGAACACAAGCGAAAACGAGGAAATCCGATGACCGGTTCGCAACTGTGGGCAGGAGTCGACGTCGGCAAAGAACACCACTGGATATGCGTGCTCGACGCTTCCGGGACGGTGGTGCTGTCGCGGCGATGCGACAACGACGAAGCAACGATCCGTGCGGTGATCACCGAGATCGACGCACTCGGCGAGACGGTGTCGTGGACGGTGGATCTGACCACCGCCTACGTCACCTTGTTGCTGACTGTGCTGGCCGACGCCGGGAAACCGGTGCGCTACCTGTCCGGACGTTCGGTGTGGCAGGCATCGTCGGTCTACCGCGGCGGCGAAGCCAAGACCGATGCCCGCGACGCCCGGGTGATCGCCGATCAGTCCCGGATGCGTTCGGACCTGCCCGTTCTGCGTCCCGACGACGAGTTGATCCGTGAGCTGCAGATGCTCACCGGCCACCGCACCGATCTGGTCGCCGACCGTACCCGGACCATCAACCGGCTGCGTCAACAACTCGTCGCGATCTGCCCCGGGCTCGAACGCGTCGCGCAGATCTCCTCGGACCGGGGCTGGGTGGTGCTGCTGGCTCGCTACCAGAGACCGAAAGCGATCCGCCGCGTCGGTGCGGCCCGGCTGGCCGCGATGCTCACCGGGGCCGGGGTGCGCCACGCCGAATCGATCGCCCGGGCCGCGGTCACCGCTGCGAAGGCGCAGACCGTGCGGTTGCCGGGGGAGGATGTCGCTGCCGAGCTGGTCGCCGAATTGGCGCAGGCGGTGATCGATCTCGACGCACGTATCAGGGCCGTGGACGCGGAGATCGAGGCCCGATTTCGCCGGCACCCTCTGGCCGAGGTGATCCTGAGCTTGCCGGGTATGGGATTCCGGCTCGGCGCCGAATTCCTTGCCGCAGTAGGTGACCCCGCCCTGATCGGGTCGGCCGATCAGCTCGCTGCCTGGACCGGGTTGGCGCCGCGACCCAGGGATTCGGGTAAACGCACCGGGCGTCTGCACACCCCTCAGCGCTACAGCAGGCGCCTGCGCCGGGTGATGTACATGTCGGCGTTGACCGCGGTCCGTTGCGATCCCGCCTCTGGCGTCTACTATCAGCGCAAACGTGCCGAAGGTAAGCGTCCCGTCCAGGCCACGATCTGCCTGGCTCGGCGGCGCGTGGATGTTCTCTACGCGCTGCTCCGCGACCACCGCACCTGGCAACCGACTGTGCCGGTTACCGCGGTGGCGGCTTGACAGGATCATTGAGAGTCCTTTCACACAGAAGGTCAGGCGTAGGGATCGAAGCTCGACGGCTTCGGTGGTTGCGGCCGTCGGGCCGGGGCCGGCGGTTGGTGCACCTCAGCAGCGGATTCGCTCGAGGCGTCCGGTTCGGGGGCCGCTTCCGCCGCCTCGGCGGTGGGCCGGTAGTCCAGGGGCAGGTCCCTGGCCGGGTCCGTCTCAGGCACCCGGACAGCAGGAACGGCAGCGGGTTCCACTACCGGGGCCGGGGGCGGCTCAGCTGCGGGAACCGAATCGGGAGCCGGGGCCGGCTGGGGCGCTACGAAGCTCGGAACGTCCGCCGCGAACGTCGGCGGAGCCGGTTCCGGGACGACCGCCGGAGCCGGTACCCCCTGCTGCCGGAGTCCGGCCTGCCGCTCGACGATGGCCTCGGCCAGCGCATCGGTCACCATCGCCGCGACATTCGTCCACGCGATGATCGAACTCTGCGACAACGCCTCGAGCGTGATCCGCTCACCGGTGGCGAAGACCGGCTCGAATGGAACCCGAACGTAGGTCTGCACACCGAGAGAGTCGAACTCGTCGACAATCGCAGTTTCGAGGTTCGGATCGGACCCCGGCGTCGCGCACAGCAGCACGATCGCAGAGCGCACCAGATGCTCGAACCCCCGCTTACGGAGGCCGTCGAGCATCGCGTAGGCGTGCTGCGCCATGTCCCGGCGCATCGGCAGCGGCACCACCAGCACGTCGGCGTGGCGCACCGCCCACTGCCATGCCCCGGCCTGCGGAGTGGTGGCTGTGTCGATAATTAGCAGGTCGCGATGGCGACGAAGCACCGCGCCCAACGCCGCGCACTCGTCCTCGCCGAGCATGTCGTCGTAGGAAGAATCGGTGTCCCCGGCCAGGATCTCGTCGTGGGTGGGCTGGAGCCGCAGATACGCCGCCAGCTCCCCCGCCTCGACGTCGGCCGACATCAGCCGCGATGCGTTGTCGAGGACATCCCACACCGTGCGTTCGATGGGTGCGGTGCGCGCTGCGCGAATGCCGAGGGTGCCGCCCGCCTCGCTCATATCCACTGCCACGACCCCGCGGCCGCGATGCTTACCGAGCATCGCTGCCAGCGCAATCGACGTCGGAGTTTTGCCGGCTCCGCCCTTGGTGTTGACCACAGCGACCGTGCCCGAACCCGGCAGCGTTCGCTGGATCGCTTCGACCGCCGCCCGGTGGCCGGTCTCTGCCGATGCCGCCTTCGGGGCCAGTTTCGTTCCCAGAGCTGCATTGATCCGACCCCGCCAACCCCACTGAGCAGGCTGAGAAAGTGCCGGTGAGGCGGCCTCGTCGAACAGTGCGCCGTGCCCGGTGGACGGCATTGCTGTCGGCGCGATCGGCTCGTCGACGGCCGCGAGAGCATCTACTCCGACCCCGTACGGATCGGCGATGTCCTCGGTTACAGGCTCAGGAGCCGGGGCCGGTTCGGGTTCGACAGCGGGACGGTTCGGGCGTAGCCGCAGCCGACGCGGGTCGATGGTCGGTTCGTGGTTGTAGTCAGCGATGTCAGCCATCACGCTCACCTCACAGGGTGGTGACGGACGAAACGCGCCATCCGTCGCCGTTGTCGGTCAGCACCACGGCGACGTACTGCACGTCTGTGCCGATCTCGGTGCCGCTGGAATCGGTGACCGTGCTGGTCACCTCGTACATGCCGTGATACTTCGTCGCGGTATTGGCCTGTCCCTGGTTGGGGACCTCTACCGCCACGGCGGTGACCGTCGCGCCCTGCGACGCCCACTGTGCCCACTCACCGCTGGCCTTGACCGGGATCTGGACATCGGCGCGGACCTGCGCGTCGAGTTCGCCGGTCAGCACGCCCAGATCGGCGGCCCGCACCGGCGCGTCGTTGCGATTGGTGTCGGTACGGGTGTCATAGGAGAACCAGGTCTCGACGACCGTGCGGCCGAGCTCGCCCGGATCGGAGGTGTCCACACTCAGTGCCGCCGGAGTGGGGGTGGACTGCTCGGTGGGTGCAGCCGGTTCGGTGGGAGGCCATGCCTCCGTCGACGACGGCTGTGCCGACGAGTTCGTAGTGCTCTGGTCCTGGTCGGTCTCGGAGCTGCATCCGGCCACCGTTAGGGCTCCGGCGAGGACACCGATCAGTGCCAGTCGGCGGATCATTCGGCCACCACCAGATCCGACAGGCGGATCGCCCGCCATTCGCCGTAGCCCGGTTCGAGGCACCACTGCTCGGCCGGATTGCCGGTCGGCGTCACCTCAAGATCGAGGATGACCTGCTTTTTTGCTGCGAGATCGGCCAGTTTTACCCCGTCGATGCGTTCACTGCTCACCCGCAGACGCAACCGAACCGCCTCGACCTTGAGGTGGTCGCGGACTTTCGCAGCGAGGAACACGGCTTTACCGGCGCTGGCCTCATCCGCCGAGTCCTGATCGCCGGGCCGGAAGATCCGATCGTCCTTGTGGAACGATCCGTACCAGGCGACATCGCTGGTGTCGGCATCGCCGACGACGGCGAACGAGCCACGTTCGTCGCCGGCCGAGGCCAAAGACACCACCGGAGCCGATGTGGCGGCCGCGGCCAGCTTTTCGGCCCGTTCACGCTGCTCGCGTTCTCGCAGGGCGTCGTAGTCCACATCGAACTGCTTGTAGAGCTCACGCTTGATCTTCGGCCACTGAGTGCGCGTCATCAGGTTGTTCTCCGCAGCCCAAGCCCGCAGGTCCGAGGCCGTCATCGCCTGGACTGTCCGGGTCGATCCGAGGGTGCGGACGGCCGATTCCGCCTTGTCCCACTCTTCACTCACGGTGTGATGTTCCCTTCCTGGTGTGTCATCGTTTCCGATGTTCTGGCGTATGAAATCCGTTGTGCATCAATTAAATCGGATGGCTCTGACATGTTTCGGGGGCGTCCATTCGGTGATCCGGACCTTCTCTCCGGACTGGGGCGCTTCGACAACTTTGTTGTCCCCCATCCAGATCCACACGTGGCCGGGGTAGGGCTGCACGATGTCTCCGGGTTGCAAGTCCGCCGCCTCGGTTACAGGCGTCCCCCGAGGATCGTTGACCTGAGCGGAGTCCTGGTGTGGCAGAACGATTCTTCCGTCCGTCGCCTGCGCCACCGCGTACACGACCAGGCCCGAGCAGTCGAAGCCGACCTTGTTATGGTCGCCGTGCTCATCGGCGACACCGCCATCGGCGATGCCGCGAGTCGGGCCGGTGGCATCCCCGCCGCCCCAGGCGTAATCGGTGCCCAGCCATCCAAGTGCTGCATCGACCACCCGCGAACCACTCACCGACGGCAGCCGAGGCTGGTCGACACCGGCGAAGTCAGCGCGGCCGGCCAGGATATTGCGGACGTAGCTCGTGGTCTCCGCGTTGCCGCACACCCCGCCGGAAGCGAGTGTGTTGCCCGGCCCGCAGTTGTAGGCCGAGAGCATCAACTCGGTGCCGTCACCTGAAACTTTTCCCTCGCGGAGCCACTGCTGCGTCTGCTCCCACATCTGGCAGTCGTAGGCGGCCATCGCCATCACCGAATCACCGATGGAATTCACGTCGGCCACGCCGTCACCGTCGTAGTCCTGGCCGATCGAGGCCCAGGTTGCGGGCATGAACTGCCCCGGCCCGCGTGCCCCCGCCGGAGACACCGGCGAGGAGGGACCGTAGCGGAACTGGTTCTCGGCGTAGAGCTGGGAGGCCAGCAAAGGAGCGTCGATCGCCTCGCAGGTCTGAGCCGCCTTGACGATCCACTCCCGGAACTCCTCGGGGACCGATCCCGGCGCGAGGGAGCGTCCGCCGGGGCGCGTCAGGCCGGTGCAACCGGCACCGAGCGGAGTCTCGGCCGCGACCAGCTGCACATTCGGCGAGGTCGGACGCTGTTGCGGGGCGTCGAGTTCAGACGCATCGGCCAGCCACGGCATCGGGTCGATCGGAGATCCGCCGTCTAGTCGGCCGCCGGGCCAGACCTCGAAATGCAGGTGCGGTCCGGTCGAACCTCCGGCGTTGCCGACCAGGCCGATCAGATCCCCGGCGCGCACCTCGTCACCGACGGAGACGAGAACACCGTCCGGGAACATGTGCCCGTAGACCGTCGAGATGGTCGACCCGTCCGCGGTGGCCGAGTCGACGATGATCCAGTTGTCGAAACCGTTCTCATCGCTCGCGCCGGAATCTCCTGCTGCAACAACGATTCCGTCGATCGGTGCATAGAAGGGCGTACCGATCGGCGCCGCCAGGTCGATGCCGTTGTGCGAGGTACCCCAGCGCGGGCCGAAACCGGAGGTGAACGTGTAGGTGCCGGTGACCATCGGCTGCACCTTCTTGCCGGTGGCAGCACGCAGGCTGTTCGGTGACCGGGACGGTCCCTGCGTCGGCAGGCAGTTGTCCGGATCGGGATTGTCGCTGCCGCACATCACCAGCGCACCCATCAGGGCCACGACGCTGGCTGCCAGCGTAATTTTCGTCGTCGAAGAAGCCACGTTCTCACCCCCTTTGCATGAGTGCTTGTCGCTAGCCCGCCCAGGCCATGCACGTGAGTGACTTCGCATCCGGCCGCCCGAGGTCGGATGCCGCGTTAGTGGAAGGCTCCCGGTCCTGGCAGCGGCACCACCCGCTGACCAGGACCGACCGGCGTCAGCCGATCGCCTTGGCGAAAACCTTCACCATCGTGTCGATCGCGTTGTCCCTCCCATCCGGGGACCAGCTCGGATACGCAATGTGCGAATTCGAGGCGTAGAAACTCGCCGCGGTGAATCCTTCGGCCACCAGCTGCCCCAGCTCGGCCGCACTGTCACTGCTCGCCAGCGTCATCACCGACTGGCCCAGGCCGGCCAGATCACTGTCCTGTGCCTGCACCGACATCAGCGAGCCGATCGGATCGCCCGGATCGTGCAGTTGATCGGGACTCATCTTCTGGCCCGGGGTGAGCACGCCGAGAGCCACCTGCGCCAGATCCACCGCCACCGGCATCAGCCGAGACAGCTCGAGCACGTTCCCGCTTTCGGCCACCGACCAGGCGATTTCCTGAATCTCGCCGACATTGCGGGCCAAGCGGATCACATCGACGTTGCCGAGCAGATCAAGCACCAGCGCGGCGATTGCGGCCGTGCCGGACGGGTCCGGAACCATCGCCACCAGCCGTGAGAGTGTCTTGAAATCCACCCCGGCAGCCATCTTCACCAGCGGGGAGAGCTGATTGTTCAGATCCCCCGCGACCGCGTGCGCCCCGTGCACATCGCCGGTGGCAATCTTGATCGGAAGCTGCTGCAACCCGGCCGCCACCGCCGGATAGTCGACCGAGGTCACGCCGGAGACGACGCCCAGCAGTTGATTGATGATCGTCGTCGGCTTGGCTACCGAAAGCACCTGCGTTGCTGTCCGCAACTCCACCGGACCCGAGGCCGCCAACGGCGACAGACCCGTGACCAGCGCATCTGCCGACCCTGCCAGTGTCGACACATCGACCGACTCCCCCGAGGCCCGTGACTTGAGCAAGGCCGTGCTCACCCCGGTCACCGCTTCGGCGGCCGACAACACTGCCGGGACATCGACCTGCTCGAGCATGTCGAGCACACCCGCCGTCGTCGCCTCCGGCGATCCCTCGGGAGCCGAGGTGAACGTCTCACGCGCGCCCGGATTGCTGTCGATCCACTGTCGCGCCTGGTCGACCGGCGTCAAAGTCTCCGACACCAGCCGCGCCTGCTGCGTCATGCGGGCGATGTTCGCTGCCGAGGTGGTCGACGTCGGACCAGCGGCATCGAGCGAAGACACCGACTCGGCCAGCTGCGAGGCTGCCCCGAACACCGCCGACAGATCCGCGTTGCGCCAGGTCCCCGGCGAGGACAGCTCATCGACCAGGGAGGATTGCGCCACTGTCGACGTGCCGGTGATCGTCGGAGTCTGGGGTGATGCAGTCGAGGCGAGTTCGGCAGAGACATCGACCGCTCCCGGCGGATTGGCGATGATCCGGCCCAGAGACGCCAGGAACGGCGTCGACTGACCATCGGTGTTGCAGTACGCATCGTCCGGGTGGCAGATGTCGAACACCTTGCCCGCGAGCTTGCCGAACCCTTCCGGGGCAGGCCCAGCGATGCCCTGACCGCTCAGGGGCGGGCCGATCAACGTTGCGCCCTCGGTGCCCCGCTTCGGATTAGCAAGCAGAATTACCGCCTTGACCTGCTGCGGAGTGACGGGACCGAGACCGTGGCCGATGTTGACGGCCAGATCGTTGCCGATCTGCGCGCCCTGGCTGTACCCGGCGATGAGATACTTCGACGACGGGCACCGCTCCATCAACTCCGCTGCCGCTTTGTCGCCCCGCGACTTCGATTCGGCATAGGACGTGCCGTTGAAGAACGCCTCACCCGGATACGGCACGTACACCACGTCGAGGTTCTTGCCGAACCGTTGCTCGAGTGCGTCACCGACCGCCGCGAGCATGCCCGTCGGCACGGTCGGATCAGCATGAGCGGACGTTTCCGTCGTGCCGGGAATCATCAGCGCGATCGTGCGCGCACACCCGTTCGTTTCCGCTGCATGAGCAACTGTCGGTGTGCTTACCGCGGCCGCGGTGGTTACTGCTGCCGCTGCCAGAGCGAGACTTGCTTTCCTCATGACCCGACCTCTTCGATGGAGCGGATCATCACTCGGCCGTCCTCGGCCGTGGTCGTTGTGATGCGCTGTTTGAACTCGTTGCGCCGATCCGGGCGGACCTCGGTGATCTGCGCGCTGTAGGTGTTCGGCCCGATGGCCGTGACCTCGAGGCAGTGCGTGGTCCCCAGCGGCACGGTGTCGATGCCCTGCTGGATCATTGCCGCGTCGGGCAACGGCGCATCAGGGGCCATCAACTCCCGCACCGACTCACCCGAACGCAGCAGGTAATAGCGGTGTTCGAGCGCCGCGATCACCCCTTCGCCGGAGAGTTGGTCACCCTCGCCAGGTGAGCACGGATCATCTGCCGCTGCCGCGGTCGGCGCACCGGTTGCGGTGTCCGGGACCAGGCCACCGAAGTCCGTGTCGTCGTCACCGCCGCCGACGAGAGCGGTGATGCCCCAGCCGGCCAGTCCCACGACGGCCACGACCGCGAAGCCGAGACCGGCGTAGGTCAGTCCCTTCCCGACAGGGCGGCGCGTGGTCACCTGCGTGGTCGGGTGAGTGGCGCGGCGACCGGCATCGGCCGCCGCGACCACTCGAGACGCCGACTCACGGGCGGATGCGGTTCTCCCGGAGGAAAAGCGCTCTTCGGCCGCCGGTACCGACACCGGCACCGACTCCCGAACTATGCGGGTGCGAGGTGCGGTCGCATCGAGCACCCGAGGTGAGCCCGTTCGGTCGTTCCGCTTCATCGGTTCGTCTCCCTCTTCGACTGGACTCAGGCGTCGACTGCCGGAGCGGGCGCGCCGAGACCCAGGCCGACCGCCTCGCTGACCAGGCGCGATGCCAGTCCCGGCGTCGCGTCGGTGAAGAACGAGTCGAGTGCCTGGTCGACCTGCTCGATGACCTGCTCGCCACCGGGCTGTGTCTGAACGAAGTCGCGGACCTGCTCATCGATCGCAGGTGCGGTCTCGGTGGCGAAGGTCTGCACAGCGTCGACCGCAGCCGCACCGATGGGATCCTCCGACCACTGCGCGAGCGTGGTGTCGACCTGTTCGGTGACCTGTTCGGCCTCGATGTCGGGCACCTCGGTTTCGATCGGCGTGGCATCCTCGCCCGCGCCGTAAGCTGTGCCGACCCCGTACCCGGCCAGGCCACCACCGACTGCGCCGACCGTGCCGCCGACCGCGCATCCGGCTGCAAAGCCACCCACTGCACCAGCGGCCGTGGCGGCAACACCGGAGGTAATCGGGGCCACGCCCGGAATCGGGATGGGCACCATCGTGCCGGCAGCAGCTCCAGCGATACCCGCAGCCGTGGACGCGACCAAAGCCGTCGGGATACCGACGGCGGTGCAGCCGGTGACGAACCCGGCACCAGCGCCGACTGCCGTGCCCGCGACCTGAGCAGACGCGATCTTCTCGGCCTCTTCGGTCTCCATACCGGTCGATCGGTGGTAGTCGGTGACCATCGCCTCGACCACTGCGGTCGTGCGGTTGGTCTTGTCGGCATCGACGTCCGAGACCCAGTTCGGCTGGTCGAAGATCACCCGGCCGAAACGCATCTTGTTGACCGGAGCCTCGATCGGCAGGGTCGGGCCTTCCACCACGACCGGCGCCTGCGGAGCAGGAACGCTGTAGCCGGAGTAGCCGGAGTTGTCGCCGCCCGAATAGCCGTTGTACTGCGCCATCGACACACCGCCGCCGGTCTGCGGGTTGTAGGCGCGGGTGCCGCGGTTGTACTCGGCCGGAGGCGCTACCCAGAAGTTCTCGGCGGGCTGCGGATCAGGAGTCGAGGGTGCAGGAGCAGAAGTTGAGGGGGGCGTGGAGGTGATGCCCGCCTGGCCACCACCGGACTGTGGCGGGGAGGTGATCCCTGCCTGCCCACCGCCGGAGTCGCCGGTGGGCGCGGCTGCTGCCGTCGGCGCAAAGGCAATGAGCAACCCGGCTGCCGCCGGTGCCAGAGTCGCGGTGCTGAGCACCGCACTGGTCGTTCGGCGGCGCCGGTGTCTGCCGGTACCGGAAACCAGCTGATCTTCGTTGGATACGGACATGTACATCGCCTTTCTGCGAATGAATCGAGTCCCGAATGCTGAAGGACCTGAGCGAGAAGGAGATCCGTCAGGGCCGAGAAGATCGGGTGGTCACCACAGGGAGGTAGTCCGCTTGTGCACGTGTCGGCAGCGCCGACTAGGTGCGGGAACGCTGCCGCTGGCGCGCACAGTCGAGTAACGCCAGAACAGCAGCGCCCGACAAGGAAGTGGGCTCTCGTCCGCAGTGACCTGGTGCCCGAGCTTGCGTAGTCAGCCCGGACGGGTTGGTACGTAGGTGGTTCAACCCCGGATACGTGACACCGACGCCAATCACTGACACGTGTCCGGGGTTTTCCCTTTGCTGGTGGCCTCACCGTGGCTCGCGCTGGTTGCCGGGCCAGACGCTTCCCTCGGCTCAGCCGATCGTTACCTCCTTCGCCACAAAACCCTTCATTGAAACTCTATTCCGGAACATTACAGCAAATTCTATTCCAGTGGAAGATGACGCAAGCCATTCCTGTAGGGCAGTGTTATGGCTCGTGGAAAGGTTTCGGGCATGACGAGACGGCCTCTTCGGGGATTCGACCGGGAGAGGCTGATCGATCTGCGGACGGAGAAGGGTTACACCCGTGGTGACCTGGCGAGGTTCGCCGAAGTGAGCGTGGCGGCCGTGCGTGCCTGGGAATCCGGGCAGGCGACCCCGCAGGTGGACCGTCTGGCCCGTGTCGCTGCCGCCCTCGACGTTCCGATGTCCGAGCTGGTGCGGATATCCCCGCACGACCGGTATCTGGGCGATCTGCGCGTCCAGGCCGGCCTGACCCAGCCCCAGCTGGCGCTGCAAGCAGGCATTTCCACGGCCTCGCTCAGCAGCCTCGAGCTGGGGGAAACCTCTCTGCGAGAGCCGGTAGCCGAACGGCTGGCCCGAGCCCTGGGGGTGGATACGGCCGAGGTCCGCGCCGCCTACGAACGGGCTCGAACCCGACCGCCGGGCGCACCCGTCTGACGCGCGCGACACGCTGTGTGTCGACGCACGACAAGTACGGATAACCACGTCTGAGCTCCCCCCGCGGAGATAGCAGCCCGCCTCACGCGGACATGCGGAAGCGGCCGAAACCGGCTGTGCTACATCCGGGGCCGAGTGGACAGGCCCCGGGAAATCCCCACGGGCGGGGACGCGGAAGACAAACTACCAGATCACAGCTGATAGTCCGGGACCAACCTACCCGCCTCGCACCCCCCGATCGGATCCCTGCAAATCCTCTGTGGCCGCATCGGATTCATCCGGAATCGTTGAAACCTGAACGAGCACGAGACGGTCGCTGAGAGGGCCGGGATACGGGCTGATCGACAATTTCGCTGCCCGCCAGCCTGATTCCGAACGCAGACGAGCATCGACGCACCGAGGTGCGGTATCCCCCGAACGGAACGTTGCCAGTGCATCGGCCAGCACATGCCGGTCGTCGGGATGCACGATCTCGTTTCCGCCCTTGACGTTTCGCCAGGACACCCACGGTGGAGCATCCGGCAGCCACATCGTCAGAACGGCGAGGTCGGCGACGAAGACGCCGGTGTAGACCCCCGCTGACCGCAGCATCTCCTGCATTCCCAGCTCGCTCAACGTCGGCAACTCCGGTGACGTCGTATCGGAGACGTCGTGCCACAGCAGCCGCAATCCCACGTTGCCCGGATCAGTGCGACCCTTGCCCCAGCAGTACCAGCGCATCACCCGACCGTCGGCGTGCAGCACCGACATGGGGGCCTCCCATCGGCGACCGTGCACCGGATCGATGCCCAACTCGAACAACGACGCCGAATCGTCGAACTTCACTGCCTTAGCGATGTACTCCGCAGGAGTTCGCTCCGGCACGTGATCCGCGGGCAGCACCCCGGACATCATCGATGCTTCGACCGTCTGGCCGATCACCATCCGCTCGAGACTCCACGCAATCCCAGCGGCGATCCGAGGCGGGGCAGGAACCCGGCAGGGCTCACCCACCCACACCTGGACGCCGTGCGCCTCCGCGCTCGGGCCGAGAACGGGCAGCGCCTCGATGTGGAACGCCTTCTGCGCCCCCTTACGCGAGCGCAGATCGAGCGTCACCGGCCGTCGAGTGCGGATCACCTCGTCGATGATCGGCGTGACCGGAAGGTCCGGGGCCGGCTGAACATGCCGGGTCACCGACGCCCAATCCTTGACTACGCCGCCGCAGCTGACAACGGACATCTCGCCGTCGACCAACGTTTCGACCAGATGCCACTCGTTGAGAATCACCATTAACTTATAACCTCCCCCGAACCGTGGGCACAGTATGGCTGCCCAGGGGGAACTTACCTGTCGGCCGCCTCGTCACCGACGCGAGAGCTTGACCTTCAACCCCCGCGGCTTGAGAGTGATCGCCTCGTGCACGTCGAGTTCGTAGCCCGGTTCCGGAGCGAAGTCGTACCGCCGGATCAGCGATGCGAGCGTGAGCACCGCTTCGTGCAACGCGAACTGCCGACCGATACACGCCCGGATGCCGGTCCCCCACGGTTTGAAGATGTGCGCCGGACGCTTCCGTACGGCCTCGGGCGCGAACCGATCCGGGTCGAACCGCTCGGGATCGTCGCCCCACAGGGGGTCGCGGTGCAGCTGCGGCAGCAGCACGAACACCCACGAACCCTTCGGCAGCGTCCGTCCGCCGAGGGTGGTCTCACCACGCACCTTGCGGAAATAACCCGGGGCGGCCGGCCACAACCGCAGCGTCTCGTCCACCACCCGCCGCACATACCGCAGCTTGGCGACCTGCTCGTACCCGATCCGACCGTCGGCACCGACGACCTCGGCGATCTCCGCCCGCGCCTTCGCCACCACCTCGGGATGTCGGCTCAGGAAATGGACCGCGAACCCCAGGGTAGCCGCGGTGGTCTCGTTGCCCGCGACCAGGAAGGTCAGCACCTGGTTACGGATCGATTCACGGTCGAGCTGCTCGCCGGTGTCGGGATCGACGGTGTGCATCATCAAGTCCAGCAGATCGCCGTGCTGCTCACCGGAGCGCATCCGCTCCTCGACGATGCGATCGACCGTCTGCTGCATCAGCGCGATGTCGCGTTCGTGCTGCTCACGGGCATTGCGGCCGAACAGAGCACGCAGGATCGGGATGTCGTTCGACGAGCGGTTGATGTACTCGAGTGCCCTGCTCATCGCCGCGATGAACGGATCAGGTTCGGTGCGGCCGAACGAGTCGAAGTCGTAGCTGAAACCGCAACGTCCGATGACGTCGAAGGTCAGCGACGTCATGCTCTTCGGCACGTCCACATACTCGCCGTCGGTCGCGGCGGTGTCCCAGCTGTCGACCAGCCGGTCGACGACCGTGAGCATCGAGTCGTGATAGCCGCGCATCGCGGCCTGGCTGAAGCCCGGGCCGAGAATGTTGTGGGCTTTGCTCCAGTTCGGTTCGGAGTTGAACGCGGTGAACAGCCCGTCGCCGGCGATGACACGAAGCTTGCGCAGCGGCTTGCCGAGGAACTTCGCCCACTTCTCCTCATCGTTGACCTCGCGCACCAGATCGGCGCCGGAGACCACGATCAGCCGGTGCTGGAGGATCTTGCGCTCGAAGATCCCACCGAGTTCCTGCGCCATCTGCATCTCACGCTGAACCGGTTTGGCCACATCGATGCTGAGCAGATCACCCAACAGAGGCAGTCTCCATCGAGGTTGCGGGATCGGCTGGGAATCGGTGGTGGTCGCAGGGCTGCTCGTCGAAAGCTGCGGTGACGCCATTCGTGAGAGTGTGCCCCACCGCCCGTGAGACACACACCGCCGCCTCCCACCCGCTCCGAGGCTCCGACTGTCGTCCCACTAGTCGACACGCGCCACGCCGATGTACGGGGGTAACTGACATCCGCCCTCTCAGCCGCTAATCTGAGTCAGATTCAACGGCCGATCTTGAAGAACGGGGGTTTACGCATGGCACAGCCGCATAAAGGCGACCGCGCTGCGATGACTCTACGTATCCCAGCTGAGCTGCACGAACAGCTCCGCAACGATGCCAAGGACGCCAAGGTCGCGCTGTCCCAGTACGTCGCCGACCTGCTCGCCCTGCAAGCCGGTCGACCGGACCTTGCCCGCGAGATCAAGGCGGTGACCGTGTAAACGCCACCAGAGAGGGCCGCTAGCCGCCAACTAGCCCGCCCTCAGATGCAGAAAACCCCCCGCCTGCCAAGCGAGGGGTCTTCCAAACCGAATATGTGACCGAGCCAGTCGCCAAACTTCTCGGGCACTCGAACTTTCTCACCAGAAAGTCTTCGTTATGCATATTAGCGAGCGCAGCTCGTTTGGTTCAACTTCCGTCTTAAATCACACTTCCGCGTGTCGCCCTCAACGGAGCGCACACACCGCCCGCGACAACCGTCGAGGCCCTGGCCGCGCTGCTCCCAAGACCCGCCGTGGTCGACGTCGCGGTAGCTATAACCTGCGCGTTTCCGATGGCGCCTACTCCCCCATCCCCGTCTGGGACTCCCGCATGGGCTGGATGCGCCAGATCATCACCTTCGCCCGCAGCGAGACCGGCATCAAGGTCTGCCACGAGCACCGCATCGCCCCGGACAAGTTCATTGCCGCCGCCAACGCTCACGCCGCTTACGCCGACGAAGCTACCGGCCGCAGCCTCACCGCCGCCCGCGACACTCTCGCCGAGTACGCCGGCATCAGCACCGACGTGCTCGACCGTGCCCGTCAGATCCTTCGCCGCATCGGAGCCGCCGTCGAGCTCGTCCGCGGCCGCTACCTCACCATCGCCGAACGCATCGAAGCCAGCCTCACCCACGGCGGAAAGCAACTCCGCGCAGCTTCCGTGTGGGCTCTGAGCAGCAAGTTCACCGGAGATGCTTCCGTTTATCCACAGTTTCCGAATCATGCGGATCTACCGGAGAACCCCTTGGGTTCTACAGGTATCTCTCGTTCTCAAGTAGTCACCAACGCGCGCGCTCCGCGCCGCGCCAGGGCCTTGACGAAGACCGCCCACAGCCCGCGACCCCTGCACGCTCAGATCGCCGCTGCGCGCCTGGCTGACAGGCTGGCATCTGCCATGCCCGACTACCGAGGCGTCGACCGCCACGGCCACTACGTACCCGATACCGATCACCAGCACATCGGAAGCATCACCGACGCACTGCTCGACGCGGAGATCGACACCACCCGCTGGACCGGCGACGCCATCGCCGACCAGATCACCGAGTTCCGCCGCGACCGCACCCTGCCGCATCTAGCGTCCCCGGCGGCCTTCCTGCGCTGGCAGCTCCGCGCCCTCGCCGACGTATGGGCCGGACCCACCCCCACCGAACGCCGCGCTCAGATCCAGGCCGAACGCGCCGCAGCCCGTGAAATCGAACTCGCCGAACGCGCCGCGAACCCTCCCGCCAGCGAAGCCACCCGCGCCGCTGCACGCGCCGAGATCCGTCGCGTCCTCGCAAACCGCCGTGCTCGATAACAAGCACCATCCGAGCATCAAGGCCGCTGCTTTGCGGCAGTTGCCAAAGTTACGATGAGAACCATGACCGGGAAGAAGCGCATGGCCTTCGACATCAGCGAAGCCGACGCCGACCGGATTCGCGCCGCCTACGTCGGCACCCGCGCCATCCTGCCCCCGGCCACCCTCAGCGAGTTCATCACCGACCTGCTGGTCGAGGCCACCGAACGTCTCGAAGCCGAACACAACGACGGCCGGCCCTGGCGCACCCCCAGCCGCAGTGAACTCAAATCCCTCTCCCAGACCGGCGTCGGACGCAACGCCTCCGGCCGCCCAGGAGAACAGGACCAGCAATGACCGAGGCGTCACGCACACCGCGCCCCAAACTCGGGTTCCACACCGACCAGGCCGAACGCATCCGCGCTGCCTACCTCGGCACCCGCGCAGTCCTCCCGCCGAGCACCTTCAGCGAATTCCTCGAGACCGCCGTCCTCGAGACAATCGAACGACTCGAAGCCGAACACAACAACGGCCACAGCTGGGACGCCCCGGCCACCGGGGAAGTCAAGTCCACCGCCCAGACCGGCGTCGGCCGCTGGAATCGCACCTGACCGGTTCTCAGTCGCACATCCTCATGCGTTGAGGACACGATGAGAACCACCCCTTCTCACTCCCCAGTGGGATTCTCACGCCTCATATAACCCATTATTACTATGGAATCCCTGCCATGAGGCAGCAGTACAGAGCACCCTCGAGCACCAATGCGAGTGTGCGCGAGAATCCGCGACGATAACGCTCCCACCAGCACAAACAACGCCCATCCGGTAGCCAGCCGAATGACAGTTGCCGTCGTCGTTCTCGTCGTAGCGGTCGCCGTTCTCACCGTCGAGCCGATGGCGGGGCGCACCACGACGCACCAAGATCAGTCGGTGCCGCGTGACACAGTGCCGACCACCGACTGACCGAGCCTGAGACAAGGACCGCCACCGACGTGAACGAACCCCACCTCTACGCCCAAACCACCTACCTCGGCTTCGACGGCCCACCCGAACCCGTCCGCAACCTCGCCGGAGGTCTCACGGGTCTGTGGTGGCTACTGATCATCGCGGCGCTCATCTGCTTCGGAGCATGCGAGTACATGCGGAGAAAAAGCGTGAGCAGGAGGGAACGGCAAGAGAAGAACAGGCTCGGAGCGGCCTTCTTCCTTTACTGCGGCCTCATGGGATTCGTCGTCGGCGTCTTCGGCCTGATCGCCGCGAACTGACCCTTCCTGAACTACCCGTATTGGCAGCTGTCGCGGGTCGATCCACTGGGACGGGGCGGGGTAGCCGTAGCATTTGCCGAAAATCGGGCGGATATGGCGTAGTGCCCGGTCGGTGATCCGCTCGGCCTGTTGGGTCGAAACGATCGTCTGTCTCGCCACCGGCTCCTGGCGGGCGCGGCGTATCCGCCCAGCTCGCCGACGATCCGATTCGGGCCAGAACTCGTGTGGGACGTAAGGGCCCGCAACCCAAGGTTGTCAGGAAGTGCAAAGTAGCGGGATCCTGACGACAGGCTGGTGAATTCTCAGGCTCGTGGTGCAGCACTGCTGACGATGCGGTGGATGGTGGAGCGGCCGACGCTGTATTCCTCGGCCAGGTCCGCCAGGCTCGCGTCGTCGGCGGGGTCGTGGTAGCGGCGGTGGATTGTTTTCCGTGCCGTGAGAGGAAGTTTCGGCTGCTTGCCCTTGAGCCTGCCTTTCGCGCGGGCCTTGGCCATGCCCTCGCGGGTGCGTAGGTGGTTGAGGTTGGCCTCGAATTCGGCGACCATGGCCAAGGTTTGCAGGAAGAGCTTGCCGAACGGGTCGTTCCAGTCGTAGATCGAGCTCCCGAGTCCGAACAGCACCTCGCGCTCGCGCAGTTCGGTCAGGGTCTGGCCTGCTTCGGCCATGTTGCGTGCGAATCGGTCGAACTTCGGCGTGGTCAGCACTACCTGTCGCCCGTCGATGGCCGCCGCGGCGGAGGTGACGGCGGCGAGTGCGTTGTCGAGCCCGGCCCGGTTCTTGCGGGTGGTCCCGGAGAACCCTTTGTCGATGAAGATCCGCTCACGCGGCACTCCGAGCGCCAATAGCTGCTCGGTTTGGATCTCGACGTCTTGTTCGTCGGTGGAGCAGCGGCAGTATCCGACGCGGAACGGCTCACCCATGCCGAAAGTGTTCCAGATAGCGGGGGTTGACCGGCACAGTCAGCGGAACACCTCTACGGAACACCGGTGAGCTGGGCCGACGTTGGCTCTGCGTGGTGTTCCGGTGGCCGATCCGGTTACGGAACAGGTCAGGGGGTGTTATCGGTGTGTGGGGGTGTGTTGTGGGTGAGGAAGTGGTTGACGTCGACGGTGAGGAACAGGGCGGTGGCGGTGGTGATCACGTGGGCGTGGTCGTTTTCGATGGTGGCTTGCAGGTGGAGTTTGCGGCCGTCGCGGGCGTGGATGTGGGCGCGGAGGGTGTAAGGGGTGTCGAGCAGGATCGGGGCGAGGTAGTCGATGGCAAGGTGGCGGGTGACCGCGGGTTCCCCGACGGTGTAGAGCAAGAGTCCGAACAGTTCGTCGAGGACGGTGGCGACCGCGCCGCCGTGGGCGATCGCGGGGGCGCCGACGTGGCGAGAGTCGAAGCGGTGGTGGGCGTGGACGCCGTGTGCGTCGCGGCGGGCGCGTAGCTGGTGGCCGTGGGGGTTGGCCGGTCCGCAGCCGAGGCAGTGGTCGTGGTGGGGTGGCAGGTCGGCGGAGTCGGGTGCGAGCACAGGGAAGGCGGGAATCCAGTCCGGGACCTGTCGGGGCTCGGGTGTATAGGTGCTGGGTGTGTTCTCGGTCATGGGCGCTTTCTGTGGGGTGTGTCTACCGTGCGGTGGTGAAGAGGATGTCGCAGTGGGCTTTGCGGGCGAGCTCGATCGGTGGGGCAGTCAGCAGCCGGGCCAGCAGCGGTGGCCGGTGGGGATCGGCGGTGACAATGAGGTCGGCGCCGGTGGCGGCGGCCAGGTGCAGCAGCGCGTGCGGGGCGGGTTCGGACAGGATGTGGGTTTCGATGTCGGTGGCGCCGTGGGCGAGGGCGTGCTGGTGGGCGGTCCGCAGGATGGCCTCGGTGGGAGTGGTGCCGCGTAGCTGGTAGGCGTCGGGTCCGAGCCGGTCGAGGTCCGCCCCGAGCTCACGTGCGTCGATGTGGTGGCGGGCGCAGATGATCAGGAGCCGGGCGTGGGTGGCGTGGGCGAGTTCGGCGGCGTGGTCGACCACACGGTAGGAGCGGTCGGATCCGTCGGTGTCGACGATGATCGTGCGATAGGCCGTCATGACGGGCGTCTTTCACGAGAAGGGAGCGTGTTTTGCGGGGGAAATGGTCGAGATGTATCGGCGGCGTGGTGCGCGGCCGGGGGCCAGTACTGCCAGCACGATCGCCCCGACGGTGGTGAGGGCGGCCAGGGCGAGCGCGGCCTGGCCGCTGCCGTGCACGAACGCGGCCTTGGCGAACTCGGCCAGCGGTGCGGCCACCGGTCCGGCCTGGTCGGCGACCTGCAGCGCCGCGGCCAGGGAATCGGCGACCGGGCCGCGGGCGGGCTCGGGCAACTGGGGCAGGGCGGGCTGGATGCGGTGGGTGTAGCCGGCGGCCAGCACGCTGCCGGCCACGGCGATCCCGATCGCGGCGCCGATCTCGCGGGCGGCGTCGTTGACCGCGGCGGCGACCCCGTGTTTGGCCTCGGGGGTGTCGGCGACGATGGCATAGGTCGCCGGCGCGGTGCACAATCCCAGGCCCGCGCTCATGATCAGCAGCGGCCACAGCAGGTCGAGGTAGTGCGCGGCGAGTGTCAGCCGGCTCACCAGCACCAGCCCGGCGGCGATGGTGAGCAGGCCGGCCACGGTCATCACCCGTAACCCGACCAGGCTCGACAGCCACGGCGCGATCACCGAGATCACGACCAGCGGCACCACCATCGGCGCCAACGCCAGCGCCGAGGCCAGCGGCCCGTAACCGAAGACCAGCTGCAGGTACTGCACAAGCAGCAGGAATACCCCGAAGGTGACCAGGAACTGGATGGTCACCGACAGCGACCCGGCACCGAAACCACGGCGGGCGAACAACCGCACATCCAGCAGCGGCGCCGCCGAGCGCAGCTCGACGACCACGAAGGCCGCCGTCGCGGCCACGCCGACCCCGGCGGCGGCGGCGACGAGCGGGTCGGCCCAGCCGCGCGCGGGGAACTCGATCACGGCGAACACGATCGCCGCGACAGCGACCGCCACCGCCACCGCGCCCACCCAGTCCACCTGCGGATGCTCGCGCTGGCGGGACTCGGCGATGGTGCACGCCAACCCCGCCAGCACCGCCCCGGCCACGGTCAACCCTACGAACACCGATAGCCACGACCATCGTTCGAGCAGCACCCCGGCACCGAGAATCCCCAGTATCGCCCCGGATCCGGCGACCCCGGCCCATATCCCCACCGCCCGGCCGCGATGAGCGGGGGCGAACCCTGCAGTGAGGATCGACAGCGTCGAGGGCATCACCAGCGCGGCGCCTGCCCCGGCCAGCGCGCGCGTCGCGATCAACCAGGCCGGGTCGGACAGCAGCAGCGGCAGCGCCGAGGCGGCGGCGAACACCACCAACCCCACCACCAGCACCACGCGGCGCCCGTAACGGTCACCGACGGCGCCGGCGGGCAGCACCAGACACGCCAGCACCAGCGTGTAGCCGTCGACGATCCAGGTCAGCTGGGCTTGGGTGGCCCCGGTCGCAAGCGCGATCTGCGGCAACGCCGAATACAACGCCGCCATCGCCGCGACCACCAGCGCCACCGCCAGGCACGACACCGCCAGCATCCACCACTGGGCCCTGGTCCAGCGGGCGATCTCGACGGTGTCCGTTCCGGGTGTGGCCACCGGCACCTCCCCGACTTTGAAGACCAACGGTATCTGTACGAGACCATTCGTATCATAGTGGTTGGGGGTGGGATAGAGTTCACCCATATCAAGAGTTCAACGACACGAATTCGGAGGAAGGCGCGTCCATGACCGACCCAGGCCCGGCGGCGACCGACCCGCTCGCCGCGGACGACGAGCAGGCCGATCCGCGACTGGCGCGCTCACGCAACCGGTTGCTCGACGCGGCCACCCATCTGCTGTCCACCGGCGGTGTCGAGGCGGTCACCGTCGAGGCGGTCACCCGCGTGTCGAAGGTCGCCCGCGCCACCCTCTACCGGCACTTCGGCAGCACCACCCAGCTGCTCGCGGCGACTTTCGAACGACTACTTCCCCAGGTCGACACACCGACCGGCACCGGGCCCGTGCGTGAGCGGCTCCTGGCGCTGCTCGCCAGCCAGGCCGACCTCATCGAACAGGCTCCGGTGCAGATGACCACCCTGGCCTGGCTGGCGATGGGTTCCATCGGCGAGGACCACCCCGACCCGGCCGCGGTCACCTCGCTGCGCGCGCGCGTCATCGAGCAGTACCGCCACCCGTTCGACCAGATCCTCACCAGTCCCGAGGCCCGCGCGATGCTCGGCGAGCTCGACACCACCTTCGCCATCATCGAACTCCTCGGCCCGATCGTGTTCGCCCGTCTCACCGGATTACGCAGCATCGACCACGACGACTGCACCCGGCTCGTCGACAACTTCCTCACCGCCCACCGAACACCCACGCCAGCAGACACCGCTATCGACATCGCCACGCCGTAACCACGGGCCCCGGTTCCGCGCGGTCAGAACAAGGTGTCGCGCACCCGCAGCGGCCGGTACCCGGTCGGGCCCAGCTGGGCCAGCTCGGCGTCGATGTCGACCTCGATCGCGCCGAAGAAGTTGATGTTGGCACTGTGGGCCGGGCTGATGTGGGCCAGGACCTCGTCATCGATACGCTGCCCGGTCCGGCGCATCTGCTCGACAGCGAACCCGTAATACTCTGTGGTCCAGGCGATCACAGCGTTGGTCGTCAAGGTCAGGCACCAGGCCTGCTCGGTCTGGTCCTCGAGGTGGCGCGCCCGGATCATCCCCTCATGGGCATAGAGCAGGTCGCGGCGCAGCGCGTGCAGCGACTCGCCCTTGTTGAGCTGCCGCGAGATCTTGCGCCGGTAGTCCGGATCGGAGAGGTATCTCGCGGCGTAAATGGTGCGCCGCAGCGCCCCGTACTCCTTGAGCGCCGCGGCCAGGGTGTTCTGCCGCCCCGACGCCGACAGCTTGCCGACCAACAGCGACGCGGTGGCGTGCCCGAACTTCAGCGATCCGGCCAACCGCAGCAGATCGTCCCAGTGCTCGGCGATCAAACCCAGGTTGGCCTTGCGGGTCATCAGCGGGCCCGCGTGCGGGAACCGGGCCTCGGCCTCGGCGCGCGGGCCCGGCCGGTACAGGGTGATCCGCCCCAGATCCCGGATCCGTGGCGAGAGCTGCATCCCGAGCAGGTCGAACAACCCGAAGTTGACCAGGGTGACCCCGTGGGTGTCGGTGGCGTGCTCGGTGATCGGCAGATCGGTGGCGTTGCCCAGGATCTCATCGAGCACGTAGTGGGCTTCGCGTTTGGTCGCCACGATGACCTTGGTGCCGTAGGTGGCGTGGGTGTCGCTGACATGGGTGTAGGTCGACAGGCCCTCGCTGGCGAAATAGCGGCTCAACGGCCGCGCCGTGGTCGACTTACCGCGCGTCGGGAAACGCTGCCCGTCGCTCGACGACAGTGTTCCGGCGCCGAACACCGCGGTCAGCGGCAGCCGCTGGTGGTAGCCGACCAGTACCAGGTTGGCCGCGCGCAGGGTCTCCTCGCGCACATACCACTCGTCGGTCCAGGCCAGGATGTCGTAGGTGATTCCGCACGCCTCGGCCATCCGGGTCAACCCCAGGTTCGTCGAGTGCGCCAGCAGTACCGCGATCAGGTTGCGTTTGAGCTCCGGCGTCCGGGTGGCCTGACCGCCGGCGTGGGTGAAGCAGTCCAGGTAGCCGGTGCGTTTGTCCAGCTCGATCAGCAGCGACACGATCGGCGCGAA
>NZ_SDMJ01000011.1:0-96323 GCF_004153645.1 Rhodococcus sp. Q1 | reverse complement strand
TACGGCCAGGTCGTCACGGTCGACGACCCGTGGGGCTACGGCAACTCGCTCGAGTGGGCGACGACCTGCCCGCCGCCGCGGCACAACTTCTACGAGCTGCCGCGGATCAGGTCCGAACGCCCGGCCTTCGAGCTGCACTATCCCGACATGGTCGAGCGGATGCGCGCCGAGGCACACGTGGGCCCGGGCAGCGACAAGCACGAGGTGAACGTGCTCGAAGGCGCCGACCGCACACCGGGCGACCTTCCTCGTAAGTGATCGTCACGCGTAGAACCACCGACCGAACGCACCCGCCGAGGGGCGGAGCCGAGTGCCCGTCGGCGGCCTTCGCGGTCGACGAGCCCGTGCTGCGCTTCACGCGTGGGGCGGAGACGGGGGAGTCATCGATCCCAGCAGATCGTCGGGAACCCCCACCACGAGTGCCCGAGCAACGCTCGTCACTGCCGCAACGTCGCCGACACCGAGAACGGTCAGCGACGCCGTCGCCAGCGCTTCGGAGAGCCCCGCGTCGATGTCTGCGTTGTCGGCGCGGATCCCGATGACCGATTCGACGATCCGGAACGGCAGGTGGGTGCGGGGATCACCGTCGCCGACGATCCGGGCCGCGAGACGCCGGTAGCGTTCCATCAGTTGCCGGCGCTCGTGCCGGAAACGATCGAACGGCTCGGTGCGGATCTCCGGAAGGTGGTACAGCGCTCCGAGATTCCATCTGCCCGCGCACAATTGGGCGGTGTCGAACCAGGCGAGTGCGCACAGGCGCACCTCGGGCGGCAGCGTGTCGTCGAGATGGTCGTCGAAGTCGAGGGTCGGTTCGACGGTGCCCTCGAGCAAGGCGACGAGGATGTCGTTCTTCGTGGCGAAGTGGTTGTACAGCGACGCTTGCCGGATCCCGACCGCCTCGGCGATCGACCGGGTCGACGTGGGGGAGAAGCCGCGGGTGGTGAACAGTTCCGCTGCGGCATCGAGGATCTCGGCACGCGCGGTCGGTCCGGGCCGACGCGGCGCGTGGAGACGGGGGCGTCCCGGTCCTGCATGGGTCACCTCTCCACTCTGACACGACGAAAGTGACTGCAGCACCATGGTCTTCGGTCGTGAAGATTTCGTCACACGGATGAAACACACGTCACGGACTCGTTACGCCGGGGACATTCCCCGAAGATGAGCGATCGGAAAACTGTCGATCGACAGTTTCCCCGGACCGCCGATCGGAGCGCCATGACCGAGACCCTCGCGACCGCCACCACGCACGCCGCTCGTGCCCACGCCCGAGCGCAGGCCGGAACCGTCACGGACGCGATGCCGATCGTCCCCGCCTCCTCCTGGCCCGCCCCGCCGAACGGCCGTGCGGCAGCGATGACCTGGGCCGAGACCGTCCCCGGCGGCCGCTACACCGGCAAGGTTCTCGCCCGCGGCACCCGCCTGCGATTGCGGGACGTCGACGGCACGGCCTGCGCGCACGTGCTGCTCTTCCGTGCCGATGCGCCGCACGAGCGGCTCAACGTCGCCGACACCGTGAAGGTGCCCTGGCAGGCCTATCTCGGAACCGGGCACCCCCTGCTCTCCGATCAGGGCCGAGTACTCGCGACCATCGTCGCCGACACCTCCGGCCGGCACGACGCCCTGTGCGGCACCACCCATCTCGCCGGAAACACCGCGAAGTACGGAGCAGGAGAACTTCATTCGTCGTCTCCGGCCGGCCGGGAACTGTTCTCCGTCGCCGCCGCCAAGCACGACCTGCAACCGCGCGACCTGCCGCCGTCCCTGTCCTTCTTCCACGGTGTCCGTGTCGAGGAGGACGGAAGGCTCGTCAGCACCGGTAACGCCGGGCCCGGCGCCTACGTCGACCTTCTGATCCACCTGCCGGTGATCGTGCTCGTCGCCAACACCGCACACCCGCTCGATCCCGATCCCGAGTTCACCACCGGCAGCCTGGAAGTTCTCGCCTGGCGAGCACCGGAAGAACTGAATTCGCTGCCGAACACCGATCCCGAGTACCGGCGCGCCGTCCTCAACACCGACGACGCCTGGGCCGCCGCCACGTCCGAAACGGAGATCCGCCGATGACCCTCACCGCAGACACCGCAGAACTCGCCCTCGTTCCCGGTCGCGTCGTCCTCGACGAGATCGTCGGACTCCGCGGACCGTGGTCGGCCGTCGTCGCCGCGGGAGACGTCCTCACGATCGTCGACCTGCACGGCAACCAGGCCGTCGACACGCTCGTCTACGACGCGCACGACACCGGCCGGCGGTACAGCGCAGCGGCCACCGTCGCCGCACAGCAGAATCTGTTCCTCACCACCGGATCCGTCCTGCGCGACTCCGAGGGCGCTCCGCTGATGACGCTCGCCGCCGACGAGGTGGGAAATCACGACACCGTCGGTGGTGCGTGCTCGCAGGAGTCGAACACCCTGCGCTACGGGCACCACACGAAGCATCAGCACGCATGTGTCGAGAACTTCCTCATCGAGGGCGCGAAGTGGGGCCTCGGCAAACGAGATCTCGTCTCCAACATCAACTTCTTCATGAATGTGCCCGTCGAGGCGGACGGCACCCTCGGCATCGTCGACGGGCTCTCCGCTCCCGGAAAGCGCCTCGCGCTCCGCGCCGAGCGCGACGTACTCGTGCTCGTCTCGAACTGCCCCCAGATCAACAACCCGTGCAACGGCTTCGATCCCACGCCGGTTCGCATGATCGTCACCCGCGAGGAGTGAGCTTGCCATGACCACCAAGATCGGCGTAGAACGCCCCGGAATGCTCACCACCGTCCAGGACTATCCGGGTCGCACCGGCTACTGGCAGATCGGCGTACCGCCCTCCGGGCCCATGGACGACCTGTCCTTCCGTCTGGGCAACGTGGCTCTCGGCAACGACGAGGGCGCCCCCGGCCTCGAGACCACGATGGCGGGCCCCGCGCTGCGTTTCACCGAGGACACCGAGGTGTGCGTGACCGGTGCTCCCGCCGTCGTCCGGGTCGACGGAGTCACCGTTCCGCAGTGGCGGGCCGTCACCGTTCCGGCCGGCGGACTGCTCGACGTCGGCGTCGTCTCCGGTCCCGGCCTGCGCGTCTACATCCTGGTCCGGGGCGGACTCGACGTTCCCGAATTCCTCGGCAGCGCCTCGACGTTCACGCTCGGCACGTTCGGTGGTCACGAGGGTCGTACCCTTCGCGAAGGCGACGTCCTCGTCGTGGGTGACGATCCCCGCGGTGAGAGCGCGCCCGTCCCGTCCGAACACGTACCGGCTCTCGGCACGCGTTGGGAGATCGCGGTGACCGAAGGCCCGCACGGCGCCCCCGAGTTCTTCACCCGCTCCGACATCGACACCCTCTACGCCACCGAGTACGAGGTGCACTTCAACTCCGACCGCACCGGGGTCCGGCTCATCGGCCCGAAGCCGGAATGGGCCCGGACCGACGGCGGGGAAGCGGGGCTGCACCCGTCGAACATCCACGACAACGCCTACTCGGTCGGGGCACTCGACTTCACCGGCGACACCCCGATCCTGCTCGGTCCCGATGGTCCCAGCCTCGGCGGTTTCGTGTGCCCGGTGACGGTCGTCGCCGCCGACCGCTGGAAGCTCGGTCAGCTCGCACCCGGCAACACCGTCAGGTTCGTCCCCGTGAAGTCGCAGCACAGCGCGTCGCGCCGCGAGCTGGGAGTCGGTCGTCGTGCCGGTCTGTCGCTGGTCGCGTCGGGCGGCGGCGACGGCGACGACGGAGTCCTGGCCCGCCGCGACGGGCACACCGCCGTCATCTACCGCCGCAGCGGCGACGACAACGTGCTCGTCGAGTACGGCGACATGACGCTCGATCTGGCGCTGCGGGCCCGCGTGCACGCCCTGCACCAGCGCCTCGAAGCGCAGCGACCTGCCGGCCTGCTCGAACTCACCCCCGGTATCCGGTCGCTGCAGGTCAAGGTCGACCCGGACGTCCTGCCGGTACCGGTCCTGCTCGGTCTGCTCGCCGAGGTCGAGGACGGTATCGGCGACAGCGACGAACTGGAAGTGCCCAGCCGTCAGGTGCGCCTGCCGCTGTCCTGGGACGATCCGGCGACCCGCGAGGCCATCCAGCGCTACATGCACGGCGTGCGGTCGGACGCGCCGTGGTGCCCGTGGAACATCGAGTTCATCCGTCGCATGAACGGCCTCGACACCGTCGCCGACGTGTTCGACACGGTGTTCGCCGCCGACTACATGGTGCTCGGACTCGGCGACGTCTACCTCGGTGCACCGGTCGCGACACCGCTCGACCCGCGGCACCGGCTGGTCACCACCAAGTACAACCCGGCCCGCACGTGGACACCCGAGAACGCGGTCGGGATCGGCGGTGCGTATCTGTGCATCTACGGCATGGAAGGCCCCGGCGGATACCAGTTCGTCGGCCGCACCACCCAGGTGTGGAATCACCGGCACCCGCAGCCGGCCGGGCCCTTCGAGGACGGAACGCCGTGGCTGCTGCGGTTCTTCGACCGGATCTCCTGGTATCCCGTCGACCCCGAGGAACTGCTCGATCTGCGCGCCGATCTCGCGGCCGGTCGTGGCGGGGGAGTGGAGATCACCGACGGGACCTTCTCGCTGGCAGACCACCGGAAATTCCTCGCCGACAACACATCCTCGATCGCGGAGTTCCAGGCGACCCAATCCGTCGCCTTCGCGCAGGAGCGGGCACGGTGGAAGGCGACCGGCGCATGACGACCGCCGAACGGATCCGGCTCGCGGGAACCCGGTTCGAGCGAACCCTGCTGGCGCGTCCGGGCACCGAACCCGACACCACCACCCGGGTCACCTGGGTGCAGGGCGAGAAGTTGTACTGCGATCTGAGACAACCCGCCTCACTGCCTGTGGTGACGGCCTCGACCGCGAACGACATGAACTTCGACGATCTCGTGGCACTCGCGACGCAGGACGGTTTCGCAGGCCGGTTGCTCGACCGCGGCGATCACGTCGAGTGGGAACGCGCCGTGTCGTTCCACCCGCTCGGTCCGACACCCGACGCCGGCAGTCTGGCCCTGCTCGACGCGGACACTATCGCCGAACACGCTGTGTACGAGGACTACACGGAACACTGGCACACCGCCGGCGTCTCGTCCGACATCGAGGAGTATCTGCTCGAGGACATCGACACCGGGGCGACCGCGGTACTCGTGCGGGTGGGGGAGACCTTCGCGTTCGCGCGCGGCCGCGACCGCACCCCCGGATCCGGTTCTCTGCTCGAACGCATCAGGGGGGGCGGCGACACTCCGCGAGGCCCGCGCAGTGCTCGACTGCGAGGTCGCCGTCGGCCGAGTGTGCGCCGGCCGATGGAACATCACCGCATCGACTCTCCCGTACCGGATCGGGGACGACCTCGACCCCGCTTTCGGAGACGAAATCCACACAAGTGACGTCACATTCGGCGGAACACCCGTCACGAGGCGGTGGCGTCCGCTCGACCCGAACCTCAGGACGGAACCATGACCTTCACCAGCATCCCCGTCGTCGACGTACACGCACTGGTCTCCGCCGACGACAGCGGACGGGAAGCAGTCGTCGAGGAACTCGGGCGTGCCGCCCGCGAGGTCGGTTTCGCTCAGATCGTCGGGCACGGTATCGATCCCACCCTCATCTCGGGACTGAAGACAGCCGCAGAACGCTTCTTCGCACTGCCCGACGAAACCAAGATGTCGGTCTACATAGGCACTTCGTCGAACCACCGCGGCTATGTGCCGCCGGGTGAGGAGGTGTTCGCCGGTGCCACACCCGATCACAAGGAAGCGTTCGATCTGTCCATCGATCTTCCCGCCGACGATCCGGACTATCTGGCCGGCAATCCGCTGCTCGGACCGAACCAGTGGCCCGACCTGCCGGACTTCGAGAAGCCCGTGGGGGCCTACTACGATGCCGTATTCGGTCTGGGCCGTGTGCTTCTGAGGGCTTTCGCCGAGACGCTCGGCGAGCCGTCCGACCTGTTCGATCGGTATGTGACGACACCGCCGGCGCAGTTGCGGATGATCCATTATCCCTACGATCCCAGTGCATCCGACCGCCCCGGTATCGGCGCTCACACCGACTACGAAATGTTCACGCTGCTCCTGCCCACGGCGCCGGGGCTCGAAGTGGTCAACGCCGACGGAGACTGGATCGAGGTCCCCTACCGCGACGATGCGTTCGTCCTGAATATCGGTGACCTGCTGGAGATCTGGACGAACGGTGTGTTTACAGCGACGTCACATCGGGTGCATAAGGTTGCTCAGGAGCGTTACTCGTTCCCCTTGTTCTTCAACGTCGACTACGACACCCGGGTCGAGCCGCTGGAGAGGTTCGTCGACGCGGACGGACCACGATACGACGGAGTGACGGCCGGCGAACATCTGTTCGCGCAGACTGCTCAGAGCTTCACCTATCTCCGCAACCGGCTCGCCTCCGGCGAGATCGTTCTTCCCGACAATGCCCGCCCCCTCTATTCGCTCGGACGCGAAGCCCAACGCAGCGCTCCTGCCGTCTGACCTTCTCCATACGGAGCTGCCATGATCATCACCGGTGTTGCCGTGTGCCTCGTCGTACTTCTCGGGGCCGGCTTCTACTCCACCCGCAAGGTCCGCGGACAGGCGGGCAACTTCCTGCTCGCCGGTCGCTCGCTGGGCGCACCCGTTCTCGCCGTCCTGCTCATGTCCCAGGTCATCGACTCCAACGCGACCCTCGGTTCGGCCGACCTCGCGGCCGGATTCGGATTCTGGGCCGGCGCGGCGATGCCCCTCGGCGTCGCGCTCAGTGTTCTGCTCGTCGGAATCTTCTTCGCGAAGCGCCTGCGGGCGACCGGCGTGGTGACCCTGCCGGAGTTCTTCGCCCGGCGCTTCGGGCGCGGCACCGAGATCACCGCCTCCGTCCTCACCGTGGGCAGCTTCGGCATCCTCCTCGCCGGCAACCTCGTCGCGCTGGCCTACCTCCTGCAGTACTTCCTCGGTCTGAACTACACCGCTGCGGTACTGGTGATCATCCCGTTCGTGCTCGCCTACACGATGGCCGGCGGCATGTTCGCGAGCGTCTACACCGGCATGGTCCAGTTCGCCGTGATGGCCGTCGGTATCGTCTCCCTCCTCGCATGGGTGGCCCTCGGTCCCGGCTTCACCCACGGTGACGGCCTCGGCATCGGCGATCTCGGGCAGCTCACCGACCCGGCGCAGGGCGCCGCGATCAACTGGGCCACGATCGTTGCTCTCGGACTCGGCAACCTCGTCGCGATCGACCTGATGCAGCGTGTGTTCTCCGCCAAGTCGCCGCACGCGGCGCAGCGCGCATGCTTCTCCGCGGCGACCGGCATCCTCGTGCTGTGCGTGCCGCTGTCCTTCGTCGCTCTCGCCGCGGTCTCGATCGTCGGTGACAGCGCTGCCGACGCGCCGATCCTCTACGTCCTGCTCGGGCAGTACACCCCTCAGTGGTTGTCGATCCTGGTCCTGTCCGGTCTGGTCACCGCGTCGCTGACCACCATCAGTGGGGTGCTGCTGTCCACCGCGACGGTCCTGGTGCGCAATGTCTTCCGAGTCGGCGGCGAGAACGCCGCGATGTCCTCGGACGTCATGAAGGCCGCGCGTCTGCTCATGCTGCCCATGGCGGCCTTCGGCGCGCTCGTCGCCCTGCGCGTTCCGCAGACGGGCATCCTTCTCACCCTCACCTTCGACCTTCTGCTCGCGTCGCTCGTCGTTCCGTTCATCCTCGGGCTGTTCTGGTCGCGTGGGGACGGGCGTGCCGTGGCGGCCGCCGCGATCGCCGGCATCACGGTGCGCGCCGGCTTCTTCGTCCTCACCCCGACGATCTACGGCGTCGACAACACCCTGCTGTACATCCCGAACTCACTGGTCACCTCGTCCGTCGACGGCTGGACCACCTTCATCGGAGTCCTTGTGTCGCTGGTCGCCTACGTGACGGTCGCGCTGGTGCGACGCCCCGTCTGCGCGGTCACCGTTCCGGAGCCTGCCGTCCTGCCTGCGAAGCAACCGGTCGCGGTGTAGCTCGCGCGTCGAACCGGGGTTCGCTACCGCAACACGCGGGGCGAACCCCGGTTCACCGCGTCAGCTTCGCGGCGCGACGCGCAGCCTGCCGGAGTCTCTCCGTCACGACGTCGAACCGTTCCAACTCCGCCCACGTCCAGCGCACCACTTCGTAGCCCGCGTCGCGGATCGCGTCCTGCCGGAGCTTCTCGTCGAACACATCGCGCGGATCGGAATACTTGATCCGCCCGTCGAACTCGCCGACGACGCCGTTCTCCCAGAAGAAGTCGACGCGATAGCGGCGCCCGTTTCCACCCACGATCTCGTACTGGAGGATCGGTCGCGGGAGTCCCGCTTCGGCAATACGTAGACGCGACAGCGACTCTCCTGCACTCTCGCTGCGACCGTCCAGGAACGGCACCACCGTGCGGGCACGTGCCAGGCCGTGGCGAGTCCGGGCATCGACCAGCGCGCGTGAAACCTGTTCACGCATAACGGGGTACAGACGAAAGGCGGAATCGCCGGCGATCACGGCCTGCTCCTTCGGGAGCGTGCGTGCGAGGTCGACGACGGTCCGTGCGGCCGACGTGACGGCTACTCCGTCGACGACCACCACGTCGTCGCCGAGTTCGGTCGGATGCACATGGATCTGCGAGGTGACGCGGCCGCGCCGCGTGGCAGGTCGAGAGATGTGGACGAGATCGAGTGGGACGTCCCATAGCTCGAGTCCGTGCAGGGCCGCGGCCGACGCGTGGCTGAGCGCCTCGTCGGGACCGAGCGTCGCTCCGACATGTCGGGCACGGACTCGGTGGACGCCGACCGGCCCGAGTGCGTCGAGGTCGCAGCGGTGCAGATAGCAGCCGCGTCCGACCCGTACGAGTGAGCCGGTGCGAACGGCAGTGCGGATCTCGGTGTCCGAGAGGCCCGCGACGGCGAGCGAGGCGTTGGTGAGGATGTTCGGATCAGTCACAACGACGATCCTGCGCGGTACGACACCCACCGAACCCGCGACGATCTCCCGATCCGGGGCACCTGTGGATCGATCGCGGGGTTGGGGACAAACTCTGTTGGGAGGCCGTTGACGCGCCGAACCGGGGTTCGCGCGTGCTACAGCGGCGGCGAACCCCGGTTCGGCGCGTTCCTCGCTTCCTCGAAGACGATGTCCCCGAGGAGGGTGCACTGCTCCACCGCGGAAGGCGGCTGCATGTTTGGGGATCATGACGCCCCTCGCCGGGATGGGTAGTGGTGAATCCATGGCACTCCCGGTGGGGACGTCGAGAGGGAACGGCAGTCGTGTGTCGGACGCCGAACGTCCGTCGACCCTGTTCGCGCGCCGAACCGGGGTTCGCTGCCGTAACACGCGGGGCGAGCCCCGGTTCACCGCGTCAACGACCGGTCCGTGAACGACCCTCTGTTGTGAGCCAGATCACCAGGGCTGAAGCAGCTGTCCGTTTCCGCAGGTCACCAGGCAATAACGCGCTGTTCGCCGCGGGGTCTGGGTCTCGATGTGATCCAGAAGCCATGGAGTCGTGGAAACACAATCGCTACCGTTGATGGCGATCGAGTGCCCGAAACGGGCGAATGGAAGTGAGAGATCATGGGCAGTTCTCCAGCCCCTGAGCGAACAGCCGAATATCCCAGACCTTCGCACACCCTCCTTCATCTCACCGATACGCACCTCGTCGGTGGAGACGAACTCCTCTACGGCACCGTCGACGCCGACACCCGCCTCGGGCTGATCCTCGAGGACATCCGTGCGTCACAGGTCCGTCCCGACGCCCTGGTGTTCACCGGCGACCTCACCGATCGCGGTCAACCCGACGCCTACCGCAAGCTCCGCAAGCTCGTCGAGCCGCTGGCGGCGACGCTCGGTGCCGACATCGTCTGGGCCATGGGTAACCACGACGACCGGGCCGTTTTCCGAGAAGAGCTCCTCGACGAAGCGCCCGCCGGCGCGCCCATCGACGAAGTCCACAGGGTCGGCGGACTGCGGATCATCACGCTCGATACTTCGGTTCCGGGCCATCACCACGGCGAGGTCTCTGCCGAGCAGCTCGCCTGGCTGGCCGACGAGCTCTCGACACCCGCGCCGTTCGGTACCGTTCTCGCACTGCATCATCCGCCGGTGCCCAGTGTCTTCGACATGGCCGTGCTCGTCGAACTCCGCGACCAGGCCGGTCTCGCCGAGGTGCTGCGCGGCACCGATGTGCGTGCCATCCTCGGTGGCCACCTGCACTACTCGACCTCGGCGACGTTCGCGGGCATCCCGGTGTCGGTTGCCTCGTCGACCTGTTACACGCAGGATCTGAACGTTCCGGTCGGGTCGCAGCGTGGGCACGACGGCGCGCAGGGCTTCAACCTCGTGCACGTCTATCCCGACACGATCGTGCATTCGGTGGTGCCCAGCGGAAGTTACGCCACCGCCGGGCAGCCCCACACGGCCCAGGATGCGGCGCGACGTCTGGCCGAAGCCGGCATTCGCATCCCCGAGAACCCCGACCTCACCGTTCGCGTCTAGTCGATGTCCGGTCGACCCGGGTAGTCGGTTTCCCAGGGCGCCGGAATCGGGTAGTACCGCTCGAGGAACTGCGTGACTTTCGCCGTCCGCAACTCCAGGTCGACTTCCGGCGTACTGCCGTCGTTCAGGCAGAACAGGTCGAGGTTGCGCCGAGCGAGGATCGTGTCCAGCCGTCGCAGTCCGGTCTTCGCCGTGGTGTCGACGTATGCCACCTTCGCCGTCGTCTGCTGTACCGCACGGCCGGTCAGCAGTGTGTAGTAGTGGTAGAAGGAATTCGTCACCGAGATGTTGTCGGCAGCCCGGAACGGGCTCGCTGCCGTCGCCGCGAACTCGTCCGCGAACTCCTGTTCCATCTCCGCCATGATCGACCTGCGAAGCGGGACCGGCGTGTGCTCGAGGTGCCGGGTGATGGTGACCCCGAATCGGTCCTGCAGCAGCGTCCGGTTCAGGCGGGCGGAGTTCTCGAAACCGCTGCGCGACGAGTGGTTTCGACCGAGACCGATCCGCACGTCGCACTCGATGAACTTGCCGACGCCGCCGCCGGAGAAGAACAGGCTCGGGCTCACCCGGCGACCGAAGAACATGTCGTCGTTCGAGTACAGGAAGTGCTCGGACAGCCCCGGGATGTGGTGCAGCTGCGACTCGACCGCCATCGAGTTGTAGGTGGGCAGCGCCGACGGGTCGGCGAAGAACTCCTCGCTGCGGACGAACGTCACGCGCGGATCGTCGGCGAGCCACGCCGGTCGCGGCGAGTCGGTGGCGACGAAGATCCGCCGCACCCACGGTGCGTACATGTGGACCGAACGCAGGGCGTACTTGAGTTCGTCGATCTGCCGGTAGCGCGCCGGCGAGTCGTCACCCTCACCGACGACATAGTTCTGCATGAGCTTCGCGCGCTCGGCCTGGAACGACGTCGACGACCCGTCGACCCAGGAGAACACGAGGTCGATCTCGAACGGGATGTCGCCGGGATGGCGGTCGAACATGCCTTCGATCGTGGGCCACAGCTGCCCGTACCGTTCGACGGTCGTCCGGCGCATCTCGTCGCGCCGTGCGGTCGTGCGGGTCAGAGCATTCGGGCGAGGCATGATCACTTCGTCGTCGGTGTAGGTCCACAGCTCGATGTCCACGCCGTTCGACGCGCCGTACCGCAGCCCGCTGGTCAGCTCGACCCGCGGGCGGAACAGCCGGAACACCCGATCCTTCTTGGCGGGCGACAGGTGTCCGTCCGCGACGAGGGTCGAGCGACGCTTCGAACCGACGGCCTTCGAGTAGAAGGGTTCGTCGGAGCATCCCTCGGCGAGAGCGGCACGCAGCCTCTTGCGATCGGACCGGTCGATCGCCAGGATCGGACGTTCGCTGTCGTCGCGCACCAGCAGGTAGTCGATGCGCGCCCGGTCGAGCACGCGGCGCAGGAACAGCACGTCCTCGATCTGCGCTTCGTCCGGCGTGGTGGTGGTGATGGGAATCGCGTAGCGGTCCTCGAACCACACGACGTCCTCGTGGCGCGCGGGTCCGAGGACCGGGGCACGGTCGAGCGGCGGGGCGTCTCCGACCTGCTGCGAAAGGGGGACGTAGGGAGCGTTGTAGGGGGCCGGCGAGTGCGTCGGAATCTCCTTTCACGGGTCGGGTCAGGAAAGGCTCATTTTAACGCCGATCTGAGCTAAGTTCCCGGGTCGGTGATGTGACGATCCGATGAATGCCGACGCCGACGGTCTCGAAGGGGTCGAGATCCCGAGGTGTAACCTGTCCGCAGGACTCGACACGGGGTGCCGGACACGGCTGAGAGAACACCCGTCGAACCTGATCTCGATTATGCGAGCGAAGGGATGCCGAGCCGGCGACAGGCCTGAGGTCTGTCGCCCTCACGCACCCTTCCCGACACAGGGAAGGCACAGAAAGATGTCACTGCAGAACCGGATCGTCCTCGTCACCGGTGCCGGTCGCGGCCTCGGCCACAGCATCGCGCAGGCGTTCGCCGACGAAGGAGCCGCCGTCGTTCTCGATTACCGGCGCAGCGGCGAGAGCGCGCACGAACTGGCCGACAAGATCGGACCCGAGCGTGCCGTCGCTCTGAAGGCCGATGTCACCGACCGCGCCGAGGTCGAGTCGCTGTTCGCGCGGGCCCGCGAGCACTTCGGGCGACCCGTCACCACGGTCGTCAACAACGCCCTGCCCGACTTCTCGTTCAACGGCGACGCCCGCGCCAAGGCCGACGAGATCGGATACGCCGAATTCGGTGCCCAGTTCGATGGGGTCGTCGGTGGTGCCGTCAACGTCATCCAGGCGGCACTGCCGGGCATGCGGGAAGCCGGCGGCGGCAGCGTCGTCAACATCGGCACCAATCTGTTCCAGCATCCGGTGGTCCCGTACCACGACTACACCGCCGCCAAGGCCGCGCTGCTGTCGCTGACCCGCACCTTCGCCGCCGACCTCGGCCCCGACGGGATCCGCGTCAACATGGTCTCCGGTGGTCTACTGCGCACGACCGACGCATCGTCGGCGACGCCGGAGGCGGTGTTCGATCTCATCGCGTCGTCGACGCCGCTGCGGAAGGTCACCACTCCCGAGGATTTCGCGGCCGCGGTGCTGTTCTTCGCATCCGACTGGTCGCGGGCCGTCACCGGGCAGAACCTGGTGGTCGACGGGGGACTGGTGATGAACTGATGCCCGGACCACGCACCCTCCACCTCAACGCCTTCCTCTACGGCGTCGGGCACCACTCTGCGGCATGGCGCCATCCAGGCTCCGCCGCCGAACGCATCGGCGACATCACATATTTCGAGGAGCTTGCCCGCACCGCCGAACGAGGACGCCTCGACGCCGTGTTCTTCGCGGACGGTCACAGCGTCAACCCGAAGTACACGGCGGGCACCACCTGGTTCCTCGAACCCCTCACCGCGCTGGCGGCCATGGCGCGCGCGACCGAGCACATCGGTCTGGTCACCACCGTCTCGGCAAGCTTCTTCACGCCGTTCCACGCGGCACGGATGCTGGCCTCGCTCGACCACATCAGTGGTGGCCGCGTAGGAGCCAACATCGTCACCTCGATGTTCGACGACGAAGCGCGCAACCACGGATTCGACGCGCTCCCGCCGCACGCGGAACGATATGCCCGGGCGGAGGAGTTCATCGAAGTGCTGTGCGCACTGTGGGATTCGTGGGACGATGGCGGTATCCTCGTCGACCGGGCCGGCGGCAGGTTCCTGGACTCCGACGCAATCCGTCCGATCCATCACCGGGGCAAGCACTTCCGCGTCGACGGTCCCCTGACCGTGCCGCGGTGCCCGCAGGGCCGCCCCGTGCTGTTCCAGGCCGGAGCATCGGAGACCGGCCGCAACCTCGCGGCCCGTCACGCCGAGGCCGTCTACTCGGTCGCGTGGGACATGACCGCGGCGCTCGAGTACGCCACCGACCTGCGTGCACGCATCGCCTCCGTCGGCAGGGACGCCGGTTCGGTCGCCATCCTGCCGGGGCTCGTGACCTACGTCGGCCGCACCGAAGACGAAGCGTGGGCGAAGAAGGCGGAACTCGACGCTCTGCTCGACATCGACGCCGCTCTCGCCCAACTCGGAGTCTTCACCGGTCAGGACTACACGCGCCACGATCTCGACGCTCCCGTCGGAGACCTGCCGCCCATCGAGGAGTTCACCGGTCCGCAGGGCCGCTATGCGACGGTGCAGCGCATCATCGAGACACGCCGCCCGACCTTGCGCGAGCTGCTCGGTTACCTCGCAGCGGGTGGTGGCCACGCGACGATGATCGGCACCCCCGAATCCGTCGCCGACAGCATCGAGGAATGGTTCACCGCGGGCGCCTGCGACGGTTTCAACCTGATGTGTCCCGCCTATCCGGATTCCCTCGACGACTTCGTCGACCTCGTGGTCCCGGAACTGCAGCGCCGCGGCCTGTTCCGGACCGAATACTCCGGGTCGACCCTGCGCGACTCGCTCGGTCTGAAGGCGGTGTAACAGAGCGCGAACCGGTCATCGGAGCGGGTTGTAGAGCGCACCGATGACCGTTTCGCGCTCTGGAGCTCCCGACGACGGTACGAGCGAGCGACGTGACGCGCAGACCGTCCACGTCGACGACGTCGCCGTCCAGGTCGGCGGTGTGGATGTGCAGATCGTCGCTCGCCCGGCAGCTGCGCGTCGGCGGACGCGCGACGTGGATGCGGCCCAGCGGCGCGTCCCACACGTCGAGGCCGTGGACGACCGCGGCCGTCACATGACCGAGCGCCTCGTCGGCGTCGAGACGGGAAGCGACGAGGCGTGCCCGGGCGAGGTGAACTCCGGCGGGGCCGAGGCCGTGCCTGCCCACCGGACGCCGGTACGATCAGCCTCCCGGCGTCGGCGCGGGTGCGCTCTCCTCTGCGTCGGGAGCGCGTGCCGGATCGCCCGGCGCCTGATAATCGGAGCCGTAGAAGATCGGCAGGATGCCCTTGACGAGGGTCAGCGCCGAACCTTCACCCGACGGCACCGTCGACAGATTCGTGGCGATGACGATCGTCAGATCGGTGTCCGGGTCGTGGCCCATGAAGGTCATGAAGCCAGGAAGCTGCCCGTCGTGTCCGAGCAGCGGACCGAACCGGGCCATGCCGAGCCCGTATCCGGCGGTTCCCCCGCCCACCGACTGCACGCTGTCGAGCCGGGTCTGCTGCATCTGTTGGTCGAGCAACCCACCGTCGACCAGCGCCTTCACATAGCTGGTCATGTCGTCGACGGTGGAGATCGCAGCGCCCGCCGTCCACGCCCAGGAGGGATTGTCGTCGGTCACGTCGTTCGGCTTCAGTGTTCCTGCGACCGCCGCGGCCTGCTGGTCGTCCGGCAGTTCGAAGGTGTCGATGGTGGAGACGTTGGTGCCGAACATGTAGCCCTGCGGATGCGGATCCGGGATCGACGCGTCCTCGATCGCCGGGAACGAGGTGTTCCCGAGTTCGAGCGGAGCGAAAATGCGCTCGTCGAACGCATCCGCCACCGGCATGCCCGTCAGTTCCTCGATGACGAGTCCGAGCAGCACCGTATTGGTGTTGCTGTATTCGAACTGTTCCCCGGGCGGGAAGTTCACGGGTCGAGAGAACGCGATCTGCAGCAACTCCTCCTGCGTCCACGCTTTCTCGGGTTCGCGGTCCAGTGTCGCGTTGAACTCCGGGTCGAAGGTGTAGCTGTACAGGCCGCTCCGCATCTCGGCGAGCTGAGCGATGGTGATCGTGTCGCCGTTCGGGACACCGTCGATGTACTTCGAGACCGGGTCCTCGAGCGACATGCGACCTTCCTGCACCAATTGCAGGATGGCGGTGACGGTCATCGTCTTCGTGTTGCTGCCGATACGGACATGGTCGTCGGCGGAGATCGGATCGTCGGTGTCGAGGGTGGACGTGCCGAAGGTACCGGTCCAGTCACCGCGGTCGGGGGAGCTGATCTGTATCACCGCGCCGGGAATGGCGTTGTCGCGCATCAACTGGTCGATGGTGGATTCCAACTCGGCCACGTACGCGGGTTGCGCTTGATCCGCCGGGGTGGAGGAAGGATCCGTACCGGACTCGGTGTCGCCGGAGCTACACGCCGAGGTTGCCAGTAGGGCGACCGCCGTGATCGACGCTGCGAGTGTCTTCATAGGTCGTCTGCTTTCGGGATCTGGGGCCCAGAGAACGGGGTTTCTGTGATGTTGTCACGGAATTCGTGCATTTCCCGATGTGGAGACGAATTTTCACCCTCTCGAAGGAGGGCGGTCGATTTTCGAATGCGGAGAGCGATCAGATCTTTCCGAGATCCGGTGCCACGGCCTTCTGCATGTCCTCGTACGCGCGGTCGGCGTCGAGCGTGGGCGCGATGATGAGCAGGCGGAGACGGAGTTCGCCGCTGCCGTAGACGTACATCAGGCCGGAAGGTTGATCCGGAGCGGGGCCGACGATGTCGATTCCGTCCGGAGCATCGATGCCTCGCTGGGACACGCTGAGCGCATTCCAGTCGAACGCGATCCGCTCGGTTCTTCCCAGGCGTGGGGTCAGTGCGGACACCAGATCGTGCAACTCGGCGGTGAGATTGTCGCCTCGCGGCCACCATGCACCGTCGACGCCGGGGGAGTGCTCATCGGGGTCGCGGAGAAGCAGACGCACCGTGCGAGTCGGGACGTCGAAGGGCTGTCCGCCGTCGGCGGCGGCCTGGAAACGTCCCAGGCCGCGGCCGGTGAACGGGTGTCGTGGGCTTTCTGTCATGTCACACTCCGGTGCGGGAAACGGATCGAGGTCAGTAGAGGCATCCGATGTCCGCTTCGGTGGGTGAGGCGTGACCTCCCTCGCTGTCCCAACTCTGCAGTGCTTCGGAGGTGCCGGAGACGGCTCGGCTCGCGGCGGTCAACAACTCCTCCGCAGTGAGCATGTTCGACCGTTCCGACGCTCGATAGAGCAGCGCCCGAGCGGATACGGGGTCGGTCTCCGGCGGTACGACCACCAGAATGCGACGAGTTCCGTCCAGGCTGCGGACACCGAGTGTGCCGACGGACTGGTAGTGATACCCGTCGAGACGGACGGGATGGTCCTTGACGCGTCTGCGCCCTTCGATGGGCTGCCACGCAGTCATGCAGTAGGTGAGACGGGCGAGTACGCCGGCTCGGCCCGCCAGCAGCGTTTCGAGTCCGTCGAGTTCGGCGGACAGGTCGTCCGAGTGCGGCCACCAAGCCCCGTCCACGGGACCCATGGTCGGGTGCCCGGGTGTCAGCGACAACCGCGCCGGAGGCGTGGATGCGTGGTGAGAGGGCGAAGAAATGGGTCGATCCGAACGGAGTCGGTCGTGGTGCAGCGTCATGGCGACGCTCCTGACTAGGCCGCTCAGCGGCCTGCTCATTGGACGGTGACGACGAGAGCGGATGGTCTCGTGCTCACCGACATCTCCCAGCCTACCCGCGTCGCGATCGCGAGCGGTCGGTGCATGCTCGAACATTACGGTTGCCGTCGATGGATCCGTGCAGCTTGCCGAGACCATCGACTCTGCAGCCACCGGACTCGACCACATCCACGAAGCGGCCGCTCGTGGACGCGGCATGGTGCTGGCGTTGCTGCACAGCGGTAACTGGGACCTGGCGGGAGTGTGGATTGTCCAGAGGGCCGGCACACCGACCGTCGTGGCCGAGCGGTTACAACCGGAATCACTGTTCCGGCGCTTCGTCCGGTTTCGTGAAGGCCTGGGATTCGAGATCGTTCCGCTCACCGGTGGCACACTGCGCCACCGTTGGAACAGCTGACCGCCCGGGTTCGACAGGGACGGATAGTCGGGCTGCTCGGTGAGCGTGATCTGTCCGGAACCGACGTGCCGGTTTCCTTCTTCGGTGAACCGGTGTGCATGCCGCCCGGTCCGGCTCGGCTTGCGATCGACACCGGTGCGCCTCTGCTCCCCATGCGCTGCTGGTTCACCACCGACGGGTGGGGGTTCCACGTCGACGCGCCGATTGCGACCGTCGGCGGTGTGCAGGCCACGACCCAGGCCCTGGCCGACCGGTTCGCCGCCCATCCGGCCGACAGACGCATGCTGCAACCGGTATGGACCGCCGATCGGCGTGTCCACGGCGATGCGCGATCCGGATCGAGTCGATTCTGCTGCACTCCGGTCGCGTACACGGAGGCGTAGGCTCGGCTGTATCCGACGGCATCATGCGCAAACCACCCAGTTGCGCCATGCCGGAGTCGACGAGCCGGTCTTCCCGGAGGCCACGACGGGAGCGTCCCATGACGCCAGCACCTCGGTCCACGCCATCCCTACCGCCGCGCACGCCTACCCCGACCCCGCGAGTGCATCTACGTACGGACCCGAAGGATTACATCGACGCCACCTGGTGGCCGCGAACGAACAACCTTGCCACCGAACTTCCCGATCTGATCACCGCACTGCAGCTACGGACAGGCCCGATATCCCGCGTCGTCTACGACCCGAGTGCCTGGTCTCCTACCGACTCGCCGTTGATCGTGGGCGAGCGCCGCGTCCGCCTCGACCCGTACCCGTTCGAGTTGTCCGACACCGTGTATGTCTACGGAGTCAACGGCAGTGTGATGGTGCTGCAGGCCGTTCGCCCGATCGGCTCGATCGAATCGTAGCCTCCGAAGGCAACGGCCGGAGATGCTCGTTGCCCCGAAAGGTTCCGATCCCTGTATCGCTCGTGGCACCCTGAAATAGGACCGAAACCGTCGGCGAAAGGCCTGACTGTGAAGGCACTGGTATTTCACGGACCGGGAAAACGATCGTGGGAGGACGTTCCCGCCGCAACCATCCAGGACAGTACCGACGCGGTGGTGCGGGTCGACGCGGTCACCATCTGCGGCACCGACCTGCACATCCTCGGAGGGGATGTGCCCGAGGTGACCGACGGCCGGATCCTCGGCCACGAGGCCGTCGGCACCGTGGTCGAGGTGGGGGACGGAGTGCAGACACTCGCTCCCGGCGACCGAGTGCTCGTCTCGTGTATCACCGCGTGCGGTACGTGCCGCTTCTGTCGCGAGAGCCGGTACGGTCAGTGCCTCGGAGGCGGCGGCTGGATCCTCGGGCATCTGATCGACGGCACCCAGGCCGAACTGGTCCGAGTTCCGTACGCCGACAATTCGACCCACCGTATTCCCGACGGCGTGAGCGACGAGCAGATGCTGATGCTCGCCGACATTCTGCCCACCTCCTACGAGGTCGGCGTACTCAACGGCTGTCTTCGGCCGGCCGACGTCGTCGTCGTCATCGGAGCCGGACCCATCGGACTCGCCGCGATCCTCGCCGCACGACTGTTCAGCCCGAGCCGCATCGTCGCCGTCGACCTCGCCGACAGTCGCCTCGACGCGGCGAAGGCGTTCGGGGCGAACGTCGTGGTCAACAGCGGTCGCGAGGACGCGGCGGCCGTCGTCCGAGATCTCACGGGAGGTCTCGGCGCCGATGTCACCGTGGAGGCCGTCGGCTATCCCGAAACGTTCGAGCAGGCGGTCGCGCTCGTCAGGCCGTGCGGACACGTCGCGAACATCGGCGTGCACGGCAAACCTGCGACCCTGCACCTCGAGGACATCTGGATCAAGAACCTGACGATCACCACCGGGCTGGTCGACACCTACTCGACGCCCACACTGATCGGTCTCGTGAGCAGTGGTCAGCTCGACACGTCGCCGATGATCACGCACCGGTTCGCGCTCGACGAGTTCGAACAGGCCTACGACGTGTTCTCCCGTGCCGGCGAGACCGGTGCGCTGAAAGTACTCCTCACGGCCGGGTCGTGACGCTCATTCCTGTTGATCGGCGACATCGAGAAGCTGCTGGATCTGCTCCGGCTCGACCCCCGGAGCAAACCCGGCGAGACGACCGAGCGGCATCGACGCCGCCATCTTCAGAACACTCTCGTCGACCCCGACCTCGCCGCCGAGCGAACCGAACGCCTGCAGGACGATCTCGGCGGCAACGGGGTTCTGGAACAGTTCTCCGAGAGACGACTCCATCGTCAGCGGAATTCGCACCGCGTCGCCCGTCACGTCGACGGTGAGCGTCTGCCGGATGTCGCGGCACGACGCACCGATGTCGATGCTGTACGTGCCACCTTCGACCACCCAGGAATCGACGCGGGTGTCCCAGTAGGCGAGGTCGTCGCGTCGGATACTCACGGCGACACGCTGCGATTCGCCGGAATCCAGACGGACCTTGGCGAAGCCCTTCAACTCTCGCGGCGCCCGCGCAACGGACGAACCGGGTGCACCGACGTACACCTGCACGACCTCGGCGCCCGCACGCCCACCCGTGTTGGTGACGGTGACGTGCACCGTGAGATCGCCGTCGGATTCCACAGCGGCATCGGAGTATTCGAACGTCGTGTACGACAAGCCGTGACCGAAGGGGAAGGACACGTCGAGGCGACGCGCGTCGTACGAGCGGTATCCGACAAACAATCCTTCTCCGTACCGCACGTGGCCGTGTTCGCCCGGGAAGTTCGTGTGCGCCGGGGTGTCCTCGAGCCGGATCGGGACGGTCTCCGCGAGTCGGCCGCTCGGATTCACGTGCCCGTAGAGCACGTTGGCGACGGCGCCGCCACCGGCCTGCCCGAGCAGCCATCCTTCCACGATCGCCGGAACACGGTCGGCGAAGCCGCTGAGCCGCACGACACCGCCGTTCGACAACACGACGACGACGTTCGGGTTCGCCGTCAGCACAGCATCGAGCAGCGCGGTCTGACGCTGCGGGAGTTCGAGGTCGTCGCGGTCGAAACCTTCGGATTCGAGTTCGGCGGGTACACCGAGGAACACGACCGCGATATCGGCATCTGCGGCACGCTCTACCGCTTCGTCGACGAGTGCGGGCGAGTCCGATCCGTCGAGCGCGTAACCGGCGGCGAAGGGAACGTCCCGGCCGGACAGCGACCGGATCTCGTCGAGCGCGTTGTCGAGACGCGTCGGCTCGATCCGGGACGATCCGGCACCCTGGTAGCGCGGCGTGCGGGCCAGTTCACCGATCACCGCGATGTTCGCGTCGGTGGCGAGGGGGAGCAGGTCGTTCTCGTTGCGGAGCAGGACGATGCTCTGCCCGGCCACCTCGCGTGCGAGGGCGTGATGGGCATCGGCGTCGAAGGTCGCGCCGGGATCGGACGCAGCGACGGCCTTCTGCACCAGTTCGATCACCCGCGCGGCTGCCGTGTCGAGGACCGATTCGTCGACCGTGCCCGCCCGCACCGCCGCGACGATCTCGGCGTCCGTACGACCTCCTGTGGAGGGCATCTCGAGATCCAGACCTGCCGCGAGGGACGCGACGCGGTCGTCGACAGCACCCCAGTCGCTCACGACCAGACCCTCGAAACCCCACTCGCCGCGCAGGACGTCGGTGAGCAGCCACGGGTTACGGGACGAGTACACCCCGTTGATCCGGTTGTACGAGCACATCACCGTCCACGGCTGCGCGTCGCGCACGACCCGTTCGAAGGCACGCAGATAGATTTCCCGCAGTGGCCGCGGGTCGACGTCGGCGGAGACCCGCATCCGGTCGGTCTCCTGGTTGTTCGCCGCGAAGTGCTTGAGTGACGCACCGACACCCTGCGACTGCATGCCGTGCACGAGCGCAGCGCCCAGAACACCCGAGAGCAGCGGATCCTCCGACAGGTACTCGAAGTTCCGGCCGCACAAGGGGGAGCGCTTGATGTTGATACCGGGCCCGAGCAGGACACCGACCTGCAGTGCGCGGGCCTCCGCTCCCAACGCCGCGCCGACGCGCTCGAGCAACTCCGGGTCGAAGGAACACCCCAGCGCGACGGCAGGCGGGAAGCAGGTCGCGGGCACGGACGAGTGCAGACCGAGATGGTCGCCCTCGGCGGTCTGTTTCCGCACACCGTGTGGCCCGTCGGTGAGCATGATCGAGGGGATGTTCTCGCGCGCAATCGGTTCGGTGTGCCAGAAGTCGAGGCCGCTGGTGAGCGACGCCCTCTCCTCGACGGTCAGTCGCGCCACGATCTCGAGAGGTGAGCGGTCGGTCATGCTGCTCCTTCGGCGGGGTCGGTCCGCTGCACCATAACCCGTAGGAGAGACGGACGATATCGGTGGAACCGGACGTCGTGTTACAGCGGGAGGGCGGTTTCGATCCTGTCGGTAGACGGGTTAAGAATGTCCGATTGTGGTGGTTCTCGTCGGGGGACGAAGCGATCGGAGGAGTACGTGATCGAAGTGCACGCACCCGCGAAGGGAGTCGTGACGTTGCCCCGCGACCATCGATGGGTGGTGGTCGACGTCGAGACCTCGGGTGTGCGGTCCAACGCACATAGGGTCCTGAGCGTGGCCGCCCTCGTGTTGCGCGAGGACGGCTCTGTCGAGCAGGAGTTCTCGACCCTCGTCGACCCCGGCTGCGACCCGGGACCGGTGCACGTCCACAACCTCACGCGGGAGCGCCTCGCCGGGTCGCCGCGCTTCGAGGACATCGCCGGTGAACTCGCCGGGATTCTCGACGGCGCCACGATCGTCGCCCACAACGCGTCGTTCGACTACGGATTCCTCGACGCCGAGTTCCGTCGGGCCGGCACCTCGCTGCCGGCGGAGCACCGTCTGTGCACGCTCGCGTTGTCGCGCCGGCTCGAACTCGACGTCCCCAACTTCCGATTGGCGACCCTTGCGCAGCACTGGCAGGTCCAGCAGCTCCAGGAACACGACGCCTACGACGACGCGCGCGTCCTGTCCGAGATCTTCCTGCGCAGCGCGGCCATGGCCGACAACCTGCAATTGCCGTTGCCCGTCGTCAACTGCCGCAGCCGTAAGTCGGTGTATCCGGCATCCGTCCCGCGGGTCGCGTGCCAATGGAAGAACCCGGGTCGTCTCGGCGACGACGGCCTCGTCCAGGGCATGAAGGTCGTGATCAGCGGCTCCACCGTCACTCCGCGTGTCGCGCTCGCGAACCGGCTGACCGACGCCGGACTCGACGTGATGAACAACGCGAGCAAGCAGACCAGCGCCGTGGTGTGCAACGACCCCACGGTGCAGACCGCCAAGGTCCGCAAGGCGATGTCCGAAGGCATTCCCGTGATCAGCGAACACCAGCTCGAGAAGCTGCTGACGCGAGTGCGGCCGGGCGAACCGAAGGTCGCGACCGTCGTCGACATCATCCCGCCGCCGGAACCGCAGGTCGCGGTGGTGCCTCAGGTCCGAACACTGACGGGGCAGAAGCCCAAGATGTGGACCGGACGCACGGTGCTGTTGCTCGGCGGCACGCATCTGCAGGCCGTCATGATGCGCTCGCGCCTCACTCAGCTCGGTGCCCGGCCGGCCCTCAACTTCACGGCCGCCGTCACCGACGTGCTGGTCCTCGAAGGGGGAGAAGCCGACAAGCGGATGGCGCGGGTCGCGGCGCGTGAGTTGCCCGTCCTGCGACCCGACGACGTCGATGCCGCGGTGGAGAACGGAGTGGTGCCCCCGCACATGCGGGCGGAGTCGCGGCTGACGGCGCCGGTGCTGTCCCGCGGTGAGGTGATCGACCTGCCGTGCGACAGTCACCGCTGGGCCGTGAACGTCGCCTGGAAAGCCGAAGCCTTCGGCGACGAATTCGATCTCGACATTGTGGCCTTCCTGCTCGGCGCCGACGAGAAGGTCGACACCGACGACGATTTCGTCTTCTACAACAACCCGCTCTACGACGACGGTGTCGTCGAACTGACCATCGACGGGTCGAGCGAGCACTGCATCCGCGTCGACCTCGCGGAACTCCCCGCCGAATGCGAACGCATCGCCGTCGCCGCGGCGATCGACGGCAACCGCACCTTCGGCGAACTCGGCGCGGTATCGGTCAGCGTCGACAGCGAGGCCGGCACCGCCGCGACCTTCGTGCTCGACGCCGGCACCACCGAACGCACCATGGTGCTCGCCGAGATCTACCGTCGCGCCGGCACATGGCGGCTGCGCGCGGTGGGGCAGGGATACGACGACGACCTCGCAGCCCTCGCCCGCCGGTACGGGGTGGAAGTCGACGACTGATCTCTGCTTCGTCGCGCGGGTGAGGATCGCCTGAGCGCTGCGGAGCGCGAAGTGGTCATCGGTGCGTGTTATTGCGCGCGTTGATGACCATTTCCCGCTCCGCTGTCGGGGTCGGTGGCGGTGCTCGGGGCACCTTCTCAATGCATCCGCTCGCGAAATTGCTATCTGCACCTGCCGTAACCGTAGCGAATGACGAACCTGCGAGCGGATGGAAGTCGAATCAGCTGTTCCCCTTGCCTATTCGGTCCCGATCGATTGTCGGCCGACAACAACACAACTGCTCGAACGCGCGAAATGGTCATCGGTGCGTGTTATTGTGCGCTCCGATGATCATTTCCCGCTCCGCTGTCGGGGTTGGTGGCGGCGAGTTGGCGGGCCCAATCGGATTCGGTGTCGAAGAAGGCTTCTCCGCCGGTCGCGAAGGCGTCGCGGAGTTGCTTCAAGGCTTCGCTGAACTGCTCGATGCGTTCCACAGCTGACTCAGGCGTCCCCGAGGCCTTTCGACGGTAACCTGCAGCGAGTTGCTGCGCAGAATCGAAGTCGCCAAAACCGCGGACTGCAGTGAGTCTGGAAGCAGTCCGTGCTGCGGTCTCGAACTCGTCCAACATGACGTTGCAGATCCGCAGGATCTCATCGATCACATGTGGTTCGAGTCTGGTGAAGTCAGGCATACGTCCTCATCCTCCGCTCTCACTCGGGAATGTAAGGCTCGAGCGAGGTGACGAATTGATCCATGCCCGAGCACCATTCACTCTCGGGCGCCGGTTCTACCGTGTCAGTGTAGTAAAGCCGGTTGAACAGCACGATTCCGAATTCCGCTTGCAATGCGTACGTGCACTCGTTGTTCCCGCTCGGTCCCACCTCGCGTAGTCCGGCTCTGCCGTTGATCGTGATTGGGGAAGCCACATAGGCGTTCTTCGAGTGCTCTTCCTCGAGGGTGACGTTCCCGGACAGAATGTTGAGTCCGTACCCACGTCGCAGGCCGGGGACGTGGTCCCGTTTGTCGTAAGCGCAGCCGAGGAAGGTGTACGTCCCCATCGGCATGTCCGCGACTTCCTTCTTCCCCGCGTCGTACCCGGCCGCGTGCATGACGTCGTCGGGGATGTCGTAGCAGGGGTCGAAGGTGACGGGGGGTCTGCCGGAGTCGTCGGTGATGCGCGGGGTCCGGGTGGCCGACGTGGAAGCCGCGTCGCTCGTGGCCGGCTCCGCCGAACCCGGACTGCACGCCGTCGCCACTACCGCCAGTGCTGCGAGCGCGGCTGTTCCCCACCTACCCATGCGACCCCCCCGATCGATTTGTCGGCAGACGCTAACACAACCACCGATGGCAGTACTCCGGAGAGCGAAGTGGTCATCGGTGCGCGTTATTGCGCGCTCTGATGGCCGTTTCCCGCTCCGTTGACAGGGTCGGTGGTGGCGAGTTGTCGAGCCCAGTCGGCTTCGGTGTCGAGGAATGCTTCTCCGCCGGCGGCGAAAGCGTCGCGGAGTTGCAGAAGGGCGTCGATGAACTGTTGCATGCGTTCTCTGGCCGACTCGGGTGTGCCTGCAGCTTTACGGCGGTATCCTGCGGCGAGTTGTTGGGCGGAGTCGAAGTCACCGAAACCTCGCGTATCTGTGAGGTTATCGGCCCTCGCTCTGGACGCGTCCAGCTCCACCAACATGACTTCACAAATTCTCAAGATCTCGGATACGACATGCGGTTCAAGCCTGGTGAAGTCTGGCATGTAATTCCCTATTTGTTCCCGATGAACGGTTCGAGTGAAATAACGAGTTCTTCCATGCGCGAACACCACTCACTCTGAGGTACTTCTCCTGCGTGGTCCTTGTTGTAGAGCCTGTTGAAGAAGACGACACCGAAGTTGGTCTGAAGAACGTATTTGCATGCGGCAGAGTTCTCTTGGTCGATCTTGAGGAGTGCCCGACGTTCGTTAATGCTAGTTTCGGTCGCTATGGAGCCGTTCTTCGCGAGTTCTTCGTCGAGGGTCACATTCCCGGACAAGATACTGAGGCTATAGCCTCGCCGGACTCCGGGGACGTGGTCATCCTTTCGGTATGTACAACCGAGGAAGGTGTGGGTACCCATCGGGTAATCCGCGACTTCCTTCTTCGCCGCGTCGTACCCGGCTGCGTTCATGACGTCGTCGGGAATGTCATAACAGGGATCGAAGGTGACCGGTGGGCGGCCGGAATTGTCGGTGATGCGTGGGGTGCGGGTGGCCGACGTAGTTGTCTCGTCTTCGGTGACGTCGCCTGCGGCGCTCGGACTGCACGCCGTCACCACTGCCGCGACTGCGGTGAGCGCAACTGTTTCCCACCTACCCATACGACCCCCCGATCGACTGCCGTGCAGACGCTAACACAGAGCTGAGAACAGCGAGGAGACGTCGACTTCATGATCGCCGTACTCGAATGCCCTCGGCTCCAGGAAGCCGAGGGCATTCGGTCACCTCGCCAACCCCACTATGGGTGAGGGAGGCTCAGCGCTGAGCGTCAGTATGCAAAGGCGTAGTTGTATCCGCCGTAGCTGCTATGGCTTTCGTCCCGTGCAACCAGGGTGTAGTTCGGCGGCGCGCCGGTGCTACCCGAGAACAACGGGTAGGAGACCGAGTAGACGGCGGCGTAGACGTAGTGCGCACGCTCGTTCTCGATCAGAGCAGACACATACGAATCGGACTCGATGCCGACCTCGATGACGCCGCAGTAACTGCCGTCCTGCGCTTTGGCGGGCAGGCTGACGATCTTGCTGACCTCGCCGTACCGGTCGTCGTACGAGATCTGGTTGTTGTGCTGGTTGGAGCTGCAGAACACGTACTTCACCCCGCTGCCGGAGATGGTCACAGCCTGGGCCACGGGGGTGGTGAGCACTGCCGAACCTGCCGCGAGCGTGGCAGCAGCAGCGAGCGTTCCGATGAACTTCCTCATTGATTCCAATCCTTGTGTGAATGCTGTCGGCCTGGCACATCCCGCCCCGGATATGGGCTGCAGTCCGTATGTGGACGGGATGAGAGGAGGGCGAAGTGGCGGCTTATGGCCGCGGGTCGTCGAATCCTCCGAGATATCGCGCCTCCCACCACAGCGGACTGTGCGCAGCGATCCGTGCTCGTCGGCTCAGGGCAGGCCGAGAATGACGCGGCTGCGAGCCGGCGAACAGGTTCACTGCAATGTCCGTTCTGTATGGAATGACCGTATGGGTGTCGCGTGTGCCGGCGCCCGCGTTACACACTCCCGAAGCGCTCTCACAGCACCCCGGACCACGGGCGCGAACTGGTCATCGGAGCGCGCAATAACGCGCACCGATGACCGTTTCACGCGTCGCTATCGAGTCGCCCTCTGCCGGTGTCCGGGGCGCCTGAATCCACCCCGGTGATTGCCGCACGGCGGAACGGGCTACCCATTCGGGTAACCACCGGAAACATCGCAGTCGGGAGGCACGTTCATGAGTGACGACAGTTTCGGCGCACGCGACACCCTGAAGGTCGACGACACCGACTATCGGATCTATCGCATCGACAAGGTCCCGGGCTCGGAGCGACTGCCCTACAGCCTCAAGGTCCTGTTGGAGAACCTGCTGCGCACCGAGGACGGGCGTCTCGTCACCCGGGAGCAGATCGAGGCCGTCGCGGGATGGGATCCGAAGTCGACCCATAACCCGGAGATCCAGTTCTCCCCGGCACGCGTCCTCATGCAGGACTTCACCGGCGTCCCGTGCGTCGTGGACCTCGTCGCAATGCGCGACGCCATGACCCAGCAGGGCGGCGACCCGAAGCGCATCAACCCCCTGATCCCCACCGAGCTGGTCATCGACCACTCGGTGATCGCCGACGTCTTCGGCACCGAGGACGCCTTCCGGATCAACACCGATCTCGAGTTCCAGCGCAATCGTGAACGCTACGAGCTGCTGCGCTGGGCGCAGGGTGCCTTCGACGATTTCAAGGTGGTTCCGCCCGGCACCGGCATCTGCCATCAGGTGAACCTCGAGTACCTGGCCCGCGTCGTCTTCACGCGGGAGGACGGGGACGGCGGGCTCGTCGCCTATCCCGATTCGCTCGTCGGCACCGACTCGCACACCCCCATGGTCAACGGCCTCGGCGTGGTCGGCTGGGGTGTAGGTGGTATCGAAGCCGAAGCGGCGATGCTGGGCCAGCCCGCGTCGATGTTGATCCCGCAGGTCGTCGGCTTCAAGCTCACCGGCGAGCTGACGGAAGGCACGACGGCGACCGACCTCGTGCTCACCGTCGCCGAGATGCTCCGCAAAACAGGCGTGGTCGGCAAGTTCGTCGAGTTCTTCGGTCCCGGCGTGGCCAACGTGCCGCTCGCCAACCGCGCGACCATCGGCAACATGAGCCCCGAGTACGGCTCGACGATCTCGATCTTCCCGATCGACGACGTCACCCTCGACTACCTGCGCCTCACCGGACGCGACGACCGGCAGATCCGCCTCGTCGAGGCGTATGCGAAGGAACAGGGTCTGTGGCACGACCCGGATCGCGAGCCCGAGTACAGCGAGGTCGTCGAACTGGATCTGGCGAAGGTCCGCCCGTCCGTCGCCGGCCCGAAGCGACCGCAGGACCGCATTCCGGTCGCGCTCACGCCCAGGGCCGTGACCTCGCTGCTCAACGGTGAGGAGGTGCCCGACGTCGTCTCCCGCGTCCAGGATTCGGGTGTCGACGAGGGCGTGCTCGAATCGTTCCCCGCCAGCGACCCGGTGTCGGTGCGCAGCGAGGACTCCCGCGACGAGCCGCGCGAGCCCGTACCCGACGATGCCGATACCTCGGCACCACCGTCGAAGAAGGTCCCGGTGCGGATCGGCGACGGCGACGAGTTCGAACTCGACAACGGCCACGTGGTGATCGCGGCGATCACGTCGTGCACGAACACGTCGAACCCCTCGGTGATGATCGGCGCGGCGCTGCTCGCCAAGAAGGCGGTCGAGAAGGGGCTGCGGAGCAAGCCGTGGGTGAAGACCACGCTGGCTCCGGGGTCGCGGATCGTCACCGACTACTACGAACGTTCGGGTCTGACACCGTATCTCGACAAGCTCGGCTTCAATCTCGTCGGCTACGGCTGCACGACCTGCATCGGCAATTCCGGCCCGCTTCCCGACGAGATTGCCGCCGCGATCGACGAGCACGACGTCAACGTCTCGGCCGTGCTGTCGGGCAACCGCAACTTCGAGGGACGGATCCATCCGCAGACGAAGATGAATTTCCTCGCGTCGCCGCCGCTGGTGATCGCGTATGCGCTGGCCGGCTCGATGCTCGTCGACCTCTTCAAGGACCCGCTCGGCACCGACACCGAGGGCAACGAGGTCTACCTGCGCGACATCTGGCCCACCACGCAGGAGATCCAGGAGGTCATCGACGACGCGGTGCGCGCGGAGATGTTCGAGACCGGCTACCAGGACGTCTACACGGGCGACGAGACGTGGCGGAATCTCGACGTGCCCGACAGTGAGGTGTTCGAGTGGAAGGACGAGTCGACGTACGTGCGGCGACCTCCGTATTTCGAGGGCATGTCGTCGGAGCCCGACCCGCTGCGCGACATCGAGGGCGCGCGGGTGCTCGCGCTGCTCGGCGATTCGGTGACCACCGACCACATCTCGCCGGCCGGGTCGATCCGACGGGACAGCCCCGCCGGTCGCTACCTGCAGGAGCACGGCGTCGACCAGGCCGACTTCAACTCCTACGGTTCGCGACGGGGCAACCACGAGGTGATGATCCGCGGCACCTTCGCCAACATCCGGCTGCGCAACCAGCTCGTGCCGGACGTCGAGGGAGGCGTCACCCGGTATCTGCCGACCGGCGAGCAGATGAGCATCTACGACGCCGCGCAGAAGTACGCGGAGGACGGCACTCCGCTGGTCGTGCTCGCGGGCGCGGAGTACGGGTCGGGTTCGTCGCGTGACTGGGCGGCGAAGGGCACGCTGCTGCTGGGTGTGCGGGCGGTGATCGCGCAGTCGTACGAGCGCATCCACCGCTCCAATCTCATCGGCATGGGCGTGCTGCCGCTGCAGTTCCCGGAGGGCGAGTCGGCGCAGAGCCTCGGCCTGACGGGGGAGGAGGAGTTCACCATCACCGGTCTGGAGGGCGGCAACGAGATTCCCGAGACCGTGCACGTGAAGGCGGGGGATATGGAGTTCGACGCGACGGTACGCATCGACACCCCCGCCGAGGCCGAGTACTTCCGGCACGGCGGAATCCTGAAGTACGTGCTGCGCCAGCTCGCGCAGTGACAACAGAAGCGGGGGCTCGTGGCTACTGGGCCGCGAGCCCCCGTTCCGCTGCGGCGGTGCGTACGGCGTCGATGACCAGCCGCAGCGGGGGCCGTTCCGCAGCGATCCCGCGATGGGCGATGGAGATCGTGCGAATGAGCGGTTCGGTCAACGCCACGACCTCGACTCCGGGTGGGCTCAACGTCAATCCGAGATCGGAGACGAGGGTGACGCCCAGCCCCGCGGCGACCATCGACAACGCTGTCGCCTGCTCACCGACTTCGTGGTTGATCCTGGGCTCGAACCCCGCACGCTGACACGCGAGGCTCACCGCGCGACCGAAATGAGAGTGGGGCCCAGCGAGAACCCAGGGGTGCTCGGCGAGGTCGGCGAGTGCGATGGTGCCTGCCGGCACCGTTCCGGGTGGCACCGCGGCGTGCAGTCGCTCGACCGCGATCACCACCCTCGTCAACTCCGGATCCCACAGCATCGGGTAGCCGGAGTATTCGATGACGAAGGAGAAGTCGAGGGAACCGTCGCGGACGGCGTCGGCGGTCTCTTCGGGCGTGAGCTCTCGCGTCCGGACCTCGATGCCGGGGTGTTCGGCGGCCAGCAGCGCCAGTGCAGTGGGTATCAGCGTGGACGCGACGGACGCCCACACGCCGGCTGTGAGACGCGCGGTGACACCGTCGCGTGTCCGTTCGAGTGCGGTCGTCGCGCGTTCCACCGACTGCAGGATGTCTTCGGCATGCTCGGCGAGCAGTACACCGGCTTCGGTCAACTGGACCCGACGCCCCCGGCGTTCGAAAAGCCTTGCGCCGACATCCCGTTCGAGTTGGGTGAGCTGTTGCGAGACCGCCGAGGTGGTGTAGTGCAGGGCGAGCGCGGCGGCCGTCACGGTGCCACGGCGATGCAGTTCTCGAAGCATCCGTAACCGGCGCAGCGACAGCTCCATGTCGTCAGCGTAGGTAACGCACACAGGCTCGCAACCGCTGCGACATCGCGCTGTGTAGAAATCGTGAACTCTCACCTTCGAGTTTCGTAACTGGACGCTCCGCGCTACCCCCGGGCACGCTGGCGTCACCGGCCGAATCGCCGTAGCGACGACTCTGACGAACGGGGGACCGCACATGACCACGATGGCAGCACGCGTCGACGCGGTGGACACCCGCCAGGACGAACCTTTCATGCGCCTGATCTGGACGGACCCGGTGACGGGTGCGCACGGCTATCTCGTCGTCCACACCCTGGTGGGTGATATGGCGACCGGCGGCACACGCATGCGGGCCGGGTGCACGATGTCGGAGGTCGAGGATCTGGCGCGAGGAATGGCGGCCAAGACCGCGGTGTTCGACCTGCCGGTGGGCGGCGCGAAGGGCGGGATCGACTTCGATCCGAAGGATCCCCGTGCCGTCGGCGTGCTGCAGCGGTTCTGCCAGGCGATGCGTCCGTGGCTGAACGCGCATTGGGTCACGGCCGAGGACCTGGGTGTTCCCCAGCATCTTCTCGACGAGGTCTTCGAGCGGCTTGGCCTGCACCAGTCGTTCCATGCCGCGATCTGCCGCGCGGCGGATCCGGCGATCACCCTGGACCGGGTGCGGATGTCCCTGAACGCGCCGGTCGACGGCGGTTTCCTGCTGGGCGACGTGATCGGTGGTTACGGCGTTGCGCAGGCCTGCATCGCCACCGCGAACGCGTTCCGATGGATGCCGGCCGAGACCACCGTCGCGATCCAGGGAATCGGCACGATGGGTGGTGGCGCCGCCTGGTATCTGCACGAAGCGGGTATGCACGTGACCGCCGTCGCCGATGCCGCCGGAACGCTGTATTGCCGTGAAGGGCTGGATATCCCGCTATTGCTCGACCTGCGGGACGAATACGGGGAGATCGACCGATCCCGCGTTCCGTCGAATGTCGAGCAACTTCCGCGCGACGCGGTGATCGGCATTCCTGCCCACATCTTCGTTCCCGCTGCCATCTCCTACGCCATCACGGCGGAGAACGTCGGGCGGGTCGCCGGGCGGGTCGTGGTCGAGGCCGCGAACTCCGCGACGACTCCTGACGCCGAAGCCGTGCTCACCGGTCGCGGCATCCCGGTCATCCCGGATTTCGTCGCCAACGCCGGCGCGGTCGCGTGGGCATGGTGGGTGCTGCTCGGGTGGGTGGGAACCGACCCGGAGGAGTCGTTCCGGCGCCTGCGTACCGAGATGCCGACCAAGATCACGCTGCTGGTCGAACGCTGGGCGCTGGATCGGGTGCCGCCGCGGCAGACGGCACGCGAACTCGGAGCGACCAACCACGCGCCGGCGGCCTCGCGCACGATCACCATCCCCTGACACTTCCACTCACCCCGTTCCTGCAGGTCAGCGCCTCGACGGCGAAGATCGGCAAGCGCGACGGCCCGTGTCGTCCGGATCCGGAAACGCGTATGTCGATCAAGACTTCTAAGGTGGACATACCCGTCCCCGTGGACGGGTGGAAGGACGTCCGCAAGGGTGAGTGGAGTGCGCGTGGAGTCAGGCGAGAGCGAACCCCTACTGAGGGATCGCGTGCAGCGCCTGCTTGCCTTCCTTGCCGAGCTCGTCAAGGCCCGCAGCACGCCCATCCGCGTCGTCGACAAACACCGCGCCGTGATGTCCCTCGAGGAGGGAAACATCAGAGCCGGGCTGCGGCCCCATGCCGCATCGGGCGACGTCATCCTGCGTGCGCGCCGCGCGCGGCTCGAAGAACCGCCGCGTCCGCCCGCAGAACTCGCGAAATACGTGCACGGAGACATCGCGGAGTCCGCCGTCGAGCCCGAACTCGACCCGCAGGCCATCGGCGTCGACGGTCTCGACGCCTGGCTGACGGACTGGCGGGCGTGGGCGGTCGTCGACCGCGAGCGGCAGGCCGCCTCGCATCTGTACAGCTTCCTGCAGCGAGCCATGCTCGATCTCGAGGACCAGCCCGAATCGCTGGAGCTCGTCGTCGCGTCCGGGTTGCTGCACCTCTCCGAGGGTATTGCGGGCGCGCGGGTCCACACGCACCTGATCACGCAGGCCGCGCTCATCGAGCGACAGGGCGACTCCGGCGACCTGGTGGTCCGGCTGAGTCCCAACGCCGGGCCGTCGCTGGAAGACGTCCAGCTCCTCACCGGACTGGAGGTCTTCGACCCGACGAGCGTCCGCGAATTGCACGATTCCCTCGTCACCCAGGTCGCCTCGCCTCTCGACCCCGCGGCCCGCGCGTTCCTGAAGAGCTGGACCGAGCGGGCGCTCACCGTGCCGGTCGACATCGTCGAGCGGCCGGGCGAAGCATCGTCGTCCGATGCGTTCGTGACACCGTCGCCCGTACTCGTACTGCGCAAGCGTGGCGCCCACGCGCTCATCGAGTACTACAGCCGCATGACCGAGGCGGCCGCCGACGAGTCGAACCCGGTGCCGCTCGGGCTGGCGCAGCTCGTCGAAGCGATCGAACCGGACGACCGGGTCGCCTGGCTCGACCGTATCGGCACGCCGTCGACCGAGTTCACCGGGGAGCAGCTGATGCCGCTGCCCGCCAACGAGGAGCAGCGCGACATCATCGACCGGCTCGCCGGTGACAGCGGTGTCGTGGTCGAGGGACCACCGGGCACGGGCAAGACCCACACCATCGCCAACATCGTCGCGGCGCTGCTCGCACGGGGCCAGCGCGTACTGGTCACCAGTGAGAAGGCGCAAGCCCTGCGTGTACTCCGCGAGAAGCTCCCGTCCGAACTGCAGGAACTGTGCGTGGCCGTCACCGACCCGGTGCACGGCGGCACGGTGGAGCTCACCCGCAGCGTCAGCGAAATCGCCATCCGCAAGGCGCAATTCAACGTGCGGCGCGCACAGGAGCGCATCGACGAACTCACCACGCAGCGCAACGACGCACTGGAGCGTCGCGCGACGCTGATGGAACAGATCCGGCAGGCGCGCGCGGAGGAAACCGAGGTCCACGCCGACGTCGCCGCCGGTTACGAGGGGACGGCCGCGTCGATCGTCCGGCGGGTCCGCGCGCACGAAGCCAAGTACGCGTGGTTGCCGGCGCCTCTGCTCACCGACACCCCACCGCTGACCGTCGACGAGCTGGTCACGCTCCACTCGTTGCATCAACGGTCGAGCGTCGAGCGCGCGCGCCGTCGCCAGCAGCGCTTCCCCGAACTGTCCCTGCCCACCCAGAGGGAACTGCAGTACGCGTGCGCCGCCGTCTCCCAGGCATCGAGCGGCACCACCAACGGTGAGACGCAGGGCCTGCTGCGGGTTCTCGAGAGTGCGTCGCTCGAAGCACTCGGCCGCATCCGCGACCTGTGCGAGCAGCTGCAGGGTGCCCTCGAGGACGCGGACCGGCTCGACGCGCGGATCCAGCGCGTCGCCGACGACGTCCTGTCGGGCCGGGCCCAGCATCTGTGGGGGAAGACCGCCGAACTCGCTGAGCTCGTGCAGGCCGCGCAGGAGGCCGACCGGATCATCGGTGCCGGCTCGGTGGAGACCGCCGTGACGGGACGGCAGGCCTTCGAGGCGTACGACGCGCTCGCGCGCAAGCTGGAGGCGGGCGACACCTGGCGCAGCGGTTTCACCCGCTTCCGGCGCAGCGACGAGCAATCCGCCGTCGAGGCACTCGGTGAACTCGCGACCGTCGACGGCGTCGCGGCCACCACCGCCCAGACCGCGCGCATCGTCGCCGAGCACCTTCGTGCGCTCGAAGCGATCCGGGTCGCGCGCGTCGTGCTTCGCGATCTCGGCATCGATATCGAACTCGACGAGTCGCGCAGCCGTGCGGTCGGCACCCTCGTATTCCTCGACCGGGACCGCGCCATCGTCGACAATCTGGTGGCACGTGTGCACGACGTCGAATCGGCACTGCGCGAAGTCCATCCGGGTGCGCCGCGGATCACGAGCATCGAGCAGGCGCGCTCCACCGCGGAGTCGGCACGGACCATCGCCGCAGCGGGCACCGCGGAAGCGAGCAAGAACTGGCTCGAATCCATCGGCATGTACGTGCGGAGCCAGATCTCCGGGGGAGCGTCGCCCGAAGGACGCGCGCTGGCACGGGCCTTCCACGACGCCGACTTCGACGCCATCAATGCGGCCTTGGATGCGTGGGACCGGGCGGCGGGGGAGCAGCGCGAGGAGCTGGAACTCGTCTCCCTCCATGCGCGCCTGACCACCGCTGCACCCGCGCTCGCACAAGCTCTCGCCGAGAATCCGTTGAGTCTGGCGTGGCCGGTTCGCCTCGCAGACGTCGAGGAGGCGTGGGCGTGGCGACGCGCAGACGAATGGGTGCGGCGCTTCCAGGAGCGAAACGACGACGGGCAGTTCGAACGCGAACTCGATGCCGTCGAGAAGGACCTCGCGCGTCTCACGACCGAGCTCGTCGAGGAGAAGGCATGGAGCGCGTGTCTCGACCGCACCACCGCCGAGCAGGTGCAGGCGCTCCATTCGTACCGCGACCATGTCGCGAGTATCGGTAAGGGAACCGGGCGCTACGCGGAACGTTATCGGGCGGCTGCGCGTGAGGCCATGCAGGTCGCGCAGGGCGCGGTGCCGGCCTGGGTGATGCCGCTGCAACAGGTGCTGGCTTCGATTCCGCCCGAGCAGAATTCGTTCGACGTCGTCATCGTCGACGAAGCGAGCCAGACCGACATCAGCAGCCTGTTCCTGTTGTGGTTGGCGCCGCGCGTGATCATCGTCGGCGACGACAAGCAGTGTGCACCGAGTGCGGTGTCGCTGGGTGCGCTCGACGGGGTGTTCAGCCGCCTCGACTCGTATCTGCCCGACATCCCGAACTACCTGCGCGACAGCTTCACTCCGCGGTCGAGCCTGTTCTCGTTGCTACGGTCGAGGTTCGGCAGCATCGTCCGGTTGCGCGAGCACTTCCGGTCGATGCCGGAGATCATCGCGTGGTCGAGCGACCAGTTCTACGCCGACGATCCGCTGGTTCCCATGCGGCAGTACGGCTCCGATCGTCTGCAGCCGTTGCGCACCACGCTCGTCGAGGACGGGGCCGTCACCGGCCAGAACTCGACGCTGACGAACTACGCCGAGGCACATGCCCTGGTCGACACGCTCGTGAAGTGCGTCGAGGACCCGGCCTACGACGGCAAGACCTTCGGTGTGGTGGTGCTGCAGGGGCAGCTACAGGTCGACATCATCCAGAACGAGCTACTGGACCGGCTCACCCCGGACCAGTGGGAGGAACGCAGGCTTCGCGTCGGCACGCCCCCTGACTTCCAGGGCGACGAACGGAATGTGGTGTTCCTGTCGATGGTCGTCGCGCCCGAACAGAACATCGCGGCGTTGACCCGGACCGAATACCAGCGACGCTTCAACGTGGCAGCCTCGCGTGCCCAGGACCAGCTGTGGCTGTTCCACTCGAGGACGATCGACACGCTGCGCCGCACCGACCTGCGGTACTCGCTGCTCACCCACATGCGGACGACGTCCCCGCGGCCGGCCGAGCCGATGCCCGCCGGCGTGACGCGTGACGAGCGGCACGAGGCATTCGACAGCCTCTTCCAGCAGGACGTCTTCCTGGACATTGCCACTCGCGGCTATCACGTGAACCCGCGGGTCGAGGTGAACGGACACTTCATCGATCTCGTCGTGACCGGGGCGGCAGGCAAGTTGGCAGTCGCCTGCGACGACGAGCAGTGGCACACGAGCCCCGACCGGCAGAACGCCGATCTGGAGCGAGAGCGTGAGCTGCACCGCAGTGGCTGGAAGTTCTGGCGGGTCCGGGAATCGGAGTACTACCTCGACCCGGTTGCGGCCATGGCCGGGGTGTGGGAGGAGTTGGAGCGCCGCGGAATCGCGGCGGGCCGGGTGGATGGGCCGGCGCCAGGGCTCGACAGCATCAGTAACCTCAGCGGCCAGTAGACCGCGACCAGCGAAAGATCCCCGAAGACGTTGTCTTCTGGGATCTTTCGTATGTGGATCTATGCGGGCTCAGAAGAGCATGGTGAGGTGACGGAATGCGAAGCCGTGATACAGAAACCAGTAGACGATCAGGAGCGTTTCGTGTGTCTGCTCGCCGCGGTCGGCAGCATGTGCAGTCGGTCGAAAAGCTGATCGTGAGCGTGGAGCCTTTGGCATGCTCGCAACCGTGAGTGCGAAGAAATTGCCTGGCGTCTTGTGTCTGGAGGGGGAGTGGTTCGATGGGATGGAAGGCAGGGTGAGCATCGAGCCGGTACTGAGACTGCTGGAACTGAGCGGCACATTACGTCTGGTGCATCGAGACGTAGCGACGAGGGTTGAACTGGAGTTCCACCTGAACAGATGGCTCGGAAGAACTAAGGGGATGTCCGGATACAACCTTTGCTACTTCGGTTTGCACGGCAGTTCGGAGACACTTTATCTCGGCGAGGAAGATATTTCGTTGGAGGACTTCGCCGCGATCCTGTCGGGTAAGTGCAGCGGCAAGGTGCTCTACTTCGCCGCGTGCAAGGTTCTCGCAGCACCTGATGGCGTGCTGCAGGACTTCTGCAAGACCACGGGTGCCAAAGCGGTCGTGGGCTATACGCGCGATGTCGATTGGTTCGAAGCAGCGGCCTTCGAGATCTTGATGATCTCGCGCCTCATCCACTCGGTCAGGATGAAGTCTGCCTACAACAGTCTCGCCACGAAATACCCCGACTTGACTGCGAAGCTGGGGTTTCGAATGGCTCATGCAACCTGGGCGTCCGACAGAGCAATCGCGCAGTCCGCAATCGAATAGAGGGTTGGAGCGTCTGACGGCGGCCGAGCACCGTCGTGAGTTCGGTGACCCGTATCCTGCGCTGGTGCAGATTCCGCGCTTTCCTCGTGCGATGAGACAGCCGAGCGTCCGTGCTGATCGGGCCGCTCACATCTATGCGCCCCATGTCGAACCGATCAACAGGCTGGTCGACACGATCAGCAACGAGCGGCAGGTCGAGAACTTGCCGTACCTCGATCCAACATTTGGCGGAACAGAGGCCTCGGTACTTCTGATGTTGAAAGCACCCGAAGCCGACGCAGACCCGAGCCGATCCGGAGCTCGTTTCCTCAGCCTCGACAACGACGACCCCGTGGCTGCACGGATCTTCGAGGCATGCAGCAAGGAGGGGATCGACCGTTCGTCACTGGTCGCGTGGAACATCTGTCCTTTCCCCATTGTGGGATCGGTGCCGAATGCAGAAGAACTGAGGCGGGCGACGCCCTACAACATGCAGCTGTTGAGTCTGTTGCCCGAGCTGAAGGCTGTCGTACTACTCGGGGTGCCGGCCAAGTCGGGCTGGAAGCGCTGCGGTTTCCGCGTGCCAGGAGCCGAGATCATCGAAGGAGCGTCCCCATCTGCGCCGGGTATCAACCACCCTGGGAACCGGGAAGCGTTCGAGTCCGCCATGCGGAGTGCCGCGGAAGCGATCGAGGGAGAAGGCTGATGATCGGACCCGGCCGCGATCGATAGGCCTGCTTCGAGTTACTCGCCGTCGTTGAGGTTGTCGACGGCCTCGGCGATCCGTCGGGTATCGGCGAACGTCCACCCCTCGGGTGACGTGACTGCGGCCCAGCCGTAGGGGATGAGGTCCTCGTAGTTGTGCCCGTGGCCGACGGGCGGCGACGTGCCCACCATGATGTCGGCCGCGACCTGAGCGAAGGTGACGATCGGATACCACCGCATGGAGGGTGCTCGGTCCGAACCCGGAGGTTCGGCGAGCCAATCGGGTCGCTCGAACAACAATCCCGGTCCCCACCACACCACCGGATCGGACGCGTGCTGCAGATACAGGACCCGAGGTTCGTCCCACGTTCCCTGCTGGTCCTCGAGCGTCTGCAGGTCGGAGGCGAACCGCACTGCGACGCCGTCTTCGTAGACGGGCAGGACTTCGGGGCTGCCGGGGTCCCGATAGTCGACGATGCTGCGCCACAGCTGGTTCGAGTTCGGAGGCCCGACGAACAGCGCGCCGTCGATCTTGCTGCGCATGTCGGTGAGGTCGTCGAAGGCGGCTTCGGCGGATTGCGAGCCGAGGCTTTCGCCGTAGACCACGAGCTTCGGGCGCTGGTCCTCCGGCAGTTGCGACCAGCGTTCGTGAACCCCGTTGATCAATGCATCGCCGGCGGCCTTGGCTGCGGAGCCGTCGACGAGAAAGGAGATCCAGCTCGGCAGGAACGAGTACTGGATCGCTGCGATTGCCGAGTTGCCGTTGTAGATCATCTCGATCGAGTCGGCGGCGAACGGGTTCACCCACCCGGTGCCGGTGGTGCCGGCGACCACGAGGATCTCGCGTTCCCACGCTTTCGTGCGGTCGAGTTCGTCGAGGATCAGCTGCACCTGCTCATCGGTGGTGCCGCCGGCTTCGAGCCCTGCGTATACCCGTATGGGTTCGAGTGCGGGAGCGCCGTTCAGTTCGGTCAGCTCCTCGGCGTCCATCCCACCGGCGACGAACGTGCGTCCCTGACGACCGAGGCTCTCCCACGACGACGGCGACGCCGGGCTGCCGGACCGCTCGGGAACCTGTGGCTGTTCCACGCCTGGGTCGGTGCTGTTGTTGTCGTCGGCGAAGACGACACGTGCCGCCGCAGAACTGCTCGCAAGCAAAACCTGGTCGACGAACACGACTACCGCGAGCACGAGAATCACCGGTGCGAGGATGCCTGCTGCGGCGACCGGAACACGAAGGCGGGTCGCGAGGAACTCCGCGAAGCGTCGTCCGACCCACCGCAAGCCCCGTGCAATGTAGAGGAGCACGGCAAAGATTGCGACGCTCACCAGACCGGTCCGCAGATACGCGAAGCCCGTCGTGGTCTCGATACCCATGAGCGCACGGACCTCGTTCTGCCATTCCGCCGCGGCGAGCAGACTTCCCGCGAGTGTTCCCACCGCGACGAGAGCGACCAGCACCTCGGCGATGAGCCGAGCAGTGTGGCCTCGCCGCCACGTGAGCCGCGGAGCGATCCATCGCCGCGCGGGGAAGGCGATGAGCACACCGATGCCATAGCCGACGATGCTCGTCACGCCACTGATCAGACCCTGGAAATACCACTCGCGGGGGATGAGTGAGGGGCTCAAGCTCCACGCGAAGAAGAGCAGGGCGACGACGAGGCCGACGAAGTCGAGGCCGAAGACGGAGAGGAGTCGGGTGGGGTTGTCTTTGCTCAGAGGTGTCCCGTCTTGATCAACGTCCGTGTTCACACGGGCGACCCTAACCCGCTCACCGTCCCACCGCGGGACGACCGTGGCTGGACGATGCCGGCATTACGGCTGGTAGCCAACAGTAAGAATCCGGACAAAGTTTGTTCGTAACTCTAACGGCGGGTCGGCCGATACGTCTGTGTGCCCGTCTCGGACGGACGTGTTTCTGCAACAAGGAGGCAAATGGTGTCGAACATGAACGTGCAGGTAGAACAGGCTGCTCTTGCGCCGTTCTACCTGGTGTTCGACGTGTCGTACTCGATGACGGACGAGATGCCGGCTCTCAACCAAGCACTTCGTGACCTGAAGAACGAAATGTTGAAGAGCCCCATCCTGGCCGACATCGCCCGTGTCTCCTTGATCAGCTTCAGCACCGACGCGCGTGTGGTCATTCCGATGATGGATCTCGCTCAGGACGGGCTGATCGGCAATGGTGCCGTGCTGCAGCCGGAGGGTGCGACGTCCTATGCGGCAGCTTTCCAGACTTTGAGGGACCAGATCCAGCGAGATCTTCCGTTGCTCAAGGCGGAGTCCGGTGGCGCCGTCTATCGGCCCATGGTGTTCTTCGTGACGGACGGTCACCCAACCGACGACGACCACGAATGGCGCCGGGCCTTTCGGGATCTGACGACGGCCACGCCGTTTCCGAACATCATTCCCTTCGGCTTCGGTGATGCGAACAGTGAGATCCTGAAGGAGATCACGTTCCCCAAGAAGCGAGGGGAAAGCTACTACTTCATCGCCCGTCAGGGATTGGGACGCGCCGAAGCCATGGCTGCGATCGCCAAGATCGTCGTTCAGTCCGTTGTGAGTTCGACCCAGTCTGCGGCAGACGGAATGCCGCGCGTGAACTTGGAGAAGGCCGGGACAGAGCATGTTCTCCAGCAGGCCCCCGCTTGGGACATGGTGTGAGCGACGTTCTGCGAGGAGACTCGGATGAGCACGGAACGACCGATCTCGAGCATCCTGAGCCGTACACGATCGGTGACCCGGGACGCGCATACACCGAGCTCGGAGGTGGGGTGCCGTTTCGCTCGGTGATGCCGCCGGACTCGATGTGTGACGCGTTCGATTGCTTCGATTGGTCACTCAGGGCGGCGTCGGTACGCGGACTCATGCATCGCAGTGACGGCTCGCCTCGTCAAGATGCGTATGCGGTGCGCTACTCGCCGGATACCGATCGCTTCGCTGTCGCCGTATGTGACGGTGTCGGTAGTGCTCCGCAGTCTCACATTGCCGCGGAAGCAGCCGCGAATTCCCTGGTCGATCGCGCAATGGAGGGTGCGATGGCGAGCGATAGCGAGTGGTGGACCGAGACGTTCCACGTTGCGTCCGACGCTGTCACGATCGCTGCCGCGAACCTCGGAGTGTCGGATGCGTCAGCAGCCGGGGTTCGTGAGGTCATGGCAACGACAGCGATCCTCGTCGTCGTGGACAAGGTGTCGGTTTCCGGCTCGTGGACGGTGCGCTACGCGGGTATCGGCGACAGCTCCTTATGGCTGACGGACGTGTCCACGGACGACGAGACGGCATGGACCCCCGTCCTCGCAGGCAAGGCCGCTGCAGAAGACGTTGCCACCAACCGAACGTCGGCTCTGCCGCTGCGCGACAGTACACCCGTGCGGCCGGGACAGTTCACTTTGCTCGAGGGACAGCTGCTTCTCGCATGCACAGATGGTGTCGGTGACGCGTTCGGAGCGGGAGACGGCGAAGTCGCCCGGGCACTCAAGCAGTCATGGATGAAGCCGCCCACCGCATTGAACTTCGCAGCTCAGGTGTCCTTCGGAAGGAGGAGACTTCTCGATGACCGAACCGGTGTCGCACTCTGGGCCCCCACAGGTTAGGAAGTCCAGGCTCGAGTCGCGGTTCCAGGATGCCTTCAGAGGCACCTTCTTCGACTCGGAGAAGGCATGCGTCGTCGTCGTGGCATGTATTCCGGTACTGGCGATGGGGGCGGTCGGAGGAATCCTCTGGCGTCCACTGGGCGTGATCGGATTGCTGTGGGGCGCCTATCTGTTCCGGTTCTTCCACCGTGAGGTCCGGTCGGCTGTCGCAGTGATGAAGCGCGACGTCGAACGTTTTCGTGGTGAACGTAGCGGCCATGTTCTGCTGGTTTGCATACTGGCGGTGGCGATGTCGATCCCGTTGACGCAGGTGTTCTTCGCGAACGACCTGAGGGCGATGGCGGCTCCGACCGTTGCAGCAGTGGAAGCGGACACGAATGAGTTGGCCACAGCCATCCCGAAGGCGATCTACGGGTCGGCTCCGAGTTCGCCTTCGTACGGTGCTTGCGAAACGATCCAACGCTTCACCACTACTTCTGTTGCGTGGCCGTGCTACTCGGCTGTCGGCTATCTGCGTCTGTGGCAGATGTCGTCGGCTATCGCCATGATGGCCTGCATATCGCTGTTGGTCGTCGGATTCCCCTCCGCACTGCTATGGCATGCCAGGTCTCGACGATGAGTCGAAGCGTGCAGTGTCCATCATCGACCTCTCGTACCTGATGGTTCGAGAAGCAATCTCGCTGTTCTGAACGGAAATCGCATGAGTCCTTTCTCCCTGTTCCTCGCACGACTTGCCGGCGCGCGAATCGATGTCCTGCGGCAGCTGCCGGGACAGATTCCCAAGCAGGTGGCGATGGGTGCAGTCCTGCTGACGACCGCGTTCTTCGCGGCAATCTCGGCTGCATACGCCCTCTATATCACCGGCGTTACAGCGGGATGGTTCTTCGCTCTCGTCGCGGGACTGGTGTGGGGCGTCGCGATCCTCAATCTCGACCGGATGCTCGTTCTGGGGTTGTCCCAGGAACGAAGCTTGAAGAAGCTGGTGATGTTGGCCGCGCCCCGAGTGGTGCTCGCTGTCATCATCGGCGTCGTCATTTCGACTCCGCTGATGCTCAAGGTGTTCGAGTCCGAAATCGAAGCTCAATTGAACCGCAACATCCTCGCGGCGCAGGAACAACTTCGATCCGACCTGAACAACTCGACTGCTTCTGCGGACCTCACGGCAGCAGAATCGGAGTTGGCAGAGCTGCGTGCCCTGATCAATGCCGGTCCCTCGGCAGACCCGGCGGCCAACCCGAAGATTCAATCCGTGCAGGTCGAGATCGACGCACTGAACGAAGAGGCGGTCGAGCAGAAGGCCGATTACGACAGGCTCCAGGGTTTGGCCATTGCTGAGGAAGAAGGAAGCGGTGGAACCGGAATAGCGGGCTGTGCCGACATGTGTCTGGAGAAGAAACGTCTTGCGAACGAAGCCAAAGCTCGCTGGGAGGAGACCCTCGGTGAGGTTCAGGCCAAGGAGGGCGACAAGGCACGACTGGCGACGGAACTCGAAGGCACTCTCCTTGAAGAGAGCGAGCGTCGCATCGCAGACGCCGAGGTCGAGCTTCCCATCGTCGAACAGACGGTAGCCCAGCTTCGTGAGCAGATCTCCTCGGCGCAGGACACCAGCTATCAGCTGGAACAAGCGAACCAGGGCATCATCGCTCGTCTCAAGGCACTGAACGACCTCTCGGCAGGAGACAGCACGGCAGCCGCGGCACGTTACGCAGTGGCTGCACTGTTCATGTGTCTCGAACTGCTCCCCGTGATCTTCAAGGTTCTCACCAATTTGGGCAAGCAGACCGCCTACGACGATGTACTCGCCAAGAAAGAAGAAATCGAAGTGGCGGCTGCGACAGCCGACATCGACGCCAAGCGTGAGCGGGACAAGCTCCGAACGGACGCTCAGATGCAGGCCGAGAAGGATCGCATCGACAAGCAGCAATCAGCGGTGCTGAAGATCAACGACGCGGTGGTTGCCCACCAGGTCGATGTGATCGATGCTGCGCTCGAGCGTTGGACCGACCACGCGAAGGTAACCGCGTCGGAGCGGCTGAACAGCTGGGCTGCGACGCTCGGTGGGACCGGAACCGTGGGAATGCCGCCGGCCGGTATGCCTCCGCGGCCGGCTGCTGCGTCGGTTTCCCTCGACAAGAGCGGCGCCGGGAACGGCGAGTACGGACGGCCTACACCGCGAGGTGGCGCTGCTACCAGGACATTGGCGGACCCGCTGCCCGATCCGAGCAGGATCTGAAAGGCGTAGCACGTGTCCGACCTGTCGTTCGACATCGATGTCGATCCATTGCTGCGTACCGACCTCGTCCTCCATCTACCGGGTGACGATTGGAACCCTGCCGTTGTCGTCCCGGCGCTGACCGCACTGTCCGACCGCATGCTGTCCCAACCGCATCTCGACGGCGTCTTCCGTCTCGTGGTCCTGAGGGGCGGAAGACTTGTGTTCGACAGTTCCCACCAGCCACTGGAGGTCGGCTCCGGTCCCGATGCAATCTTGCGAGGGACGATCCCGCACAGCGGTCGGAACGAACCGAGCGAGTCGCATGTCGGAATGACCTTGGTAGTTGCCTCTACTGGAAGGATTGAGAAGGAAAGGGTTGGACGGTCTCCGTGGCCGGTCCTCCTCTGGCTTGTCGGAGAGGACGCGAACGAGGTCTACTTCCGAGTTCACAAAGAGCTCGGACCCATGCGGACCGTTGCGGATCCCGTAGACGCATCCGACCGGCTCACCCTCGTCTGCAGTCGTTTCCTGGACGAGGTTGCGACGGCAGATCAGCCCGACGTCGCCCGATGGATCGACAACCGCGTCAGTCCGATTACAGAGGGAATGGGTTATGCGGCCGGTTGATTCCACTGAGCCAGACGGTACGAGCATCGGGAGGGGTGCTTCGTGCCGATCGACAGAGCAAGTCTGACGGTTCACCGGGAACTCGGTTCAGGTGGATTCGGCACGGTCTACGAGGTCGACACTCCGAATTCCCTCTTCTCGGACCGGACATGCGCATTCAAGGAGTTCAAGTCCCCGGGAAGCACTGAGATCCAGAACCTGCGTGTGCTCATCGCACACAGAGCTGCGATGTCTCAGGAGGATCGCGAGGTCCTCGACCGGTTCACGACGTGGCCACGCGAGGTCGTGACGAATGGCCGTGACGTCGTCGGCTTTCTGATGCGTATCGTTCCGCAGGACTTCATGGAAGCCTCGATCGCACAGGTCGAACGAACGACGTCGGTCATGCGAAGCATCGACTGGTTGGCGAACCCTGTACATGCCAGGAAGTCCGGAGCATCCCTCGTCGTCGAGGCCGGCGACGTCAAAACCCGGCTGCGTTATTGCGCATGGCTCTCCCGCGTCTTCCACCTTCTGCATCGGAACGGGATGGTCTACGGGGATCTCAGCCTGACGAACGTGTTGTACAGCGACGCGCGAGACAACCCCGTCATGCTGATCGACACGGATCCCGTCCGGGTGGCGTCGAAATCTCCGCCGCTGGCGCAGGCGACCTCTCCCGGAATGCGTCCGCCCGAGGCCAGGGGAGCGAACGCAACGCGCGAGCAGGACGTCGAGACGGATCGTTTCAAGCTTGCTGTGTTGCTGTACAACGTGCTCGGTGCATCGATGCGTATCGATCCGAAGTTGTCTGCGGTTCAGGGCAAGATCGACTCCACGGGCGTGCAGATGTTCACCGCCGCCCTGGGGGGCGATCGGGACCGACGACCTTCGGCCGAAGAGTGGTACCGGTACTTCTACGCTCGGTACACCGCGCTCATCGAGTTTCCGAAGATCGCCGACTTGCACGTGGAACCCGCCCACGGACTCGCCGGCCAGTCGGTCACCGTTCGATGGCAGGTCCAGGGGCAGGAAGCACTGGTACTGCATACGCCGTGGGGCACGGTTCACGATCTGGGAGTCAGCGCCCCTGATTCGCTCCAGGTAGCTCTTCAGAATTCTGGACAGTTCAGGCTCGTCGCAACGAATTCGAACGGTGCGACAGAGATGCTCAGTGACGTCGTGCACGTCTTCACGCCGCCCCGGATCAATTTTGTGAATGTTCCTGCGCTACAGGATGCCAGTCGTGTCGTAACGGGGATCGATATCGAGCCTCTGAGTCGACTGCTCGAACCCGAGCGTGATGTCGAGTGGGTCGACGACCTGCTACGCCAGGTGAGGCCCCCACAGCTTCCCGAGGTGGTGGGCGACGCGTCGCTCCAGGTCCTCGATCTCGGATCGATGATGCTCTCGGCGGACGGCTTGTCGGGTGCGCTGACGGACGCGCTGAACGTGGCGGATCGCGAAGGCGGTAGGGACCCGGTGCGTAGGTCCTCAACGTCGGACATCATTCGGTTCTTCTGGACACCGCGTTGAGTCCCGCTGTAGTCGGGATAGTTCGGCCACAGCGGGATCGGATGTGTCAGTGGCAATCCTGTCTCGGGAGTTGCTACTTGCTACCAGGTGTCCAGCGCATCTTCCACTTGTACGCTTTGTCGAGGTCCGATTGGCTCCCTCGTATGTAACGGACTTCGCGGTTGATATCGATCTGTCCGTTCTTGCTTTCCAGTAACGCGATCGCGCACATGGGTGCACGGTTGTCGCCGGAGTCCAGACGGACCTCGATATCGGATCCGGAGGTCCGGTAGAGCGTGACCACGCCATCCGCTGCAGCCCAGTTCGGTACGCCCTCATAGATGTACGCGAAGATCAGGATGCGTTCGAAGACCCACGGGTTGGACAGATCGATATACAGGTTCTCGCCACCAGCCACGGAGCCAGTTCGGTCGTCGCCGTCGAGCTCGATGAACGGATAGTCGTACCGCGATCCGAATGCTCCACCGAGAGCCTGGATGACGCCCTTGCTTCCATCCGCCATTTCGTACAGGCAACCGAGATCGAGGTCGATGCCATTGCTGCCGGCAAGGCGACTCAGGAAGCCTTTACCGGCGCCCCTGGTGGTCCAGTTCAGGTTCACGCGCATCAGACCCTGCTCCTCGCCGGCTTTCACGAGGCTCACCGAGGGGGTGTTCTTGTCGAGTGTGATGTTGGAGAGGGTGAGTGGAGGCGTTGCTGGCATTGTCACGGGTGGCTGGGACGGAGGAACACCGCGACGTTCGGTCGTCGGGGTTGGGTGACGGCACCGGGGGAGGAGTGGGGGTCGGCGCCGGCGGTGCCGCCTGGCTGATATCGACACCGTAGTTCGTTGCGAGGCCTGTGAGTCCAGTGCTCCATCCTTGCGAGACGTTACGTACCTTCCATGTACCGTTGCGGCGATAGACCTCCATCAGAATCGCTGCACGTTCAGTGCTCAATCCGCTGGCGGGTGACTGAACGGCCATGCCGGTCGGTTGTTCGAGGGTGACGCCGAGACCGGGGACCGTTGCCAGGCTCCCGCTCACGCTCTCGTCCAGGGCCACCGCGATCGACAGGGTGTGGATGTGCGGGGGGATGAGCGAGAGATCCAATGAGATTCGATCTGCGCCGATCAGTCGAACCGCGCCTTCGGGGGACTCGGGCTGGTTGAAAAAGATGAAGTCGTCGTCGTTTCGTACGCACTGGTTTTCCGTCAACTGGAAGGCCATCAGGTCGACTGTGCCCTGGCGTGCGCCGGACACCGACAAGGTTGCGGTGCCGTCGTGGATAACTGTGTTCGCTCCGGGAGGAAGTACAGGCATGGCGTGTCCGGCCCTGCGGCCGACCCCTTTCGGCGGAGATGCGTGTGGGCAGCCGGACTTGCCGGCTGCCCACACATGGAACTGATCAGGCGTTGACGGTGACCGTCTCGGGCTGCGGATCTTCGTCCGAGTCCGTGGTCGCCTCGTCGTCGGGGTTGTTCTTGTTCCGGATGATGCTGGTCGCCAGGGCCGCGAGGATCAGGAACACGCCGGTCAGGCCGGTGACGATCTCACTGACGTGGTGACCGATCGAGTACAGCAGGATCAATGCCAGCGCACCGATCGCCCAGTGAGCTCCATGCTCGAGGTAGACATACTCGGCGAGCGTGCCCTTGCGGACGAGGTAGACGGTGATCGAGCGGACGAACATCGCGCCGATGAAGCCCAGGCCGAGAGCGATGATGATCGGGTCGGAGGTGACAGCGAATGCGCCGATCACGCCGTCGAAGGAGAACGACGCATCCAGCACCTCGAGGTAGAGGAACAGGAAGAAGCCGGCCTTACCGGTTGCCTTCGCGAGGTCACTGGGACCACCGGACGATTCCTCGCCCTTCTCGTCGACGTTGAACAGTTCGCCGAGGCCGTTGACCAGAATATAGGTGATCATGCCGAGCGTGCCGGCGATCATCACCGTGGATGACTTGCCTTCGGGGGCGAGCAGCAGTGCGGTGAGAACGAGGAGCCCGGATGCCACAACCACCGAGAGCTGGTCGAGCTTACCGATCCGTTCCAGTGGGCGTTCGATCCAGGACAACCAGGTGATGTCCTTCTCCTCGAAGATGAAGCCCAGGAACAGCATCAGCAGGAACATGCCACCGAACGACGCGATCTGTGGGTGAGCATCGGTGATCAGCGTTTCGTAGCTTGCGCGACCGTCGGGGAAGTAGGCCGCACCGTCGGCAGGCGGGTTGAGCGCCAGGTCCAGGGCTGCAACGGGGCCGAGTCCCGAGGCAACCCAGACGATGAGCAGCGGGAACACGAGTCGCATGCCGAAGACAGCAATGAGAATGCCGATGGTGAGGAAGATCTTCTGCCAGAACTCACTCATTCTTCGCAGCACCGTTGCGTTGATGACCGCGTTGTCGAAGGAGAGTGAGACTTCGAGTACGCCGAGAATGGCGGCCAGCAGCAGGGCTTGAGGACCGCCGTAGAGGAAAGCGACGACCAGGGCTACAACGGTGACGGCGAAAGATGCGCCGAAGATGCGCATAACCACGGACGTGGCCTTTCTCTATGGGTGCGGACGGGTCGGGACGCTCTTTCTTCGAGCTTCCCGACCGTTCCCGCGGACGGAACTGACGAAATCAGGCGACGTTGACGCCGTAGTCGAGGGCGATCCCGCGCAGGCCGGATGCGTAACCCTGGCCGACGGCGCGGAACTTCCACTCCGCGTTGTGGCGGTAGACCTCACCGAAAATCATCGCAGTCTCGGTGGAGGCATCTTCCGTCAAGTCGTAGCGAGCCAACTCGACCCCCGTGACGCGGTCGATGATTCGGATGTAGGCGTTGCGAACATGGCCGAAGGACTGCCCGCGAACGTCCGCGTCGTAGATCGATACGGCGAAGAAGATGTTGGTCACCGTGAGCGGGAGTGCCGCGAGATCGACGTGGATGGATTCGTCGTCGCCGTCTCCGTCACCGGTCAGATTGTCGCCGGTGTGCTCGACCAGGCCGTCCGGCGAGGAGAGATTGCCGTAGAAGACGAAGTGCTTGTCCGAAAGGACTTTGTAGCTGGGCCCGGTGATCAGCGCCGACGCATCGAGGTCGTAGGGCGCACCGGTGGTGGTGCGCTCGTCCCAACCCAGACCGACCGTGATGGTCGTGAGGTTGTCGGTCGCCTTGGAGAGGGAGACATTGCCGCCCTTGGCAAGAGAGACGCTCATGTGGATCCTTTCGAAATTCTGCGCGGAAGTAGGCGTGGTCTGTACGCCAGTCCGGATTGTGTTACAAACGCGGACCGGTCAGGGGGCTGCCGGTGAAGTTGAATGAATCGGAGGGTTGAATGCCTTCGATTCGAGTGGCAAGCACGTCGAGAGAAACTCTCTGGCTCGCGTGGGTACTGTCGTCCACCTTGTGCGGCTGAACTCCTTCTGCGGGGGCAACTTCTGGGCTTGCGACGCAAACGGCATCACGATGCCGTGCCACCTACTCCAGCCCCCGACAGACTGTTGGGCGACAACATAGCAGGTTCAACTAAATGTCCGGAAGTGCCGATCGCTCCGATTCGAACGGATCGTTTTCTGTTACCGGAGGTATGGGTGCGGTCTGCTCCGCGCTGGGCGAGCGAATGTAACAATCTCGGTGCCGAGGGCGGATGTATTCGGTGATGGAGTCGGAACGATCGGGGGGCGCATGCGCAGAAGTGCCGGAAGGGCTGATCGACGGTTGTTGTCGTAGCCATTGTCTATGTTCGTCGGCGTTCCCTCCGTACTCGTACGGAGTAACTTCATCGCGCAGTGGGGTGGTTGTGGATACGAGGGAGAGCGATCCTGAGCTGAAGGATCGTGTCCAACGTTTGCTCGCCTTCGTGTCGGAGCTCGTCAAGGCGCGAAGCGCCCCGGTTCGAGTCGTCGACAAGCACCGCGCTGTGATGGCGCTGGACGAAGGCAACCTCGATGTAGCTCTCAGTGGCGATGCGTCCGCCGGCGACGTCGTGCTCCGGGCGCGCCGTGTGCACTTGGAAGACCCACCTAGACCACCTGCTGCAGTCGTTCCCTGGATCCACGGATCGATCGCGGATTCGACCACCGAACCCACACTCGAACCCAGTGCTCCCGACACGAACAAGTTCGAGCCCTGGTTGACGAAGTGGCGTGCCTGGGCGGAAGTCGATCGTGAGCGGCGACCAGCGTGGCACCTCTACGCGTTTCTCCAGCGTGCGATGCTCGACCTCGAGGCGCAGCCGGAGTCCCTGGAACTCGTGATTGCGTCGGGGCTGCTCCAACTCTCGGCGGATGTAGCGGGTGAACAGGTGCGAACACACCTCATCACGCAGTCGACGCTGGTGGAACGGGACTCGGCCTCGGGCGACCTCCTGGTGCGGCTGGACCCCGACTCCGCTCCTGCACTCGAAGACACTCAGTTGCTGACCGGGCTCGAGATCTTCGATTCGTCGGGTACTCGGAGCCTGCACGAATCGCTGGCTGCGCGGGTAAGTTCCCCTGTGGATCCTGCCACACGGATCTTCCTCAAGGATTGGTCCGATCGTGCCCTGGCCACCCGCGTCGAGATCGTCGACCGACCCGGCGAAGCAGCCTCGCAAGATCGTCTGCTCACACCGTCGCCTTCGCTGGTTCTGCGCAAGCGGGGTGCTTATGCCCTGATCGAGTACTACGACCGCATGACGGCAGCGGCGGCCGACGAGGCAACGGCAGTTCCCCTCGGTCTGGCACAGCTGGTCGAGGCGATCGAACCTGCCGATCGGGTCGCGTGGCTCGACAGGGCCGGCACGTCGTCCTCACTGCTCGCCGACGACCCGCTGTTCCCGCTTCCTGCCAACCAGGAGCAACGCGACATCATCGATCGGCTCGCAGGCGACAGCGGTGTCGTCGTCGAGGGCCCACCCGGAACCGGCAAAACTCATACGATCGCCAATCTGGTCTCAGCGCTGTTGGCTCGTGGCCAGCGCGTCCTGGTCACCAGCGAGAAGGCGCAGGCACTGCGGGTTCTTCGCGAAAAGCTGCCTGCGGAACTGCAGGAGCTCTGTGTTTCGGTCACGGACGCCGGCCGCGGTGGTTCGGCCGAGTTGAACCGCAGCGTCAGCGAGATCGCGATCCGCAAGGCACAGTTCGACCCACGCCGAACAGCGGCGCGTATCGACGAGGTGGCGCAACGACGCGACACGGCACTGAGTCGTCGGGCGATGCTGACGGAACGCATCCGTCAGGCTCGTGCGTCCGAGACGCTCGCTCACGCTGATGTCGCACCGGGGTATGCGGGAACGCCGGCGGAGATCGTCCGTAAGGTCACTGCACAGAGCGCCAACCACGACTGGCTGCGTGGCTCCCTCGCGACGGATACTCCACCACTTTCTCCGGAGGAGTTCCAGACACTGCTCGCATTGTACGAACGGTCTCGGCCCGGCCGAGCGGAGCGCCGACGGCAGCACTTCCCCGACCTGGAGTTGCCGAGCCTTTCCGATCTCGAACTCGCCTGCGAAGCTGTTCGCAACGGTCCGGGTTCGGGAGGTGTCCCCACTTCGGGACTGCTCCGGATGCTGGAGGGCGCTGCTCCCGACGTTCTCGAACGGATCCGCGAGCAGTGCGACCATCTTCAGCGCGCACTGATCGATATCGATGGTCTCGAACCCGCATTCCGGAACCTCGCCGACGCAGTACTGTCCGGCCGGATCGACTATCTGTGGGACAAGACTGCGCATATTCGCGAACTGGTGACCGTCGCCTACAACACCGACGTCTTCCTCGGTACGACTACTGTCGTCGACAGTCCGGTGGTCGGACGAAATGCGTTGCATGCCTATGACGCGCTCGCCAGGGCGCTCGAGGGCGGCGAGACGTGGCGAAGCGGACTCGCCCGTTTCCGCAGGAGCGACGAGCAGACCGCGGTAGAGGCGCTGGGCAGGCTCGCCACCGTCGACGGCGTCGAAGCCACCACTGCGCCACTCGCTCGCGCGGTGGCCGAGCATCTTCGTGCGCTCGATGCCATCCAGTCCGTCGCTCTCATCCTTCGGGACCTCGGCGTAGAGATCGACACCTCGGGATCCCGCAGTCAGATGATCGGTGCGGCAGCGCGGGCCGCCCGATCGCGCGATCTGGTGGAGGCTCTCGCAGCCCGCACGCGAGAAGTAGAGCTTGCGCTGCAGCCGGCGAGCCCGGGGGCGCCGCGTATCGCGAGCCTGGATCAGGCACGGTCCGTTGCGACGGCTGCGCAAGCGATCGCTGCGGCGGGCTATGCGGAGGCAAATCGCTCCTGGCTCACGGACGTCGCGACTCGCGTCCGAGCCAGGATGACGCACGGGATTCCCCCGGAAGGACACGTGCTCGTCCGCGCCATCGACTCCGCCGAGTTCGGCAGGATCCGCACGGCGATCGATTCCTGGCACGCTGCGGTCCGCGAGTACCAGCAAGAACTTCACCTCGAGTCGCTGCAGACCCGGTTGAGCGACGCCGCACCCGCATTGGCGCAGGCCGTTGCCGAGAATCCCTCGTCCGCGGAGTGGTCGGTTCGCCTGAACTACATCGAGCAGGCATGGGCGTGGCGTCGGGCATACGACTGGGTGCAGCAGCACTCCCACGCCGTCGACGATCAGCACCTCCAGCACGAACTCGACGCCACCGAGAAAGACATCGCGCAGCTCACCGCACAGTTGGCCGCGGAACGCGCATGGAGTGCATGCCTCGAGCGAACGACGGCGGCCCAGGTCCAAGCGCTGCAGACCTACCGCGATCACGTGGCCAGCATCGGAAAGGGAACCGGCAAGTACGCCGAACGCTTCCGTGCAGGTGCGCGAGAGGCGATGCAGGTGGCGCAGCAGGCGGTCCCGGCATGGGTCATGCCTCTGCAGCAGGTACTGGCATCCATTCCCGCTGAACAGAACTCGTTCGACGTCGTCATCGTCGACGAGGCGAGCCAGGCCGACATCAGTAGCCTGTTCCTGCTGTGGCTTGCTCCTCGGGTGATCGTGGTGGGTGACGACAAGCAGTGTGCGCCCAGTGATGTCTCGTCGGGTGCGCTCGAAGGAGTCTTCACCCGACTCGACTCGTACCTGCCCGACATCCCGAAGTACCTGCGCGACAGCTTCACCCCTCGATCCAGCGTCTTCTCGTTGCTCCGCTCGAGATTCGGCAGCGTCATCCGGCTGCGCGAGCACTTCCGGTGCATGCCCGAGATCATCAACTGGTCCAGTGGACAGTTCTATGCCGATGCGCCACTGGTGCCGGTGCGTCAATTCGGTGCCGATCGTCTGCCACCGCTGCGCACCACCTATGTCGAGGGTGGCGTGGTCACCGGCAGGAACGCGACGCTCTCCAACCGGGTCGAAGCTCGCGCCATCGCCGACACGATCAAGCAATGTATGTCGAACGAGGCATACAACGGCAAGGCCTTCGGCGTCGTCGTTCTTCAGGGACAAGCGCAGGTCGACGTCATCACGAACGAGCTACTCGATCGATTGACCCCCGAGCAGTGGGAGGAGCGACGACTGCGTGTGGGAACGCCGCCCGACTTCCAGGGCGACGAACGGCACGTGGTGTTCCTGTCGATGGTCGTCGCGCCGGAACAGAACATCATGGCGATGACCAAGACCGAGTATCAACGACGGTTCAATGTTGCCGCGTCCCGCGCACAGGACCAGATGTGGCTGTTCCATTCCCGCACCGTTGAGTCTCTTCGCTCGACCGACCTGCGGCATTCGCTGCTCACCTACATGCAGTCGACGTCGCCCGCGCCGGCAGAGCCGATGCCCGAGGGCGTGACCCGCGACGATCGACACCACGCATTCGACAGCCTCTTCGAGCAGCGCGTGTTCCTCGACATCGTGGCTCGCGGTTACCACGTGAATCCGCAGGTGGAGGCGAACGGCCGACGGATCGATCTCGTGGTCACCGGTGCAGCAGGCAAGCTCGCGGTCGAGTGCGACGGTGACCATTGGCACACGAGTCCCGAACAGCAGCGAGCCGACCTCGAACGCGAACGAGAGCTGCAACGCTGCGGATGGCAGTTCTGGCGTATCCGTGAGTCCGAGTACTACCTCGACCCCGTGGGGTCGATGCGAGGTCTCTGGGAGGAACTCGACAGGCGTGGCATCAGGCCGCACGTCGTCGGAGTGAACGACGTCGTCACTGCCGTGCAGGAGACCTGGACTCCGGTAGAGCTCGTGGAGGACGACTCGCCGGTCGAGGACGTCGTGGACGTGGCGGAGCAGCCGGTCATCCAACCGGAGCCTACGGTCGTCGAGCCCACTCTTGTTCCGGATATCGAACGCGTAGAGGAACCCGTAGTCCCGCCCGTCTCCGCGGAAGAGGTCGAACGTCCGCCGGTGGAGGACGCCACGACGCCGACACTCGTGCCACCCTCCGAGACACCGGTACCGGACGACGAACCGGGCGTCGAGAGCGGACCGGCGCGCACCCTTCGAGACGCAATCCTCGAAGAACTGGAGCGCGAACCCCTCCCCGTACGCACACTCGCTCAGCGTCTCGACGAGGACTGGCGGAACGTCCAGACAGAGGTAGATCGCCTTCAGCACGACGGCCGCGTCGAGGAAGTCAACGAGTTCGGGAAGCTGACCCACTATCACCTGATCGGCGATGTCTCCCGGGTGGAAGACCTCGAGCTGTCGCTCGGCGTCGAGAACGTGACACCGTCCGATGCAGGGCCGGCGCTTGCGGAACCTTCTGCCACACCGACATTCGTGGGCGGCTGGGAAGTAATGCCCGCGACGGCTACCGAGATGCTTCCTTCGAGCCTCGGCTCGCGCATTATGGAACGCCTCACCGCCGGTCCGGTTTCGCTGGCAGACCTCGAATACCGGTTGAACGAACCGAGAGACCGGATCGAAGCGCTCATGGGTGAGCTCATCGCCCAGGGCCGCGCGAAGTGGATGCCCGAACGCGGCCCGCGCGTATACGGATTGGCAGACGAGGTGTCGCCTCTCCTCGACGCCGCGCCTCCGGTGCACCCCGCGGCACAGGATGCGGTTACCGTTGCGGATCTACCGCCGGCACACCTCGATTCCGTCGCCGATGTGTTGGTTACGGCCGCCGGATTCGCCGATCTGTCGCTGGAACGGGCACGGAAGCTGACCCGACTCGACGATGAGCGCCTTCTCGTGGTTCTCGAAAATCTGGAAGCAGAGGGTCGGTTGTTCAAGAACTCCGACGGTGCAGGAGTCACGTGGACCAAGGCGGGCCGATGACGACGATTACCCTCGCCGGGCCACCTCTTCGTGCCTGGCAACGCGAAGCGTTCGATGCCTGGGTGGCAGCCGACCGAAGTGCGGTGGTGGAAGCCGTCACGGGCACCGGAAAGACAACGCTCGGAATCGCGGCCGCTGCCGACGCCGTCATCCGCGGACTGGACGTCTTGATCGTCGTGCCCGGGATCGAACTGTTGGACCAATGGCATCGATCCATTCGGCGCGTTCTTCCCGATGTTCCCGTCGGTCGACGTGGCGGTGGGTACACGGACAGTTTCAACGGCAAGCGAATTCTCGTCAGCACGGTGCAGTCGGCGATCAGTAGATCGGCGCCGCGTCCGGTCGGGCCGACGCTGCTGGTCGCGGACGAAGTGCACCGATACGGCGCGCTGACGTTTTCGCGACTTCTCACCGACGACTTCACGGAGCGGATCGGTCTCACGGCCACCTTCGAGCGGTCCGACGACGGTGTCGAACGGCACTTGCTGCCCTACTTCCGGGCGGTCATCAACGGCTGCGATTACGAAAGAGGCCACGCGGACGGCATTCTTGCCCCCGTGCGGGTCATGCTCGTCGCTGTACCGTTCGACGAGTTCGAGGCGGCCGAATACCAGGAATACGACGAGCTGGCACGCAAGCTCCGAGGTGATCTCATCGAGAAGTTCGGGTGCGCGGGGGAGCCCTTCGGTGAGTTCATGCGCGACGTCCAGCTGCTCAGCGGAGGGGAGAGCGCCGAGGGTTCGACATGGGCCGCCCGGAAGTATCTCTATGCGTTCTCGAAGCGTCGATCGCTGCTCGCCGGGTGCCGCGGAAAGCTCGAGGCCCTGAGGGTGCTCGGCACTGTGCTCAAGGAGACCGGACAGGCACTCACCTTCTCGGAGACGAAGGACTCGTCGCGTGCCGCCGCCGAGGTGCTTCTCGAAGAGGGCGTGCTCGCTGCTCCGTTCACGAGCGACCTGAAACGTGCGGACCGAGCGCGACTTCTCACCGAGTTCAAGAACGGCACGGTGACCACACTCGTTGCCCCGAAGGTTCTCGACGAAGGCGTCGATGTGCCCGAGGCGGACGTCGGAATCATTCTGGCGAGCAGCAAGAGTCGCCGACAGATGATTCAGCGTATGGGGCGGGTCATCCGTCCCAAGTCCGATGGCCGACCGGCTTCGTTCCTGGTGATGTTCGCGGAGAACAGCTCCGAGGATCCCCGCAACGGGGCTCACGGCACATTCCTCGAGCAGCTGACAGGCATTGCTTCCGAGGTCGTGACCGTCGGTCTTGACGAAGCGCCCGTGTTACTTCGGGAATGGATGCAGACCGCACCGCAGAGTGCGGACGACCTGTTGCAGTCGGTCGAACCTCAGAGCCCGCCGGCGCCGAGTGGCGACTCGTCTGCAACCGAAGAGGTCGTCGCCATTGCACAGCGACTGATCGAAGACGACGCGCCGGAAGAAGACTTCGTCTCGGGCAGCGAACACGCCGAGATCGGTCGCGTTCTGTTAGCTGTGGGTGAGCGGGGGAGCGTCGACGATTTCGACACCGTGTTGGCATGCTTGTCGATCCTCGAACCCCGGCAGGTTTCGGTGCTCGTCATGCGGTACGGCCTCGGTGGTGAACCGCCGAAGAGGCAGGCGGAGATCGGTGCACGACTGGGTGTTTCGTCGAGCCAGATCAGTCGTGTCGAGAGAACAGCCATCGAGTATCTGGGAGACACCATCGCAGGTGAGCTGCTGTCGGACGTGATGGTGCGGATGGAGCCCGTGTAATGGCGCAGTGGTTCGAAGGGTTCGACGGCCAGGTCGTCCTCGAGGACGATTACGTCTGGATCATGCGTGAGGGAATTCCAGGCGCTCTGCTCGTAGATGCGTCAGCGCAACCACTGCGCGCGATGCGTACGGCCGTGACCGGCACCGAGTTCAGGTCTGCGACCGATTCCAACTTTGGCTCGTTGAGAATCTGCATCTCGGCAACGACAGCGGGAGATTCTGCCATACGACACGATGTTGTTCGATTCTCGGTGGGGAGTAACGACCGGTTCTCGACACTCAACCTGCTGCTGGGCGGAAATCCGGAGGTAGTCACTGAGCCGTTGAGTATCGGCGATCAGCTTCGTGCCGCGCTCGACGGGTTCGACGGCATCGCCAGCCAAGCAGAATTGACCGAAGCGCTCGGTGAAACTCCCGACGTCCTGCAAGTCCATGAAGATGTCGTCTGGAGCTCGGTCGGTTCGCTGTGGGTGGCTGCCGGCGGCGCCGGTGACGTGCATCCGGACGTGCGGCTGGAACAGATCCGGGCTCTGCACGAATTGACCCGTCGTCTGCCGGCGAACTCGAGAATCAAGGCATTGCAGAACGCGGTGAAAGGAACGCCGCTACAACATCTGGGCGCCCAGCGTCTCGGCACATTATGGGAAGCAGTGATGTCGGAGGCGCTGCCCGACCCGGTAGCTGTCGTCGAGTCCTCGCGCGCCCGGTCGACACTCGAGCGGGCAGCGCCAGTGTCTCCACGCGGTGCGTCGGAGCGTGTTTCCCGTCCACGAATCAGAGTGTGGAACAAGTGGAGCAGCACCGAGGAGCTCAATCGTGCATCTCAGCAGAGCAGACCGCGTTCATCGAGCCCGGTCGCGTCAGCGGACGCTTCGGTGGACCTGCCCGGCATCGGCGAAGCAGAGTCGGTCGAAGTTCGACCTGCGCGTCGCATCAGTGCGCTCAGTGGTAAGAGGATTCGCGTCTACCTCGACTGTGATGGTCACCGAGTGAAGGCGTTGTTCGATCCCGGGACCGAGAAGATGGATGTGACGGTAGCGCCAGTGCGTGCATTGCTGGGCGCGACGTATCCGGATCCTGACGCCGCTGCCAGCGCCGTAGTGAAGGCATTCCGGCTCGGTGATGAGGGTCCGTTCGACGGCTGGGACCTGTGGAAAGTGGACGACACTTCCATGCGATCGCTGCGGGAGTCCACGAGCAAGTCGTTCTAGTTGCTAATGGTTCAATAGGAATCACTCGACCGATGCGCCGAGATGGCGCCGGCGCGTGGTCACTGATGGGGTAATCAGGAGGATTTGTGAGTGACGGTTCGTGGAGCGGCGACGATTTCGATGCTCGTCTCCGCCGTGAGGCAATGGCATGGTTGACCATCCGCACGAATGACGGCCTCGATCCGATCAGTCGACAGGACCTCCTCGACTTCACGATCGATGGGAAGATGTTCCGGCTCATGGACCCGACGCGCGGGATACGGAAGCCGAGGGAGCTTTCGTCAGCCCTGTCCATCAGTACGACATATCGTGCGCCTGGTGCGAAGCGTCCATACGAGGATCAGGTCGGCTCGGACGGACTCTTGCGCTACAAGTGGTCGACGACCGACCCGAACAACATGGACAATCGTGGTTTGCGCGCGGCCATGAACGAGGGCGTGCCGCTGATCTGGTTCTATGGCGTCGGTCCGAGTTTGTTTCAGCACATCTATCCGGTGTTCATCGTTGGGGAAGAACCTGACGAACACCAGTTCGTCATTGCCACAGAAGTGGCTCGCGATCTCCATCGTCCCGATTCCCAAGCGGAGAAGCAGCTTCGGCGATATGTCGTGGCTGAGACGAAACGTCGGCTCCATCAGCCGGTCTTTCGTGCAACTGTGATGCGTGCATATGAAACGCGATGCGCGGTCTGCGCTCTCGGTCATAGTGAGCTGCTGGATGCTGCGCATATCGTGCCCGACTCGCACGAGGCAGGTATTGCGTCGGTGACCAACGGGCTCGCTCTGTGCAAGATCCACCACGCCGCATATGACGTGAACATCCTTGGCATTACGCCGGACCAGGTGGTGGAGATTCGAAAGGATCTCCTCGACGAGATCGACGGCCCGATGCTCGAGCACGGTCTCAAGGAGCGGCACGGCCAGAAGCTCATGGTGGTTCCGCAGGCTCGCAATGAACGTCCTGATCGAGAACTGCTGGCGATCAGTTACGAGCGTTTCCGCAGCGCCGGGTAAGAATAAGGTGCCGGGCGCGGTATGCGCACTGCGCCGCCTCGGTAGCTCGAATGACACTCGATGAGTGAGAGGGTGTGCGAGGGCTGGTCCCTCGCACACCCCTGTCTCATCTGATGTCTGCCGACGGGGCAGATCGGTCGAGATTGGTGACGCCGAAGAACTCTGTCACTCGGTTCAGGGTGTGCTCGTCGCGGAGCTTGCATGCAGAATTCTGGTTCGCGAACAAACCGGCCTCGCGCAGTGCAGACTCGCGGTCGACCGTCCGTTCCCAGACAACGGGAACGATCCACTCCTGGTAGTCCTCGTCGGGGTCCGGGTTGTCGATCTCGTGCGTGTACGGACCCACCAGGTCGAGACTGCGGAAACTGACCTGTTTGCCGTCGACCTCGAGTGTCGCCTGGTCCGCCGGAGCGGCGGAGCCGGCAACCGTACCGGCACCGACATAGCCGACCTTCGGGACGTAGACGAAGACCCGATCTCCGACCTGAAGGTTCTTGAGGGTGTCGGAGTACCAGCGGCCTCCACCGGCCGACACGAAACCGTACTTGCGCGCGTCGTCCCAGTTGCGGGAATCGTTGACTTCGCCCAGGCAGACGTACCAGTCCTGCCCGTTCCACTCGGGCTTCTCCGAGGTCGGCGTGACGTTCGTGCTTTCCGTTGTGGCCGGCTTTTTCGACGTACGGGTCGAGGGGCATGTCTTCGGGACGGATGTGTTGGCCGTGTATCCGAACTGCGTGAGTCGATGCCAGGCGACCTCGAGCTCCGTGTCGGTGAACAGTGTTTCGAAGGTGGGCTCGATGACGAGCGCCTCCACAGTGAGGTCGATGCGTCCTCGTTCCCACAGCTCGGAGAAGCCATCCGAGATGGTCCGTGAGGCAAGGAGCTTCTTTGCTGTAGCCAGAGGACCGATGTTCGCGACCATGCTGATGAAGTGGGTGGCGTTGTAGCCGGCCTCACGTCGAGCGCGATCGTAGAGCTCGCGGATGCGGGAGCCGAACTCCGACTCCAGTGCGGTCGTGTTGTCGCCGACGTCCTTGAGCAACTCTTCCGGCTCGGTCGACTCCGGGACGCCGGCAGCGGCCTCGTTGAAGTTGTTGACGAACCCGAGCAGAGCGTCCACGGACGTGAACACCTTGTAGCCGAGTTCTTCGAGACGCGGCAGGTCGGCTTCGTCGGGATCGAGTTCGAGTATTACAGGATCACCGACTCCGTGCTGCAGGCCGTCGGGCCAGAACGCTTCCGCCATCGACAGGAAGCGCCCGCTCGTCGGATCGGTAATTTCGGTATCGACCTCCGGTTCCGCGAATCCGAGGTCGCGAAGCTCCGCGATCATCGCCTGAATCTGCAGAGTCCTCGGGTCATCGGGCTCTGTCTCCGTAACGGCGAGTGGCTGCAGAGACTCCTCATCCCTCTGCGAACCGGATCGGAGTTCCTCCAAGAACGACTGGGCTGCCTCGGCGAGTAGTTCACGTCGTGCTGCGAGGAAGTCCGGGTAGCGGTCGACCGTCCACAGTGCCGGATCGGTCGGAATCCACTGAGACGCGAGCACACCGGGATTCTTCGCTTCGACTTCCGCAAAGTACTCCTCCGGCGCACGCTTGCCGATCTCCAGATTGGTGGCTTGGGTGAGGAAGCAGAAGTTCGCGATCGCATTGATCTCGTTGCGGTCGTATCGATCGCGTAGCAAGGCCTTCGGGAAGATGTGGTGGACCTGCAGGCTGGTGAGTTTTCCGAGCAACTCTGCACGCAGTTCCAGCCCGCTGCCGAAGTCGCGGGCGCCCTTGACTCGCGTGAGCAGGTAGAGCAGGGGGTAGAAGCGGGATCCGCGGGTCGAGCCGTCGAAATCGTGGGGACGGATTTCGAGGCGTCCACCGCGAATGCGTTCAAGCGTAGCGATCAGTCCGTCGACCCCGGAGTCGCGAATGGTGTCGTAGTCCTGCTGCAGGTAGGTCTCGGTCGATCCACCGAACCGGCCCCACAGAGCGGAGTGGACGTACCAGTATAGGACCTTGTCGCGGTGGGCCGCGTCGGTGAACTTGCCGCCGTTCAGTTCGAGTAGGCGCGACACGACTGGAATCGCATAGCGGCCCATGAGGACTCTGTCGTGGTCGAGGCCGAGACGACCGGATGCTGCGTCGAGGAACGTGCCGATGTGGGCGACGGAGGAAGTGAGTGCGCGTTCGAACTCGTCGGCCTTCACGTTGCTCAGCGCGGTGAACAGTGCGCGGCCTCGTGCTACCGCTGTGGCGTTTCGAAGCAACCAGTCCAACGTGAAGTCGAAGCCCGCCTTCTTCCATACGGCGAGGTGGTCGCGCATCTCCTGGCGTGCGGGCGGCCACTGTGCGCACAGAGACGCGAGCGCAAGGTCGCCCTTCGATAGCTTGGTGCCGCCGGAATTCACGCGGTTGAAGATGTCGACCACTTCATCGACGGACTTGTCCGAGCCGGTGATCTTCTCGACATTGAATTCGCGCTGGAGGATCTGCGACAACGTGTTCAGGCGGTCGAGATAGGTACTCGCCTTCTCCGCGTGGTCGGTAAAGGCGGTGAAGAAGGGCTTCAGACCTTCGCGGAACAGTTGAGTGACACTCACCCAGCACGGGTCCTCGGCCATGACCATCGGGCGATAGAACTCGAAGACTTCCGACTCGACGTTGAAGTACAAACCTGTGAACGCTGAGGAATCGCCTTCGAAGAACGGGGGAGGGGTGCCGCGTACTACGCCGTACAGAGAGGTGACGCGCTGCTGTCCGTCGAGCAGAAGCTGTCGGACACCACCACTGGTGATCTCGCCACGTACAGCGATCTCGCTGGTCGCAGTCTCCCACATCAACAAGCCGCCCACGGGATAACTCCGGTAGAGCGACCGCATCAGACCTCGGACTTGATCACGATTCCAGACGTAGCCGCGTTGGAACTCGGGGAGTAGGACGGTGCCCGAATCGATCTCGTCGAGCAGGGTGGACAATCTGGGCATTCGAAACCTCTCGGGAAACAGACCTGTAGAGCGGGAAGTCAGATGAGCGGAGTGAGGAACGGGCTGGGTTCGCCATGCCAGGTCACCAACAGTTGCTCTCGTGCACGCGTACATGCGACGAACAGAAGAGAGCGTTCGCGTTGTAGGTCGCGCTCGTGGCTGTGTTCATCCTCGCTCACCGGGGTAACGGCATATGGAGCGGGGAGCTGTTTACTTGTCGCGGCACCGACAGCCAGGCAACGGAACTCGAGACCTTTCATGCGGTGCATCGTTCCGATGGAGACACTGTCGGTGCTGTTGCGCGAGTCGGATAAGTCAGAATTCGGGATGTCCTGTTTCGTGAGAACACCTGCAAGGGACTCGCCGATTTTCTTGGACCGTACAGCGATCCCGATCTCTGCCGGCGCAATTCCGTTCTCGATCCACTCCTGCACCTTGTCGGCAATGAAAGCGAACTCGAGGTCTCGCGTTCCGAAGCCTCGTACAGCAGGGTGATCGCCGTGGATGTCGGAACGACAGCCGGCAATCGAGTCGAAATGGTCGTTCATGTCATCGATGCGACATCCCTGCATCAGGCCGAGACTCCACCGCAAGATCTCGGCAGTGGTGCGGTAGTTGATGGACAGACGGCTGGATCTGCCCTTTACTTTGATGCCGAGCTCGCGCAGGCTGACATGGTTGTTGTAGATGCGCTGGTGGGTGTCACCGGCGAGGAACATGTCGTCCGAGGCTTCAGGCACGGCAGCACGAAGGAGCCGCCACTGATCGGGGCTGAGGTCCTGAGCTTCATCGACAACAATGTGGCGGTAGGGTTTGTCGTCGCGTTGTTCGAGAATCCTCGTTGCTTCACGTCGCACGGTTTCGTGCGTATGCAACGCACGCGTCTTCAACGCTTCCTCGAATTCCCAAACTGCTTGCCACACCTGCGCCTTCTGAGTAGTACCAAGTCTCCGCCCTCTACCGGTTCGTTTGGCGGCAAGGTACTCGGTTGCGGAACTGACACGTTGTGCAAGCACCACCTGTCGCCACTCTTCACCGAGAAAAGCTTCGGTGAAGTCGATGCCCAGATCGTCGATGATGCTTCGCCAGAGCTTCTTCTCGTCCGCGGAACTGATCATGTGTGGGCTACCGTGCACGTCGCGGAAGACACGATGAGCGAGGCGGTCGACGTGCTGGACGTCGATGCGGGACGTGACGTCGGAATCCTCAGTGAGCAGTTCAATGCCCTCTTCGAGCGAATCGGACAAGGTGGAGGTGAAGGTTGTCACGAGGACTTGTCCTGCCCCTCGTTCCGCCAATCGGCGTGCACGATGCAGTGCGACGACGGTCTTACCTGTTCCCGGCCCACCTGTCACACGCGCCGGTCCTCGGTAGGTTGCATCCACCGCGGACTGTTGGGTGGGGTGCAGGTAGATCCGCCACAAAGCGAAGGGGTGGGCGAAGACGGCCATCATCTCAGCAGGACCGCCGACGAGGAGTACGCGCTCGGTACTTCGTTTGATCGCGGCGTCGAGGTCCTCGGTGTTGACGGGACCGTCGAGGATGTCGGCTCCGAGATCCGACCACACCTCGTCGGGAGTCATGCCGGCAGCGAGACCGTAGAGAACCTGCCACTGAACGGTGGGGAAGTAGGGCTGCGCGGCGTCGAGCTGGGAGTCCTCGGTAAGTAGCCGTGCGAAGCGTATCGCCTTCTCATCCAGGCCCAGCCGGGCGAGTTCGCTGTCCTTGATGTGCTCGAACAAGTAGCCACTGTGCGCTTTGCCGTTGGACTGGCGGTCCAACTCCGCGAGTTGCTCATCGATCGCGGTGTCGTCTCGGACCTCGATCCCACCGGTTGCCTGGTTGACGGACACGTCGCGGCGTTCCGCCCACACGTAGGCGTCGTCATGGGGCAGGACCTTCAGCAGTGTGTATGTGTCGCCGTTCTTGGGAGCGAGCACGATACCCCGCCAGAACTGAGTGATGCGGATCGACCGGAACTGGGGGTTACGGGCGTTCTTGATCTTCTCGAGGTGCAGGCCAGTGTGGGTTGCGGCGTCGAACTTTTCGAACACCTCGGTGACCCGGGCTTGGACAGATGACTCGAGCTTCGCGAAGTCAAGGAGGAAGTCCTTGTCGATCGCCAGTGTCGCCAACGCACCGCCCTCTCGTTCCCAACCACGCCGAACCACATGTTCCTTGGTTTGTCGCTTCGACGAACTCGAACATTACGGTCTGGCACCGACAAGGTGCAGAAGGTCATAAACGTATTCGAATCTTGAGGCCGGCTAATAAGGGGCGTTCGCCGGGGAAGATGGAAGCCCTCGAGGAGCGGTGGGAAGCGGATAGAGACATGGGTAAGTGCTTCACACCATCCCCTAAATCTGCGAAATCTCTGGTGGAGCGCGTTCTTCGGTGCGACCCGACTGAGAAGGCACGCGGTCTTCGGATTTGTGTTCGATGATTGCTACCCGACGGCCCATCGCGTCCGCGCTGTGTGATGAGCCTAAACGAAGCCTTCCTCGACGAGGGTGAAGCCTTCTGAGGTGACGACGTGCGCTTGCCCGGATCCTCCGACGACTCGACACCAGCTCTCGACGAACAGATAACTGCGCATGAATCGAATGGCGAATCCGCCGTACATACCGGGAACGGGGAACCACAAAGGCTGGTCGGCGATCTCGGCGACCACCTCAGCGGCGGGGTGACGAAGCTGCACGGCCAGAGCAGGGCGGATCCGGGATTCGATCAACCGACTCATGTGTTCGTCGAGCTTGCTGAAGACATCGTTGTTAATGTGACTGGGTGCCTGCTGCGCGAGCGATTCGCCGATTGCAGTGTGCCCATTCTTCATAGCAATGTCGTACGCGGTTTCACCGTATGCGGTGCGCAATGACGACCATCCGCCACGTTGGATAAGCTCGTCGATCACCGACACCGGGGCGTTGTGCCAGGCAGCTTGGTGAAGTGGTGTGTACCAGGTTTTTCCATTCGGACGCCATGAGTTCGGCGACAGTTCGTGCGTGTGAGTATCGAGTAGGCGGAACACACCCTCCCAGTCTGCGACTTTGGCTGCGTCGGCAAGTGCGTCTCGGATGACGACTTCGTGCTTGGAGAAATGATCGATTCTACCGTCCCAGACAACTTCTTTCGGGTAGTCAGGATTCTTGGTCGCGTCTACGGGCGCCGACGCGCCGTTGCTGTCCGCCGGGGCGTTACTCTTCACCGCTGTCATTATTTGAACTCCACTTCCTGATTCTCGGCTTGCCCTTAAGCTCCAAATTTCACGTCAATTGCAGCGCCTTTCGAGGCGTGCTTTGGTGCTGAGTGTTCGTCGCGGGTCACGCTGAGGAGCGTGGTGGTCGCAACGGGATGACGAGATCCCCTTGTGCGGCTGGCCTGTAGGCATACGTGCTCACTCGGGACGTTTCGAGTACTCACGGACTTGATTAGCGAGATGCATTCCGGCGCAATCGAGATATTGAGCAAAGGCGACATCGGTGCGTACATCAGCGGGCTGGGGGAACGGGATGCTGTAGGCATCGAGTGGGATCGCGCCGTCGGGTCCTCGATGCCATCGTGCTTTCGGCCCAGTTCCGGGGTAGATGAGCATGACCCGACCGGGCCGGCGCTCTCCGTCGGCCACGAGGTGGCTGTAGGCGAACATCTGGTATTGGTCGTCGCGGCTCGGTGTTGCTGCGCGGCTGTTGCGCAATTTGTACTTCGCATCGATCACCACGAGGTCATTGCCTAGGTAAGCTACGAGATCCGGGAATGTTCGAGGCCCACTGTCAGCGGTGCCGAACCAAGGGTCCGCCACCACATCGGTGCCGAGTCTGCTTTGATTTCGCACGGCGTCGAACCCGGCGCGTTGAAGCAACTCCTCGACGATGCGTTCCCACAGTTTGTCGGTGCGCGTCGACAACTCGAACGCGTCGGTTTCTCGAGAGTGTGTCCGCCCAACGATGTGCTCGCGTTCGCTCAGGATTGCCAGGCTCATCGCGAGCGCTTCGGACCACGGACGATCCAGACGGGTCAAATGCAGACGCGGCCCGTTGATGAGTGCGGCACGCAGCGGCGTGGAGGTGACCTCGTTGAGTGCACGGCGCAGCCCGACAGCGTCGTGCCGCAGCCGTGTCGTCGCGTACTCGGCCGAGAACAAGGATGGTGTCGAACTGCCGTCGGCGATCCAGTCGAGCGCCGCGCACACGATACCCAACAATGCGGTAGAGCCGCTCAATTCTGAATAGCGACATTCGATCCGAGGGTCTCCGGTGGCGTGGTAGCGCGCCAACCCGGCCGGAACCACCCGACCTCGAATCGTTGTATGTGTTGCAGTAATCGGACGAAATCCGCGGCGCGTGGAGGAAAGGCGAAGCTGCACCTCATCAAGAAATCGGCGGTAGAGCATTGGTCGGTGGAGAGGCGATCGACTCAGCTCGGCCGAGAGTGGATCCGAATCGCGTCGGAGCAGATTCACTCGGGTGAACAGTCGGAGTAGATCGGTTGCCGGGTGAGCGTCAGTCTGAGGGAGGGAGTCGAGCAGATCCGGTCGCGATGGGGGGACATCGGGGTGGAGTAGTGCCTCTCCCCACGTCCGGTTGAACTTGTGTGATTCGACCGCAGAGCGCCGTAGACACCGCTCGGCGAGGTTTTCGAGATCCAGGTTGCCGCGGATATGCAGTCGGTCGGTTTCGAATACTGTCGCGAGGTAGTGGCCATCCGCGCGTGGTGAGTCCGCTACGTGGTACTTCTGCTGATGTTCGGGACGCCAGGCTTTCGGTGCGACCGTCAACAGCAGTTGTGTCCCGCCTATGCTCGCCGAGGAGAATCCGATGCGGGCGCCGCGCGGCGACGCTGCGATCGTGGTTGTCACGAGTCGACACCAGCGGGTTCGTCGGAGTCGTCGAGAATCGACTCGTCGTCGGAGCTCGGGTCGCCGACCTCGATCCCTGCGATCCGCGCCCCTCTCGCCAACCCGGTGCCTTCGACAATAAGCATGAGACCGAGCGCTTCGGCCAGATAATCGTCCAGGGCCCCGAGCGCATCCATGGCACGGTCGAGCGCCTTCTTTTCGATCTCGGCGTGGGTGTCGAACCATGCGGGTCGGGTGTGCCTGTCGAGGATGTCATCGGCATTGAGTGCACGGACCGAATCGATCAATTGTGGGAGGATCGTGTACTTCCAATGGCTTGCGATGACGTCGGCGGGATCGCGGAAACGATCATTGAGCGCGGCCGCCATCGCGTAGAAGTAGGAGTGTCCAAGCAGTGCATCGGGCCCTAGGCACGGTCGCAACGCATGGTCGTTCACACTCTCCAGGATCCGCGCCCCGCGCTGGAACAGTTCGCGGTCGGTGGAGGACAAGATCGATGGTGCAGTCACTTGGGTCAACTCGGGTTCGAGTCGGTGGAACGCGAAGCGGCGACGCAATGCAGCGTCGAGCGGTGCCACCGACCGGTCCGTCGTATTGGTGGTCGCTACGACGTACACGTTTTCCGGCACGAAGAACGTCCGACCCGAGTAGGGCAGCCGAGCTGTCGTTGTCGTCGTCCAATCACGCGCGGATCCGCTACTTGGTCCGGTACTGCGAAACGTTGCGCGACGGGATGTTTCCAGTGTCAACAACAGGTCGCCGAACACGCTCGGAATGTTGCAGCGATTCAGCTCGTCGAGCAGTACAAGGACGTCTTCGTGGGGGGCGCGTACGGCCGCACGGCACACCTCGACGAAGAATCCATCAGCAACTGCGAACGATGTGTCCCGAACTGGAGTTTCGTCGAAATACCCTGGTTCGTCCCCGCGCACTGAGGGGACTGGACGCAGTCCTTCGATGAAGTCTTCGTAAGACGTGCTCGGATGCATTACTACCGTGCGGTAGGGGCGCCCGTCGAAATCGTGTAGCGACCGTCCGGTTCGGGAACTCCATTGCCGTGCGATGTTCTCGATTGCGTACGATTTTCCAGTACCTGGGACACCTTCGAGTACGATGTTCTTGAATTGCAGTAGGGACTCGAAGATTGGATCCGATTCATAGGAGCCGGCGAGCTCAGCCGAATGTTGATCCTCGTAGTGTGACCGATGGGTGAAGGTGCCCTCGAGTAGTCCGGGTATGCGAGCGTCGAGAAACGCGAGTACGTCGAGTATATGGTCGTCACCAATTGGGTACAGGTAACCTTGGTTGACCTTGCCGTTCTTATCGAACGGCGCGGTCGCGAGGAGTTCCGCAGGAAATTCCGACGCGGGAATGGGGTTGGTGAGTTCCCGGTAGTCGATGGGGCAGAGGTACCCAGCAGATGCATATTGTTCGAACAGATTCGATTCAGGATCGGTCGCCTCACGCGGGTGTCCATGAACCGTGCCGACCGCGACGATCTGCTTATTTGCGTAGTGCAGGATGAGTTGTCCGTCCTGCAGTTTCATAACATTCGACCAGGACGGGACGACCTTCCCGTTCTTGGCGCGCTGTCCGGCCCACACATAGCCCCCATCGCGCTCGGTTGCGTAATTTGTACCTTGGTTTACCCACCATAGGCCCTTGAACTTTACGACGGGGACTCCGAGCGCTTTGAGGCGGGCTCGTGCGTTATCGGTAACGAAGTCCGACGCTGTGAGCGCACGGCCGGTTGCATACTTGTGCGCAACGCCGATGAGCGCCTTCGGATCGTAGAATCGCCCGTTGAGATGCACGAGATATCCGGTGGAAACACCGAATCCGTAGGTATCGAGCATTGCCTTGCGGTCGGTCGTGTCGAACTCGCGGATGGCGGCGTCGAGGTGCTCTCGTTCGATATCGCGGATTGCCATGTTATCGCTTTCAGTGGTAGGAATTCGAACTTCACGCAGGGTCGAAAGTTGTCATTATTCATGCCGTCTCTGCGCGGCAATCCGCCGCAGCGGGAATCCGCGACGCAGTTGTCGATCTCGCGGTTGGCATGAGGCAGCCGGCGCAGTCGCTGCCGGATATGCCGATGTAGCACGCGTCGTCGGTGAACTCCAGCAGGGCTATGCCGCCAAACCGAAGAGGACCGGACCGGCATAGCCGCTGGCGTATAGGGAATGCAAGGCCCGAACCCGTTGGCAATGGCCATGAATCTACTGACTGCACCTGAATGTCCTGCCCTTATCAACCCTTGAACTGCGCTGCGGGAGCGCTGTTGAAATGAAGAACGTGTGCTGCGATGAGGTCATTCTCGAGTTCCAGTAGCTGGTGCGCCGGTCGCTGCGGCGTCGCAACCCAGGAGACTTCGAGTCTGTGCTGTGCGGCAAAGATCGCGCCTTGCACATGACCAACTTTGACGATCTTGGCAAGGTGCGCGAGAGGTCGATTCGGGAGTACGCCTTGTCCGATGTACAGCAGGGCGTCGTCTCGATCGCCTCTGATGCGATACAGACCGACCGTGTTGGCGGGAAGTGCGTAGCGGGCATTCGACAGCGTTATCCACGTGCTCCAACGATGTCCGCACCACGATTGGCTCTGGATGTCTGGCGTAAACGGACCAACCGGGGGCGCCCCGACACGATGCTCCGCCAATGCCGGTCCGTCGTACACGCCTCCGCGGAACCTGGAGCCTGCTGCCACCAGGCGCGCGTTGTTCGGAGAAGAGGCGCGATAACCGTCCGGTACCCGGCCGAACTGTACGGTCGGTGACGCGCCGAACTCTTGTCGGTACAGCCCGATCGCTAATGCTTCCAGTCCCTTCCGGGTATGTGAATCCCCATCGGTTGCCGCGAACGACACCTCGAATTCACAGCCGCTTGCGTGGCGTAACGCCCACAGTGCGGGTGCCGCAGTGTGCGGATCGCGGTAGGGCATCTGCTCTGCGTGGCACCGGGACAATGCGCCCAGGCGCTCGCGAAGACTCCGTCCGGTCTGCCCGATGTAGTCGAGGCCGTCGAAGTCTCTGCGGCGCACACGGTAGATGCCTGGAAGTCGGGGCACAGAGGCATTGCGGGAGATGCCTAGCAGTGGAATCCAGCTGCTCCATTCGAGGGTTGATCCGGTGGTCATCCGATTTGTGTCTTCTCGCCCAGCACCGTGTCTGCCCCGGTCGCGTCTGTGGCACGGATGGCCAGAGTGGCACGCGCAAGGTGCTCAGGCAACGCTGCCGAGAACTTCAGACCCCGGAGTGCGCCGCTATCCACCGCGGGGAGATGCCTCGAACTCCGGGTGCGTAACGCCGCCAGTCCCTCACGGATATCAGCGACCGACAAATCCGCGTGCAAACGCAGCGACTCGGCTCCGATTCGTTGCCGCGGCGGCACCAAGTCCGCTGCCCACGCCGCGAGGGTGCGGTTGGCCTTCGAACCGGCCCACGTCCACCAGCGCCAATCGTCCCGGTCGTCGCGTTTGATGACCAACGCACCGTCGGTGACATGGTCGGAGCGCTGTAGCCGCTGATCCTCCAATGTCGCGACGGCGCGTCGCGTCAATGTCACGCCGGAGGGCATTGCACCGAGCAGCACATCGCGAATGCCCCGCGCGATCTCGAACGATGCGCCATCGGGCAGCGAACTCCACTTGGCGCGGCCTTGGATATGAGTGGACTCCACGAACACGTGCCGTCGTTTCCAGTCGATATGGGTGACCTTCCACGACCGTCCGCCGAGCAGCAGTATGCGTGGGCCTTCGACATCGTCGGTGAGCACACTGGTCTCTACCGAGCCGATCTCCTGTCTACCTGCCCATACTGTGAACTCCGGAGCGGCGGTGAACACCGCGAGTAGCTCCCTGAAATGCCGCCGCCCGAAGTGTTTCTCGGCTTCCGGTCCGATGAATGCGCTGCCGGCATCGTGTTCGAGGAATCCCTCGGCGAGAAGATGGTCGAGAATCTCCTGCCCGTCGCTGTCGAAGAGTGGAAGAGATCCCCAACTCTGTTGCCACCCCACGAGTGGTACGCGGCGCGTCTGTAATGCCGCGGCCAGCAACTGTTGGGCGGCGATGTGCCGCGGTTGCGGGGTCGGTAGTACCGGTTCGACCCATCCGCGCGACCAGCACTGCAACATGCCGAGCGTGTCGAGCACTGCCTGATCGGTGAGGGCGAGGAACAAACAGTTGCGGGTGGTGCCGGGGCGCCGGCCTGTGCGACCGAGTCGTTGCAGGAAGGACGACACGGTGCGAGGCGCATTGATCTGGATCACGCGGTCGAGGTCGCCGACGTCGATGCCGAGTTCGAGTGTGGAGGTGGCGACGATGACGCAATCGCGGGCTTCGGCGAATGCCTCCTCGGATTCACGCCGCTCTGCGGCAGACAGTGACGAATGCGAGATGAAGGTGGTGATGCCACGTCGGCGCAGCTGTGTTCCTAACTCTTCGGCGAGCCTTCGCGAGTCGACGAAAACCAGTCGCTTTTCCCCGGTATGCAGCGCAGCGATCACCTTTGCGGCATTCTCGATGCCGCCTACAGAGTCGACGGTGATCTCGGGGACCACTGCAGCACCTGAGGTTGCGGGAGAAATGACGCGGCCGGGGGAGATCGCACCACCCTGCAGCCAGCCAAGCAGCTCGTCCGGATTGCCCACAGTCGCGGACATACCCACCCGCTGCAAACGTCGTCCGAGCAGCGATTCGAGTCGTGCCAGCACTGCCAGCAGATGCCACCCGCGATCGTCACCTGCGAACGCGTGCACCTCGTCGACGACCACCGCCCGTACACCCCCGAGCAGTTCTGACGCATCGACACTTTCGGAGACAAGCATGGATTCGAGCGATTCCGGGGTGGTCAGCAGAATGTCGGGCCGGTCGCGTTTGATGCGACCGCGGACCGACTGGCCGACATCCCCGTGCCATGTCATCGCGTCACGTCCGAGCCACGCGGCGTAGTCCGCTATACGCGGTTGCAGGTTGTTCAGTAGCGCCTTGAGCGGGCAGATGTACAGCACGGAGATGCCGGTCCACCGTTCGGCCTGCATGCGGGTCAGCAACGGGAACATGGCGGCTTCGGTCTTGCCACCTGCGGTCGGTGCGAGGAGGATCGCGTCGGATCCGGTGGTGATCGGCGCGACCGACTCGTCCTGGAGCGGTCGTAGACCGGGCCAGCCGAGTGAGTTCACGATGTGGTGCTGCAACACCGGATCGAGCAAGTCGAAGCCGGCCACGCGCTACAGCTCCACGTCGTCTGCGGAGACTGCGGCGCGTTCGGTGTCCGTCAGCTCGGTCGACGCGACCGTCAGCGCGTAGTGCTGCCGCGGATCGAAGTCGTCGAACTGGTCGACTCGGTCGAGGACGTCGAGTACCAGCTTCTTGAGGAAGATCCGCGGTGAGATGCCTACCTGTCCTCCGAGTTTGCCGGCGACCGCGGACGCAAGGTCGCGCAGGTACGCGTCGTCGACCAGAGTGCGAACCCGGTCGGGAGCCGCCGCACCATCCGCGTACACCTCACGCACCCGAATGCCTACCTCGACCAGCTTCTCCAGGTCGAATCCGGCGAGGCGGATCTGGGGAGCGCGCGGGTTGTCGAAGCGGGCGTCGGTGGTGAAGTCGGTGTGGAGACGCTGTGCTAGGGGAGGAAGCGACTGAATGCCGAGCCGACCGTCGAAGAAGGCGGGCGTCCCGGTGATGAGCAGATACAACCCGGGATACCTGCCCGAGTCGAGCTCGTCGATCCACTGCCGGAGCGCGTTGAGGGCTTTGGCGCGACTGTCGGAGCGCATCCGCTGCAGCGTTTCGACTTCGTCGATCACCAGGAGCAGTCCCGGATGGCGTGCTCCTTGTAGTACTGCCAAGAGTCCCTGGAGAAAGCCCATTGCAAGGAAGTGATCGACGTCCTGGCGGACGCCCGCAGCGCGCTTCGCAGCGGCACCCACATGTGGTTGCCCGCCGAGCCAAGCAACGAGTGCGTCTGCGGTCGCTGCGTCTTCACGTGCGAGGGCGGCGCGGTAGGCGCGCAACACCATCGGATAGACCGGCGTGGCTGTCGCTACCGTCGCGAGACGCTGTTCGAGGAGAGCGTCTATTTGTTCCTCGGACGCTTCGTCCACGCCCGCGGCGGCGGCAGCGTCTTCCTCGACACCGAACAACCATGCGTCGAGCACGCTGCGGAAGGCAGAAGGAGGGAATGCAGCTGTGCGTAGCGATTCGGTGGTCCGCCGATAGACCGTTTCCAGTTTGTGGAGAGGTGTTTCGAGTTCGCTGATCTGTACCTCGGCCACCGCCAAGCCCCGACGCATGGCGCGTTGCTGTATCCACCGGGCGAAGAATGTCTTGCCCGAGCCGTATTCACCACGAACAGCTTTGAACACCGATCCGCCGGCGGCGACGGCATCGAGGTCGTCGTCGACGGTCGGTGCGAACTTGTCGATGCCTACAGCGAGTACATCGAGGTTGCCGGCCGGTACGGTGCCCTGCCGCAGCGCCTGGAGGATTTCCCGTCGTCTGACCGGTGAGAGCGCTGTCATGACGAAACTCCGTACTGCTCGAACAGCAGAGCCGATTCGAGCTCGACCTCGGTACCGTTGTCGGAAAGCACCACCACCCCGTCGGTGTTGAGCACCTGCGCGAGTACGGCGATCGCGGCGCGTGCACGGGCGGGTTTGACGCCGAGAATGTCCGCCGCTCGGCTCAACGCCAACCGACCGTTGCCGTCGAGCATTTCCTGCAGCAATTTCCCGATCACAGGTTTCGTGAACTTGGGGCGGAATTGTGCGTACTGCTGCTTGAAGAGCTCGCTGGCGAGAACCTCTGCCACCCGGTCCCGATCGGCGGGCGCCGTCGCGGTTGGGCTTGCCACCGGTGTGCCGACGTCGAACAATGCATCGGCCTGCATAACGGGTTTCGTTGCGACTGGCGCCTTCCTGCGTTTCGGTGCAGGTGACGCCGAAACGGGATGGGTGGCCGTCGGGACAGGCGCGGCGCGCGGTGTTTCCCACCAAGCCGGCTGCGGCGCAGGCGCCACTTCGAGCCCGAGATGTTGCGGTAATGCACCGTTGACGAGGATCGACACCGGGATCACCGCTTCGGCCAGTGAGCCGCCGCCGTGGTAGCCGGCCTTGAGCCCTGTGTAGCGCACATGTTCGTCCACCGCGAGGATCACGCGTTGCTCTCCGGACAGAACTCGTTCGCCGACGACGAGCACTTCGTCCTCACGTGGTTCCGAGTCGGGGCCGGATGCGGATCGGTACCGCGCCGAGATCTGCTGTCCACGCTGGACGCTCGGCTGTTCGCGGCGTTCGACCACATGTCCGTGATCGCTGACCAGCACTACGGTGCGGCCCACTGCTGCAGCGGCAGTGAGCAGCGGATCGAGATGCTTGAAGCTCGCAGTGCTCCAGGTAGTACCGATGGGATCGGACCGATCGAGGGCATCGTCGATATCGTTGAGCACGCACGCCACCACCGGCCGGTGCTCGGTGTCGTCCACCGCATCGCGAACGACGTCGGCAAGTGCATGGCTACGGGAGACCAGATCCAGATCAGCCTTGTGGAACAGAACCTTTCCGTCTGCCCTCAACCCGTTGCGCTGCAACCATTTCACAAAGCCCGATCGCTCCTTATCTTGTCCGCCCTCGGCGAGACCTCCGGTCAGGAGTGAGCAGCGTGAGAATCGAGTCACGGTAGGCAGTGCCGCGAGTGCCGCATGCGGTTGGTCTGCACCGGCAAATCTGCATTCCTGCCACTGCGGCCGGTGACGGCGCAGCGCGTCGGCGACCACCTCGTTCGCGACCGATCCGCTCATCCCGTCGGCGATCACGAGCAGCACCGGGGACGGGCTCGGTCCACCTGCGGAGACGCCGGCGAGCCCACCAGTGGGGCCCGGCGCCGGCACCGTCAGCGGCTTCACGATCCGGTCGAGCACGTCTTCGACGTAGAGCGGGCCACCCGATCCTGCGCGGTGGCCGCCCCCGGATGCGAGTTGGCGCGCGAACTGGCGGTCCGCCGCCGACCGCTGGTTGCGTACCGCAGTGACTATCCGATCGGCCACAGTCGCCAGGTCTCGGTCATCGGCACCGACGAAAGCATCGTTGACGGCGTCGTCCACCCAGGACAGGTCGCGTCGGTAGTACGCCATCCAGTGAGGCAGACCGGCGGGGTCGGACCACGCAAGGTTCAGACGGCGTAGCAACCGCAGCGCCGCTGCCCCGACCTGAACGTTCCGAGGTGCGTATGGGGTGCCGACGTGTGCACCGCGGTGAGCGACCACATCTGCCCACGCATTCTCCGCTGCTGCGAGATCACCAGAATCGACGGCGGGTGCGAGAACTTTCGCGAACTGTGCGATGCGAGGGGCAAGCGCCATCGGCAGGACATCGGACCGTGCGACCAGCGACTCGGCGTGCAGGCGACGTACTGCCTCTTCGGCCCGACGCAGCACCTCGTCGGGAACGTCGGTGCCCGACACCGCAAGTGTGGCGGCATTGCCCCACGCGGTGAGCTGCTGCTCGGTGAGCGCGTGATTATCGAGCTCGACCTCGAGCAACGTGCGGACTTTGACGATGGTGTCTCGTGCTGCCGGGAACGCTACCGAGGCGTCGTTACCGTCGCCGAGAAGGGCAGCGACGAGACCGAGTGGGACGAGGTGCCTCGGGCCTTGGCTGCGCCACACTGCGACGAACACCGAGCCGAGGGGGCCGAGCCGGCTCCCGATCCAGCCGTAGAACTGGTCGAGCAGAACGGGGTCCGTGTGCCGGCGCCACACCTCGAACCGGGCGGTTGTGGCGTCGTCCATCGACCACAACGCGATGTGGTGCGGGGTGTACTCGGCTGGGCGGAGCCCGAACTTGCGGTCGGCCAGCGTCGCGAACAGATGATCGTTGGTCAGCACCCCACCGGGCGCAGGAGCACGCACGCCGTCGAGGTCGCGCAGCGCAGCGCGAGCGGCGTCGTTACTCAGGGAGAGGAGATGAAATTCCTGCCGGGCAGCTTGAAACAATTCGCGTAATGCGGGCCACGGATCGAGATTCGACAGTCGACCCGCAGTGAGGTGCTCGAGCACCCCTGCGGGCAACTCTGCGGCGTCGCGATCGGTCAGAATCACCACCCAGTCGGCGCGGTGCCGCTCGGTGAGTGCATCACGGATCGCCAGCACACTCGGCGCCACACGCACGCGCACCGATTGGCCGTTGAAGTCGAGCTCTTCCGGGCCGGTCCACACGGGCGCAGCTGAAAGAGCAATTACTCCGCGCGAGTAGTTCTTGTTTCGCAGTCCGGCGACAAGACTGCGCACCGCCGAAATATCGGCTTCGGGCAGTCCGGCAGCGACGCTCACGGCACCACCTTGGTGATGGTGACGGTGTAGGTCGCATTCGGATCTGCGTCGAGCAATGCCCGAAGTCTGTCCTCGATGGCAGAAAGGCCGCGACGACCTGAGACGGTGAAGGTGTTGTCGGTACGCGGTTGATCTACCACGGGCGGAGCAACTACCGGCGGATCGATAACAGGCGGGTTGACGACCGGCGGTTTCGGTGGATGCACGACCCCCGCCTCCAACCACGCATCCCGCGCCTCTCCTGCAACTCGCAGCGCCTCGGCGAGTGGCCGCGAGAGCTCGTGCTCGGTGAACGCCGAACCCAGAGCATCGACGATGGCAGCAGCCTGCCGGCCCCGGTCGTCGCCCGTTGCAGCGGCAGTCCGAAGCACGTCCAACCGGGCGAGGTTGAAGCGGCTCACAGCATCGGCGACAGTTCCGGCCGTGGTCAGGCACTTGCCTGCCTCGTGGTCGGTTCCTGCGAGCGGCGTTTTCGCGATCGCTTCGACGACGGCGAGATGGTCCAGATGGTTGAGCTGAGCGTCGAGCATCCCGGTCAGGTCGCGGGCGAGTTGCAGTCGTTTGCCGGTCTCGAGACCGAAGTAGGCGTATGCGCTGGTGAGGACCTCGACCAGCCGGGATCGATCGGCGCGTCCGGTGGCCGCGTGATCACGCACATGCTGAACGAATGCCGCGACGTTCGTGGCGGTGAGGTAGTCGTTGACAGCGAACCCGGTCAGCGTCTTCCACCGAGTACATGCCTGAGTCCACACTTGACGGTCCGGCAAGGGCTCCAGTCGTAGTGTGGTGCCACGTCGGAACTCCCCGATGGCGGGTTCGGTGATGGGAGACGAATGCAGGAACCACGACCGCTTGCCCTGCGCTGCCCACGCACCCGCCACGAGGTCGACCATGTCATCGGTCAGACCGCGCTTCGGTCCACTCGCGACGATTGCGTTGCGCAGATCCTCGATGTGAACGTCCCCGGACTCGTCGAATCCTGCGCGTGAGAGTTCCTGTGTGATGCGATTGCGCCAACTCGCGAAATGCTCGGGGCCGAACAGCAGATGGGTGTCGTTGGTGCGGGCGATCCCCAGGGACTCGACGATGCGTCGCACCGTGTCGCGTTCACCGCGGTCGAGTGGGATCCGCCCGTCTTCCACTGCCTGGGCTTCCCGCAACCGCGTCAGCGTCGTATTCAACTGACGACGGGTGATGAGCTGGTCGGCAGGCGTGAACTCCGGATGGTCGGGATACAGGGCGGCGAACGCATCGGCGATCAACCGGTTGGCGGCCTCGCCCAGATCGTGCCCGATCGGGGGCTGCACCGCGAACCCTGCGTGCAGCGACCGCAGCGGCGGCTGATCAGGCGCGAAGGCCGAACCCGATCCGGCTGCCACTCCATACGCAACTTGGATAGCGGTTCCCAGCTGACCACGCACCTGGGTCTGCTGCTGTTGCAGGATCGATCGGGCCGCGACGCGATCTGCGTCGGAAAGTTCGTTCGCGTACGACGCCCACCGGTCTCCGGCGAGCACGTAGTTGAGGATGACGAGTCGGCCGAGCTGGCGAGTTACCTTCTCGCTGAAGAAGTTCGGTAGCCATGCCACGGTGAATCGGTCCTGCCCCGTGCGCAGGAGCTGGTCGATGCGGTCGTGGTCCTCGCCGGTGGTGTGGCCGGCGTCGTCGAACGGTAGGTCGACGACGAGCCGTAGCGCACCGTCGATCGAGGGACGGAATGCTTCGTCGGGCAGGTAGCCGTGGTCGCGGATGTTGCCGAACACCACCTCCACCTGCCGTTGGGTTCCGCGCCAGATCACCTGACGGAGCAGCGCGTTGTCGACAGTGTGGTCGGCACCCACCACACCAAGCTGTTCGGAGAGCAACTCCCGCATCAACTCGCGGCGGCGGCCGTCGGTGTCCTCGGCCTGGGCGCGGCGGACGATCCGCTCGTAGTCGACCGACTCGAGAGTTACGGAGATGATGGGGTTGGCGTCTGCCGTGACGGAAAGCTCGGGGATTTCGGCCGCCCACGCCTTGACCTTGCCGGTGATCTGGCCAATCTGGTCGCCCGGGATGAGGCTGATGACGCTGCCATGGTTGAGTGAGGCCAACCGGGAGGCGTCGATCTGCTTGAGCGCGGGCACGTTCGGGGCTACAGCCGACATGAGCAACGTTTTGGCGATACGGATGTCTGCCCGCAGACCGGGCGGCACGTCCTTGTCGGGCGTGGACTCGGGAACATTCGCGTTGCGGAACAGCAGCGGCCGCAACTTGTCGGTCCACAGCGAGCGCGCGGTCTTGAACGTCTGGGTGGCGGCTTCGTTGATGGGGGTCGCGTTGGCGCTGTCGATGATGTAGTCGAACGCCTCGCCGACAGGAATCACGTTGTCGATGGTGAGCCGGTCGGCGTTGTCCGAGAGCATCTGCTGCATGACCTTCAGCGCAGTGCGCTCACGCTGCATCTGTCCCGACAGCTCGCGCAGCGTCGCGATGAGCGCAGGCGAGAACGGGTACGTCAGCTTGAAAGCATCGGCATCGGAGCCGCGGTGCCGGTCATCGGTGTTGACACCGTCGAGAAGTACGTCCCACACCTGTGGGCTGCGATCGAGTCGTGCGAACGCGGCGTCCAGCGCGGCTTTGGCTTCTGCGTCCCGCGGCTGGAGCAGCCGCTTGTGTGCAATGTAGGGAAGGTTCTCGTCGCCGAGGGTGACGAGTCCGAATCGGCCTTCCTGATGGGCGAATGCCCGCTCGACTGCCTGCTGGATGGCGCCGGCGTCAGGCCCGCTGGCGACCCATTGGGCGAGGTTGTGCTGCCGCGCGACGTAGGAGATAACCGGCACGGCGAGGCGCCCTCTGCTGGTCTCGACCAGCTTGGTGATCTTCTGCACCTCGGCGTTGAACCGTTCGCGTTCGGTGATGAGGAACGTCAACCACAGTACGAGCTCGTCGAGCATGAGAACGACGCCGTCGTAGCGGAGGGACTTGGCGTGGTCGGCGATGACGGCGAGGCCGTCTTCGAGAGAGAGCCAGTCGGTGTTGCGTGAGTAGCTGGTGAAGTAGGTGGACACCAGGGCCTGCTGCAAGCGTGCGCGCTCGGCGGGGTCCGCTCCGGGAGCGCTCGCGGCTGCGTAGGTTTCGGGTGTCCACGTGCCGGTCGTTTGGCCCAAGGCCGACCAGTTCACCGTGGTGCTGGCCTGTGCGCCCCCTGCGCTGTTGAGCGCGGCGAAGAACTTCTCGTCGCCCACCTCGCGACGCCGGTTGTCAGCGTCATCGAACAAGCCACCTGCCGAGTGCAATACCGGCGGCAGCACCTCGGGGTGTGCGGCGGTGATCTGCCGCAGATACTGCTCGAAAAGCGCCGATTCGACGGTTGTCGCGTCGAGGAAGTGGAAGGTGAGGCGCAACAGGTTCGCTTGGTCGAGCGTGGGGTGCTTGGCCACGATCGGTTGAAGCTCCGGGACGGACAGCGCCTTGGGAGAGTGCCCGAGGATGCCGTGCAGCACGGCCATGAAGTGTGATTTACCGGAGCCGAACGAACCGTGGAGGAACGCGGCCTTGTTCTCACCGGAGCGCAGCGCCTCGTCGACTACCGACAGCGCCGAGTCGAACGCCTCGGCGAGGGCGGGAGTGACGACGTAGGAGTCGACGGTCGCGGCGAGGTGGTCTTCGCCTACCGAGTCGGACAGCCGCAACACGTAGTCGTTGGTGCCGTGCGATTCGGGAATGTCGAATGTCTCGCGCAAGGTGCGCGAGGGAGTCGAAGCGCCGGGGAACACTACTTGCCTGCCTTTCCGGTTGCTGCCTTGCGGCCGCGGGTCTTCTTCTCGGGTCGCCACGCCGGCAGATCTTGCACCGGCACACCGACAGCGGCGGATTTCTCGGCGAGCTGGGCGGTCAGGTACTCGGCGAGATCGACTCCGAGATTCGGGTCGACACCGGAGTGCCATTGTTCGACCCAGGGCAGTACCTCGGCGATGCCGGCAACGACGGGCACCAACGCAGTCAGTGCCATGCCTTCGGATTCGCGCATCGCGTAGATGGTGGCGAGCGCCAGTCCTTGCTGCGCGTGGTTCCAGCCCGCCCATCCGAGTAGCGGGGTCGGATCGGTATCGCGACCGGCATCGGGATACAGGATGAACCGTTCCTTCGGTACATCTAGCTTGCCGCGATGCGACCAGTACGACGACTTGAGGAAGTCGGCGCTGGTGTACTTCGGCGGTACGGGGATGTCGGTGGCTTTGATCAGACCGGCGTCTTCGTCGCGCTGCAGATCCCACACCCTTTCCCATTCGGCGCGCTTACGCAGACCGGACTCCTTGTAGCGCAGGGCAGCGAGGTACGGGACGGCTTGGTCAGAGAGCAGCTTGACCAGAGTTGCAGTGACGGGTGCGTCCTTCTGACCGGCCCACAAATCCAATGCATCAATGAACTCAGGGTTCTTTTCAACGTGTCCCGCTAGTTCGCTGACCGACCGAGGGAGCGGGGTGCCGTGCGGAGTGAACCACAGAGTCGGATCCTCGAGTTTGTCGAGCAGCCAATCCCGCAGGGCGCGCTGCAGTTTCACGTCCCACGAATCACCGGCCCAACGCCGCTTGTATTCGGGGCGCTCGAGCAACCGAATGAACGGATTGGATTCGATAGCAGCGAGGCGCTTTTCGACCAGTTCCCGGTACTCGGTAGGCCAGTGCGTAGGGAGTTCGGTGGTCGGGGACGAACCGTGGCGAGTGAACCATTCGGTTTCGGCTTCACCGGCTGTGACCTTACGGGCGAGCGCGATCTCGAAAGCACGCTCACCCAGCGTGATGGCAGGTGCCTGTCCGGGAGCAAGGGTGAGATCTTCGTCGATCAGCCCGTAGTGGCGGTAGACCTCCCAGTCGAGTTCGTCCTGCTCGGCGATCATCAACTCACGAAGGCGAGAGTATTCCGTGCGTGCGGCATCGATGGCAGCGCGGGTGGGACCGGTGTCTTCGATTGCTGCTGCAGGTTCTTGTGCGGCGAGTTGTCGTGAGAGCGAATCGATAAGACGGACGCGTTCTAGCGGGGCTTCCTTCGTCAGTGGGAAGTCTTTGAGGGTGGTGCCGGTGAACTCGTAAGTATTCTTCCAAAGCTCACTTCCCATGGCGGCGTATCCTGCATCCACGCGCGCGCCGCCGCCTTCACCCTTGTTGTGGCTGTTCTGCTTGAGCCAGAAGCACGCGGTCGAGCTGTTGAGGGTGCCCAGCAACCGCAGGTGATCGTCCTCGCTCGCCCCCTCCGGCAACTTGATCACCGGCGCGGAACGGTTGAAGACCTTGCCGCCACGGTCGAGGACGAAGTGATTGTGGGTGGCGACGAAGGCGAACGCAACGCCCAGTGGAACTGTGAACCTTTCCGGATGCCAACGACTCCACTCGTACCAGGTGAGACCAATCTCTTCGTGCGTGCCGCCTGGTTCTCGTCGGGCAGAGAGCGGGGTTCGAAGATTCCAGAGGACGATTCCAAGTGCCGGGTCCTCAAGCGATGCTGAGTAGCTGGCGTCGTAGGGGAAAATTGCCTCCGTGGCGATGGCACTATCCCAATCGCGAACCACGTTCCCCGTAACCAACGGAACAATGTGCTCGCGTGAGATGCCGCGCCGCGTCCAAGACCCGGGATCGCCAAAATAGGCATCATCGGAACCTGTATGACACGTTCTGCCGATTGCACGGGTGACGTTTCCTAGCGGCATCGACTTCTGCTGATCGATAGCTGCTTGAAGTTCGACCGCGCCACCACCAGCAAGGCTCCATGGATGGTCACTTAATGTCGAGCGAGGGAGGTCGACGATCGAAATCCATTGATCCTCATGGCCGGATCGGCCGGCGTGCTCGACAATTGCGGTCCACACTTTGCCCTCGGCTGGATTCTCGGGTGCTCCGGGCTCGCCTTGGATACCGAGTATCGCGCGGACAGTGTCATGGACTGCGAAATGGTTACGGCCGACAATTATAACGGTCGGTGTGCCGTGCCCGGGGATATACGCGCCGGAGGTGTCAGCGACCAGACGCAGATCTTTTCGGGCGAGGAACTCCTCGATGATCGGCACACCAAATTCGCGTTTCATGAAAGAGTTCGAGGTGATCTGCCCGACCCACCCGGCACGCTCTCCCGATTTGGCTAGGTCGAAGAACTTCTCCATGAACGGCACTGTGAGGGCGTACTGAGCCTTGCAGTAGTGGTAGATCTCTCGGTATCGCGTATTGAGCGCCTTGTCTCTAACGGTAATGTACGGCGGATTCCCGACCACTGCGTCGTACTGACCAGGTGCGAGGATGCGCCGCAGGACCTTTGCGTCCTCGGTGGCGTAGGTGAAACCCGAAACAACGGCGTCCTTGTCGAACGTCATGTCACCGAAGTCGAAGGCAGCCTTGCCTCCCTGCTCCGGTCCGTGCAGCAGTGAATCACCAGCGGCGAGGTTGAGGGTGAACTTCGGTGCGTGAACAAGGGAGGGCTCGCCGCACGCCTTCATTGCCGCGACGATCAGCCGGAACTTGGCGATCGCGACCGCGAACGGGTTGAGGTCCACGCCATAGATCGAGGCGAGCGCGTTGTCTACGCGGGTTCGGAGTTCGAGGCCGGGAGCATGCCGGTGCCAGCGCTCCACGAGGCGGTCGAATGCGCCGAGCAGAAAGTGCCCGGACCCGCACGTGGGATCGATGATCTTGAAACCCTCGAGCGGTCGATCCTTTAACGCCGGTTCGAGGGTCTGGTCGAGAATGAACTCCTCAACGAACTCGGGCGTCTGCAGCAGTGCGTACTTCTTCTTCGCGAAGTCTGACAAGTCCTGGTAGAGGTCGCCGAGGAATCGGGTCGAGAGGCTCTCGTCGTTGAACGACCACACCAACTCGCCCGCGTCGTTGGTCCGGCGCCAGAACCCGAGCAGTTGCTGTACGGCGTCGGAGGACGGGGAGATGATGTTGAGCGCGGCGTGCTCGTCGACGAGCGCCTGGGTGGCGGGGTTGCGGCGCAAGGCGTCGAAGGATTGTTCGAGCCATTCGCGGTAGGAGCAGTCCTGGTGTTCGCGGTAGAAGGCGTTCTCGGCGTCCACCGCGCGTTGCCGTAGCAATGAAGTCGGGCCGGCGATCCACACTGCGGTGTCGCCGAGCAACAGGTTGTCCTCGCAGAACCGCACGAACACGGAAGTAAGCAACCAGCCGACGGCTGCCTGGGTGAGCTGGTCTTCGGACCAGTCGGTCCACGACGTGGCGGTGCGCTGTTCGCGCACGGCCTCGCGGTGCGTGGTGCGCCAGTTCTCGAGCTCGTGCGTGTCGGCGTTCAGCCGTGCCCGCATGTCATCGACCAGCAGGGTCAGTTGCGGCTTGAGTGCGGCCGTCAACTGGGTTCCGGCGATCGTGGCCAATGCCATCAGGCGTGCTCCTTCACTGTCGAGTCCTCGGTCTGTGCTGCCGCGCTGAGGAGCGCCGCTACTTCTGTATCGTCGATCTGCGCGAATTGTTCCGGGCTGTTGATCGGCAGCCTCGTGCCGTCCACCTTCGATCCGGGACGACCGCCCGCTTCGTTGCGTTGCGGCACCAGCGCCCACACGGCGTGCGAAGGCGGAGTGGTGAGATCGGTCCATCTGCCGAGTACGTCGAGTTGTCCGTATGCGGCGAGTGTCGACAGATCGGTGAGAACCACCGGACCGCCCGCTGCCGAGACCGCCTCGACAAGCGTCGGAATTGCCTGAGCGACGAAACCTTTCAAACCCTCGCGGTCGGCGGCAGCACCGGCATCTGCGGCGAGAATCATGTTCCAGTCGATGCCCGCGGCCGCGGCTTTCGAGCGCAGCGAACTCAGTAGAAGTTCCGTCACGTCGATGTGGGTGGCGCCGAATCGCGCGACCAGAGCCGCCGCCACGCTGTCGGATGTACCCAGTGGCACACCGAGGGCCCGGAACGTTCGTTCCTGCGCGCTCGAGGTCAGGAGGTACTCGATATCGGAGGTGCCGTGCTCGCGGTGTGCGGGAGCTGGGGTGCGGGTGTGCCGTGTCGGAACGTAGGACGCCGCGGCCTGCTCCTGTGCGAACTCGTAGCGACCACGCTGTTCGTTCCACTGCATGTCCGGTACGAGCGACAGCACCACCGCGTCGAGTTCCGGGCGGCGGGGCAGCGACTTCGCCAACGCAGGAAAACGGGCCGCGAGACGCGATTCCAGTTCGGGCCGGCCGAAGGCATCTGCCGCGGAGAGACCGCGCAGCAACATGCGCAATGCCTCGAGGACCGGCATCGAGCGCGCATGCAACTCGTCACGAGAAGACAAAGCAACCTGCGTCGACGCTGCCGCAGCAATTCGCAGCAGAGCGTGGCCCGGGATTTCCACATCCCCGGCAGCGCCATCCAGTAGTGCTGCCGCGGCGTTGCGCAGGGCCGACTCGGACTCGGCGGGGGCGACCAGCAATGATCCCTGAGCTTGCGCGTCGTCCACCAGCGCTTCGGCGCGCGCGGCGAGCACCGCCGGCAGCTTGCGTGAGACCGAGGGGGTCGAGATCATCGCGACGGTGCCCGAACCGTGCCGTCGCACCATGTGTACTGCGGCAGTGGCCGCGCTCTCCTCGTCGTTCTCGGCGCGGGGAGGTGACGCCAACAGGAGCCGCAGCACACCGAGTGCCGTCCGCTGTGGGTTCTCTACTCCGTCGGTGTGGAGACTACCGGCGAGCGCTTGTGCAAGCAGATCAGGGGTCGAGGCCCCGCCGGACGATTCGAGCAGCGTGACCATTTGCTCGTACAGGTCCTCCACCGTCGCCGCGAGCTGCGGATTCTTCGCCCACAGCGACGGGAACTCGCCGAAGATCTGGGCGATGCGACCCGAGGAGACACCGGCACGCGGCGCCACCATCTGGTAGGTGATGAATGGATCGTCGGTGCTGTTTGGATGAGACCCGAGAACCAGTTCCACGACCTGTCGACGGATCGCCGAAGACTTCGTCGCCGCTGCGCGAGCGAACTCGTCTGCCAGCGTTGCAAGCGAGGTGTACGTCGCGGTGGAGCCGAGTGGCTGCATCGGTTCCGAACCGGATGGCGGGGTGCGCTTCTTCTTCCGCGCCGGTGCCGGTTCGGCTACCTGCGCTGCGAACACGGCGGCCCAGGCGTCGCGCATGGCGCCCGCGGTATCGAACCGCTTCTTCACGTCGCGAGCCAACGCGATCCGGAAGAACTCCGCCAACGCATCGGCACGTGTGGTGCTCATGCCTCCGGCGGTGAAGTCCTCCGCCGAGACGGAGACATCGTCGTCGAGCACACGCGGGTCGCTCAACCCGTCCCCGTAGACGGGGGTTCCGGAGGTTGCCATCTCGTACAGCACCACGGCCGCCGAATACCGTTCGGCCGCCGAATCGTAGGAGGTGCGAAGTCCGGAGCCCAGGAACGGATCCCGATACGGCGGGGTGCCCGCGTCGATCTGCTCGACGGGTGCGCGCGACAACGAGAAGTCGAACAGCGCGAGTCGGGCCTTCGCCTTGGCTTTCCCCTCCTGCTTGGCCAAACCCAGGTTGGAAGGTTTGAGGTCGCGGTGGGTGATGCCGGCCGCGTCGAGCGCGACCACCACGTCGAGGAGTTCCTTACCCCACGTGCGCAACTGCGCTTCACCCAACGGGGTGTAGCGCACGAGGTCCGCGAGCGTCTGCTCGCCGCAGTTGCTCAGCAGCAACGCTGTGCGGTGCGCCAGCTCGATCGGCCCTTCGATGAGCTCGACCACGCCGGGTACCGGCGGGGACTGGCGGGCGAGCTCGGTGAGCACCAGCGCCTCGTTGTGCAGCCGTTCCGTGGCCGCATCGTCGAGACCCACCTTGAGGACCCGGAGCCGGTCGTCGTGCTCCCGGTCGGTGACCAGCACGCCACGTGCAGTCGAACCGGCTCCGAGTACCCGCACGACGTCGAAGCGGCCCCCGAGGAGGGCACCCGGAGCAGGGTTGAGCGGATCCACCTCCGGCATCTCGGACGTGACCAACCGATTGTGGCGATAGTCGGAGAGCGCGGCGACGAACTGCTGCGCTCCGAACTCGGGGCGGCCGGTCTTGCGATCCGTCTTCATACGCGACGACACCGACGGCGCCGTTGCCTGCAGCACCAACGCGCGCAAGGTCTCATCGACGAACCCGCCACCCGACGCCGCGAGATCCAGGCCTTGTTCGAGACGCAGCCGTTCGAGCAGCGAGGACCTGTCGCGAGCCGGAGCTTGCCCACCCGAAAGCAAGTAGTAGGCGAGCGCACCGAGGGAGAACACGTCCAGCGCCAACCGGTCGGCATCCGGAGCCCACCGATCCTCCGGCGCCTGGTACACCGCGTCTGCCGGGGCGCTACCCGGCGCGACCGCAGTGCCGAGCATCGTCGCCGACCGGGTATCGCCGGTGTGCACGCGGCCGGCCCACGACCAGTCGGCTAGGCGTACACGCACCTCGCCCCGATCGAGAGCATCGGCGTTGACGAGCACGGTGCTCGGGCCCAGACCTCGGTGCGCGACATGGTTGCGGTGCGCGTAGGCGACGGCCTCGGCGGTCTGGGTCAGGATCAGAAGCTGCTGCTCCGCTGTGAGCGTGCGGGTTGCAAGGGCCAGGTCCAGTGGCTCGTAACCGGGAATGTCCGGGTAGACGATGACGGTGTTGCCGTCGTCGTCCTGAACCAGATCGCGGGGTGCGACGATCGCGTCGTGGCGCAGCGAGGAGAGCAGCGAGAACTCCCGCTGCATCCGCCGGTGCGAAGCCGCGCGAGCCTGCACCGGCGTGCCGCGATGGAACGAAACGATGCGGGCACGTGCGCGTTCTTCGGTGCCCTTGTGGGTGGCCGCCCATTCCTGCCAGTCGTCGCCACTGGCCAGGGGAGTGCCGGTGATCGTCCACGACCCTGCGTCGCGTTCTGTGCGGCGGGCGATACCCAGATTCTTCAATGCGAGGGCGATGATGACCGACAGATCCTCGTCGACCCGCTTGGTCTCGGTGGGTGGTTCCAGCAACCGGGTCGAGATGCCGGGCAGACCGGTCTCGTCCTCGAACCCGTCCGGACCGAACAGGCCAGACTTCGCCAGGTCCGGCATGTCGGCCTTGAAAGGGGCTCCGTGTAGAAACACCGATTCCTGCACGAACGGGAGCGCGCGTTGCACCTTTCCGACGTTGAGGCCGGCCTCTTTCGCGACCTTGAGCGCTTCCTCCTGGATACGCGTCGCAAGGCGCTGCGCTTTCCGTCGAGTGAGCAGCAGTGGCGATCGTTGCGTACGTGTCTTGCCGCCAAGGGTCGTGCGCACCCAGTTTGTTTCTGTGCCCTGTAGGACGCCGGTGTAGTGCTTGAGTTCGACCAGGTGTAGCCGGCGGCGCCCAAGAACCAAAGCGTCGATCTCATGCCACTGCCCGTGGTTGTCCATGAACTCGAAGTTCGTCCATGCACGGTATGGGGATGCCTTGGGCACGATGTACCGGAGCATCGCCAGACCGTCGGTCTCGTGCGCAAACGCCGACTTCGAGACCTCAACCCAACGGTCATCGCCTTGTGCCACGTCACCGCCTACTTCTCGGTTCGATCGCGGCCGAACTAGGGTCGCGCAGGTTTCGCAGGCGAGGGTACCAATTGTTCGGTTCTCGAAGCACCGTGCCACGTGAGGCGACTTCACGTTGATGGGGTACCGATGCCAATCGCCTCCCTGTGCTGGCTTGGCGCGGATTGTCTGCTATCTCTTATTCGACACTTGCGGTATCGCGTCGGGGCGCTCCGCACGATGGAAGGACGACTGATCGAGCAATGCCCGACGCTGGAACGACGCCCTGTCGAAGAATATGGTTGTGCGCTCGAACCGCACCTGAGGCGAGCGCGAACGGTGGCCGCGTGTGGACCTTCGCCGGCGGCGTTCGCACTGTCCAACGCATCGTCCTTACGGCGCTTACCGCGACGACCAACACGGCTTCACTCGCCGGAGGAAACGTGACGTCCGAGCCACAACGGGCGCGCAGCAAGAACGGTGCCAGGGAAGACCACGAGGAGGGGGCGACGTGGCTGAAGATGACGTTGTCGACGTAATCAAACTCAAACCGGACGCAGGTTTCGTCAGAAGTCTTGGTGCACACCACACCCTGCCATCGGCAATCGCCGATCTCGTCGACAACAGCGTCGACGCGAATAGCGATCGCGTAGTGATTCGGCTACTGACCAAGAAGGACCACCTCGTGCAGGTCGAGATTGTGGATAACGGCCGAGGAATGAGCGAAACCGAAATTGACAAGTCCATGACGCTCGGTCACCGCCGCGAGTACGGCGGGAGCGATCTTGGTCACTTCGGAATCGGGATGAAGGCGGCGTCCCTCAGCCACAGCGATGTCCTGACGGTGTGGTCGCTGTCCGAAGGATCGCAAGCCGTCGGTCGTCGTATCCGACGTGACGATTTCGCTAGGGACTACTCGTGTGAGCGATTGACTCAACGCGCCGCCAGTGCCGCCGCCAGACGTCGCGACCACATCGTGGAGTCGAAGCGGGGGACCAGCGTGGTGTGGACTGCCTTACGCGATGGGGTCTACAGCGGTTCCAACCGTGAAGAGGCCCAGATCTGGATGGCTGACATCGAACGCACCATCCGTCAGCACCTTGGTGTCACGTTTCATCGCCTCATATCCAGTGGGGCGCTGCGCATCGAGATCCTCGTGGACGAGCTCGATGCCGCCGACGGAATCGGCACACCGGTCGCCCCCGTAAACCCGTTCGGGTATCCCACTTCAGGCAGGCCAGGTTATCCGAAGACACTGGTGGCCGACGTGGCAGGGAAAAAAGTCCAGGTCACCTGCCACATCTGGCCAGCCAAGCGCGACGTTCCCGGTTTCCGCATCTTCGGCGAGCAGGGCCAGCACTTCCAAGGGTTCTACATTTACAGGAACGACCGTCTGCTGCAGATCGGCGGTTGGTCCAACATGGCATCGAAGTCGATGAAGCGGCAACTTGCGCGGGTAGTCATCGACGACCCGAACGCCGTCGGCACCTTCCTTACGATGAACCCCGAGAAGTCGGGACTGCGTTTCGAGCCTGCATTCAAAGCAGCACTCGCCGTAGCCAAGTCGAAAGACGGAACGACCTTCGACCGGTACCTCACCGACGCCGAGACCGCGTATGCCGAAGGTAGCAAGAGAAGCCGAAGAAGGCAGCCCGTGATCTCCCCGGACCGAGGCTTTGCGCCTGGCCTGCGACGCGCGATCAAAGCCGAGCTCCCTCTCAAGCGTGGAGAAAACCTGAAGATCCTGTGGAAGAGGCTTCCACGCGGCGAATTCATCGATGTCGACTTCAAGGAACAGACGCTCTGGATCAATCAGAGATACCGACCTCTCTTCGCTCCGGAAGGCGGGAGCATGAACGACTCGCCGGTGCTGAAATCGCTGCTCTTCCTTCTCACGCATCAAGTCTTCGAGGGTGCGCACCTCGGACCGAAAGACAAGGACAACATCGCGCTGTGGGGAGCGATCCTCGGTGAAGCCGTCGAACTCGAGCAAGCTATGCGCGAGGGCGCGAAAGACTGATCGCCGACCACCGTCGAGAAGCACCCGAAAGCTACAAATTCCGTATTGCCGCTTCACGGAGCGTTCCCGATCAACGCACACTAGGAGAGTTAGTGATCGATCTATTCGTGCAGCCTGAGTGGTCAGATGCTCTGAAGAACGTACTCCACGCCCTGGCGAACCAGGAGCCTCGTCCGCTGATTCCTGCGATCGGGTTTTTCTACAACGGTCGCATTACCGAACCGGAGCTCGTCGACTTCATCAAGAACGCGCCGAGTCACAACAATGCACTCATAGCATTACGCCTAGCCCTTGCAGAATGGGACGGGAGTGACAAGCTCAACATATTGGACTCGGATGGTGTCCAAACCTACCCCGGAACAGAGCAGCGTCGTCGTGCAGTCATCGCGGCCCTGGGGCTGTCGACGAACGCCGGGGACGTCATAAATTCGTGTGTACCCATCCACCGTGAAGGAACCGTGGTCATCTCAACGGATTTCGAGCCTTGGTACGACGAAGCGCGAACCAAACGCGGAAGTACGTACTGGGATGACTACAAGAATTACCTGCATGAGGTGAAGAACTGGCCCACAGACTCGATCACCGATCTCGAACGAAGCGCGAACAAAATCGTCGAGAGACTGGCGGATCCGACCCGCCCGGAGATCAAGCAAACCAAAGGCCTTGTGGTCGGCTACGTCCAAAGTGGAAAGACCGCGAATTTTACAGGCGTCATCGCCAAGGCGATCGACGCCGGATACCGACTCGTCGTGGTCATGACTGGAACGATCGAAATTCTTCGGGCGCAGACCCAACGCCGCATCGATATGGAACTCATGGGCGTCGAGAACGTACTGGCAGGCCAGGACCCTAAGGACCCTGACGTCGCGAAAGGCCTCGACTACCAGAACGACGAAGACTGGATCAATGATCGCTTCGTTCGTCACACCGAGCGGGCTCTCAATCAACCAGGAGTCGCGCGGATCCGACGGGTCACGACACATGGTTCCGATTACAAAAGTCTTCCGCAGGGTATGTCCCAGTTGCGGTATGAGCGCCACGATCGGACGAAACCGCTCAACGCGGAGGAAAACCTCTTCCATACCGACGCGTACGTGGTCGTGGTGAAGAAGAACCAGGCACCACTCAAGAAGTTGATCAAAGATCTGAAGCCACTGAGAAACATGCTCGATGAGCTTCCTGCGCTGGTCATCGATGATGAGTCAGATCTGGCTTCTGTGAATACAAAGGATCCGAAGAAGTCGACTGCGCGAACCACGATCAATAATCTGATTACCGAGATCCTCGAAATCGTTCCACGCGCGCAGTACGTCGGTTATACGGCGACTCCGTTTGCAAACGTATTCATCGACCCAGACGACGTTCGCGATTTGTTCCCGTCGAACTTCGTCCTATCGCTTCCGCGGCCCAAGGACTATATGGGGGTTCAAGAGTTCCACGACATCGAACCTGACTGGGAGGCGAGGAAGAAGACCGTCGCGACCTCGAACGAACTCGCGTATGTCAGATCTCTTCAAGGTGATCCCGACAGTGATCAAGCACGGCGAACATCAGAGCTCGCCCGTGCACTCGACGCCTGGGTTCTCAGTGGAGCTATCAAGAAGTTCCGCGAAGCACACCCCGAGGTTGGGCAGCCTAGGGAGTATCGGCATCACACAATGCTCGTTCACGAACATACGAGCAACGCCACCCACAGCGAAGCTGCTGATCTCGTAGAGTCTCTCTGGGGCAAAGGTAAATTCACGTCGAGCGCGGGGTTGGCGCGTCTGAAAGCTCTCTTCGACAGCGACTTCCACCCTGTGATGCTGGCGCGCAAGGATGGCGCGGTACCAGGAACTTTTGATGATCTCAAGCCATATGTGGCAGCGGCATATGCCGAGATGACGAGTGCAGGAACGGTACCGGTCCTGGTCGTAAATTCGGACAAGAGCATCCAAGACCAGCAGGAAGCACTGGACTTCGATGCGGGAAAGGTATGGCGCGTACTCGTCGGCGGGACAAAGCTGAGCAGGGGGTTTACCGTCGAGGGGCTGACCATATCCTACTTCCGACGGAAGGCCGGACAGGCTGACACTCTGATGCAGGCGGGGAGGTGGTTCGGTTTCCGGGACGGGTATCGCGACCTTGTGCGCCTCTACATCCGACGCGACGAAACCGTCGACCTGTACGAAGCGTTCGAAGCTCTGTTGCTCGACGAAGAAGCATTCCGCGACGAACTCGCCAAGTACGAAGGGCTGGACGAGGAAGGCAAACCGATCGTCGAGCCTTGGCAGATCCCACCGCTCGTCAGTCAGCATCTCCCGTGGCTCAGGCCGACTGCACGAAACAAGATGTTCAACGCCGTGATCGCCGCACGCGCGTCGGTCGGCTCGTTCCATCAGTTGTCGTCGATACCGCCGCGAAGTGCAAAGGGCGAAAATCAATCGAATCTCGTGAACGTCATCATCCCGCTCTTGGCGAAGACGACGAGTGCAGTCGATCTCCCGTATGTGGCGGACGGCGTGCGTAGCGTCCAGCCGGCGAAGATTGGCTTGATATCCGCCGAGGAGTTCCTGAGCTACTTCGATAGGCACACTTGGCATCCTGACTACGCGTCCGTCATCGAGCCCTTGCGGAAGTTCATTGCGTCAGCGATGGGGAAGAAGCGGATCGTGGATTGGGCAATTATCTGGCCGCAACGGAAGACAGACGCTGGCCGGAGGCTCTGGATCAGCGAATTGGGGCTGGAGGCTCCCGTCTTCAAACGTGCTCGACGATCTGCACCGCGTATCGACTTCACGGGTGAAAACAAGAGAAACATTCTCGCTGCTGAGCCTATTCCGGAAGGGCTGCCGGTGCCGGTGCTCGGCCAAAGTAAGACTCGTGGTGTGGTCGTCATCTCGCTCGTCGCAGACATAGCAAACGACAACGAAAATGTCGATATCGGGCGCAGTGACGTAGTCGGATTGATGTCGCTCCGCGTACCCGATGAGTCCGTCAGGAACAAACGTGACCTCATCCAGTACACGGTCGTTGCTGCAGATCAAGCGAACGAGATCGTAGTGGACGGCCGGAGAAGCTAGACAGACTCTCTAGAACTGTTCGTTCGGTAACCGCAGCGTTGAGGCTGCGATCCTCACGCGTCGAAGGAAGTAGTGGAGTGTCAATTCGATCAGAAGTCACGGCCTGGCTGGCGCAGTCCAAGCAAGCCGACTATCGACGTATCGTGGGCAACGACAAGTACGACGACAATCCTGCGTCCCATTACAGTTGGGACAGTTCGGTGGTGCATCACCAGGAAGTTGGTGTCGGCGACGTCATCGTGATCTGGGACGAGTACCTTCTCGGAGTTTCCGTGATCGATCGGATCGAGACGGGGACGGGGACCAAAACAACATCCAAGTGCCCGCACTGTGGTCGATCCAATGTCGTTTCGAGGAAGCACAAACTTCCTGTTTTCCGTTGCGATGACTGCCGTGCTGAGTTCGATGAACCGGTCTACGGCAAGAAAAATGTCACTACCTACCGGGGCAGCCACGACCAGGCATGGATCGACCTCGAAGGTGTACTGGACGGAAAGTCCCTGCGATCGCTCTGCGTGTATCCGCGGGAGCAGAACAGTTTTCGCAAACTCAAGTTCGAAGAGTTCCGAAGGGCATTGCGGTCTGCCACCGACGGGGATCCTTTGCGGATCCTCGACGAGACGATTGAACAACTGTCGGCGCAGTCCGCCGGGAATACCAGGGTTGGTCCGGTTCGTGTGCGCACAGCACGAGCCTCGATGCGCGCCCAACTTCTTGCAGAGTACGGGCCGCGTTGCGCAGTAACAGGTCCCGCACCCGAAGCTGTGTTGGAAGCGTGTCGTCTTGACATCTACTCAGTGCCAGGTAAGTCGGTAGACCAGGGTGGGCTGCTGATGCGGCGGGATATCCACAAGTTGTTCGACATGGGTCTTCTCGTCGTTGACGGTGCAGGTATCGTCGACATTGCCGAAGATATTCGTGCTTATCCCGCCTACGAAGCACTCCACGGCAGTCGCGTGGACATCGAATTCGACTCGAAGCAGAGTGAGTGGTTGAGGCTGCACCGCGAGCAGTGGCGGAATCGATGAAAAGACAATGCGCGGATCATGTCTGCAACATCCTGCTGCCCGCTCGAATATCTATCACTTCGGTTTACGGGACCGCAGCCGCTCAGGCTGGCATTCTCGTCTGATGGCTCGAGTACTCACTCGCACGCACATCGGCGGAGCACGTCATCCCATCAGCGATCACCGCATCCCTCACGACTGGTGGGTCTACGGTCTGACTTCAGACGTCGGGATTTTCTCGGTATGGAGAACCGTGCCGGTTAGAGAAGTGTTGTCCCGTCGGTTGCTGCCTGCACTGACTCTGTCACACCCGGGATGCGGTCGGTGACTCCCTTTAGGTCGGATCGTGCGAGGCAGGTCGGACAACGCATGAAGTACAGGAGACGTGCCGGACTACCGAAGATTTGACAGTATCGCCTATTTGTGAGCATCATCCCGGCGAATTGCAGGATCACCGACAGCAGTGTCGGGTGTAGGCATGAGACGTCGGCACTTTGACTACATACTGAAGTCGTGGCACGGTATGCCCGATCGCCAGTCGCTCGTCCGCTTCGGCCCCTCCTACCGGCGAGACAGCCGCCCGTGCGCTGTGCTTTCATCTTCACGTGGGATACATAAAGCACGAGAACGCCCGAAACTCTGCGCGTGGGTTTGTCAGCAGCGAGAAGACTATTTGCCATGAGCATATCCGCGATGCAGTCCTCAGGGAGCACGTGCTTCGCTGCGCGGTTCGTGAACGGTGCAGCTTCTGCGACCGCGAGGGGTCTGAGGACGTGCCCATCGCCGCAGACTTCGAGGACTTTATGGATGCCTTCATGGGCGGAGTCGGCTTCTTCTATAGCAAGGCGAATGATGACGGCGCACCATTTGAAGATGGCGATTTTCAAGTAACTACGCGGGACTCGTGCGAGGTTGCTGAAGACGTCTCTCAATGGGCAGAACTTGACGGCGACGCGGAAAATGAAATTCTAGAAGCTATTCAAGACACTATAATTGACGATGCCTGGGTTCAGGAAAATTGGCAGTGGATGAACCCTGGCGAGAGAATGGGATACACATGGGAGGGATTCAAGAAGACCGTCATGTATGAATCCCGATTTCTGTTCATGTCACACGAGGCCGAAGACTGGTTTGATCCGCAAAGGATTCCAGTGGCCGATTTCTTCGAGAAGCTGGCCGTCGGCATTCAGAGGATTCCCGGCCTCGTGAAGACAATGCCGGCCGGTAGTGAGTTGTACCGAGGGCGAATGTTCCAGGAAGCTGAGGGCATAGCGGACCACAACGCAAATACACTGGGTTCACCACCGCGCAATCTTGCAGCGGCGAACCGCATGAGCCCGGCTGGAATTTCGATGTTTTACGGCGGGGATTCGGTCGACACCGTGATCGCGGAAATAGGGGCGCACTCCTCCTATGGTCACGCCGTAACGGGAAAGTTCCGGGTTGTGAAAGACCTCCCGATAGTGGATCTTTCGGAGCTTCCAAAGCGGATCAGTCCTTTCGACGTATCGAATCGAGAAATTGCTTACATCGTCGAATTTCTGCAGAGCTTCCAGGCTGATTTGGCGAAGTCGATCACTTTGGATGGACGGGAGCATATCGAGTATGTCCCCACCCAGGTGTTTACGGAGTATCTGAGGCGTGCCGCTCCCTTCGAAGTGCGCGGACTTAGCTTTAAAAGCGCACAGATTGAGGGTGTAAACACCGTCGTCTTTTGTGATGGTAGCGGGTGCGTGGAAGCCGATTCTGTCGATACAGAACACGCCACGTTGGCTCTCGTACCTGGTTCCGTAACCGCGCATCGAGTGGTTAGTCGCGTCAGGGATTAAGAGCATGTCTCTTATGGCCTAGATCGTTTGTGCGGCATAATGCATTGCCGTGGTCGATGCGTTGTCTTCCCGGCTGGTACCGGATGCGTTGTGGGAGATCGTCGAACCGTTGCTGCCCGGAT
>NZ_SDMJ01000010.1:0-107355 GCF_004153645.1 Rhodococcus sp. Q1 | reverse complement strand
GACTTCACTCATTCAGTTGTTGCGACACTCCTGCTGGCACCATCTCGGTTCAAGATCACTTTCGAAACACGGCCTAGGTGAGGGTATGGCTCGGATCGAGGCGCTCATTGCGGCGGTGGGCCAACGTCGATTGGTGCAGTCAACTGTTCGTCCCCGGCGAGCGAAACGCATGAGCCGCAGGAATACTGGGCGGGATCGGTGCAGCTCTCGGACTCGCCGCGTTCTTCGGGGCCGGCGGAACGGCCAGCCGAGTTGCCGGCCCGGGCCCGGCTCGCCCTGCGTCAGCAGGAGCAGCGGCTCGTGGAGTGGTCGTCTCCCGGCGATTCGTTAAGTCTTTCGATGGATGTCGACAGCGGTGGCGCTCGCTAGCCTTCATGACATGACGAGCGACCCACACGCCTCCGGCGGCGACGTGTCCGCTGCCGTCCAGCACCGTCCTCCGCCCGGCCGCTGGTGGGCGCTGGTGGTGTTAGCTGTCGGCCTGGCACTCATCGTCATGGACGGCACCATCGTCGCGGTCTCGTTGCCGACGATCATCGACGACCTGCACCTGGACTTGACCGACGCGCAGTGGGTGAATTCGCTGTACTCGGTGGTGCTGGCAGCGCTGCTGCTCACCTCCGGCAGTCTCGGCGACCGCATCGGCCGACGCCGAATGTTCATTCTCGGCATCGTGCTGTTCGTCGCCGGCAGTCTGTGGGCTGCCACTGCGGGAGACGCTGCCGCACTGAACAGTGCGCGTGTCCTCCAAGGCGTCGGCGGCGCCTGCATCCTGCCGTCCACGCTGTCCACGGTCAACGACATGTTCCGCGGTAAGGACCGAGCGGCCGCGTTCGGGGTGTGGGGCGCGGTGATCTCTGGCGCCGCGGCTCTAGGACCACTCCTGGGCGGCTGGCTCACCAGCACCTTCACGTGGGAGTGGATCTTCCTGGTCAACGTTCCCATCGGGGCGCTGCTGGTAGTAGCCGCACTCATCGCAGTCCCCGAAACTACTTCCCCGGTGAAGCGTCGGGGCTACGATGTCGACGGTTTGCTGCTGAGCGCGACCGGTTTCGGCGCACTGGTTTTCGCGGTGATCGAGGGCAACACACTCGGCTGGTGGAAACCGCTGAGCGACCTGAATGTGTTCGGCCTGACGTGGTCACAGGAGATGCCGATATCGATCGTGCCGGTACTGCTGGCGATCTCTCTGGCGGTGCTGGTCACCTTCGGATTCTGGGAACGACACCGCGCGCGCGTGCGGCGGTCGGCCCTGCTGGATCTGAATCTGTTCTTCACACCTACGTTCAGTTGGGGCAACGTGGCGGCGATGATGATCGCAGTCGGGGAGTTCGGGCTCATCTTCGTGCTGCCGCTGTATCTGATCAACGCGGTGGGACTGAGCACCATGTGCGCCGGGTACGTACTCGCGGCGATGGCAGTCGGCGCATTCGTCTCCGGTGCCCTGGCGCGGCACCTGGCGGCGCGTCTCGGCGCCGCAGGCACCGTGTTGGTGGGTGTGGCGCTCGAGGTGATCGGTGTGCTGGTGCTCGCGTTTACCGTCCATCCCCGACTCGTCCCCGGTGCAGATCAGCGGTGTACTGATGATCTACGGCGTCGGTCTCGGATTCGCGTCGGCGCAGCTGACCAGCACCGTGCTGCGGGATATCCCGGCAGCGGCGTCCGGTCAGGGGTCGGCGACACAGAGCACGGTACGACAGGTCGGAGCCGCATTCGGTGCAGCGGTCGCCGGGTCGGTGCTGTCGATCGCGCTGGCCCACAATCTCGCGCAGGTGACCGGGCCGGCCGCGCAATTCGCCGAGGCCACTCGGACGTCCGCGGGCGGAGTGATCGCAGGACTACGCACACGCGGTGAAGAGGACATCGCGCAGACCCTCTCGGGTGAGTTCAGCGACGCCACACAGTGGACGCTGATCGCGACCTCCGGCTTCCTGCTCCTGGGACTGCTCGCGGCGATCGTCGTCTGGTGGGTCTCGCGCCGGACACCGGACGCCCGCACGGGTGATCCTGCCGATGACGCGGGCCATGACAAGATCTCCGTCGAGTGAGGTTCGGCCCCTCCGCACCGCCTGACCGGCGGTCAGATGATCAAGCCCCGTTCGCGTGCCACGACCACCGCGGCGGTGCGGTTGTCGACGGCCAGTTCGGTGAAGGCGTGCACCAGATCCGATCCGACGGTGGCTTCGCTGACGAAGAGCTGCCTGGCGATCGCCCGGTTCGTCAGGCCTTCGGCCACGAATGAGAGCACTTCGATCTCCCGGACGCTGAGACCGGCGCGGGCTGTTGCATGCGGTGGTAGAGACGCTTGTCCACGTCGGGTTCGAGGACGGTCTCGCCGCGAGCGGCGGCGAACACCGATTCGATGAGCACGTGCGGGTCGGTGTCCTCGAGCAGGCAGCTGGCCGTAGATCCATGAGCACCACGTCAGGTTTCGATGCCGGCGCCGCCGCGACGGCTTCCTCTCCCCAGGCGGCCTCGGCCCACCACGACGAGGCCCTCGTGCAAGGCCAGCAGCGTACGTAGCCGGGCGCGCGACCGGATGGTCGTCGACGAGCAGTACCCGTACCGCGCTCATCGGACCCGCCCCGCGGGGAGTGCAGCGGCGCGGCTTCGAGGGCGGCGGGTGCGAGGGCGTCGACCACCTGTCGTGCTTCGACGAGGTTCTGCTGGGCGGTGTCCGCGATCCGGGTGAAGATCGCGACCGGGTCGGCGGGGCCACGCTCTCCTGCGCGGGAGAGAAGGAGGATCGATGAAAATCCCTGCGCCAGAGTGTCGTGGATGTCGCGGGCGAGCCGGGACCGTTCGGCCAGCGCGCCGGCTTCTCGTTGCAGGGCTACCAGTTCGTCTTGTGCCCCGAGCAGTTCGCGGTGTGCCTCGGTGAGCTCGTCCACCAGTCGCTGTCGTTGCGCGGACCGGCGCACCAGCTGCTGATAGATCATCGCCATGCCGGCGGCGGCCAACGCCCCGAAGATCGGCCCGATGATCGACGCTGACGTGTTCGTCGTGCCGTGCCACATCGTCGCCGCGAGGGCGGCCGCGGTCAGTGCACTGGTCACGACCAGCGCCGTCGGAGTCGCAAGGAGGGGGAAGCAGAGGAAGAACAGGGTGAACGCCAGCCAGACGAAGTTGGCGTCCGCCACGACGAGCGCCACCCAACCGAGCACGAGTATTCCGAGCCAGATCTGTCCCAGCCGACGCTCTCTGGGCTCGCCGTTCTCGAGGCCTCTGCGCCGCACGGACCAGATCCCGCACAGGTACCACGCCGCCACCGCCGCGGCGAGTGGCACAACGAGGGCGAGGTGGGCGCTGACGGCGACGGCACGCCCGGTACCCACTGCCAGGATCAGGAAGAACAACAGGTGTGCGCCTGATTGCATGGCGCGGAGCACCGGTTCGGCACCGGCCGGATGAGGCACGTCAGGTGTTCGTAGATCACTCGTGAACACCGAGCTCACGCTAACAGCGGCTCACTGCCTTCCCTCGAATCCGTCGCCGAGTCCCACTTCCGATGGATCGGAGAACCCAACCGATACTCGATGTCTCCACCTCCTCTTTTCGCGACGCTGGAATACATGTTCCTCAGCATCCGTGATCTCCGCTTCGCCAAGGGTCGGTTCGCCATCATGAGCTCGGCCCTGTTCCTCATCTCGCTGATGGTCGTCATGCTGTCCGGGCTGACCTCCGGCCTCGGCAATCAGTCCATCGCCGCGATCAAGAATCTCGGCGCCGACCACTTCGCCTTCGGAGCACCGGCCGAGGGCCAGGGGGTCTCGTTCGCCGAATCGATCGTGACGACCCGCCAGCAGGCCGAACTCGAAGCCAGGCACGGGGTGGACGCGGCGGCGATCATCGGTATCGCGCCGACCCGGGTCGGCGTTGACGGCAGGGAAGTCGCCGTCTCCGCCTTCGGTGTCGACGGACGTTCCTTCGCCGCCCCGGTCGCACTCGCCGGCGGTGAAGTCGCTGTCGATGCCGACCTGGCCAAGGACAACGGATGGGCGACCGGAACCCAGATCACAATGAGCGGAACGCCGTTCACGATCGCAGCTGTAGTCGACGACTCGTTCTACAGCCACCAGCCGGTGGTCTGGATGGACCACGACGCGTGGGCGGCGCTGCCGTCGGCCGGCGGGAGCGAGGGCAGCGTGGTCGCGCTGCGGACCTCGGACGGTTTCGACGCCGGCGCGGCCGCTGCCGCCACGGGAACCGAGATCACCGACCAGGACGGGGCGCTCGATGCGATCGGCTCCTACACCTCCGAGCGCGGATCGCTGTTGCTGATGCAGGCGATGTTGATGATCGTCAGCGCCCTGGTGGTCGGCGCCTTCTTCACCGTGTGGACCATTCAGCGCAGCCAGGACCTCGCCGTCCTCAAAGCTGTCGGCGCCTCCACCCGCTACCTGGTCAAGGACGCGCTCGGCCAGAGCCTGATCGTGCTCGTGCTCGGCGCCGGACTGGGCACCCTGGCCGCACTCGGAGTGGGAACGATCGCCGCGCAGGTGGTTCCGTTCACGCTTGCGGTCTCGACCACTGTCGTTCCGTTCCTGATCCTCGTCGCGATGGGCATGATCGGCGCGGCTGCCTCTCTGGCGCGCATCGTCAAGATCGTTCCCCTCACCGCCCTCGCTGCCGTCCGATAAGCCGCTCCCGAAGCCGAAAGGACATCCGAACATGAGCATCTCCTTGAAGGACGTCGTCCTCACCTACCCCGACGGTGACGAGCGTCTGCGCGCCCTCGACGACGTGGACTTCGAAGTCGGTTGCGGCGAATTCGTGGCCGTGACCGGTCCTTCCGGATCAGGCAAGTCGAGCCTGCTCGCCGTCGCCGGATTGCTCACCACTCCCGATTCGGGCCGTGTCGTCATCGACGGTCAGGACGTGACGGGACAGAGCCGCGACCAGTGCACCGCTGTGCGGCGCGAGAAGCTCGGCTTCGTGTTCCAGCAGTCGAACCTGCTCCCCTCGTTGACCGCCGTCGAGCAGCTGCAGATGATGACCCACCTCGCCGGCGGGTCGGTCCGCGACAGCCGAGCGCGCGCCGCGGACCTGTTGTGCTCGCTCGGTCTCGAGCAGCAGCTCGATCGGCGTCCCCACCAGCTGTCGGGCGGACAGCGCCAGCGTGTCGCGATTGCGCGTGGGCTGATCAACGACCCCTCGGTGTTGCTGGTCGACGAACCGACCTCGGCACTCGACGAGGCCCGTAGCCGCGAGATCGTCGGTCTGCTCGCGGAACTGAGCCGCGACCGGAACGTGGCCACGGTGATGGTCACCCATGACCTGAGTCAGCTGATCCCCGTCGACCGCGCCTATGGAATGCGCAGCGGAGCGCTGCTTCCCACCTACAGCCGTCTTTCCACGCCGGCGTCCTGAGGCGCAGCGGCGACTACCTTCAGGACCATCGGGCCCCGCCGCGGCGGGGCCCGATGGCCGTTGTTCGTCGAGCACGGAATCGGCGTTCGGGCAATGTAATCGGATTCTCACACGGTGCGCAGTTCGAGGAACCGGCGCCGAACGAAAACAGGGGCTGTGGCATTGCGAGCGATATTCGAGTCGGCTTTCGACATCACCTATCTACTGACGATCTTCACGCTCGGCGTACTCATCTTGCGCGGCGGGCCTGCGCGCCGGGGCGAGCTGCCGGCGCAACTGGCGGGCTGGACCGCGATCGTTCTCGGCTTCGGCGACTCGTTCCACCTGCTCGCCCGGGTGTGGGCATTGAACACCACCGGCGTCGAGGCCCACCATGTTTCCCTCGGCTACGGCAAGCTGGTCACCGCGCTGACCATGACGGCCTTCTACGTGCTGGTCTATCTGCTCATCCTGCGACGCTGGCCGACCGCACGAGAAACGCGCACCGAAGGCACCTATCGGCCGTTGGGACCGAGCCCGGTGATGAGCATTGTCGTGTATACGGCGGCCATCGTGCACGTGCTGCTGGTCCTGTTGCCGCAGAACGACATATTCAGCGCAGACCCGCCGTTGTCGTGGGGGATCATCCGCAACATCCCCTTCCTCGTCCTCGGCGTGGCCATCATTGGCGCGTTGTGGGTCCGTGCTCGGGGCGACGCCTTCTACCGCTTCGCTTGGCCGGCGGTGACTCTCTCGTTCGGGTTCTACCTCCCCGTTGTGCTGTGGGCACAGCAGAACGAGACCGTCGGCCTGTTGATGATCCCGAAGACGCTCGCCTACGTCTGGCTGGTGGTCATGGGCTATCGCGCGTTCGCCGGCAAGCACAACAGCGATCCTGACGACGCGCTGCGCGCTGCTGGTACCACCACCCCGACAGAGCGCGCATAGCAAACGCACCGTTTTGTCGCCTCGTCCCTCACGACGCTCGATCGACGGGCAGGGCGGAGGAGGAGGAAGGGCATCACGAAGCAGTCCCGGTGGAGGTCGACGCCGCATTCGGTTGTTCGAACAGCCCCTCAACTCAGCGGGCTGAGAGGACGGCCAGGGCCCCGCTGAGTGCCCGCGTCCGTTTACGGGGACGCGGGCACTTGGCGGCGGTACCTCAGACGTGGGACGGTTCCATCGCCGGCTTCACATTCGCCTCGGTCACGCTCGGCCACAGCGCCTTGTCTCCGAGTAGCCGCATGATCGCGGGAACGAGAAGCGGCCGGACAATGAAGGTGTCGAGCAGGATCCCGATGGCCATCGCGAGACCGAACTGGAACAGTTCCCGGATCGGTTGGGTGGTCAGCACCGCGAAGGTGGCTGCCAAGATGAGTCCTGCAGACGAGATCACCCCGCCTGATCGGGTGAGCGCTACCCGCAGGGCCGCCCGTGGTGGATGCGCCGATAGCTCTTGCCGGTAGCGGCTCATCAGGAAGATGGTGTAGTCGACACCGAGAGCGACCAGGAACACGAAGATGTAGATCGTAACGCGGTTCCCGATCCCCTCGTCCCCGAGCAGCGTGACAGTGATGAAGGTCGTGATCCCGAGTGTCGCGGTGAACGACAGCACCAGCGTCCCGATCAGGTACAGAGGCGCGAGCACGGACCGCAGCAGCAGTGCCAGGACGGCGGCGACGATCACGAGGACCAGTGCGGCAACGACCCAGTTGTCGCGATCGAGCGCCGCCCGGATATCGGCGGAGTGAGCTGTTTCGCCGCCGACGAGGACCTGCGCACCGTCGATCCCCGCGCTGTCCACTGCAGTCCGAGCAGCGGACGCGAGGGTGTCTACGCGGTCCATTGCCTCAGGGCTGTAGGGGTTGTCGGTAAGGGCGACTTGGAATGCTGCCGTTGTCCCGTCAGCGCTGACCGCGGGTTGCTCACCGACTCGGGCCACCCCGTCCACGTCCGACAGGCGGCTGGTGATCTGGTTCCAGTCGGGTGACGGTGTCCCGGGCTGGGTGGTGACGTAGACGGTGGACGGCGCGATCTCCCCGGGTCCGAATGCGTCGGCGATCATGTTCTGACCGGCCTCAGACTGGGTGTCGATGCGGAATCCGCTGATGAAGTCGAAGCTTTCACGATAGCCGGCCAGGCCCGCGGTCATCACGAGAAGACCGAGGAGTGTGGATACCAGCACAGTCTTCGGCGATCGGTCGACCAGATCCGCGATCCGTTCCCAGACCTTGCCACCGGCGCGTCCCGACGCAGTCTGGGTTGTGGAGGGCCAGAACAGTTTTCCTCCGAAGAGCAACATGAGTGCGGGGGTGAAGGTGAAGGCGACCAGCCCCATCGAAGCGACGCCCAGCGCGAGATAGGGGCCGAATCCACGCAGGGCCGGAGAGACCGCTACGAGCAGAGCCAGCATGGCCAGGACGATCGTCGAGACACTCGACAAGATCGCCTCGGACACTCCTCGCAGCGCCCGCATCATGGCGGCGGAGCGATTCGATTCCTCCGCGAGGGCTTCACGGTAGCGGGCGGTGACGATCAGTGCGTAGTCGGTGCCGACACCGAACAGCAGCACGGTCATGATCGACGCGGTCTGCGAACTGATATCGAACCATCCCGCGTCGGCCATCATCGCGCCCACCGTCTCGGCGAGCCGCATCGCGACGCCCACACCGGCCAGCGCGACAACCACGAGGACCGGCGACCGATAGATCACCAGGAGGATGATGGCGACCAGCAGGATCGTTCCGAGGAGCAGGATCTTGTCGCCGCTGCTGAACACCTTGACGGTGTCGGTGGCGATTCCTGCAGGCCCGGTGACCGCCGCATCAGCAGGTCCGGCGGCCTCGCTGACCAGATCGCGCAGCTCACCGACCGTGTTCTGGAACGATTCGTCGGTCGGGTCGCCTGTCAGCGATACGATAATCATCTCACTGTCACCGTCGGTGGTGCGCAGATTGTCGCCGCCAGGGCCGTCGGCGGTGACTATCGCGGCGATCGCGGGATTGTCGGCTCTCGCACCGTCAATGCTCGTGACGATCCGCTCCACTGCCGCCGCCGTCGTGGCCCCGTCGGCGCCGTGCACGACGACGATCGCCGGGGTTCCCTCATTGCGGGGAAACTCGCGGGCAGCGAGTTCGGCAGCCTGCACGGATTGCGATGACGGGGGCGGATCGTTTGCTCCCGCGTTGTTTTCGACGTCCTCCAAGGCCGGCGCGATGCTTGCGAGGGCGCCCGCGAGGATGATCCACAGCAGCACGACGATGCCGGCCCGACGCCGTGATCCGAAGAGAGTGTTCATAAAGCGTGATGTCATATCAGGGCATCCAAACTCGACTGGAATGCGTTCATCGCACCGACGTCGGATAGTGAGACGGAAAGTCGGAGTAGCGGTCCGCGCCCGGGACGAAGCGCCCGGTACGGGCAGCCCACACCTCGAACGCGATCGTGGCGAACGGCGGCAGAGAAGAAACCAGCGCCAACAGTAGGGTCCGCAGGCGCCATCCGAGCCGGACGTACATTGCGATCGAGAGCACGACGAATGTCACGAACACCGCCCCGTGCAGGGATCCGAAGATGCGGACGCCGACCTCGGTGCTCTCGGCTATCCACTTGAAGTACATGCCGATCAGCAACCCGAGCCAGGTCACTGCTTCCAGCGTCGCCACGATACGGAACGCCCGCACCAGAATGCGGGCATCCGACGTCGCCGTCGGTCGTTGAGGCAGGTCACTCATGCCACTTCCTCCGCATTCGTTGATGTGTCTGCTATCTGGTGAACGTCGCGATGTTGTGGTGTGCGCGCGACTGCGCTTCGAAGTGCGAGGAAGAAGACGACAAAGGCGACGGTCAGCAGGACATGACCGATCCCGGCGATTCCCGAAATCGCGGCCGACGCATCCTTACCGAAGACCTGCATGGTCCCGTGGACGAGCTGCATCGCCACCGTGAGGATCAGGCCGGCGTGAAAGGTGACGGTGAACCAGCGGTAGAGCGGGCTGTCCGAGAGCACCAACAGGCGCTCGAAAATGGCAACAATCAGCAGGAACAGCACCCCGAGAACCAGGAAATGGGTGTGCACGATGGACAGTTGAGTCGGGCCGTCGAAGTCCTGGGCCTTGGTCAGCTCCCGGTAGTACAGGCCCGACGCCAGACCCGCGACGGCGTACCCGAACGCGGAATTGACAAGTATCTTCATACCTTCCATCCGACCGGACTACGCGCTCTGGCACATCGAACGAACGGTGAGATTCATCTACGACTTTCGATAGAGACCGCGTGAAGCAGCGCAATCCGGAGCCACACGGGCGACACACGCAGCCGATACGGACAGAGACAGCACCCGACCGTCGGACCGAGCGGTAGATCTAGTCGATGGTGCCGTCGATGATCCCCCGCGCCCGTGCCTGTGCCACAGCTGCGGTCCGGGATCGCACACCCAGTTTGCCGAAAGTGTTCGTCAGGTGCGTCTTCACCGTGCCCTCGCTGAGGAACATCCGACGCGCTATCTCTCGGTTGGAGAACCCTGCGGCCACAGCCTCCAACACCTGAATCTCACGTGGGGTGAGGGTCGGGCCCGCACGCATCTGCGCCATCAGTTTCGAGGCCACCGACGGTGACAACGCGCTCGCACCCCCTGCTGCCGCGACGATTGCCGTGAAGAGTTCGGCCGGCGCAGTGTCCTTGAGGAGATAGCCGCTGGCGCCGGCCTCGATTGCGCGCAGAATCTCGGCATCGGTGTCGTAGTTCGTCACCACCAGTACCCGCGGAGCGTTCGGTAGAGCCCGGATCCGGCTGGTCGCCTCCACGCCGCTCAGTCCGGTGCCGAACCGCAGATCCATGAGAACGAGGTCGATCCCCCCCTCCCTGCACAGCGCAACGGCTTGTTGACCCGTGGAGGCTTCGGCGACGATCGAGACTGCATCCGAATGCAACTCGAGCAGCGCTCGTAGTCCGGCGCGGACGATCGCATGGTCGTCTGCGAGCATCAGCCGGATCATCGGAGCTCCTCCCCTTGCTGTGGAAGCGGAAACGTCACCGACACTGCGGTGTGGCCGGGCTCCGATTCGATGAACCACTGTCCATCGAGCTGCTCGACCCGGGTCCGCATGGCATTGAGCCCGAAGTTGTGTGCGGACGGATCGTCGAGGATCGCGGTATCGAAGCCCCGTCCGTCATCGACCACGTCCAGGTGTACGGCGTCAGCACCATAGCCGAGGGTAACCACCGCGTGGCCGGCATCGGCATGGCGCACCACATTCGAGACCGCGCCCTGGACGAGGCGCACCAGCGCCGACTCCAACGGCATCGGCAAGGACACCGCCTGCCCCTCGACGAGAAGACGCACGTCAACCCTCCCCGCCGCGGCTCGCTCACACACCCTGCCCAACGCGTCGGCGAGCGAACTGCCCGCCAGGTCAGCGGGCGAGAGAGCCGCGATCAGACGTCTCGCGTCCGCCAATCCCGCCGACGCGGTCCGCCGAGCCATGACGATCTTGTCCGCAACACCCGGGGGCAGATCTTCGGCCTCAGCGGCGTGCAACAGCATCTGAATGCTGCTCAGCCCCTGCGCGACGGTGTCGTGAATCTCGCTGGCCAACCGCTCACGTTCGGCCAGTTCGCCCGCGGAGCGCTCGGTCTCCGCCAGCTCCGCGCGAGTGCGATGCAAATCCTCGATCAACTGCTGCCGGCGCTCCGTCTCGTAGAACAGCACCCGAAAACCGAGCCCGACAACGACACCGACCACAGCCCCGAGCAACGACCCGACCAGCGCTCCGCCCCACTGTCCGCGAGTGTGGACGCCGATCAGCACGTTGGCACCAGTGATCACCGCCACCGCAGACACAGCGGGCACGAGCGGCACCTCGGTCATGAAGAGCAGGATGAGCCCGAACGATACGTACGCCGCGTCGGCGCCCAGAAGCGCCATCGCCACCCACACTGCACACAATGATCCCAACCAAGCGAATCGCGCAGCCGGAGCACGCAACGAACTGGCACCTACGATGTGAACGACAACGAACAGCGCAGTCAACGCACCGATCCATCCCGCCGATGCTTCGGAAAGCAGCACCGCACGCAGCAGGACGATCAACGCCAGCACGACAACGAGCACGTGCAGGCCCAGACGAAGTCGTGCGCCCCGTGTGAACGCGGATTCATCAACCATCACCACACACGATAACGACGGCCTTGTTCACCAATCGTCGCGGCCTCTGCGGGACGGACAAAGCTCCTCGGACATCGCTCCCATTCCTGAAGCCGTTCAGATCCAGGTGCCGCGTGACACCGGCTCGTCGTTCGATCCGCAGATCGTCAAGAAACGACAGCGGCGACTGATCGGGGTCGATGAGATCACCTTGTCGCTATCGGCGAAGGGTCCGACCACCGGGGAGATCTTCGCCCACTTCGACGACGCCTACTGAGCGTCGGTGTCGAAGGACACGATCAGCAAGATCACCGACAAGGAGCTCGACGAGATGGCCGGATGAACCGGGCGGCCGCTCGATCCGGCGTATCCAGTGCTGTTCATCGACGCGATCCACGTCAAGGACCGCTTACGGACAGGTCACCAACCGACCCGTCTACGTGGCAGTCGGGGTGACCGTCGATGGCCACCGCGACATCCTCGGACTGTGGGTCGGTGGCGGCGGCGAGGGAGCCGAATTCCGGCTCGCTACGGAGGCTGTTGCAGAATGCAGAGGTGTCGCCGGTGTCGTCAATGGCGGTTGTCTACGAGAATTGGTCATTATCAAGGGATATCGTCCGGTGCAGCGTGATCGGGTGTTCCTTCTTCCGCCGGACATGCGGGAGTGACTTCCTTCGGATCACCTCGTCTTGGACGACGATCGAGCTGCTCGATACCAGTGCGGTCGGTCGGTGTCGCCGGGTCGTTCCCGGCACCGTCGACGTGCTCGAAATCCACGGTCCCGACGACTGGGTGCAGTTGTGCCGGCGGTTTCCGCTCGAGGTCATCGCGCAGAAACGCCCCGGCTGGTACCGCACCACCGGCCGCGACGGACGGTGGGTGCTGCCCGACCGGCGGGCCGTCGCCGAGGTGTACGGCGGAGTGCACCTGACCGTGGGCGGGTATCTCGCCGCTGCGGTCACGTCACGGTGATCTGGCGGGTGTGCCATCCGCTGGCCCCGTCGGGAATCGGCTGTGCGCGTTGCTCGGTCTGGAGCTGTCCGGTGCCGTCGATCGCACGCACCTGCAGCGTGTGATTGCCCGGAAGGGCCGACCATTTCCACGACCATTGCCGCCACGTATCGATCGAGTACTGCGGTGTCAGAGTGGCTTCCGTCCATGGCCCGTCATCGACCCTCACCTGCACTCGCGAAATGCCGCGGTGCTGTGCCCACGCCGTCCCGGCGACCATGACCTCGCCGGCGGGGATTCGTGCGAAGGAGGCCGGGACATCGATGCGGGAAGCTGTTTTGACGGGGGCCTGCTCGGCCCAGCCGCGCCGAGTCCAGTAGGCCTGTGCCCGGTCGAACCGGGTCACTTCCCAGTCGACGACCCACTTGGTGGCGGAGACGAACCCGTACAGACCCGGTACCACCTGCCGCACCGGATAACCGTGCTCGAACGGCAAGGGTTGCCCGTTCATCGCCACCGCGAGCAGCGCGTCTCGGCCGTCACGCAGAACCGCGATCGGTGTTCCGACAGTGAACCCGTCGGTGCTGGTCGAAAGCAGCATGTCGGCGTCGGCGGACACCCCGGCCTCGTCGAGTAGCTCCGCCATCGGATAACCGACCCAAGTGGCGGTGCCGGCGAGCTCACCACCGACCTCGTTGGACACACAGGTCAGGGTGATGGTCCGTTCGATGGGGGTACGGGCGATCAGGTCGGCCCAGCGCACAGTGATTTCGCGTTCGACCATGCCGTGGATGCGCAAACTCCAGTCGTCGGTGGTGAGCCTCGGGACCTGGAGGGCAGTGTCGATTCGGTAGAAGGCGTCGTTGCCGGTGATGAACGGTGTCGCCCCGGGTATCGCCAGGTCGGTGCCCGCAGCAACTGCCGCGGCGCGATTTCTCGGCACGACGAATGGGACAGTAAATGCGGCGCGGTTGCGCACAGCATCAGCGATCGAGCCTGCGAGGTGACGTCCGGCTGCACCCGCGGCTAGCGCCACCGCCGCTGCGGTACCGGCCAGCACCAGGAAGCGTCGACGGGACACGCCCGCCCGCGTCCGTGAGACACCATCGAGTTCTCGAGCGCTGTGAGTGAGCAGCCGCAGCGCGACGAGGCCGGCGACCAACCCCACGATCGTCGGCAGCGCATCGAGGGCGCTCGCCCCGGGGCGAGATACAGCGGCATAGACTCCGGCCAGACCGAGGGCTATGAGCACACCGCTGCCGAAGGGACGACCAGGGCGTTCGACGAGTCCAGCGATGGCTGCAAATACCACGATCAGCACGCTCATTCCGATGAACAGCGCTGCCTTGTCGTCGGTACCGAAAGTGGTGATCGCGAATTCCCGCGCCCACGCCGGACTTCGGTCGACGGTCGTGGAGCCGACTGCGAAGAACGGGGAGGTCGACGGCCCGAACGGAACCGCCATCAGTTCCCCGATACCCAGCGCGACAGCGACGGACAGTATCCCGGCAAGTCCCTTGGCCAGCGCCGTCGATCGCCAGGACGAGCGAGGGCTGCCGGTTTCCGAGGGGTCGGAATGCCCTGCGGCAGCATCCTCGTTCGTCGTCATCTGTGCCGTCCTTACTGTCGGGGTCGTGTGGACTTCGGAGCCGCCCGCGAATCGGATGGGTGCGAGTCCCCGAGCATGTTCGAGAAATCTTCTGGAGCGGACCCATCCGCACAGGGATCGGTACCGAAGACCCTTCTGACAGCCGGGACAACAGTGCACAACTCTGGTGGCCCGACCCTTGACCGATCGAAGGTGGATTTCATGATCACGACCCGCGCCGCAGCTGCCGTCAGCCTTACTGCCGTAGCCGTTCTGGGACTGTCGGCTTGTTCGTCGGACGGCGACCAGACGACCACAGCCGACTCGACGACGGCAATGACGGAATCGATGCCGGCGACTGCGACCATGCAGGCCGACTCGGCTTCGGGCCTGGTCGGGCCAGGTTGCTCCGCCTACGCCGAGCAGGTGCCTACCGGCGCCGGGTCGGTCGAAGGCATGGCACAGGATCCGGTGGCCGTCGCCGCTTCGAACAATCCCCTGCTCACCACCCTCACACAAGCAGTGTCGGGCGAACTGAATCCGCAGGTGAATCTCGTCGACACGCTCAACGGCGGTCAGTTCACCGTTTTCGCACCGGTGGACGAGGCGTTCGCCAAGATCGATCCGGCCACTATCGACACACTCGAGACGGACTCCGCTCTTCTGACCACGATCCTGACCTATCACGTAGTGCCGGGCCAGCTCAGCCCCTCTGATGTGGACGGCACACACACCACCGCAGAAGGGTCGACCCTCACGGTCACCGGTAGCGGGGACGACTTGAAGGTCAATGACGCTTCAGTCGTCTGTGGCGGTGTACAAACCGCCAATGCCACGGTCTACCTGATCGATTCGGTCCTGATGCCTCCCACCAACTAGCTTCGTGACACCGGATGGCCCCGGGTTCACAACCCGGGCCCATCCGATCGGACCGTCACCGGAAAGGGTCGTCCCAGCAATCGATTCGACCCGCCGGCAGGACGTTCCGGCTGCGTCGGCGGTTGTCGGGTCGGGTTCATCGGCATCACTATCTGCTGCGCACCCGGTCGCCGGAACGCCGAGCGACGACGTCGTTCCAGGCGGCCGAAGTCGACGCTCCGGGCTCTCGGCGGAGCAGGAACTCGAGTGCGACACGCTCGAACGCTTCCTTGGCTTCGAGCATTACCCAGTGCCCGCAGTTCGGGAAGATGTGGAGCTCGGCTTTGGGCGCCAATCGAAGTGGAACGAGTGGCATGTCGGGTGGACACTGCCGGTCATCGAGTCCCCAGGTGAACAGTGTCGGGCACTGAACCTTCCGCATCATCGACCAATACGGCGGTGCGTCGGAGGACTCGAGCGCGCGTTGCTGTTCGATAGCTGCTTGGGATCCGTACATCGCGGCAAGTGTCTTGTGGGAAGCAGGGTCTTTCGCGGTCTCCCACCGCTCTTCGATGCGCTCTTCCGTGATGACGGCAGGGTCGTAGACCATGCAGTTGAGCCATCGCACCAGCTTCTCGCGACTGGGTTCGTCGGCGAAGTCGCGCAGCAGCCGAGTGCCTTCGCTGGGCTGCTGGCTGAAGATGTTCGGCCCGACCCCGCCGATGGTGATCAACTTCGAGACCCTGTCGGGGTGCCGCATCGCGACATGGACGCCAACGACACCACCCATCGAATTGCCGATGATCGCAGCAGATTCGATACCGACGGCATCCATGAACCGTGTCACCGCAGCGGCGGCTGTCGCGATGGGGTAGCCGTCCACCGGGTCACTGATACCGAATCCCGGAAACTCCAGCACGTAGCAGTGGAACTGCTGCGCCAGCGTCGCGAGGTTTCCGCGGTAGTTGCGCCATCCGCTGACGCCGATGCCTGAGCCATGCAGCAACAACAGAGGCGGACCGTCACCGGCCTCGTGATACCGCAACGCCCCTTCATCTGTGACGACTTCTCTCTTGCTCTCCTCGTAGGAAATGCCCTCTGTCTGCGATTCGATCGTCATGGACATCTGGCTCCTCCACTCTGTAATCAACGGGCGAGTCGACGTGGCGCGCCCGAGCCGCGTGGGCGGGCGGACTCCGACTTGTCCTCCGTCGGGCGACACGACGACAGTATCAACTATCTGTCATAGATCAATAGACTTATTCACGGCTCGATGTTGATACGTCTGCACTCTCCGCATCACATGTTCGAGAAGTTCATGCTTCGAGAAGTTCATGGGCGGGTAAGATTTGGCCGGCCGGGACTGTCAAGGGCGGCGCCTTGCAGAGGCTCTCGGCCGGCGAATTGGCGTGCGCCGACCTGAAGCAATACTCTGATACATCAAAGTAGGTGTAGACGGAGGAGAAGCGCTCGGTGAGGGATGAGACTGTCGACAACTCGCTGTCCGAGGTGCTCGACGACCGACTCGGCACCCACGTTCGGCGAATCTCGCGGCTGATCATCGACGCGAAGGCGGCGGCCCTGCGTCCACTCGACCTCACCGTGCCGCAATATGCGACCCTCCTGTCGATCAGGCACCTCGAGCCGACCTCTGCAGCGCAGCTCGCACGAACTGGGCAGAGCACCCCCCAAGCGACTGCCACGATGTTGGCCACTCTCGAGAGCAAGGGCCTCATCAGTCGGCGACCGTCCCCGATGCATCAGAAGCTCGTAGAGGTACGGCTGACAACGCTCGGCGCGAAGGCCATCGAGGAAGCCGACGACCTCGCGGCAGGCATCGAGGCCGAGCTGCGCGCCGGCATCGGCGAAGACCTGTTCGACAGCGTCCTCAGAATCGAGCAGATCGCGAAGGATCTACTTCAGTAGGTCCCCGTAGTAGGCCCCTCCGCGGTGACGAAGCGAACCGCCCCGGGTGACCAGGAAAATGGCCGAGGACCTTCGTCGGTTCCGGGCCGAAGATCTGGGATGAGCCCACACCTCGATGAAGGCGCGGCCGCGGCGAATTCGGGAACACCCTCTTCGTCCGCAAGGAAGGCAAGCGATGGACGATCACCTGGGGCGCTCATCCCACTCCTCGCTGCCGGAGCGACCACTGGAGTACTGGATCTCTCCGGACCTGGCGCGGCCGAGCGACCCGGAGGCTCGCTCCCGCCTGCGCGAACTGGCCGACACCCGGGGCGCTGTGACAGCAGCCCGGGAGCGCAGATCGGGGCCGGCGCGGTTCTCATTCTCACCGGGGTCTTCATCACCATCCTGGGCGGAGGCGTCGGACCTTCGGCCGCCCTCGGAACCATCGGAGCGGGACTCCTGGTTCTCGATGCTCGGATGCCGCCGCCTTCGATCCCGGCTGCCCAACACGCGACGCACCCTGATCATGCGCGGACCGGGATCGACACGGGGTGGCATCAGCATGATCGCCTTCTTCGCCGTCGTCCTCGGCGCGGTATTCGGCTACAGCGAATTCGACAACGGGGCACGAGGAGGCTCTACTCGAACAGGACCTCCGGACGTGGCGCGATCCTGTCGGCAATGCCACGTACGGGCCTCTCTGACTGCTGCTCGCACCCAAGCCGGCGTCGTTGATCGCAGATGTCATGTGCGAGTTGAGGAAACGAAACGATGTGGCGTAGAGGAAGTGGACCGACCCGGGTCGGATCGGCGAGTGACCACCGGATACGTCGAACGCCGACGATCGCTGCCCACCACCACCGTGTCATGGCTACAGACCCTACGAGGAGCAACTCGGAAGGTTTCGATGCTGATCGCGTCCCGGACTTTGCACACCTGGTCCGGCAGGTTCGGACGACGGGCCGACAGTCGAACGCACACCGGCCGTCACGAGCCCAGCCGGTACTCGCGTTCCACTCCGGCCTGGGGCGGTTACCGCGACGCCGTGGCGACCGCGACCTCGAGGGTGCCGGCGGTGGGCGCGCTGTCCACGGTGATCACCGGTGTGCCGGTGCGGGTACCGATGAACGTCTGGGCGAGATGGTTGACGCTGGGGTAGCCGAACACCTCGACCACTTCCGAGGTACTCGCCGGGGACAGGTATACCGGTGCTCCCCCGGACCAGACTTCACCGGTGTCGGCGCCACTGAAGTCGACTTGGAGCACGCACCGGCCGGAGACCGGTGCAGAAGCATCCTCCCCCTGGCGGAACGCGACGGCGACGAAACGCGCCGACCATCCGATCGATCCGTCACCACTGAAGGTGAACATCACCCGATCCTCATCGGTACCGACGATGTCGACGGAGTCGAGCACAGGATAGACCACCGCCGGCGGGGTCTCGCCGGGTGCGAACGTGCCGTCTGCAGGCATTCCTGTCGGGCGGGGCGGCGCAGAAATTCCTACCCGCAGAGTCCCGGTGAAGGACTCCACCCGCTCGCAGGACATCCCGGACGCATCGCCGGTTCGCGCGCCGGGTCCAGTGATCTGCTCCCCGGTTGCGCATCCTGCGGCCAGGACCGCGAGCGAGAGGATTACTGCGGCCATACGGACAGGTACCTGCATGATCGCGAGACTCCCTTCGACACCCGTGGGGTATGCAGGGCACCTTAACGCGAAGACCGGGAGGGGAGTTTGCACGCACCGTGATCGGGGCGGCATCTCCCGGCCATCGAATCGGTCGCGGTTATCGTCTCGTCGAGGTCGACGCACCGCCTCGAGCTCCCTCTCGAGGTTCTCCATGGCCCTCTCCCCCGATCGAACCGATGGCGGTACATCCCGGTCGGGATCGCTTCGACCTCCGATCGACTCGGCACATGATTGCGGTGCGGATCGTCGTGGCCCCGCTTGGTGTACGCCATCCTTTCGACGATGTTGCGCTGGGCAATGAGTTCCTGGAGCACGCGCGCACTCACCCCACATTCCTTCCCCGCCTGGAACAGGGTTCCGCCGAAAACATGCGGGGCGCGCACCCACGCACCAAGATCAGAAATGTTGTCCCATCATCCGACCACAAGGAACCCTCCATGCGATCGATCCTCCGCACCGCCTTTGTCACCTCCGCAGCCGTTCCCCTGGCTGTGGCCGTCCCCGGTCTCGCCGCAGCCGCCGACGCGAGCGAAGTCACCTACGCCTTCGGAGTCGACGGCCACAGCGTGACCAATACAGTCACCAACAACACCGGCGGTATCCTGACCTGCGCGACGTCGCTCGCACCCGCGCCCGGCGGGGTCCTTCCCCCAGTGAGTGAAGTCCTCTACGGCACGCAACTCGGCACTTCCAGCGACATCCGACCGGGCGCCACCGTGCACACCGTGATCGATGTTCCCGACGGTTCCTACGTCGCCTTGGCGTCGTGCGTAAATGCCGACGCGACCGCCATGTGGGTCTCCGACTATCCCGGCATCGAAGAAACTCTGGCGCTGTTCCCGTACGAATCGTTCACCGTCGAACAGGCGGCAACAGTGGTCACCGTGCCGGCCGAACTCCCGGCGCTCCCGTCACCCGGCAACGAGCCGGTGCCCAACCCGTTGTTCGGCAGCAGCAACTAACCACCCTCACGCTCCGCGCACGACTGTGGCCTGCACCCCTATATCGGTGCAGGCCACAGTGTTTCCTCAGGGTTCGGGGAACGAGTAGTGCAGCCCGGTGCACACCATTCGACGCGCCGAGACCGGCAATTCTCAGGAAGCGCTCAGACCTCACCGTCGAGAGTCGACACGACCAACGGCACAGGCCGGCCCGTCTTGGACTGGAATCCGCCAACAGAGGGTTGTCGACCAGCACCCAGCCCGCAAACTCGTCGTACTCCGCACCTTCGAACACCCTGCCTGCCCCCCCGGTAGATCTAGTCCCGGAGCTCGACAACGACCTGCGGATTCACCTTGATGTTGTACCACCAGGCCGGGTACCTGTCCTCCGTGAACGAGCTCACGAACATGACGTCGCCCCGGTACAGAGGCGCCAACGGAACCGGATGCCGCCTCCTGCTCCTGGCTCCCCTGGTAGTGGGCAAGATGAGATCTCCACCCGCGTAAGCACCACCCACCTTGCCCGAATTCTCCCGGAACTCCCTGATCACATCATCATTCCAATCGACGATGCCGCCCTGCCCGTCCCAAGCCTGGTTCCACGGCGCATCGGGATCGCAATAGTCGGTGATATCGGCCCGATCCGACCGACTCGCAGCCGCAAAGATTCCGCTCATGACCCGAGTGCCGCAAATGCAGGACAGTTGCCGTCCTGAATACGGTGCTCGACGCGGATGTTCGGCAAGAACCGCTCGATGTCGACAGCGACACGAATCACCCTACGTCGCCACGGTGGACACCCCGCTCCGGGAGAAGTGTTGCGCGCCGGGTTCAGTAGGGGCTCTCGGCTACCCACTTGGTTGTTCCGGCTGGACTGTGTGAATGCCAGTAGGATTGTTCGACTGTCGGTGACAGCGTTGTCGTACGAATCGTCAGACGTGGTGGCAGGCCACGAAGTGGTTGTCGCCGACCTCGCGCAGCTGTGGTTCCTCGGCCGCGCAGTTGTCGGTCGCGAGGGGGCACCGCGTCCGAAAACGACAGCCCGATGGCGGGTTCAGTGGCGACGGCAGGTCACCTTCGATCTGCCCGACGTCCAATGCGTCTGCGTGATGTCGTTCGGGGTTGGGAATCGAATCCAGCAACAGTCTCGACTATGGATGCCGCACAGCATTTTCCATGTTCGCAGCGGGCGATACCTCACAGACCTTCCCGAGGTACGTCACCATCACCCGGTCACTGATGCTCTTCACCACCGCCATGTTGTGGGCGATGAAGATCATCGACAGGTCGAACTCGCTGATGTGGAAACTCCTCGAACCCTCCCAACCGCGTTGAGCCCTCTCGGAACAAGGCGGGACTGGGCAACATGGACTCTCCCGAGTCCGCTGCCGGAACGAAGGGCAGGTTACGGGATAACACCGATGCCGACGACCTCGAGATCGTGACCGATGATCAGCCTTCCGCCGAAGCCCGCCCCGCATGCCGCCCAGGTCTCCTCCGCGCGGTTGCCGGGAACCATGTGCGAGAGCACCACCGTCCCGACCCCGCCTGCTGTGCGATCGGGCCGATGTCATCGATGTGTGTGACTGGGTCAGATGCTGGTACAGCCCTTCCAGGGCGGCGGTGCGGTTCGAGGTCGGTCCGGTGTCGCCGGAGAGGACGATCGATCCGTCGTTGATGTCGAACCGTACTACACGAGCAGGTCGACCGACCTTCCGCTTGGGAGGTCGGTCGCCTTTCCCTCTGCCCGTGCATTCTTGGGGCTGCTCGACGACCTGCCGTCACATCGGCCGTGGAGTGACGGACCTTACTCCAAGGATGCAGGTCTACCTGTCACGGTGCGGTTCCGGACTCAGGGTTGACGGCCGCCAGCGCGGTGTTCAAGGCCTGACTCGGCCGCATCACGGCCACGGTCTTATCGCCGTCCGGCTTGTAGTAGCCGCCGATGTCGACCGGCGCGCCCTGCACCTCGATCAGCTCCCGCACGATCGTGTCCTCGTCTCTGGCCAGCGTCTCGGCCAGCGGGGAGAACTGTTCTGCGAGTTCCGGATCACCGGTCTGCGCGGCAAGTTCCTGCGCCCAGTACATCGCGAGGTAGAACTGGCTACCCCTGTTGTCGAGCTCGCCGACCTTGCGTGACGGGCTCTTGTTCGTCTCCAGCAGCTTGCCGGTCGCTGCATCGAGCGTGTTTGCCAGGATCTTGGCGCGCTCGTTGCCGGTCTTGATGCCGAGGTCCTCCAGGCTTACGGCCAACGCCAGAAACTCCCCGAGCGAATCCCAGCGCAGGTGGTTCTCCTCCACCAATTGCTTGACGTGCTTGGGTGCCGACCCGCCGGCGCCCGTCTCGTAAAGGCCGCCGCCCGCCATCAGCGGCACAATCGACAGCATCTTGGCGCTCGTACCGAGTTCGAGGATCGGGAACAGGTCGGTAAGGTAGTCACGCAGGATGTTGCCGGTCGCGGCGATAGTGTCCATCCCGCGGATCAGCCGCTCCAGCGTGTATCGCATCGAACGCACCTGCGACATGATCTGGATGTCCAGGCCGTCGGTGTCATGATCCTGCAGGTACAGCTCGACCTTCTTGATCAACTCGTTCTCGTGAGGGCGGTACGGGTCGAGCCAGAACAGAACCGGCATACCGGAGTTGCGTGCCCGGGTGACAGCGAGCTTGACCCAGTCGCGGACCGGCGCGTCCTTGACAGTGCACATGCGCCAGATGTCACCCGCCTCGACATGCTGCGTGAGCAGCACCTCACCGGTGTCGACATCGACGAAGTTGGCTTCGCCCTCCTCCGGAACTTCGAAAGTCTTGTCGTGCGAGCCGTACTCCTCGGCCTTCTGCGCCATGAGCCCGACGTTGGGGACGGTACCCATGGTCGTCGGGTCGAACGCGCCGTTGGTCTTACAGAAGTTGATGATCTCCTGATAGATGCGCGCGAAAGTCGACTCCGGCATGACCGCTTTCACGTCCTTGGGTCTTCCGTCGGCGCCGTACATCTTGCCGCCCGAGCGGATCATCGCGGGCATCGAGGCATCCACGATGACATCGCTGGGTGAATGGAAGTTCGAGATGCCACGGGCGGAATCGACCATGGCCAACTCGGGACGGTGCTCATGGCAGTTGTGCAGGTCCTGCTTGATTTCGTCGCGCTGCGTGCTGGGCAGCGTCTCGATCTTGTCGTACAGGTCGCCGAGACCATTGTTGACGTTGACGCCCAGTTCGTCGAACAGCTTCTGATGCTTGGCGAAGGCGTCCTTGTAGAAGGTCTTCACCGCGTGGCCGAAGACGATGGGGTGCGAGACCTTCATCATCGTCGCCTTGACATGGAGGGAGAACATCACGCCCGTCTTGCGCGCATCCTCCATCTGCTCCTCGTAGAAGTCGAGCAACGCCGTCTTGCTCATGAACATGCTGTCCATGATGTCGCCCTTACCCAGGTCCACCTCGGACTTGAGGACGATCGTCTCACCGCCCTCGGTCACCAGCTCCATCCGGACCTTGCGCGGCCGGTCCAGCGTCATCGACTTCTCGCCGTGGTAGAAGTCGCCGTGCCGCATGTGCGCGACGTGGCTGCGTGAGGCCATCGACCACTCGCCCATGCTGTGCGGGTGCTTACGGGCGTACTCTTTCACCGCCCGAGGTGCGCGCCGATCGGAGTTGCCCTCTCGCAGGACCGGGTTGACCGCACTGCCGAGAATCTTGCCGTAGCGCTCCCGGATTGCACGCTCCTCGTCCGTCTTTGGGGCGTTCGGGAAGTCCGGGACCTGGTAGCCCTTGCCCTGCAGTTCCTTGATGGCGGCCAAGAGCTGCGGCACAGACGCGCTGATGTTGGGCAGTTTGATGATGTTGGTCTCGGCCAGTTGCGTCAGTCGCCCCAGCTCGGCAAGGTTGTCCGGGACGCGCTGTTCTTCCGTAAGGCTGTCGGGGAACTCGGCCAGGATTCGCGCGGGCACCGAGATGTCGCTGGACTCGATCTCGATGCCCGCGGCACCGGCGAAGGTACGCACGATCGGCAGGAAGGCGTAGGTCGCGAGCAACGGTGCCTCGTCGGTCAACGTGTAGATGATGGTCGACTGCTTATCGGCGCTCATTTTTGTCTCGTCTCCCACGTCTGTTCGGTCCGCATCACGAAGTGCTCCGTGCGGTAGTGCATCGGCTTTCAGGCTACGTGCGAGAACACAAGAACCATATTTACCCGCCGGTAGCGCGACTCCGCCACCAGGCTCCGACGGCCTGCTGGACGCTCTACCGTGAACGTCATGGCCGCTCGCGACCAAGAACGCGCCGTCCAGCGGGATCGGCTCGAGTGTCGACGATGCGTCGGCCCCGGTGCTGCATCGGGGAGCAGGCCGCGACCCGGACACCGGAGTGTGGATCTCCGATGCCGGGGTCACCGAACCACCTACACCCCCGTGCTTCCGGCGATGCTCCGGCCACTGAGACCACCCGCGCGGCATCCTGGTCCACTGCCGGCGGTGCCGTGGCTGCACGCGTAGCGGGCGCCCCGAGGAGCCTCCCGTTCCTGCCCGGCCTTTCCTCCACGCACGAGAGTCTGCGCGTGCTCCACCTCGGTATGCCGAGTCGAGTCGGTGACGTCGATCATCGGTGTCACCCCGGGCTCTTGTGCTGAGGCACTCCCTGAACCGAAGCGGTTGTTCCACGGACGAGCACATTCTTCGATTACGTCGTCGGCCACCTCCGTGTTTCCGGTGAGAATTACACCGAACTGTTCGACAACATGATGGCGACCATGCAGGGCTCTTCCATCGAAGCCGGCCCATACATGTCAGAGGCCGGCTGACGGGGTAGCGTCAACCGGCCGGAAGTTCTGCGGCCAGCGCAGGCGGGCCGAGCGTCGTCCGCAACATCCCCTGCAGGAGGAACGGCGACCATAGACCCGTCGCCCTTCCTCTCAGCCGGAAATCTATTGCCGATAGTGGCTCAGGAAGTTACCGAGGCGATCGAGCGCCGTACCGAGTTCATCGATCCTCGGCAGAGTCACCAGCCGAAAGTGGTCGGGCTTGGACCAGTTGAATGCCCGGCCGTGACTGATGAGGATCGTTTCCGAGCTGAGGAGGTCCAGGGCGAACTTCTCGTCGTCGACGATGCCGAATCGATCGGTATCAAGGCGCGGAAACAGGTATAGCGACCCTCGCGCTTGCTCACAACTGACACCGTCGATCTCGTTGAGCATCCGGTGAGCGAGGTTGCGCTGTTCGGTCAACCGCCCCTTCGGCAGGAGCAGGTCGTTGATGGATTGATAGCCACCGAGCGCCGTCTGAATGGCGTGCTGCGCCGGGACATTGGCACACATCCGCATATTGGCGAGGAGCTTGATGCCCTCGATGAAACTGAAGGCGCGGTGGCGTGGACCGGTAATGGCCAACCAGCCCGCGCGGAACCCGCACACCCGGTAGGCCTTGGACAGCCCCGAGTACGTCAAACACAGGACGTCGTTGCCGGTCAATGAAGCCAGATTGGTTACGTCCTGGTTGTCGTAGACGATTTTCTCGTAGATTTCGTCCGCGAACAGTACGAGGTCATGTCTGCGTGCGATGTCGGCGAATCGTTGGAGCACTGCCGGCGAATAGACGGCACCTGTGGGATTGTTCGGATTGATCACGACGATGCCCCGGGTGCGGTCGGTGATGCGCGCCTCGAGGTCTTCGAAATCCGGAGCCCAGGCGCTGGCCTCATCCGTCAAGTAGTGCACCGGTGTTCCGCCCGCAAGCGCCACGGAGGCAGTCCACAGCGGATAGTCCGGTGCTGGAATGAGGATCTCGTCCCCAGGATCGCACATCGCTTGGAGGGTCATCGTGATCAGCTCGGAAACGCCGTTTCCGAGGTAGACATCGTCTACGTCGAGTGCAGTAATGCCCCTGCTTTGGTAATACTGCACCACCGCGGTCCGGGCGGAAAACAACCCGCGTGAGTCGCAGTATCCCTGAGAGGTGGGGAGATTCCGGATCATCGCCATCATGATCTCGTCGGGAGCTTCGAACCCGAACGGCGCCGGGTTACCCACGTTCAGCCTGAGGATAGTGTGACCCTCGGCTTCGAGTTCTTCCGTCTTGTCCAGGATGCGTCCGCGGATGTCGTATCGCACCTGTTCGAGTTTGCGAGCCTGGTTGATGGGGCTACTCATTGAAGGGCGCTCTCCCGGGTTGTCTTGGCATTGGCGTCAACTCACCCTTCCGGTCGGGAATTTCTTGTAGGCTGCGGTTCGATCACCGAGCCCCTCGAGACCCAGCGCTGACGCGAACCGGTATCCGCTTCGAAAGCTCTCGAAGTGAACCGTCCCGATGCCAGTTGTATGACAGCGAATCCAACTTATCAGACCGGTCGTTCTGTTTTCATTCTGTTTTCGACCCGTCGGCATGCGTGACGGCGGTGCTGGCACCGGTAGCGGTGTCGGCGGTACTTCTGCCTTGTTCCGGTCCTTGTTGCTATGGCGGGAGCATCGGCAACACCCTGGTCCTCACCGTGATAGGACTGCGACCAGGAAATCGAGTACCGACCCGAACTCGAGTGGTGAGCGCCAGGCAGGTAGGCGACCACGCCGTCGACGTGGATGCAGCGATATCACCGCGCGGGATCCGGATCAGCGTCGGGTCCGGTGCGTTCATCCGACCGCCGTGAACTGCCGGGCCGCGGCGAGGACCTTCGGGCCGACGTCGGGGAGGTCTCCTTCGCGCAGCAGCGCCGGCGGACGGTCGTCGAGGAGCGGGTTCAGGCCGGGGAGCCAGGTCTGGGCCACGGCGGCGGGGCGGGGCCCGGGAAACTCTTCGGACTACCCTGCACCCCACCGAGATTCCAGGGTAAAAAGGGGACCGCGTCCGCCCCCGGAGGGATGGGGACGGACGCGGATGCGGTCGGTGAGCGGGTTCAGAGCACGATACCCAGGGCTGCAAGCAGGCCGCCGAGGGTCAGGGCGAGAGATCCGAGAAGCATGTGTATTCCTCCTGTGCAGTGTGGGATCGAATGTGCATCCTGTGTCGGACGCTGGTCCAGGAATACCCGTCGCAGCGCTTTCGACACATGAGCTTTATCAAAATGTGCTTGTTATCGGACAGTGACCTCGGTGCGGTCGGCGCCGACATCACCCGGGCTGATCGGAGAACATCCGACGCCCAGCGCGATCGCGAGCTCCGGCCCGGGCGAAAGGAGGGGGCAGCACGAACTGGTCTCCGGTGCCGACGACTTCGGGCCGGTGCGCTGGTTCGCCACCCATACCAGCTCGATGCGCTTGTTCGACAGTGGCTGAACCGAGGGTCACGGCAGCACACAATGACCACCGAGCAGGCTCGGGCGTGCGAATGCCAAGGGTGTTATCGCCCCAACGCCAAGTGAACGAGCCGACACGACCACCAGGCCATGCGGTAACGGATGCCGAAGGGTGTGGGTCAACACACCGGATCGTCGGTGTCGTTGCTGAGGGAGGCGCTCAGCAACGCGAGCTGCACGGTGCCGGTATACGGCGCCGACGATCCCAGATCCGATTCACGCTCGGAATACAGGTGCATGTTGACGTAGTCCGGATCGTTCGTCCGTCGTGACACCGCATCCCGGACGTGGCCTTCGAGACGTTCCGAGTGGTGATCGACGCTCAGGCAACTGTTGGGACCGGTCGCGTTCGTGCCACCGGTCGACTGTCCTCGACCGCATCTTCGGGCAGCAGTTGCCGGGCGGCATCCAGGGCCACATCCTCGGCCACCGCATCAGCGAACACCACATCAGCGCTCCACAATTCGTGCCCGTCACGGTCACCCCGATCGGAGTAATCCTCGAGGCACAGCACGGTGTCGGCGGCGAACCGGAACGCGTATCCCCGACCGAAGGTGAACTCCCCAGGCGGGAGGTGCACTCGGACAGTGGCACGCCTCGAAGCGTCCCTGATACCAGGACAGAGTCGAGGCGCTCACCTGGGGCCGAGGGCGATGCGCAGATAACTGTACAGTCTCGACGCCGACGCTGCCGGTGTCCCCTGGGCGACGTCGTCGATTAGCTGTTCCAGCTGCGGTATCCGCTGGCCACCTCCGCGCAGGTCTGTGCGATCATCACCGCGAAATCCTCCCGCTGGGCGAATGTGGTGGCTCGGCCGTCGAGTCCGTAGCCGGTACCGTCGACGCGGACGCCGAGTTCACACACCAGCGCATCGCTCACCCCCGCTGCTTTCAGTCGGGCCTCGACACTGCTGTCCGACGTCTCGACGGGCAGTCCTTCGTCGTCGTCACACGGTTGCCGCTTCTGCGGCGCGGTTTCCGAGGTCACCGTCGCGCCGGCTGATGTCGGGGTTTCGGGCAGAGACCGGGGGTCGGTGTCGTCACGCGTGCCACAGGACACGAGCCCCATCGTCAGTACGCCACGCGCGATCAGGAAGCCGAACGCATTAATATCACGGCGCCCTCTGAGGTAATGCGCTTTCGAATCATTCACCAGGAATCCCCTGACAAACGCGACAATGACGTGTGTGATCGTATCGATAACACATGACGCCTTATTCATGCATATCCACACGTATTCGTGGTTGTCTCTCGCAGACGAAGGATCGGACATTCCGCGAGGTGATCGACATTGCCTCGGCGGCCGAGCTGCAATGGTCGACCGTCAGTTGACATAAGGAGATCTGCCACGGTGGCAGCCGAGTCAGCGTGGCAGATCTCCTCAGGGGCAGTGGAGTTTTCGGGAAGAACCCTCCGATCTTCCCGGTGGACTCCGGTCAGACCACGGTGTCGATCAGGTCCGCGCTACCGGTCGACAGGGTCTGCAGAACGACGTTGAAGTTCTCGATGAAGGCATTCAGGATCTCGGTCATCATCTTCTCCTCGTGTCGATTCGAACCCGGCCCGATTCGTACCGGGTCGCCCGGATTTTCCGGGCTGGCATCTGGCTACCCGTCGAAACAGAGGAATAACCCCCCTCCTGCAGAAAATAAGTGATCCGGTTCACAATCACCAGGTCGATATCTTCCCCGTCCCGATTCCTTCTTCGTCGGTCCCGGCGACGGTGTTCTTCGCGCTGGTAGAGATCCCCTGCAGCGGCTCGGACCCGAGCGGGGGCATGCGGCGATCTGTGTCGCGGCCACCTTGTCGGTCTCCGGTTGTGATCACGCGAGCCTGATGCTCCGTCGCGGTAAGCAGAGTGTCACCGCCGCGGCCACCAGTGATCTCGCTGCGCGCATCGACCGCTCGAACAGCGACTCGGCCAGGGGTCCGTGCGTGGATGCCATCTACGAGCAGCTTCTTTACAGCGCCGTCTCCTGAGCCGGGTTGATTCACCGGGTCGGCCGAACCTCACCGGATCGACCCCGGGCCGGCGTTGGCTGTTACCGCGATGCTGCTGCACGCGATCTGGGCCTCGATCGAGGCCCTGGCTGCCGGCCACCCGGTCCTCATTTCGTACCGATGTTCGCGGTCATCATCATCGCGCCCGTCGTCGGCATCAAGGTGCACGCGGCGACCCCACGCCGGTTCTGCGCGACATCCTCGCACCGGAGGTTTCCGCCGGGGGCTCACCTTCACCGAGCTCGACGCGCTCGGTGGCGCTCGCCGCGCCTTGGAGCCCTTCCTGCGTGACGCGGACTCGATGCGCTCGCGTTTGCCTCCCGATAATTCCACCCGTTATGTTAACTAGTGACCGTAGCTTCGTTCACCACTCACCTGACCTTCGGCTCAGCCGAAGATGTCCGGCAGTTGATACTTCCACTGCCGCGAGTCGGCCTCATACCGTCGACTACGTCCGGCTACGGCGGCGAGCTGTTCTGGTGTAACGCCAGTCTCAAGAAGGAGCCTGAACGTTAAGACCCACCGCAGCGACTGGTTGAGTGCATGGACGTCGAGGATGTCTGGATTGCGCCCTGCTTCGTTCTCACCCAAACCGTGGGCGCCAGCAACGCGTTGGGCGTGCACGGCGTTTCTCCATCGACCGATTTTGCCGACGGCCGAAGGGACTGCTTCGGCGACGGGCTCGGCGATTCCTCTGAGCCGCTGGGGGTACGACTGGTCCGCCCACCATGTCCCCAGAGCGTTCAATAAGCTCTCCTTGACCGGTTCCTCGACCATTGAGTCACGTAACGCTTCGACTGCCTGCTCGATCTGAGCATCCGAGAACCGCACTGCATTCGGGTAGAGCCGGCGGTGAAGCATTTCGGCGGCGGTGGCGAGCGTGAGAGCCTCAGTATCAACGGTGGCGAATTCGCCGCTCCACGCGGCGGCGAGGATTTGCGGGACTGGGGACACCCGCGGCGACAGGTCCAGCCATCAGGAGAGGAAGTCGTTGTCGACGTCGCCGCGGTATAGAAACAGCTCACCAGCACTTTTCGGGGCGGCTGCGTCGACCTGGTATCCCAGCACGTTCACGCTGATGTCGCCCTCGATCAACCCGAGTCGTCGAACTGAGCTTTCAGCTCCGGACAGCATCGTCATCAAGCTCGCGATCGGTGTCGCGACTTGAGAGAGGGCGTCAGTCAGGACCAGTCCGTCGTCGATGTTGAACACCGCGGCGGTGTTCGTCGAGACCTTGAAGCCGTCGAACGCTGGCGGTGAGATCGTGGCCGATGGGACCAGACGGACCTGCCCCGGCGGGTTGATCAGTACAGCTTGTGGAGCGTCGGGGAGTTCAACGGAGAATCCGCGTGGGCCGCGACCACTCGAAGGAATGGTGTGCGTCGTCGTCGGAATCCCGGCCCAGTCGTGCAGGTTCGTGGCTTCTACCCGGATCTCGCCGAACCGCTGGGTTTCGTCAGGGATGTGGTCGCCGACGAGACACCAATCCATTCGCATCTCATGGTTGCCTGGAGCCTCCTCGTCAGGCATCGCGAATCCGATTGAGCGGCGGCGGGTCGTGCGCACGCCCCAGAGAGTTACCGCGCTTGGGTTCACCGCAAGCGAACCCAGAACGGCGAATCGAGCAGGCTCCGAGTCGTTGTTGCTTCCGACCCATCCACCGCTCGGCTGCTGACTCCACCTCACAGTCGGCGTAAAACCTGGACTCACCTCCAGAGTGACGCGATTGTCGCTGAACCGCAGTACACCGGTCCGTTGCGGGCTTTGTCCCTTGCCGTTCGAGTCAACGACTTGGAATTGACCGATCGACTCCGAGGTCGGATCTGGAAACTTCTCAAATGCCACGGACAGGATCCGTATTCGAGCCAGGCACTGTCACCGTGAGACCCGTCAGTTCGAACGGGGCGTGGTGCTGCTCTGGTTGCATTGTGCACGAAATGCTCGACTTCGATGGATAATCTGGGTTATCCATGATTTATCGCAGTGGCGGAACTGCGCAAGGGTGACCCCGCCAATCAGCGCCATCCTGCGATCCGAAGGACGCCACGTCGAGAGGCCGTCAAGCCCGCTGGCACGTGCGAGTTGCTACCGGGGATCCTCTGTGGGGTCGGAAACCGGGTTCTGGACCACTGTGTGTGATGGTGCGACACTGCGACTCAGGGTAGAGATCCTGGCAATTCCGCCTGGCAGACTTCGGCCATGGACCGGAACCGAGGCACCGGAAACAACGGTCGCCACGAGTACTACAGCACCAGCGACGTCGGTGAGGAACTGCCGACCGTCCGGCACGGTGACTTCGAACAAGCGGACTGGGATATGCGCTTTTTGTCCGCGCTGACCAGACATCTGTCGGCACGACCCTGGGACACTGGGGTGTACGAGATCGAACGGCTGAGCTGGGCGGATTCGGTCATGACGTTGGTGGTGCGGGTATGGGGTCGCGATGACTCCGGCGTGGTCGGTTGGCGCGAACACCTGCCCACAGTCCGAGCAGGTTTCGCACCCGACGATCCGGAGACAGTCGCGAGCGCCTGGCACACCGGCGAGTTCTGTCCCAGCTACCTGCCGCACCCGTATTCGCCTGGCCCCGACGGTATTCACTGGATCGGGACCCGGCGACCGTCTCACCCCGACAACCGGTGATATCGGCCTCGCCGCTGGATCGTCACGGAAGGGTGGACCAGAACCGGACACTGTCACGTTAGGCACGCCGGCGCCGAGCCGCTCCACCGTTCGGTGCCCGCTCGTGCCTCCAGTCGACCCAGCGACCGGGCGAACTTCGACATCCTTATACGCTCTAGCAGCTAATACAAGATAAAGTAGGATTGCTCATCTAAGCTTGTACACGTCGAGGGGACGAGCATGGCCGAAACATCACAGCTTCTCTCCGGCGCGATCGCGCTGCTGCGTCGTGCCGGCATCCGCCTTGTCTCCGGTTCCCTCGACGCCTGGGACCTGACTCTGCCCGACGGCCGGGAATTGCCGACCCGGGTGCGCATATCCCGGCGGCCACCCACCCCCACGGTCCTCGCCCGGCTGCTCGCCGAACCGGGCCCAGCCCGGCGCGTGCTCGTGGTAACCCCACACGCCACGGCGCATCTGCGCACTCTCGCGACAAACGGCGAAATCGATCTCATCGCCGTGGACGAAGACCTACTCGTATTCGCCGGCGCGCGCTACGACGTGACCGAAAACGCAACCCCTACATCCCCTGCCGCATCTGCTGCCCGGGGCCGCAAACCCTGGGTGCGCTGGGCTCTGGCCCGGGTCCTGCTGCTCTCGGATAGGGCGCAAACCCAACACCGGCTCGCCGAGACACTGGAGGTCTCCCAGCAGGCAGTCTCATTCGCCCTCAAACAGCTACAGGCAGTGCGGCGCACCGAGCACGGCTGGTTCGCCGCATCCCCCGAGGAGTTGCTCGCGGACTATCTGGCCGGCTATCCCGGTCCCGGTGGCGCCGTGACCTACTGGTACGGCCTGGATCCGGTGATTGCACAGGCCACCGCCGTTGTTGACTTCTGCGCCCGGCAGGATGTGGCAGTGTTGGTCAGCGGCGATGCCGCGGCCGATGTGTACGCCCCATGGCGGCTGCCGACCCGGGCGCTGCTCTACACCGATCGGTTCGTCGACCTGAGCGCCGCGGGCTTCAGTCCCGCCACCGAGGCCGAACACACCATGGCCGTGCAGGTCCCCGCCGATCCGACCCTGTGGCGCACCGCGGAGATCAGCGAGCCAGTGCTGTTGGCCGATCCGCTGATCACTGCGGGCGATGTGCTGCGCACCGGTGGCCCCGATGCCGCCGAAGCCGCCGATCATGTGTTCGCCACGATCCGACAGAAGGCTGCTCTGTGACTGATATGGCCGAGGTGGAGATCCTCGCCGCGTCGAATGCCGCCGACCGCGGCCTGCGGGCGTTGGCCGATCTCGCCGCCGCTGCGGCCGGGGCCAACTATCGGGTCGTCGGCGGGCACATGGTGCACCTGCTCGGTCGCCTCTACCCCACCGACACCGCTGCCCGGGTCACCGCCGACGCCGATGCCGGCATGGACCCTGTCGCCGCAGCCGACGCCACCTTCCACACCGCGCTGCTCGCCCGCGGCTATCGGCTGGTGACCGGCAACCACTACGAGGCACCCTCCGGCGACGACACTCCCCTGTCCGTGGATCTGCTGGTTCCCGGCACCGGTGGTCGCCGGCTCGAACGCATCGAATACGCCGGGCGCGGCTTCGACGCCATCCCCGGCCTGACCCTCGCGCTTGCCTCCGACCCTCTACGGGTTCGGGTGCGAGCACGGTTGACGACCAGCGAGACATTGCGTTTCGAGGTGCCGGTGCCCGGCGTCGAGCAGGCGGTGGTGCTCAAGGCGCTCGCCTGGCGCAGCCGCCTCGCCGCCAAGGACATCGCCGACCTGTGCACCCTGCTGTCGATCACCCACGAACACCGAGACCGGTTTCCCGATTGGAAGCTGCACACCGCCCGCACCGGCGCCCGCAAGGACGCAGCCCGGGCGCTGCACGAGCTGGTCACCATGCTCGACCGTGGCCAGCGCATCGACGGGCTGACCATCGCCCCGGCGCGTCTGTCCGGTCTCATCCGCCGCTACGTTGCCGACCCACGCGCGACCCCGACCACCTACCGATACCGGCACCGCGCAGCACGTCGCTCGTGATCCCAGCGGACAGGAGGCGTTGCTGTCTGCTCTGCGCGCCGCCGTGTCCGGTCATCCACCACGCTCGAAGCCCGGTACACCCGGCGGTAGTACGACCCCGGCCCAGCCGGAGCCACCCGACCACAGTCCCCGGGCGGGCCCCGACCTGGGGCCGTGACCACGGCGTTCATCATTCGAGGGGATCTCCGGCCTCGCACTTTCCGCGACATATGCATGCGTGGCTCGCGATGCGTGCACGCATCGCACGCACTGCACGCATCAGGTGGATGTGGTTTCATGAAGTCCTGGGTCCCGCCACTGGTGCAGCTCACGCGGTCAGGACCGGTACAAATCCCGGCGGGAATAGTCTGAGGCACGGTCGCGTTGTACTGGCCCGATCGGGTGCGTCTTCGTGTCCCCCGGGCTCAACCCTTTGCCTTCGCGGAGTTCCGTTCGGCTGGAGCCGTGCTGCGCCTCCGCCGAGAGGCGACCGAACGCACCCGATCCTTCTTCTCTTCTGCCTTCGCCGTCAGGGCGTCTGTGACGGCATGGCCCGTGCCCATCTGCCTCACACCGCATTCGGGCGGCACCGAGAGCTCTTCAACGCTTTGTCGATGCGGTCATGGAGCCGTTCCGCACCTCGGTCCACCGCAGGAAATTTGCCCGGTTCGGGTCGTCGGGTACGCCCTGCGCGCGGTGGCGGAGACCTTCAGCCCAGCGCAGACACATCGCCGGTTACCAGCCGGAGTGGACGGCGATGCTGCAGTCGCCGAGTAACCCAACACTGACCACAGCAGAAAAATTCACTGCCGCGCGCGGCGAGCGGGAGATCTGCCGTTTCAGACCGGGTAGTCGACGACGCCCACACCCTTGGCGTAAGCGTCGACGCACTCTTGGCTTGTACGGGACCGGATCTCACCTATCAGGTGTCCACGGCTGCGCACACGTCGTCGCTTCGCGGCCTGCATAGTCTCTGCCACAATACTTTTCGTGTCATTTTCGCCACCTCACAGGCCCCTTGGGACCGTTCATTGCGGCGGTATTGCCGTGCGGGTTGGATAGATCCGCACAGCATAGGTACGGGCGTCGGCGGCGGTGTAGCCGGCCAGGGCGACCGCGTGGGCAGCGACGTCGGGGTCTTCACCGAGACTGACGAGTTTGGCGAGGGCGAACTCCTCCGCACTCTGACGGCTCGGTTGAGTGCATTCGGCGAAGAACCTCCCTGTGGGGATGTGCTGGAAGTCCACCTCGTGCGGGGCGTTGCTGTCAGGCGCGGATCGTTTCATAGAGAGGCGCTGTCCCTGCCGTCGGTGAGAAGGGCGGGTGGGCTGCGATGATGCCACGGGCCTGGCGATCGGCAATGTCGTCAAGCAGCTACGACCGTTGCGCACCTCCACGATCGTCATCAACGGGGCCACCGAGTCGTTCCCGCCGCAGATCCCGGCCGCTCAGCAGAGAATTCTCGCGGATCTCGACTTCACGGGGTACTAAAAATGTCCTAAGTGACCGTTTCAGAATGACGGCCTGCTGCCGGAGTATTTCGAGTGGGTATGGAGAAGATCGAAGGGCGCGAAGGCTCGGGAAGCGTCGTCTACCGTGTGCACCACGGCACGCGTTGATCACACTTCGGAGGTGTACCCATGGAGTTCTACTCCCTGGTCTTGCCGCGTTCGGGCCTGTCGATCCAATGGCGGGAGGACGACATGATGCGCATCGATCCCGCGTCCACAATTGAGAACGAATACTGGTCGCCGGTCTCCGTCATGTACACCACCGATCCTGAGAGTTTCCCGCACGAGATCAAACAGCAGGTCTGGCCCGGAGACAGCCCCGACCCGACATGGTGGCTGGTGATCGGGGCGCTGAACACACCGACAGCGGCAGCGGCTCAGCTCGCCGACGGCACCGCCGTCCCGGTGCACCGCTTCGGTCCACTGGTGTTGTGCGAATGGACGAGCACCCCACAGCGGCTGACGTTGACGCTCGGGTCCGTCACCCACACATTGGCGCCGTTTCGAGCACCGTCGCGGGGTCCGGCTCCCTATCCGTACCCGCGTTCCGATACTCCCGGCGGCGAGGGAGGCTGGGTCGATTTCCCGCGACTCGAGTGAAGTACCTGGTTACTTCTCGCCCACGTGGTTGATCGTTCCACGCACATCAAGCTCTATGAGCAGCAGTGACAGGACGAACTGAGGCGCCCTATCAATAACGATGTGGGTGGCAGTGGCGTCGGCAACCAGTGTCGGGCACGATGTTCCGATGCCTAATGATCTTGTTCCTGACGATCTGTGGCAGCGGATAGCGCCCTTGCTGCCGCCCCGCCCTGCGCGCCGTTCCCGCTTCCCGGGACGCACCCATCGACGATCGTGTCGCGCTCGGTGGCATCCTGTTCGTCCTGCGCACCAATGTGAGCTGGCGTGATGTTCCGGCCGAGACGATCGGATGCCGCGGCATCACCTGCTGGCGCAGACTTCGGGAATGGACCGAGGCCGGGGTGTGGCCGCGCCTGCACGCACTGCTCCTGACCGAGCTTCGCGCCGCGCATCTACTCGACATGGACGACGTCGCCGTCGACGGCTCGCACGTGCGAGCCCTCAAAGGGGGGCTCACACGGGTCCATCACCGGTCGATCGGGGCCGTCCGGGCAGCAAACATCACGTGCTCGTCGACCGGCACGGCACACCCCTGGCGGTGACGCTGACCGGCGGAACCGGCACGACGTCACCCAGCTACTGCCGCTGATCGAGGCAATCCCCCACATTCGCGGACGGCGAGGCAGACCCCGGCACCGGCCACGCCGCTTGTTCGCCGACCGTGGCTACGACTACGACAAGTACCGCGCTCTGCTGCGCCGGCACGGGATCACGCCGAAGATCGCGCGCCGCGGCGTCGCGCACGGGTCCGGTCTGGGCAAGGTCCGCTGGGTGGTCGAGCGCACTTTCGCCTGGCTGCACCAGTTCAAACGCCTGCGCGTCCGCTCCGAGGTACGAGCCGATCTGCACCAAGGACTACTCGAACTCGCCTGCAGCATCATCTGCTTGAGGAGACTGAGGACGTCATTCTGAAACGGTCAGTAAGTCGGGGGTGGGTCGGGTTCGACGTCCGGCGCAAACGTCCCGCGGTGGCCAACACCGCGATCGCCCGTGAATTCGCCGGCTGGTGTTGGTTACTGACGGTGCTCGAAACCTGACAAGAACGGTTCGCCGCTGCACATCCGGTCGGCGAGTATGGTCCTCGACCCGTCGGTCGGCAAGGTCGGTTCTCCTCGCTGCACTGCGGGGACTCCACCTTGCCTCCACTCCGTGGTCGACGACCGACGGAGCACGGACCGGGCCCGCACGGGGGAACCTCGACACGTCCGACTGAATCATCCGGGTCGGTGGCGGCAGCGCCAGGGAGTGATCCGCGCACTATGAGCAATCCAACCCCTCACGGTGGATCACGCTCGACATTAGACGAGCGAGCCTACTCCCCAGCCGAATAACGTCCTGCGGTACCTAACCCGCGCATATCAGGGTGACCACGCGTCGAAACCGACACGCTCGCCACCACCCGAAAATCAGCCGGACCCCAGAGGCGGCGCCCCGCGACGACGGTCCCCGGCGCCGCCTTACCCTGCATTCTTGACAAATCGACGTCCATATCAGTGCGTGAAAATCAGCTCGCTCGCGACGAGAACCAGCAGGTCACAGACGTGAGCCGTCACTCATGTCGAATACGTGAGCCAACTCAGGAGATCCGTCCGCGGGCCTTGGCCTTGGCGTATGTGGACGGGGCGATGCTGATGCCGTGCTCGGTGAGCACGGCACAGATCAGGTCGACCCCGAAACGCTCCCGGTGGGCGTCGGTATAGTCGACGATCACCGCAGTCGGCGGTCGACCTCCGCCGCCGCGAAAAATGCACTCGCAGTCTTCAAAATCTCATTGGCCCTACGTAAATCGGCGTTCTCTTTACGCAGTCGGCGCACCTCGTCGAGGTCGGCATCGCTGTCCGGCGTCGCGACGGTCGGGGAATCCTTTCGCTCTGTGGCTTCGGTCCAGTTCCGCAGTGTCGCCAGCGCGATGTCGAGCAGCTCGCCGACATGGCGACGGGCTGCAGTCTTCGCGCCTCCGTGTTCGGCGATCCGGTCCCGATACATCCGGACCGCACGTTTCTGAGTCTCCGCGTCCTACTTCCTCGGCGCGAGGCATACCAGCATTCTCCTTGTTGGACCAGGAGCCCCCACCTCACCCAGGACCGTTCGTAGTGCGTTCGTGCGGGACACCGTGAAATCCGGAGTCGATGACTGGCCACACCACGCAATCGACATCGTTGCTTGACCCTGTATGAGCTGTGGCTTCACGTCATTCCAGCACGATCTGATCGGTCGGCTGAGCGTGTTTGCTCGGGCGCTCCATGTATGTCGGGCCGTAAGCGACAAAACCAAATCGGGAATAGAGAGGCTGCGCGTCCGCTGTATGCAGCATCCATCGGAAATCCCCTGCGTCGGCATCCGACAATAGGTATTCGAGTATTGCGCTTCCGATGCCTGTACCGCGATGCTCCGGAAAGACGAACCCGTCTGCGATGTATCCGTAGCTGACGCCGTCCGAGGACACTCGGACGGCGCCGATCAGCTGTCCCGAATCCGACGCTCGCGCAACGTAGACTTTCCAGGCCCTATCGAATTGGAATCGAATTTGATCTCGCGAGCGCCACCTATTCCAATAGGCGTCCTCAAGGAGGAAATCGAGGATACGCGAAAGTTCCGCTTCCGACAGCTGGGTGTCTATCACTATGCTCATGACTGAACTATCGACTTTCCATCAGGTGTTCCTAGGCTTACGGTGCCTCGGATCGCTGTCATGTACACCCCCACCGTCGCGACTATACCGAGCGCTCCTATCAGAGACAGAGCTACGTACGGGGGCATCACTGAGCTGAGCAATCCCCAAACTAACGCAGCCACTCCTTGAATTCCAAGGAATATTAGAAATTGGACGCTAAGTACCGATCCTCGTACAGTAGGCGGAGCAAGGCGTATCGTTAGTACATCTAATCCCGGCAAGCACATAATTCCAAAACCTGCGATGAAGACGATCGCGATGGTTAATTCGAGGTTTGGTTGCGTGAAGAAGATGATTGGCGCACCGGAAAATAAAATAGCTGCCGGGAATATCAATCGAACGCGGGTTTCGGTCGACAACCACCGTGATGCAACGATATCGCCAAGGACCATCCCTGCCCCGCTAGCGGCAATGATTAACGAGAGGAGCGCTGGATCGCGCCCAATCGAAGCAACGTAGGGTGCAGCCAGTGCTTCCACGCTTATGGCGAAGCAGGGAGTAAGCCATCCGAGAAGAAGTACGCCAACCAGCCCGGGCGTGCCTATGACCCTGCTGAACGCCTCGCGTACGCCGACCCCGCCTTTCTCCGATTGCTTGTTTTCAGAAAAATTGATCACACGCGGAACACCGACTAGCACCAGTATGGCCAGGGTCGAAAAAGTGGCAGCATTAAACAACAGTGCTTCGCTCACACCCAGAGCGATGATGAATGCTCCGCCTACGAGGGAACCAACCACCTGTGTTGCTTGAGAAGAAATTCTGAGAAGGGCGCGTCCAGCAACGTACATATCCTCCTGGGGAAGGATTTCTGGTAAAACTGCTGCTCTCAAGCCGAAATAGATAGCGCCAAAGATGCCGACAATAAGCATGGCTGTCAGCGCGATCCATACATTCGTCAAATTCATTGCCAATAAGGCTGTAAGGGCGGCTGGGACAAACGCGGTAATCAGCAAGCTGTTCCGAGGCCTGAATCGCCGAACTACCCACGGGACCGCCGGAACGCTGATCAGGCTTGGCACGAACGCTAAGCTATAGGCGACCGAGGTCAGAAACGCGGATTCGGTCGTCTGAAATATCCACGTAGCCAAGGCGACGGACGCCACGAAATCGCCGATCATAGATACTGTGTGGCCGGCGAAGAGAGCGGCAAACGCGCGGTTTTGAAGCAGATTTCGATACGTAGGTTTCTTGGCCGTGGCCAGGCCGCCAACGTCGCTACCAGACACGAAGCCTGACATCTTCCGATTCGCCGTACCACCCGGAAATTTCCTGCCCTGTGGCAACCAGGTGTTCGCACATGTCCGCCACACATAGGAGTACTTCGTGCGCTTCTTCGGCGCCCACATATTCGACGGTCGACATCAAGTCGAGAGAAATCGCCTCGTGCTCCTCATCGTCGTTCACATCGGAATGAGCGCTTATTGGCTTCCAGAAGTCCTGCGGTAAGCCCAGCCGTTTCGCGTTTCGCAAAAATGCCTCGTTAAATTCCAACTGCGGCTCTTCGAGGACAAACAGTGTAGCTTTCATTGCGAGTGGGAAATGGTAGGCGTAGATCCCCAAGGAAGTCATCATCGAGAATGTTGCCGGCAGCGGCTGGATTGCCTGCCTCCGGGGATCAATCCCTACAGCCGAAAGCGACTTCAAGAGCATTCGATCATGGTTCTGCTCGGCCTGGTAGAAGCGCCGAAATGCCATCGTGGTCTCGTAATCATCGGCATGAGTAAGTCCCGGTGCCAAAACTCGTGGACAAAACGCAACGACGTGGTAGTATTCGATCGCATACCCAATCAACTCGGCCTGGGTAACGGTGTCATCGAGGAGCTTTTGGGAGATCTGTCGCGGGTAGATCTCAGCGGCCTGAGCAATAACAGCGTCGTATACGCGGCGAGCCTCGCGATACAGTTGCTTGCCGGTAATCCCTTCCGGCGAGATCGATGGTGATTCTGTCAGAAAACCACCCTCATCCAGCTCTTTGAGTGCATCTTCGATTGGTAGACCAGGGTACTTTGTGAGCAGTGAGTCCCGTGACGCACCACCGGCCGACAGTTCTAAAGAAAACGCTTCGCCCTGCTCGTACTCCGAATCGCCGAGAAAAGAAAAAGTTATTTCCCGCTCCCCCAGCATAAACGTCAAGCTCTTCTCATTCTTAACTAATGAAACGGTATCCCGAAGCTTGGGTGTTTGGACGTGCGTTGCAGTACCAGCTGACATTCCTGCGCCTTTCTTAAATGTGATAGCGGATACTAGGGCAACTCGCGAATTAGCGAGTAACTGGGTTCGGAATAATAGTCATACACGCCGTCGTAGAAATCGCGGTACAGTTCGATGAACAAAGGCACCTGCCCCTTAAGTCGGGCTATGGTCCGCTCATCCTGAGCGGGAAGCATCGCCATAATTTGACGGCTCACCGAACCGTGATCGTGCCCATTGTTGATCGCTGCGTGCCGCCGGAGAGGCTCAATGAACGCCGCTGGCACCCCTTTTGTCTCGGCTGCCTCGATGAACGAATCTGTATCTTCGCGCGCGGCGACCCCTCCCTCGAGGGAGCTGATGGTGCTGAAGAAGAAAACGGGATCGGTACGCGCCCACCAACCCAAAGCGTTTACGAGCGCTGTTGTTGTCCGCAGCGGTCGACTGCGCCGAACTTGATCAGGCGTCAGACCGATTGCAGAGAAGGCTTCGAGCACGATGTCGTCATGCTGATGCTCTTCGATATAGAACTCGTTGACACGCTTCCGAACGGCACTATTGCTCGGAAAGGTTAGGATTGCGGAGTCGAAGAGGTTCTCACGGTATAAAAAGTGCCAGTTCTGCAGAGCGAATCCGTAATACACATTTTCCGGAACCGCTGCAGGAGAGGTGCTCAAATTTCGCCAGAAGCGCCCGCCTTCGACGTAAGTCTCGAAGCCGTCGTTGATCAAGCCTTCCAATTCAAGTTGTACCTCGATCGCTCGCTTCGTGCCCCGGGCACTCGGAGGATCGTCGAGGAGGTTCGCACTATCCAGTTGCCGGAGGATGTCGGCAATCTCGGATAGTGGGAGATTGCTCATCTTCGCCAGTTCTTCACGGCTGCGTGTCCCGTCGAGGCTTCGGAGCACTTTTTCGAAGTCTGTGAGAGACGGGTGGCTCACCTCATACTCGATTCCTCGGGTGGTGGTGAGCGTCAGCGAGTCGGCCTGGGGGTCTCTGGTCACCGTGGCGGCCAGGAGTGGGGATGTAAAAGTATTTGACACGATATTCCTTGGTGAGTCGAGGCTCGTTGACGAGGGCGCCCCTCGGCCCGCAGGAACGCGGGCCAAGGGGCGCCTGGCGCGTCCTCAGAGGTGGACGGCGACAGCGACAATGGTGCGCTTCTTCTTGGTGATGGTCATGAACTTCACCTCCCCCATGCCTGTGCCTTGCAAACAACCCAACCGGTTGGTTTGGTCGATGGGCGACTCTACCTTACAAGCACCCACTTCGCGCGATTTGAAGTGAGAGAGATGAAATAAGTTGGCGCAGAATGATATTCATGTACCGTATGAGTGGCCAGACCCAGGTTAGACGATTTGAGGGGCTGGGCCGGGACCTCACTCACGTGTAACAGTGGGTTGCCGACAGGAAACGGGTCCTCGCCGGTAGAGCCACAAGATGTGTGAGGTCCCAGCAATGGATCAACGTACGAGTATCGGATTGGATGTGCACGCACGATCGGTGGTCGCCTGCGGCCTCGACGGACGAACCGGAGAACTGTGCGAGCGTCGACCTGTTCGAGCGTCGTTTCACTCCGGACCACGGCGAGATCCTCTACTGCACCCCGGAGAACTGTGGTCCCGTATGGGGTGGAATGACGATCTCCGCGTCGTAGACGACTGGCGGTAGGTACATATTTCGATGTGCGTTATTCCTGCTTTGAGTGAGTGAACAGGCCGGCGGGGTGGGCTGTGCGCCACTGCTCGAGCCTGGTTACGCCAACTCGGCTTCCAAACGGGAGATCTTGCTGCGCACCTCAATGTTCCCACCACGCTCTACGTAGCGGCCGCTCGCACCCGTTTCTCCTCGACACCTGCATGCGCACGAGGTCCCGCTGCGGTGAGAACCGCACAGATGGTGGCCAACAGCAGCAACCATCCTGCTGGCACCCTGAGGATCTCGATGTGCGCCCCGAGCCCACCAAGATGTGGCGAGTACCAGTTCTCGTCGGAACCGAAACCATAGATGGCCAGCCACGCCGGCCACACCCGCACACTGGAACCGACGAGCACGACGCTACCGGCCAGCGGCAGCAGCGCGATCGAATAATCTCCGTGGCTGTCCGGAGCGAGCAGACAGCACGCGAGAACCAGGACGCCACTGGCCGTGAGCAGGAACAGCACCTCGTTGTGACGCTGCCGGATACAGACCAGGGCCACTGCCGCGATGGCGACGACTGCGATCACCACCGCCACCCCCACGGTCAACCCTGTTGGAAAGTGCAGATATTCGGCCCACGCAAAGAACGAACGATCCGCGGCGTCGACGCCACCAAGCGCGGATATACCCACCCCGTCACCACCGTCGAGGCGGATCCACACCAGCGCGGTGGCCGACCCCGCGATCGCTGCTGCGAGAACCGTCTCACGCCACCGACGCTGAACCAGCGGAAGCGCCAGTAGCGGCGCGAAGACCGGCATCGATGCCACGACAATCCCGAGCCCGACACCAGCGGCGAGCTGGTGCCCGTGCACCGCCAGGTACAGCCAGGCCACCAATGCGAGCAGCACGAAGGCACCGAGGTCACCGGTGAGCAGAGTGTCGGTCACCGGACCGCAATAGAACCCGACGAGCAGAAACACCGGCGCCAGGACCGACCGTATCGGGACCTGCAGCAGACGCAGCAACAACGCCCACGCGCCCAGGAGCGCCAGAACGCTCAAGGCCAGTTCCACCCACCGGGCCTGGTCCGGAACGAGGACGGCCCATGGAGCGGTCAGGATGATGGCGCCGGGACTCAGGACTGCATCGCTGGCAGCGGCTGTCGTGTGTGGGTTGAGGAAACGGAACGAGGCGTCGTAGAGGGCGAGGAACCGGCCGGGAGTCGGATCGACAAGCGACCACCAGATGCGTTGCAGGCCCACCATCACCGCCAACGGCCACACGATGTACGCCACCATGTCGGCGAACGAACGAGCAGTTCGCGGCTCCAACGCACGAATCAGACGACGCGTAGTCATGCCCGCGAGGTTACGGATACCACAGCTCGGCACCACCCGGAAGGTCCGACTCCACGAGTTTGGTCTTGGGTGTTTCCGTAAGGCCAACTGGACTTCCTGCTACACCGGACCTTTGTGGAGTAGCAGAACGATGACGGCAGCACCGCTGGTGGTAGACCCCTTCCGCCGTGCGCTATTTCTCTGCTTCCCCGCGAAGGTTCAGATCCGCACGACGATGTGCCAGGTAGGTGTGCCAGTCACGTTTGGCGATGCGGACCCACCGCACGGCAGTCTGCGGATGAATTCCGAGCAGATCGGCCAGTACAGCGGCCGGAAGGTCGGCAGCCAGGGTTGCCAGCGCGGTGTTGCGGCCGGCCAGGGGCGTGATGCCGTGCTTGAGCAGGCGTGCGCCGTGCCCTTCCGGGGTGACCGGCCGACCACTGTGGAAACCGGGGAACAGCGGCATGGCGGATCGATCAGCGACCGGGAGGACCGAACGGTTGGTGTCGGTGCGAGGAAGTTGCTTGAGGAGCACTCCCAGGGCCGGGGGAACAAGCAACTCGTGACGGCCCAGACGAATGTACTGGTCACCGTCACGGACATGCACGTGATCTGTACGCAGGTCGAGCACTTCGGGCAGACGCAGCCCGAACAACAGGATCAATGCTCCGGTAACTCGCAGATCGACGGGGATATCGGGGTCGTGGAGACAGCGATGTAGCTGTTGGGTGTAGTTGGCGGTGTCGATGAAGTTCTTCGGCTGCCCCACTTTCACCGCAGCCCGGGCCGACCACGCCGCGGCACAGGACCGCTGGCAGCAGCAGCTCGATCAGGCCGCCTCGACCCACCGAGAGCAGATCGCCGGCGTCGAGCACCGAATCGCCGCGCTCACCGGGCAGCTCGACGAACACCGCGAGCGGCTGACCCGAGCGATCGCCGAGAAAGACGCCGCGGCGCCACCGCAGCCGAACACACCCGGCGGCTCGAAGCCGAACTCACCGCCGCCCGCAACGCCGCGGCAGCCGAACGCGACCGCGCCGAGACCGCCCGCGCCGACGCCGCCGCCGCACACGCGCAAGCCGAAGCCGCCCTCGAACGTATCGCCGAACTCCAGGACCTGCGCACGCCCCCGGCCCGCCCCTGAACTTCCAGCCGGCTCCAGGTACTGCCGCTGCGAGAGTTGGTCGACCTCGAGGTTCGAAGGGGTCGACCTGGCATACTTCCATCCAGCCATCTCCGCCGTACCCCTTGCGGCGGGGATGCTTTCTGCGGTCAGGCACTCACTCATCGCCGACCAGGGCGGCGACGTCGTAGACGGCCTGGGGTTTCGTCTGCCCACCTGCGTCCGGCCGGCCCTGCGTGATCGCAACCGGGGCGAATCCGTAGTAGTCGACGCCGTTCCAGTCCCGGTCTCGACGTGGATCTCGCAGCGCCCGCGCTCGGACGGGGTCCCGTTCGCGGCCACCGCAGGAGCCGCTCAGCACTGCCTGCCGGTCGAAGTCGGTCGAATGTGATCCCATCACGGCCGGGCAAGGGGGCGATATCAGTCCCGGGATGCGGACTGTGCCTGGGGCCACACCCGTTTTTTCATCGTGTCGATGGCGGCGGCGATCTCCTGCCCCCTGGTGGTCCACGAGTTGTCGCAGTAGAGCTCTGCCAGCTGCGCGCACAGCACGGCAGTGGCGTGCGTGAGCAAGTCGAAAGCAAGGCTTGCTTGGGCGATGATGGTGGGTTCGTCGTGGGGGTAGTCGATCCGGTCCGGCGAGGCGTGCACATCGACCGCCGGGGCGGGCAAGCGACAGGCCTCGGTGTCGGCTGCGGTGCGCACGGATCGGATCAGCTCGTCCACGACCGAGCGTCCACTCCCGTCCCGAGAGTCCTTCCTCGGGTATTCAACTGGTGGTGTGTGTGGGGGTGTGTCCACGCCGAGGATCTGCGCGACGTGATCGCTCTGTATGTTCTCGGCGTGCAGCGCATCGACGGCCAGGATGCTGCCGGCGTCGACGAGCGGGGAGGTCACCAGGCGGGTCAGGGTGTGCAGGTCCGCCGCGGCGGCAGCCAGTACCGCCCATGTCGATCTGTGGTGGCAGCGAGTCATCAACGAGGCAGCGTCGGACACGGTGGTGCAGATCCGGATGAACAGGGTGGTGCTGCAGGTGACCTCCAGGTCGGGTTCGGGCAGCAGCGGCGCAGTATGGTCAGCGAGTCGGGTGCGTGCTTCGCTGCGCAGTGCCTCGAACGGAGCATCCAAGGATGCCTGCACGGTGGCAACGGTGGCAGCGACGATGCAGGCGGTGTGGTCGATACGGCGGTCGGCGGTGGGCGGGTGACGAAGCTGCCCGACGAACGCGTCGAGCAGCTCCCCCACCGGAGGGTGCGAGATGCTCATGCGGCGTCTCCGAATTCTCCGGTGGCGGTGCAGCGTTCGTAGGCGGCGCGGTCGAGTCGATGGGTCCAGGTGCGCATGTCTGGCAGGAAGATCCCGCCGCGCTGTCCCCAGCACGCGGATTCGAAGCGGACGTCGGCGGCGATCACTCGTCGTGCCGCGGGTAGCAGGTCCCGGTCGCCGGTGAACGCAACGATCGCCTCGGCACGTCCGGAGCGGGCCGCATCGTCCATGGCGAACGCCAGGGTGGTGTCGACTTCCTTCTGCCGGAACCCGCCGTCGGGCAGGTACTGCAAGGGTCGCAGGTGAACGATCACCTCGCCGCTGGTTTCGACCCGGCGTTTCCAGGCGAGCATCCGATGATGGTCGAGCGGTCGACGAGCCGGGTCGTGGAGGCCGTCGAAGACGTGCACGGTGCCGAGTTCACTGGGCCAGCATCGCAGCGCCAGGATCTCTCGGGCGGTGGTGAGGGGATCCGGAGTGCGAGATCCCACGCGCCAACCGAAGGCCGTGTGCGCCGAGCGGATGACGTACCCCATGTCGAGGAAGACATCGACACGGTCCGGGACGGGCGCGGATCCGATCGGCCGAGCCAGCGAGGAAGGGAGGGGCACCAGGCGCAACTGGGGGCGGGGGTTGAGGGCATGGCGGGCTGACGGGGAAATGCTCATGATGGTGATCCTCGATCCGAATGGTGTTGCGGAACTTGATGGTTGCGGCGCCGGTAGACACGACGCTAGCGCACCCCCACCCCGGCCCGCCACTGACGAAAGCGGCTGGGAAGCAACACATTTAAGAATTTTGCCGCTGTGGCAACTGTTTTTGTGTTGTCAGCAAAATCCCATGTCAAGGCGCAAATACTTATGACGCTTTTTGGGCGAGAAAGCTCCAATTAATTAGAAAATTCGGCGACCAGCAGCGACGCTCCCCGGCGAATCCGTCCGGAGCGCCACGTCGACAGGTCGGCGCCAGCGATGCGACGGCTCGCCGACCCCCTCGAAAGCGCCAACTCTCCAAGGTATTGTGATTTTGGTCACAGTCAGCAGTATTGGGGCCAGTTCGACGTCTGATGCGTTGCCTCCCGGGCGGGTCGGACGCGTCGAACGTGCTTACGGCAGCCGCGGCCGAGTGTGATCTACGGTGCGAGATGTGACGGAGTTCTGGGGGATTCACAACGACCAGCCGAGTATCGACCCGGTGGCCGATGGGGCGGTGCGCCTGGGCTGGGACGAACTCGGAGATCTCGCGCTGCTGGACCCGACGAGGGACGCGTTCAAGGAAGCTGTAGCTAGCGCCTTTCCGGACAGGCCGGAGTCGGTGGCGTCCTGGGCCGGCACCCTCTACCGGTTCGTGCATGCCGTTGGTGCGGGAGATGTCGTGGTGTGTCCGGACCGGGCGACGCGGACGATCAACATCGGCCGGATCCGCGGTGGGTACGAGTTCCATCCCGAGGCCGACCAGTATCGGCACTGGCGCCCGGTCGACTGGCTCGCGACCGGGATTCCGCGCGACGAACTGTCGGTCTCCGCGCAGAACCAGATCAGCGCGGCCTTGTCATTGTTCACTCTCACCACCGCCGCAGACGAGATCGCCCGACTCATCGACGAACCACGCCCGGTGACCGAGCAGGACGACTTCACCTGGGTGCCGTTCTACCATGAACTCGCCGATACGATTCGGACGTTCCGCGACGATCGACACGGACTGCTCGAGCGCGTGTGGACGGTCGCCGAAACACCCGGCCTCGAGCGGTACTTCCGCTATCTGCGCACCGATCAAAGGGAGGACGGCTCGCGCGGAGCGCTCCGCGACATCGATCCGTTCACCGTCTTCGGCCCGTTCAACCGCGGTATCACCGACTCGGCCCGCGCCCGGATCGCATCGAGCTACCGCACCGTCTTCGAGATCACCGCTGCAGCACCGGCCTCGTTCGCCGGAATACCGGTGGTCAACAACTGGAACTCGTGGTTCATCCGCTACGAAAACGAACGCAGCCCCGGTGAAGTCGACCATTTGTGGGACTTGGCCGATGCCGCCATCGCCTACGCCGCCGCCGGCAACGAGAACACCCGCGAACGACTGGTGGCCGCCTTCGACGCGGCCGCCCGCGGAAACACCCGGCAACTGTCCATGGGGATCTACTGGATCCGTCCCGAAACCTTCGCTGCCTACGATCAGGTCAACGCCGGGTTCCTGACCGCACAGTATCCCGAGTTCGCCACGACACTGGCGCTGCGATCGAAGATCGACGGGGAACAGTTCCTGGCGAACACCGAACAGATCCAGACGTGGGTCGGCGACGACAGCACGCCGTTCACCTCGATCCCCGAGTTGTCCGCCGCCGCCTGGCGCTACGCGAACATCAAGCACGAACCCAGCGCCGAACCGCATGACACCACCTTGTCGGTGGCGTCCGACAGCGACCCCATCGCGGGGGACATCTACACCCTCGACTCCATCGTCGAAGACGGGTGTTTCATCCCGCGCCCCGAACTCGACATGATCCAGGAACGCCTGCTGGCGAAGAAGAACCTGATCCTGCAAGGCCCGCCGGGCACCGGAAAGACCTGGCTGGCACGACGGCTGGCGTGGACGATCTGCAACGAGCGGGGCAGTGACCGTGTCAGCGTCCTCCAATTCCACCCTTCCCTGTCCTACGAAGACTTCGTGCGCGGATGGCGCCCGGCGGCCGGAGGTCGCCTCGAGCTGGCGGACGGACCGTTCCTGGAGCTGTGCCGACATGCCGATGATCGCCCCGACGACAGCCATGTGCTGGTGATCGAAGAGATCAACCGGGGGAACCCGGCACAGATCTTCGGCGAACTGTTGACCCTTCTCGAGGCGGACAAACGCAATCCGGACAACGCCATGCGCCTGGCCTATCCCCGCCACGGCGACGAGCGCTTCCACATCCCCCCGAATCTGTATGTCATCGGCACGATGAACCTCGCCGACCGGTCCCTTGCCCTGGTGGATATGGCCCTGCGCCGCCGCTTCGCCTTCGTCGAACTCGAACCCCAATTCGGCAGTGCCTGGACCGAATACGTCAGCGGGCTGGGTCACGACCTGGAAACCCTCGAACGCTTCGGGGCGCGCATGCAGGAGCTGAACACCCGGATCGCCGAAGATCGGGGACTGGGCCGGCAGTTCCGTCTCGGGCACAGCTTCGTCACCCCCGGTCCCTCGCACGCCGCGGCGACCCTGACGACCCGGCAATGGCTCGACCGGGTGGTGCACACCGAGATCACACCGCTCCTCGAGGAGTACTGGTTCGATCGCCCCGACACGGTCGACGACGTGCTCACCACACTGCGCGAGGTGTGATGCGATGAAGATCCCGGTCCGCAACCTGTGGCTTCTGCAGTTGTTCGCCTCCGATCTGTACCGGCATCACGGCCACGAATTCGCCGGTGCGGAACAGATCACCGAGGACCTGCCCCAGCTCGTCGCCCGGATGCTGGCCGACGAAGTCGAACACAGGCTGCACACCGGCCTGTCCGTGGGCTTCACCCGCACGGTGTCGGACCTGACTCGGGTGCGGGGCCGGATCGATGTCCTCGGCACCACTGGCCACCGGCTCCTCGAACGGGGACAGGTGCGATGCCGCTACGACACCCTGGTCACCGACACCGCAGCCAATCGACTCGTCCGCGCCGCGCTGCGCGCCGCCGCCACATGGATCCCGGATCGTCCCCGGTACCGATCCTTGGCGTTGCAGCTGGAAGCGGCGGGAGTGAGCGGACCTGCCCCACGACCGGACATCGTGCCGTCACTGCGCCGGCAGCGACTGCTCGCCCGCGACCATCGGATGCTTTCCCTCGCCGAACTTCTGCTGACCATGTCGATTCCCGATCCCGGCGAGGACTACTTCGTCACCGTCGCCCCCGACGATTCGGACCACTACCTACGCAAACTCTTCGAACACGCCGTCTACGGCTTCTACCGCCACACTCTCGAACCTCGAGGATGGACGGTCGAACACGGCACCCGACTTCGCTGGAGCATCGAGCGGATCTCCGACGGTATGCAACCGGTGCTGCCCGGGATGTACACCGACATCACCCTGCGCGCACCGCTACGTCCGGGCGCGAAGATTCGGCGGCGGGCGGTCATCGACACCAAGTTCACGGCCATCACCCACGCCGGAAACTACCGGACCACCACCTTGAACAGCACGTATCTATATCAGATCTACGCCTACCTGATGTCCCAACAGGAACAGAGCGACGAGCACCGTCACGCCGAAGGCCTCCTGCTCCATCCTGTCGTCGACGGGTACTTCGACGAAGAAGTGGTCATCCAAGGGCACCGGATCCGATGTGCCACCGTCGACCTGCGTGCCTCCGGTGAGGTCATCACCGAGCACCTGATGCGAGCTACCTCCCCCATCCAACGCTCCCGCGATCCCTCCGTCTGACTCCACCGACGACCACCGTGGGTCACGGCGTGCCGAAATACGGAATGTTCCCTCTGAACCACCTTGAGAACATGATTGCTCTCCTGCTGGCCAGCGACACCCGGAGGCTTCCGAGGTCCACGACTACTTCATGGCGGACATCTCAAGCGCCTCGACGAGGCCGGTGTATCGACGATACGTGCCTTGGTCACAAACGCACTGCTACAGCCATTGCTGCACGATCAGGCGCACGATCCTGGCCGGGCAGTGGAGAAGATCCGGGCCCAGTTCCGCGATCGTCGTGAAGGCCGGTACGAGGACCTGCGCCGGTACGAGAACCGCCGATAGCGCGCTCTTATGTCAGCCAAAGGACGGCATATTGCATTGGGTGCACCAACGGCGCCCCATCCCACGTCCGCCGACGCCTGACTCCAAGAGGCCGGCCGACCGTATCCCACGAGACGGACTTGACCCGGACTTCCTTTTGCGTTGACGAAGCAGTGGTGTCACTGGTGCTGGTTACCATCGCGCAATGAGTAGATGCACAGCGCCTGTACGGGGCCATCGAACAGCAAGCGCCACCGCCGCATGTCCTGCATGCGGCGGCTATGGGTCGTACTCACCTCGCTCCTACTCCCCGCCCGTCTACCAGCCGCGGGGCAGCGTGGGCAGCACGACCGGGGCGCGGTCTAGTGGGTTCGGCAGTAGCCCTCGGCCGAGCTGGTCGTCGGCTAGCTCCCCCGTGACCTACACGCTTGCCGAAGTACGGACGCTGACGCCCGTTCGCCACGAGGTTGAAGTGCGAGCGCACTCCTACCCTGACCTTCGCGATGTCTTTCTCTGTCACGCTTGGGATGACCGACGCGGTGCGGCCAAGGAACTGCACGAACTTCTCGAGGCCAATGACGTCTCGGTTTGGTTCAGCGAGAAGGACGTAAGGCTCGGCACGCCGCTACTCCGGACGATTGACAAGGGTTTGGCGAAGTCGCGTGTCGGGATCGTACTGGTCACCCCTGCGTTTCTGACCCGCATAGCGGGGGAAGGGATCGCTGACAAGGAGCTGTCGGAGCTCCTGGCGCGCGAGCAGCTCATCCCCGTTGTGCACGAGACAACATACGAGGCCCTCCGCGAAGAAAGTCCGTTGCTCGCCTCGCGAAGCGGCTTGAATACTGCAGACGATTCGATGGCAGACATTGCCGTCAAGATTGCCGAGTTGGTCGACGTATAGGACCTGTTCGTGCGTGTAGTTAAGCGGCTGCCAACAATGTCCACCGAGGTCAACAGCACCGCGGATCGTGGCAACCGCCGTCTGAACCTGACCGTGGGTCGAGATGACATGTCGAGCATCCGAACGTCTGTTTCGGGGCCCGGGCGCTCAGGCGTCCGTCCGCTGGTCGATCGCGGCTTCGTAGAAGGCGTCCGCGAGCGCGATGATGACGGCGCTGATGGCGGGGCCGTCGCTAAAGAAGTAGTCGGCCATGGTGTTGTGGGCCTCCTGGTTGTCGACGACCGCCTCGACGACCGCTTCCTGGAAGTCCTGCGATTCTATGAACTGCTTCTTCGAGTTCACCGTGGTCTGCTTGACCAGATCCGGATAGGCGAGCAGTCGCTGCACCAGGCCGTGGACGAACTCGCGGACTTGGGAGTCGGTGAACGCTTCGGCGCCGAAGAGGTCGTTCATCTTGTCGATGACGACCTGCAAGGCGACGTACTTCGGGTCCTTCCGGGTTCCGGTGCCGGCGGCGCTGATGCCCTTGAGCTGACCGTCACCGGTGAGTGCGATGTCGACTGCGGCCGCCTTGTTGTGCTTGACCCCGACCAGGACCACGTCGGAGAGGTCGACCTCCGCGGCCCAGGACGATTCTGCGATGACCTTGTCCAGCAGCCGCAGGAAGATCGACAGCATCTCCATGTACGGGTCGCCGTAGTCGACGATCTGGCTCATGAAGTCGTAGAGCCGGACGTAGGTGGCGACGTCCTTGCGGAACAGGTCGAGGGTGTTGAGGGTGACTTTGTCGTCGGCTTCGAGCGCCGCCGCGTAGCGACGGGCGAAGTCGTGCTTGGCCGGGCTGATCGCGGCCGAGAGTGCGTTGTTGCCCTTGCGAGTGACCCACAGCTGCGCGACCTTCTGCACCTGCTCGGGGGTGTAGATCCCGGCCTGGGCGAGCTTGGTGGCGAGGTGGGCGACGACGTACGGGTCGGTCTCGGTCTCGAGGGTGGCACCGGTGAAGTACGGCTCGAACGCGGCCCGGATGTCCTCGGGCTTGTTCACGAAGTCGATGACGAACGTCTTGCGCTTGCGCTCCCCGCTCGCGGTGCGGTGGGTGCGGTTGAGCCGGGAGAGGGTCTGCACGGCAGTGACCCCGGAGAGCTTCTTGTCGACGTACATCGCCGAGAGCAGAGGCTGGTCGAACCCGGTCTGGAACTTGTTGGCGACCAGCATGATCGTGTGCGTCGCGCCCTTGAACGCCGCCGCCAGGTCCGAGCCGGCACCGGGGTTCAGGTTGGCCTCGGTGAACTCGTCGTCCTTGCTCGGCTGCGGCCCCCACTCCGACGCCCACTGCTCGTCCTCGTCCATCGTCACCGCACCGGAGAAGGCTACCAGGGTGCGGTAGTTGTACGAGGCATCCAGAGCGGCGCGCTTAGTGATGTAGGCGTCGATCGCTTTCTTGTACTTCACTGCGGCCTTGCGCGAATCGGTCACGACCATCGCCTTCGCCTTGCCCTCGAGCAGGTGGGCAACGTTGGTGTGGAAGTGCTCGACGATGATCTGCACCTTCTGGCTGATGTTGGTCGGGTGCAGCTTCACCCACCGCATCAGCCCCTTACGTGCCGCGGACTCCTCTACCTCACCGCCGCCGCTCTCGGCCTTACCGGCGATCTTCAGTGCGGTATCGTAGGTCTGGTAGCCCTTGAGCACGTCGAGGATGTAGCCCTCCTCGATCGCCTGGCGCATCGAATACAGGTGGAACGAGGTCGGTTTCCCTTCCGGGCCCTGACGGCCGAACAGCTCAAGGGTTTTGTTCTTCGGTGTCGCGGTGAACGCGAGGTAGGAGATATTCTCCGACTCGGCCCGCTCGGTCATCTCCGAGGCCAGGATCGCCTCGACGTCGACCTCGCCGCCCTCCTCGATCTCCTTGACCTCCTCCGCGGTCAGCACGGCCTTGAGCTTGGAGGAGATCTGGCCGGACTGCGAAGAGTGCGCCTCGTCGGCGATCACCGCGAACCGCCGGCCCTTCATCGACGAGTCGGCCCGGATCGCGTCGAGGGCGTAGGGGAAGGTCTGCACCGTCACTGCGATGATCAGCGCCCCGTTCTTGAGCGTGCTCGCGAGCAGATCGGATTTCGACTTCGCCCCCGCCTTGCGGACGTCCTCCAGACTGATGGTGGCCACGATCTTCCCCGACCCGTCGATCTGCCGGATCGCGTCCTGGAGCTGCCCGTCGAGCACCGTGCGGTCCACGACCACGATCACCGAACCGAAGACCTTCTCGTCGTCGACGTGCAGCCGGGCGAGCCGGTGCGCGGTCCAGGCGATAGTGTTCGTCTTCCCCGATCCTGCCGAGTGCTCGATCAAGTAGCGCTGGCCGACCCCTTCTTCGCGGATGGCGGCGACGATGTTCGTCACGGCCTCCCACTGGTGGAACCGGGGGAAGAGCATGCTCGTCCGGCGTACCGACGTCCCGGTCGCGACGTCCCACTCTTCCTTGGTCTCGACGATCATCAGCCGGCCGACGATGTTCAGCCAGGCGTCCTTGTCCCAGACTCGCTCCCACAGGTACGCGGTCGCCGATCTCCCGCCCTCCGCTGGCAGGTTCCCCGCGCCACCTTTGTAGCCGGTGTTGAACGGTAGGAAGTGCGTCTTTTCGCCCTCGAGGCGGGTGGTCATCGCGGCCAGGTCGTTGGAGACCGCGAAGTGCACCAGTGCCCGGTGCCCGAACGACAACAACGGCTCCGGCCGCCCGTTGGTCAGCGGATTACGGTCCTTGCGGTACTGGTTGATCGCCTCATCCAGGGACTGGGTGAAATCGGTTTTGAGCTCCACCGTCGCGACCGGGAGCCCGTTGACGAAGAAAACCAGGTCGATGCTGCGCTGGTCGGCGGTGGAGAAATGCACCTGTCGCATTACCCGCACCCGCATCGCCGCGTACTGCTCGTTGGTGGTCGCGTTCAGGCTGGTTTCGGGGCGGAACTGCGCCATCTTCAACCGACCACCACCGATGTACTGCACCCCGTTACGCAGAATGCTCAGCGCCCCGCCACCATGCTCAAGAGGCTTGTCGAGCGCAGTGGTCAGCACGTCGAGGAACTTCGCCGACGACCCCGCAGCCTTCAACGCTTTCTCGTACGCCGCTCGTTGAGTCTCCTGCAGCCAGGCGAACAGATCCTCCGGGAAGAGCGCCCGCTCCCGGTCGTAACCGGCATCGTTCACCGAGTACAGCCACCCCTGGGATTCCAGGTGCGCGCAGATCTCGGACTCGAAGACGACTTCGTTGTAATCGGCCATCACGCCATCTCCCGCACGTCGATCTGCCCCGTCACCGCCGCCGTGATCAACGCCGAACGACGCTCCTTAGAAAGCTCGATGAACTGCTCGGTCTCCCTGATGAGTTCGTCGATTTTCTCAGTCTGATCGTTGAGATACGCAGTAATGCGTCGCTGCTCTGTGAGATCCGGAAGCCAGATCGGCGTTGTGCGCAGGACCGGGAGCCTGACGTTTGCCACCGTTGAGCCGTTTGCCGAGAGCAGGAAGTGGTTCTGCACGCGATCGGAATAGAGCTGCCATAGCAGAAATTCCCCCGCGCATACCGTGTGGTCGATCCGCAGCAGAACCATCCGCTGGCCCAGGCAGATCTGATTGCTGGGAACCATGCATGCCTCACCAGCAGGCGCCTCACGCGTGAAGAGAACGTCTCCGACGGATGGCGCTCCTGCCGCGTTCCGGAACTTCCATGTGTCTGCATCGACGGGCAATCCGTTTCCCCTACGAAACTTTCCGTTGCGGACGGAAGCCGTTCGAACTGCCTCGTACTGGCCGTCGTCTGAGACCTCAGGCGTGGTGTGCACGCAGTCGACAACGTCAATGCAAGCGTTCTGTAGCCGGGCACTGGGCGCATGGCCGTTGAAGATTCCGTCAATAAGCGAGTGGCGTCGCTCATGTAACATTTTGATCAGACGCTGCTGCTCCTCGATTAGCGTGTCGATGCGGACGGTCTCGCGGTCGAGGTAGTCGGAGATGGAACGCTGCTCCTCCAGCGGCGGCACTGGAAGCGGCAGGTTATCTAGTGCCGCACCCGTGAACCTTTGCCCGTTCTGGCCGACACGCCGACCGGTTGCGGCGTGTCGGCCACGGGATCGGTCAGCCTGGTCGAGTGGCAGAACGAGTACGCGTGCGAGAGATCGATGACGACGAAGGCAGACGGCTGGTACGGATCATCCGCCGCGGCACCGGATCGGTGGTGACCTGGCGGCGCGCCCAGATGGTCCTGCTCTCGGCCCAGGGCATGCCGGTACCGAAGATCACCGAGGTCAGCTTCACCAGCGCCGACCGGGTCCGTGATGTCATCCACAACTTCAACGCCGACGGATTCGACTCGCTGTACCCGAAGTACGCCGGCGGCCGGCCGAAAAAGTTCACCCTGCCGGAGCGCCGGGAGATCAAGAAGATCGCCAAGTCCGCCCCCGCCGAGCACGATCTGCCGTTCTCGACCTGGAGTCTGACCAAACTCGCCGAGTTCCTGGTCGCCGAGGGGGTGGTCGACGACATCAGCCACGAGGGTCTGCGCGTGCTGCTCCGCGAGGAGGGTGTCTCCTTTCAAAAAGTGAAGACCTGGAAGAGATCTCGGGACCCCGATTACGCGGTGAAGAAGGCTCGGGTCGAACACCTGTATGCCATCGCCGATGGCGATGTCGTGTCCGATCCCGATGAGCCACAGGCGATCTTCTGTCTCGACGAGTTCGGTCCCTTGAATCTGCAGCCGCATCCGGGCCGGCAGTGGGCGCAGCGTGGCGGCAGGCACAAGGACCCGGACCGGGAGCCGCGGCGCCGGCGGCGGGCGACCTACACCCGTCCGAACGGGGTGCGGCATCTGTTCGCCGCGTACGACCTGGGCAAGGACAAGCTGTACGGGCACGTCAAGACGACGAAGAACCGCTCCACGTTCCTCGAGTTCTGCCGTTACCTGCGCACTCTTTACCCGGCGGAGGTTCGTATCGCGATCGTGTGCGACAACTTCTCGCCGCACCTGACCACGAGGAAGTGCCAACGGGTCGGTCTGTGGGCAGAGGCGAACAACGTCGAGATCGCGTACACCCCGACGAACAGTTCGTGGCTCAACCGGATCGAGGCGCAGTTCACCGCGCTGCGGTACTTCGCGCTCGATGGCACCGACCACGGCAGTCATCGGGAGCAAGCGTCGATGATCCGTCGCTACATCATCTGGCGCAACAAGCACGCCGAGGATCAACAGCTACGGGAGATCGTCGACAGGGCAAACGTTGCGTGATGCGGCACTAGGTCTGGCTGCTGTACTCGGCGGTCGAAGGTGGTCTGTGCCCGCGTGTACAGCAGGTACTGGTCAAGATAAGGCTGCGATCGCAATAGGTAGTGGATGAACCGCGGTAGCAGAGCGCCGCGGGACCGGAAAACCCTGTAGTCGGGGCTCACTGCTCCGGCGCGCGGAGACACGCCAATCCCACCGCCGATCAGCCACATTGGGTTAACGATGAGATCGTCGATCTCGGTGACGAGGTACTTCGGCAGGCTGCGCTCGTCCGGCTCCTGCCGCCCTCCCATCTCGGCGCGCGCAACTACCTCACCTGTCGAGCGCAACGACAACATCTCGTAGGAGAGGTCGCTGTTTCGCTGATCGAGTCTGTCGAACAGGCCCTTGAAGCGAACGACGTCCCATGACTTGGGCCTGGTCTCCAGTAACGACGAGACAGCCTGGTGCGCACCGATCAGCGTCAGGGAACTCATCCCTCGACCTCCCGGAGGAGGTCAAGAATCTTGGCGACCTGCTTCTCCAGGTCTGCGTCGATCTCGGCTAGGGGGCGGGGCGGGACGTACTTGTAGAAGTGGCGAGTGAAGGGGATCTCATAGCCGATCTTGACCTTGGTCCAGTCGACCCATGCGTCGGGGACGTGCGGCTTCACCTCGGCGTCGAAGTACTCCTGGATCACCTGGGTCTTGCCGGCGGCGCCAGCGGTCGAGCCGCCGTAGGTGAAGGGGACGTTCTCGGTGTCCCGCTTCTTCGCGTCCGGCTTGGGGTTACCCTTGCGGTCCACGACCGGCTGGCCGGACTTGTCGAAGAGAGGACGCTCGACCGTGATCGTCCAGTAGCCGAACTCATCGTTGCGCAGCACCTTGGAATAGTCCGGGTCGGCGTCGGTGAAGTCGGCGTACAACTTCACGATCTCGGCGCGATCGGCGTCGGAGATCTCGCGGCCCTTGGAGCCGAGGTTCTTGCGCATCTTGGTCCAGAACGAGGTGCCGTCGATGAGCTGGACCAGGCCCTTTCGGTCGGCGTGCTTGGTGTTGTCGAGGATCCATATGTATGTGGCGATGCCGGTGTTGAAGAACATGTTGGTCGGCAACGCGACGATGGCCTCGACCAGATCGTTCTCCAGCAGCCACTTGCGGATGTTGGAGGGGCCGGACTCGGCGGCGCCATTGAAGAGTGGCGATCCGTTCATGACGATGCCGACGCGGCCGCCGCCGTCCTCGGGGGCGCGCATCTTGTGGGCCAGGTGGAGCAGGAACAGCATCTGCCCATCCGACGTGGCGGGGAGGCCAGGTGCGAACCGGCCGTAAGGGCCGGCCTCGTCGCGCTCCTTCGTCACCGCCTTGGCGTACTGCTTCCAGTCGACACCGTACGGCGGTTCCGTAGACGGCTTAATCGTGTTGCCCATACGTCATGCTTTGGAGTGAACAATCTACTGGACGGCTCTTCCACCACGATGGTGGCACTCGCTGGGCAGGCGAAGTATCCCCCGTTGACGGACAGGCCCACGAGGCGCTCGTCGTCATCCTCCGTGACCTGCTCCGCGAGGTGGCCTCCGCCTGTAGTCGCTGGTCGTTAATCTAGAACCCCGGGACTGGCCCGTCGCCACGCATTCAGGACAACAGGCCAGTCTTGGGATGCGCCGTGTACGCCTCGGTAAGCTTCAGCGCCGACCACCATTTCGCGAGCTTTCACTCTGTCACATTGGCCAATTCTTGATATCTCAGAAAAAGAACGGACTTTCGTTCTTCCTCGGTGCCAGAATCGCAGCCGTAGAGGGAATCAACGATGCGATCTAATTCCTCATGAGCAATGATCAGGTCCTGTGGCATTTCTCCTGAATCATATAGTCGACCCAAGGATCTATTTCCTCCCTGCTGTTCACGGATGGCAAGGATTTCATCCGCAGCACTCGCCAGCACACGCTTCGACTCGTTAGTCAAAATTGGCCAAGGGTATGAATTGTAAGAAAGATCTGCAGTGATCGTCGGATCCGATTTTAACCTCCCCCCGATCATGCGCACCCATGTTTGATACATTTGACTTTGCAGTAAGGCCAGCATCCATTTCTCCGCGGGGTACACTATTGTCGCCTTGTTTGACGCGACCGTGTCTATGTCAAATATTGCTGCAGGGATCCACTTTCGCGCGTCGGTTGAGTTTTGAGGTAGGGCAAGGTATGGGACACTTGGATGCTTGCGATGGGTAAACAAGTGTGCAGGAGTTTCTCTAAATGACTTTGTCGGAGAAGTCGAGCGTTCCGTAGCTACGGCTTGGATGCGTTTGGACAACTCTGGCGACCGATCGATGTCAGACGTCGAAGCATCGACCATCCATAGGCACCAGCGCATCTTTCCCTGCATCATCTCCTTCGCCCCCATGTATCTGCGAAGATACTTAGAAGCGATCGGATCGTTCCTGACCTCCGCTATCTCTGACTCATCAACAATCAAATTCCCACCATCTGTTGGCTGGGAGCCGACAGTCATCCTGGGAAGCCCGGGAATAAATGGGGTGCGCCGCGGCTTGATTTCCACGTGCGGAGCAGCGGCAAGCCACCAGTTTATCTCGGAAGCCAAAATCGGCTTGTAATTGTTCTCAGCCGAGAATAGAAGCCGTTTTCTGCTCGACTTTCTTGCTGCTCGAGAGAATCCGATGATGACTACGTGAACTGCAGCTTGTCCGGCTGCTTCGGAGGTCCACTTGAATGCCTCATATGCGAAGTCGATTGCGACTCCTTGCCGGGTCATCAACGGCCCAAGCGTTCGAGCCTGCTCGCCCTGCGTAATGCTATTCGTGGCGACAAAGGCGCATCGGGCTTCTCTCGTTTTCAAGAATTCCGACGCCTTTGCAAACCATGCGCAAACAAAGTCGATCCTTCCCGTGCGCAGTCCTTCGGCTGACGAAATTGAGTTATAAACTAGCGTACGATCCTTGGACTGATCAGGATTAAGCTTCAATCCGCCCTTAAATGGCGGATTTCCCGCAATTACTATCTCGCCGATTGGGCCGATGAACTCGGCCCAATCTGTGGTTAGTGAGCTAGAAACTCGGACACTCGCTTGAGTTTGGATCGGCAATCGTTGCGGCGCTTCGCCGAAACGCTCTTTAAGTTTGAGGTCGCATTGCCGGTCGACGAGAAACATTGCGGTTTCGGCGATCCGGGCCGGCCATTCGTCGATCTCGATTCCGTAGAAGTGATCAAGGGTGACTTTCAATGCCAGGGTGGGATCGAAGGCGAGCTGGGCGTCACCGGTGACCTCCTGGAGTCGCTCCATGATGCGCAGTTCGAGATCGCGGAGCTCACGATAGGCGACGATGATGAAGTTGCCGCAACCACAGGCGGGGTCCATGAAGCGGATTTCACCCAATCGATTCCACAACCGTGTCAGAACGCCCTTCTCGTCCTTCATCGTGCGGGCTCTATCGAACTCCGCACGCAACTCGTCGAGGAACAACGGGTTGAGTGTCTTGAGGATGTTCTCCTCGGACGTGTAGTGCTCACCGAGCTCACGGCGTGTCTCCGCGTCCCGCACCGACTGGAACATTGAGCCGAAGATGGCGGGACTAATGGTCGACCAGTCGACGGCGCAGGCATCGAGGACCGCGTCGCGGAACTCTCCGTCGAGCGCCGGAAGGGTGATCCGCTCGCGGAAGATCCCGCCGTTGACGTAAGGCAGGCCGGCAACTCGGGGCTGTTTAGCACCTGAGGGTGCGTCGAGCTGCGCAAATAGCTCGTTGAGCTGGTCGGCGAAGGTGGATCCATCGGCCGGGGTGTCGTGGTGGATGAAGTTGCGGAAGGCATCTGTTTCCCACATTTCGGTGTCGTCACCGAACATCAGGAAGAGGACCCGGGCGAGGGTCACCGAGATCTCATGGTCGCGTGTCTTGTCGTCGAAGTTCTTCGGGTATGACTTCTCGATCGCGGCATACATGCGTGCCATGAGCTTCGAGGCCCGCTTGGTCTCGTTCTGCGCCTCGACGTCGAAGGCGTCGCGAACCCTGGCCAGCACGGCGTTCGCGTCGAGGACTACGTCGATCGGTAGACGAATGGCGTCGAGTCGGGTCGCGAACTTCGGGTTCGCAGTGCCGGTGCGATGCCGGTGACTCGTCAGACGGGTCGAAGTCGAGTTGTCCTTGTTGCGGCGGGCCGGCCAACGCCAGACCTGTTCGTCATCGTTGTGGAAGATGACCAGCCGATCGGTTGAGGTCTTCGCGATCAAACGATCGAGCTCGGCTTCAACCTTCGAACCCGGCTTTTGGTCACAGACCCACACCCGTAGGCCCTTGTAGGAGGAGACGTTGGTGGCAGTGAAGGACTGTCCCTCGGCGTCGGTGTAGGAGATCGGCGGGTGGTCGGGCGCACTCCAGTTCAGATCGTGGAGGAAAAGCTCCTGATAGAGATGCTGCTCAACGAGAGAGACGAGGTTGTCGGTCATGCTTCACGAACTCCAATCGAGCAAACAACCTTGATGTTGTCGGTTTCCGAGGATTTGATGACGAGTCGATCTTCCACGTGCAGTTGGTTCAGTAGATCGGCGAGGTCATCGAGGCTGTACCGATTGCGCCTGGCCTGACTCAACCGCATGGTTGCGTGCTCGGTCAGAGGCCGGTCGTGGAGTGCATTGAGCGCTGCAGAGGCCATGCCCGCGAATAGCGTGTTTCCGCCGAGGCGCTCCCACGCCCATTTGCGGACGCCCTTCAGGTTGCCGGTGGTGAGAGTCTCAACGGTCAGTGGTCCGTGGATCAGTGCGTGCTCGCGTTTGAAGTGATCGTCTCTCAGTTCGGCGGTGGGGGTGTCGAGCTGGGCTTCGAACACTCGCATCGCTTCGAGCGGCGTGAGGAGCTGCTCGACCGATTGACCATCAGGTGTTGTGGTCGAGATGGCAAAGGCATCCACGCCGGAGTCGGTGCTGACGAAACAGGCGACACCGCCGCGGGTCTCGCTTATGTACTGCTCTCGGGTGCTGTGGATCATATCCTGCATACCGAGGACGCGTTGAGCGAGTTTGGGGTGTTTGTTCTGTGCGTTGGACCATACGAGCCATGCCTCGCTGACCGCATCGGCCTCACCGTCAGCGTCCTCAGCGTCGTCGTTGACCTTGCCCTTGTACAAGTCGTCGAGGATCTTGATTTCCTGGTCGCCGCCGAAGAACTGTTCATCGGACCCGAATGCCTCGGCTGAGGCTCCGAGCCGGTTTCGGATCCGCTGCCGCAGATTGATCTGTTGCTCGATCTTGTCGTGGCTGATGAGGTAGACGTAGACGGTGTCAGACTTCTGGCCTACTCGGTCCACACGGCCGGCGCGTTGGATGATCCGGATGATCGCCCACGGCAGGTCGTAGTTGACGACGATGTGGGCGTCCTGCAGGTTCTGGCCTTCCGAAAGCACGTCGGTGGCGACGAGAACGTCGATGGGATCGCCTACGGAAGAGGCCTCCGGTACTTCCTGGCCCGGCACAGTGTTGGACTGGGGTGAGAATCGGCGGGCCAGATCGGCCGGGTTCTCCGTGTTGCCGGAGACTAGTCCGACATTGGCCACGCCGGCGTCCTGGAGTGCCTGGGCGACGTAGTCGGCCGTGTCGACATATTCGGTGAACACGAGGACCTTCTCGCCCGGGTGTTCGTTGCGCAGCAGGTCGACGAGTGCGTTGATCTTCGAGTCGCGGGTCGGGTCCCAGTTGCCGAACCGGTCGAGGAGCGCGGTCAGCCGCTGGTTGTCCTTCTCCAGATCCTTACGGAGAGTGGCCTTGAAGACGGTCGAGTTGATCCATTTGGTCTTGGCCGGCAGCGTCTTTCGTAGCTGGTCGTAGCGGCTCTCAAGTGAACCATGCGTGGTGGCGCCGTCTTCGACGTCTTCGTCGCTGATGTTGATTTGTTTGTCGGTGAAGCTGCCGAGTGGGATCGGCAACTTGTGATCGATCGCGTGGATGAACAGCTCATTGCGTGCACGCTGACGTTGCAGCGACAAGATGAACGAGTGTCCTGACGAGGACAGTCGCTTGTACAGACCGGTGCGGACGAATCCGCTGACGTTGCCTCGGCCGGAGCGGATGTCGTCGAGGATCTTGGTGTCGGTCTCGGTATGAGCGACGCGGGGGTTGTCGTAGTCCGCGAGGCGATATCGAGGCAGTGTCAAGGCCTGCACCGTGTCGAGGGTGGTGTCGTCCTCCATGAACCGCGCTGGGTCGTCATCGGCGAAGTCGTGACTGAGCGGACGCGCAACCCGGGTCGGGAAGAAGAACTTCTCTCCATTGGCAAACTGCAGGTACTGCCGTTCTTCCTGCGTACCGTCCTCGGCTGTGACGGTCTCGGTCTGGGCTGTGCGCTTGACGAAGCTGCGGGTGCGGCGGACCAAGTGATCACTCATCAGCCGGCGCCAGTCCTCAGCGTGTTCCGAACGCCGGAATGCGGCGAGAGTGTTGATCTTGCCGTCGACCTTGTCACGCAGGCCAGGGTCCGCGGCGAGTGCCTGCGTTGGCACGATCCCGAGATCCTCGTCGTCGTCGATGTAGAGCCCGATCTGGCTGGCCACATCGAGGAAGGCAAGGTTGTATGGGGTGGCCGTCAGCAGCAGCACCTTGGAGCTGTTGCGCCGGATGTACTCCCGGATCGCCTGGTACACGACGGTTCCACTATTACGCAGGTTGTGGGACTCGTCGCAGATCACCAAGTTGAATCGCTTGAGATCAGGAAGCGCCTTGTCCGCCATCGAATAGGGCACGACACGGCCACCTTCGATGCCGTATTCCTCGAGGTGTTTGATCCACATCCCTTCGAGGTTCTTCGGGCACAGGACCAGGGTCGAGTAGTCCTCGGCGGACTGCAGCATCAACGCGGTCGCGATCGCGGTCAGCGTCTTGCCGAGACCGACAACGTCACCGAGCATGGTTCCGCCCCGGTGGACTATTCGGCGGGCAAGCGTGCGGACAGCGCTTTCCTGGTAGTCGAGCAGCAGATCCTTCATAGATTTCGGCAGTACATAGCCGAGTCCGTCACGGGCATCCTGCGACAGCGCATGGCATACCTTGAGGTAGACCTCGAACGGGGTCGGCTGCTGGGCGGCGGCCCAGGATTCGGCGATCAGGTCGATGATCTCCGCATTGATAGGCAGTGAGTAGCGATCGTTCCAGCGTGCTTCGAACCAGTTCGCGATCTTCTCGTTGGCGTCCGAGTCCTGGACGTCGATGTTCAGTTCGAGGTTGGTGGTCAGGCCTGCACGGGTGAGGTTCGACGATCCGACGTACGCCCACCGTGGGGCATGCTTCTTGTCGGGGGCGTGGAACAGATAGGTCTTGCCATGCAACGGCTTTTCGGTGAAAACCCTCATCTGTACCGAGCCGTTCTCAAGTTGGCGCTTGAGGGTCTGGAGGGTGGCTTGACCATCTGCGGTGGCTAGGCCCCGCATCAGCTGGTTGCGCAGGTGTTTGACGAGTTGATCCTGCCTCGCCTGCGCCTTCTCACGGTCGTGAATGTCCGAACCGTAGGCGGGTGGTTGAACGTCACGTTGCAGGGCGTCGAGGATCTCCTGTGAGTCCGAGGGGGCGACCATCCCCACCAGTACCCGGGCGGTAGGACGCCCCGAGTTTTCCTCAGGTGCGGGTTTGGTGTCGACGATGTCGGCCAGACCGGACCAGCCGCGCAGGTCGAGGTATCCCGTCGCGACGTCGACGGTGTCGAATTCCTTGAGCGACTCTCGCAGTGCGGTACGCAACCGGGTGCCGTCGGTGAGGTTGTCGAAGATGTTGGGCACAGGTGATGTCCTGACGCTGGTAGATGGCCGGGGAGGTCAACTGCCACACAGGGTGACCGCGCGTGGTCGCCCTGTGGGTTGTGTCCGAATCACGGGCCGCCTCGCAGCGGCGTCACCGTGCCGGGCTGTCCGTAGTCGGTACGAAGCTGATGGTTTTCAAGTCCAAGGACGTTGATGACTCGTTCGAGTTGGTGGACGGTTTCCTGCAGGGCTGTGACGTCCGCGGTCAGTTCGTCGATGCGTCGCTGCGCGTCGTCGCGCTCATCGCGAAGTGCCACCAAAGTGGGTGGGGTATCCGTGTTCGCTACCCGAGCTCGGAACTCCGCTTGCAGGTCGGTGTGGCGGTGCGTGAGCAACCACCGTTTGACCTGCGCTTCCTCAGCGAGCGACTTGATAGTGAGCTTGCCGTCGGAGTACAGGGGTTCCCCTGCGATGAGACGGTCCATCGCGTCGCGGATCGCCCGCCGCACATCATCGTCCGTGGTTGCCGTCATCATCGACGTCCTTCCGAGTTGTGGTGGTGATCGATGATCCGGTGAAGGCTGCCGACGCGTTGTTCGAGGCGCGCTTTCAGTGGTAGCGGGATGGCCGGGCTCGCGATCTCTTCGCGGGCGTGTTGGATTGCCGCTTCGGCGTCCGCGATATTGCGACCGGTGCGAGCGATGTTGCCGCAGTGGGGTTGGCAGTTGGTGATGTCTGGCGACGCCTCGACGCCCGCCGCCTTGTCCCGGTCTGGATGACACAGGGCCTTGGATTGGTCGTAGCAGCAGGTCACGAACTGCACACTGTTGTCGTAGATCCGCAGTCGTGGGTTCGAGGTCAGTGCTGCAGCTTGGCGGCTGGTCAGGTATCGGCCACCGAACTGCCGGTGGTAGAGGCGGACGCCGTCCCGATACCGCTGGGCGGCCGGTCCGGTGACGGACTCACCGTCGTCGAGGTGGGTGTAGGCAGCTTCGAGGTACTCGGCGGCGGCCAGAGCCTCCTCCATGGAAAATACGTCCCGCAGGCCGCTGGCGACTCGGGAGCCGTAGCCGTCGGTGCTGTGTCCCCGAAGGTGCCCGTACTGGATTCCCAGAGCGACGCGTCCCCCTGGTTTGCGGTAGATGAACCAGGCGAGGGTGCGACGGAAACGCTTGACGACAATCGGACCGTCGGGGTCGGCCGGAATGGATTCGTGCGTGCGACCGAACTCTTCGGCTTTGGCGTTGCACCAGGTGATCAGGTCCGCTGTGCGGTCACGGATCATCCGCGGATGCACAGCCTTGTCGCCGTCAGCGCTCTGGAAGGGCGTGTACGCCCGGACCGGGAACAACAGGTCGCTGTCGGGACATAGCGCTTCCATCACCTCGACGGCCTTGGCGACCGGTGCGATTGCCCGCCACGGCTGGTCGCGTTCACTTCCGGCCGGAAGGGTGTTGCCGGACTCGTCGAGCGCGCCCTTAAAGACGTGGCCATAGATCAGGTGCCGGTTTTGTCCGGTCTTCTCGTCGGTGATCGTGCGGCAGCAGCCTTGTCGTAGGGCTCGGCATTCCTCGCCGCGCATACCGGTCAGGTACGCGACCACGATGAATGCTGCGGTCGCCAATAACCGGGACAGGTTGTCGACGTCGTAGAAGTTGATGCCGCCGGTCCACGGCCGGGTATCGATGGTGCCGGTGATCGGTACCGGCAGCACTGCCTCGTCAATCGGATCGAGGTCGCCGAAGACCCGATCCATCGAACCGAGGTGAACGACGTCGTCCGTGCCCAGGCCTAACTGCCACCCGATGAACTGCTTGGCGATGCAGCGTTGATCGGGACGATTGGCCGGGTAGAACCCCGGAATTGTCTTGGATGACGTCCCCTGTTGCTGTGCATAGTTGCCGAAACGCTCGCTCGGAATCAGGCCGTCGAGGTGCGAAAGACGTGGTGGGTTCGATTTCGTGCGTACCGCTGCGATGATGTCCGCGCTGAAGTCGGTGCAGAACCGAATCGCCCAGACGAGCAGCGCCGACATGGTCTGCGGGTGAATCGGTGGGGTGCGGTTCTCCGCGGACCACTGGGCGTCACCGAGCACATCGACTCGGGCAAGGGTGTCTTCCCAGTAGGGACGGATCAACGTGTCGGTGTCGGGCAGATACGGCCCGTACAGCCAGCACCGGGTGATCGCGAAGAGTCGATTGGCCTGGCTCTCGCGACCGAGCCCGCTGGCGGCGACCTCGGAGCAGTAGCACCGATACACGTCGTCGGTAACACCGTCGAACCGGTGGATACCGTGTGCATCAAGCCATGCCATCCACAACCGCATGAATCCGGCGTAGGCAACGATGGAGCCGACCGACAGCTGGGAACGCGTAGCGGTCGGTCGCTCCAGATCCTCCACGGGTGTGGGCACGTTCACGCAGAGCCAGACGAGCCGCTTGGCTACCGAACGGAACGCTGGCGGGAAAGTGTCGAAGTTGATAGACCGAGCACCTGCGACGGTGGGTTTGTGCAGCAGTGGAGTCAGATCCCAGCGATCGTCTCCGACCCGCGAGACCGGCTCGGTGTGAGCGGGTGCGATGCGGGCCTTGTCGACGATGATCGGGGCGGAGTCCGACAGGGTCAGATCAGTGGAGGTCGTCGGGGTCGCGGAGATGTGCGGCCTCATCCGTCGAGCCTCCGGCTCAGCAGCCGACGGACCATCTCTCGGTCCTCGTCGGAGGCAGCACGGCGTGCGTGGACGATCTCGGCGGTCGTGGCGTTGGACGTGAGGACCGTGCGCAGCCGTGCGTAGTGTTCGGCGAAGTCCCGGTCCCACCGGGTCGGCGTCACCACGGTCGCGATGTCGTCGAGTGCGTCAAGGAGGACGACCAGTCGCGGCAGATGCCGTGGTGTGATCACCGCGTTGCCGCATGCGAAGCACGCGAAGAACGAGGCCGGGCACGGTTGACCGGCCTCGTCGGCGAACGGGCTGCCGAAGAAGTCCACGCAGGCCGCGGTCGGTGTGTCCAGGCGTCCCGCCAGGAGCAGCTTGAGTGTGTGGACCGGGACATCGAGGGCTGCGGCCGCAGCTTCCGGGTTCTGCCTCGTCTGCTCGACCTCGCTGGCGTTCATCGCGCGGACGTGAATCGAGGCGTGTGCGTGTACGACGGCATCGTTCAACCCGGCGGTGATCGTCTCGGCGGCTGCTTCTGCGGTGAGCGGGTCTGGGCGGCGGTAGATGTTCTCGCTCTCGGTTTCGGTGTTCTGTCGTGCTGTCTGGTTCAAGACCTGCTCGGTCAACCGGAGACGCCGGAACGTCCAGTTCGGGCCGCCGGCGGTCCGGCTTGCGTTGGATGTGCCGAGGCATGCAGTTGTCCACTCGGTGCGGAACGGACCGTCAGATGTGAGGTTCTTGTTCCGGTGGGCGACCAGCAGTCTGTCGGAGGGGTGGCCCATCCGATGCAGTGCGTTGCGGCACGGTTGTGTGAGTGTGACTGCACGTTCCCAGAGTCTTCCGGCTTCGCCGGCAAGGATCTCGTGGGAGTATCGCCGGGATCCTCGTCGGGGCTTGTCCACTCCCACGGTGTGAACGGGGTCCTCGGTGTCCGGGTCCGATGCCCGGAACGAGTCGACAGTCAGCGCGTTCATCACCGACAGGTTGAATCCTCGCTCACAGACGAGTAGGGCCATCAAGCTGAGCACCTCATCAATGCTCGGGAACAGTGCGTGCGCCGGGTTGGTGACACCGCGCAGGTCGAAGCAGTCTTTTCGGCGCACCGCCCAGGCCAGGTACGGGGACGGCATCATCCCGGTGCGGGACAGGTGAGCCAGCAGGGAACCGGCCGTCCACCGTGCGCCCTGAACCCGGAACGACGGGGCATCGGCCGGTTCGTCGCCGTCGAGGTAGCGCTGCATCACCGAAGTGTTCGTCTCGATTCGGCGAAGTGCTTGGTTCACACGATGATTCGCCGCAGTGCGGATGGCAGTGAACTCGTCACGGGTGTAAGCGTCATTCGCCGGGAGACGCTTACGCGGTTTCACGGCCTTCGCGCGCATCGCTCGACGGGTCGACTGCGGCAGCGTTGTCGCCTCCGACAGCAGGGCCCGCATCATCGTCACCTGCCCGGGCCAGCGCGTGTGCTTGTCCTTCTCGGACCGCCACGCCCACCACACTTCGGCATTCATATCGGCCAACGAGACGACGTGCGGATGGAACTCGGTCAGGTAGCGGGTCAGGTGTTTGACCGTGCCAGCGGCCGCTTCTGCTGTCGCGACGGATTGCCAGCGCCCTCCCGGTGCGATTCCGCTGGCGAAGGCACGGATGAGATCGTCGAGAAGTGTTGGTGCTGCAGAGACATCGGTGAAATCGAAGACCTTGCTGCGGCCGTCAGGGTCGACGAAGCTCACCTGCCTCACAGAGTCGTCGACCAGGGACGGTCGGGCGTACTTCGTGGGCGGCAACGCTGCCGACGTTGACGCGCTCATCGCTGCCCCGCGCTGTCCTGGATTCGGGGCGAGAATTGGGCGACTCGGGAGACGAGGTCGTCGATCAGTGACCCGTCGGCCGGGTCGGAGTTGAGGAACAATTCGACCTGCAGTCCGGATACCGGCTCGAGATAGCAGTCCCGGGTCGTTGCCAGGTTTGCGTGCCCGAGCATCGTTTGGACGAGCACCCACGGGTCGCCGAACAGGTGCCGGAACTCGCGGCGTTCCTCCGCAGTGATCCCCATCCGCCTGTCGTGGGCGTAGATGAGCGCGACCAGCATTCGTAGTGCAAATGAGTGCCGCAGCATGTGCGGGTGGCAGCGAATGTCGACCCCAAGTCCGTGGCAGCGTGCGTTGGCCGTAGAGAACACGGCCTCCCAGGTGCGGTACGGCAACGGCAGCCCGGCTTCCGACAGCCACAGCATCCACGGCTCGAGACCGTCCTCACCCTCGACGAAGAAGTCGAGCCGGTCCTTCCAGTCGAGGTTGTCCAGGGGCACGGTGCCCGGCCGACCGGCACCGTCTCGGTAGTGGACGATCCGGCGGTTGTCGACCTGGTCGACAACCTTCTTTGTGGTGATCGTGGTGTAGCGGCCTTCGCGCTGGGCGCGGTGGACGGCCTCGCGTCGGGTCGACTCGCGATAGTTGTCGATCAGTTTCAGGGTGCGGCCCGAGATCCAGAAGTCCCGTCCTCGCCCGCCCTTGGCTACCGATTCGCCGACTCGACCTCGGGCGTACTGCAGATCCGAGGCGAACGACGGCAGCTCGTCGAGCGCCAGAGATCCACCTTCACGGAGCCGTAATCCACTGGACCACAAGGTTTCCGCGAGTGCGATGTTCCGGCCGTCGTTGCGGCCGCGCCACCGCTCGTCCCGCGTACCGTCCGGAAGGTATCCGCCGAGTCCGATGTCGCGCCACCGCATATATGCGCGGGGGGTCAACCACTTCACCCGGGTCGAACGCACGCTTTTCGGCAGCAACTCCGGACGCAGGCTCGGCGGCCCGGAGCGTTTCCTCCGGTCGACCATCACCACGGGCGACCGGCTTACAGTGCCTCGGTACTGCTGCCAGCTGTAGAACTTCGAGATCGCCGCAAGCTCCCGCGAGAATTTAGCCGCACTCACACGTCGGGGATTGCGGTCGTCGCGCCTCCGCCAGAACTCGAAGTCGACAAGATCGTCCCGCGTGGCCTCCCGCCAATCGAGCTTTTGAACAGCGAGGAACGACAGGAACACCTTGAGGTCCATCGCATACGAGGCCTGGGAGTCGGTGGCCAGGCGCTTGAACGTGTCGGAAGCGAAGAACAACGAGACGTCGATGTCCGGTTGACCGGTCGGGGGCAGCAGGAACGGCTGGCCGGGACGGATTCCAACTGCAGCTTCTCGTGCATCGATCGTTAGCGCGTACTTCAGCGCCACAGCGGAGGTCAGGCGCCGGCGGCTAGGCCGCGCATAGGCCAGTCGCCATCCGCGTGTCCCTCCGCTCTGCTCCACAGCAACACACACTGCCACAACACACCGACATTTTACGGAACGGCGGGTTGGACATGCAGAAGTCGAACTTCCTGTCCTTGAACGCATCCTCCGTGAGGGTGTTGCCGAAGGCGATGTTGGTTGCGTCGTGGCCCTTGGCAAGCAGGTCGGACTTGCAGATCGCGTACGACTGCCCGTTGTACTCCTGCCCGTACAGGCTCAGCTTCGCGTCCGGGTTTTGTTCGAGGAGGTGTTCCTCGGCCAGCGCGAGCATGCCGCCGGTGCCCGCGGTGGGGTCGTACAAGGTGCGGATGATGCCGGCCTCGGTCAGGTCGGCGTCCTTCTCGGCGAAGAGCAGGTCGACCAGCAGCCGGATCGCGTCCCGCGGGGTGTAGTGATCACCGGAGGTCTCGTTCGCGGCCTCGTTGAACTTGCGGATAATGTACTCGAACGCATCGCCCATGTCGGCGTTGGAGACGACGTCCGGATGCAGGTCGACGGCCTTGAAGGACATGATGACCTCACGCAGCAGCTCCGCCTTGTCGAGGGCGAGGATCTCCTTCTTGAAGTCGAAGTACTCGAACACGTCGACATCGGACGAGAACCGGTCGATGTAGTCGGCCAGGTTATCCGCCAGCCCGTCGGCGTCTTGGAGGAGGTTGGCGAAGGAGTAGTTCGAGATGTTGTAGAACGGCCGCCCGGTGGCTTTTTTGACCTCGACCTTGAGCCGGTTGGGGTTGTCGTACTTCGCCGCGAGCGCGTACACGGTCTCCCGGTCGGGCTCGAGGATGCAGTCGAGGCGGCGCAGGATTGTGAGTGGGAGGATCACGTTGCCGTACTGGTTGGGGCGGTAAGGACCCCGAAGTTGGTCGGCGATCGACCAGATGAAGCTACCGAGGGTGCTCACAACGCTCCTTACGAGGCTCGCTTCACGATGAAACTCGGACGCCTTGCGCGAGCCTGTACCTGGCGCCCAAACAGCTAACGCACGGTCTGAAACGCCGGTACGTCACAGAGCATCATCGCGCATGACGAGACGGGTGGCGGGTCCGGCCGGGCAAGGTGTCTCACCCGTGCCGCCGCAGAAGGATCTTGCCACTGGTCTGCATAGATGCGACGTCTCGAGCTGGGTACGGAAAGGCGTGGCCTGGGCTTCAAAGACGCGTGCGGCCGCCACCCCCGCCCGCGCCGGCGCTGGCGCCGTCATACAAGCAGATCACGACCCGAAAAGACTCGGTCAACTGGCGCGAGGATTTCAGGAAACTGTCCGATCAGCCCGTGAAACCCGCGGACTCATGGGTGCTCGGTTCTGAACGCCGCTCTCGTTGTGATATCCGCCTGCCTGTCGGGAAAATCGTCGGCGGCATAGTCCTCGCGGCCGCTGCGTTGGTCGCGTTTGGCATACCGATCTTTGGTATCAGTCAACTGAGATCCCGGTCCTGCCACCCGACGAGTAACGCACTCTTGGAGCTCATCAAGAATCCGGTTCCTTGATCAACAAACCTGCCTCTGTGACATAACCTCGACACCGTGACCTACGACCTCGCTCGGCTCGGCAGCACTCGCTTCGAGCACCTTGTACAGGCACTCGCACTCGACCATCTTGGTCACGGGGTCGACATTTTCGGGGCTGGCCCAGACGGCGGCCGTGAGGCAACCTTCCGCGGCGAGGTCAACATGGAGGGTAAAGGCAAATGGAACGGTTACGGCGTCATCCAAGCGAAGTACCGGGAGCGGCTGACGACCACAGCAGCGGATCAATCCTGGTTCTTCGAACAGGTCACCGCTGAGCTCGATGCATGGATCGACCCAAAGAAGAAGCGCTATCTGAACAAGCCTGATTATCTGGTCCTCGTAACTAACGTCCCCCTCACGTCAGTCGCATATTCAGGCGGGTTGGACCGCCTCGAACGACTGTTTGCGCACTACCGCGACTTGACCAAGAAGCTCCCACCACCAGACGGGAGGGTCCTCAAGATCGGAATGCCCGACTTTAGGGACTACGCCGTGTGGCACGCCGAGTACCTGGACCGCCTGCTGGAGAACAACGGCGAGGTACGCCGTAGTTACGCAGATCTGGTGCTTCCGGGCGATGTGATCTCGCGGCTGTATGAGCAGGTCACTGAATCCGACGAACGGCTCGCTCACGCATGGATCGGTCACGTCACCCGAACGCTCAATAGCGACATCAAGGTCGAGCTCGGCGAGTCCGGCGACAGCACGAACTCACCGTTGTCTCTCGCGGAAGTTGCTATTGACCTCCCCTCTTCCCTTGATCCTCGGCACGGGACGCCGTCACAGGCGTTGAGGTTGCTCGTCGAGCAAGGCGATCAAGTTCTGTCCCCCGCACTCAAGCCCGCTGCGCGGGACCGAATGGTGATCTTGGGTGGCCCTGGTTCGGGCAAGTCCACCTTGTCCCGGCTGCTGTGTCAGATGTATCGAGTTGCGCTAGTGCAGGAGGCAGCATCCGGCCGAGTCACACAGCAGATAGCGGAGCGAGCAGGGCAGATCCGCGAAGCGCTCGATACCGCTGGCCTACCCACCCCGACCTTGCATCGACTCCCCGTTCGGGTCGTATTAAGTACCTTCGCAGACGCGGTGAGCCGCTCCAAGAGGTTGACCCTGCTGCAGCATGTTCTTGACCTGATCAACCACCGCGGCTCAGACCCCATCAACGTTCCAGAGGCCAAGCGACTACTGACGGCCTGGCCCCTGCTATTGGTGCTCGATGGCATGGACGAAGTCGCCTCCGCAGACAACCGCCGCGAAGTGTCTACTCGGATCTCGGACTTCTTGAACGAAATGGCCGCTCTGAAGGCGGACGTTTTCACGATATGCACGTCGCGGCCAATCGGGTTCGAACGCGACCCTGACATTGACTATCAAGAACTGCACCTAACCCCGCTGGCTCCGAGCGATGCGATGCACTACGCCTCGCGGCTGTTGGCAAACCGATTTGCGGACAATCCTGACCGGCAAGAACAGACACTCGAGCGACTGGACGCAGCATCGCGACGTACCGAGACGGCCCGACTGATGACGTCGCCTCTACAGGTCACGATCTTGAGCCTTCTGCTCGAGCAGCGGCGTCAAGCCCCCGCCAGCCGATACTCGCTCTTCAAGAGCTATTACGACGTCATCTATGCGCGCGAGTGCAATAAGCCTGCGGGAATTGGTGATGTTCTGGAGGCCTATCGACCCCAGTTTGATCAACTTCACGAACGGTGCGGACTTGCCATTCATGCTCGTGCCGAGCGCGCCGGCGAAGCCGAATCTATCCTGCCGGTGGAAGAACTCGAGGCTATTGCCCGCAACCTCCTTGAGTCTGATGGGTACCGCGAATCGGACCGAGACGAATTGATCCAGCAGATACTGCATCTCGCTCAACAGCGATTGGTGCTCTTGGTCCCAAGGATGGACGGCCTGGCATTCGAGGTCCGAAGCCTCGCCGAATTTTTTGCCGCTCGGTGTCTGATGGCGGGTGAAGACGCCGCCGACAAACTCCAGCTACTCATCCCATCGGCACACTGGCGCCACACCTGGTTGCTCGCGGCTGGTTACATCTTCGCGGATAGACTCTATCTACGAGACACGGTTCTATCCCGGCTGGCGGCTTCAGACCACAGCAGCGCGGTGAACCGTCTCGTAATGCCAGGTGCGGGTCTAGCAATCGATGCCCTTGAGGATGGGTTCGCAGCCAACACGCCGAGATTTGAAGAGGAACTAGTAGTCACCGCACTCCGGCTCGTGACAGGCCCCATCGGAAGTCACATCACGCGGCTCGTCGACGCACTGGTTCCATTCATGGAGCGTTCCGTAGACCTGAACCGGACGGTATGGCGCGAAGTGGATGCCCTGCTCGCTGACCAAAACGCAGGATCGACGCGAACATTCCTTGTCAGCCTTGCGGCGACAGATTCTGACGCGATAGCAACTCGCGCAGCCAACACTCTTGAGAAGTACTCCGAGCGGTTTACCAAGACGGCTCCCGCAGACGGAACCGACGATGCGTCGACAACGGAAACTATCCGGGCAAAGCTTGTCGAAGCGGGGCTGGCTGATCCCGGTCGAACCGACCAGCAGTTCCTCGACGCCCTCACTCGCAAGAGTTTCGATGGCAGCGAATCCGAGCGATCACTACTTGCGGCTCGAGAGCTCATCGTCGAGAACTGTCAGGACAATCCCAGCCGCAGATCGAAGATTCGTGCATCGCTGGCAGAAGCGATAGAACACGACAACGTGGGCCACGCCCTATGAGTACAGAAGAGATCCGAGGACTGTCTCGTTCCTTTGGTAGTGGGACGATGTACTTATGCGCGTTTACCTGTGTGAAAGGCCAGGAAGGCGCGTCTCAAAAGTTGAGTCCATAACTGCGTGTCGAAACCAGGGTGCGGACACAACTTTCAACACTCTCCGACGCATGGAGCTGGGCCATGCGCGGGTGTCGACGACCAAGCAGGACCTCGACCGGCAGATCGACGCACTCACCGCAGCGGGAGTCGACCCGCAGCGCATCTACGTCGACCGTAAGTCCGGGGCCCCACCGATCGGCCCGGGTTGACGGCGCTGCTCGAGTACGCCCGCGACGGGGACGTCATCGTCGTACACGCTCTCGACCGGTTGGGGCGCACCGTGCGGGACACTCTGAACCTGATCCACGATCTGCACGAGCGTGGTGTGGGGGTGCGCAACCTCGCCGACCCGATCCGGATCGACTCGTCGGATCCGGACGCCGATGGCGCAGCTAGCGGTGGTGCTGCTGGCGCTGTTCGGGCAGATGGAACGCACCTACAGCCTCGAATGCGCCGCGCACGCCCGCCAGGTCGCGACCGCGAAAGGCCGCCGGATCGGCTGGCCCTCGGTGGTCTCCGAATCCCAACTCGCCCACGCCGTGCAATTCCGCGACGCCGGTGCTACGGCCGCGGAGATCGTCGCCAAGACCGGGCTGACCCGCTCGACCCTCTACCGGCACCTGCCGACTCGGCCGGCATATCCGGTCACCGCCGCCACACCCTCGCTGCCTGCCCGACCCCGACGGTCTCGGTCGAGCCCGACACAGCAACCGAATCGGCGGATCGGCTCGAGTGCCCGAACTGCGGATACCGGCCGCAAACGCGCCGGGAGATGATTCCGCACCTCGACGACCTCGACACGCTCTGGCTACATCTCGACCCGGCGGGCAGGTCCGCGAGGGTCGGCACTGTGCGCACTGCCAGCCCCACGAGCAGGTCGGTGGCGGTCAGCTGCACGCGCTGCGGGGTGGGTCGCTGATCAGCGGTATCGACGCCGATGGTGAGCTGCCTGCTGCGATTGTGCGGTGGCTCAAGGATCGGGGCTGGGCCACCGGTACGAACCTGGTGTGCGACAGCCACGGGTGACCGAGTCTCCGTGGAGAGCTTCATTGTTCGGCTATTGGCTGGCTATGGGCTCGTCACACCACCTCCGTCGGCGCCGGAGGCTATCGCTGAAGTCGACACGAGGCTGAACCTGCGTGCTGGTGGTAGGGAAGATTCTGGAGGCACACTGGGAAACCCCGAGGAGTCCAGTAGGTCGTAGTAGGTCGTAGTAGCCGCGGTGCCATCGGTGTCACGCAGCATCACACCACCGACATGTGCCAGAGCCGGCACACCGACGCCATGAATTCCGAGAACACCAAAGTCCCGAAGTGCCACATCAAGGCAATGCGATCCGTTGTTCGATACTCTTGTTCTCACCGTTCTCTTCCCACTCGAAGGAGACGGTGGCAGCAGACGCCGTACCCGACGCCACCCACATTGGCCACGCAAAGTCCGACCGCGGGATCAGATCGAACGCGTGTGCCGCTTCCTCGCTGTTGAGCATGTTTTCGGTGAATTCCCCGAAGTGCACTGTGAGGTTCTCTGCGGTGACGGTGTCACTCAGGTTCTCGACCACCATCTTGTAGCGGTTGGTGAACTTCGGGGCGCCCGTTTTGTCGACACCGGACTGTTCGCGCTGCTTGTCGATCCGTCCGCGAACCTGTGCGCTCTGGTTGAGGTTGGCGATCGTCACCTTCCCCAGCCTGAGAGACTCGAGGTCGTGCTCGAGCGCGTTGCGCACCTGGAACATCAGGTCGTCGGTACCGGTGTACGCCCCCAAGAGCCCCTGTGTTTGAAGCTGCGCCTGAAAATCGCGGAGTCGTTGCAGTTGGTCGAGATCGGCGTCTCGCGGGATGGCTTCGCTGGAAAACCAGACATGCACGGGCTTGCCGGCGTCGGCTGCCCGCATGATCTCTTCCGCGGTGCCGGATACGGCGGCGTCGGTCGCGGTCCCGAGGCGACTGTCGAAGACGGCCACGACGATGTCACAACTGTCGACAGCCTGGGTATTGATGATGTTCTGCGGCGCCGCGCCGAGCAATGGTACTGCGTTGTCTTCCCACCGCCAGGGGACGAGCACAGTCTGCGTGGCCTCCGCGCGAGAGGCATTCCACGTCATGATCGCTCGTTGGATAGCGTCCCGTTCGGGAGCTGTGTCGCTGGGAGAGGCGATGAGGACTTTCAGTACATGTGCGTCAAAGGGCATGCCCGGACACTGCCACAGACCACGGACAACACCGGCGGTCAGCAAGGTCGGGCTCGGAGGAGCGCCGGAACGTTGCTGCGGGTGCGAACCCATTCTTCGATGACGGGATCGATCCAACCGAGCAGCTCGAGCAGTTCGGTATGCAGGCCGCCTATGTTCTGCCCAGTGCCGGCGATCTGAGTCGCGTGGATGGGCTCGTGGTGCGCGATGCGGTTGCGGAGAGTGTTGAGGTGATCGAGCCGGGTGTAGACGGTGTGACGTCGGCGGGGCTGCAGGTGTGGATACGCCAGGCGCAGGCAGGGGGTCCACAGCGTGGCTTCGTAGCTTCTGGCGTGGAGGAATCTCCAGAAACCGAACATCAGCTCGGCAACGATCCGACCGGGCAGCTCCGGGCGTCCGCCGCGGGTCGCGCGCTTGCGTGCTTTAACGATGTCGTCCTGGGATGCCGGCCCGAAGACCGAGTGGAGATACCAGGGGGTGCCGCCGCCCTGTCGGTCGCTCCAATTTTGGAGCTGGTTGTGGCAAGCGTTGCGTAGGACAACCTCAAGGTAGCCGAGGTCTTCGAACATCGCAGCGCTGATGCGACCGTTCCACTCGTAGAGATCGAGTGCCCGGTCGAGGTCACCGCCGCCCGCGGCCCTGTACGGTGCGAGGCGTTCGGGGGTGAGCAGCGTGTGGAGGCTCTGGATCAGGTCGGTGGAACGGTTGTGCATCTCACTCCGTGGTCTCTACGGGGTTCTCTGGAAGTGTTGTATGATCTTCTGTGAAGACCCCGGATCGGCCTCTGCACCAGGTGCATGTCACCGGGGTTTTGACATTCCTTAGCCATGTCAGCCAGTTCGTTGAGTATCGAGAACCTGGTTTGTCAGCTCGATGGTGGACAGGTACACCCAGAAGATCCAGTCAAGGTAGAAGTCGTCATAGTCACGTTTTTGCTTGGCGTCTTGGTGGCGCACGTGGAAGTTGTTGGCGAGGTCGAACAATGCTCCACGATCACTTTTCGCGAGCGCGTCGGTGAGCACGCCATGGCGCCGTTCCTCCAGAACGAGGGCGAGTGCAGCCACGGCGGACCGCTTTTGATGTCGGTCGCTTCCCCGTTCGCGGAAGAGTGCAAGCGCATGACGCACTTGGTCCGCTGGCTCCCCTTCGGAACGAGCGGCAACAGACTGGGCCAGGGCGGTACGCGCTTCGTCGGTCACGGTCACCAAACGGCCGACATCGTCGCCATTTTCGGCGAGCCGTAGTCCCAAGGCGCTGTTGTTGAAGAGCTTGTTCACCCGCCATCGATAGACAATGCGACCCACCCTGATATCGAACTTTCCATGATGCCAGCCGCATTCGCCGTAGTCGTGGTCGAAGCGCGTGTTCGGTCGCGCGACTTGATCGTGCAGCAACTCCACAATGTCGTAGAAGAGATCGATGTTATCGGTGAGACGGTCGGTGTCGAGGGGCCAGATCCCTTCTGACCCCAGCTCTCTGTAGATCAGGGTGTGGATGGTGTCGTCGCGCGGGTCGTCGACGCAGTCCTTCCCGAACCGGTTCTCGAGGTACCCCGCGTTGTCGAGTTCACCTATGAGGGAGACGAACTCACGGACCAGTGTCGGCATCTCCAGAGCTGTGGCCGAGAGGGTTTGCCCTGCTTTTCGCGCACTCCAGTAGCGTCGCTGCGGGGGCGGATCTTCTCGGAGCTGCTCTGCACCGGCCATCAGCAGCCGCAGATACTCTTGGCGGGGCGTCAATCGACTGGTGGCCCTGGCAACCTCTTCTGTCCCCCATCGGCCAGGGTCGACAACCGCGGGTACGTCGTGAAACTCGCTCAGTGGTCCACTTCGATATCCCCGGATGAAGGCATCTTCGAGTAGGAGCGCGCAGTCATCATCCCAGCCTTGAACGTCGCGCATGTTCAGCAACTTCGCAGCCTCCGCTTTGAAGAGATCACGGGGCCAGACGAGCTGGTACTCGGGCTCTGAAAATCGCGGGTTCACCAGTTGATTATCGATATGCCTATGTCCGGCGCCGTCAGGCACCCCACTTGATGATGAGGATCGACGAAGGTTCGATGAGCTTCATCGACCACTTTCGTGGACCCCGTTATCCCCGGGGTACCGGTACGCGTTCGAGTCTATCTCGGCCAACGTTGCTATGCGTGCACTGCGTGCGTGCGTGCATGCATAGCGCAAAACGTCCCTGGTCACAGCCCGTCCAGCACGGCGAGTAGTTCGTCGAACAGCGCCTCGGCGCGGTCGGCGATCTCGTCGAAGACAGCGTCGAGGTCTTCGAGGCGGTCGTGGTCGCGGCGGCGGGCAGCGGTGCCGCGTTCGTAGTAGGACTGGTCGAGTTCGATGTCGGGTTCGATCCACGTGTCGGTAGCGTCGCTGCGTGTACGTACCGGCAGCGCCTGACGGATCGGGACGCGGCCGGACACATAAGCCCGGACCAGCGCGGACACCGACTGAGCAGTCATGTGCTGCAGCATGATCGGCAGGTGCCCCCAGCGGTCGATCGGCAACAACAGCGGCTGCCGCGCCTGCCGGGGCATGAGAGGTTCCTGGATCACGTCGATCGGGTCGGTCAGCTGCTGCCGCAGCAGATCGGTGCTGGGATTCCGGTCGAGAAACGTGTGGATTTCCGCCCAGCGTTCATAGATCACCACCGCCGGATTCTCGCCGTTGTCCGGGTCGGGTGGCACGTGGAAGTGCTGCCCGTCGCCGGTAGTGACGAGGAGGACCTCGTCAGGGCGAATCGTGAGGTCGCCGCGCCGCAGCCGCGCCACCTCAGTGAAGGTCATGCCGGTGGCGGCGAGGACCAGCAGCAGGGCGTCGCGGCGGCCGAACAGCCCGCTCGGCCAGCCGGTGGTGGGCAGCTCGACCGCTTTCTGCACCAGAAGGCGTCCGAGCCGATCAAGACGCGAAGCGCGGGCGGTGTCGAGGTGCCGGCGCACCGTCTCGGTGCGCCCCGGGGCCGGGTAGCCGTGATCGGTGTGGACGGCGTTGATCGCCGACAGGCGACGTCGCTGCGTTGCGACCGCGGCTGGGTGCTCGTGCAGGAACAACGCCAGGGTCTCCGCGGCGGCGGGGATCGGATTGCGATCGGCGGCCGCGCACCAATCCGCGAACAGCGCCCAGTCATGTCGGTAGCGGACCGGGATGCGTAGGCCGAGGTCGGCATCGTGAACCTCGTTGCGACGAGAAGCTTCTCGTCCCATGACCATCGCTGTCACAATCCGAGGTTCGTCACAGCGTTCCCGATCAGGGGTGCGTGTTCGCGGGCGTAGGTTTCGAGCATGGCGGGGGTGGTGTGCCCGGTTTGGCGCATGATCGCGTGCGCGGAGGCGCCGTTGCGGAAGGCCTGGGTGACGAACCCGGCCCGCAACGAATGCCCACCGAGCTGTTGCACGATGTCGGGGTCGTAGCCGGCCTGTTCGGCGCGGCGGCGGATCACCTTGTGCACCGCCGCCCCCGACAGGGCGGTGTCGGAGAGGTTGCCGTTCTTACGGATCGCCCGCAACCACGGCGAGGACGGCACCATGCGCGGCCGCGAGCCGCGGCACACGTGCGCCTCGAACGGCTCCGCATTCCGGAGCAAGCGGATGACGGCCGGGCGGCCACCGGAGTCGAAGGCGGCGACGACCTGCGCCCACCGCAGCCACGCACACGGCGGACAACTCGTGTGGGAGTGGGTGAACGGCAACGCCCGGACACTCCCCCGCCCCTCCTGATCGGTCTTCGATTTCCGGAGGCGGATGTGCAACCCGTCGAGGCGGTGCAGCGAGACGTCGTTGCAACTCAGTGCGACGAGTTCGCTGCGGCGGAACGCCCCGGCGAAGCCGAGCAGCAGAATGGCACTGTCGCGGCGTTCGAGGACCTCCGCGGCCCAGCCGCCGCAATCGGCGCGCATCTTCTCGACGATGGTGACGATGTCCGCGGTGAGCAGCGGCGCCCGCGGCGTGCGCGGCCGCTCCCCCGCCGCGGCGTAGTCCCGCCGGATCCCGGACAGGGTCGCGGCCACGAGCTCGTCCGCCCCGGGAGCGGGGTGGCCGGCACGGCGGTGGTGGTAGCCGATCCCGGCGACCCACCGCGCCAGGGTCGCCGGCGAGTACGCCCGCTCCCCCGCCTCCGTCACCGTCGACGCCGCCTCGAGGAGATAAGCGGCGACCGTCAGCGGATGCGCCGGCAACACCACATGTCCTTCCCGCCGGCACCACGCAGTGAACCGCGCCCAGTCCGCGGCATAGTTCCGGCGCGTCGACTCCGAACGCGACCGCCCCGCTGTCCCGGCCACCTTCGTGAGGGTCTCGGCCGGCAACACCGGCACGGACGGCGCAGCTGGGTCCGACGAAGTCGGGACAGGCGGCGAAGAGTCGTCTGGGCGGCGGCTGATCAGGTCGACGGGCACGAAACGGGAGCCTACCGGCCCGTACCGACGCTCCCGAACGGGAAAACGCGCTCAACAGGAGTTACACGGTCGATGGTGCGCTAATGGCAATTAGCAGAATCAATCCCGCACAAACCATGACCGACATAGAATCGGGTCGAAATTCGCCCGATTTATCCGGTTTGTGTAGGTTCTCGTTTTCGGTGTCAGTTTCTCAACTTCACGTCAGTTGGCTGTCAGCTGCGCGTCGATTTCTCAAATTCGTGTCAGTAGCGGGACCCGGGAAAAGTGCCCCGGACCAGCGAGGTCGAGATCAGGTACGTGCAGGACTCCAAATGATCCTGTCGCAACGACCCCTCACTCCGTCGGATCCGTGTCGGACGATCCAGGGACTGCGAGTCCGGAAAGTCCGCAGCCACCCCACCGCATCACCTCGGCAATCAGCCAGCCTCTTCCTATGATGCACGGGGAACGGACCGCCGAGATGGACGGTCGGTCCTCTGCTGATCGACTGCTCCGGTTGTAGGAGGAGAGAGGCGCGATGTTGTACACCGGCAGAGCCAGCGTCGACCGGATGTTCTGTGTGAAAGACGCGGACGATCGGGCCTGGGAAGAACTTCCTCCGTTGCCCGAGCCAGGCTTCGGTCTGCTTGCTGCCGACACCGGGATGGTCTACATGTACACGGGGATGTCCATGGGACCACTCGATCTGCAAGTCGAAGTCCTCGGTGATGCTCCTGATTTCGTCGACAGTGGATGGGAAGACATCGAGGAAGCCTCGCTGCAGACCTACTCGGATATCGCCACAGTCCTCACCGGAGCGGAGGAACCCGTCGACGGATTCCCCGACACAGTGCTCTCGGCCGGCACCGGAACCTACCGAGTCCGCGCCTATGCTGCAGGGCGCGACCTGGCGTGGGATCTCGTTGTCGACGAGGTGGTCGAGCGATACAAGCTGCAGATATGGCCGGCACCGTACGCGCCGCCTCGTATCGTCCAGCATCGCAGCGCACACGCAGTGATGGGCTACTAGAAACTGCTGCTGGAAGGCAGGATCGGGTAATTCCGTTGTCGAGCGGACGACCCCGCGAACACGTGAGGTCATTCTGGAACGGTCAGTAAGACGGAACCGGAATTTCTGAGGATTCCGACAAGATCGTAAGAACCCGAACTGACACGAATTTGGAAACCCGCAGGTCCAAGGACCGTCCTACTGACACGTCCGGCGAGAACCTACAGTTCATATATGTCGAGATGCAGTGAAGATTGACGAACTCGACCGCCTAGATTGACAACGATCGGTCAGGGCGAAACCGGTGTCACCTGCGCTTACCTGTAACGGAGACCTTCAGCGGCGCCGACATTCTGTCAAAGTAGCCTGTCAATCCAGCCCTCCCGTCCTACCTTCGACAAAACCGCAGCTGGTCTGGTGGGGTGAGGCGGGAAAACCAACGCTGGTGTCAGATGCTCCTTTGATGCCTGTACCGCGGTCACCTGCTGGTCACCGAATGCCTCCAGCCGGACCGAAGGAGACTCGATCACATGACAACGCACTGGCGGATCACCCTCAGTTCAGTCCAAGAAGGTGATTCTCGCCGAGGACTCGTGACTCTGAAAGGCAGCACATCGAGCAGCGCCCTGCCTGATGTCATCGGTGACGCCGCAGACCATGCGCATGCCTGGGCCGACAAGTTCGGCAGGACCCTCGCCGGTTGCGCGACTCTTCAGCTCGACGGCGAGGACGACGATGACGATTACTACAAGATCGAAGGTCTCGACGGTTCCCTGTCGTTCGACGAGATCGCAGAGCGCGCAGTCCGAGAGAGGGTGCATCGCCGATCCCAGAAGGAGCAATCACCTCCGCAATCAGAGCGATCGGTCCGGACACCGGTTGGGGTGGCTTCTCGCTACGGGGCCGATTCCGCGGGTTTCTCGACCGCGTGGCAGGCATTGCGAGACTTGGTCGCCGATGTCTCGATCGTCAGTGGTGCACCCCTCGATGACGTTACGAAAGTGGAGAGCGCGACGGGGGTCCGATGGACTGCCGACCTGCGGACACTGTTCACGCAGCACAGCGGTGGCTTCGAGCTGGTTCCTGCTTTCGAGCTGGTGGATCTGGGGCGTGTGCTCGAGGTGCGGCAGATGTTCTTCGACGCTGAGGCATTCGTAGTCGAACAGCATGCCGATCTCCCTCCGGTTGCAGCAGATGCCGAGCGTCCGGCGGGATCACCAGCGGATCGCTTCCTTCCACAGTTCATTCCGATCGCCGAAGACAACACCGGTGCTGTATTGGTCGTGGACATGCGCAGCGGCGAGCTGAACGGCTGCGTCATCGAGTTCAGCACCAGCATGGGGGGCTCCGAGGCGTTGTGGCCCTCGCTCGGAGCGCTGGTAAGTGATGTGCTCACCGCCCTGACTACAAACGGAGCGTTGTTGCAGGGGAAGTATCGGCCAGAGGTCGGGGCGGGTCTTACGTGGTCACGAATGACGTGAGCACGTAGTGGTGTTCGACCAGTACGTTTTCAGGGTTGAACTCCGCCATGATCACTACCTCGATGCACCTGCGAGCATTACGAGCATCGTTGCCTCGCCCCTAACTCGTCAATCTGCAGCGGTGTGTCCTGTGAACCGTCCGGTGAGGTCACTGACAGACTCAGAACATGAGGATGATCCGAGCCGCGTGGTTGTTTCTGGCGCTCGCGGTGGGCGGGTTCGCGATGATCGCCACCTACTTGGCGTCCTGGCCTCAATATCAATTCACCAGTTGCGAGATCGACCCCATGTCAGATCCCATCGTGTGCAACGAATCGCTGATCGACCAGGGCGGCGCCGGGTACGTGGTGGCCATGGTGCTGCCAGTTGTGCTGTGTGCCATTCCGGCGATTGCCCCGCGACGAAGCGTGGCATGGGCGACGGTCGGGATGCTTATTGCCGCTGCAATCGTGGCCTTCGTGATCGTGGGCGGCGTCGCGATGATGCTGGTCGCCACTGCGGTGCCTGCGACCGTGCTCGCCGGGTTCCATCCCCACCTGGCGAAGAGGGACACTACGACCCCGGTCACCGCGCAATCATTCCTCGCTCGTGTACATCAGCAGCAACGCGACGCATAGGGACAGAGAAAGTCCTTCGCTTCTTTCGACCGACCTTCGGACGTGCTGTTCGACGATCCTCAAACAGCACACCCCAAAGCTGCCTGGCACTCGATCGTGTCCTGGGAAGCCGGCCGTCCGACCGTCCTGTTTAACCGTCCTGCATGACGGTCTCGTGTAGCTGACCCAAACAGTACTTTCGCCTCATGGACGGAATCCTGATCGGCCTGTTCTCGATCTGATACGACAAGGTCCGTACCGGGATGCAGGTATCACCCCGGTACGGACCGACGCCACACTACCGATTCGCCTATTCCCCCACGGACCGGCCGGCCGCGAAGACCGTCTCCGAACGGAGCGGCTGCGTCGCGCCGCCGCCTCCACTGGCCACCGAGCGGACTCCGATCCATCCCGGCCCCGGTCATCCGAGGACAAGCCAGCGCGCAGCGGTGGCGCGGCAGCACCACGAACCATGTGACCACGGCAGCTGAGCTCAGCGATCAAGTTCGGGTCCATGATCTGGATCGAGTTCGTGACCGGCGGCGCTGCGCTCCTCGGCCGCCGATGTTGTCCTCGGAGGTCGCCGCAGCACCGACCGGACGCTGCGTGGATGTGCGGTTGCCGCGGCGGAAAATCCATCGAGCACAGCGCTGTAGTCCTCGCTCGAGGACTCGGCAGCCGACTGCCCAGCACGTGCGGTCGGCTCCGCAGCGACGAGGAACGATTCGAGCCATTTCCTGGCGCGGGTCAGCGCGAGATCGCGGTCATCGGTATAGACGGCCGACCACTGGATTCCCGCACTGGTGATGCGATCGAGGATGTCGGTCGCGCCGATGATGCCGTCCCGAATGAGAGCAGAGACGAACTCGTGGTCCTTGGTCCGGCCGGCGATGGTCTTCGCCGCGCACAGATCCGCCGGATCGAGGCACAAACCGGTGCGCCCGTACTCCGCGCCGGACCCATCGTCGGCGGTGAAGCGCACGAGTCGGTTCTCCCAGGCGTTCGGCAGCACCACCGTGTCCTTGTGGATGCCTTCGACATGGACCCCGTGCAGATCGTGGAACGGGAAGTCCTCCCCGACGAAGACGTCCAGGACACCGAGCTTGTCGTCGAGGTCGCTCCCGACTGTGAAGGCGCTACCCGGTGATATGTCCCCCTCGCGGGACATCGATGCCTCGGCGGGCAGCGCCGAATCGTCGTAGCTGCCCAGGATGGACTGCGACCCGAAGACCACCACATACGGCTCTTCAAGATAGGCGCACGCAGTCCTGATCGCGCGAGCGAACTGTTCGCGGTTCACGCAGCACGATGCCGCAGGTTATCGAGCACCTCGAGACGCTCGGACTCGGTCAACAACACGGTCAACGGTGACAGATTCCGCATCTCGCGTCCCACCTCGTCATCGGAGAGCACCACGTGCCGGATCAAGTCGAGATCACCGGTTCGCAGCAGGTGCTCCCACCGCTCCACGTGCTCGAGCAGGGACTTACCGCGGACCTGCTCCCGGATCCTGTCCAGGTTTCGGCGAATTTGGTCGGTGTCCACCGGTAGATGCTCACGCTCGATCTTGTCCAGGACCGCAGTCTGCATGAGCTCTTGTCGGATGACCTTCCGCGGTACGACGGACATCTCAACTCCCCTCATGCTCAGCATCGCAGTGCGTTGACCTGCCGGATTGGTCGTTTTCAGTGTAAGCGTCCCCCAGGACCTGCTCGTGCTGCAACCTCGCCCATCAGGCTTCCCCGTGCCAGACGTCTGGTCGACGACGGTGACCACCGCGTCCCCTGCTTTCGGGCGGCGCAGAACCGCGGCCAGGACGAACCGTGCCGTGATCACTGCGAAGCCGACACCCGGACCGATCGAAACGGTCGCCAGGAACCACACCGCCAACAGCGCCTCCACCCCGGCCAGGGCCAGGCAGGTACCGAACCCGGTACGACCGAGCAGCGTCTGTACAGCCCGCCGGCGATCGTCGATATCGTCAGGGTCTTGTCGATCCTCGCGGCCTATACGACGACTCCTGAGGACTGCTTCTTCTGCATCTCGGAGGGATGGCCGAACGACAATCCGGAGGCGGCGGCGAGGGTGTGTATCCCCGATCGCACTTTAGTGTCGAACGATGACGACGTGGATCGAAGTTCTGCGGGCACTGACCACGGGTCCCGATCTGCCTGTGCGGGGAACGATCCGCGCGGTGCACGCGGATGGGCACACCGAGCAATTCGTCTCCGTCGGGCGCAAGCTTCGGGTGATGGTCGGTGACGCCCACCGTGTTTGGCGTCACGGTGCACGCCTGCGCGTCGAACGGAAGGACGGAACCCCGGTCTTTGTTACCGACGGGGTGACTGCGTGGGACTTCACCCGCGATCCGCAGCGGCCGCGGATAGGTCCGGTCGGTCAGGTGCAGTATCTGGGCACCAGTCAGTTTCTGCTGCGGCGGCGCAGCGCGGCCGAATGGGCCGGTGACGATTTCGCCCAGCCGACGGGTCCGGTCGAGGAGGTCGAGTTCGCGGGCCGGCGCTGCTGGACGGTGGAGTTGGCGCCGCCGCTGCGCAAGCCGTACCCGATGCGGATCTGGGTGGATATCGAGACCGGGCAGATGCTGGGCGAACAGATCGAGCAGGCGGGGTTGGGCGCGCACTTCGTCGACCTCGTCGTCGGCGAACCGGTCGACGACACCCTGTTCGGGTGGGACGGGCCGGTACTCACTGCCGAGCAGGAACAGCAGATGTACCGCGAACGCCAGTTCGCCCTCGAACGCGACCAGCGACACTGGTTCACCACCGCCATCACCGAGGTGCCGCTGCGCACGCGGGTGCCGATGGATTTCACCCCCGACCAGGTACCGTCCCATGATCCGCAAACGGGGGCGTTCGACGCGATGAACGACCTGACGATGCTCTCGCGTCGGCCCCGCAGCGCCGAGGGATGGGAACCGTCGTGGGGCACACGCTTCTACATCTGGTCGACCCCCGACTGGGACTGGGCAGCCGGGGTGATCCACGGCGACCTCGACGACGACACCATCGCCGATCTTCACCGCATGCTTCACCCCGACGAACCCGTCGACCGGCAACGCCGCATCGACAAGGGCCCACGATCCCAGCGACATCGTAGATAACCCCACGACGTGCTCCGCTCGCTTGAAAGGCCTCGAGCTATTCGGTGCATAGCCGTGCAGCAACGTCGAGTTCGACGAGTGTGCCGACCGGATCGAGCAGGTACACGCCTTTCTTGGTGGCCACCCACACCCTTCCCTGCTCGTCGACCGTCACCGCCGGCTCCGGATCGTCGATCGCCGCCGCCGCGACGACCCGATACGTGGCGGGATCGAGCAGCACCAGCAGCCACCGCTTGTGCTCACGGGCCGGCACCTCGTCCGAACTGTCGAACGGCCACCCGCCGGTCTTCCCGGTGCCGTCGGGACGGTGGGTGGTCATCCACAGATACCCACCGGCTCCACCGAATGTCAGCGGCCGACCCGGGAGAGCGGGCACAGGCATGCTCGTCAGATCCGCACCGATCGACACCGCCACACCGCGGCGATCGTAGATGGCCATCCGGTCACCGGTGGAGCCGACACGAACAGGAAACGACAACGGCATCTGCGGTCCGTCGGTGACCGTGCCGTCGAGATCGATGCGCACCATACGATAGATCCGCGGGAATGGCGCCGCCCCGTCCTCGGGCACGGCCGGCACCACCGCCACGAACCCTTCCGAGGTAGCCGCCACCCATCGTGCGGTCGGCAACTCCTCCCTCAGCGGTTCGGTGCCGGGACGCAGCAGAAACACGCCCTCGCCCGCGGTGAGCAGCACCGAGCCACGCCGCGGCCGCTGCCATACGGTGGCCCAAATCGATTCGGTACACCTCGAGGGCGCCGGCCGCATCGAGGGTGCAGCGCAGTACCGTCTGTTCGGCGACGACCCAGCAGCCCGCCGCGTCGGCAACTACCCGCCCCCGTGGCGGCGAAAAGGCCGTGGTGGCGATGGAAAGGGGCAGAAGATGCTCGGTCGTAACCGCAGCGCCGGCCGGGTCGTCGAGCTGCAGCAGGACCGGCAGTTGCCGGTCGAGCGCCCACAACACCCGGCCGCCGCTGCTGATGACACCGGGACGCACCCGCGGGCGTAGCGGGGCGGGTTCGGCGGCACCGAGATCCAGCTCGATCATCACCCCCAGCTGACGCTCGACAGGATGGTCGGCGTGCGCGGGGTCCGGTGGGTCGGGGCGCTCGAACCGCCGCGGCGAGGCCTCGATGTCGGTGTACCGGATGTCCTCGTCCGCCACCGCTGCCCAGCTGCGGGTGTGGGGATCGAAGGTGGTCTCGCCGGTCATCAACTGCACCCGCCGCACCAACCCGCGGGCGGTGCCGCTGCCGAGCTCGATATGGGCGAAGAACATCCCGGTGACCTCGACATGATCGATCAGCGGCCGCAGGGTTCGGCACACTGCGCTCCATCCGTCGCCGTGCAGCATGATCGTCCACCACCACTGCCCGTCGCGGTCGACGATTGGGGGCGCGTCCGCCTGGATCGGTTGCGCCCCGGCTCGCACCGTGCAGGTCCGCGGATCGGCCGGATCCGGTGTGTACTGGTGAAACTGCAACGCCACCGACACTGTGTTCCCCACCTTCGGGGGCACGATCGATCCGTCCTCGATCACCCACCCACGAACGCATCGGGCCGTGACCACCGAGGTGATCACGCCACCGAGAACAGCGCCCGCAGGCACGCCCATCAGAAACCCGGCTGCGTGGGAGAATCCGACGCCGCGCCCATAGAGCGGAACATACTGACTGTCGACGACAACCCCTCGCTGCGACACCGACGACCCAGCGGACCAGGGCGGTCGGCGAGAAGGTTCGCTCCCCTGCCTCCATCACCATTGCGGCGGCACCCCGGAAACAGGACGCCATCTTGCAGATAACGCATGAATGCCCGAGAAGAATGTGCCCCCGAGCGACAACCGGCGGGATGGCCAGGCACGCAGTTCTCGGCGTATTGCGATGGCTACCCGGCTGTTCGGTTGCCGGTCGAGGGTCTTCACGAGAACGGTAGTACCGGGGATCGTTACGGCTGTCGGCTACAGCGGTCGGTCGCGGCGTCGCTGTGAGCCGAGAGCTTCCTCAAACCGGCAGGGTAGAGCCGTCGGCCGAAGAGTAGAGCGATGATCGCCAAGACGTACACCAGTGGTGTGATTTGCAGCGCCCCGAGCAGACCCAGGCGATCGGCGAGAATGCCGACGATGAAGGGCCCGGTCGCCAGTCCGAGGAGGTTGTTGGCGACGGTGAGGCTGCCGAGTGCCGAAGCCCGTACCGATGGGTGGGTCAAGCTGGCCACCATCGCTGCGGTCGGACCGGAGGAGCCGGCGGAGAAGAAGGCCCCGAGCGCGATGAGGATCAGTTGCGCCGTTCCCGGTTCCAGTTGGAATGCGGTCCCGAGGGAGGTCAAGGAGATGGCGCAGAACACGATGGCGCTGGACCATTTCCGGGACGGATTGTCGCGGCCGACCCGGTCGGTGATCATCCCGCACACCACCATGCCCGTGCCGACCAGCAGCACGAAGACCGATGCGATCACGCCGGCCTTGTCCGGGGCCATGCCGTATTCGCGGTTGAAGAAGCTGGGAGTCCACGCCAGCAACACGGCGGCGGTGAACATCTGGAGGCCGCCCCCGAGATAGGCGCACCACACGGCGGGACTGGTGAACAGGGTCGAGACGGGTACACGGATCCGCGGTGCATCCGGCCGGGCAGGCATCGCAGCGCCCTGGTCTGCGGCGTGCGCCGCCAAGCGCCGCTCGGTGACCACGGCCCGGAACAGCGCGACGAGAATCAGACCGAGCACTGCCATGGCTGCGAACGACCACCGCCAACTCAGGTGCACCGCGATGACGCCACCGAGTGAGACACCGATGACCGAGCCGAACGAGCCGCCGGCCATGAATGCGCCGCTGAGGGCGGAGTGCACCCGGGGTGCGAAGACGCTCAGGACCACGGCGATTCCGACGCTGCCGTAGGCGGCTTCGCCCACTCCGACCAGAAAGCGTGCAGCCAGCAGCTGTTCGTAGTTGGCTGCGATGGCGCAGAACAGGGTCGCGATGCTCCAGAGCACTGCCATCAGGATCAGGCTGCGTACCCGACCCCAGCGGTCGGCGAGGAGCGAGAGTGGGAAGGTCAGCAGACCGACCATGAGGGCCACGATGCTGGTGAGCGAGGCGAGTTGAGAGTCCGACAGGGCCCAGTCCGCTTTCAGGAACGGGAAGACGGCGCTGAGTACCTGGCGGGACATGTAGTCCGACAGCAGCAGCGCGAACGTCAGCGCGAAGACCAGCCAGGGATAGACGGAACGACGGCGTACCCGACCGTCTACATCGGTGTGGTGAGTGTCGACGTCGCCCTGTGGTGAGTCGGGAACGGTGTCGACGGAAATGTCGATCGAGGGGAGTCGATTGGCCATGGATGCTCCTCGGGTGAGGCAGATGAGTGGTCAGGAGGCGGCGCGGCGTGCCTGGTGGGCGTCGAGTTCTTCGGCGAGGATGGGGACGCCGAGATTGCAGGCGTGGATGCCGAGAACACTGACCATCTGCAGGACGGCGAGGATCTCGTCACGGGAGACACCGAGGTCGAGGGCGGCCCGGATGTGGCGACGTACGCCGGGCGCATACAAATGGGTTGCGGCGGCGTCGATGGCGATGCTGAGCAGTTCGACGAACTGCGGGGTGAAGACTTTGCGTTGGATGGGGATGGCGTTCATCGCCATGAACTGCTCGGTCCACTCCGGATCCCATTCGGACAGTTTGTCCCACAACGGGTTCCATTTTCCGTCTTGGTGCATGGCATCCAGTGTCGGAGTGGGGATGGGTTCGGGTCTTGTCACGCGGCACTCGTTTCACGCAGAGGGACGTGGGTGTGTCGCACACGTCTTCCGTGGCGGATGGTGGTGCATATCACTTTATCCGCCGTGAGGCCGAATGAATTATCCCGTGGGGACGTCAATCCATACATTTCGGGACAGTTACTCTTCCGAGCGTGCGCGCCATTCCCGGGGGGTCATGCCGAAGCGGCGGGTGAACCATCGTGAGAACCCACTCGGTGCCGAGAACGCCAGCATCTGAGATATCTCGGCGAAAGTATGTCGTCGACCCGCGACCAACTGTTGGGCCAGCTCGGCGCGGGTGGCGTCGACGACGCCGGTGAAGGTTTGCCCCGAGCGGGCCAGGTGGCGGTGAATGGTGCGCCGATCGACGCCGATGCTCGAGGCCACCTGATCGATCGAGCAACGCCCGGTCGGGAGCAGAAGTTCGACGAGTTCTTTCACGCGTCGATCGAGTGTCGGAGTCTCGGGTGCAGCATGTTCGTCGAGGAACTGCAGCGCGTAGTTGCGGAGCAGAGGGTCGGACAAGCGGTTGGGCTGATCCAGATCACTTGTGTACAGGACAATCCCCGAGTAGTCACCGCCGAACGTCAGTGGCGCATCGAAGATGCGACGGTGGGAGCTGTCGTCCTCGGGTCGGCCGTGTTCGAAAGACACCGACACCGGCCGCCAACGATCACCGAGCAGATGCTGCAGCAATTGGTGGATCACGGCGACGGCGAGCTCGGTGGATTGGCGGACGGGCATAGGTTCCCCCGGTTCGACGCGCAGGGCGATCCTCGACAATCCGTCGCGTTCGGTGACGTCGATGAACAGGGCTTCGTTGTAGGTGTGCTGGTAGCGGATCAGCATGTGCACCGCACTGCGGGCGTTCGGTTCCTCGCGGATTGCCACACTCAAGGGGCCGAGACTGGACAGGCGCCGCCGTTCGGCGAGCCTGAGTCCGACGTCCTGCCGGTTGGTGGCCGTGGCGGAGAGCTCCAGCAATCGGGCGATGGAAGCAGCAGGCACCCATCGATCCTGCAATTCGAGCCCACTCGGGTCGAGATCCACGCTGCGCATCAGGGAAACCGGATCGATCGACAGGGACCGCCCCAGGTCGACGAAGCCGGTGAGGGAGGCGTATCGCGCCAGTGGTTTCGGCGAGACCATGGCTGGTTCTCCTTCTTCGAATTCAGCTTTGCCCGGACAACGCCTGGTCCCCAAATGATAATAAATATGTCCCGCAGGGATAAGCATTTCCTCGAGTATACGCCTACTCTCGTGTTATCGACATCACACCGTGCGAGGGAAGTAGAGCTCCCCCACATTCGAGGAGAATACAAATGGCGCATGCGATCCGCTTCTACGAGACGGGCGGCCCCGAGGTCTTGAAATGGGAGACCGTGGAGGTCGGCGAACCCGGCCCCGGCGAGGTGCGGATCCGGCACGAAGCCGTCGGCCTGAACTTCGCGGACACCTACTTCCGGACCGGGATGTATCCAGCTCCGCTCCCGGCAGGAATGGGCGTCGAGGCGGCAGGCGTGATCGAGGCGATCGGCCCGGATGTCACCGACTTCCGCGAGGGCGACCGTGTCACCTACACCGGCAGCCCCCTCGGCGCATACAGCACCGAACGGATCATGCCGGCCGACCACCTGATCGCACTCCCCGACGGCATCGAGTTCGATACCGCAGCCGCGATGACCATGCGCGGACTCACCACCTCGTACCTGCTGCGCCGGATCGCCCCCACGCTGAAGGCAGGTGACACCGTCCTGCTCCACGCCGCAGCCGGCGGCGTCGGTCTGATCTTCTGTCAGTGGGCGAAGATCCTGGGCATCAACGTCATCGGCACCACGTCCAGCGACGCGAAAGCGGAAGTGGCACGGGCCCACGGCTGCAGCGAAGTCATCGTCTACACCCGGGAGGATGTCGCCACCCGCGTCCGCGAACTGACCGACGGTGTCGGCGTGCCGGTAGTGTTCGACAGCATCGGCGCCACCACCTACGAGACGTCGCTGAACTCCCTGGCCCGCCGGGGCCTGCTGGTCTGCTTCGGCACCGCGTCGGGTCCGATCCCCCCGATCGACGCCATGCAGCTCGCAGTCAAGGGTTCATTGTTCGTCACCCGGCCTGCATTGGCGGACTACATCGCCGATCCGGCCGAGCGGGCCGACCTGGCGAACGAACTGTTCGGCCATGTCGCGACCGGACGCATCAAGATCGGCATCAACCAGAGGTACACGCTCGCCGAGGCCGAACAAGCACACCGCGACCTCGAAGCCGGCATCAGCGTCGGCTCGTCGGTGTTCGCACTCTGACCTTCCCCGGACCCCCATTCATTCCCGTCATGCCCAGGAGGACCGTCATGACCACCACCGCCGACCGCACTCGGGACGAGACACAGTCGCACATCACCATGAATGCACAACCGCTCACCGCCAGCATCGGTGCGGAACTGCACGGCGTGGACCTCGCCGACGTGGCCCACGACGACGAACGGTTCGCCGAACTGAAAGCGCTGCTGCTCGAACACAAGGTGCTGTTCTTCCGGGATCAAGAGATGAGCCGGGCCGACCATGTCGCCCTCGCCGAGCGGTTCGGCCCGCTCGAGGACCATCCGGTCCTCGGCAGCGACCCGGACCATCCCGGCCTGGTCCGCATCTACAAGGGGCTCGACAGCCCACCCGAGGCATTCGAGAATTCCTACCACTGCGACGCCACCTGGCGGCAGAACCCGCCCATGGGCTCGGTCCTTCGCTGCGTCGAAGGCCCGGCCGTCGGCGGCGACACGATCTGGGTGAACATGACCCTCGCCTACGAGCGGCTCCCCGAACACGTGAAGGAACAGATCTCCGAGCTGCGCGCACGCCACAGCATCGAAGCGTCCTTCGGTGCGCGCCTGCCGATCGACAAGCGCCTCGAGTTGAAGGACCGATTCCCGGACGCGGAGCATCCCGTCGTCCGCACCCATCCCGACACGGGTGAAAAGGTCCTGTTCGTCAACAGTTTCACCACACATTTCACGAACTTCCACAATGCGGACAACGTCCGCTGCGGGATCGATTACGCCCCCGGAGCAGGTGAGCTGCTCCGTTACCTGCAGAGCCAGGCAACGATCCCCGAATACCAGGTCCGTTGGCGGTGGACCCCGAACAGCGTGGCGATCTGGGACAACCGCTCCACTCAGCACTACGCGGTCCAGGACTACTGGCCGGCCGTCCGAAAGATGGAGCGCGCCGGCATCATCGGCGACCGGCCGTTCTGACCACCGAAATCTCTTTCCCTCAGTACTTCACGAACCGATCACAGGAGACTGTCATGCATTTCCACGACGATGCCTTGTTCCCCGAATGCCAGGAGAAGCTGGTCATCACCGCGGCCCCGTACGGACCGGAATGGGAACCGGACGATTTCCCGGAGGACCTGCCGCTGACGATGGACGAGCATGTCCAGCAGGCGGTGGACTGTTACGAGGCCGGTGCCACGGTGCTGCACATCCACGTTCGCGAGCTCGACGGCAAGGGCAGCAAGCGACTGTCGAAGTTCAACGAACTGCTATCCCGTCTGCGCGAAGCAGTCCCGGACATGATTCTGCAGGTCGGCGGTTCGATCTCGTTCGCACCGGAAGGTGAAGGCGCCGAAGCGAAGTGGCTTTCGGACGATGTTCGGCACATGCTCGCCGAACTGGATCCGAAGCCGGATCAGGTGACCATCGCCATCAACACCAGCCAGATGAACATCATGGAACTGATGACCGCGGACGACATCGCCGGCACTTCGATGGAACGCCCGGAGCTCGCGACGACCTACCGGGAGATGACGGTGCCCGCCGGGCCGGAATGGGTCGAGGAGCATTTGCGTCGACTGCAGGCCGCCGGCATCCAGCCACACTTCCAGCTCTCGTCCATCCCGCAGCTCGAAACCGTCGAACGGCTGATCCGGCGCGGCATCTACACGGGCCCGCTGAACCTGACCTGGGTCGGTATCGGCGGCGGCTTCGACGGCCCGAACCCGTACAACATCATGAACTTCATCCAGCGGGTGCCCGACGGGGCGTGCCTGACCCTGGAAACCCTCATGCGTTCGGTGCTGCCGGTCAATGCCATGGCCATCGCGATGGGGCTGCACACCCGGTGCGGCAACGAGGACACGATCTGGGGCCGCAAGGGTGAGAAGATGACCTCGGTGCAGCAGATCCGGCAGCTGGTCCGCATCGCGGGCGAACTCGGTCGTGAGGTCGCCACCGGCAAGGAGGCCCGCGAGATCTACCGGATCGGCGAAACCTACCGCGACGCCGACGAAACCCTCGCCAAGCTCGGCTACGCCCCCAATCGCCGTCCCGGCCAGGTCGGCTTCACCCAGCACGCCTGACACTGCCTCGATCGGTCCCCGTCGCCTGCGACGGGGACCGATCGAACCCCGTCTCCCCCACCCTCCCGGGCGAGCTGACCGCCCGGGTGGTCGGAGTGAACGGTAATCCGTTGCGAAAGAAATGATTTCGGAGAATGATGAACGACGACATCGAACCGACCGTGGTCATCGTGCCCGGCTTGCGCGATCACGTCGCCGAGCACTGGCAGACCCTGCTCGCCGATCGGCTCGACCGGGTGCGCACCGTACCTCCATTGGAGCGTGACCGCCTGAGCCTGGCCGCACGGGTCGCCGCCCTCGACGCGGTCGTGGCCGATATCGGCGGACCGGTGGTGCTGGTGGCGCACAGCGCCGGCGTTCTCATCAGCGTGCACTGGGCTCTGCAGACCACCCGGCCGGTCCGAGGCGCACTGCTCGCGACCCCGGCCGATCTGGAAAACCCCCTGCCCGAGGGGTATCCCGGCCTGGATGATCTGGATCAGGGTGGCTGGCTTCCGATACCGCGTCGCCGCCTTCCGTTCCCCAGCATTGTCGCAGCCAGTAGCAACGATCCGCTCGCAGAGAAGCGTCGGGTCGCAGGGATGGCGGAAGTATGGGGCAGTCGATTCGTCGACCTCGGCGAGGTCGGACACCTCAATCCGGCGTCCGGTTACGGTGATTGGCCCGAGGTCGACGTTCTCCTGCAGGAACTGCTTCGGCGACCGTCAGGGGTCACGACATGACCGGCCTCTGAGCTTCGGCATGATCCGCGGCGGCCACATCGACACCGCGGTGCTCGGCGGCATGGAGGTCTCGGCCACCGGTGATCTGGCGAACTGGATGGTGCCCGGCAAGATGGTCAAGGGCATGGGTGGGGCGATGGATCTCGTCCACGGGGCCCGCACGGTCATCGTGCTCATGGAGCACACCGACAAGCAGGGCAACCCGAAGATCGTCTCGCAGTGCTCGCTGCCGCTCACCGGTGAGGGCGTGGTCCAGCGCATCGTCACCAACCTCGCGGTGATCGACGTGACCGCCGACGGCCTCGTCCTGACCTAGTGCGCCCCGGGCGTCACCGAGGATCAGGTGCGCGCCGCCACAGGAGCACCGCTGTCCTCGATCGCCGAATCCACTGTCTTGTCCGAATCCTGAAAGCGACCCCACAATGCTCAACCTGTCCGTTCTTCTGGAGGATTCCGCCCGCCGGTACCCGCACCGCGATGCCGTGGTGATCGGAAACACCCGGATCAGTTACGGCGAACTCGACGCCCGCGCGAACCAGGTAGCGAACCTGCTGGTCGAACGAGGTATCACGCCGGGTGACACCGTGGCCATGTCGTTTCCCAACGTGCCGGAATTCGCGATCGTCTACTACGGCATCCTCAAAGCCGGGGCCGTCGTAGTGCCGCTGAACATCATGCTCAAGAGCCGTGAGATCGCCTACCATCTCGACGATTCCGGCGCTCTGGCGTACTTCTGCTTCGAAGGCGGACCGGACCTGCCGATCGGCGAGGGCGGGCGAACCGCGTTCGCATCGGCGCCGATGTGCCGGGAGCTGTTCGTGGTCGGCGAGGGCGGTGATGCCGGAACCGGCGGCGTGCAACGACTCGACGCAGCTCTGGCGGGCCTGCCGACAGAGTTCGTGTCGGCGGTGCGTGAGCCGCAGGACACCGCAGTGATCCTCTACACCAGCGGAACCACTGGAAAACCCAAGGGGGCCGAGCTCTCTCACTCGAACATGGTGATGAACGCGATCACCGCCAACCGACTGTTCGACAGCAACCCGGTACGCCACGACACCTATCTGGTCACGCTTCCGCTGTTCCATTCGTTCGGACAGACCGTGATGATGAACGCGGGATTGTCGGTCGGCGCCACCTTGGTGCTCCTGCCTCGCTTCGACGCCCGTGCTGCGCTGGACGTGATGACCGCTGAGGGTGTCACCGTCTTCGCCGGCGTCCCGACGATGTACTGGGGCCTGCTCAATGCGGTGGACGAGAACGTCGACGTCGAACGGATCGCCGCGACGATGCGCCGGGCGATCTCCGGCGGCGCAGCGCTTCCGGTGGAGATTCTGACCCGATTCTCCGAACGATTCGGCGTACAGATCCTCGAAGGTTACGGATTGTCCGAAACCTCACCGTTGGCGCTGTTCAGTGACCCGGAACGGGATCCACGACCGGGATCGATCGGGGTACCGGTGTGGGGTGTGGAAGCTCGGCTCGTCGACGCGAGCTGGAACACCCTTACCGACCCCGGCGTCATCGGAGAACTCGCGGTGCGCGGCCACAACGTCATGTCCGGATATCTCGGGCGACCCGAGGCCACCGACGAGGTGATGCGGAACGGTTGGCTGCGCACCGGCGACCTCGCGCGGCGGGACGCCGACGGCTTCTACTACATCGTCGACCGAGCGAAGGACCTGATCATTCGCGGCGGCTTCAACGTCTACCCCCGCGAGATCGAAGAAGTACTGATCACCCACGATGCGGTCTCGCTCGCTGCGGTGGTCGGGGTCCCCCACCCCACCCACGGTGAAGAGGTCAAAGCCTTCGTCATCCTCGAACCCGGTGTGCAGATCACCGAAGAAAAATTGATCGTCTGGTGCCGAGACCAGATGGCGGCCTACAAATATCCGCGAGCAATCGAATTCACCACTATCCTGCCGACGACCGCCACAGGCAAGATCCTCAAGCGCGAACTCGCCGCAGCAGAACCCCAACTGCAAGGTGTTCGGGGATGACCGGCGATCTGCACGTGACACCGGAAATGCCCGTCGCCGCACAGTCCGACACGACGCCCGAGACTACGCCGCGCGCGCATTCCCGAGCTATCGCTCTGACCGCTGGGATCGCGCTGTGCGTCGCCGGCGCCGGGACCGCGCTGTTGCTCGGTGGTCTGGCACCGGCTGTGAACCCGATGCTGATCGCCATCGTCCTCGGGGCGCTGGCAGCCAATCTGGTCTCGTTGCCCGCGTGGATCCGGCCCGGGGTGGAATTCTCGACCAAACGATTGCTCCGTCTCGGCATCGCTGTCCTCGGACTCCAATTGATGTTCAGCGACATCATCGAACTGGGCTGGGGTGTCATCGGTGTCGTCATCGCGATCGTCACGCTCGGCATCACCGGAACGATGTACCTGGGCAGGCTCCTCGGCTTGTCGTGGACTCAACGAGTCCTCATCGCGTGCGGATTCTCGATCTGCGGTGCGGCTGCTGTAGCCGCCGCCGACGGTGTGGTCGACGCGAAGGACGAGGAGACCCTCACGTCCATCGCGCTCGTCGTCGTCTTCGGCACTGCGATGATCCCCGGTATCCCGCTGCTGGCACACATCATGGGAATGAACGATCTACAGGCCGGAATCCTCGCCGGCGGTTCGATCCATGAGGTCGCGCAGGTGGTCGCCGCCGGCGGTGTGATCGGCGGCAGTGCACTTGCCGTGGCCACTGTGGTCAAGCTTGCGCGTGTGCTGATGCTGGCCCCGGTCATGGCTTATTTCGGGCTCGTGCAGCGACGCCGTTGCCGCGAGAAGGGAACGAACGACGCGACGGTCGGCACGCGACCGCCGCTGGTCCCGGTCTTCGTCCTCGGGTTCCTCGCATTGGTGGCAGTCCGGTCGTCGGGGCTGCTCCCCGACGTCGTCGTCGACCAGGCCGCGCTCGTTCAATCGGCCTTGTTGACCACGGCGATGTTCGGGCTCGGACTCGGAGTCCGGCTGAGTCTGCTGCGCTCGGTCGGTCCGCGGCCGTTCATCCTCGCCGCCGCCGCCACCGGGTGGGTGCTGCTTGTTGCGCTTCTCGGTGTGGCGATAGTGGCCTGAGCAGTCCTACCGAATCTCGGGTGCATGGCGCGTCGTACGGCGAGAGATCGTCGGGCTCTCCCTCGGCCCCATGTCGACCCAGCCATCACATCGCTTCTGTTCACTTCACGACGGGGTTCCCGCAAGGAGGATTTCTCATGGATCGGACCCTCTACGACCACGACCACGAACTTTTTCGGTCGTCGGTCCGTGAGTTCCTGCACCGCCAGGTCTCGCCCCGCACCGAACACTTCGTCGAGGATCGGGCGGTGCCTCGGGATGTGTGGATCGAAGCCGGCAAGCACGGCTTCCTCGGTCTGCAGATCCCCGAAGCATATGGTGGATCGGAGGCTTCCGACTACCGATATACCGCAGTGATCACCGAGGAGTTCGCCCGGATCTCGGCCTCCCTGTCGTCGTGTCTGGGTATCCACATCGACGTCGTCGCCCCGTATCTGACCGAACTGACCACCGAGAACCAACGCCGCCGTTGGCTGCCGGGTTTCTGCAGCGGCGAAATCCTCACGGCCATCGCCATGACCGAACCTTCCGGCGGCACCGACCTGGCGAATCTGAAGACCACCGCGGTCCGAGATGGTAACGGCTGGGTGCTCAACGGATCGAAAACTTTCATCACCAACGGTTGTTCCGCCGACCTGGTTGTCGTCGCCGCCCGCACCACCCCTGGCGCCGGCGCCCGCGGCATCACTCTGTTCGGAGTCGAAACCGGCACCCCCGGTTTCACCCGCGGCCGCAAGCTCGACAAGGTGGGCCAACCCGAATCCGACACTGCCGAACTGTTCTTCGACAACGTGCGCCTCGACGAGAGCGCTGTGATCGGCGAGGTGGACCGCGGTTTCATACACATGATGGATCGCCTCCCCCAGGAACGCCTGGGCTGCGCGGTCTCCAACATCGCCCACGTCGACCAGATCCTGCGTGAAACGATCGCTTATACCAAGGACCGCAACGCCTTCGGCCGGCCGATCGGCTCGTTCCAGCACAACAAGTTCCTGCTCGCCGAACTGGTCACCAAGGTCGAAGCCGCCCAGGCCTTCGTCGACCAGGCCATTGTGGCGCACGTCGACGGCACCCTCACTGCCGTCGACGCCGCCAAGACCAAATGGTGGTCCGCCGAGATACAGAACGACGTGCTCGATCACTGCGTCCAGTTGCACGGCGGCTACGGGTTCATGAACGAATACCGTGTCGCCCGAGCCTGGAAAGACGCCCGGGTCACCAAGATCTGGGCCGGATCCAACGAGATCATGAAAGAACTCATCGGCCGCGACCTCGGCCTGTGACCCCGCTATTGTCAGGAGTACACCATGCCCGAAGCTGTCATCGTGTCCGCCGTACGGTCGCCGATCGGACGAGCACGCAAGGGCGACGCTCATCAACAACCTGCGCACCCACGACAAGCAGTTCGGTGTCGAGACGATGTGCGTCGGTGGCGATCAGGGCATGGTGATGGTGCTCGAACGTCTGAGCTGACATTCGGCCTGCCGAGCAGGATCACACCCGCTGGACGATATGGACAGCCCCAGCGCTGAGTCCGCGGGTTGCGCCCCTACGTTCATTCCGCAACAGGAACGAGGGTGTCGGTCAGTGCCAGGTGACGTCGATCTTGTCGATTGCGTCGAAGTGGAAGCCGAATTGGTCGCTGTAGACGTCGAACCCCTTGTTCTCGGGATAGTCGATCGTCGCGTGACGTTCGAGGATGGCGACGACTCGGGCCTGGTCGTCGTTGGCAAGCGCCGCCGCCAACGCTTCCGATTCGACGGCGCTGAACGGGACGTCCGAGTTGCCGAAGTCCAGTGTGCGGGTGCGGTAGTCGTAGCCGGTCTCATCACCGTTGCGTACATGGACACGGCCGGTGACGCGAATGGTGGCAATCTTCGGTGTGCCGTCGGGGTTGAAGACCCCGGCCTTACCCATGACGTCCTTGGCCTTGACGTCCTTAAGTTTCGACCGTGCGTCGTTGCGCAGTTCGTTGGTCTTGCCGGAGATGTACTTACGCACCGAGGAGGGGCTGCGGCCGATCTTCCTCGCTACCTTGTTCACTCCACCGAGCCGTGCGATGGCAGCGCGACGCTGGGCCAACTCGGCCACCTCGGCATGGGGGATGCGGCCTTGCTGAACCCAACGGCGCAGCGTTCGGTCCGATGGTGGAGTGCGACCGGCGTCGATGGCTGCCTGCCGCAGTCCCTCGTTGCCGATCTCGGTGCGGATCTGTCTGACCGAGACTCGCGAGGTCAAGCCGGCCAGGCCTCTGCTGGTTTCCTGTGCCTTGGCGACACCGGCGGCTGCCGCGGCGGCGACGGTGACCTTCATGCCGTCGAGACCGACAGTTTTCTGCGGCACCGCTTTCGATCGGGGTTTCGGGAGGTGCAGCGCCATCTACTCCCCCTTGTCGGTGTCGGTGCCGTAGGCAGCGGCGATCGCCAGACGGACCTCGTGGGTGGTCTCGGCTCCTGCGAAGGCCAGCAGCATCTCATCGGTGAGATCGATGTGCTTTTCCAGGGTCATCTTGCCCAGCGCGTCGCTGTCGTCGGCAAGGGTCTGCCCCTCCCCCACCAGATACACCCAGGAGTCGGTCATGGTGCGGATCGGCCAGCGCCCGGTCTCACGGGCGATGCGCATCGCGACGCGACGGCCACGCCAGCGGCAGTGCGCCATGATCGCCGCCCTCCACAACGGCTGATGGTGGTGGTGCATGCGAGTCGCGGTCCACATGTCCGGATTGACCATCCGACCGACATAGCCCTTGTAGCAGGCGCCGAGAAAGCGTTTCATGGCAACGTCGCCGGTACCGACGGCCACCGCGCGGGCCTCGCGCAACACTTTCGCCCACTTGTCCAGGGCGCGACCTTGTTCCTCGTAGACCCAGGCCTCGGTGACGTCGAGGTCGTCGGCATCGAGCCCCATTCCCCCGTCGGCGATGGGCGCGCACAGTCCGTCGAGACTGACGGTAGTGATCCATGTCTGTACCGGCCGGTCGTCGAGCATCGCCGGATGCGGTAGCGGCAGCTTCTCCGGTAGACCGAATTGCGCTGCGGCGGGCAGAGTCACGCGCCAGAGGCCGAAAGCCGGCTTGTCGACTGCTGCGGCGGCTGCGGCATCGTCACCGACGAGATTGCGGATCCGGCCGTAGCCGAACGACAACATGCCCGCCGAAGCCAGATACGCGGCGCGCTGGTCGATGGTGACCAGCGCGGAGGCACCATCGAGGTCGTCGGCGTCGGGGATACGGGACCAGCCGGCGGCCGGTTCGAGGTCCCCGCGTGGGGCGTCGGCGATCGGTGGGAGGGGCCCGCCGGCCGTGACGACGATGCCTTTGCCGGTGCGGAGGCGTTCGCGACGGATCTTGTCCAGTACGGCGGCACCGGTGCGGGCGGGGGTCGGGCCCGGCAGGGTGTCGAGGTGCTTGACGGACCAGGCCAGGCGGCGGCCGAGTTCGCGGGCGGCGGGACGGTCGTCGTCGGGCAGGTAGGTACCGGCAGCGGGATTGCCTAGGATGCCCATGTCTCCGACGCGGTTACCCCAGCCGAAGTCCTTGTTCCAGTAGGTCCACACGTAGGGCTCGAGGACGAGATCGACCATCTGAGTGGCTTTACCGACCTTGCGGAGGAGATGGATGACGTAGCCGGGATCGCCGCGCAGTTCCCAACCTGCAGCGATCAGAGGCGGCAGAGTGGCAGCGATAGCGTGGGTCAGCTCGGTCGCAGCGCGTTGGCGGAGTTGTTCGAGGTCGTCGACGTCGTCTTCACTGCCGGGGTCGATCGTCCAACCGAGCTGGGCGCACGAGTCGATCCCGACGAACCACACCTGTGCAGTGAGTCCGTGCGGAGTCAATGCTGCCCAGTGCAGCAGCTTGTCCAGCTTCTCGATCGAGTCGACCGGTCCGGTCAGACGGGCACCCGACGGTGTGTAGGTGGCTTCGGCGGTGACGATGATGGCGTGACCGTCCGCATCCTCGGTGACAGGTAGCGACTCCCGTGGTCGAGACTCGGCCGGAAGATCCGGCACCTGGTCGGTGCCGGCGGCAACATCCTCGTCGGATGCGGCGGTGTCAGCGTCGGTGGCCGACAGATCTTCCGGCGGCGTATCGGGCGTGTCGGACGTCGGTTCTTCGGAGACAGGTGGCTCGACCGTCGGCTCTTCGGATTCGGGATCGAGATCGAAAAGGGCGATCTGGTCGTCGATTCCGCTCATCGGCTCACCACTGCAGTCCTTCTGCGATCCACCGGCGCCGTCTCCGAGTCGTGCCTACCGGAGCTCGAGCGCATCGATGAGCTTGCGGCGCTCGTCATCGGTGAAGTGCTTACGCACTGCCGCGGCAAGCACATCCGGATCTGCGCCGAGTCGTTTGAGTGCCTGAGCCACCTTGTCCACCGGCTCGAGCTTGCTCGCAGGCTCTTTCGGCTGTGGCTCCTCCGAATCCGAAGCCTCAGGCTCGACTTCGGGTTCCGGCTCAGAATTTTGTGCCGCTTGCCATGCCGCGACCTGTTCCTCGAGCGGAACTCGGGCCAGAGATCGGGCTTGACGAACGGCGAGATCGCCTGCGCGCAGGGCTGCTTGAAGTTCGGGTGCGAGTTTGAGCAGGGCGCGGCGCTGGGACACCCAGCCTTTGGAGCGGCCGAGTTTCTTCGCTGCTGCGTCGGCGCTGCCGAACTCGGAGACCATCAGCTCGACGGCCTTGGCTTCTTCGAGGACGTCGAAGTCACGGCGGTCGATGTTCTCACTTGTTGCAGCCCAGAGAATCTCTCCTCTATCGGTGGCGATGCTGTCGCGCAGGACGACATCGAGTCCGGGGCGCCCGTACTTCTGGGCGGCAGCGAGACGACGGTTGCCGTTGACGACGATGTACTCGGCAGTGCCGATATCGTCTTCGTCTTCGGGCCACAGTTTCAGCCAGGCTGCGCGGCTGACGACGGTTCCCGGTTGCAGTTGCCGGTCGACGATCGTAGCCAGGTCGGACAGGTCCCCGAGTTCGTCGCGTGGGTTTCTGGGGTTGGCAACGAGCCGGCCGACGGGAACATCAGCGAGCAGTTGACCTTCGACGGGCCGGGCAACAACTTTGTACGGTGTGGGAGTGCGCTTCCGGTCTACCGGAGAGTTGTCGCCTACTGCTCCGACCAAAGAGGCGAAGTTTGCGCGCCCACCCTTGGGCGCCATCAGCGGCCACCGTCCGCGAGCTCGAGACTGAGCTTGTAGAAATCCTCCCGGGCCTGCAGAGAGACGCGGTTGGCTTCGTACTCGGTGACGACCCTGCCCTCCGCGGCGGCTCGAGTGTGAACCTTGTAGTGCCGCACGACGGTTCGCGCAAGTGGCCACCCGTTGGCCTGGACGAATTCTCGTGTCTGTTCGAGGTCGACCTTGCCGTCCCGGGGGTCCCAGTTGTTCACAACGACAATGAATTTCTTACCGAGGGGTTCGATGACCTGCTTGATGGTCCGAGCCGTGGGGTCGAAGCAGAGCGGTTCGGGCTCGATGGGAACGATGACCAGATCGGCGACTTCGAGGACGGCGCGTAGGGCGTCGGCGGAGCTGCCGGTCCCGAGCACATCGGTGCCGTCGTCGGCGCCGGACAGATCGATCCAGCCCGGGGTATCGACATAGACGTGCTTGATACCGGGAAGTTTGTCGAGATTGCGGAGCACGTCGAGATTGTCGTGAACCTGGTCGATCAGGAACGGCAATTCCTGGACGCGGGAGGCCCACCAGACGGCGGATCCCTGGGGGTCCACCGAGATCGCGGCTACCGGGGACTGGACGTCGTCATCGTCGCCGGCGGTGAGAACATCCGCTTTGACTGCGGCGAGATTCATTGTAAGGGTGGATTTTCCGACGCCGCCCTTTTGGTTGAGCATGACATGAACAGCCATAGGTTACCTCCGTATGCTTCACCCCACGGTGGGGCTACTTCGGACTACGCTTCGCCATCTTCTGGCGGAGATGACGGTTGCGCCCGCATCGCCGCATCGGTGCTGATGCAGTTCGATGAGGCGCGCAACTCGTACAATAGACCCTTACAGGTCTACGGAACAACCTTTCGCCGTATCATCTCAGATGTGCTCCGCTACCTGACATTGCACGAGGTTGCCGACCGTGTCGGTATCACCTACAACACCGCCAAAGGTTATCTACGGAAAGGTGTTCTGCCGCAAGCCGATGCGTCTATCGGTCCCCGATTCGGTTGGCTCCCTGAGACTGTCGACGCATGGATGGAAACCCGGCCGGGTCGAGGCCGACGAACACACGCGGGCACTCCCCCGACCTACGTCCGGCTGGGTTCGACGCCAGAGAATCTGTGACCGCTTCAGCGTGTCGTGAATGCCCCGGGACGTCGCGGGATGAAGCGACACTTTCCGCAGGAGGCGAAAATGCGCTCCCTCCCCCTCCCCCATTTCGTCACAGTGACATCAAATGTTCGAGGGTTTCTTTCATAAAGAACTGCAGTCACAGCGTCTCGAATTCCCCTGAGCGACGCGGAAGTTACACCGATGACGGGGATGGACGAGGCTCCGAGTTTCCGTCCTGCCGAGATTGCTTTCGCAGAGCGAGCGAGCTGGCTCAGCGGTACTGGTCCAGATCCTCCAGCGGCCGGTGGTTTACCGCGGTAAACCACCGAATCGGATACCCGTCCGAGTTCGCGTCGCGCACCGATCCACCCCACGTCCGAGTCTTGCTCGATCACGACATTCGTCTCCAAGTTATACGACGCGTACTTCTGCAGGGGCGCGCCCCTGCTGCGACATCGCATCGCGCACGATCGCCCACCATTTCGGTATCGTGACGGGTTTCGGCAGACCTACTGCGATTCGACCGAGCGAAGGACGGGCGATTCGATGCGGTCACTACGCATCCCTCTCTCCCCTGGTCGTTGGCTCCCGCACTTCGGAGGCTGCCCCTCCCCTCCCCTACGCGACCGAACTTCCGGATCCACCGGCGAGTACATCCTTGCGAGCCCCAGTCCGGGCGGCGGGGCTCTCGCGCGTTGCGTGACGCTTCACCTCCCTCTTACCGTTTACACATCCTGCCGTTCTGAGGCACTGTTTACCGCGGTAAACCGGGCCTCAGAATGGCAGGATGTCGCGAGGTTGCTCGAGCAGAGCGACGGATTCTTGTTGTACTTACACACGAGTTACCGGAGCGTCGACGTCACCGAGCACCGGAGGATCGAGGGGTCGCCTCATAGCAACCCACTCCCTTTCCATCTGGGCGCGATCGACACCCGGGGCTGTCGGACCACTGCTGCGGGACCGTCTGGTCATCGGTGTGGCCAGCACCGACGCGAGGATGCCGTGTCCGCTCCCCTATTATGCGGATCTGTACAACAGATGCCGCGGTTTACCGCGGTAAACCAGGATCGAACGAATCGCGTCTTTGGTATAGGCGCATGTACCGCCCTGCCCACGATTCGACCTGCGGATCCCGCCGAATGTCGCCCGTTCGAGTCCAGCAGGCGCAGACGGTGGCGCGGTTTACCGCGGTAAACCGAGCCACCGTCTGCGCCTGCTGAGAACCCCTCCGGACCCCCGACCATACGCCGGCAATAACGAGAAGGATCCGTCGACGGTTTACCGCGGTAAACCGTCGACGGCCAGAACGCTCTATAGACACAACCGTTCATGGACGACTCCGAACCCACCACGTGCTCGATACGCAGCCCCCGGCGTGTGTCTGTGCCTCAACGCTCTTCCCGGCCACTGAGTGCAGTATCTCCGCCCACGATGCCCTCTCTTTGCGAGGCCAGTCTTTCGCTGGAGCGAATGCGTGTCCGGACGGAGTGTTCTCATGTTCAGTTCGAGTGAGACCCCCGCCCGGGGTCCGACGCGCGGTTTACCGCGGTAAACCGCAGCCGGTGCACGACAGGATGAGGCGCCGATCCAACCTTCTCGGACCGTCCCGTCAAGGTGTACTCCGGTTGCTGAGACGGTGGGATCCCGGACCGGATTGATCGGTTTACCGCGGTAAACCAGCGGTCGCGAGGAAGCCCGAGACCGGTGCTTCTTATCGACAGGGCCACTCCGTGCAGC